>NZ_BSSA01000010.1 GCF_030268885.1 Kitasatospora phosalacinea
CATCATGCGATGCCTCAAGCGCTTCGTCGCCCGCGAGATCTACCGCGCCCTCACCAGGACACCGACAACCCAACGCATCAACCAGACCGACCTCGCTCCTGCAGCTTGACGTCCATAGGAGCATCCCAGAGCGAGCACAGCCACCCGCTGCGCTCCGCGCCCCAGGACGTCGTCGACGCCCGCTTCTACGCCATCGTCACCGACCTCGTCGGCACCCCCACCGAACTCGTCGACGAGAACGGGGACGTGGCCTGGCGCTCCCGCACCACCCTGTGGGGCGTCCCCCTCGAACAGGCGGACGGCCCCGGATGCCCCCTCGCCTTCCCCGGCCAGTACCGCGACACCGAGTCGGGGCTGCACTACAACCTGTACCGCTACTACGAGCCGCTCACCGGCCGCTACCTGACGCCCGATCCGCTGGGCCTGGACCCCGCGCCCGACCCCTACTCCTACGTCCACAACCCGCAGACCTGGGCCGACCCGCTGGGCCTGGCCCCCTGCATGCAGGCGCTCGAGGACATGGCCATGAAGATCAACAAGGTGCTCTCCCCCCGCGGGCAGGAGGGCCAGACGGTGGCGGCGATCCACGTCGACACCCCGCACGGCCCGAAGGTGTTCGTCGCCGGCACCAGCAAGGCCAAGCTCACACCCGCCCAGCGCGACCTCGCCGTGAAACTCGGAGCCATCCCCCTCCCCAACGACCAGTACATGAAGGTCGCCAAGGGCGAGAAGGGCGGCCACGCCGAACAGAACCTGCTGCTCTTCTTCGACCGGATGCACCGCGCGAACGGCGGGTCGAGCTGGGAGCCGACGCACGGCGGCGCCTCCCGCAGCGTCTGCACGGACTTCTGCGCGCCCATCGTCAGAGGCACCGGCGGCCGGATGGACGGCCCGATCCACCCGAAGGAACACGGCACGCACCGCCGCCAGTTCTACTGGCCTGGCAAGATGTGACAGCCCCTCACCGCGCCGCACCCACCGACACGACCAGGGAACCATGACCATCGCACCGCTCACCCCGCAGGCCGCCGCAGACCTTCCCTGCCCCGGTATCGCCGAAGCCCTCGGCTGGACCGACGCCTGGCAGACCCGCCACGGCGACATCTGGCTCGTCACCCGGGAGGACGGCGACACCCTCGTCCGCCGTGCCGACGGCACCGGGCAGGTCGTCAGGTTCCCCGACCCGACCGGCGACTACCGCGGCTACACCACGCCCGCCCCCGGCGGCACCGCCTTCGCCGTCTGCGGCGACAGCGCCGTCACCCTCCTCGACGCAGAGGGCAACGCCCGCTGGAGCCACCCGCACGACCCGTGGTCGGCCGACAACGGCAGCGGCCGCGGCGCCTGCGCGTTCACCGCCGACGGACGCCACCTGATCGCCGTCGTCCCCGGGACCGTCACCGCAGGCGGCTACGAGGGCGACCTCCTGGTCGTGCTCGACTCCGCCACCGGAGCACCCGCCGCCTCCCGCCCCCTCACCGCCGCCTCCGCGATCTACGAGATCCGGCAACCCCTCGAAGGCTCGGGCCAGCTGATCGTCTCGGCCGGCCAGGGGCAGGACGACGCACTCACCTACGTCGCCGTCTTCGACGGCACCACCCTGCACACCACCGAACTCGACACCAAGGACGAGCCGGTCACCGACGTCGACCCCGTCGGCCGGCACCTCCTCACCCTCGAACGCGGCGGCGCCCACCTCACCCTCCGCACCCTCGGCGACGACCACCTCCCCACCGCGGAGCGGGAACTGCCCGTCGAACACCTCACCGAGGACGAGGACCAGCTCTTCGTCGGACGCCCCGTCCTCCTCGGCGACAGCCGCATCCTGGCCGCTGTCGCCGACGAGGAATGGGCGGAAGAGACCCGCCACTTCCTCATCGACGCCGCCACCCTGCAGCCGCTCGCCGAGATCACCTACCCGCGCCCCGCAGGCCCCGACGTCGTCCCCCTGCCCGACAGCAGCTGGCTCACCCCCGACGACGACCGACTCGACCACTGGCACCTCGACCAGCCGCACCCCTGAGCCACCGACACCCCGTCGGTCGGACCCGGAGGGCGGAACTCCAGGGCGCGCCACCCGGCCGGAGCGGCCCCGCGACCTTGTGATGCGTCGTCATGAGCTGTCGGATGCCGAGTGGGCCGTGCTGTCGCGGTTCCTGCCGAGTTCGGGGACCGCCGGCCGGGCGGCCGGCCGCGGTCGGACGACCGGTTGGCACTGAACGGGATCGTCTGGAAGGTGTGGACCGGATCGGCCTGGCGGGACGTTCCGGCACGCTACGGCTCCCGGCAGACCCTCTGCACCCGGTTCCGCCGGTGGGCGCTGGACGGCACCTTCTCCCGGATGCTCCGGCAGGTCCAGGCCGAGAAGGACGCGGTCGGGGACATCGACTGGCTCGTGTCGGTCGACTCCGCAATCGTCCGCGCCCACCAGCGCGCCGCAGGCGGCAAAAAGGGGGCAGCCGGCGGGGGCGAAACGGCAGGTCACGTCCTCGGCCGGTCCCGAGGCGGACTGAGCACCGAGGTCCACCTGGCCTGCGACGGACGCGGCCGCCCGCCCGTGTTCGACCGGGCGGCCCCCTGCCCGCGCAACGTCGTCGAGCTCGGTGGGGGAGCAGCCGCCGGGCAGGTGGGCCTGCCGGGCGGCTACGGTCAGCCGGTTCCTGAAGGGTTCAGAGGGCGGGAAGGTCGTGGCACGCCGCGTTCGCGGCGAGGCGGGCGGCTGCTGTGGCGGGGTCGGTGCGGGGCAGCAGGGGGTCGAGGTCGGCGAGCAGGTGCAGCAGCCGGGTGCGGACGGGGCCGTCGGCGGTGGCGACCGAGCCGCTGAGTACCAGGGGCTGCCCCGGACGGGCGGTGGCGCGGGCCAGGGCGGCCAGGTGGTCGGCGGCGGTGTCGGTGATCGCCCGGGCGGTCGGCTCGCCCGTTGCGGCCAGTCGGCAGACGGGGGCGGCGAGGGCGGCCAGTCCACGCGGTGGCCCGTCGTACGCCCAGCGCAGCAGTTCGTCGGAGCTTCCGGCCGCGCAGTGGGCGCGGACCAGGCTCCCGAGGGCGCCGTCGGGCTGCGCGTGGGCGCGTCGGACGGCCTCACGGCCGATCCACCAGCCGCTGCCCTCGTCGCCCAGCAGCCAGCCGAGCCCGCCGTTGGCGGCCACGGCCCGCAGCCCGGCGACCCGGACGCAGACCGCGCCGGTTCCGGCAACCAGCACCGTGCCGTCGGTCCCGGTCGGGGCGGCGGTCCCGAGCGCGGGGACGGCATCCGGAACCAGCAGCACCGGGGCCTCCAGGCGAAGCGCCCGTCGGAACCGGTCGGCGAAGGCGGCGGGGTCGGCCAGTGCCCGGTGACCGGCCAGTCCGATCAGGCAAGCGGTGACCGCGCCCGGCGGCCGGTCGCCGAGTGCCGCCGAGGCGGTGGCCGCGAGCCGGACGGCGGCCGGGGCCGTACCTGCCCCGGCCGGGTTGGCGCCGGGGCCCTCGCCGCGGCCGACGGCCCTGCCGGCGGCGTCGAGCAGCACGGCCCGGGTGCGGCTGCCGCCGGCGTCGATCCCGAGGTGGAGGGCCGTCGGGGTCACCGCTGTTCCTCGACCAGCGCGCGGATGGCGGCGAACGGGCGCCCGCCGTGTGCGGCCAACGCGGTTCGGGACCGCACGGGTGAGGCCCCGGTGCTGAGCGCGACCAGGGCGGTGGCGGTCTCCCCGGCGCACCGGTCCAAGCAGCCGGCGGCCTGCTCCGGGGTGGACTGACAGGCCGTCACCAACGTGCGCACCGCGCGGTCGCGCAGTTTCCCGTTGCGGGCGGAGGCGGTGACCATCAGGTTCGACCAGGTGCGGCCGGTGCGGACCATCAGGGCGGTGGAGAAGGCGTTGAGGGCGAGTTTCTGCGCGGTGCCGGCCTTCATCCGGGTGGAGCCGGTGATGACTTCGGGTCCGGTGGCGAGCAGCACGTGCAGGTCGGCGTGGGCGGCGGCGGGTGCGGCCGGATCCCCCGACAGCAGGGCGGTGGTGGCGCCGGCCGCGCGGGCGGCGGCGAGTGCGCCGAGGACGTACGGGGTGCGGCCGCTGGCGGTGACGCCGATGGCCAGGTCGCCGGCGACCGGCCGGTCGGGGTCGGCCGGGTCCGGGACGGAGTCCTCGGCGTCCTCGGCGGCCCGCGCCGCGGCGGCCGGGCCGCCCGCCAGGTGGGCGAGCACGGTCTCCGGGCCGATCCCGTAGGTCGGGCCGAGTTCCAGGGCGTCGCCGAGCGCGATCCGGCCACCGGCGCCCGCGCCGTAGTAGTGCACCCGGCCGCCGCGGGACAGCGCCTCGACGCCGGCCTCGACCAGCCGCGCCAGCTGGGGCAGCGCGGTCCGCACCGCAGCGGCCACCGTGGCGTCCTCGTCGTTGATCAGCCGCAGCAGCTCCGGGGTGTCGAGGGTGTCGAGTTCCGCGCTGAGGGGGTGGGGCGCCTCGGTCGGCGGCATCAGGCCGGTGCCGGACCCCGGATCAGACGGCGTAGGCATTGACGCTCCAGAGCGAGAAGGCGTAGGCGCTGGCCCGGGTGGTCAGGGCCAGGCGCAGGTAGCGCCCGGTGCCGTGCAGGCCGGTGAGGTACTCGACGCCGCCGGGGCCGGTCGTGGTGGTGTACACGGTGGTCCAGGTGGTGCCGTCGGTGGAGAGCTGGACCTGGTAGGCGGTGCCGTAGCCGGTGTTCCACACCAGCCGGACGCCCTCGACAGCGGTCGTCGCTCCCAGGTCCACGGTGAGGGCCTGCTGGTCGGCATAGGCGCTGGCCCACCGGGTGGACGGGTCGCCGTCCACGGCGTTGCCGGGCAGCAGGGTGGAGTTGTAGCTGCTGGAGGCGGTGACCGGGCGGGCGAGGGCGAGGTCGGGGGCGGTCGCCTCGGTGGAGGCGGACCAGTCCAGGAAGGCCCGGGTGGCGGGGAGCCAGCCCTGGCTGCCCGCGCCGTTCTGGCAGGCGGCGTCGCAGACGGCCGGGTTGGAACCGCCCCAGATCACGGCGCCGGGCAGGCCGAGGTCGTGCAGGGCGGCGAGTTGGAAGGCGAACTGGGCGGCCGGGACCCAGGTGAGCGAGAGGGCGCCGGTGCCGTCGTGGTACTGCGGCCAGATGTAGGGGAGGACGGGCAGCGCGGGGTCGATCTGCGCGGCGGTGGCGAGGTTGGCCTTCAGGGTGGCGAGCCAGCTGTCGTAGCCGGTGGCGTAGGTGTACGCGGACGGGAAGAACGCGGTGTTCCGGTCCTGGGCGATCAGCTGCCGGTAGAGGCCCTGGTGGGCGGTGGCGGTGTTGCCCAACAGGCCGTACCAGCCGATGAGCTGGTTCGGGGCGACCTGCCGGGCCCAGGACTGCAGGGTGGCGAGCCGGTTCAGGTGGTCGGCGGCGGTGGCGGCGGTGCCGGTGAGGTAGAGGCTTTCGCAGTCGAGCACCAGCGGGGCGTCGGCGTGGGTGTCGTACTGGGCGACCAGGGCCTTCCAGTCGGCCTCGGCGGGCAGCGCGCCGCCGGCCACCAGAGGGGTGCAGACCCGGTTGGGCACCAGGTTGGCGGGGACGGCGCCGTGGCCGACGACCGCGGTGGCGTACGCGGTGTCGTCGTAGAGGGTGAACCCGGTCGCGGCGTGCGCGGGTTGCGGGGCGAGCGGTAGCAGGGCGGCGGTGGCGGCCAGCAACAGGGGCAGGACGCGGCGCAGGGCGAAGAGGCGGGGGAGTGCGGACATCGGTGGGCTCCGTACGGACGGGATCAGCGGGGGCGACGCAGGCTGTGGCGGCGGACGGCGTCGTGGGCGCGTTCCAGGCCGTCGAGGATGCGGGCGTGGTCGTGCTGGGCGAGGGTGGCGTAGAGGGCGTCCACGACGGTGAGTTGGGCGGTGCGGGAGGCGGTGCCGCCGCTGCGGAAGGTCGTCTCGCGGGCGGCGGTGAGCAGGACCAGGTCGGCGGGCTGGGCGGCGGGGGAGCGCGGGTTACTGGTGACCACCGCGGTGACGGCTCCTGAGGCGCGGGCCTCCTCCAGGACCTCGACGACCTCGCGGGGCCGGCCGGAGTGGCTGATGCCGAGGGCGAGGTCGCCGGGCTGCAGCAGGGCGGCGGTCATCAGCGCGTCGTGCACGTCGTTGGCGAACACGCAGGCGTAGCCGAGGCGGTGGAGTTTCTGGGTGGCGTCCAGGGCGGCCAGGGCGCTGGAGCCGACCCCGACCACCAGGATCCGGCGGGCGGCGCGGACGCGGTCGCCGAGCGCGGCGAGGACGTCCAGGTCGAGGGCCGCGGCGGTCTCCTCGGCGGCCCGCGCGTTGGCCCGGCCGACCTTGCGCACCAGTTGTTCCGGGGTGTCGTCGGGGCCCAGGTCGGCGCCGAGATCGAGGTCGGCCCGGGTGTCGGCGCGCAGTCGTTCGGCCTCGGTGGCGAGGCCGAGCCGCAGTTGGGCGTAGCCGCGCAGGTCGAGGCTCCGGCAGAAGCGGTGCACGGTGGCCTCGGAGGTACCGGCGGCACGGGCCAGTTCGGTGATGGTCCGCTCGGCGGCGAGGCCGGGGTCGGCGCACACCAGGTCGGCGATGCCCCGTTCGGCGGGCGGCAGCCGGTCGCGGCGGTGGCGGATCAGGGTGAGCAGGTCATCGGGCACGGGACGGTCCTTCCAAGGGGTGGGACGAGGGCCGGGGGCGAGCCGCCCGGTCGGTGAGGACGTCCCACCGGTCGGGGTCGAGGCCTTCGCCGGGGAACAGGCAGATGCTGCCCGATCCGGCGGCCGCGGTGAGGTCGAGCAGGGCCGCGAACTCGGCGGCGTCGAACGGCTTGCCCCAGTCGGCGGGGGCGGCGAGCACCGCGGTGGCGTCGGCGGTGGTCTGCACGACCGGGACGACGGCGGTGTCGGCCGGCACGGCGGCGGCCAGGGCCTGGGCGGTGCGGCCCGGCCAGTCGAGCGGCCGGTGCAGGATCGCGTGGTAGGTCATCGGCAGCAACAGGTCGAGGAAAAGGGCGAGTTCGCGGGCGTCCTGGCCGACCAGGGCGCGCCGTTCGGCCTCGGTGCCGGCGGGGACCAGGAACGCGCCGACCGGAAGGCCGGGCCGGGCGGAGCGGGCTGCCGCGGCGAACTGCCGGGCCGCGCGGGTGACGGCGGCGGTGCGGAACTCCGTCCAGGCGGCGGGGTGGTGGGCGGCGATCCAGCGAGCGGCGGTCGCGCCCGTGCCCGGGGGGTGGTGGCCGGTCAGTTCGGCGAACTGCCGCAGGGTGTCCGGGTCGTAGGAGGCGGAGCGGGGCCGGGCGCCGGGGCGCAGCTCCCACTCCCAGTGCAGCGGCCAGCGGAGGAAGTCCAGCAGCAGTCCGTCCACGGGGGCGGCGTGCAGTGCGGCGGCCAGCTGGTCGGCCAGGCGGGCGTTCCAGGCGGGGTCGTTGGGGCGGACGCCGGTGTACCACTCCATCGGCTGCCACGGCCGGCCGTCCTGGTCGACGGTCGACGGCCCGTCCGGGCCGCGGAAGCAGGCGAAGCTGCCGTACACCCGTAGGCCGCGGCCGCGGGCCATGTCGGCGAAACCGGGCGTCACCCCGTCGAGTCTGGTCACCACGGTGTCCAGTCCGGCCGCGGCGGCCCGGTCGAGCAGCTGGGGGAGGAGGGGCGAGCCGGGGGCGAGGAGGTAGCAGGAGCGCACAGCAGGTGACCCTAGCGATGGCGCACAAAGTCGTAAATAAGTTTCACCTTTCTTCCCATCTTCCCAGCTCATCGCGTAGCAGTAGGCAACACTATGCAACAATTCCGCAATTCCAGCCGCAATATTGAAAGTTATTTACGAGATTTCGTTGACACCGGCTGCGCGTCGCGGCCAGCATGAGGCCACCTCACCCCCTTGCCCAGACCGCCCGTTCGGGAGTTCCGCCATGCCCACGCACCGCCCGCCCGTCTCCGCCCTCGGCACCGCCGTGCTCGCCGCGATGCTTCTCACCGGCTGCTCCTCGACCACGGGCGCAACGGCCCCGGCCGTCGACGCCGCCAAGCCGCTGCCCACCGTCGTGCCGACCGGGGTCACCCTGCGGATCGCCGACCAGAACGACCTGCTGAAGACCACCCTGGCCGCCGCCGGGCAGGACAAGGACCTGCCGTACAAGGTCAGCTGGTCCTCCTTCCAGGGAGGACCGGCCGTACTGGAGGCCTTCCGGGCCGGCGCCGCCGACGTCGGCTTCGTCTCGGACGCCCCCGTGGTGTTCGCCCAGGCGCACGGCCAGGACGCCCGGGTGGTCGGCGTGGTGCAGAACAGTCCCGACGCCGTCCACCTGTGGACCTCGCCCGGCAACCCGGCGAGGACCGTCGCCGACCTCAAGGGCAGGAAGATCGCCTACACCGAGGGCACCACCTTCCAGCCCGCCGTCCTCACCGCACTGAAGAACGCCGGGCTCAAGCCCGCCGACGTCACCCTGGTCAAGCTCAACCCGCCGGAGATCCCCGCCGCGCTGGCCGCCGGCCAGGTCGACGCCGGCACCCTCACCGAGCCCCTGGTCAGCAAGTACAGCACCGCCTACCAGGACAAGGGCGCCCACGAACTCGACGGCGACAAGGGCCTCACCAGCGGCCTGCAACTGCTCATCGCCCCCGGCAGAGCCGTCGCCGACGACGCCACCGCCGCGGCGCTGGCCGACCTGGCCGCCCGCTTCACCCGCGCCGAACTGTGGATCACCACCCACAAGGACGCCTGGGTGCAGTCCTACTACGTCGACTCGCAGAAGCTGCCCGCCGCCGTCGGACAGGCCGTGGTCGCCAACAACGGCACCGCCACCATCCCCGACTACGCCACCGCCGCCACCCGGCTGCAGAAGGTCACCGACGTCCTGACCGACGCCGGGGTGATCGGCAGGCTGGACATCGCCACCGCCTTCGACCGCCGCTTCGACGCCGTCCAGGCCGCCGCGGCCAAGGGCTGAGCGATGGCCACCACCGAAGCCCGCACCCCGTCCGCAGCCCCGTCCGCCCCGCGCAGGCGCGTTCCAGGCCCGGGCGGGCGGCGGCGGATCCCCTTCGCCCGTGCCCTCGGGCCGCTGCTGCTGCTCGCAACCTGGCAACTCTGCTCCGTCACCGGCATCCTGGACCCGCAGACGCTCGCCCCGCCGGGCGCGGTCGGACAGCAGGCCCGGGAACTGCTGATCAGCGGTCAGCTCGGGCACCACCTGTGGGTGTCGCTGCAACGCGCCGCCCTCGGACTGGCCTTCGGCGCCACCACGGGCGTCCTGCTCGCCCTGCTCGCCGGACTGTCCCGGCTGGGCGAAGCGCTGATCGACGGCACCGCGCAACTGTTCCGGGCCCTGCCGATCCTCGCCCTCGTCCCGCTGGCCATCCTCTGGTTCGGCATCGGCGAAGAAGTCAAGATCATCCTGGTGGCGCTCGGCACCTTCTTCCCGATCTACGTCAACACTCACGCCGCCCTCACCGGCCTCGACCTGCGCTGGGCCGAACTCGCCGCCACCGTCGGCCTGAACCGCCGCCAGTTCCTCCGCCGGATCGCCCTGCCCGGCGCCGCGCCCGGTTTCTTCACCGGCCTGCGCCTCGCTGTCACCGTCTCCTGGCTGGTGCTGGTCGTCAGCGAACAGATCAATGCCGCCAGCGGCATCGGCTACCTGATGGAACAGGCCCGCACCTTCGGCCAGACCGACGTCATCGTGGTCGGCCTGGTGGTCTACGGCCTGCTCGGCCTGGCCTCCGACACCCTGGTCCGACTCCTGGAACGGAGAGCACTGCAATGGCGCACCACCCTGGGCTGACCGCCCCGACCGACCCCGTCCCAGGAGTGCGACTGCGCGGACTCCACCGCGCCTTCGGCGGGCGCACCGTCCTCGACGACATCGAACTCGACATCGCCAAGGGCGAGTTCACCGCCCTGCTCGGACACAGCGGCTCCGGCAAGTCGACCCTGCTGCGGGCAGTGGGCGGTCTCGACGGCGCCGCTGCCGGCCGAGGCGTGGTCGAAGTGCCCGAACCCAGCGCCGTAGTCTTCCAGGACGCCCGCCTGCTGCCCTGGAGCAGAGTCCTCGACAACGTGGTGCTCGGCCTGCCCGGACCGCGGGCCGCAGCGCTCGCCCGCGGCCGCGCGGCACTCGCCGAGGTCGGCCTCGCCGGCAAGGAACGGGCCTGGCCCGGAACGCTCTCCGGTGGCGAGGCGCAACGCGCCGCACTGGCCCGGGCACTGGTCCGCTCCCCCGAACTCCTGCTGCTCGACGAGCCGTTCGGCGCCCTCGACGCGCTCACCCGGATCCAGATGCACAGCCTGCTGCGCAACCTCTGCGCCCGCCACCAGCCCGCCGTCCTGCTGGTCACCCACGACGTGGACGAGGCCCTGCTGCTCGCCGACCGGGTCCTGGTCCTCGCCGACGGACGCTTCTCCCTCGACCTCCCCCTCGGCGGGCCCGCCGGCCCAGGACGGCGCGGGAGCGCGGAATTCACCGAACTGCGGGAGCGCCTGCTGCGCGCACTCGGCGTTCCGGAGGAGGACCGCAGCTGACGGAGGGCAGCGGTCCGGCTGGTGCTGGTGCTGGTGCTGGTGCTGGTGCCGGTGCCGGTGCCGGGTCAGGTGTCGGGCGCGGTGCCGGTGGGCACGGCGGTCAGGCAGCGGATCGCTTCCTCGGCGTCGGCGAGTTCGTCCTCGTCGGGGAGGGCGGCGCCGAAGCTCCGGTCGTCGGGTGCTTCGAGGGCCCGACGGAACTGACGGTGGCCCTGCCCGCCCCGCTGCGGCGCTTCCCGACCCTGCGGCCCGTCCGGCCCCGACGCGGTGGCTGCCCACGATCGACCCAGGCGATGAGCGCGGCCGCGGCTGACGGCGGATCACGACGGTGGTGGCCGACGGGGATCGGGCGCGGGCGGGGCGGGACGCGGTTCGTAGGATGGGACGGAACTCCTCCGGGAGGACGTCGGGCCGGAGGTGAGTCGATGGAACGCGGGACGCGTCAACTGGTCGGGCGCGAGATGGAGTCGGAAGTACTGGACGGGCTGCTGCGGGAGGTGCAGGACGGGCGCAGCCGGGTACTGGTGCTGCGGGGCGAAGCGGGGATCGGGAAGACGGCCCTGCTGGAGCGGTTCGCGGAGCGGGCCGCCCGGATGCAGGTGGTGCGCGCGGCGGGCGTCGAAGCGGAGTCCGAGTTCGCCTACTCGGCGTTGCAGCGACTGTGCGCCCCGCTGCTGCCACGGCTCGACCGGCTGCCGGAGGTGCAGCAGGAGGCGCTCAGGGTTGCCTTCGGACTGAGTGCCGGGAAGGCACCGGAGATGCTGCTGGTCGGTGTCGCGGTGCTCGGCCTCTTCGCCGAGGCCGCCGCCGCCTCGCCGCTGGTGTGCCTGGTCGACGACGCGCAGTGGCTTGACCTGATGTCGCTGCGGATCCTGGCGTTCGTCGGACGCCGGTTGGACGCCGAGTCGGTGGCGCTGGTCCTCACAGAGCGGAGCACCGGCGGCGGCGCCGAGGAGTTCGCCGGCCTGCCGGTGCTCTCACTGCGCGGCCTGGCCGACGCCGACGCCAGGACGCTGCTCGACAGCGTCCTGCCGGGCCCGGTCGACGCCCGGGTGCGGGACCGGATCGTCGCCGAGACCGGCGGGAACCCGCTGGCGCTGCTGGAGCTGCCGCGCGACCTGTCGCCCGCCGAGCTGGCGTTCGGCTTCGCCGGGCCGGGAACCGGCCCGTTGGCGACCCGACTGGAGGACGGGTTCCGGCTACGGGTCGACGCGCTGCCGGAGGACACCCGCGCCCTGCTGCTGGTCGCGGCGGTCGAGCCGGTCGGCGACGGCCCGCTGCTGTGGCACGCGCTGCGCCTGCTGGGCATCGGCCTGGAGGCGGTTGCCCCGGCCGAGGCCGCGGGCCTGATCACCCTCGGCGCCACCGTGCGGTTCCGTCACCCGCTGGTGCGTTCCGCGGTCCGGCGCGGCGCGGACGCCGCCGACCTGCGGGCGGCGCACCGGGCCCTCGCGGAGGCCACTGACGCCGAGCGCGACCCGGACCGGCGGGCCTGGCACCGGGCGCACGCCGCGGTCGGCCCCGACGAGGACGTCGCCGCGGCCCTCGAACGCTCCGCCGACCTGGCTCTGGCCCGCGGCGGCCGGGCCGCCGCCGCCTGCTTCCTGGAGCGTGCCGCCGCGCTCACCCCCGCCCCGGGCGAGCGGGCCCGCCGAGCCTTGGCCGCCGCCGGAGCACATCTCGCCGCGGGCGCTGCGGCCCGGGTGCCCGACCTGGTGGCCGCCGCCGAACTGGGCCCGCTGGACCGGCGGCAGCAGGCCGACGCGCACCGGCTGCGGGCCGAGGCGGCGGCGACGACCGACCAGGGGCTCGGCGCGGTGCTGCCGCTGCTGGACGCGGCGGCCCGGCTCCGGGACCTCGACCCGGCTGCCGCACGGAAGACCTGCCTGGCGGCGTTCGGCGCGGCGGTCTGGGCCGGTCGACACGGTGACGGCGGGCTGCGGCGGGTTGCCGACGCCGCCCGGGACCTGCCGCCCGGCGACGACACGACCGACGCCTTCCTGCCCGCCCTGGTCACCTGGGCCACGGACGGTCCGGCCGCCGCCCTCCCCCTGCTGGCCCGCGCCCTGCGCACCCTCAGCGCGGACGCGGACCCGTCCGCGCTGTGGCCGGCGGCCCACGCCGCCGTCGAACTCGGCGACCTGACGGCCTGGTCGGACATCACCGACCGGGTGGTCCGCTCCGCCCGGACGACCGGCGCCCTGTCAGCCCTCTCGACGGCACTGCCGCACCGGGCGGCCGCTCTCGGCCACGCAGGCCGCTTCCCGGAGGCGTGGGACGCGCTGGCCGAGGCGTCCACCGTCGAGGGCGCCGCGGGAGCGGCGGCCCGCACCGCCACCACCGCGCTGCTGACCGCCTACCGGGGGCGGGAACGGCCGGCGCTGGAGCTGATCCAGGCGATGGAGCGGGACGGTGGGCGGCGCGGCCTCGGCCGGCTCACCGCGATGGGCGCCTGCGCCCGGGCCGTGCTCCACAACGGCTTGGGCAACTACCCGCAGGCGACGGAGGCGGCTCTGCGCGGTGTCGAACACCGGGACCTGGGGGTGCACAACTGGACGTGCCTCGAACTGGTCGAGGCGGCGGTCCGGGCCGGCGAACCGGGTGCCGCGGCCGTCGCCCGCGAGCGGCTGACCGGTTGGGCCGCCGCCGGGACGCCCTGGGCGCTCGGCGCGCTGGCCGTCGCCGACGCCCTGGCAGGCCCGTCCGAGCGGGCCGAGGACCGGTACCGGGAGGCCGTCGGCCATTTCGGCGGGGGTGGGCTCGGCGTGCTCGAGGCCCGGGCCCGGCTGCTGTTCGGCGAGTGGCTGCGCCGCGAGAACCGGCGGGCCCGGGCCCGCGACGAACTGCGCGCGGCGCACGGGGCGTTCACCGCGATGGGTGTGGAGGCGTTCGCGGAGCGGGCCCGCCGGGAGCTGCTGGCGACCGGCGAGACCGTCCGCCGGCGCGTCCCCGGTGCCCCCGTCCTCACCCCGCAGGAGGCACAGATCGCCCGGCTCGCGGCCACCGGGCACCCGAACGCGGAGATCGGCGCGCAGCTGTTCCTGAGCCCTCGCACGGTCGAGTGGCACCTGCGGAAGGTGTTCGCCAAGTTGGGGATCTCCTCCCGTCGCGAGATCGAGGGCGCGTTCGCCGTCCGGTGACCCGCCGGAGCGGAGCGCGGCGCGGCGGCCTCGGTGGTGCGGTCCCGCCCGGCGCGGGCAGGAACGCTGCGGCGTGGACCGGGCCTCGCCCCGGCAGGGAGGCCCCGGGACCGGGGAGCGGTCAGAGACCGAGGTCGGCGGCCAGGCAGGAGAACCGCACCGAGGAGCCGTCGGGGTCGTAGGTCCCCGTCGGCCGGTCCGCCGGCGGCCTTTCCTCGACCATGTCCGTGAAGGCGACCCGTTCCGGGAGGGTGCCGAACCTGGCCCTGCGGGCCTCCACCGCCCGCTCCTCCGGGCTCACCTCCGCACCGCCAGGTGGTCGGCGTCCACCACGGCCTGGGCGAACGCGGTCGGTGCCTCCTGCGGCGCGTTGTGGCCGGTGCCGGCGAGCACCCGGTGCTCGTACGGCCCGGTGAAGAACTTCCGGTAGCCGGTGCCGTCGGTCGATGCCAGGAACGGGTCGAGGGCCGGGTCCAGGGTGATGGTCGGGACCGTGATCGCCGGGCGGGTGGCGAGCTGCTGCTCGTAGCGGTCGTAGCGGCGCTCGCCGTCGGCCAGGCCCAGCCGCCAGCGGTAGTTGTGGATGACGACGGCGGCGTAGTCGGGGTTCTCGAACGCGGTGGCGGTGCGCGCGAAGGTGGCGTCGTCGAAGGCCCAGGTGGGAGAGGTCTCCTCCCACACCAGTCGGCACAGGTCGCGCCGGTACTGCGGGTTCTCCATGGCGACCCGGCCGCGGTCGGTGGCGAAGTAGTACTGGTACCACCAGGTGTGCTCGGCCTTCGGCGGCAGCGGGTCGTGCTGCGAGGGCACGTTGGTGACGAGGTAGCCGCTCACCGACACCAGCGCCCGGACCCGCTCCGGCCACAGCGCCGCGACGACGTCGGCGGTCCGCGAGCCCCAGTCGAAGCCGGCCAGCACCGCTCGGCGGATCTTCAGGGCGTCCATCAGGGCGACGGTGTCGAGCGCGACCGCCGACTGCTGCGCGTTGCGGGCCGTCGTCGGGGACAGGAACGAGGTGGTGCCGTGGCCCCGCAGGTAGGGCACGACAACGCGGTAGCCGGCGTCCGCCAGCAGCGGTGCCACGTCGACGAAGCTGTGGATGTCGTACGGCCAGCCGTGCAGGCAGACCACGGCCGGCCCGTCCTTCGGCCCGAGTTCCGCGTAGCCGACGTCGAGCACGCCGGCCTGCACCCGCTGCAGGTCGGCGAACGAGGTGTGGGTGCCCGGGACGACGGTCGGCAGGACCGGAGCCCGGCGGTCGGGGCGGGCCGCGGACGCGGTGGCCGGAAGGCCGGCCGACACCGCGGCGGCTCCCGCGCCGAGGCCGACCGCCTTGGTGAACGCACGCCTGTTGATCATGTCTGTTCCTTTCCGGAGACGGCACGGCGCCTCCACTCCTCTTCGACGGCGCCCCGGCACACCGGCCGCACGACGCCGAGTCACCCGGATCCGGCGGCCCGTTCCGACCGCCCCGACCGGGCCCGGTCGGGGCGTGCCCGACCCCACCGGTTCCGCCCTCAGCTGCCCAGCCCGGCCGCCCGGGCCATGTGCGCGGCGTACCAGGCGGGCCAGTCCGGATCCGCCCGGCCGAGTTCGGCCTCGTGCACGCCGTGGGCGAGCGCCGCGTCGCGCAGCGCCGCCTCGACCTCCGCGGCGGAGCGGTACACCACGTGGCCGACCCGGCCGGGGCGGCGGGTGGTGACCTCCTGCAGGACGAAGGTGTTGCCGTCCGGGTCGGCGAACGACGCGAACGAGCCGTACGACTGTCGTTCCGGGTGCGGACCGGCGACCCGGCCGGCCGTGCCCGCCCGGTGGAAGACGCCGACGGCGTCGTGGAAGACCTCGCCCACCTCGACCCCGGCCGCCGCCAGCTCGGCACGGGCCGCGACGACGTCGTCGACGACCAGGTGCACGCCGTGCCCGGAGCCCGGTGCCGCGTCGGTCACCCCGCTGCCGATGACCAGCGAAGCGGCGGAGCCGGGCGGAGTCAGGTGCACGACCCGGAAGCCGTCGTCGCCGCAGAAGTCGACGTCCTCGCGGAACCCGATCCGCTCGTAGAAGTCCTTGGACCGGTCGACGTCCGACACCGGGACGACCACGACCTCGATCTTGAATTCCACCATCGTCAACTCCTGGGCCTGGTAGGAGGCCGGGCGGCCCGGCCACCGCTCACGATCCCGGGAGCCCGGGCCCGTCGCACCCGTGCCGAACCCTGGCCGGTACCCGGGTGCCTGCCCCGGACACGGGCCGGGCCCGGGGCAGGCACCCGGCCCGTGTCCGGGCCCGGGGTCCACCAGTGGCCGCCACCGGCTCGAGCGGGCGCCGTCCGCGGCGAGGCTCGGGGCAGTCGATCACCGATCAGAGGAGCGCAGGAAGCACCCCATGGCCACCATCCGATTCACCGAGCGGACCCTCGTCACCCCCGAACAGTTCGTCGCCTGCCTCACCGATTTCTCGCCGGGCCGCCGCGAACTGTTCCCCAACAGCGCCGACGAGTCCCTGCGCGTCCACGAGGAGGGCGCCGACCACGCCGACGTCACCGAGGGGTCCGGCGGCATCTGGGAGCGGCTGCGCTACGACTGGTCCGACCCGCACCGCGTGGTGATGACCACCACCGACTCCAACGTCTGGGGCGGCGCCTCCAGCCACACCTACACCTTCACCCCGCTGCCCGACGGGTCGACGCGACTGGACGTCGTGGTGGTCCGCGAAGGCAAGAACCTCAGAGGCCGTCTCGTCGCCCTGCTGCTCGGCACCGTCGGCAAGGGCGTCCTGGAGAAGGCCCTGAAGACCACGCTCAGGGCCGTCGAGGCACGCAACCGGCCCGCTGCCCGGTAACCGGCCCCCCGAGGGGAGGGCCACCACGGCCGTCACCTGCACGGCCACCGTCGAGGTCACCGGGGAAGGCCGCCGCTGAGGTTCCCCGCTGACCTGGACAGCTCGGTACCGGGACGGACAAGGAAGTAGAACCTGATGAGCGACGCGACTGTCTCTGTCGAGGCGGTCGAACAGGTCCGCCCGGCCTGGCCTGTCCGACCGCGATGCTGCCGCTGAGGCCGCCCGGTGCGCCTGGGCGAGGACCCCACTCGTCCCCGGACCCAGGTCAACACCACCGGCGATCCGACGGCCCGCCATGCACGCCGGGACCGGGCCGAGGGTGGATCGATCCGCCACGGGCCCGGGTCGGGCCGCCTTCCGGCCGTGTTGCACAGGGGGGCCGCAGCTCCGTCAGACTGGTCGCGTCGGAGCTGATCGGTCGAGCCGGGCGACGGCGGCGTAGCAGGAGGCTTGTTGGTCGGTGACGGTCACGATGTCGGCGTCGGGGCGCCAGCGGGGGGTGGAGACGATGCCGGGCTCCAGGACGCGCCAGCCGTGGAAGAGGGCGGCGATCTCGTCACGGGTGCGGGCCTGGGCCTCGGTGCCGGAGTTGCGGTACACCTCGACGAGTCGGGCGGTGGCCTCGGGTTCGAAATCGGGGGTGAAGTGGCTTATGGCCAGGTAGCTGCCGGGCGCGAGGCGGGCGGTGAAGGCCGCGACGATGTCGGCGGCACCGTGGCCGGGGCGGTCGGCGATGAAGTGGAGCAGGGCGTTCATGCTCAGTGCGACCGGGCGGGAGAGGTCGAGGGTCTCGGCAGCCGCGTCCAGGATGGTGCCGGGGTCGCGGACGTCGCCCTGGACGTAGGTGGTACGGCCCTCGGGGGTGCTGTTGAGGAGTGCCTCCGCGTGCGTGAGGACGATGGGGTCGTTGTCGGCGTAGACGGCCCGAACGGCGGGATTGACGCGTTGTGCGATCTCGTGGAGGTTCGGCGAGGTGGGGATGCCGGTGCCGACGTCGAGGAACTGATCGACGCCGAGGGCGGCGATCGCGCGGATGGAGCGGTGCATGAAGCCGCGGTTGGCGTGGGCGGCGATCCGGATGTTGGGGAAGGCGTCGAGGGCTCGGCCGGCGGCTTCGCGGTCGGCGGGGAAGTTGGTCACCCCGCCCAGGTAGTAGTCGTACATCCTTGCCGAGTGCGGCCGGTGGATGTCGAGGTTGATCCCGATCTGCGGTGGCTGCTGGGCGGTTTCGTCGGGCATCGCGCTTCCCCCCTGGTCGCTGAGTCCTTCGTCTGCCGTGCCGAACCCGGGGGTGGCGCGGGCGGTGGCGCCCCCTGGCGCGGAGCTCATCAGATCATGCCCCACTGGTGCAGCGGGCAACCAGCCGACGGGGCGCGAAGGACACCCGCGAGCCTGTGACCGACTCGGGACCGGGGCGGGCCGGGTCGGCGCATGAGGTCGAGTGATGATCCCAACTGCTCACACGGCGGCGGACTTTGACCGGCGAATGTTCGGGAAAACCCGTTTTCACCAGAGGGCCTTCGATGCGATGAGATGGAAATCTGAGGGGACATCAGTTCCCTCTGCCAGTGCATCGGCGTGCGGGTCGGGGGGCGCGGGTCGTGATCGGTCAGCGGGGAAGCACATCCCGCTGGAAAGGGAGAACGGTGGACCCGGATCTCGGTCTGGTAGTGGGGCAGCGGCGTGACCAGCTGACCTTCGACGCGTTCTGCGAGACGCACGAACAGTCGTGGTTCGCCACGGCGCAGGTGTGGCGGCTCTCGGAGGAACGGGCTCGCGCGGTGGTGGACGCCTTGCGCCACTGGCTGTGGGGCGAGTGGCAGATGCTGCTGCGCGAACCGGAGCCGATGGCCGAGGCGTGGAGGGTGCTGAAAGTCGAGATCGCCCGTGCGGTCGCCGCCGTGGAGGCCGGGGGACACGTGTGCGAGCCCCAGGAGCGGTGGTTCCGGACGGCGGCGGAGCGCATGCGGCTGACGGTGCGGGCCGGGCAGGACGACAGGAGGATCTACGAGGCGGTCCTGTCGCTGCCCGAACGCCAGCAGGACGTCGTCGTCCTGCAGTACGTACTGGACCTGCCGGAGCAGACGGTCGCGGCCTACCTGGGATCCACCACCGGGACGGTCCGCTCCACCGCCCGCCGCGCCCGGGACCGGCTCGAGAGCAAGCTTGCAGCCGCGGCCCCGGACGCGCACGGGAGGACCGGCGAGTCCGGGCACCAGTGGCGGGAGATCGATGCGGAGGCGGAAGCCGTGCGGCAGGATCTGAGGGCCGGGGAAGACGTGAGTCCGGTCTGCGCGGCGATCCTGTCGCTGCCCGAATCCCAGCAGGACGTCGTCGTCCTGCGCTTCCTGCTGGGGCTGTCGGAGCAGGAGGTCGCGGACCACCTGGGCTCGACGGTCGCGGAGGTACGGTCCCGCGACCGCCGCGCCAGCGGCCGACTCCGGAGGATGCTCGGAATCACGTCCCCGGACGCCGGCAGGGGCATGGGCCGGGGCATGGGCAAGCCCGAGGATCAGCGGCACCGGGCGATCCGGACGGCGGGGGAGCAGGCGCGGGCGATGATGCGACTCGGGGAGGGCCCGCGCGGAATCTACAGGGCCATCCTGTCGCTGCCCGAACGCCAGCAGGAGGTCACCGTCCTGTGCTACCTGCTGGGCCTGCCGGAGACAGTGGTGGCGGCCTACCTGGGTTCCACGGTCTCGACGGTCCGCTCCAATGCCCGCCACGCCAGGAACGGTCTGAAGGAGAAGCTGGGACGGGGGGACGCATGAGCGGGGTGTCCGCCGCGGTGTGGTCGGTGGGGGCGCCGGCGAAGGTGGTGCTGGAGCGCAGCCGGGAAGCGGCCCCCGCACCGCTGCGCCTCGCGCACCGCCAGGCCCGGCACGAGCTGGAGCTGCTGTGCTCGCTGATCCTGGCGAATCCGGCATCCGCCGCGACGCTGACCAAGCTGGTGGACAGTGATGTGGAGCGGCCCGAGGGAGCGCTGGTGCTGGGGGTGCTGCTGAACCTTGCCGACTACGAGGAGGGGGCGCGGTTCTGGTGGGAGTTCGCGGCCGGGGGCGGCAGCCACCTCGCGGCCTCGTGCCTGTGGTTCTGGCACCAGTCGCGGGGCGAACCGCGGGACGCGCAGTTCTGGCGCCACCAGGCGGAGAAGCTCGCCGACGAGCCGCAACCGCAGTGGCGGATGCCTTCGCCCGAGCGGCCGCTGGTGCCGCGCCGCGTGCGCGCCGACATACTCGCCCGCTGCAAGGAGGGGCTCGCGCCGCGGCTGCCCGCCCGGATGGCAGCGGTCCTCAAGTCCCTTCCCGTGCAGGGCGACCACCACGACTGGCCGGAGGTCCCGCACTGGACCCCGGATGTCGTGTGCCACCTGAAGGCCGCAGCCGAAAACTGCTGAACCGACCGTTCCGTCGGGTCGCCACCGAGCTTGCACGGCGGCGACCCGACGCAGGGGGTGTCCGCCGAGCTTTGAAGCGCGATGGCGCCGGAGCCGACGGAGGGTGACCACCGCGGTGTGCCACTTGCCTGAGGTGTCCCCGGGGTGGTGGGTCGACGTCTCAACGCCGGGTGTCCCGTGTCCCGTCAGGTCGGCGACAGTCGGCACGAGCCCGAGTACAGCCCGGCCCACGCACCCGCACCTGGGAACCGAAGCCTCCCGGGCCGTCCCGGCACCAGCCGCACGGCGGGGTCGACCACCTCGTGCAGGCAGTCGAGCCACCCTTCCGGACAGTGCGGCTGTGGAGCCCGTTCCCGCAGGCCATGGCGGTGGTGGGCGGCAGTGGGCCGCGTGGTCCTCCGTCTTTCCCTCCCTTCACTCGTCCCACGGTGCTCCGGGAGGTTCTCCACACCGGAGGGGCGAACGGAGAACCTGTACGTCTCGGTGACCGACTCCACGGCCTCCAGCCCCACCGGCACCATGCCGCTCCCCACCCGGGCCGAGGCGCTGACGCCGCTCAGGCCAGCGGCGCGTGGTTCGCCCAGGCCGCCTCGAACGGGTGGCGGGCGCGCCACGCGTCGAAGACCTCGCCGACCTCCGGCGCGGCGAAGACCGTCCCCAGTGCCGCCAGGTCGGCGACGCCGAGCTGGACGACGACGGTGGCGACGAACGCCGGGATCTGCTCCTCGCCGGGGACCGGGACGTGGCGCCGGGCGGCGAAGGTCCGGAGCACGCCGGTGCCCTCCGCGGCCCTCTCGAGGTCCGCGAGGTACTGGTCCAGCTCGGCGTCGGGAATCGGTTCGGTGAACTTCACGAACATGGTGTGCTGCATCATGGCCCCATCTGACCAGCGGAACCCCAGCCGCGTCCAAGACATCTTCCGCAGGTGTTCGATAACCTGGGGGAATGGATCTGCTGGAGGTCAGGGAACTGCGGTACTTCGTCACCGTCGCCGAGGAGCTGCACTTCGGCCGCGCCGCCGAACGGCTCGCCGTCGCGCAGCCCGCCCTGTCGAAGACCGTCAAGCGCATCGAGGCCCGGCTGCGCGTCACGCTCTTCGACCGCACCAGCCGCAGCGTCGTGCTGACGCCCGCGGGCGCCGCCCTGCTGGAGCACGGACGGCACGCGCTGAACGCGGTGTCGGCCGCCGTGCAGAGCGCCCGGCGCGCCGCCGACGACGCACCGTTGCGGCTCGTGATCAAACCCGGAGGGGACGCGAACCTGCTCTCCGGGATCCTCGCCGCCTACGCGGAGCAGCCCGGCGCCCGGCAGGTCGACATCCTCTTCAGCGGCGCCGCCGACCGCACCGACCACCTGCGCGACGGGCGCGCCGACGCGGGCCTGCTCTACGCCCCGTTCGACGACCTCGGCGGGCTGGCCACCGAGACCCTCCACGTCGAGGACCGGGTGGCCGTCCTCCCCGAGAACCACCGGCTCGCCGGGCGCGACAGCATCTCCCTGGCCGACCTGGGCGAGGAGGTCTTCCCGCGGTGGCCGGGCGTCCCCGGCGGCGGGAGCGGTCCCGAGGTCGCCGACGCCGGCGAACTCGCCGCCCTGGTGAGGATCGGCCGCGTCGTCGCCGTCCTGCCCCGCTCGCTCGTCACGCCCGTGCCGCTGGGCGTCGCGTGCGTCCCCGTGCCCGACGCCGGACCGAGCCGGATCGTCATCGCCCGCCGGGAGGACGACCAACGGGAGCACGTCACCGCCCTGATCGCCGCCGCCGCATCGCGGCGGCGCGGCTGAGCCCCCCGGGGCGTGACCCCGCCGCGCCCGGCCCCTCTGCTGCCGGCAGAACCCGGCGGGGCGGCGCAACCGGTGGCACACGAGCGGCCGTCCTTCCCGGGCATGAGCGACAACGACAAGACCCTGGGACGGCGCGGACTCCTGCGGACGGCGGTCGCGGGGGCCGCCCTCCTCCCGGTGGCCGCCGCCGTCCCCGCGGCCGCCGCGGACGAGCAGCCGCAGCGCGGCACCGGCACCGGCAGCGGCACCGAGACGGCGTTCACCTGGCTCGGCAACAGCGGCTGGCGGATCGAGGGCAACGGGCACACCGTCCTGTTCGACCCGTACCTCACCCGCTTCCCCACCCACGGCTTCGACGCCGCGACCCCGCTCACCGTGGCCACCGACGTGGTCGACCGGCACATCGGGGAACCCGAGCTCGTCCTGGTCAGCCACGGCCACTGGGACCACGTCAACGACGTCCCGTACATCGCGAAGAGCCGCGGGGTGCGGGTGGTCGGCACCGCCACCACCTGCCACCTGCTGCAGGCGATGGGGGTGGCCCCGGCGCAGCTGGTCGTGGTGAAGGGCGGCGAGGTCCTCGACTTCGGCGGGTACACCGTGCGGGTGGTGGCCAGCCTGCACAGCCGCAACGCCAAGCACCGGTACTGGGCGCCCGGCACCCTCACCGCGCCGCCCGCGGCGCCGCCCGGGACGATCGGCGAACTCGTCGAGGGCGACACCCTGGCCTTCCAGGTCCAGTTCGGCGACGGCCCCTCGACCCTGCTCACCGGCGCCAGCGACTTCGTCGAGCACACCTACGCCGGACTGCGGCCCGACGTCGCGATGATCGCCGTCGAGAGCACCGCCCGCACCACCCACCGGTACGTGCCGCGGCTGCTCCAGGCGCTCGACCACCCGCGCACCGTCGTCCCCGTGCACTGGGACGACTTCGAGACGCCACTGACCGACCCCGCCGTCCAGGACCCGGGGATGGACCTCGACGGCCTGCTCGACCAGGTGCGCCGACTCGCCCCGCGCACCCGGCTGATCCGCCCCGAACACCTCGCCACCCTGCACCTGCGGGCCTGACGGGGGGTCGGGAATGCCCGGCGGCCCGCCGGAGGTTGGGCAGGCGTCAGACCCACCCCTCCGGCGGGCCGCCGCCCGACCGGAAGCACCCGCACCGGAGCCCCGATGACCGCGCCCCGCTCGTTCCTGTTCCTGCTCGGCAGCGCCCGTACCGGCGGCAACACCGAGGCGCTCGCCCGGGCCGCCGCCGAGCAGCTCCCGCCCGGCACCGAACAGCGCTGGCTGCACCTGGCCTCCCTCGACCTGCCCGAGTACGTGGACGCGCGGCACGCGCCCGGCGGGCCCGCCTCGGTGCCCACCACCGGGGACGAGGCGCTGCTGCTGGAGGCCACCCTCGGCGCGAGCGACCTGGTGATCGCCTCGCCGCTGTACTGGTACTCGCTCTCCTCCGCCACCAAGCGCTACCTCGACCACTGGTCGAAGTGGCTGCGCACCCCCGACCCGGAGTTCCGGGCCAAGATGGCCGACCGCACCCTGTGGGGCGTCACCGCGATGGCGCACGCCGAGGAGGAGGTCGCCCGCCCGCTGGAACTGACCCTCCAGCACACCGCCGCGTACATGCGCATGCGCTTCGGCGGCGTCCTGCTGGGCAACGCCAGCAGCCCGGGCCAGGTCCTGGCCGACGAGGAGGCGATGGCCAGGGCCAAGACCTTCTTCGCCCGGCGGCCCGAGCCCGCCCGCTTCCCCTACGAGCAGTAGCCCCGGCCTCAGCCCGGGGAGGCGTGGCGGGCCAGGTTGCCCAGCAGGCGGCGGTTGCGCAGGTGCAGGAGCAACTCGGTCAGCGGGTTCTCCAACCGGGCCCCGAGGCCGCGCAGCGGGTGCTCGTCGAGCAGCAGCAGGGTGTCCTCGCCCCAGGGGACGAGCGAGAAGGCGATCCGGGCGGTGCCCAGCGGGTCCGCCGCGGCCTCCAGTTCCAGGCGGCGGCCGGGCTCGCAGATCCGCACCACGCAGGTGTCCTCCAGCGTGGCGGGCCCGAGGCCGACCCGGAACCTGAGCCGGGCCCCGACCTCGGGCCAGTGCTCGTCCGCGGCCAGGACGTCCTGCGTCCCGACCACCCACTGCGCGTAGCTCCGGGCGTTCGCCAGGACGTCCCAGACCCGCTCGGGCGGGCAGTCGATCAGGCGTTGGCGCTGTGCCATGAGGGTGCGTTCCCTTCGGACGGGGCGGGTCAGCGGTGCGGCCCGCGCCGGGTGGAGGAGCCGCCCACCGGCAGGAAGCGGGCCGGGGAGCGGCGGTGGGCGTTCAGCGCGGCGCGGGCGGCGTTGGCGCCGCACGCCCCGTGCACGCCGCCGCCGGGGTGGGCGGAGGCGGAGGCCAGGTAGAGCCGGGCCACCGGGGTGCGGGGCCCGGCGGTGCCCGGGGTGGGACGCAGGAACAGCTGCTGGTGCGGGGCCGCGGTGCCGCCGTTGAGGGCACCGCCGACCAGGTTGTCGTCCAGCGAGCGCAGCACCGGCGGGGTGAGCACCCGGCGGGCGGCCACCAGGTCGCGGAAGCCGGGCGCGAACCGCTCCACCTGCCGCTCGATCCGGTCGGCCATCGCCTCCCCCTCGCGCTCGTCCCACCGCCCGGTGATGCCGTCCGGACCGAGGTCCGCGGCGATCCGCTGCGGGACGTGCGTGTAGGCCCAGGCCGACTCGGTGCCGCGGGGCGAACGGGACGGGTCGGCCACCGTCATCTGCCCGAACAGCGCGAACGGACGGGCGGGCAGCCGCCCGGTGGCCACCTGGTGGGCGTAGTCGCCGAGCTCGTCCAGGTCGGCGCCCAGGTGCACCGTCCCGGCCCGGCCCGCCGACGGCGCGCTCCAGGGCACCGGCCCGCGCAGCGCCCAGTCCACCTTGACGGTGCCGAAGTCCCACTGGAAGCGGCCCACGTCCCGGCGCAGCGACCCCGGCAGGTGCTCCCAGCCGACCAGGCCGCCGTACAGGGCGGTCACCGAGGTGTCCGCCAGGACGGCCCGCCGGGCGCGGTGGCGGCAGCCGTCCGCGGTGCGCACGCCCAGCGCCGTCCCGTCCCGGACCAGCACCTCCCGCACCGGCTGCCCGCAGCGCAGCTCCCCGCCCCGGGACTCCAGGCGGCGCACCAGCGCCGCGGTCAGCGCGGACGCCCCGCCCACCGGCACCGGCCAGCCGTGCCGCCGCCCCAGCATCGCCATCAGCCAGCCGAACGCGGCGCTGCCCGCCGCCTCCGGCAGCAGGTCGGCGTGCAGGGCGCAACCGGCCAGCAGCAGCCCCGGACCGTCGCCCGCGAACTCCTCCTCCGCCAGCCGCCGCACCGGCAGCGCCAGGAAGCGCGCCAGGTCCAGCAGCCCCGCGGTGCGCAGCCGGGCCGCGATCGCGGCCCCCGCCCGCACCGGCGGGAACGGCTTCAGCAGCGCGTCCACCAGGTGCGGCTCCAGCTCGTCCCAGCGCTCCGCCAGCCGCTGCCAGGCCCGGGCGTCGGGCCCGCCGAACATCCGCTCCAGCCGCTCCCCGTCCGGCCCGTCGACGCCGTCGCCGTCGCGGTACAGGGCGGCGCAGCGGCCGTCCGGCAGCGGGTGCGCCAGCACCAGCGGGGCGCGGCTCCAGCGCAGCCCGAACTCGCCCAGCCCCAGCGCCCGGATCGCCGGGGAGGCGACCGCCAGCGGGTGGAAGGAGCTGAACAGGTCGGAGACGAACTCCGGGTCCACGCCCCGGTCGCTGCGCACCGCCCCGCCCGGGGCGGACTGCGCCTCCAGCACCAGGACGTGCCAGCCCGCGTCCGCGAGCAGGTTGGCCGCCACCAGCCCGTTCGGACCGGAGCCGATCACGATCGCATCCGCCATGCCGCCCTCCTCAGAGCCTCGACGGCCCCGCGCCTGCCCCGGCCGTCCGGAACGCACACCTCCGGCCGGGGACCGCGCCGCGGCTGGTGCCGCACCAGGCAACGTTCGCCCTGCTGACCACCTCGCGCAGGCGCTCGTCAGCGGCGTGCCTGTTCCGCCGGATGACGTAGCGGCGGATCACACGGCCCTGTTCCTTGTTGTTCCGACGCACCGGCAGCGCTTCGTCGTCAGGTGCCGCACCCCGTGCGGTCGGCTGGAGGTTGAGCGGGCCGAACTCGTCCATGCGGTCGCGGGAGGTCTTCCAGGTCTTCACGCGTTGAAAGGACACGCCCTCCTCGCGGAGCAGGACCCGAAGGCCCTCGTGGTTGGTGTCGTCGACCACCCCCTCGGCGACCAGGAAGTCGGCCAGCTCGGCCAGGCTCCAGGTCGAGAACGGCAGGCCGTGCTCGGCCGGCTTGGACTTGGCGATCTGCGCCACCGGCAGGCCCTGCGCGGACGGCAGCACCACCTGGGCCCGGCGCCGGGTCACCACCGACCCAGTGCCTCTGCGGATGATCCGCAGCAGTCGTCTGCCCTGTGTTCCGCCGGTCGCGCGACGACGGTCGCGAAGCTGCGGCCCCCGTCGGCGGGCGGGACACGCCAGCGCAGCACCGGTTGGAGCGCGCCGACAGCGCCGGCGAGGAACCACGCCAGACGGCCATGGGTGCGTGCGACCGTAGCCGCAACGACAGCCAGTGACTCCCGAAGCTGTTCGAGCCGGGCCGTCTGCAGCAGAGCCTCCTGGATCTCCGGCGGGCGGACCGCAGCACGCAGGCCGCGCGTCGGCCGGAATCGCTGCGCCGTGGGCGTGTCCGCGGCGGGAGCGGCACGGCGCTGGGCGGCAGACCGCACGTCGGCGTCGCGCCGGTGGTGTCAGGAGCCGCTCACGGTGCCAGGGCTCCCCAGGTGCCGGGCGAAGAACCGGATCGAGCTGTCGATTTCGAAGGACGGGATTTCGAAGTGGCCGCCGGGGTTGGCGTGCAGGGTCTTCTCGGCGGAGCCGAGTGCGTCGAACAGCTTCATGACGGAGTCCCGCGGCTGCCCTTCATCGTCCCACTGCAGCACGTACTCGACCGGGACGGTGATCCGTGCCGCGGTGTCGACGAGCCAGTCGCTCGCGATGAGGCCGAGGACCGCAGCCTTGATCCGGGGTTCGGCCGCGACGAGGCGGATGCCCGCCTCACCGGCAGCGGACAGGCCGTAGTACCCGACGGGCCGGCTGTCGCCGACGGAGTCCAGTTCCTGGAGTGCATCGAGGGTGGTCTGCCAGTCGGGTACGAGCTGCGACGCCACGACTTCGTAGAGGGCGGGCCATTCCGGGCCGAGGGGCTCGCCTGCCGCCTTTCGTTCGTCGATGACCGCGACCAGCCGCCGGATCTCCGGGTGCTCCGGCCTGTCGCCGGTACCGGGCGCGTCGATCGCGGCGACCGCGAAGCCGCAGGAGGTGACGTAGGGGAAGGCTCGGGAGACGACCTCCCAGCCCTTCTTGTGCTGGCCGCCGCCGTGCCCGATCAGGACCAGCGGGCGGGGACCGGAGCCCTCGGCGGGCGTCCAGAGCACCCCGGGGATGTCCCCGACAGTGAAGAGCTGTTCGCGGACGCCGTCAGCGACCCTTTCCGAGGTGATGCGCATGGCGGGATCAAACCGGTGTTCCCACTGACGCGGCCAGTGGATTATCCGGGCGGCCAGGCCGGAGACGACGATGCCCGGCGCCGGTTGGTCTCCCGCCGCCCGGGCACCATCGGCCACACCCGCGAGGCTGCCGCGGTCACGCCGACGGCTCAGCGATTCCGACCGACGCGCCACCGACTACTGAGGCGAACGTTGACCGGTACGGCGCTAGCGCACCTCGATGCCGACCAGGCAGGTGTCGTCGTCGGTGTCGGCGCCGCTGAAGCGCAGCAGGTGGTCCAGGTGCGCCTCCAGCGCGGTGGCGCCCGCCTGGGGGGCGGTCTCGGAGAGGGCCACCAGGTTGGCCAGCGAGGCCTGCAGGCCCTGGTCGCGGCGCTCGATCAGGCCGTCGGTGTACATCACGATCCGGTCGCCCGGCCGCAGCTCGATCTCGCTCTCCTGGTAGTCGGCCTGGCCGATCACGCCCAGCAGGATGCCGTCCACCTGCGGCAAGCACCGCGCGGTCCCGCCGCGCAGCAGCACCGGCGGCAGGTGCCCGGCCCGGGCCCAGCGCAGTCGGCGCTGCTCCGGGTCGTACAGGCCGCAGATCGCGGTGGCGGTGACGTTGTCGGTCAGGTGGTGCGTCACGCTGTTCAGCCAGGCCAGCAGCTGGGCCGGACCGGCCCCGGTGGCGGCCAGGCCGCGCAGCGCGTTGCGCAGCGCGACCATCCCGGTGGCGGCCTCGATGCCGTGCCCGGCGACGTCGCCGACGCACACCAGCACCTGCCCGGAGGGCAGCGGCAGCGCGTCGTACCAGTCCCCGCCGACCAGGTGGTCCTTCTCCGCGGGGCGGTAGCGCACCGCGACCTCCAGACCGCCCAGCGACATCGGACCGGCGCTGGGCGGCATGATGGCGTGCTGCAACTGCCGCACCAGCCGGTGGCGTTCGGCCGCCTGCTGCTCGGTCTGCGCCAACTGGTCGCGGGTCGCGGCGAGCGCGACCTCCGTCCAGTGCTGCGCCGAGATGTCCTGGTAGGCGCCGCGGACCGCGCTGAGCCGCTCCCCGTGGTCGTGGACCGGCTCGGCCACCACCCGGATGTGCCGGGTCACGCCGTCCGCGCGCTGCAGCCGGAAGGCCGTGGACGCCGGACGCCGGTGGTGCAGCAGGGTCCGCAGGAAGCGGTCGACGGCGTCCCGGTCGTCCGGGTGCGCGTGCTCGGCCAACTGGTCCAGGGCGATCGGCTGCGCGGTGGCGGGCAGCCCGTACAGCTCGAACAGGGTGTCGTTCCACACCACCTGGCGGGAGTCCAGGTCCTCCTCGAAGCCGCCGATCCGGCCCAGTCGCTGCGCGTGGTGCAGCAGGCGGGCGATCTTCGGGGTGTGGTCGGCCAGCCGCCACAGCACGGTCACGTGCTCGCCGTGCCGGCTGACCGACACGTACGCGTCCGCGGTCAGCAGCACCCCGTCGACCAGGGCGGCCAGCCGCATCCCCGGGTCCCGGAACGGCGCCCCGGTGGCGTGGACGTCCTCCACCGCCCCCAGCAGGCCGCCCTCCCGCGCGACCAGCGGGTACGCCTCCAGCAGCGGCGCGCCGACCAGGGCGGCGGTCGGGCGGCCAGCGAAGTCCACGAACGCCGGATTGGCGTGCCGGATCACGAACTGCGGCGGGAAGGCGTCGTCGGCGGGCTCCAGCACCATGCACGGATCGAGCAGCCCGTCGACCAGCCGGGCCAGCTCGTCCAGCCGCCCGGACGCGGGGGTCTCCTCCGGGGCGTCCTCGGCCCAGGTCTCCAGGGTGGCGGCGCACAGCTCGGCCAGCGCCTCGAACTGCCGCTGCAGCGACTGCGAGCGCTCCGGCGGCTCCCCGCGCCAGCACACCTCCAGGACGCCGGTCAGCCGACCGCCGACCCCGGCCGGGACGGCGGTCCGCCCGCCGTCCGTCTCGTGCTGCCCGATCGACGGGACGCCCGCGTCGGCCAGCGTGCGGTACTCCACCGTCGCCCGCCCGTCCAGGGCCCGGCGGGCCGCGGTGAGCACCCCCGGCGGCACGTGGCGCCACCGGCGGGCCTCCGCGTCGGTGAAGCCCGCGCTGCCCGCCAGCGCCAGCGAGAGGTCCGGCCGGGCCGCCCAGATCGCCACCGCGACCGCGCCGAGCGGCCGCAGCGCGTGCTCCAGCATCGCCCGGGCGGCCGCCGCCGCGTCGCTGCCGCTCAGCGCGTCCGCCTCGGTGTTGCGCAGCCGCACGCCCACGTCCGGGTCCGCCGGGTCGGCCGTGCGCGCCACGAACTCCTGGGCCGCCTCGGAGATCTTGTCCGCGGCGGCCTGGTTGACCAGCCCGGCGGCCAGCGCCAGCGGAGTGGTGCCGGCCTGCTCCGCCAGCAGGTGGAGCTGCTTGGCGGCCTCGGTCGGCCCGCAGCGCAGCCGCTCCACCAGGACGCCGACCGCCATCTCCACCACCGAGCGGCCCGCGGCGTGCGCCTGCGCCTCGTCGAGCTGGCGGCGCAGCCGGTCCACCGTCCCGGCCAGCCGCCCCAGGGCGCCGCTGACCGCCGCGCCGTCCGGCCCGGCGTGCGCCTCGAGCACGGCGGGCCGTGGCACGCCGACCAGCTCGGCCCGGCTCGACGGGATCGACAGCTCCTGGCCGGGTTGCGGCTCCCGGGACTGGTGCACGGTGGGGACTCCTGCGGTGGTACGGGCGGCGGACGGAGGGCGGGGCGGCGCTACCGGGCCAGCTGGGCCTCGATCCGGCTGATCAGCTCGCCCGCGTCGACCGGCTTGGTGACGTAGTCGCTGGCCCCGGAGGCGAGGCTCTTCTCGCGGTCGCCGACCATCGCCTTGGCGGTCACCGCGATGATCGGCAGCGCCGCGTGCTCCGGCATCGCGCGGATCGCCGCGGTGGCGGTGTAGCCGTCCATCTCGGGCATCATCACGTCCATCAGGATCACGTCGACGTCCGGGTTGGCGGCCAGCGTCTCCAGCGCCGCCCGGCCGTTCTCGGCCTGCAGCACCCGCATGCCGTGCAGTTCCAGGATGCCGGTGATGGCGTACAGGTTCCGGTCGTCGTCGTCGACCACCAGCACCAGGCGGCCGTTCAGGGCGGAGCTCCCGGCCTCCCACGGGTCGTTCTGCGGGAGCCCGCGGACCAGCGGGACGTCCTGGGGGTGGTCGGCGCTCATGTGCAGGGCGATGCGCTCGCGCAGCTCGTCCAGGCTGGAGATGACCTCCAGCGGGCGGGCCCCGGACCGGGAGAGCGCGTCGGCGTCGCCGGGCGTCCCGCGGTTGCTGTGGACCAGCACCGGCACGCCCTGCAGCGCGGGGTCGCGGTCCATCTCGCGCAGCAGCGCGGGGGCCGCGCCCTCGGGCAGGTCGAGGTCCAGCACGACGCAGTGCGGGGGCGCCGCCGCCAGGACGGCCGCGGCCTCCGCCGCGCCGACCGCGGTGACCACCTCGGTGCGGCGCCGGGCCTCCCCGGGACCGACCGGCTCGACGGTGGCGTTCTCGGCGACCAGGGACAGCAGGCCGCCCTGGCGCTCCTCGACCACCAGCAGGCGGCGCGGCCGCAGCGGCGCCGAACCCTCGTCGACGGCCTGGCGCAGGCCCTCGGCGGGCGCCTCCCGGTCCTCGTCCGCCCCGGCCCGCGGCTCGGCCTCCAGCACGAGGAACTCCGGGCGGGTGACCGGCAGGAACAGGGTGAAGGTGCTGCCGCTGCCCAGCACGCTCTCGGCGGTGATCGCGCCGCCCAGCAGGTAGGCGATCTCCCGGCTGATCGACAGGCCCAGGCCGGTGCCGCCGTACTTGCGGCTGGTGGTGCCGTCCGCCTGCTGGAAGGCGCCGAAGACGCTCTCCAGGTGCTCCGGCGCGATGCCGATGCCGCTGTCGGAGACCTGGAAGGCCAGCACCGGCCCGCCGCGGCGCACCCCCTCGGGGACCTGCGCCTCCGGGGCCAGCTCGATCCGCAGCTCGACCCGGCCCCGCTCGGTGAACTTCACCGCGTTGGACAGCAGGTTCCGCAGCACCTGGCGCAGCCGGTAGTCGTCGGTGACGAGCTGCTCGGGCACGTCCGCGGCGGTGCGGACGGTGAAGGCCAGGCCCTTCTGCCCGGTCAGCGGCTTGAAGGTGGCCTCGGCGTACTCCAGCAGGCTGCGCAGCGACACCGGCTCCGGGTTGAGGTCCATCTTCCCCGCCTCGACCTTGGACAGGTCGAGGATGTCGTTGATCAGCTGCAGCAGGTCCGACCCGGCCGAGTGGATGATGCCCGCGTACTCGACCTGCTTGGCCGTCAGGTTCCGGGTGGGGTTCTGGGCCAGCAGCTGGGCCAGGATCAGCAGGCTGTTCAGCGGGGTGCGCAGCTCGTGGCTCATGTTGGCCAGGAACTCCGACTTGTACGTGGAGGCCAGCGAGAGCTGGTGCGCCCGCTCCTCCAGCTCCTGCCGGGCCTGCTCGATCTCCAGGTTCTTGGTCTCGATGTCCCGGTTCTGGGCGGCCAGCAGGGCGGCCTTGTCCTCCAACTCCGCGTTGGACGCCTGCAGTTCCTCCTGCCGGGCCTGCAACTCCTGCGAGCGGGCCTGCAGTTCGGCGGTCAGCCGCTGCGACTCCTCCAGCAGCTCGTCGGTGCGGACGTTGGCGACGATGGTGTTCAGGTTGACGCCGACGGTCTCCATCAGCTGGTCCAGGAAGGCCCGGTGGACGGCGGCGTACGGCCGGACCGAGGCCAGCTCGATCACGCCGAGCACCTGCTCCTCGACCACGATCGGGACGACCAGCAGCGACAGCTCCTCGGTGCGGCCGAGCCCGGAGGAGGCCGCCAGGTAGCCGGCCGGGAGCGACTCGACGGCGATGGTGCGCCTGCTGCGGGCGGCCTGCCCGACGAACGACTCGCCCAGCCGGAAGCTGGCCGGCCGCTCGCCGTCCGGGTAGGCGTACGAGCCGATCAGCCGCAGCACCGTGCCGCCGTCGGCCTCCTCGGCGAGGTAGAACGCGCCGACCTGGGCGCCCACCAGCGGGGTGAGCTCGTCCATCACCGCCTCGGCGACCACGGCCAGGTCGCGCTGGCCCTGCAGCAGGCCGGAGAAGCGGGCCAGGTTGGTCTTCAGCCAGTCCTGCTCCTCGTTGGCGCGGGTGGTCTCGCGCAGCGAGCCGACCATCGCGTTGATGTTGTCCTTGAGGTCGGCGACCTCGCCGGAGGCGTCCACGGTGATCGAGCGGGTCAGGTCGCCCGCCGCGACGGCGCTGGTGACCTCGGCGATGGCGCGGACCTGCCGGGTCAGGTTCCCGGCCAGCTCGTTGACGTTCTCGGTCAGCCGCTTCCAGGTGCCGGAGACGCCCTCCACCTCGGCCTGGCCGCCCAGGCGCCCCTCGCTGCCGACCTCGCGGGCGACGCGGGTGACCTCGGCGGCGAACGAACCGAGCTGGTCGACCATGGTGTTGATGGTGGTCTTGAGCTCCAGGATCTCGCCGCGCGCGTCGACGTCGATCTTGCGGGTCAGGTCGCCGTTGGCGACCGCGGTGGTGACCTGCGCGATGTTGCGGACCTGCGAGGTCAGGTTGTGCGCCATGAAGTTGACGTTGTCGGTGAGGTCCTTCCAGGTGCCCGCGACGTTCGGCACCCGGGCCTGGCCGCCGAGGATGCCCTCGGTGCCGACCTCGCGGGCGACGCGGGTGACCTCGTCGGCGAACGCCGAGAGGGTGTCCACCATGGTATTGATCACCCCGGCCAGCGCGGCGACCTCGCCCTCCGCCTCGACGGTGATCTTCTGGCTGAGGTCGCCGCGGGCCACCGCGGTGGCGACCTGCGCGATCGAGCGGACCTGGCCGGTCAGGTTGGACGCCATCACGTTGACGTTGTCGGTGAGGTCCTTCCAGGTGCCGGAGACGCCCCGGACGGTGGCCTGGCCGCCCAGGTTGCCCGCCGTGCCGACCTCGCGGGCGACGCGGGTGACCTCGTCGGCGAACGCCGAGAGCTGGTCGACCATCGTGTTGATGGTCTCCTTCAGCTCCAGGATCTCGCCCCGGGCGTCCACCCGGATCTTCTGCGACAGGTCGCCCTTGGCGACGGCCGTGGTGACCTGCGCGATCGCCCGGACCTGCGCGGTCAGGTTGTCGGCCATCACGTTCACCGACTCGGTCAGGTCGCGCCAGGTGCCCGACACGTCCCGGACGTCGGCCTGCCCGCCGAGCCGGCCCTCGGTGCCGACCTCGCGGGCGACGCGGGTGACCTCGCCCGCGAACGAGCTCAGCTGGTCGACCATCGTGTTGATGGTGTCCTTCAGCTCCAGGATCTCGCCGCGCGCGGCCACCGTGATCTTCTGCGACAGGTCGCCCTCGGCCACCGCGGTCGCCACCTGCGCGATCGCCCGGACCTGGCCGGTCAGGTTGCCCGCCATCGAGTTGACGCTGTCGGTCAGGTCGCGCCAGGTGCCCGAGACGCCCTTCACGTCGGCCTGGCCGCCGAGGATGCCCTCGGTGCCGACCTCGCGGGCGACGCGGGTGACCTCGCCCGCGAACGAGCTCAGCTGGTCGACCATCGTGTTGACGGTGTTCTTCAGCTCCAGGATCTCGCCCCGGGCGTCCACGGTGATCTTCTGCGACAGGTCGCCCTTGGCGACGGCGGTGGCCACCTGGGCGATGTCGCGCACCTGCGTGGTGAGGTTGCCCGCCATCGCGTTGACCGAGTCGGTCAGGTCCGCCCAGGTGCCGGACACCCCGGGGACGACCGCCTGGCCGCCTAGCCGCCCCTCGGTGCCGACCTCCCGGGCCACCCGGGTCACCTCGGAGGTGAACCGCGACAGCTGGTCCACCATGCCGTTGAACACGGTCGCGATCTCGCCCAGGAGCCCGTCCGCGTCACCGGCCAGCTCGGTGCTGAAATCGCCGTCGCGCACCGCGGTCAGGCCGGCCAGCAGCAGCCGCAGTTCGGCCTCGCCGATCTGCGAGCGGTCCGCCGCCGTCTCCTGGCGGGAGTCCTGCGACGTCGTCGAGCCAGCCATCGAAAGCTCAGCCTCCTAGCAGGCTCCGCCGTCCGGCGGAGCAACCGATCGAGCGCACCGGCCCCCGGAAATCGTCCGAGTGCAGTCCCCCGGGGCCCCGGGCGAGGCTACCCCAGCCTCGGGAAGAGGGGGAAACGCCCGACCGGCCCGGGCACCTCAGGAGGGCAGCGCGGCCTCCGCCACCACCGGGTCGCCGCCCCCGGCGGGCAGCACGGTGACGCGCAGCCGGTCGGCGGTGGCCGTGGCGGACAGCCGCAGGGTGCCGCCGGGGGCCGCCGCCAGCGCCCCGGCGAACGCCTCCCCGCCGACGGCCGCCGCCGCCCGGGCCGCCCCGGCCGGGACGCCGCACCCGGCCAGCCACCGGCGCAGCGCCGACCGGACGGCCGCCGACTCCTCCGGCCGGGCGGGCCGGGACAGCTCCAGCCGCCCCGGCTGCCGGTAGAGCAGCACCGCCACGTCGTCCGCGTAGCCGTCGGCGGGCGCCATCCGGCCCATCACGTGGTCCGGGAGGTCCGCGGTCGGCAGGTGCGCGCCCGACACGACCGCCCGGGCGGCCGCCGCGATGCCCTCCGACAGGTTGCCGCGCCGCCGCTCCACCAGCCCGTCCGTGTACAGCAGCAGCGTGGAACGGCCCGGCAGCACCACGACGGCCTCCGGCCGCGGCCGCCCGGTGCGGACCGCCAGCGGCAGCGAACGGCCGCCCTCCAGCAGGACGGTGGAGCCGTCCGCCCGGGCCAGCATGCCGGGCGGGTGCCCGGCGCTGGAGTGCCGCAGCTCACCGGTGGCCGGATCGAGGACGCCGCAGAAGACGGTGGTGCAGACCGCCCCCGGGACGGTGGCGGCGAACGCGTCCAGCGCGGCCAGCGTCCGGGCCGGGCTCGGGTCCTGCAGCAGCAGCGCCCGGCAGGCGCTGCGCAACTGCCCCATCACGCTGGCCGCGGCCAGGCCCCGCCCCACGCAGTCGCCGACGATGATGCCGGTCCGGCCGTCCGGCAGCGGCACCGTGTCGTACCAGTCGCCGCCCACCTGCAGCGGCGGGACGGCCGGCTCGTAGCGGACCGCGAAGCCCTCCGGCAGCCGGTCCGGGCCCAGGATGGCGCGCTGCAGGGCGAGGGCCGTCTCGCGCTGCTGGTCGATCCGGTGGGCCCGGGCCAGCCCCTGGGCCAGTCGGCCGCCCAGCAGGGTCAGCAGCAGCTCGTCCTCCCCGGTGAAGGGCCGCTGCTCGCCCAGCTCGACCGCCAGCACCAGCGGCCCGCCCGGGTGCTCCAGCCGCAGGCCCGTCCCGGCCGGGCCCGCCGCCGGGCTGAGGGCGGGGCCGGCGGCCAGCTCCGCCAGGTGGCGCTCCGCCCCGGGCGGCAGCTCGGGGGAGGGGCCGGTGACGGTCAGCCGGGGCGGGGCGTCGGGGTCCGCCCGGTCGAAGCGGGCCGCCACCACCCGGCGGGCCCGCCACAGCCCGCGCACCTCCTCCAGGGCGCAGGCGAGCGCCTCCTCGACGTCGGCCGCTCGGGTCAGGCAGTCGGCCAGCGAGGCCAGCGCGCTCTCCCGCTGCACGGCGTAGTACTCGGCGGTCACGTCCCGGAAGGTGCCGACGGTGACGGTGCGCCCGGTGGCCGGGTCCGGGACGCGGTTGAAGGTGGCGTGCGCCCACAGCCGGTGCCCGTCCCGGTGGGTGGCGGGCACGGTGACGCTGCCGCGGTCGCCCGCCAGCGCCCCGGCGAGGGCGTCGGCGGACCGCTGCCGGGCCTCCGGGTCCACCTCCCCGTCCGCCCACCACGGGTGCGGCGGGGCGTAGGGCAGCCCCTCGGGGCCGTACCCGAGCAGGTCGGTGAACGCCGCGTTGATCCGGACGATCGCGCCCTCCTCGTCGCAGACGAAGAACGCGTCCTGCAGCGAGTCGACCAGCGCCTCGCTCCACCGGGTGTGCCGCTCGCGCAGCCGGTCCAGCCGCAGCGCCGAACGCACCCGGGCCAGCAGGTCGGCCGCGGCGAACGGCTTGACCAGGTAGTCGTCCGCGCCCGACTCGAAACCGCCGATCGCGTCGTCCCGCCCGGCCCGCGCCGACAGCAGCAGCACCGGCAGCACGGCGGTGCGCGGATCGGCGCGCAGCGCCGCGACCAGCTGCAGGCCGTCGGTGCCCGGCATCATCACGTCGCTGATCACCAGGTCGGGGGTGGCGGCGCGGACGGCGGCCAGCGCCCGGTCGCCGTCGCCCACCGCGGTGACCCGGTGGCCCGCCCCGGCCAGGACCCGGGTCAGGTAGTCGCGCAGGTCGGCGTTGTCGTCGACGACCAGGACGTGCGCGGGCCCGGTGTCGTCCCCCGCCGCCGCGTCCCCGGCGTCCGCAGCGAGCACGGCGGGCGGGGCCGGCCGGGCCGCCGACTCCCAGCGGGCGGCCTCCTGCAGGAAGGGCTCGGCGCCGTCGGCCGGGAGGGCGGCCGGTTCGGCGGGGAGGGCGGCCCCCGGGGCCAGCGGCAGGTCCACCGTGAACGCGGTGCCGCGGTCCGGGGCGGACTCGACGGTGACCGTGCCGCCGTGCAGCTCGACCAGCTCCTTGACCAGGGCCAGGCCGATGCCGCTGCCCTCGTGCGAGCGCGCCCGGGCGCCCTCCACCCGGTGGAAGCGGTCGAACAGGTGCGGCAGCTCCGCGGCGGGGACGCCCACCCCGGTGTCCGCCACGGTGACCTCGGCCCGCCCGTCCCGCTCGCGCACCCGTACCCGGACCGAGCCCTCGAAGGTGAACTTCAGGGCGTTGCCGAGCAGGTTGAAGACGACCTTCTCCCACAGCCCCGGGTCCACCAGGACCGGGGCGCCCAGCGGCGCGCAGTCCACCTCCAGGACGAGCCCGGCCCGCTGCACGGCCGAACGGAACACCGAGGCCAGCTCGGCGGTCAGCCGGGCCAGGTCGACCGGCTCCGGGCGGGCCCGCATCCGGCCCGCCTCGATCCGGGAGAAGTCCAGCAGCGTGTTGACCAGCCGCTCCAGCCGCAGCGCGTTGCGCCGCACGGTCTCCAGGTCCTCGCGGACGTCCGGATCGGCCCAGGGGCCCCCGGCGTCCGGTCCGGCGTCCGCCAGCCGCTGCCGCAGGGCCTCGACCGGCCCCGCGATCAGCGTCAGCGGGGTGCGGAACTCGTGGCTGATGTTGGAGAAGAACGCGGTCTTCGCCCGGTCCAGCTCGGCCAGCTGCTCGGCGCGCCGCTGCTGCGCCTGGTGGCTGCGGGCACTGGCGACGCCCGCCGCCAGCCGGCCCGCCACCAGGTCGACGAAGCCGAGCTGGGCGTCGTCCAGCGGCCGGTACCGGTTGAGCCCGGCCACCAGGAACCCGCACGGCCCGTCGTCCCCCGACCCGTCCAGCGGCACCACCCGGGCCTGCCGCGGCGGCTCCTCCCACGCCCCGCACGGCAGCTCCGCGAACGGGCCGCCCACCAGCAGCGTCGTCGCCGCCCCGCCGCCGCGGACCGTCGCGACCGGCCAGGGGCCCGCCCCGTCCGGGCCGATCAGCGCGGGCGCGGCCGGGTGCCCGGCGGGCACGCCGGAGGAGGCGGCCAGCCGGGCACCGCCGTCCTCCTCGAACAGGTACGTCAGGGTGAAGGGCAGGTCGTACGGGTTGCGGGCGAGCTGCCCGGCGGCGAAGTCGAGGAACTCCTCCTCGGTGCGCACCGTCCCCGGCGCGGAGCCCAGGTCGCGCAGCGTCGCCATCCGGCGCTCCGCGACCACCCGCTGGGTGTCCTCGCTGACCACGCACAGCACGCCCACCACCTCGTCCGCCCCGTCGCGCAGCGGGCTGTACGAGAAGGTGTGGTACGTCTCCTCCGGGTACCCGGAGCGCCGCAACCACAGCAGCAGCGCCTCGTCCCAGGTCGCCTCGCCCTCGGTCAGCACGTGCTCGATCCGCGGCCGGGCGTCGTCCCACACCTCCGCCCACACCTCCCGGAACGGGCGCCCCAGCGCCCACGGGTACTTCCCGCCCAGCGTGTCGCGCCGGTACGCGCCGTTGCAGAAGAAGGTCAGCTCCGGGCCCCAGGCCATCCACATCGAGAAGCGCGAGGACAGCACCAGGTCCACCGCCGAGCGCAGGCCCTGCGGCCAGCCCGCCGGATCCCCCAGCGGCGTGGCCGCCCAGTCGACCCGCGCCAGGTCGGCCCCCACCACCGGATCGGCACCGAAGACCCCCCGCGCCCGCTCCCGCGCCACCGGCCACCCCTCCCTGCACCCCAGGACCCGGCGCCACCGGACGCGACGCCACCACCGGCCCCATTGTGCCGGGACCGCCCCGGCCCCGGACGGATGCCCGCTCCCGGCCACGACAACCACCCGGCGACCCCCCGGCCCCGCCCGGCTAGCATGGCCGCCATGACCGACCACACCGCGGAGCCGCCCGGGGCGACGGTGCTGCACCTGCGCGGCGACCTCGACCACGACAACGAGCGCGAACTCGAGGCCGCGGTCGACGACGCCCTCGCCCGCAGCACGGGCGTCCTCGTCCTGGACGTCTCGGCGGTCACCTTCGCCGACTCCTCCACCCTGCGGACGCTGGTCCTGGCGCAGCAGCGTACGGAGGCGGCGGACGGCGCGCTGGTCCTGCTCGGACCGCTGGCCCCCGCGTTCCGGCGCCTGCTGGAGATCACCGCGACCGACGGCTACTTCACCGTCGCCGACAGCCTGCCGCAGGCCCTGGCGGCGGCCGCGGAACTCCTGCGCCGCGACCCGCGCGCAGCCGGGGCCGGGTGACCCGGAGCCCGTCCGCACCGCATCATCCGCCCTTCCCTGGGCACACGCTCCCCGATCCCTCAGCCCGGCCTCACCGGCCGGCACGAACGGTGCCGTAGACGATTCGAGGTCGTTCATGCCCCACGACGACGCCCTGCCGCTCACCCCGGAGGCCGCCGTCCCCGAAGGTCGGCCGCCCGAGCCCGCACGTCCGCCGGAGCTCGCGCCCGCGCCCGTGCGGACGGCCGGTCAGGCCCGCACCGCCCTCGCCCGGCTGCTGGACGCCGCCGGGCACCCCGGCGGACAGGTGCTGGCCGACGCGCAGCTCGCGGTCACCGAGCTGGTCGCCAACGCCCTGCGCCACGGCGGCGGCCTGACCTGCTTCGACGCCCGGATCGGCCGGTGCGGCACCGAACTGGTCGTCGAGGTCGACGACCGCGACGACCGCCACCCCGTCGTCCTGCCGCTGCACGACCGCGACCCCGCCACCGCCGGGGGCCGGGGCTGGGCCATCGTCCAGGCCCTCGCCACGACCTGCCAGGTCGTGCCGCTGCCCGCGGGCGGCAAGCGCATCCGGGTCACCTTCGCCCTCTGACCCCCCGACCGGACGGGCGAGCCGCTAGCGTGGCGGTGGACCGACGCCCGCCGCACGGAGGAGGACCGGCATGGCGGTCAAACGGATGGACAACGTCCTGGTGGTCGTCGAGGACCTCGACGCCGCCGTCGCCTTCTTCGTCGAACTCGGCCTGGAACCGGAGGGCCGGGGCCCGCTGGAGTGGAGCGGGGCCGAGCGCGTCATCGGGCTCCGCGACGTCCGGCAGGACCTCGCCGTGCTGCGCGTCCCCGGCGGCCACGGCCGGGTGGAGCTGGTGAAGTTCCACCGGCCCCGGGCCCTCGCGCCCGAACCGCGGGACGCCCCGGCGAACACGCTGGGCCTGCGCCGGATGATGTTCGCCGTCGACGAGCTCGACGACCTGCTGGAGCGCCTGCGGGCCCACGGCGCCGAACTCGTCGACGAGGTCGTGCGCTACGGGGACGCCTACCGGCTCTGCTACGTCCGCGGCCCCGAGGGCGTCGTCGTCGGGCTCGCCGAGGAGCTCGGCTGAGCGGCCGCCGGACGGCCGCCGGAAAATCGGAGGATTCGAACGCCGACGTCAGGTCAGACTGGGCCCGTGAACACCGATCGCCGCCCGCTGTGGCAGCCCTTCTCCGAGACCGCCACCCACCGCCCGCTGCGTCCCCGCGAGGGGCAGCGGCCCGCGCCGGTCACCGCGTCGCCCTTCCTCGAACCGGGCCCGGCGACCACCCGGCGGCCCGCGGAGCCCCGCCCCGCCGCCTGGCCCCCGAACGAGTGAACCCCCGGCGCCCGCGGCCCGCTCACCCGCCCGGCCGGGCGCCCCGCCCGGCCGCCAGGTCGGCCAGCACCTCGCGGGCCGCCCGCGCCCCCGACGCCAGCGCGCCCTGCACCGAACCGGTCGCCCGGTGGTCGCCGCACACGTACCGGCCCGGCGCCCACCGGCTGCCGCGGGTCAGCGGGTGCGGGGCGGGCATCGCGGGCAGCGCGCCCGGGATCCGGTACGCGGCCAGCGGCTCCCAGCCCGAGGTGTCGCAGCCGTACAGCTCCGCCAGCCGCAGCCGCACCGCCCGCTCCCCGGCGTCCGTGCCGAGCACCGAGGTGGACACCAGCGAGCGCCCCGGCGGCGCGCAGCCCGGCACCACCTCCGACAGCACCACCGAGTTCAGCAGCCGCCGCCCGCCGTCCACCAGCAGGGTCGGTCCGGCGAGCGGGCGGCGCTCCGCGGCGTGGTAGAAGGTCGTCACCGCGCGGGTCGGCGGCACCGGCAGGCCGGGCAGCAGCGCCGCGGCCGCCGCGGGCCCGCCGGCCACCACCACGCAGCGCGCCGCCAGCTCCCGGCCGTCCGCCAGCAGCAGCCCGCCCCGGTGCACGGACGCCACCGGGGCGTCCAGCTCCAGCACCCCCGGGGGCAGCAGCGCGGCCAGCGCCGCCGGGACGGCCCCGATGCCCGCCGCCGGGAGGGCGAGCGTCCCCCGGACCATGCTGCGCCAGTACAGGTGGAACACCCGGGCGGAGGTGGTCAGTTCGTCCTCCAGGAAGACACCGGCCAGGAACGGGCGCAGCACCCCGTCGACGGTCTCCCGCGACACGCCCGCCGCGCGCAGCGCCGCCGCGGTCGGCACGTCGCGCCCGCGCCGCAGGGCCGCGGCGGGCAGCAGGGCGTCGCGCGCGGTCAGCGCGCCGAGCGCCGCCGCGTCCCGGGCCGGGAGCACCCGGCCGCGCAGCAGGTCGCCCGCCAGGCCGGGGCGGCGCAGCGGGTCGACCACCCGGCGGTGCCCGGCCGGGCCCGCCAGCACGAAGCCCGGCGTGAACGGGTGCAGCCGCAGCGGACGCAGGGCCAGGCGGCGGCGCACCTGCGGATAGGAGGTGTTGAACACCTGGAAGCCCCGGTCCAGCCGGAAGCCGTCGCGCAGGTCGGTGCGCATCCGCCCGCCCACCGCGTCCGAGGACTCCAGCAGCCGCACCCGCCACCCGGCCGCCGCCACGTCCAGCGCGCAGGCCAGGCCCGCCGCCCCGGCGCCGACCACCGCCACGTCCACCGCACCGCCCGCGTCCACCGCGCTCCTCCTGCCCTCGGTCCGTGCCCCCGCCCGCGCCCCGACGACAGGGGGCCCGTACCGGTTCGGAGCCGACCCGGCGGGCGGATGGGACCGCCCGCCGGACCGGGCCGCGGGGCTACCGTGGAGGGCATGGACGCGCAACGGGAGGGCCTGCGGGAACGGCTCGGCGCGGCCCTGTTCGCGAAGGTGGCCGGGCCGGAGGGCCCCGACGTCCGGCGGCGCGTCCACGGCGCCCCGGGGCCGCGCCCGTTCGGCCCGGACCGGCCGATCCGGCGGGTGCACGGCGACGCCGCGATGTTCGTCGGCGGGCTCGCCGCGCTCCTGGTCCAGTTGCTGCACCCGTCGGCCATGGCGGCGGTCGCCGCGCACTCCGGCTACCGCAGCGACCCGTGGGGCAGGCTCCAGCGCACCAGCACCTTCCTGGCCGTCACCACCTTCGGCACCGCGGACGACGCGCGGGCCGCCGTGGAGCGGGTGCGCGCCGTGCACGCCCGGATCCGCGGCACGACGGCCGCCGGGGTCCGCTACCGGGCCGACGACCCGCACCTGCTGGCCTGGGTGCACGCGGCGGAGACCGACAGCTTCCTGCGCGCCCACCAGGCGTACGGGGCCGCGCCGCTCGACCCGGCGGGCTGCGACGGCTACGTGGCCGACACCGCGGAGGTCGCCGCCGCCCTCGGCGTGGAGCGGCCGCCGCGCAGCCGCGCGGAGCTCGACGCTGTGCTCCGCTCCTACCGGCCGGAGCTGGCCAGGACGGCCGAGGCCCGCGAGGCCGCCCGCTTCCTGCTGCTGCACCCGCCGCTGCCGTGGGCGGTCCGCCCCGCCTACGGCGCGCTGGCGGCGGCCGCCGCGGCCCTGCCCGCCCCCGAGCACCGCGCCCTGCTGGGCCTGCCCGCCGACCGGCTGAGCGCCGCCGCGGTCCGCCCGCTCGGCCTGGCCGTGGTGCGGACGATCCGGTGGGCGCTTCCGGTGCCCCGGGAGGCGGCCTGACCGGCCGGACCCGATCCGGGGGAATGTTTCCGTACAAGCCGGGCATACGGAACTCCGTCAGTGACGGAACGACCGGTCAGGAGGCCGCGATGGGCATGGGCGACAAGATCGAGAACGCCGGCGACAAGGTCAAGGGCACCGCCAAGGAAGCCGCCGGGAAGGCGGTCGGCAACGAGCGCCTGGTGGCCGAGGGCAAGGCCGACAAGACCAAGGGCGACGTCAAGCAGGCCGGTGAGAAGGTCAAGGACGTCTTCAAGGACTGAGCGCAGCGCCCCAGCGGAGGGGGCCCGGAACCGTCCACCGGTTCCGGGCCCCCTCCGCCGTTGCCGCGCCGCCGTCACAGCACGTCGCGGCGGCGCTCCTCGACCACCACCTCGTCCACGCCGCGCCCGCCCAGGTAGCGGCGGCGCCCCAGCACCCGCGCGTACACCACCACGCCGATCAGGCCCGCCGCCATCAGGACGACGCCGACCACCGTGAGGTTGACGCCCGCCAGGTGCCAGTGCACCCCGAACGCCAGGATCGCCCCTACCGCCAGCAGGATGATGCAGCCACCGAGCCCCATGATCGCCTCCGTCACCGTCTCGTCACGCCCCGGGACCGGGGCCGCCCGGCGTCTACCCCCGACCGGCCGGAGGATTCCCGCCCCGCCCCGGGCCGCTGACGCCGCGTCGGACGCCCGGGCGTTCAGGGGCCGCCCGGGTGCCAGGCGGCCAGCAGCACGGTGGCGTCGTCCCGCAGGCGGTCGCCCTGGTGCGCGGTGATCCGCCGAACGAGCCGGCGCAGCGCCTCAGGGGCGGGCAGGCCGTCCGCCATCGCCCGGGAGACCACCTCGACCAGCAGCTCCTCGCCGAACGGGAGCCCGGCCGCGTCCCGGCCCTCGGTCACCCCGTCCGAGTGCACCAGCAGCTGGTCGCCGGGCTCCAGGCGCGCGGTGTGCACGGTCGGCGCGGTGCGCGGCAGGCCGACGGGCAGGCCCAGCGGCGGGTGGACGGGGCGCTCCAGGGCCCGGGCGAGGATGCGGCCGCGGCGGATCAGCAGGGGCGTCGGGTGGCCGCAGTTGACCCAGGACAGGACGCCGGTGGTGAGGTCGAGGTCGGCGATCACGCAGGTCAGCAGGCGGTCGGGGATCCACCGGGTGAGCGCGGCGTCGATGGCCCCGGCGATGTCGGCGAGGCCGCCGCCGGCCCGGCGGGTGGAGCGGCAGGCGGCCAGGGCGACGGCGCTGCAGCCCCCGGAGGCCAGGTCGTGGCCCATCGCGTCGACCAGGGTCAGGTGCAGGTGGCGGTCGGCCAGGTTGTGGTCGAAGGCGTCGCCGCCGATGTCGTAGGCGGGCTCCAGGACGGCGCTGGAGGTGACCTCGCGGCTGCCGATCGTGCGGGGCGGCAGGATCGCCCGGACGAGCTCGGCCTGCAGGGTCATCGTCCGGCGCCGCCCGGTGCGCACCAGCAGGTCGCTGAACGCCGCCTTGGTGGCGATCAGCAGCGCGGTCACGGAGGCCAGCGCCCGGCAGGAGTCGAGCAGGCCCTCGTCGAGGGCGGGCGCGGTGACCTGCAGCACCCCCAGGCGCCCGATGCCGTCCACGATCGGGATCCAGCCCACCGCGCCCGCGCCGGTCCCGGTGCCCGTGCCGCCGCCGGTGCGGGCGTGCCCGGTGCGGTAGGCGCGCCCGGCCAGCGAGTTCTCCACGTCGAGCACCCCGGGGCCCGCGGGCCCGGTCAGGTGCGGCACCTCGGGCGGGACGGGCAGCGCGGTCAGGCAGGTCTCCTGCACGTCGGCCAGGTAGATCCAGGCGCCGGTGAGGCCGAGCCGCCGGGCCGCGTCCTGCACCAGCCGCGGGAGGTCCCGGGGCCCGGCCCGGTGCGAGTCCTCCAGCAGGCCGAGCACCGCGGCCCCGGCCCGCTCCTCGTCGTGGCGGTGCATCCTCGTTCACCTCCGCTGTCGTCCACCCCCGTCCGTCCACCCTCCCGGACCGCGGGCGCCCCCGCCCGCCGGGGCCGCGCGGGGCCGCCGGGCCCGGTCCGGGCGCGGGGCGTCCGCGCAGGTCGGGGCGGTCTTATCGCCGTTGAAAACCGTCATCGGTGCAGCCTTTGCCAAGGGGCGAGCCGGTGCGCTTCACTTCCCCGGGCCGAACGAGCGGACGGGGGAGGCGGAGCCATGGGCGCGGAGCACGACCACGGGCACGGGGGCGACGAGCACGGGCACGGCCATGCGCACGGCGGGCACGGCCACGCGCACGGCGGGCACGCGCACGGGGTCGCCGCCGACGCCGACCGCCGCTGGCTGGCGACCGCGCTCGGGCTGATCTGCGCCTACATGGCGGTCGAGGTCGCCGTCGGCCTGGCCGCCGGTTCGCTCGCCCTGCTGTCGGACGCGGCGCACATGCTGACCGACGCGGCGTCGATCGTCCTCGCGCTGGTGGCGATGCGGCTGGCCGCCCGGCCCGCCCGGGGCGGGTTCACCTTCGGGCTCAAGCGGGCCGAGATCCTCTCCGCGCAGGCCAACGGGCTGTCGCTGATCCTGCTGGCGGCCTGGCTGAGCTACGAGGCGGTGCAGCGGCTGGTCAGCCCGCCGCAGGTGGCGGGCGCGCCGGTGCTGTTCACCGCGCTGGCGGGCGTCGTGGTCAACGTGGTCGCGGCCTGGTGCATCTCCCGGGCCAACCGCACCTCGCTGAACGTCGAGGGCGCCTACCAGCACATCCTGAACGACCTGTTCGGGTTCGCCGCCACCGCCGTGGCGGGCCTGGTCGTGATGACCACCGGGTACGCCCGGGCCGACGCGATCGTCTCGCTGGTCGTGGTGGTGCTGATGGTCAGGGCCGGGTACGGGCTGCTCAAGGAGTCCGGCCGGATCTTCCTGGAGGCGGCCCCCGCCGGGGTCGACCCGGACGCGATCGGCGACGCCATGGTCGGCCGCCCCGGTGTCGTCGAGGTCCACGACCTGCACGTCTGGCAGATCACCTCCGGCCAGACCGCGCTCTCCGCGCACGTCCTGGTCGCCCCCGACCGGGACTGCCACGCGGTGCGCGAGGAACTGGAGCGCGACCTCGCCGACCGCAACGGCATCACCCACACCACCCTCCAGGTCGACCACGCCGCCGCCGAACTGCTCACCGTCGGCGCCGCCGCCCCGCGGGCCGCCGACGGCCACTGCGCCCAGTCGCACGGCGCGGTCCACCGCGGGGAGCCCCACCCGCACTGACCGCCCGCCGGATCGGGCCCGAACGAACTGACTGCCCGTCAAGTTCCCTTCCGATGACCGGGTTTCATCCATGTTGCATCTCCGGAATCCGACCCTCCGGCGCCCTGTCGTACGTAAGCTGGAACGGCGCGGCGACCGGGCCGGGCGCAGACCGGGGAGGTGGGGATGGCCGGACGCGGAACGACGCGGGGCGGGCAGCTCGCCGTCCTGCTGGCCGCCGCCCTCGCCGCGGTGCTCGCCGTCCTCACGGCCGGGCCCCCGGCGCAGGCGCAGCCCCGGGCGTCCCGTCCGGCCGCCGCCTCGGTGGCCGAGGAGCACGTGGAGTGCGCCCACCAGCACGAGGCGCAGGCCCCGATGGGCCGCGCCGCCGGGCGGCACCGGGCGAACGGCGGCCCGTCCGGGCGCGGCGCGGCCCGCCCCGGGGAAGCGGACGCCGGGGTGCCGGGCGCACGGGCGGCCACCGGGCCGGCGGCGGTCGCCGGCGGCTCCAGACCGGCCGCGCTGGCGCGCCTCCAGGTCTTCCGCTGCTGAGCGGGCCCGTGAGCTGACTGAGGACGGCGACGGGCCGGGGCCGGTCCGTCCGGACGTCGCCCCCGCCCGCCCTGACGACACGTCGGTTCGCTCCGTTGCCCTGACAGCAGCCCCCGTCCGGCCGCGGCCGCACGGGCGGAAGGAGACACCCATGCGCTCGTCCACGCACCACCACCTCCGCGCCCTCCCGCACCGGGAGGTCCGACCGCTGTGAACACCACCACCACCCGCCCCGCCGCCGTCGCGCGCCGGGCCCTCGCCCACTGGCGCCAGGACCTGCCCGCCTCGCTGGTGGTCTTCCTGGTCGCCGTCCCGCTGTGCGTCGGCGTCGCCGTCGCCTCCGGCGTCCCCGCCGAACGCGGGCTGGTCACCGGCATCGTCGGCGGCCTCGTGGTCGGCCTGCTGCCCGGCAGCAGCCTCCAGGTCAGCGGCCCCGCGGCGGGCCTGACCGTCCTCGTGTTCGACGCCGTCCAGCGCTTCGGCCTCGGCTCGCTCGGCGTGCTGGTGCTCGCCGCCGGGCTGCTGCAGATCGCCATGGGCCTGCTGCGCACCGGCCGCTGGTTCCGGGCGATCTCGCTGTCCGTCGTGCACGGCATGCTGGCGGGCATCGGCCTGATCCTGATCCTCGGCCAGCTGTACGCCGTCTCCGGACGGACCGCCCCCGGCAGCGGCGGCGGGAAGATCGCCCACCTGCCCGCGCTGGCCGCCGACTGGTTCACCGGCCGGGCCGCGACCGCCGCGCTGCTGATGGCGGCCGCGACCGTCCTGCTGCTGACGGGGTGGAAGAAGCTGCCCGGCCCCGTCCGCGCCGTGCCCGCCCCGCTGGCCGCCGTCGTGCTCGCCGCCGCGGCCACCGCCGCGTTCGGCCTGGACGTGCCCCGGGTCGAGGTGGACGGGCTGCTGGAGTCCGTCGCCCTGCCCACCGGCGACGGCCTCGCCGCCGTCACCGGCGCCGCCGGGCTCGGCACCGTCCTCGCCCTCGCCCTGATCGCCTCCGCGGAGAGCCTGTTCAGCGCCGCCGCCGTCGACCGGATGCACCACGGGCCGCGCACCGACTACGACCGCGAACTCACCGCCCAGGGCATCGGCAACACCCTGTGCGGTCTGCTCGGCGCCCTCCCGATGACCGCCGTCATCGTCCGCAGCGCCGCCAACGTCCAGGCGGGCGCCCGCAGCAAGACCTCCCGCGTCCTGCACGGCCTGTGGCTGCTGCTGTTCGCCGCCCTGCTGCCCGCCGTCCTCGGACTCGTCCCGCTCGCCGTGCTCGGCGGCGTCCTGATCCACGCCGGAGCCAAGCTGATCCCGCTGCGCCCGGCCGCCGCCCTGTGGCGCGGCCACCGCGGCGAACTCGTCGTCCTCGCCGTCACCACCACCGCGATCGTCCTCACCACCCTCTTCGAGGGCGTCCTGATCGGCGTCGCCCTGGCCGTCGCCAAGAGCGCCTGGCAGACCTCCCACCTGCACATCGACCTCACCGACACCGGCCCCGGCGGCCCGCTGCGGATCCGGCTCAGCGGAAACGCCACCTTCCTGCGGCTGCCCCGCCTCCTGGACACCCTCGAATCCCTCCCCACCGGCCGGGCCGTCGAACTCGACTGGACCGACCTGCGCCACCTCGACCACGCCTGCCGCACCGCCCTGCTCACCTGGGCCGGGCGTCACGCCGTCGACGGCGCCGCCGCCATCACCTGGGAACCCCCGCTCACCGCCGCCACCGCCGGAACCTGACCCGTCGTTCCCCGGCCCCCGCCGGGGCCGGGGAACGGCCGAATCCCGCCCTTCCCAGCCCGCGCCCGCAGCCCGACCATGACGGTGGACCCCGGGCGCGCACCGGTACCGGCGGGGGAAGAGGTGTCGCCATTGCGGGAACGGACCGCCCCGACGCCCGCCCCGCTGTCCGCCGCGCAGCGCGCCCTGTGGGCCGCCTCCGCCGGACGCCCGGACAGCCCCGCCCACCACCTGACGGCCGACGTCCGGCTGCCCCCGGCGGCCGACGAACCCACCGTCCGGGCCGCGCTGGCGGCCCTCGCCGCCCGGCACGGGGCGCTGCGCACCGCCGTCCCCCTGCACGACGGCGCGCCCGTGCAGCAGGTGCACCCCCGACTGCCGCTGCAGCTCAGGGTCGTGGAACTGGGCATGATCCCGGAGCGCGACCGCCCCGGCCTGGTCGCCCGCCTCGCCGACCACGCCGCCCGCCACCCCTTCGACCTCGCCACCGGCCCGCTCTGGCGGGCGCTGCTGCTCCGCACCCCGACCCGCGGCCACGTCCACCTGGTCGCCCACCACCTGGTCTTCGACGAGCGCTCCGCCACCGTCCTGCGCGCCGAACTCCTGGAGACCGTCACCGCGGCCCTGGCCGGACGGCCCGCCCGCCTCCCGGAACTCCCGCTCCAGTACGCCGACTTCGCCCGGCGGGAACCGGCGGGGGAGGGGCCGGCCCCGGAGGGACCGGAGCCGGGAGCGGCGGACTTCCGGGGCGCCCGGCGGGAGTTCGCCCTGCCGGGGCTCGCCCCCGAGGTCCGCCGGACCGCCCGGCGGGTCCGGTCCGCCCCGGACCTGGTGCTGCTGGCCGGGTTCGCCGCGCTGCTGCACCACTGGAACGACGGGACGGACCAGCTGATCGGCGTACCGGCGGCCGAGCGGGCACCCGAACTGCGCGGACTGATCGGCTGCTTCACCACCACCCGCCCGCTCCGGCTGCGGACCCCCGCGGACGGGCCCGTCCTGCACCTGCTGGAGGAGGCCCGGGCCGCCGCGGCCGCGGCCCCCGCCGCCCCGCCACCCGGCGCCCCGCCCGTCCGGGTGGCCTTCGCGGTGGCCCCGCCCGCCGGGGCCGGCCTGCCGCACCGCCGGACGGTGGGCCCGGAACACCGGGACGCCGCCGCCCGGTTCCACCTCGCCCTGACCCTGACGGAACGCGGCACCGGCTACCACGGCCACCTCACGTACCGCACCGCCCGGTTCGACCCGCGGACGGTCGACCGGATGGTCCGGCACTGGCAGCACCTGCTGCCCGCCCTGCTCGCCGACCCCGCCCGCCCGCTCCGCGACCTGCCGCCCCCGCCCCGCTGACCGCCGACCCGGCCCGGTGGCGGGGCGCCGAGGGGGAGGGGGCAGAATCTGCTGCGTCAGGATGTGGTCGGGGGTCGGTGAAAGGGCCGTGGAGTGCCGTACGTCGTCGTCAGCGCGCTCAGCCATGACGGGGTGGTCAGGGACCACAACGAGGACAGCCTGGTGCTGGGCCCGTGGACGCTGAGCGCGCTGTCCACCGACAGCCCGCAGTCGCTGGTCTTCCCGCTCGGCGAGGCCCCGGTGGTGGTCGCCGTCGCCGACGGGCTCGGCGGCCACCCCGCCGGGGACGTCGCCTCCGCGCTGACCGCCCGCCACCTGGCCGCCGCCGGGCCGCAGTTGCGCACCGAGCAGGACGTCACCGACGAGCTGCGGGCCTGCCACGCCGCCCTGCACGAGGCGGCCGAGGCCGACCCCGCGCTGGCGGGCATGGCCACCACGGTGGCCGGGGCGGCCTTCGGGGCCGAGCACGTCCTGGTCTTCAACGTCGGCGACAGCCAGGTCTTCGAGATCACCCCCGACCGCGGCGACGGCGTCGGCCTGCGCCAGCTCAGCACCGACGACAGCCCGCCCCCCGCGCCCGGCCGCCGCACCAGCCACCTGGTCACCCGCACCCTCGGCGGCCCCACCGCCCCCGAGGACCTCGACCCCCACCTGGTCCGGCTGCCCGTCGCGCCGGGCGCCCGCTACCTGCTGTGCACCGACGGCCTCACCGACCCGGTCGCCCCGGACGAACTCGCCGCCCTGCTCACCGAGGCGGACGCGGAGGCCGACGGCGACGCCCAGGGCGACGACCAGCGGGCCCTGGTCGACCTCTGGCGCGCCGCGATCCGGGCCGGCGCCCCGGACAACGTCACCCTCGCCCTGGTCCGGATCGAGGACTGAGCCGGAGCGGGGGCCGAGCCGGGCCGCGCGGTCGGCGGGGTGATGCCGCGTCACCCGTCCTGTGCACTGACGCTGCGTCACCGGACGGTCCTGGTGAGGGTGGGAGGGAGGACTGTCCCCTTCCCCCCCTTGTGAGGCGTGCGGTGTACCAGAACCAGTTGGCGCGGACCGGTGCGGGCGTGTTGGTGATCGGCGGGCTGACCCTGGCCGGGTGGTGGGTGGCGGCCGCCGCCGCGGGGCTGATCGCCGTCGGGGTGCTGTGCGTGCGGATCGGGTTCCGCCGTGGGCGCTGAGGGCGCGGGCGCCGGGAGCACCGGCGCGCTGACGGCCCGGCGGCGCAGGCCCGCGGCGCTGCTCGCCGTGCTGGCGGGGCTGCTGGTGGTGGCGACGGTGCTGGCCGCGTACGGGCTGCGGGCCTGGGGCGTCGCGCTGGGCGCCGAGGCCCGGTGGGCGCAGTGGATGTGGACGCCGCTGGCGGCCGCGCTGGTGCTGCAGACCGCGCTGTACCTGGCGGAGCGGCCGGTGCGGGCCGCCCCGGCGCAGCAGCGCGCCCTGGACCGGCTGGAGGTGGCGGTGCTGGTGCCGGTGTTCGACGAGGACCCCGGCTACCTGCGCTCGGCCCTGGCCGCGCTGCTGGAGCAGACCCGCCGTCCGCAGTCCGTCCACGTCGTCGACGACGGCTCCACCGTCGACTACCGCGAGGTGCGTGCGCAGTGGCTGCGCGCCGCCGCCGCGGCCGGGGTCCGGGCGAGCTGGCAGCGGCAGCCCAACCGGGGCAAGCGCCGCGCCCAGGTCGCCGCCGCCCGGCACTGCCCCGGCGCGGACGTCCTGGTGACCGTCGACTCCGACGCCCACCTCGACCCGCACGCCCTGCACGAACTCCTCCAGCCGCTCGCCGACCCGCGGGTGCAGGCCGTCGCCGGGGTGGTGGTCGCGCACAACAACCGGCGCGGACCGATCAGCCGGATCGCCGACCTGTGGTACGTCACCAACCAGTTGGTGGACCGCTCCGCGCTCTCCCCGCTGGGCGCCGTGACGGTGTGCTCCGGCTCGCTCGCCGCCTACCGCGCCGCGGTGCTCACCGACCACCTGGAGGAGTACGTCACGGAGCGCTTCGCCGGACGGCCCGTCACCTTCTCCGACGACTCGATGCTCACCTTCTACGCCCTGCGGCGCGGCCGGGTCGTGCAGCAGCCCACCGCGATCGTCTTCTCCGTCATGCCGGAGACCGTCGGCCACCACCTGCGCCAGTACCTGCGCTGGATGCGCGGCTCCACCATCCGCTCGCTGTGGCGGGTGCGCTACCTGCCGCTGCACCACCCGGCGTTCCTCGCCCAGGTCCTGCGCTGGTACCAGCACCTGGCCGCCACCGCCGCGGCCGCCCTGCTGCTGGGCCACTCGCTGCGCACCGGGACGCCGCCGCCCCCGGCGCTGCTCGCCGTGCCGCTGCTGGTCGTCTCCGGCCAGACCCTGCGCTACCTGACCGTGCGCCGCTCCGACCAGTCGCTGCGCTCGCAGCTCGGCACCTGGGCGCTGACCCCGCTCGCGGTCGCCTGGTCCTGGGCGGTGCTGCGGCCGGTGCGCTGGTACGCCACCGCCACCTGCCTGCGCACCGGCTGGGGCACCCGCTGCAACGGGCCCGAGGTCACCGCGGCGCCGGTCCGCTGAAGGCGGGCGGCCGCCGGAGGGGGCGGTCAGGACAGGCCGAGGGCGGGCAGGACGACGGACTCCACGTACCGGGTCAGGTAGTCCGCGTCGGCGGGCCGTCCGGAGATCAGCGGCCGGATCCGCGACACGCCGAAGATCATGCTCGGGACGAACTCCAGGGCCGGGTGGCCGACCGGCACCTCGCCCCGTTCCACCCCGCGCCGCAGCACGGCCTCCAGGGCCGCGACCTCGGGGGCGACCACGGTCTCCCGGACGGCGTCCCGGAGGTCGCTGTCGGTCATCACGGCGTAGCCGAGGGCCTGCAGCAGCGGGGTGTCCCGGTCGGACCACGCACCGGCCGCGGCGGCGACCAGGCGCAGGTCGCCGGCCAGCGAACCGGTGTCGATGCCCGCGCAGCGCGGCTGCCGGTCGGCGCGCAGGGCGGCCGCGACGAACCGGGCCTTGGTCCGCCAGCGCCGGTAGAGCGTGGACTTGCCGCAGCGGGTGCGGGCGGCGACGCCCTCCATGGTGACGGCCTCGTAGCCGTGGGTGCGGACCTCGTCGAGCACGGCCTCGAAGAACTCCCGTTCGCGCTCGGAGCTGATCTTCGAGCGGGCCGGGTCCGGGACGGGGGCCGGGTCCGGGACGGGGGCCGGGTCCGGGGCGGGGGCCGGGTCCGGGGCGGGGTGGTGCGTCATGCCTTCCCCATGGTGTCGGTGCGGTGGCAGGCGTATGTACACTACCGAAACGTATCGATACGCGTCCGTATCGATACGTCAGCGTATCGGCACTCGCAGGCGCGGGTCGCGCACGGCCCGCCGGTAAGGGGGGAGGGTTGCAAGCCCGCACCGGAGCCCGCGTCGCGGCTCGCACCAGGGCTCTCGTCGGAGCCCTCACGAGGCTCGGCACCGGAGGCGGGGTCAGGCCCCCGCTGCTGCGGGAGCTCCTGCTCGTCCTGGGGCTGTTCTCCGTCTACAAGCTCGGCCGCCGGATGGCCATCGGCCACACCGACGCCGCCTTCCACAACGCCGACCGGGTCTGGGACCTGGAGCGCACCGTCCACCTGCCGGGGGAGGGCGCCGTCCAGTCGCTGCTGCTGCACGACCACACGGTGGTCCACGTGGCCAACGCCTACTACGCCACCGTCCACTTCCCCGCGACCGCGCTGTTCCTGGTCTGGCTCTACCTCCGCCGCCCCGCCCACTACCTGTGGGCGCGCCGGGTGCTGGCGGCCGTCACCTCGGTCGCGCTGGTGCTGCCGTTCACCTTCCCGCTGGCGCCGCCGCGGATGCTCGCCGAGACCGGGCTGCAGGACACCGGACGGCTCTACGGGCCCTCGGTCTACGGCCCGCCGGACGTCGACCGGATCTCCAACCAGTTCGCCGCGATGCCCTCGCTGCACTTCGGCTGGGCCCTGATGGTCGCCGTCGGCCTGATCGCGGCCACCCGCTCGCGCTGGCGCTGGCTGTGGCTGCTGCACCCGCTGGTCACCCTGACGGTGATAGTCGGCACGGCCAACCACTACTGGCTGGACTCGATCGTCGCCACGCTGATGTTCCTGGTCGCCTTCACCTTCATCCGCGCCCCGAACCACCGCCCGACGCCCCCGACCCGTCCCGCGCCCCCGGGCCGCCCGGCGCCGACCCCGCCCCGGAGGCCCGGTCCGGAGGCGGCCCTGGCACCCTGATCGCCATGACGACACCGGGAGCGGAGCCCACCACCTCCGCACAGCGCGGCCTCGCCACCCTCGGCGAGGCCGCGTGCCGCTACCGGGTGGACGGGATCCGCCCGGAGGAGCTGCCGATGATCGCCGCCGAGGCGCTCGCGGCCGGGCTGGACACCCCGGCCCTGTGCGAACTCGCCGGACTGCCGCGCAACGCGGCGAGCGGCGACGTCCACGATGCCTTCGCCCAGGCGCTCGCCGAGTGCGGCCTCCCGCTGCCCGACCCGGCCACGGCCCGCCGCCACGCCCTGCGCAGGCTGGCGGCCGGGCTCGTCGACGGGGCGGTCGACCTGGAGGAGCTGGCGGGGGAGGAGTGGCAGGAGGTGGAGACCGGCACCGCCGAGGAGCGGGCCTTCGTCGCCCTGATGCCCCAGTGCACCTGCTGCCTCGCCTACACGCTGGGGACCGACCTGCGGACCTGGACGGCCGACCTGCGGGCCGCCGCCCGCGCCCTGACCGCCGCCGTCCCGGCCACCCCCGGCTGCTGACCCCGCCCCGGCCGGCGCCTCCGCCGTGCGCGAGCCGAGGGCGGTCCTCTCCCGGGAACGGACGAGCGGTGCCGCCGTGGGACGCCACGGCGGCACCGCTCGGATCGGGTCGGCGTCGCCGCCGCGTGCTCAGGCCACCGCGGGCCGCGCCGCCTGCTCCTGCTGCCCCGGCTGACGGCGCAGCAGGCTGTCCAGCGCGAAGCTGCCCGGCCCGACGGCCGCGATCAGCAGGAACGCCCAGCAGAACATCGCGGCCGACTCGCCGCCGTTCTGGATCGGCCACAGCGCGTGCTCCTGGTGGACGCTGAAGTACGCGTACGCCATCGAGCCCGAGCACAGCAGCGCAGCGGGCCGGGTCGCGAGCCCGACCAGCACCAGCGCGCCGCCCACCAGCTGGATCAGCGCGGCCCACCAGCCGGGCCACTCGCCGACCGACGGCGCCTTGCCGTGGGCACCGCCCAGGACGTCGAACAGGGTGGCCGCCCCGTGGCAGGCGAACAGCAGCGACACCGCGATCCGGGTCAGGCCGAGCACGGCCGGTCTGGCCCGGTCGGCGAATCGCGAGAGGTCTTCGAGCATGATGGGGACTCCTGGTGTGGGGACGGGGTCTCGAGCAGGTGCGGGAGCTGTCTGCGCCAGGGTGGTGCATCGCCCGATTGAGCGAACTCCGACAATTCTGACGCAGCATCAGCGGGCGGGCCAAGCTCTTGATCCTCTGAGAATCCTCTGAGAATCGCCGCGCCCGTTTGAGAGCGCGCCGACCCCCGCCGCACCCCGGCCGCGCCCTTCCCGGCGGCCCGACGACGAAATCCGTCGAGCGCCGCCGCCGTCCCCCCGGCTACGGTGCGACGGTGACCAGCACCCAGCCGCCGACCCCCGCCCGGGCGGCGACCCCCGCCGACCTCGACGCCGTGGTCTCCACCCTCACCAGCGCCTTCTTCCACGACCCGCTCTGGGGCCCGGCCTTCCCCGACCCGTCCCGGCGGGCCGAACAGGCCGCCCCCATGTGGCGCCTGTACGCCGCCTCGGCCCTGCGCTACCCCTGGACCCTGGTCACCCCCGCGGCGGAGGCCGTCGCCGTGTGGATCCCCCCGGGCGGCACCGAACTCACCGCCCGGGAGGCCCGCGACCTCCCCGCCCTGCTCACCGCCGCCGCGGGCCCGGAGGCGGCCCGCGCGATCCTGGGCATCTACGAGCAGCTGGAAGCCGCCCATCCCGGCGTCCCCTGCTTCTACCTCACCCTCCTCGGCGTCCACGAGGACCACCGCGGCCGGGGCCTCGGCATGGGACTCCTCGCCCGCAGCCTGGCCCGGATCGACGCCCTCGGCGCCCCCGCCTACCTGGAGTCCTCCAACCCCGCCAACCTCGCCCGCTACCGCAGCGTCGGCTTCGTCCCCCGCCAGGACGTCACCACCGCCACCGGACACACCGTCACCACCATGTGGCGTCCGGCCCGCTGACCTCCCACCCCCGCGGGGTGCGTCCGCCGGGGGAGTCGACCGTCGGATGACGCGTCGGCTTCCCCGGCGCTTTGTTGTCATGTCACCTGAAGGACCGTCGGGTGGGGCATCCTGCTCGCCGACCGGCCGTCAGCCCGGGCCGCCCGACCGTCCAGGGGACCGCATGAACCTCCGCCGCACCGCCACCCTCACCACCGTGCTCCTCGCCGCCTTCCTGCTGCCCGGCCGGCTCGGCGCCGTCGCCGACGCCGCCACCGCGGGGGAGCAGCCGTTCGCCTCGACCACCGGGGTCGGCCTGCACAACACCTACGACCCGGCGGCCTTCGGGCACCTCGCCGAGGCGCTGGACACCGGCACCTCGATGATCGAGCTGGACGTGTGGACCGACACCGTCACCACGGAGTGGAAGGTCAGCCACTCCAACCCGCTCGGGAACGCCAACAACTGCGTCAGCGCCGACACCCCCGCCCAGCTGTACGCGGGCGGCACCAACAAGAACCTGGAGAACTGCCTCGACGACGTCCGGGTCTGGCTGGCGGCGCACCCCGGGGCCGGGCCGCTGACCGTCAAGCTGGAGCTGAAGGGCGGGTTCGCCGCGAACCGGGGGATGGGGCCGACCGAGCTCGACGCGCTGATCGCCGCCCACCTCGGCAGCGCCGCCCTCCGCCCGGCCGAGCTGCTGGCGAAGCCGGGCGGCGGCAGCTACGCCACCCTCGACGACGCGGCCCGGGCCGGGAACTGGCCGAGCCGGGCGGCCCTGGCCGGGCGCGTGCTGGTGTACGCGATCCCCGGCACGGTCGAGGAGGGCAACCCCTTCGACACCCTGCACACCGACGTCGAGGAGGCCCGCCACCTGCGCGACCTGGCCGCCGCCGGGCGGATCGGCGAGGCCCGGGTCTTCCCCGCCGTGCACGGCGCCGCCGCGGGCGACCCGCGCACCGGCTACGCCGAGACCACCGTCCGCCCCTGGTTCGTGGTCTTCGACGGCGACGCCGCCGCGTACCTGAACGGCATCGACACCTCCTGGTACGACCAGCGGCACTACCTGCTCTCGATGACCGACGCGCAGAACGTCGCCCCGGTGATCAGCGCCACCGACCCCACGGCCGACCAGGCCCGGGCCCGGACGGTCCAGCTCGCCGCCGCCCACGCCACCCTGGTCTCCTCCGACTGGCGCCACCTGCCCGAGGTGCAGTCCCTGGTCCTGCCGCGCGGCTGACCCCGCCACGGGCGCCCGCGGGTCAGCCGGGCCCGTGGGTCAGCCGGGCGCCCGGGTCAGCCGAGCGCCCGGGTCTCCGCCAGGACGCGCAGCAGGGCGGCGGGGTCGGCGCCGTCCGGGCCGGACAGGCAGAGGCGGTCGGCCAACGCGCCGTAGCGGCGGTGCAGTTCGCGGGCGGCCTCGGCGGGCGGGCCGGTGACGGCGAAGGCGGACAGGACCGTGTCGTCCAGGGCCTCGCCCATCTCCTGCCAGCGGCCGCGGGTGGAGAGCCGGTACAACTCCTCCTGCAGGTCGCCCCAGCCGTGGGTCTCCAGGACCGGACGGTAGGCGGGCGTGGAGGCGTAGAAGGCGGTCCGCTCCCGGACCAGGCGCAGGTTGGCCCGGTACTCCTCCTCGTCCCGCCCGGTGGCCACCAGCACGTGGGCGACCACCTCGAACGGGCGGGCCGTCCACGGCTCCCGGGCGGCCTCCGCCCGGGCCCGGGCCGCCCGGACTCCGGGCAGCACCTGCTCGGCGAGGTGCCGCGGCGTGCAGAACGGGTGGGCCAGGAACCCGTCGGCAACCGCCCCCGCCGCGGCCGTCATCAGCGGCCCGACCCCGGCCAGCAGCAGCGGCGGCGGGCCGTACGGCAGCGGGTCGGGCGCGAACACCGGCGTCATCAGGGTGTGCCGGTAGAACTCGCCGCGGAACGCCAGCCGTTCGCCGCTCTGCCAGCTGTGCCAGATCGCCCGCACCGCCGCCACGTACTCCCGCATCCGCGCGGCCGGCCGGTCCCACGGCATGCCGAAGCGGCGCACCACGTGCGGCTCGACCTGGGTGCCGAGCCCGATCGCGGCCCGCCCGCCGGAACTCTCGTGCAACCCCCAGCCCTGGTACGCCAGCACCATCGGCGTCCGGGCGAACGCCACCGCCACGCCCGTGGCGAGCTCGATCCGGGAGGTCCGGTCGGCGGCCCGCGCCAGTTGCAGGAACGGGTCGTGCGAGGTCTCCGCCAGGCTGATCCGGTCGGCCCCGGACTCCTCGGCCAGCCGGGCCAGTTCGGGCGAGGCGGCGGGCAGGGCGGAGGCGGAGAGGTCGAGGCGCATCGCGGGTCCTCCTCGGGCGGCAGCGGTGACCGCCCGATGCTATGCGCCCGCGGGGCCCGGAGCCGTCCGCGGGGTCCGGGGCCGTCCGCGGGGTCCGGGGCCGCCGCGGACGGCTCGGGCGGTGCGCCGCCGCCCGCCCGTCCGCAGCCGCGTCACGGTCACCCGGTCGGCGGGGCGCCCGGTCGGGCAGTCCGGGAGGGGCCGTCCCGGGCAAGGCCGCCGACGCAGCCGCCCGACCGGGCCTCGCGGTGCCGTTCCGAGCCGGCCCGGCCGCTCCGGCCCGGCCGCTCCGGTCGGCCCGCCCCGGAGCGGCCGGGCACCCGACTGCCGTGCCGCGGACCGGTCCTACTGCTGCGCCAGGTACCGGGCCAGGCACTCGGTGACCAGCAGGTGGTCCTCCAGTTGCGGCAGGCCGGAGACGGTGACCGTCCCCACCATGCCGGTGCCCCGCACCAGCAGCGGGAAGGAGCCGCCGTGCGCGGCGTACCGCGCGGGGTCGAGGTCGAAGGTGCGGCCCTTGGCCCGGTGGCGTTCGCCCACCAGGTAGGAGGCCTCGCCGAAGCGGCGGACCACGGCCGCCTTGCGGGCGATCCAGTCGTCGTTGTCGGCGCTGGTGCCCGGCAGGGCGGCGTGGAAGGCGAGCTGCTCGCCGTGGCGGATGTCGACCGCGACCGGGAGGCTCCGCTCCAGGGCGGTGGCGACGATCAGCGAGCCGAGCCGCCAGGTCTCCGCCAGACCGGCCGCGGGGAGCTGCAACTCCCGGTGCTGGCGCTCCAGTTCGGGGATGTCCAGGCTCACGGCGCCACCACCTCGCCGGTGCGGGAGGAGCGCTGCGCCGCCTCCAGCACGCGCAGCACCGCCACGGCGTCGCCCGCGTCGACCGGGACGGGCCCGTGGCCGCGCAGCGCCTCGGCCACGCTCGCGTAGTAGTCCTGGTAGCCGCCGGGCAGGGTGGCCACCGTCTCGACGGCGTCCCCGGCCCGCAGCGAGCCCCAGCGTTCGCGCGGGGAGACGCCCCAGTCCCGGTCCGCGGGGGTGCGGCCGGCGCGCAGCGCGTCCTCCTGGCCGTCCAGGCCGTGGACGACGTACGCGCCCTGCGAACCCAGGACGCGGAAGCGCGGGCCGAGGTCGCCCGCGGTCGCGCTCATCCACAGGTGCGAGCGGGTGCCGTCGGCGTGGGTGAGGGCGACGAAGCTGTCGTCGTCGGTGGCGGCGCCGGTGCGGCGCGCGTCCAGCTCGGCGTAGACCCGCTCGGCCGGGCCGAACAGGAGCAGTGCCTGGTCGACCAGGTGTGCGCCGAGGTCGTAGAGCAGGCCGCCGGCCGCGGCGGGGTCGCCCGACTCCCGCCAGGCACCGGTGAGTTCGGGCCGCCAGCGCTCGAAGCGGGACTCGAACCGGTTGACCCGGCCGAGCCGGCCCGCGTCGAGCAACTGCCGGACGGTGCGGAAGTCGCCGTCCCAGCGCCGGTTCTGGAAGACGCTGAGCAGCAGCCCCCGCTCCCGGGCCAGCGCGACCAGTCGCTCGCCCTCGGCGGCGGTGGCGGCGAGCGGCTTGTCGACCACGACCGGCAGCCCGGCCTCCAGTGCGGCGGTGGCCAGCGGGACGTGGGTGCGGTTGGGGGAGGCGACCACCAGCAGGTCCAGGCCCAGTTCGGGCGCGGCGGCCAGCAGCGCCTCGGCGTCCGCGAACAGGGCGGCCCGCGGGTGCTCGCGCTGCGCCCGGGCGCGGCGCTCCGGGTCGGCGGTCACCACCGCGGCGAGGTGCAGGCCCGGGGTGGTGCTGATCAGGGGCGCGTGGAAGACGGCACCGGCGAGGCCGTAGCCGACGAGTCCCACGTTGAGCGGCGAGGAGTCCATGCACCAAGTTAAACAACAGTGTGGACTAACCGGCAAGCTCCCATAATCGACGGGTGACCACCGACCCCGACCGGGCCCCCTCACCCGGCGCCCCCGCCCCGGCCGTCCCGCCCGGCGGCCCCGACCGGGCCCCCTCGCCCGGGGCCCTCAACCTCGCGCTGCTCCGCGACCGCAACGACGCCGCCGTGCTGCGCGCCGTCCGCGCCGCCCGGGACGGCACCAGCCGGGTCGAACTGGCCGTCCGCACCGGCCTCACCGCCCAGGCCATCAGCAAGATCACCGCCCGCCTGCTCGCCGACGGCCTGCTTACCGAGGCGGGCCGCACCCACGTCGCGGGCCGCAGCGGCAAGCCCCGCACCCTGCTCCGGCTCGTCCCGGACGCCCGCTCCGCCCTCGGCGCCGAGATCGGCCGCCGCGAACTCCACCTGCTCCGCACCGACCTCACCGGCGCCGTCGTCGCCCGGGCCGACACGCCGATCGACCCGGACGGCGCGCCCGGCCTGGTCCTGGACCGGCTGGCCGCCATGGTCCGCGAACTCACCGCGGACGCCGGGGGGAGCCGCGTCCTCGGCCTCGGCCTGGCCTGCCCCGGCCCGCTCGACACCCGCGACGGCGTCCTGCACCAGGTCACCGGCATGCCCCGCTGGCACGGCCTCCACCTGCGCGAAGCCGTCCAGGACCGCACCGGGCTCCCGGTCCTGGTCGAGAAGAACACCACCGCGGGCGTCCTCAGCCGCCCCGGCCCCGACCACCGCGCCTTCGTCTACCTCGGCGACGGCGTCGGCGCCGGACTCGTCCTCGGCGGACAGGTCCAGCGCGGCGCCCGCACCAACGCGGGCGAGTTCGGCCACCAGTGCCTCGACCCGGACGGCCCGCCCTGCGCCTGCGGCGCCCGCGGCTGCCTCGAAGCCCTCTGCCTCGCCGCCCTGCGCGCCGGTCGCACCGACCGGGCCGCCGCCGTCCTCGCCCTCGGCGTCGCCAACCTGGTCCGCCTCCTCGACGTCGAGGAGGTCACCCTCGGCGGCGCCACCCTGCTCGGCGACCCCGAACCCTACGAGGCCGCCATCCGCACCGCCCTCGCCGCCCGCCTCCCCGACCCGCACTGGCAGCACGTCACCCTCACCCGCGCCACCGCCCTCGCCGTGCCCCAGGGCGCGGCCGCCCTCGCCCTGGCCCGCCTCTTCGGCTGACCCGTCCCTTCGGTGGGCCGCCCGGCCGTCCCGCCGGCCCCGGCACCGCGCCGCGCCGCCCCCTGTGGTCGGCTGCCCGCACCGGAGGCGGGGCGCACGGCAGGGCTGCCCGTGCGACCGTCGAACGCCCTTGCCGCACAGGTGAGTTCGGCTCTCCGCCTCGGTCGCCCGCGTTGCCGCAGGCCGGCCCGGTGCCCGGTCGGCGCGGCCCGGCCCCACGGCTACGTCGGGATGCGGAGCGCGCGCCCGGACCCGGCACGCGCGGGCGTACACGCAAACTTCACAAACGGTGGCGGTGATTCCGTGCGCCCCTGGTGGGCGGCGCGGCACCGAATCGACGATGGCTCGCAGTCCTGACGGGCCGTCACCGAACGGTGCGCCACGGACCGGACCGGGGACCACCCGGCCTCCCCGTGCCCGACCCGCCGACCGGTGGGCCGGGCACCCTGCGGAAGGACGTCCATGCCACACCGCACCACCACCCTGCTCCGCCTGCTGGTGCCGGCTGCACTCGCCGCGGGCGTCGTCGTGCCGCTCTCGGCGGGCGTCGCCTCCGCCGCACAGCCGATCTGTCTGAGCGGCAACCTCCAGTTCGACTACCAGTCCGCCGAGGAGGGCACCGCCAAGCCGACCCGGACCCGGGCCGCCCGCAACGCCTCGGTCGAGCTCTGGGGCCGGGAGAAGTCCACCGACACCGACCACAAGCTGAACCCGGACACCCAGCTGACCGGGGCGGCCGACGGCTCGTTCAACCTCTGCTACACCCCGGTCGCCACCGCCGCGATGGACCACCTGTACGTCCGCTTCGCCACCCGCAACAACCAGGTGTGGAAGGTCGCCGACGCCACCGGCGCGGTCTACACCCACAGCACGCCGACCCAGACGAACATATCGACGAGCCTCGCCCTCGGCACCGTCAAACCCACCACCGCGGCCCGCGCCTGGCACGCCTTCGACACCGTCAACCTGCTCTGGTCGCGCCGGGCCAACTCCACCACCCCGTGCTGGACGGCCGCCGAGGCGAACGCCGCCACCTGCACCACCCTGACCGTCCGCTGGCAGTCCGGCTCCACCGACGGGCCCTGGTACGACCTGTCGAACACCGTGCACCTGGCCGACGCCGACCCGGACTCCGAGCACACCGTGCTGCACGAGTCGGGCCACTTCTTCCAGAACCGGCTCTACAACAGCACCTTCCCGACCGTCACCAACTGCAGCCCGCACTACATCCAGTCGGTCTCCTCCGCGACCTGCGCCTGGACGGAGGGCTTCGCCGACTCGGCGGCGGCCTACCTGCTCGGCGACCAGCGCTACGTCTGGCCGGACGGCTCCTCCTACCCGTTCACCCCCGCGGCGGGCTGGCAGACCGGCGACCAGGTCCAGGGCAATGTGGACGGCGCGCTGCTCCAGCTGTGGAACCAGGTCGACGGCAGCTGGGACCGCACCATCGCCACCCTGGCCTCGCACACGCCCGCCACCTTCGCCGACTGGTTCAAGAACGTCCGCCCGACGGCGGCGCCCCCGCTGTCCACCACCGGCACCGCACTGACCGCGCTCGACACCTTCGCCATCAACTACGGCCCCACGGTCGTCGGCGACAACGCCTACCACGCGCTCAGCAACGGCGGCGGCGTCGCCCTCCAGCGCGGCGGCACCTGCAGCGGCAGCATCCCCTCGGTGGCCGAGTTCGCCGCCCTGGACACCACCCGGGCCTCGCAGCGCTGGAAGTTCGCCACCAACACCGACGGCACCGTCCGCATCTACGACAGCTGCCCCATCCCCCTCTACCTCACCGCCCCCACCACCGCGGGCGGCCAGATCTCCCTCACCGCCGTCAACCTCGGCGCCGCCAACCAGAAGTGGCAGGTCGTCCAGAACGCCGTCGGCACCTACACCCTGACCAACCCGGCCACCGGCTTCGTCCTCGACGGCAACGCCACCGCCGGGCAGGCCGTGACCGCCAACACCGCCTCCGCCGGCTCGGCCGGCCAGAAGTGGGCGTCCGTCTTCTCCATCTCCTGACCCCGCCCGGCCGCCGCCTCCCGGTCCGCGTCCCTCCTCGGCAGTACCGTCGGAGCCTACACCGAGGAGGGCTCCGATGCGCAGCGTGACCTATTCGATGAGCGTCTCGTCCGACGGCTACGTCACCGGGCCGGACGGCGAACTGGACTGGGGCTTCCCCGACGAGGAGACCTTCCGCCTCGCCACCGACGAGGTGCGGGGGGCGGGCGTCCACCTGATGGGGCGGCGGCTGTACGAGGCGATGCTCGTCTGGGAGACCATCGACCAGGAGCCCTCGCTCGCCTTCCCGACCCACGAGTTCGCCGCGCTCTGGAGGGCGCTCCCCAAGGTGGTCTTCTCCACCACCCTGACGACGGTGCGGGGCAACGCCCGGCCGGCCTCCGGCAGCCTCGTCCAGGAGATCGCCCGGCTGCGCGCCGAACCGGACGGCGGCGACATCGCGATCGGCGGCGCCACCCTCGCCGCCGAAGCCGCCGCCGCCGACCTGATCGACGAGTACCGGCTCCGGATCCACCCCGTCCTCCTGGGCGGCGGCACCCCGTTCTTCCCCCGGCACGGACGCCGCGTCGAACTCGACCTGGTCGAGAACCGCCCCGTCGGCGCCCGCGTCCTTTACCAGCGCTACCGCGTCGTGCGCTGACCGTCACGCCGTCCGGAACGGTTCTGCTCTCCGTGCCGTGGAACGGTGCGGGCGGTGCCGCACCCACGAGTGACGGGCGGTCAGGGCGTTGACCGCTCCTCGCGGCAGCCCGCGGCTCCGCCGGGAACCCGTGGGGCCGGTCCCGCCGGTGCTCGGTCCGTCCCGACGGGTGAACGCACCCCCGGCGCGCGTGACCGCCACGCACGCCGGTCGTTGCCCAGCGCATGCGAAAGATCATCACGGCGGCGGCCCTGCCGCTCCTCGCCCTCACCGCGGCCGCGCCCGCGCAGGCCGACAACGACAGCACCTTCGGCGGCCTGGTGGACGCCGTCAACAACTGGAACTTCACCGCGGCGGCCGTCTGCCTCCAGGAGGTGGCGGTGGTGCCGGTCCTCGGCGACTGGGTCGGCGACCACGTCAACAACTGTTCCAACGGCAACGTCATCGACCACTCCGGCCGGTAGCCCGCCCGCACCCGCGAACCGCGCGGCCCGGGCCCGGTCCGGGGCCCCGCGTCCGGGCGCCCCGTTCACCGCTTCGGTCCCTTGCGGGGCGGCTTCCCGTCCTTCTCCGCCTTCTTCCCGCTGTCGTCGGCACGGGGTGCCCCCGCTGGGTCGGCCTGCGGGCCGGACGCGGGCCGCGCCGCCTCCGAGGGGGCCGACCCGGCGGGCGTGCTGCCGCCGGGGGTGCTCGTCGTGGCGGGTGCCTGCGCCGGGGCGGCGGGCGGCGCGGTGGACGGCGTGGGCGCCGGGGAGGGGGTGGAGGTGACCGCGGACCGTTGTGCGGGCGGTGCCGAGGGGTGCTCGGTGCCGAAGGCCATGCTTCCGGCCCCGGCGGCGAGCAGCAGGCCGACCGTTCCCGCGGACAGGGCGATGCGCTTGCGCCGGGCGGCGCTCCGGCCCACCGGCGTTCCGTCCCCGAGGGCCGGGAGGTGCAGCGTCCGCGGGTCGAGCAGGTCCGCGCACGCCGCGGCGGACGGGCGCGTCGCGGGGTCGTCCCGGGTCATGGCGCGCAGGGCCCGGGCGAGCGGTGCGGGCGTGCCCGGGGGGACGGCGGGGGAGTGCAGCAGGCGGGCCACCGCCGCCTCCATGGGGCCGCCGGGGTAGACGCGCTGTCCGGTGAGGCACTCGATCAGCAGCAGGCCCAGCGCGTAGACGTCGGCGGGCGGGCGGGCGCCCTGGCCGCGGATCTGCTCCGGTGCCAGGTAGGCGGGGGTGCCGACGACGAAGCCCGTCCGGGTCGCGTCGGCGTCCTGGGCGTACTCGTCCCAGGGGTGGCGGGCGATGCCGAAGTCCGTGAGGCGGGGGGTTCCCGAGGCGTCGATCAGGACGTTGGACGGTTTGACGTCGCGGTGGACGACGCCGTGGGCGTGGACGAACGCGAGGGTGCGGGCGAGCTCCTGGCCGAGCCGGAGCGTGGCGGAGGCGGACAGCGGTGCCGTGCGCAGCGCGTCGGCCAGCGTCCTCCCGTCCACGAGTTCCAGGACGAGGTACGGGCGGTCGTCGGCGCTGCCGTGGTCGTAGACCTCGACCACGCCGTGGTGCCGGAGCCGGGCCAGCGTCCGCGCCTCGGCGGTGAACCGGCGGGCGAAGTCCTCGGGAGCGCCGCGGTGCAGCACCTTCAGCGCGACCTCCCGGCCCAGGTGCAGGTCGACGGCGCGCAGCACTTCGGCGGCGCTCCCCCGCCCCAGGGTGCCTTCGACCCGGTACCGGTCGGCGAACAGGGCCGTGTCGTCGGTGCTCTCTGCTGTCACGTTCATGCCACTCTCCGTTGCCGGACGGCCGACCCCACCGTGCAGGTGGGCCGTGGTCCGCTGACGCGTACCCCCGATGGGCGGCGCGATGCCCGACCGGGCCGGAACGCGCGCCGCCGCTCCCGCGGCGGGCAGGTCGACGGTTCGGTGCCGAACCGGCTTCCCCGTGCCGCCCGGGACGCCCCGTGCCGCCCGCGACAGCGGACCGGTGGTGCCCGTCGAGGGCTTCCACCCTCCACTGCCGTACGGCGCCGCGTGGGTGATCGATCCGCTCCGGCGGGTTCCGGTGGACGCCGGCTCCGGGCTGACCGCACGGCGGTGGCCGGACGGCGGTGGCCGGACGGCGGTGGCCGGACGGCTCCTTCGACGGCGACGACCCCGACCACGCCCTGGCCCCGGCGCAGCGGGACGGAACGCCCGATCAGCCGTCCTCCCGGGCGGGATCCGTCGTCGTGCGGCCCGGGTGGCTGAGCAGGTGCCCGTCGCCCGTCGCCATCAGCAGCCGGCCGGCGTGCGGGGCCAGTGGCCCGGGTGACGGGGCGGGGAGCGGCGGGGTGAAGGGGGCGAACGGTGCTCGGGTGAGGACCGGGGGGCGGGTGAGCAGCCCGTCGGGGGTGACGGCGTGCAGCCGGGCGTGCAGGACGGCGAGCGCGGTCGCGCCGCCGGCCGGGCCCAGCGGGGTCCACGCCGCCCCGGGGAGGTGGGCCGGGCGGTGGTGCAGCGTGTCGTCGTGCCCGGTGACCGCGAACAGCGTGTTGTCGCACATCGCGAGCGCCGTCGTCCCGCGGGGGACCGACCCGGCGTCGACCCACGGCGCCGCGCCGGTGACGGGCGCGCGGTGCACCAGCCGGTCGTCCTCGGTCACGGCCAGGAGCGCCAGCGGCACCGGGTGGCAGGCTTCGCGGGGGGCGGTGAGGCAGCGCAGCCGAGGGTCCGGGCCCTCCGGGGAGGGAGGGCAGGGCGTCCACGGCAGGTTCTGCTCGGACGGTTCGCGGTGCAGCAGGGTCGTCCCGTCCCCGGCCACGGCGAACAGCAGGCCCTCGCAGGCGGCGAGCGCCCGCAGCCCGGGCGCCGGTCCGACGGTGTGCCAGCGCGGTGCGGGCGGTTCGGAGAACCGGTCGAGGACGTTGCGGGTCACCCGCGCCACCGCCGGATCGTCCAGCGCCCGCCCCCAGTTGACGGTGGCGGCGTTGAACACCGACCCCGCCCCGAGCCGCATGACCCCCATGGTCGCCCACCCGCCCTGCCCGTAGGCGCGCCAGTGCCCCAGGTCGGCGGTGGCGAGGACGGCGAAGGAGCGCGGCGTCCCGTCCCGCCCGGTGGCCCGCGGCACGCCGAGCGACCAGTCGAGCTCGGCCGCGTCCGTCTCGTAGCCCAGCGCCCCCCGGGCGAAGGCGTCCCCGTCCGCCAGCCCGGTCCCCTCGAAGACCCAGTGGTCCGCGAAGCGCACCGTGTAGGACTCGCGGCCCATCACCGCCATGCCCTCGCCCCACGCCCCCGCCCCCCGGCGGAAGCTCACGCCGGTCATCGCGTTCTCGGGGCGGTCGACCGGCGCACTGGACCACTCCACCGTCGTCCGGGACGGGTCGGTGGCGGCGACCGGGTCCGTCGCGGCGTCGCGGTGGCAGACCATGGTGCGGCCGCCGTCCTCCAGGCGGAACTGCCACCAGGCGGTGTTGCCCGCGAAGACCGCCAGGTTCCCGCCCCGGCGGACGAACCCCTCGACGGCGTCCCGCATGCCCGCCGTCCAGTACTCGTCGTGGCCGTTCACGACCAGGACCCGGTAGGCGGCCAGGAGTTCCGCCCCGTCGTCCAGGTCGAAGCCCGAGCAGTACTCGACCGGGCGCCCGGTCCGGTGCAGCCAGCGCAGCAGCGGCTCCTCCCACCGCTCCGGCGGCGGACCCCCGCCGGGCGCGGCGAGCGGGACGCGGGCCGCCCGGGCGGGCTGTTCCGAGTAGTAGAGGCTCCGGCCCGGCTCACCGGCCCGGTGGTAGGCGCGCCAGGTGGGGAACGGGACGCTCACCAGGACCGGGGCGCCGCCCGGGCGCGCCGCCCGCACCGCGAACCACACCTCGTGCTCGGCGTCCCGCTCGGGCCGCGGCACCTCGGGGCGGTGGTCGTGGAAGCTCGCCCGGTAGAGCGAACTCGGCCACGCCGCGGGCACCTCCAGGTCGTGGACCGGGCCGCGGACCTCCGCGACCAGCACCGTGCGCTCCGCCACCACGTCGGTGACGACCACCCGGCCGGTGAGCGGACCGCCGTCGCCGGCCGCCGTCCGGCAGCGGATCCGGCCGCCCTGCGCGCAGGAGGTGGCGTCCGCGTGGACGACCGGCCGCGGGACCGGCGCGGCCGTCACGCGCGGACCCGCGACGGGGCGAGCAGCCCGCCCAGGTCGGCCAGCCGCGGCGGCGCACCCGCGGCCGAGGCGACCACCAGTTCCTCCAGGGCGCGCAGGTGCGCGTGGATCGCCTCCGGCGGCAGGTACGCGGTGTCGGCGGTCAGGGTGACGGTCAACTCGGCGTCGTCGCCGGTCAGGTGCAGGCAGTACCGACAGGCCACCCGCTCCTGGGTGGCCGGGAAGTCGAGCACGGTGCGTTCGCGCAGCCGCGCCAGCTCCCCGGCGTCCGGGGCGCCCCCGGGGGCGGCGACCCGTTCGGTCAGCCGCATGTCGTTGAAGCAGCAGTACGGGTGGACCTCCGTGCCGCGCTCCCGCGCCAGCCGCTCCAGCAGCGCGTCCCACTCGGCCGGGTCGTAGGAGGCGGCCCGGTAGCCGGCCAGGGACGCGGCGAACGCACCGGGGAGCAGGTCGGTGAAGACCGCGGTCCCCGCCGGGTCGTCCGGCAGCGGCAGCACCACCAGGGCGTCCTGCGACAGGGTGCTGACCATGGTGCGGCGGTCCGCCGCGGCCCGGTTCCCGGCGATCGGCATGACGGCCGCCGTCCGGTGCCCCTGGCCGGCGGCGACCAGGGCGGCCGCCGCGGTCAGCAGCACCGCCGACCCGCTCACGCCGTGCCCGGCGGCCAGGGCGTCCACGGCCCGGGGCAGGGCCGCCGAGACCAGTCGGCCGGTCCAGAACCTGGGCGTGCGCGGCGCCGCGACCGGGGCGGCGAACATCGTCGGCGGGGCCTGCGCGAGGCCCCGCTCCCAGTGCGCCAGCGCGGCCTCCCCGGCCCGCCGCCCCGCCTCCCCGGCCTGCCGCCGGGCCAGCTCCAGCGGCGTCCTGGCGCTGACCGGCCCGGCCGAGCCGCGGCGCACCAGCAGCCGCAGGTCGCGCACCAGGACCTCCGCGCCGTGCCCGTCGGACGCCAGGTGGCACAGGGCGAGGACGGCGTGGGTGATCCGCCCGGCACAGCGGACCGCCCCCAGCCGCACCGGCCACTCGTCCGCGTACCCGAAACGGCGCCCGGACAGCTCCGCCAGTAGCTCCTCGGCCGCCCGAGCGGTCCGCGCGGGGTCGGGCTCCTCGCGGACGATCAGGTCGAACCGGCCTTCCCCGTACAGGAGTTGGCCCGGGGCGCCGTCGGGCAGCGCCGTCAGCCTGGTCCGCAGGGCCTCGTGCCGCAGCACCAGGGAGGTCAGTGCGGCCACCAGGCGCGCGGCGTCCACCGGGGCGCCCCGGTCGGCGAGCGGCAGCACCCGGCCGAGGTTGAAGTAGTGGTCGTTCGGGGCCGTCCGGCCGATCGCGTGCCAGATGGCGCGCTGCCCCCAGGTGAGCGGCGCCGTCCCGCTGCGGCCCCCGGCGAAGGGGACGGCGAGGACCGCGTCCCGCGCCGCCGCCCCGGTCACGGGGTCCACCGGGGCTCCGTCGCGCCGAGCCGGACCAGCTGCGCGACGAGCCCGTCGAACCCGTCCGTGTGCAGCGCCCCGTCGCCGAGGTCGAGCAGGACCCCGAACTCCTCCTCCACCGCGTCCGCCAGGCGCAGCAGGGCGAGCGAACCGACCCCGAGCGCGGCGAGCGACTCGGTGGACGCCAGCACCTGCGCCGCGCCGACCGCGCCGTCGCAGGCCCGGGCGACCGACTCGGCGAGGCGGAGCCGCAGCGCCCCGGTGTCCGGGGACGGGGGAGTGCCGGGGGCGCTCACCGGGCGTCCGCCCCGGCGGTCAGGCGGCGGCGCACCGACAGCGGCCGGATGTCCGGCCAGACCCGGTCGACGTGCGCCGTGCACTCCTCCTCGGAACCGACGAACCCCTCGGGCCGCCAACCGGCCGGCAGGTCGGCGCCGTCCGGCCACAGGGCGTGCTGCTCCTCGTCGTTGACGACGACGCGGTAGCGGATCTCACGGGTCACGGGTCATTCCTCTCGGAGGGCACGGACGGCGGCTGCGACGTCCCGTGCGGTGGGGGTGTCGAAGAAGACGTCCAGCGGGACGTCGACGTCGAGGCGGTGGCGGATCCGGGCGGTGATGGCCGTGATCGTCAGCGAGTGCCCGCCGAGGTCGAAGAGGTCCTCGTCGGGCCCCAGGTCGTCCAGGCCGAGGACCTCGCGCCAGATGTCGAGGACCACCGCGTCGGTGCTCCCCGCGTCGGTGCTCCCCGCTCCGGCCGGGACCCCGGCCGGCTGCTCGGGGCGGGCCACCGCCGGTTCCGGCAGCGCGGCCCGGTCCAGCTTCCCGTTGGGGGTCAGCGGGAACGCGTCGAGGACGACGTACGCCCCGGGCAGGACGGCGGCGGGCAGCACGCCGGCCAGGTGCGCACGCAGCTCCTCCGGGGAGGGGGCCGTCCCGGCCGGGACGACGTAGGCGGCCAGGCGGAGCTCCCCCTCCGGGCCGTGCGCCACCACGGCCGCCCGCGCCACGCCGGGGTGGGTGGCCAACCGGGCCTCGACCTCGCCGAGTTCGATCCGGTGACCGCGCAGCTTCACCTGGCCGTCGGTGCGGCCGAGGTACTCCAGCGCACCGTCCGGGGCGCGCCGGACCAGGTCGCCGGTCCGGTACATCCGGCTGCCGGGCGGCCCGTACGGGTCGGGCAGGAAGCGGCTCGCGGTCAGGCCCGGGCGGCCCAGGTAGCCGTGCGCCACCCCCGCCCCGCCGAGGTACAGCTCGCCCGCGACGCCGTACGGGACGGGCCGCAGGTCGGGGTCGAGCAGGTACGCGCCGGTGCCCGTCAGCGGGTCGCCGAGCCGGACGGCGCCGTCGCCGCCGACCGCGGGATCGGCCAGCGTGGACCACACGGTCGTCTCGGTCGGCCCGTACACGTTCACCAACCGCGCGGTGGCCGCGGTGAGTTCGGCGGCGAGCGGGGCGGGCAGGGCCTCGCCGCCGGTGAGCGCGGTGAGACCCGGAACCCGGCCGGGGAGCCCGGCGTCCAGGAGCAGCCGCCAGCCGCTGGGCGTGGCCTGCACGTGGGTGACCCGCTCCTCCCGGAGCAGCCCGAGCAGGGCCGGGCCGTCGCGGTGCTCCTCCTCCGGGACGAGGACGACCCGGCCGCCGGTGGTCAGCGGCAGGAACAGCTCGACGGCGGAGATGTCGAACGACAGCGAGGTGAGCCCGAGCCAACGGTCCCCGGCCCCCGAACCGAGCCGCTCCCGCAGGCCCGCCAGCACGTTGGCCAGCGCCGCGTGCGGCACCTCGACGCCCTTGGGACGGCCGGTGGAGCCGGAGGTGTACAGCACGTAGGCGGGCAGGGACGGGTCCGGCGGGGGCAGCGGCCGAAGGCCGTCCGGACCGGCGCTCGGAGCGGCCGCGAGGTCCGCCGGGGCCAGGTCGCCGGGACCTCCGGGCGTGCGGGTGACCCGCAGGGCGGGCGCGGCGTCGGAGCGGACCAGGGCCAGCCGCTCCGCGGGGTACCCGGGGTCGAGGGGGAGGTAGGCGGCACCGGCGGCCAGGGTGGCGAGCACCGCGACGAGCTGGTCCAGGCCCCGGGGCAGCTCGATGCCGACCAGGGTTCCCGGCCCGGCGCCGCGCCGGACGAGCGCCGCCGCCGCGCGCTCCACCCGCTCGGCGAGCCGGCCGTAGCTCAGGGCGGTGCCCGCGGCGACGACGGCGACCGCGTCGGGCCGTTCGGCCGCGCGGGCGAAGAACTGCTCGGTGACGGTCGCGGGGGCCGGGCCGGTGCGCAGCGTCGGCGGCGCGACCTGCGCACGCAGCTCGTCCGGGCCGAGCAGGGGCAGCGCGCCGAGCGTCGTCCCGGGGTCGGCGAGGGCCCCGTCGAGCAGCCGCGTCCAGTGCCCGACGATCCGCTCGGCGGTGCCCGGCGGCAGCGCCCCGCGGCGGTACTGGAGGCTGCCGCGCACCTCGTCGCCGCAGTCGACCAGCTGGAGGTGGAGGAGGTTGCGCGCCGTCCCCGGGAAGCCGATCCACTGCACCTCGGCGGCGACGGCGCCGAACTCCGGCGCGGCGGCGGCCGGACGGCGCCGGTAGCTGACGGACAGCGGGGCCAGGGCCGTCCGGGGGGTCAGGCCCCGCACGATCCGGCCGAAGGGCGTCGCCCGGTGCCGGTACAGCGCCCGCAGGGCGGCCCGGACGGCGCGGGCCCAGTCCGCGAACGGCAGGTCGGCCGGCCGGGCGGCGTCCGCGACGGCGACCCGCAGCGGCAGTTCGTTGACGGCCAGGCCGACCGCCACCGGCGTGCCCGGCGGGCGCAGCGACAGCTCGACCGCGGTGGTGGGGGCGGGGTCGCCGTAGCGCACCAGCAGGGCGTGCCAGGCCGCGGTGAGCAGTTCGAAACGGGTGACGCCGATCCGGTGCGCCGCGTCGGAGAGGGCCGCGCAGCGCCGCTCGTCCAGGCGGAAGCCGGTCTCGGCGCCGGGCGCGGGCAGCACGCCGCCGTCGGCGGGCGGGACGAGGCCGGGCAGGACCGGGGCGGCCGGGTCCGGTCCGTGGTCGGCCCACAGCGTGCGGGCGTCCGCCAGGTCCTCCGGCGCGGGCTCCGCGGCCGGGTGCACGCGGTCGGGCACCGGCGCGAGCGGATCGCCCCGGTAGGCCGCGGCGAGGTCGTCGACCAGCCGCTCCTTGGACTCCCCGTCGAACACCAGGTGGTGGGCGGTGAACAGCAGGACGTGCCGCTCCGGCCCGGTCCGCAGCAGCGCGAACCGGCACAGCGGACCGGCGACCAGGTCGAAGGCGGCCGAGCGCTCCTCGGCGAGCCGCGCCGGCAGCTCCTCGGCGGTGCACTCGACGCGGCGCGGAGCGGGCACCGCGACCGTCCGGCCGGGGCCGCCGTCCAGCGCCGGGACGCCGGTCAGGGCCGGGTGGTGGGCGGTGACGGCGGCGCACGCCCGGTCCAGGGCCGGGACGTCGAGCGGGCCGGTCAGTTCGACGGCGACGGCCAGGTGGTAGGCCGAGCCGGTGTCCAGCGCGTGCTCGGTGAGCCGCACGCCGTGCTGGGCGGGGGAGGTCGGGAGGGTCACGGGGCGGCCTCACGGGGGTCGGGGTCGAGGGCGCGGCGCAGCTCCCGCTTGAGGACCTTGCCGGCCTCGTTGCGCGGGAGGGCGTCGCGGAAGTGCACGGTGGCGGGCAGTTCGTGGACGGCGAGGCGGTCCAGCAGGAAGGTGCGCAGGGCGGCCGCGGTCAGCTCGCCCGCGGGCACCACGAACGCCGCCACCACGCTGCCGAGGACGGGGTGCGGGACGCCGACGGCCGCCGCGTCGGCGACCAGCGGGTGGGCGTGCAGCGCGTCCTCGACCTGGAGGGTGGAGACCTTGTGGGCACCGGACTTGACCACGTCCCGCTCCCGGTCGAGCAGGTGCAGGAAGCCGTCCTCGTCGACCCGGCCGAGGTCGCCCATCCGGGTCCACCGGCCCCGGAAGGTCTCGTCGTCCCGCTCGCCGAGGTAGCCGCGCGGCGCGGCGGGCGAGCGCAGCCACAGCTCGCCCGCCGTGCCCGGCGGCACGGGGCGGCCCGCGGCGTCGGTGACGCGCAGGTCGGCCAGCGAGGCGGGACGGCCGGGCGACTGCGGGCGGGCCGGGTCGAACAGCAGGGTGACCTGGGCCGGGGCGGCCTCCGTGGACGTGTAGTAGTTGACGATCTGGGCCCCGGCGAAGGCCCGGCTCAGGCCGAGCGCGACGGGCTGCGGCAGGGCCGCGGCGGTGGAGCCGACCAGGCGGACGCCGTCCAGGGCGCCGCTCCCGGCGGCCGCGGCCAGGGCGGGGGAGGCCAGGACCTCGATCGCCGTGGCGGGCACCAGGAAGACGCTGCCGACCCGGTGCTCGGGGATCAGCCGCAGGAACCGGGCCGGGGTGAACTGGGGCGCGGCCACGCAACGGGCGTGCGCGTTCAGGGCGTTGACCAGCATGGTCTGGCCCGCGTTGGTGCCGACCGGGAAGGTGTGCAGGAACGCGGCCGAGTGGCGCAGCGGCCGGCGGCGCTCGTCGAGCGTGCACCCGTGCGCGAGGTTCGCGTGGGAGGCGGTGACGCCCTTGGGGGTGCCGGTGGTGCCGGAGGTGTACAGGATCTGGGCGGGCGCCCCCGGTTCCAGGTCGGGCAGGTCGAGGTCCAGCTCGGGCAGGACGGGGCCGGGCAGGTCGGGGTCCTGCTCGGTGAGCGTCCGCACCCCCGCGGGCACCCCCGCCGGAGCCCCGGCGGGGCCGTGCAGCAGGAAGCGCGCCCCGCAGTCGGCCAGGAGGTGGCCGACCCCGGCGGGCGGCGTCCGGTCGGAGAACGGCACGGCCACACCGCCCGCCCGCAGCACGGCGAGGAAGGCCACCGCGAACTCCGTCCAGCCGCCGGTGCCGTAGCACAGGCCGACCCGGTCGCCGGTGGCCAGACCGGCCGTGCGCAGGACGGTGGCGAGGGCGCCGCTGCGCCGCTGCCAGTCGGCGAAGCCCAGGCTCCGCTCGCCGTTGACGATCGCGGTCCGCTCCCCGTGCGCCGCGGCGCGGTGGGCGAGCAGGGCGGGCAGGGTGGCCGGGGCCGGGGGAGCGGCCGATGCGGTGCGGGGCGCGGTCACCCGGCGCTCCCTTCGGTGCGGCGGGCCGCGGCGGCCCGGGCCCGTTCGCGCAGGCCGACCAGGTCGTCCGGTTCGGCGTCGGGGACGTCGCGGTCGAAGCGGGCCAGCGCCGGGAGCCGCAGCCCGAGGGCGACCAGCGCCATCATGGCCAGGCCGAACAGCACGTACATCAGGGCGATGCCGCGGCCCGGGCCGGTGCCGACGACCGGGCCGAAGACCGGGGCGAGCGCGCCGCCGGGCTCCATCAACGGGCCGAGCAGGGCGGAGCCCAGCGGGGCGACGACCCCGTGGCCCAGCGGGAGGGTGGACCAGGCGACCAGGGTGTTCAGGGCGAACACCCGGCCGTGGAAGCGCTGCGCGACCTTGGTCTGGACGATCGTCGCGTAGACGCCGTTGACCAGGGAGAGCGCGAACGACATGCCGAACGCGCCGGCCGCGACCACCCACAGGTTCGGGCGCAGCCCGGTGACGGCCCCGGCCGCGGCGAGCCCGCCCGCCAGGGCCAGCATCCCGCGCAGCCGGTGCCGCCGCGGCCCGCCCCAGAACCCCATGGCCACCCCGCCGAGCAGGGCACCGGCGCCGCCCGCCACCGCGACCCGGGCGGCCGCCGCGAGGTCGCCGAAGGCGAGGACCAGGGGAGTGGTGAGCAGGAACAGCGGCGACAGGAAGAGGTTCAGCCCGGCGAACCACAGGAGCATCGCCCGGAAGCCGCGGTGGCGCCAGGTGTGGGCGAAGCCGTTGCGGATCTCGGCGACCAGCGACTCGCGCCTGGTCCAGGGCAGCGTCCGCGGGAAGCGGACCGCGAGCAGCACGCCGACGGCGAGCGCGTAGCTGACCACGTCGATGACCAGCACGCCCCGCAGCCCGACCGCGGCGAGCAGCGCCACCGCACCCAGTGGGACGACGAACTGCGCGGCTCCGAAGGCGAGTTGGACGATCCCGTTGGCGTGCCCCAGGTACTGCTTGGGGACGAGCTGCGGTACGGCGGAGGCGTAGGCGAGCCGTTGGAAGGTCAGGGCGACGGAGAGCACGCCCAGCAGCGCGTACACCTCCCACGACTGCAGCCGGCCGGTCAGCAGCAGCCCCAGCAGCGCGGCCTGGGTGGCGGCGGCGGTGAGGTCGCCGCCGAGCATCACCGCACGGCGGTCCAGCCGGTCGACGACGGCCCCGGCGAGCGGGCCGACCAGGATGCCCGGGAGCATCGCGACCACCGCGTACAGGGCGTAGCGGGCCATCGAGCCGGTCTGCACCAGGATCCAGATCGGCAGGGCGAACTCGGTGAGCGCCGAGCCGGTGATGGACACCAGCTGGCCGCCCGCCACCAGCAGGAAGCGCCGCATGCTGGGCTGCGGCCCGTCGTCCGCCGGCCCGTCGTCCGCCGGGGCGGCGCCCCCGACGCCCCCCTCGGTGCTCGCGGCGGTCGCGGGCCCGGTCTCGGCGTGGAACCACCAGGAGCTCTCGGGGCCCGGCGCGGGCAGCGCGGCGGTCGTCCCGTCGGCGACGGCGCGGTGCACGCTGGTGACGGCGGCGGCGACCTCGGCCGCGCGGTAGGTGATGAAGAAGTGCCCGCCCTCGTCGAGCACGGCCACGGCGGAGCGCTCGGCCAGCAGCAGCCACTCGCGGTAGCGCTCCCGGTAGAAGTCGGCCGCCGGGTCGCGGTCGCCGACCAGGGAGACCAGCGGCGCCCGCAGCCGGGGCGCGCCGTCGGCGACCTCCGCGATGGCCCGGGTGAACCACTCCTCGGCCGCCCGGGTGTCCCGGCGCATGTTGCCCACCACGAACCGGACCTGCTCCTCGTCCAGTTCGGAGGTGTCGACGCCCATGCCGGTCAGCCAGTTGGCGTACGTGCGGTCGCCGACCAGCGGTTCGAGCGCGGCGAGCCTGCCGAGCGCGGAGAGCACCCGGCTGCGCGGCCGCGCGAACGGGAACTGGGCACCGGCGTAGACGCCCTCCAGCTCGCGGCCGGACGCCTCCAGCAGGCGGGCCACGCAGACGGCGAGCGCCGTGCCGACCGCGCAGTGGCCGTACACGACGAGCGGGCCCTCGACGCGCTCGCTGACCTCGGCGGCGATCCTGGCCGCGAGCTCGTCGAAGGCCAGGTGCTCCTCGGTCACCCCGAGGTCGTGCCCGGGGACGGCCACCGCCCACAGCTCGGTGTCGGCGGGCAGCGCGTCGGCGACGGGCTGGTAGACGACGGCGCTGCCGCCGCCGTAGGGGACGCAGACCAGGGTGAGCCGGCGCCGGTCGGCCGGCACCGCCGGGGTGAGCCGGTGCAGCAGGCCGCGCGGGGCGCGCTCCCCGTCGGAGCGGTCCGCGACGGCCGCCAGCTCCCGGACGGTGCGGTGGGTGAACAGGTCCATGACGCTGATCGGCCGGGCCCCCGCCCCGGTCAGCCGCCTGCGGGCCCGGGCGACCACCTGGGTGGCCAGCAGCGAGTGACCGCCGAGGTCGAAGAAGTCCTCGTCGGCACCGACCGAGGGCAGGTCGAGGACCTCCGCCCAGATCTCCGCGAGCACCCGCTCGGCCGGCGTCGCGGGCTCGGCGGCCCCCGCCGGGCGCCGGACCGGCGGCACCGGCAGGGCGCGCCGGTCCAGCTTCCCGTTGGGGGTCAGCGGGAGGGCGGGCACGGCGGTGAACGCCGTCGGCACCTGGTGCTCCGGGAGGCTCCGCCGCAGCGCCGTCCGCAGCGCCGCGTGGTCGGGCTCCTCGGCCCCGGCGGCGACGACGAGGTAGCCGACCAGCCGCTGGTCGCCGGGGCGGTCCTCGCGCAGCACCACGGCGGCGTCGGCGACGCCCGGCTGGGCGCGCAGCGCGGCCTCGGTCTCGCCGGGCTCGATCCGCATGCCGCGGAGCTTGACCTGCTGGTCGATCCGCCCGAGGTGTTCGAGGGTGCCGTCGGCGCGGCGGCGGGCCAGGTCGCCGGTCCGGTAGAGGCGGGAGCCGGGCGGGCCCCACGGGTCGGGGACGAACCGGGCGGCGGTGAGACCGGCGCGCCGGTGGTAGCCGAGGGCGACGGCGGTGCCGCCGATGTGGAGCTCCCCGGGGGCGCCCGGCGGCACCGGGCGCAGCCGCTCGTCGAGCACGTACAGCCGGGTGTTGTGGATCGGCAGGCCGATCGGCACAGTCTCCAGCGGCCCCGCGCACTCCCAGGCCGAGACGTCGACGGCGGCCTCGGTCGGCCCGTACAGGTTGGCCAGCGCCAGCCCGGGCAGCCGGGAGGTCAGCTCCCGGGCGGCGTCGGGCGGCAGCGCCTCGCCGCTGCACACCACCCGGCGCAGCGTGGTGCAGCGTTCGACGCCCTCCTCGGCGAGGAAGGCGGTGAGCATCGCGGGGACGAAGTGGGCGACGGTGACCCCGGCCGAGACGATCAGGTCGCGGAGGTAGCCGCTGTCCTTCTGCCCGCCCGGCCGGGCCAGCACGATCCGGGCCCCGGCGGTCAGCGGCCAGAAGAACTCCCAGACCGAGACGTCGAAGCCGGTCGGGGTCTTCTGCAGGACGGCGTCGTCGGGGCCCAGGCGGTAGGCGTCCTGCATCCACTGGACGCGGTTGGCGATCGCCCGGTGGGTGTTGGGCACGCCCTTGGGGCGGCCGGTGGAGCCGGAGGTGTAGATCAGGTACGCGGTGTCGTCCGGCTCCGGCCCCGCGGGCAGGGCGCGCGGTCGGGGCCACTCCGCGGGGTCGTCGAGCAGCAGCACCCGGGCGGTGCAGCCGACCGGGGTCGGCAGGCCCCGCTGGGTGAGCAGGACGGTGGCTCCGCTGTCCGCGAGCAGGAGGGCGCGGCGCTCGGCCGGGTGGTCCGGCTCGACCGGCGCGTAGGCGGCGCCGGAGCGCAGCACGCCGAGCAGCGCGGCGACGAGTTCCGGCGAGCGTTCGGCGCTCACCGCGACCAGGCTGCCGGGGCCGACGCCCTCGGCGGCGAGCCGGGCCGCGATCCGCCCGGAGAGGGCGTCGAGTTCGCGGTAGGTGAGCGCGGGGCGCCCCTCGACGGCGACGGCCACGGCGTCCGGCGTCCGGGCGGTCTGCTCGGCGACCAGGGCGGTCAGGGTGGTGGCCGGGCGGTCGACCGCGGTGTCGTTGAACTGCTCGGTCTCGAAGGCGCGTTCGGCCGGGGTGAGGGTGTCGAGCACGGAGACGGGCGTGTCGGGACGGTCGGCGACGGTCCGCAGCAGCCGGTCGAAGTGCGCGGCCAGGGCCGCGACGTCCGGCTCGGCGAACAGGTCGGTGTTGTAGTTGAAGGAGCCCCGCAGGCCGTCCGGCCACTCCTGGAGGAACAGCTCGACGTCGAACCGGGTGCCGCTGGCCCGCACGCCGAACGGCTCGACCTCGAAGGGGAGTTCCATCGCCGCGGAGCGCTGGGTGGCGTAGTTCTGGACGGCGAGCACGGCCTGGAAGACCGGCGGCCTGGAGGCGTCCCGGGCCACGTTGAGCTCGCTGACCAGGTGGGCGAACGGCAGCTCCTGGTGCGCGTACGCCTCCAGGCAGGTCTCGCGGGTGCGGCCGACCAGTTCGCCGAACGTCGGGTCGCCCTCCAGCCGGGCGGGCAGCGCGAGCACGTTCACGAACATGCCGACGAGCGGCTCCAGTTCGGGCTCCGGGCGGCCGGCGACCGGTGAGCCGACGGCGAAGTCGCGGCGGCCGCTGTAGCGGGCCAGCAGGAGCTGGAAGGCGGCGAGCAGCACCATGTGCGGCGTGGCGTCGTGCCGGTCGGCGAGGGCGGACAGCCGGTCGAGCAGCGGCCGGTCCACCGCGAAGCCGTAGCCCGCGCCCTCGAAGGTCTGGCGCGGGGGGCGGGGCCGGGAGAAGGCCAGCTGCAGCGGCTCGACGCCGGCGAGCTCGCGCCGCCAGTGGTCGAGCTCCGCCGCGAGCCGGTCACCGCTCAGCCGCTCGCGCTGCCACAGGGCGAAGTCGCCGTACTGCACCGGGAGTGCGGGCAGCGGGTCGGGCGCTCCGGCCGCCCGGGCGGCGTACCCGAGCAGGACCTCGCCGAGCAGGACCTCGCTCGACCAGCCGTCGCCGACGCTGTGGTGGACGACGACCAGCAGGACGTGGTCGTCCTCGGCCAGCCGGACCAGCAGCACCCGCAGCAGCGGACCGTCCTCCAGGTCGAAGGGGACGGCGGCGGCCTCGTCCACCAGGCGTTCGGCGGCGCGCTCGTCGGCGGCCCCGACCACGGGCACCGGCGTCGGGGCGGGCGGGTCGACGACCAGCAGCGGGCGCCCGTCCTCGGTCGCCGGGTAGCGGGAGCGCAGCGTCTCGTGCCGGGCCACGCAGGCGTCCACCGCGGCCCGCAGCAGGTCGGCGTCGAGCGGGCCGCGCAGCCGCCGGACCACCGGGATGTTGTACGCCGAGGTGCCGGGGGCGAACTGCTCCATGAACCACAGGCGTTCCTGGGCGAAGGAGAGCGGCACGGGCGTCCCGGGGGCCCGCCGGGGCACCGCGGTCGTCCGGGGCCGGTTGCGGGCGGCCAGCCGGCGGCGCAGCAGCTCCCGCTTGGGGTCGGAGAGGGCCGCTCCCGCGGACGGGGGCGCGGGAGCCGGGGGCGGGGGAGCCGGGGACGGCTCGGCCGGGGCGGTTCTGTCGGTGGTTCTGTCGGCGGTGCTCATGAGGTCGGGCGGGCCCCTTCCAGGGCGTCCTGGGCGGCCAGGAGTTCTTCGGCGGCGTCGTCGGACAGGGTGTCGATCTCGGCGGCGAGCGCGGCCTCGACGGCCTCGGCGAAGGCCGCCACGGTGCGGTGGGTGAACAGCGTCCGGAGCGGGACGGCGAGGTCGACCGCGGCCCGCAGCCGGGCGATCACCCGGGTGGCGAGCAGGGAGTGGCCGCCGAGGTCGAAGAAGTCGTCGTGGGCGCCGACCCGGTCGACGCCGAGCACCTCCTGCCAGACCTCGGCGACCAGCTCCTCGGCCTCCGTGCGCGGCGGCACGTGCGCCGCCGACGGCCCGCCGCCCGGGGACGGGGCGGGCAGCGCCCGGCGGTCCAGCTTCCCGTTGGGGGTGAGCGGCAGCGCGTCGAGCACGACGAACGCGTGCGGGACGGCGTGCGGCGGCAGGACGGCGGCGAGGGCGGCGCGCAGTGCGTCCGGGGCGGGCGGCGGGCCGCCCGGCCGCGGGACGGTGTAGGCGGTGAGGACCTCGCCGTGCGCGGCGACGGCGGCGTGCGCGACGCCGGGGCACCCGAGGAGGGCCGCCTCGACCTCGCCGGGCTCGATCCGGTAGCCGCGCACCTTCAGCTGGTCGTCGATGCGCCCGAGGAACTCCAAGGCGCCGTCGGCGCGGTACCGCACCAGGTCGCCGGTGCGGTAGCGGCGGGCGCCCGGCGGGCCGTCGGGGTCGGGCACGAAGGACCGTGCGGTGGCTCCGGGACGGCCGAGGTAACCGTGCGTCACCCCGGCCCCGCCGAGCACCAGTTCGCCCGGCGTGCCGGGCGGCACCGGGTTGCCGTACCGGTCCAGGACGGCCGCGGTGGTCGCGCCGATCGGCCGGCCGATCGGCGGGCGCGCCCGCCCGTCGGACGCGCCGAGCTCCCAGGTGGTCGCGATGACCGTCGCCTCGGTGGGCCCGTAGGAGTTGACCACCCGCACCCGGTCCCCGAACCGGGCGCGCCAGGCGGCGACCGCGTCGGGGCGGACCTGGTCGGCGCCCAGGACCAGCAGCCGCAGCCGCTCCGGCCACGGCGTCTCGTCCAGGTCGGCGACCAGGTGGTGCCAGTAGGAGGTCGGCAGGTCCAGGACGGTGACCCCGGCGGCGTACGGCTCGGCCAACTGGTCCGGGAGCGCGGCGCCGGGCCGGGCCGTCACCAGCACGGCCCCGGCGGCGAGCGCGGGGAAGAGCTCCTCGGCGCTGGTGTCGAAGGCGAGCGTGGCGTACTGCAGGACGCGGTCGTCCTCGCCGATCCCGTAGCCGTCGACCATCCAGGCGACGCGGGCGGCCAGCGCCCGGTGCGGCACGAGCACGCCCTTCGGCCGGCCGGTCGACCCGGAGGTGTAGATCAGGTACGCCGGGTCGTCGGGCAGCGGGCCGGGCAGCGGTCCGGACGGCTCCCGGGCGGCCGGGCCGTCCGCGGCGGCGGACAGCACCGGTACCCGCACGTCCACCCCGTCCGGTGCGCGGCCGTCCGCGGTGAGCAGCAGGACGGCCCCGCTGTCGGCCAGTGCGAAGGCCAGCCGGGCGGCCGGGTAGGCGGGGTCGAGCGGCAGGTAGCCGGCGCCGAGGCGCCAGACGGCCAGCATGGCGACCACGGCCTCCGGGCCGCGCGGCAGGCAGAGCGCCACGAGGTCCCCGCGGCCGACGCCGTGCGCGGCGAGCCGCGCCGCCAGCGCCCGGGACGCCGCGGACAGCGCGCCGCGGGTGAGCGCCCCGTCCGGGCCGACGACCGCGGTGGCCCCGGGGCGGGCCGCCGCCGCCCGGTCGATGGCGGGCAGCACGCAGGAGGCCGGGGGCAGCTCCGGGCCGCGGCCCGCGGCGGCGAGCCGGGCGAGGTCGTCGGCGTCCAGCAGGGGCAGGCGGTGCACGGGCGTGTCCGGGTGGGCCAGCGCGCCGCGCAGCAGGGTCTCGAACCGGCGGACGGTCGCGGCGGCCGTGTCGCCGCTCAGCAGGTCGCAGCGGTAGCCCAGGACGGCGTGCAGGTCGTCCCCGTGGGCGCGGACGTCCAGGCCGAGTTCGGACGTGACGGCGCGGTGCCCGCCGTCGACCTCGGTGCAGGTGAGGTCGGCGAAGGGCTGGGGGCCGAGCGTGCCGCCGTCCTGGGTGTGCACGGTGAGCAGGGTCTGGAAGACGGGGGTGCGCCCGGTGTCCCGGGCCGGCCGGAGGTCCTCGGCCAACTGCTCGAAGGGGACCCGCCGGTGGGTCAGGGCGCCCGTCCACTCGGAGCGGGTGCGGCGCAGGGCCTCGCCGAAGGTCGGCGCGGTCGAGAAGTCGGCCCGGAGCACCAGGGCGGACGAGAAGTAGCCGATGGCGTCCTCGCTGCCGAGGGTGTCGCGCGCGGCGGTCGGCACCCCGACGCAGAAGTCGTCCTGGCCGGTGATCCGGTGCAGCAGGCTCAGGTAGGCGGTGGCCAGCACCATGAACGGGGTGACGCGGTGGGCGCGGGCGAAGGCCGCGAGTTCCGGGCCGAGGCCGTGGAGCACCTGCGTGCGGTAGCCGCCGGAGCTCCCGGCGCCCTCGGTCCGGGGCGCGTCCAGCGGGAGTTCCAGGGCGGGCGCCCCGGCCAGCCGGTCGCGCCAGAACTCCCTGGCCCGGGCCGCCTCGGGCCCGTCGAGCCAGGCGCGTTCGGCGGCCGTCAGTGCCCGGTAGGACGCCGGGGCGGGGAGGTCGGGCCGGGCCTCGCCCCGTGCGGTCGCGTAGTGGTGGGCGAGTTCGGAGCGCAGCAGGCCGAGCGACCAGCCGTCGGCGACGACGTGGTGCAGCACGAGGCACAGCAGGTGCTCCTGCTCGCCCGTCCGCAGCAGGTCGGCCCGCAGCAGCGGACCGGCGGCCAGGTCGAAGCCGCGGTTGGTGAGCGCCGCGAGGGCCGCGGCCCGTTCGCCCTCGTCGCAGGCCCGCAGGTCGACCGTGCCCAGCCGCACCGGCGCGGGCGCGTCGACGACCACCCGCGGCCGGCCGTCCACCGCGGGGAACCGGCTGCGGAGCGCCTCGTGCCGGGCGGCCACCGCGTCCAGGGCCGCCGAGAGGGCGGCGACGTCGAGCCGCCCGGTCAGCCGGAGGACCAGCGGGATGTTGTAGGCGGCCGTGCCGGGCTCCAACTGGTCGAGGAACCACAGCCGTTCCTGCCCCACGGACAGGTGGTCCGCGGCGTCGTGCGGGACACCGGCGGTGCCGTCAGCTGTGATCGTCAAGTCGACTCCGGTCCGGTGTTCGGTGCGCATCGCCGCCGCGCGGCGGGCAGCGGGACCGTCGGGCCGCGCGGGCGGGAGACGGAACGCGCCAGACAGCATGATCTGTGAGGTCAGGGCGCTCTCGTGGGGCTGCCGTGACGGCTCAGATGCTAGGGAAGCGCGGACCACGCGGTCAATGGTCTAAACCATCCCGGGATTTGGAGGAGTTGTGATCGTCGCGCGGCCCGTCCGATCGCCCGGTGGCGCGGGTCGCCCGGGCGGTCGCGGAAAGTAGCGTCACCGCTCCGCTCCGTTTGCAGGGGGCTCCGGGCGCGCCTACCGTCGGATCGTCGACCGCGAGGTCGGCGCAGCAGGAATGTCCCACGAGGACAATTCGTATGCGCATGAAGAGAGGGGAATTCCGTGCCCCGAGACAACCCTGACTACCGGAAGAGGTCGGCCCAGGAGCCGGGCAAGTCGGCAACCGCCGACGTCCGGGCTCGCAAGTCCCCCGGGACCGGCACCGTCCAGCTCATCGTGATCAGCCCCGAGAACATCGACACCCTCATGGAGAAGGCGCAAGCCTTCACCGAAGGCGCCGCACAGCGTTCCGGGCCGCACGTCCGCGACTTCGGGGACGAAGAGATGACGACCGAGGATCCCGAAGGGGACGCGGCCGCTCTGGGGCCGTTGAACGGCAACTGCAAGAGCTGCCCGGTCAACGGGATCTGCTGACCGCACGGCGCACGCCCGGCCTGTTCGCGCAGCCCCGGCGCAGAGACACACGAGAAAGGCACCGAGATGGTGGATGGACCTGATTCCGGCGTGCGCCGATCCCGATACACCGTCATCGTCGAGGACGGTGACGAGACCTACCTGATCTACAACACGCTGAGTGCGGCGTTCCTGAAGGTTCCGGGCAGCGCCGTCCGGTTCCTGCTGGACGACCCCGACTGGAGCCGTCCCTCCGACGATCTCTCGCCGTTCCAGCGTTACCTCCACGGGCTCGGGGTCCTCGTGGACTCCGAGCTGGACGAAGGAGAGGCCTCGCGCGGGCTGCTCCGGGACCACCACGCGCGCCAGGACCGGATGGAGCTGTTCCTGCTGCCCCACGAGAACTGCAACTTCCGCTGCACCTACTGCTACGAGGCCTTCGCCCGCAACAAGATGGAGCCCTGGGTGGTGGAGGCGGCCAAGCAGTTCGTGCTGAAGCGGTCGGGAACCCTGCGGTCGTTGCAGACGTCCTGGTTCGGTGGCGAGCCGCTGCTGGGGTACGACGTCATCAGTGAACTGTCCGCGTTCTTCGTCGAAGTGTGCCGACAGGCCGGTGTCGACTACCAGTCGGGGATCACCACCAACGGCTACCTGCTGGACGAGGACAAGGCGCGGCACCTGGTCCGGGAGTGCGGGGTGCGACAGTTCCAGATCACCCTGGACGGGCCGTGCGAGCAGCACGACCGGCGGCGCCACCTCATGGGCGGCGGGGGAACCTACGAGCGCATCTACCGCAACCTCCGGTCCCTCAAAGGGGTGGAGGGTTCCTTCAACGTGTTGATCCGGGTGAACTTCGACCACGAGGTCGGCGGCGCCATGGACGACTTCCTGAGCCGTCTGCGCGACGACTTCACGGACGACCCCCGGTTCCTCGTCCACTTCTTCCCCATCGCCAACCTGGGCGGCGACACGAGCGACGAGATCAACGACCTCCCCCTGTGCGACGCCAACGCGACACGCGTGCTCGAGTACCAGCTCCTCGAGAAGGCCGTCGACCACGGGTTCCGGACGTTGACCCGCGACCAGCTGGGGCCGTTGTCGTCGACCTGCTACGCGTCCGACCCGAGGAACATCATCATCGGTGCCGACGGAACCCTCTACAAGTGCACCGTCGCCTTCGACGACCCCCGCAACCACGTCGGTGTCATCCAGCCCGACGGTTCGCTGCAGCTCGACCAGGCCAGGTTCGACCTCTGGACCGAGCACGCCGGTGCGAGCGACCCGCACTGCCGGTCCTGCACGCTGAATCCGACCTGCCAGGGCATGGCCTGCCCGCTGCACCGGATGAACACCGAGAACCGCGCCTGCGTGCCCATGAGGTCGGACCTGCCCCGCACGATCCGGCTGCTCGCCCGGGAGCTGTCGAAGGAGGCCGAGCGGTGTCAGAGTCGGTAGGTTCCGAGGCCCCCCGGCTGCTGGTCGGCGCCTGCGGGGCGGCGAACGCGGTCAATCTGCACGAGTACCTCATCTCGCTGCGGCAGGTGACGGCCCGCACGACGGCCGTCCTCACCCGATCGGCCGGCGAACTCGCCTCGACCAGGTCGATCCGGGCGGTCAGCGGCAACCCGGTGTACACCGACGAGGACCACCACGGCCTGGCCGTCCCCCACATGGAGCTCGCCCTCTGGGCGGACCTCCTGGTCGTGGTGCCCGCCACCGCGAACATCCTCGGCAAAGCGGCCCACGGCATCGCGGACGACCTCCTCTCGTCGATCATCCTGGCGCACGGCAGACCCGTGGTCTTCGTACCCAGCATGAATCCCGTGATGTGGGAGAAGGCTGCGGTGCGCAGGAACGTCGACACGCTCGAACGGGACGGGCACCGCATCCTGCTGTCCGACGTCCCGCGCCCCAGCCTGAAAATGGCGACCGGAGAGTGGCTGATGTGCGAACTCGGCCCGAGCCCGGAGGAACTGGCCAAGAAGATCTCGGCCGAGATCGAATCCCGTCACCATCTGGAGCAGAACGGCGGAGTGAACTGATGGGCACAGGAGTGTACTTCTTCCGCGACGGCCGGTACGTGCGTTACGACCGGGGCGACGACGCCGCCGGGGACGCGCGCGAGGTCGCGGGGAACTGGCCGGGGCTCGCCGAGGCCGGCTTCGACCGGCCCGACGCGGCGGTGAACTTCGAGGCGGGCAAAGCCTTCTTCTTCCGGGGTTCCGACTACGTCCGGTACGACATCGCCGCCGACCGTGCCGACCCCGGGTACCCGCTGTCGATCGGCGACCAGTGGCCCGGGTTGCGGGAGGCGGGTTTCGACGCGGGCCTCGATGCGGTGGCCAACTGGGGCAACGGGAAGGCGTACTTCTTCAAGGGGGCGCAGTACCTCCGGTACGACATCGCCGCCGACCGTGCCGACCCCGGGTACCCGCTGTCGATCGGCGACCAGTGGCCCGGGTTGCGGGAGGCGGGTTTCGACGCGGGCCTCGATGCGGTCGTCAACTGGGGCAACGGGAAGGCGTACTTCTTCAAGGGGGCGCAGTACCTCCGGTACGACATTGCCGCCGACCGTGCCGACCCCGGGTACCCGCTGTCGATCGGCGACCAGTGGCCCGGGCTCGCTCCGGCGGGCTTCGGGACGTCGGTCCGCGCCGCCCTCGACCTGTTCGACGGACGGGACCTCTGGCTGCCGAACGCCGAGCGCATGCCGGCGACGAAGAACGGGCCGAAGTACCTGCCGCTCCCGTGGCGCGGCGTGCTGCACACCACGGAGGGGTCGACCATCGCGGGGGCACTGCAGACCTTCCGGGACACCAACTTCTGGCCCACGCTCACCATCGAACCGAACACGCTGCGCGTCGTCCAGCACTACTCCCTCAACGCCGGCGCCCGAGCACTGTCCGACCACGCGACGGCGGAGAACGCGGCCCGCTGCGTGCAGATCGAGATCGTGGGATTCGCCGCTCAGACCCCCACCTGGGCACCCGAACAACTGGCCTTCATCAGGGACGTCATCCGTGAGATCGAGGCCCTCGTCCCGATCCCCCGGACGTCGGGGCGCACGTTCCTCGACGCGGCAGGGGTGAGCTCGCAGCCCGGGAACCGCATGTCAGTCGACGAGTGGCGGCGGTTCTCCGGCTGGTGCGGTCACCAGCACGTGCCCGGTGAGACGCACTGGGACCCCGGCGCGCTGGACATCGACACCGTGCTGGGCTGACGGACCCGGCCGCACCCCGTCAGAACCCGCCGACAAGGAGTCGACCCGTGACCGGCACCGCCCTCCACATCGGGCTCAACGGCGTCGATCCCGATGCCTACGAAGGCTGGGACGGCGCACTGGACGCCGGTGAGCCCGATGCCCTCGCCCTGGAACGGATCACCCGGAAGCTCAGGTACGACACGAGGACGCTGCTCACCCGGCAGGCCACCGCCAAGGCCGTTCTGGGCGAGATCAGCAGAGCCGCCACCGCCCTGCGCGACGGCGACATCTTCGTCCTGACCTACGCCGGACACGGCGGGCAGCTCGCGGACCTCGACGGCGACGAACCGGACCACCGTGACGAGACATGGGTCCTGTACGACCGCCAACTGCTCGACGACGAGCTACGGGTGGCGCTGTCCGGGTTCCCGGCAGGCGTCCGGGTCGTCGTCGTCTCCGACAGCTGCCACAGCGGCACGGTCATCCGCGACAGCGCCGACGCGCTGATGAGCCAGCACAGCATCGCTGCCGCCTTCGCCGAGGCCGCCCCACGCGCGCGCGGGAGAGCGCGCTCAGGGGCGGGATCTGCGCGGACCGTCGCCGAGACCGAGACCCCGAAGGTCCGGCAGATCCCCTCGGACGTCCAGCGGCGCGTCCAGGCCGAGCAGGGCACGCGATACCGGGCGATCCGGCGGAGCGTCCCGAGGACGGCGGACTCCGCCATCGACGCGAGCGTCCTGCTGCTCGCCGCGTGCATGGACAACCAGACCGCCGCCGAACAGTTCGGGCACGGTCTGTTCACCGCGACCCTGCTCGAACAGTGGGACGGGAGACGCTTCGCGGCCAGCTACCAGGAAGTGATCTCCACCGCTCGCACCCAGCTGCCGCCCCTGCAGAGTCCGAACCTGCTGACGCTGGGCAGGGCCCGGCCCGGTTTCGAGCAGCAGACCCTCTTCGCCCTGGTGCCGCCGACGGACGCCGCGTCGAACCCCGGCCAACAGACCGGCACGCTCCCCGTCCCTCCCGGGAAGGCGACACCCGTGACCGGCTCCGACCAGCTGGCCCCCCCGCCCGCGGCCAAGACGGCGCCACACCTGTCCGTCACGGTCGGTGTCACGCTGCGCCCCGCGGACCGGGTCAGCGAGCTGCTGCTCGACCTCCTCGCCGCCGCGGTGGAGAACCCGGAGAGTTCCGGTCCGCGCGACCTGGCCACGCTCCACCTCGACACGCTCTCCTGCGAGGTCTCCGACGACCTCGGCGGCGACGAACCGTGCCTCACGTTCAACGGCGAGAAGGTGTGGAGCGCCTCCGGGATGAACAACGGAGACGCGCGCGTCGTCGGCTTCCGGCGGGCGTTCTCCGGTTCGGTCACCGTCGAGCTCCAGGACGAGGAGCGCGGGGCCGACGGCGGGATCGGCGCCTGCGTCATCAGCTCCGAGGAGGCCGGGCTCGGCACCCGGACGGCCTTCTTCTCGGGCTCCGGGGGCGCCCGCTACTCCTTGACCTACACCGTGGAGTAGGAGGACGCCTCCTCCGGGGAGTCGCCGGGTACGGCCGAGGGCCGCGGTCAGAACCAGTCGGGGCGGGTGTCGGCGGCCGTCCGGTCCAGGGCGTCCAGCAGGTCGAACTGCGGCCCGGTGCGGGGGAGTTCGACGCGGAAGAAATAGCGGGCGGCCTGGCGCTTGCCCTGGTGGAAGCCGTCCCCGTCCTGGCCGTCGGGCAGGGCGAGGAACTGCTCCAGCCAGATCCAGGCCAGCACCACGTGCCCGACCGCCTCCAGGTAGACGGAGGCGTTGGCCAGCGCGGTGTCCGGGTCGCCGCCCGCCCACAGCGCGGCGGTGGTCCGCTCGACCCGGCCGGCGGCCGCGGCCAGCTCGGCGGCCAGCGTGCCGGCCTCGCCGCCGGTGTCCGCGGCGCGGCGGACGGTGGCGCCGATGGTCTCCAGCAGCAGTCGCAGGCCCGCGCCGCCGCCCATGACGACCTTGCGGCCGAGCAGGTCGAGGGCCTGGATGCCGTGGGTGCCCTCGTGGATGGGGTTGAGCCGGTTGTCGCGGTAGAACTGCTCGACGTCGTACTCGCGGGTGTAGCCGTAGCCGCCGTGGACCTGGATGGCCAGGTCGTTGGCGGCCAGGCACCACTGCGAGGGCCAGCTCTTGGCGATCGGGGTCAGCACGTCCAGCAGCAGCCGGGCCCGGGCGCGTTCGGCCTCGCCCTCGGCGGTGCGCTCCTCGTCCAGCAGGCGGCTGCAGTACAGGCTCAGCGCGAGGCCGCCCTCGACGTAGCTCTTCTGGGCCAGCAGCATCCGCCTGACGTCGGCGTGCTCGATGATCGGCACCTGCCCGGCTGCGGCGTCCCTGCCGGTGAGCGGGCGGCCCTGGGGGCGGCTGCGGGCGTAGTCGAGGGCGTGCAGGTAGCCGGTGTAGCCGAGCGCGGCGGCGCCCAGGCCCACGCCGATCCGGGCCTCGTTCATCATGTGGAACATGTAGGCCAGGCCGTGGTGCGCCTCGCCGACCAGGAAGCCGACCGCGCCCGGCGCGCCGCCAGGGGTGTGCCGTCCCTCGCCGAAGTTGAGCATCGTGTTGGTGGTGCCCCGGTAGCCCATTTTGTGGTTGAGGCCCGCCAGGACGACGTCGTTGCGCTCGCCGAGCGAACCGTCCGGCGCCACCAGGTACTTGGGGACGACGAAGAGCGAGAGGCCCTTCACGCCCGCGGGCCCGCCGGGGATCCTGGCGAGCACCAGGTGGACGATGTTCTCGCTCAGGTCGTGGTCGCCGCCGGAGATCCACATCTTGGTGCCGGTGATCCGGTACGTGCCGTCCGGCTGCGGCACCGCGCGGGTGGCGACGTCGGCCAGCGAGGAGCCCGCCTGCGGCTCCGAGAGGCACATGGTGCCGAAGAAGCGGCCCTCCACCATCGGCCGCACATAGGTGTCGACCTGCTCAGGGCTGCCGTGCGCCAGCAGCAGGTTGGCGTTGGCCACCGTCAGGAACGGGTACGCGGCGGTGCCGACGTTGGCCGCCTGGAACCAGGCCATGCAGGCGTGGGCGACCACCTGCGGCAGCTGCTGCCCGCCCACCGCGTGGTCCATCGCCGCACCGGCCAGCCCGGAGTCGGCGAAGACCCGCAGGGCCTGCCCGACCTCCGGGATGACGTGCACCCGCTCGCCGTCGAAGACCGGCTCCTGGGCGTCGTTCTTCTTGTTGTGCGGGGCGAAGTGCCGGGCGGCGATCTCCGCGCTGAGGTCGAGCACCGCGTCGATGGTGTCCCGGTCGTGCTCGGCGTAGCGCCCGCGCGCGGTCAGCGCGGTGACGTTCAGCCAGTCGTGGAGCAGGAAGTCCAGGTCGCGGCGGGACAGCAGGAGGGAGTCCATGGGGGTGCGTCCAATCGGCGGCGGTGGCTGGGGCCGGGCCCGTTCCGTGCGGAGGTCGTGCGGGAGGTGCCGCGCGTCGGCACGGCCCCGGCCCCAGCCGAGTTGACTCGCGAGTAACGTAGGCTCCCCTCCGTTTCGCGTCAAGATCCTCGCGGGGCGCCCGCCCGGGTGAGTACTGGCGGGTCCCGTGTGGGCGGGACGGACCCCGGGAACCCTCGTGCGGTGATGAGCGAGATCACCGTCCACGTCGACGGAACCCCGCGTCGGCTGACCGTCGACACCCGTACGACCCTGCTCGACGCCCTGCGCGAACGGCTGGGGGTGACGAGCCCGAAGAAGGGCTGCGACCACGGGCAGTGCGGCGCGTGCACGGTGCTCTCCGGCGGGCGCCGGGTGCTGAGCTGCCTCACCCTGGCGGTCACGCAGGACGGCGCCCGGGTCGTCACCGCCGAAGGGCTCGCCGCCCACGACCGGCCCGACGGCGAGCGGCCCGCCGGCGGGCAGCGCTCCGACGACGACGGGCTGCACCCGGTGCAGCGGGCGTTCGTCGACTGCGACGCGTTCCAGTGCGGCTACTGCACCCCGGGGCAGGTGGTCTCCGCGGTCGGGATGCTCGACGAGTTCGCGCGGGGCTGGCCCAGCGCCGTCACCGAGGGCACCCGGCCGCCGCGGCTGGACCGGGCCGAGGTGGCCGAGCGGATGAGCGGCAACCTGTGCCGCTGCGCGGCCTACGTCAACATCGTGCCGGCCGTCCAGCGGGCCGCGGCGGAGTCCGGCACGGCGGCGCCGGGTGCGGGGGTGGCCGAGTGAAACCGTTCGAGTACCGGAGCCCGGCCGACGCGGCGGCGGCCGTCCGCAGCGTCGCCGGGAACCCGGCCGCGGTGTTCCTCGGCGGCGGGACGAACCTGGTCGACCACCTCAAGCTCGGCGTCGCCGCACCCGACCTGGTCGTCCACGTCGCCGACCTGCTGCCCGCCGGGATCGAGGAGCTCGACGGGGGAACCCTCCGGATCGGCGCGGGCGTCCGCAACAGCGACCTCGCCGCCGACCGGCGGGTGCGCGAGCGGTTCCCGGTGCTCTCCCAGGCCCTGCTGTCGGGGGCGTCGGGCCAGCTGCGCAACATGGCCACCACCGGCGGCAACCCGCTGCAGCGCACCCGCTGCGTCTACTTCCAGGACGTCACGACCCCGTGCAACAAGCGGCAGCCCGGCTCGGGCTGCTCCGCCGTCGGCGGCTGGACCCGCCACCACGCCGTCCTCGGCGCCTCCGAGCACTGCCTCGCGGTCCACCCCTCCGACATGGCCGTGGCGATGGCCGCCCTCGACGCCCGGGTGCGGGTGCTGGGGCCGGACGGCGAGCGCACGATCCCCTTCACCGGCCTTCACCGGCTGCCCGCCGGCACCCCCGAGCGGGACACGGTGCTCGAACACGGGGACCTGATCACCGCGATCGACCTGCCGCCCCTGCCGCTCGCCCGCCGCTCGGCCTACCGCAAGGTGCGCGACCGGGCCTCGTACGCGTTCGCCCTGGTCAGCGTCGCCGCGGCGGTGGAGGTGCGGGACGGGGTGATCACGGACGCGCGGGTCGCGTTCGGCGGCGTGGCCCACGTGCCGTGGCGCGCGCACCGGGCCGAACGGGTGCTGCGCGGCGCCCCGGCCACCGAGGAGACCTACCGCGCCGCCGCGGACGCCGAACTCGCCGACGCCCGCCCGGCCGACGGACCGGACGGCGGCAACGCCTTCAAGATCCCGCTGCTGCGCCGCACCCTCGCCGCCACCCTGCGCGGACTCGTCCGGGAGGACGCCCGATGACGTTCATCGACCGCCCCGTGGCCATCGGCCTGGACCTGCCCCGCCGGGACGGCGCGGCCAAGGTGCGCGGCACCGCCGTCTACGCCTACGAGACGCCGGTGGAGAACCCCGCCTACGCGCACCCCGTCCAGGCCACCGTCGCCCGGGGACGGGTCACGGCGCTGGACACCGCCGCCGCCGAGGTGCTCGACGGCGTGCTCGCGGTGCTCACCCCCGCCACCGCGGAACGCCTGGCCTCCACCGAGGACCGGGAGCTGGCGGCCCTCCAGGACGACGGGGTCGCCTTCCGCGGCCAGGTCGTCGCCCTGGTCGTCGCCGACAGCTCCGAGACGGCCCGGCACGCCGCCGCCCTGGTCCGGGTGACCTACGCGCAGGAGCCGCACGACAGCGAGCTGCGGGCCGACCGCGACGACCTGTACGCGCCCGAGCGGGTGAACCCGGACTTCCCCACCGACACCGTCGAGGGCGACGTCGCGGCCGCCACCGCCGTCGCGGCGGTGGTGGTCGAGCAGACCTACACCACCGCGACGTACCACAACAACCCGCTGGAGCCGCACGCCACCACCGCCCACTGGGAGCCCGCCGACGGCCGCCTCACCCTCTGGGACTCCACCCAGGGCGTCCACCCCGCCCGGACCGCCGTGGCCTCGGTGTTCGGCCTCGACGAGGCGAAGGTCCGGGTGGTCTGCCCGTACGTCGGCGGCGGCTTCGGGTCGAAGGGCACCCCGCACGTCAACGTGGTGCTCGCCGCGATGGCCGCGCGCGCCGTCCCCGGCCGGCCGGTGCGCCTCGCGCTGACCCGGCAGCAGATGTTCTCCCTCGCCGGCTACCGCACCCCCACCGTCCAGCGCTGCCTCCTCGCCGCCGAGCGCGACGGCAGGCTGACCGCCCTCGCGGTGGACGTCGTCGAACAGACCTCGCGGATCAAGGAGTTCGCCGAACAGACCGGCGTGCCCGCCCGGATGATGTACGCCGTCGCGAACCGGCGCACCACCCACCGCCTGGCCGCCCTGGACGTCCCCGTGCCGTCCTGGATGCGCGCCCCCGGGGAGTGCCCCGGCATGTTCGGACCCGAGGTCGCGATGGACGAACTGGCCGAGCGCCTCGGCCTCGACCCGGTCGAGCTGCGGATCCGCAACGAACCCGTCACCGACCCGCAGACCGGCAAGCCCTTCTCCAGCCGCAACCTCGTCGGCTGCCTGCGCGAGGGCGCGGCGCGCTTCGGCTGGAGCGGGCGCGACCCGCGGCCCGGCGTGCGCCGCGACGGCGACTGGCTGGTCGGCACCGGCGTCGCCGCCTCCACCTACCCGGTGCACCGGATGTCGAAGTCGACGGCGGTGATCCGGCGGGAGGGCGACCGGTACGTCGCCGAGATCGGCGCGGCCGACCTGGGCACCGGCACCTGGACCACCCTGGCGCAGATCGCCGCGGACGCGCTCGGCGTCCCGGTCGAGCGGGTCGAGGTGCGGATCGGCGACACCGACCACCCGATGGCGACGGTGGCGGGCGGCTCCTCGGGCATGTCGACCTGGGGCTCGGCCGTGGTCGAGGCCGCCCGCGCCTTCCGCACCAGGTACGGCGCCGAGCCGCCGGAGCGGGCCGAGGCGTCCGGCTCCGTCCCGCCGGCGGACGACCGCTGGGCGATGCACGCCTTCGGCGCCCAGTTCGCCGAGGCCCGGGTCCACCTGGACACGGGGGAGATCCGGGTGCCGCGCCTGCTGGGCGTCTTCGCGGTCGGCCGGATCGTCAACCCGCGCACGGCACGCTCGCAGCTCGTCGGCGGCATGACCATGGGGCTGTCCATGGCGCTGCACGAGCACAGCGTCCTCGACCCCCGGACCGGCCACGTCGTCAACCACGACCTCGCCGACTACCACATCGCGGCCAACGCGGACGTGGCCGAGGTCGAGGCCCACTGGCTCGACGAGCACGACCCGCACGTCAACGCGATGGGGACCAAGGGCATCGGCGAGATCGGCATCGTCGGCACGGCCGCCGCGGTGTCCAACGCCGTGTGGCACGCCTGCGGCGCGCGGGTGCGGGACCTGCCCGTCACGCTGGACAAGGTGCTGCCCGCGCTGGAGGACCCACCCGGACGGTGAACCGCCCGCACGGCGGCGCCCCGCCGCCGCCGCGTCCTGCCCTGTTGTTCCGTCCTGTCCTCAGACCACCCGCCCGGAGCCGGTGCTCCCGCCCTCCTCGTCCCTGTCGTCCTCGTCCTCACCGGGCAGGTGGACGTCCTTGACGGCGACGTTCACCTCGACGACCTCCCGGCCGGCCAGGCGCTCCACCGCCTCGATGACGCCCGTGCGCACCTCGCTCGCGACCAGGAGCACGGGCACGCCGTACTCGACCACGACCTCCAGGTCGACGGCGGCCTGGCGCTCACCCACTTCCACCTTCACCCCGCGCGTGGCGTCGCCCCCCTTGCGGCCGGGGACGCGGTCGCGCACCGCGCCCAGGGCCCGGGACGATCCGGCTCCCAACGCGTGGACGCCCGGAACCTCGCGCGCGGCCTCACCGGCGATCTTCGCGACGACGGTGTCGGCGACGGTCGTCCTGCCGCGGCCTCCGGGCGCGGCGCCCGCATCGGGACGGGGCGTGCCCGTCGGAGGCGGCGGAGGGCCCCCGAGGGGGCGGACGTTTCCCGTGTCGGTCATGACGGCCTCCTGTGTGCTGGCCCGGTGGTACTCCGTACGGGCGGACCGCGGGCTCGGCCGACCCGCCAGCACCGCGCCTGCCCGTCAGCCGACAAAAATCACCTGGACCCGGTTTCTTTTCGGACCTCCCGTCCGGTCGCTGGGAACGTCCGGTGACGAGCTGCCGCGCCACCGCCGCCCGGGGCGGTCAGGCGCACCAGAAGAGCACCGGCTTGCAGGTGGGCGACGGGCCGGCCGAGCGGGTCGGCGTGGCGGGACCGGTCGTCGCGGGGGCGGTCGGGCTGGGCGCGGACGGGGGCGCGGTGGGCGAGGCGGCCGGTCTGGTGGCCGGTGGCGTGGTCGGTGCCGTGGTCGGGCCGGTGCTCGCCGACGGGCTCGCGGAGGAGGCCGGGGCCGACGGCTTGCTGCTGCGGTGGGGATCGGCGGACGGGACGGGGGAGACCGGGACCGTGGTGGCGTGCGCGGACGCCTCGCCCGAGACCGCGTCGCCGACGGACGCCGAGTGCCCGGGGTCGGTCGGGCCGGCGGGCGCGACGCCCCCCTCGGGCCCGCCCATGACGGCCATCGCCATCGCCCCGATCCCGCCGACCACCAGACCGGCCACCGACAGCACCACCACCCCGCGCTGCCGCCCCCGTGCCCTGCGGCCCCGGGACGGTGCGGTCGCTGCGCGGCTGCCCTGCGGCCGCGGTTCCTCGGCGCGGGGCGGGACCGGCTCCGGACCCGGTTGCTCGGACGTCGATCCTGCTCGCCCGGGCGGCTCGTGGGCCGGCTGCCCGTACGGCTGCTGCCCGGCGTGCGCGGGCGTCGCGGTCGGGGCCGGTGCCCGGAACGGGACCGTCGGTCCGGACGGGGTGCCGGACGTGCTGGAGGTGCCGCACCCGGGGCAGCACAGCGCGCCGTTGAGGTGCCGTCGGCAGGCCGTGCAGTAGTCCATGTGATCTTCCGTCGAGTCTCGGGTGCTGTTCCGCATGCCGGAGCCTAAGCACCGCACACGTCCGATGACAGCGACAGCCCGTGAGGCTTTTGGGTAGATCAGGTGGTCGTCCGCCCCCGGTCGGCCGCGCAGCCGCCGTCGGCCGGGGGCGGTCCGGCGTCAGCCGAGGCCGATCAGTTCGGCGACCGTCCCGCCGAGGACCCGGTCGCGCACTTCGCCCGGAGCGGTGACCCGTTCCACCAGGGCCCGGGCGAGGACCGGGTCGCCGTACGGCGCGTCCGAGCCGAACAGGGTGCGGTCCGGGATCTCCTCGACGGCCACGCGCACCGCGAAGACGACACCGGCCGTGGACAGCTCCAGGTACATGTTCGGGGTGTCCCGGACCAGTTCGACGGCCTGCATCCAGTGCTGCCCGCCCAGCTGGCTGACCACCAGCGGAACCTCCGGGTACCGGCGGGCCAGCGCGGCCAGCGTCGTCAGGTCCTCCGCGGCGGTCGGCGCGGACCCGTGCACGACGACGGGCAGCCGCCCCTGGTCGGCCGCCGCCCGGAGCACCGGTTCGACCAGCCCCGCTCCTCCCGGCGGCGGGGTCAGCTCCCCGATCCCGCGCAGTCCGCGCCCGAGGACCTCCTGCTCCACGACCGCGGCGGTCTCCTCCGCCCCCAGCCCCAGGGGCACCGACAGGAAGCCGACGAACCGGTCCGGGTGCGCGGCGAGCGCGGCGTCCAGCTCCCGCCACGCGCCGCGGTACGCCTCGACCGTGTCCGCCCGACCTCCCAGCGCCCTCTCCAGGACGGCCATCTCCCGGCGCAGCGAGGCGAGGTCACCGGCCCGCTCCGGGTGCGGCCGGGTGCCGAACAGGACGGCGCGGTCGACCCCGGCCTCGTCCAGCAGCCCCACGTGCACCTCGACCGGGTCGTGCACGTGGCCGTGCGCATCGATGATCATGGATTCGCTCCCTCCGTCTCCACCGGACCGGAAGGCCGGCCGGCGGGGGAACTGTGGCACCCTGACACCGTTGGAAGGTCAAGCCGAGAGGGGGCGGGCCGGTGCTGATCGGGGAGCTGTCGCGCCGCACCGGGGTCAGTGAGCGGCTCCTGCGCTACTACGAGCGCACGGGGCTGATCGACTCCCGGCGCCGGGCCAACGGGTACCGCGACTACGACGACCGGACGGTGGAGACCGTGCACCGCGTCCGCGCCCTGCTCGCCGCGGGCCTGCCCACCCGCACCATCCGCCAGGTCCTGCCCTGCACCCACGACACGGCGGCGCTGCGCCCCTGCCCCGGCGTCCTCGCCAGCCTGCGCGACCAGTTGGACGTCCTCGACCGGCGCGCCGCCGACCTGGAGACCGCCCGCCGTCTGCTGCGTCAGACGATCGCCGCCACCGAGAACGCCCGGGACGCGGCGGACCCGGCATTAGATATTTTGACATAGGTATGTAGGCGTATCTAATCTGGGGCGGTGCCCTCCTCCCGTGCTCGCCGTGAGCAAGTCGACTCCACCGCCGAGGTGTTGGTGTCGGTCCTGCCCGTGCTGAACCGGGTGCTGGAGCGGCAGGTCGCGCTGGACTTCCCGCACCCCGGGCTGCCCGAGGGGCAACTCGCCCTGCTGCGGCTGGTCGAGGAGCGCGCGGGCGTCACGGTCCGTGAGGCCGCCGAGGTGCTGCTGATGAAGCCGAACAACGTCAGCGCCCTCGTCACGCAACTCACCGACCAGGGCCTGCTGGAGCGTCGGCAGGACGCCGGTGACAAGCGCGTCGCGCACCTGCACCCCACGCCGCTGGCCGCCTCGCGGCTGGCCGAGGCCCGGGCGATCAAGACCGCCCACCTGACGCGGCTGCTGGCCACGCTCACCGACGGGGAGCAGGACGCCCTCGGCTCGGCGCTCGGCGCCCTGAACTCGCTCGTCCGGCACCTCCACTCCGCCGGCTGACCGTCCGGCACCGCCCGCTCCCACCCGTCGAACCGGTGCACCCGGGCGGGTCCGACGGCGCTCCGGCGCGCGTCCGTGCCGTGCACCCGGCCGGGCGCGACGTCCCCGTCAACTCCCCCTCAGACAAGGCACCTCCATGCCCTCCTCCACCCCGGTGGACCGCACCGCCCTGCCCGCACGGACCGAACCGCCCGGCGAACCCGGCGGGCGGCGCGCCAACCCGTGGCTGACGCTGCTCGCCGTCGCGATCGGCCTGTTCATGGTCAACCTCGACGGGTCGGTGGTCTCGATCGCCAACCCGGAGATCGGCCGCGACCTGCACGCCTCCACCTCCGACCTGCAGTGGGTCACCAACGCCTACCTGCTGGCGATGGCCGCCGCGCTGATCCTCGGCGGCAAGCTCGGCGACAGGTTCGGCCGCCGCACCTTCTACCTGGTCGGCGTCGCGGGCTTCGTCCTCTCCTCGGTGATGATCGGTCTGATCGGTTCCGTGAGCGGCGTCATCGCCTTCCGGGCCCTGCAGGGCCTGTTCGGCGCGCTGCTGATCCCCAACACGCTGGGCCTGCTGCGCGCGGTCTTCCCGCCGAAGCAGTTCGGCACCGCCGTCGGCCTGTGGGCGATGGTCGCGTCCTGCTCGACCGCGCTCGGCCCGATCGTCGGCGGCCTGCTGGTCGAGCACGTCAGCTGGGAGTCCGTCTTCTACGTCAACGTGCCCATCGGCATCGGCGCGCTGGTCTTCAGCCTGCTCGTCCTGCCGCAGAGCAAGGACTCCACCGGCCACCACCGCTTCGACCTGGTCGGCGTCGCCGTGCTGGCCCTCGGCCTGGTCGCCCTGGTCTTCGGCGTGATCAAGGGCGAGAGCTGGGGCTGGAGTTCGCCCGGCACGCTGGGCACCCTGGCGGGCGGTCTGGTGCTGCTGGCGCTCTTCGCCCGCTACGAGACGCGGATCGCCCACCCGCTGCTGCCGATGCGGCTGTTCCGCAGCCCCGCGCTGACCATCGGCACCGTCGTCACCGCGGTCAACTTCTTCGTCCTGCTCGGCGTGATCTTCTTCCTGATGCTCTACCTGCAGAACGTCCGCGGCCTCGGCCCGGTCGAGGTCGGCGTGCGCACCCTCCCGATGAGCCTGGCCTCGGTCGCCGCCGCCCCGCTCGGTGCGGCCCTGACCGGACGCTTCGGCGCCCGCCTCACGATGCCCGCGGGCATGCTGCTGGAGGCCGTCGCCGCGCTGTGGATGAGCACCTGGGACAGCCACTCCGGGTACGGGGCGATGTGGCCGCCGTTCGTCCTGATCGGCCTCGGCGTCGGCATGGTGATGTCCGCCTCCTCCGACGCCATCGTCGCCAACGCCCCCGTCCGCGACGGCGGCGTGGCCAGCGGACTGCAGGCCACCGCACTGCAGATCGGCGGCGCGCTGGGCACCTCCGTGCTGGTCTCGCTGGTCAGCGGCCGGGTCGGATCCACGCTGGTGCGGGAGTTGACCGGTGCGGGCGTACCGGAACCCACCGCCCAGGGCTTGGCCGCCGCCAAGGACGCCGTCGCCATGGGCATCGCCCCCGTCGACCCGGCCATGCCCGCCCAGCTGAAGGCCGCCGTGGTCGAAGGCAGCGCCGACGCCTTCATGAACGGCGTCCACACCGCGGTCCAGGTCACCGCCGCCCTGTGCGTCGTCGGCGCCCTCCTCGCCGCCGCCGGACTGCGCCGCGGCACCCGCGGGCCGACCGCCGCCCACGCCTGAGCACCCGAAGCGCAGGTGCCCGGCCGGAACCCACCGGCCGGGCACCTACGCGTCCCCTCCCGTTCCGGGTGCGCGCCGGGCCGCCGCACCGTTCAGACGCGCAGGTGGCGGAGGTCGAAGCCGTAGGTGTCGCCGACGTGGGAGCGCAGGATGTCGGAGAAGCCCTGGACGTCGTCGGCGGCCAGGCGGGCGACGAGGGCGCGGTGTTCGGCGATGATGTCGGCGCAGCGTTCCATCAACTGCTCGCCGTAGCTGAACAGCAGGAAGCGCTGGCGGTCGGCGAGACGGTCGTTCAGCTCCAGCAGGACCTGGTTGTCGGCGGCCTCGACGAAGGAGCGGTGGAAGGCCACGGTGAGTTCGATGAAGCCGGGCAGGTCGCCGTCGGCCAACACGCCTTCCTGGCGGTCGACTTCGGCCTCCAGGCGGGTGGCGAGGGCGGCCCGGCGTTCGGGGGTGGTGCGCTGGACGGCGGTGCTCTCCAGGATCAGTCGGGCGTCGGCGAGGTCCTGCACGTCCTTGCCGTCCAGGCCGCGCACCAGGGCGCCGCGCTTGGGGTAGACGGTGATCCAGCCCTCGTCCTGGAGCCGGACCAGGGCGGCCCGGACGGGGGTGCGGCTGAGGCCGAGCTCGGCGGCGACGCCCGCCTCGCCGAGCATCGTCCCGGGCCGGTGCGTCCCGTTCAGGATGCCCGTCCGGAGGGCGGCGTAGGCCCGCTCGGCGGCGCTCTCGCTTGTCGACATGGCCCCCATCTTCCCCGACCCGGGCCCGGACGGACGACCGGGCGGGCACGCGGCGCGCTCACTCACCGGCGGCCCGCCGCCCGGCTGCGCCCCGTGCGCGGCGGCGGTGCACGAACCAGGCGGCGCCCAGGGCGAGGACGGCGGCCCCGACCACCGCCAGGTCGGGGACGGACGCGGCCCCGTCGAGGGTGCGGGTCTCCACCGCGAACTGGTCCGAGGCCCCGAGGAAACCGCCCAGCGACGTCGTCCCGTCGGTGGCCAGCAGCAGCGCGCCCAGGGCCACGCCCAGCGCGCCGCCGACGAGTTGGGTCACCGTGGTGCGCCACCGGCCCAGGCGCACCTCGCGCGGGCGCACCGCGCGGCGCATCCACGGCAGCCGCGGCCAGGCCAGGGCCAGCAGGAACAGCGGGACGACCATGCCGAACGCGAACACCGCCAGCACGGCGCCGCCGTACAGGGGGGTGCCGCCGAGCGCGGCCAGCGCGAGGACCGAGCCCAGCACCGGCCCCGCGCACACCCCCGCCACCCCGTACACGCTGCCCAGCAGGAACACCGACAGGTTCGAGGTCAGGTCGCCGGTGCGGCTCTGTCCGAGGGTCGGCAGGGTCAGGCCCGAGAGCTGCACCAGGCCGAGGGCGATCACCGTCCAGGAGGCGGCGCCGACCAGCAGGTCGCGGTGCTCGGAGACGACGGCGCCCAGACCGCCGGCCAGCACGCCGACCGGAACCAGGGTGGCGAGCAGCCCGAGGTAGAAGACCCCGGTGCGGGCGACGAGACGGCCCGGGGAGGTGAAGGCGTAGGCGAAGAACGCGGGCAGCAGCATCACCGAACACGGGCTGAGCAGGGTCAGCACCCCTCCGGCCAGGGCCCCGGCGAAGCCGATGTTCACCGCGTGCCGCCCGCCTTCGCGAGCGCGTCGTCGAGGAGTTCGCGGAACGCGTCGACGGGCTGCGCACCGGAGAGGACCCGGTCGCCGACCACGAAGAACGGAACGCTGGTGACGCCCAGGTCCTGGGCCTTCCCGGTCGCGGTGGTCACGGCGGCGCGCAGGTCGGCGCTGCCGAGCGCGGTCTCGAAGGCCGCCAGGTCGGGCACGCCCGCGGTGCGGGCGAAGTCGAGCAGCTTCTCCTTCGGCAGGTCGGGGTGCCCGTGGTCGGGGGCGGCGCCGTACAGGGTGGTCAGGTACTCCCGGAAGCGCCCCTGGTCGGCCGCGGCGTGCAGGGCGACCGCGCCGTCCACCGACTGGTCGCCGAAGAACGCGAGGTCGCGGAACTCGTAGCGGACCCTGCCGGTGTCGACGTACTCGGACAGCAGCGCGGGCAGCGTCTGCTGGGTGAACAGCGCGCAGTACGGGCAGCGCAGGTCCGCGTACTCGACCATGACCACGGGCGCGTCGGCCGGGCCCAGCGCCATCCGGTCCGCCGGGTCGCGCCGGGCCAGCGAGTCGGCGGCGGTGGCCCGCTGCGCCGTGGTGCCGGTGGCGCTCGCACTGCCGGTGGCCGCGGGGCCCGGTGCGGATCCGGTCAGGTGCCGGGAACCGCCGTCGGCCAGGGCGACGATCAGCAGGAACACGCAGACGGCGGCGAGGACGACGTTCAGACGGCGGGCGTTGCGCAGTCGGCGCTCCAGCGCCTCCAGGGCAGCAGAGGTTCGGTAATCTGGCACCAATCTAGGATACATGTTGAATCCCAGATGGGGCGCGGCCGGGAGGGGAGCGGCGCCCGCCCCTCCCGGGCGGGAAGCCGTTCGGACGCACGGGAGTTGACGCCGGGGCAGCCGGTCGGGCGGGGGCGGCGAGGTGAGGCAGCCGTCTTCCCCCAGGAACTCGCCGGCCGCGTGGTTCCAACGGGCGGTCGATCAGGCGGGTGCGTTCTCGACCGGGCGGGGGAGCGCCGCGCGGCGTGAACGCGTGACGGCCAGGCCGGCGGCGATCACCAGGGTGGCGGCGCCGAGGACGCCGACAGCGCCTGCCAGGTCTCCCGCGGGCCCGGCGGCGCCGAGCAGGAGCAGCGGGCAGGCGAACTCGCCGAGGAAGAAGGCGGCGTTCCACAGGCCGGTGCCCCGGCCGCGGTCGGCGGGGGTGAGCACGGCCATGGTGCGGGTGATCAGGGTGGGCAGCAGCAGGCCGGTGCCCAGGCAGTTGACGACGGCGCCGACGACCAGGACGGGGACGCTGCCCGCCACGGCGATGACGCCGAAGCCGAGCGCGCACAGGGCGAGGGTCCAGGGGAGCAGGCGGTCGGCCCGGCCGGTGAGGCGGGTGAAGGCGGCCGCGCCGGCGACGGTGGCGGTACTGGCGATCGCGGTGCACAGGCCGATGGTGGCGGGGGCTTCGGTGCCGAGGTCCTCGAGGAGGAAGGAGGTCTCGACGGGGACGGTGTAGAAGACGACCGCGCCGAAGAAGGTCAGCGCGCAGGGCGCCAGCAGGCGGCGCAGCAGCGGGGCGAACGGGGTCAGGGCGGGGGAGGCCGCGGCGGCGTCCCGCCTGCGGCCGGCCGGTCGCAGCACGGTGGCCAGCAGGGGCGCGAGCAGCAGGCCGACGGCGTAGGCCCAGAACGGGGCGCGCCAGCCCGCCGAGCCCGCGGCGCCGCCGAGGGCGAAGAAGGCGGTGGCGGAGAGCGCGGAACACATGGCCTGCAGGGCGAGGTACTTCTCGCGCTGCCTGCCGCTCCAGTAGTCGCCGATCAGGGTGGTGCAGCAGGTCATGACGGCGGACTCGGCGACGCCGACCAGGGCCCGGCTGACGATGATCGCGGGCAGCGAGTCGAGCCAGAGCGGGGCGGTGCCGACGACCGCGTAGAGCACGGTGGCGACCACCAGCAGGCGGTGGCGGCCGAGGCGGTCGATGATCGCGCCGGCGAACGGCGCCATCACGGCGAGGGAGAGCGCAGGCACGGTCAGCGCCATCGGGGCGAGGGCGTCCACGCCGGAGACGGAGGCGAAGTGCTCCTGGAGCTTCGGGACGACCGGGGCGATCAGGACGGCGCCGAGGACCGGCAGGCAACTGCCCGCCATCAGCAGGGTCGCGGTCAGTCGGGGACGGGCGAGGACCGGGCCCGGCGCGGAGGCGTCGAGAGGGCTGGAAGCTGACATGGCGGCTCCGTTCGAGGGGGCTGGACCGCGGCCGAGCGGGGCGGGCGTGCGTACCGGCCTGCCCGGCCGGGACGGCGGGGTGGTGCCTGCCGGAGCGACGGGCCGACGGGCCGCGGTGGCAGCCATCCTGGACGGAGCGGAGGGCCCGGGGGAACGCCCCTGCTGATCACTTGTGCGGATGCCGCCCATCCGCTGGACGGATGGTGGCGTGCCTGTTCCCGGAGGTCGGCGCTGACGGGGACGGTGTCCAGGCCGTGGGACGGGGCGGCTGCGCGCGGGGCGGGGTGGCAAGTCCCAGCGGGGCGGGGCGGGGCGGGGCGGGTCGGGGTGCGATGCCCGGGGATCGGGCGGGTTCGTTCGAGCGGATCGCCTCCGGGCGTGTCCGGTGACCGCGTGGACGCTCCGGGCCGTTCGGCACGCTCCTGGCCGGGGCGTCGCACGCCGAGGTCACAATGGCGGGCATGAGCGACACCTTCGAACCCGCCGCCGGAACCGGGACGGTCTGGGTCGAGTCCATGGGCGGCCCGCTGGTCGTCGTCCCGGTATCCGCGTTGGACCGCTGGGACGGCTGCACCCCGGGCGGAGAGATCCTCGGCGCCACCGGTCGGCAGGACGACTACGACCGGGCCTGCGCGGTGGAGGACCACGCCGGGGTCGTCGACCTGCGCGGAGACGACTCCGCATCCGCTCTGGTGCTGGGCGACGAGCCTGCCGGCACCTGCTACCTGCCCGATCGAACGGCCTTCGTGAGGTGGCTCGCGGCGGACTCCGAGGCCGAGCTGTTCGCTGCCGCCCACGCCGTGCTGGACGATCCGGCCACCCCGTGGGAGGACTGCGGCACCTGGACCACCGACGGTCCTGCGGTCCTCATGGACTCGGCCGACGCCGGTCGGGACCTCGGAAAGCCGTACCCGCACGGGCACGGCGAGCCCTCCGCAGCGCCGGTCCCCCTGCCGCCCGGCTCCTGGCGGGTGCGGGCGTTCCACACCTGGTCCGACGAGTCCGTGTGGGTCGGTGTCGTCCACCTCCTGGCGCAGGGCGAGAACCCGATGAGCTGAAGCATCGAACACCGGATCCCGAGACCGAAGGCACTGCTCGACCCCGTGCGGCCGCGAGGTCTCCGGGGGTTCGGGAACACGCCCGATCGTGGCGTCGACCGGCCCCCGGTGCGGTGCGGTGCGCCGGGTTGCCGTTGGCCGCGGGAGGCGCCACGGAGCGGGCTTCCCCGACCGTGCGCGCGGCCGGGAAGGTGCAGGCCCGATCGCCCGTACGTCGGCCGATCCGGTCTTCCTGCGCGTCTGCCACCTGGACTGACAGGGTTCCGCCGGAAGCTGACGGGTGGTCGGTGAAGTCGGCGTTCGTCCACCCGGATCCTGCGGAACACGCCCGTGGACGGGAACCGGCAGGCCGACCGTGACTGTCCCGGAGACCCGGGCTGGAGGCGGTCGTGGCGCGCCCGTTGCGCTCCGGCGGACGTGACCGCCCCCGGCCGTGGGTCTCCGCAGGTCAGCGTCGGTTGCCGCGCGCCTTGAGGGCGACGTTGGGCAGCTCCGGGGCGGGCAGGCGGTCGCCCGGGTAGCCCTGGACCTCGCCGAACCGCGCCCCCTGCTCCCAGTCGAGCCGTGCTTGGACGATCTCCTCGCCGGACCGGCCGATGAAGTTCCACCACATGACGATGGACTCACCGAAGGGCGGGCCGCCGAGCAGGATCAGGCGGGCCGGGGCGGGGGAGGTGTTGGTCAGGGTGAGGGTGGTGCGGCCGGGCGGGAGGTGGCCGAGGTCGGCGGGGTGGAGAGGGGTGTCGGCGAAGAGGACGTCGCCCTGGTCGACGAGGAGGCCGTGCTCGAAGGCCGGGTCGACGTCGAGGGTGGTGGTGGTGCCCGCGGGGAGGGTGAGCTCGGCGCCGAGGAGGGGGGTGAAGGTGGGGATGGGGGAGGTGTCGCCGGCCAGGGTGCCGAGGAAGACCCGGGCCTCGCCGCCGCCGGGGAGCGGGACGGGCGCGGGGACGTGGTGGTGGAAGTCGCGGGCGGTGTGCCGGTGGGCGTCGGGGAGGGCGACCCAGAGCTGGACGCCGTGCAGGACGGTGGTGGCGGCGGTGGAGGTCTCGGAGTGCGCGATGCCCCGGCCCGCCGTCATCAGGTTGAGTTCGCCGGGGCGGACGAAGGCGTGCACGCCGAGGCTGTCGCGGTGCTCGATCTCGCCGCTGAACAGCCAGCTGACGGTCTGCAGGCCGATGTGCGGGTGCGGGGCGACGTCCATGCCGCCGGTGGTGGCGACGTCGTCCGGGCCGTAGTGGTCGACGAAGCACCAGGCGCCGATGAGGGTGCGCTCGCGCTGCGGCAGGGTGCGCCGGACGGTCATCGCGCGCGGGCCGCCGAGCGGGACGTCGCGCGGGGGCAGGACTTCGGCGGCGCCGTTCTCGGTGGTGCTCATCGGGGTGCTCCCTCCCGTGCCGCCGGGGGCCGGCGAGCACGTCCAGCAAATCGTTTCATCTTCAACTATCATGGATCCGAGCGTCCGACAAACGCCAGTTCGCGGTGGAGCAGTGGAGGAGAGTCCAGGTGTCCGAGGTGACCGAGGTGGCGGCCCCGACGGGTCGGGTCTACGTCGACAAGCAGACCCCGCAGGCGTTCCGCGCCATGCTGGGCACCGCGGAGGCGGTCCGGCAGGCGGCCGCCGACGCCGGGCTCGACCGGCGGCTGGTCGAACTGGTCAACCTGCGGGTCTCGCAGCTCAACGGCTGCGCCTACTGCCTGGACGTGCACACCAAGGCCGCGCTGAAGGAGGGCGAGGGCGTGCAGCGGCTCGGCGTGCTGGCCGCCTGGCGGGACGCCGCCGTGTTCGACGCGCGCGAACGCGCCGCCCTCGCGCTGGCCGAGGCGACCACCCACCCGGCCGACGCGGCCGCGCAGGAGGCGGCGTACGCGCAGGCCCGGGAGGTGTTCGGCGACCAGGAGATCTCGGCGGTGATCTGGGTGGCGATCACCATCAACGCGTTCAACCGGGTCTCGATCCTGAGCAAGCACCCGGTCCGACCGGCCCGCTGACGCCCCGTCGGCGAAGGTCGGCTGACACCCCCGCCCGCGGGCGATCGCCCGCTGACGGGGGTGTCAGCAGGCGGAGGCCGCCCGCCGCACGGGTGGAATCGCGGGGACGGGCGGACGGCCGCGGCCCCGTGCGGGCGTCCGGGTGGTGACCTGGGCGGAACAGTCCGCCCCCTCCCGGAAGAGGTGCCCCGATGCGCCGTCCCCGCGTCCGGCGACTCGCCGTCGCCCTGCTCGCCCTGAGCGCCCTCGCCCCCGCCGTCCCGGCCGCGGCCGACTCCGGCGCCCCGTTCGCCCGACCCGCCCTGCAACCCGCGCACCGTCCCGTGCACCCCCCGGTGGACGAGGACTGCCCGCTCGACCCGGCCCTCGCGGCCCGGCTCGACGCGGCGATCGCCGAGGTGCGCGAACAGACCGGGACGCCCGGGGTGATCGTCGGCCTGTGGCTGCCGGGGCGCGGCACGTACGTCCACGCCGACGGCGTCGCGGACAAGGCCACCGGGCAGCCGATGACGCCCAACCTGAACCTGCGGATCGGCAGCGAGACCAAGACCTTCACCGTCACCGCCGTGCTCGAACTCGTCGACCGCGGACTGCTCGGCCTCGACGACCCGATCGCCAAGTACCTCGACGGCGTGCCGGACGGCGAGCACATCACGATCCGCCAACTCGCCGAGATGCGCAGCGGACTGTACTCCTACACCTTCGACGACGACTTCGTGAAGGCCCTCCTCACCGACCCCGAACGGCCGTTCACCCCGCAGGAGTTGCTCTCGTACGCGTTCAAGCACGACAACGTGTTCCCGCCCGGCACCGACTACCAGTACTCGAACACCAACACCGTCCTGCTCGGCCTGCTGGTCGAGAAGCTCGGTCGGATGCCGCTGCGCGACTTCATCCACCGCAACGTCACCGGCCCCGCGCACCTGGAGCGCACCCTCTTCCCGCGCGCCGCCGAACTGCCCCGCCCCTACGCGCACGGCTACACCGACCAGACCCTGGACGGCTCCGTCGCCGACGCCACCCACTGGAACCCGTCCTGGGGCTGGGCCGCCGGTGCGATGATCTCCGACCTGCACGACCTGCGCGGCTGGGCCAAGACCCTGGCCACCGGCACCCTGCTCAGCCCCGCCACCCAGGCCGAGCGCGAGAAGTTCCTCCCCGTCCCGGGCTTCGGCGACGGCGCGGGCTACGGGCTCGGCCTGTTCCGGGTCGGCGGCTGGGTCGGCCACAACGGCTCACTGCCCGGCTACGAGAGCGTCACCGTCTACCTGCCCGAGCAGGACGCCACCCTGGTGGTCCTGCTGAACACCGACATCGTCCACGAGGGCAGCGAACCCTCCACCCTGTTCGCCCGGGCGATCACCTCGATCGCCACCCCCGGCCACGTCTACGAGCTGCCCGCCGAGAAGTAACCCCAGGTCGGGAACCCCGGCCCCGGCCCCCGTCGTCCCTCCCGTCGTCCTGGAAGACGACGGGGGAGGGCCCGGACATGCGGGAGATCGGACCGTTCCGGGTGCTGCGGGCACCCGGAACCGGCCACGGAACCGGCCACGGAACCGGGGACGGAACCGACGGCGGCGGCGCGGCGCGGATCCACCTGTGCCGCGCCGCCGACGGGCTGCTGGTGGCCGTCGAGGAGCTGCACCCCGCCCGGGTGCCGGACGCCGCCGCCCGCCGCCGCTTCGCCCGACGGGCCCGCGCCGCCCGGCGGATCGACGGGCCCTGGACGCTGCCCGTCCTGGACGCCGACCCCGACGCCGAACGGCCCTGGCTGGCCACCGCGCACGCCCCCGCCCCCGACCTGGCCCGCCTGCTACGCGCCACCGGCCCGCTGCCCGTCGCCACCGTCCGCCGCCTGGGCGCGGGACTCGCCCGGGCCCTGGCCGCCGGGCACGCCGCCGGAGTCGTCCACGGCGGACTCGAACCCGCCCGGGTCCTGGTCACCGCGCACGACCCGGTGCTGACCGGCTTCGGCCTCCCGTCCGCCCCCGGCCCGGACGGCACTACCGGCCCCCTCGGCTACGCCTCGCCCGAGCAGATCGAACGCCCCGCCGACACCGGACCGCCCGGCGACGTCTTCGCCCTCGGCGCGCTGCTCGCCACCGCCGCCCAGGGCCGCCACCCCTGGACCGGCCGCCCACGACCATGGGCGACAGGCGTGGGGACGGGGACGGGTGTGGGGACGGGGACGGGTGTGGGCGGCGCCGTCGGCGTCGGGGCGGAGGAGACGCGGGCCGTCCGGCGACGCATCCTGGAGGGCCGACCCGACCTCGCCGACGTCCCCGGGGAGCTGCTGCCCGCCCTCGCCCGCTGCCTCGACCCCGACCCGGCACTGCGCCCGACACCCGGCCAACTCCTCGTCCTGCTCGACCCCGACCTCGCCCCTGGCCCCGCCTCCTGGCTACCGCCCGCCGGACTCGCCCTCGCCGCCCGGTACGCCGCCGATCTGCCCCGGGCGGACGAGGCCGGGCCCGTCCACCTGCACCCGCTGGTCGACCGGCGACCCGTCGGGCACCCGGCCTGACCGACCCCCGATCGGCCCCCCGGTCCGCCCCGGCCGGCCCCGGTCCGCCCCGGCCCGCGGCAGGCCAAGACGCGGAACGGCAGGGCAGGGCAGAGCAGGGCGGAGCCGATGCGCGCTCGACCCCGCCCGCGGCCCGCCGGGCGGGGGCGGGGCTCAGGGCCGGTACTCGGGCAGGTCGGCCGGGCGGATCCGGTACACCTGGAGGTTCAACCCGTAGTACTTGGTGGTCTCGCCGACCCAGCGCATCCCCAGCCGCTTCGCCACCGCGTGCGCCCGGTCGTTCTTGGGCCGGGCCACCGCGAAGACCTCCTCGACGTCCTGGGTGAACGCCCAGCGCAGCAGCGCCAGGCCCGCCTCCGTCGCGTAGCCCTCGCCCCAGTACTGCGGGGAGAGCTGCCAGGTGATCTCCAGGTCCTCGTCGTAGGGCGGCAGCGGACGGATGCCCAGACCGCCGACCACCCTCCCGTCCTCGCGGCGCTGCACCGCCCACCGCCCGCGCGGCGGCAGCAGACCGGGCTGCTCCTGCTCCCAGCCGCGCAGCACCGAACGCATCGCCTCGACATCGACGACCTGGTCCATCACGGGCGTCAGCCAGCGGGCGACGTCCGTGGAACCGTACACGGCCAGCGCGTCCTCGGCGTCGTCCGGTGTCCAGTCCCGGACGACGAGCCGATCAGTGGTCAGGCTGATCCCCATGGGCGGGTCCTCCCTCAGTCGATTGGCGGACGTCTCCCTCCACCGGAGTGTGCGCCCCCTACCCGCCCGGGGCGAGCCGGAAGCCGGAACCGCACCAAACGTCACCGGACGGTCACCCGCCCGTCGCGGACCGGCCCCTGCTCCTCCGGCCCGTACCCCCTTGGCCCGTGGCCCTTCGGCCCGTGCCCCTTCGACCGTGGGGCGTCCGGGCGGGTCAGTGGCGGCTGCGGAGCGGGATGTGCAGGCCGTTCCGGTCCGGGCCGTGCAGGGCCAGGGCGGTGCGGACCTCCTCGGGCAGCGCTCCGAGGCCGAGCAGGGCCAGGGCCAGGTCGGCGGCGGCGCGGTGCCAGTCACCGGCCCGCCGCATCAGGGTGTGACCGCTGCCCAGCACCCGGTAGCCGGCCACCCGTGCGCCGTGGTCGCGGGCCCGCAGCGCGAACAGGTCGGTCTCGTCGGGCGGGGTGACCTTGTCCCGGTCGCCGTGCAGCATCAGCACCGAGCGGCCCCGCAGGTGCTCGGTCGGCTCGTCCTGCGGGCACCACGGCGCCAGCGCGACCACGCCCCGCACGCACGGGTGGGCCGCCGCCCGCAGGGCCGCCCGCCCGCCCATCGAGTGCCCGATCAGCACCGTCGGCACCGGACCCAACTGCTCGGCCAGGTCGGACATCGCCGCCTCCGCGTCACGGGCCGCGTCCGCCCGGTCGCCGTTCCACCCCCGGCAGCGGTAACGCACCGTGCCCACCGCCAGTGACCGGCCGCCCGCGGCCTGCGCACCGCGCTGCACCGCCCTCGCGAACGGCCGCATCCGCAGCCCCGGCAGGTTCAGCAGCGGAGGCGCCGCCGCACCGAACTCCTTCCCGCCGTGCAGCACTAGCACCGCCGCGTCCGGCGAGGACGGCAGCACCCGCCAGGCCAGCGGCCGGTGCGCCCCCACCACCGCAGAACCCGAGTGCACCTCCACCCGCCCGCCCATCGCACCGTCCCCTGTCCTGGTCGCCCAGCCGCAGCCGCCCGGTGGTCCACCCGTCCACCCGTCCGCTCGCCCGGTCGTCTCGTCCGGCCGTTCAGCCGCTCGCGGCCGCCCGCCGCCACCCGCGGCCGCCGCCGGTGGAGTTGCCACTGTACGCGGGCGCTGCGCGGGACGGTCCGGACCGGGACGAAACGGTGGTGAACGGGCAGGCGCGCCGAGCGGGCGGCGCACCACGACGGCCCTTGCGCACGGGCGCAGCTGACTGCTCGTAAGGTGGGAGCGCGCCGGAGGTGCGCGGCCGGACCGTTCCGCCCGTGCACCGGCCCGCGCAGCGCGGACCCGATCCACCCGCCCGGCCCCACCGGGCGCCCGGGGCCGCGACCGACCGCCAGAGCCGAGGGAGAGCCATGGCCGACGTCCACCCGCCCCGCACCGACGGCACCCCGACCGCCGAGCTCGGAGTCATCGGCGGATCGGGCCTGTACGCGCTGCTCGACGACGTCACCGAGGTGCACGTCGAGACTCCGTACGGGCCGCCGTCCGACGCGCTGTTCGTCGGTGAGGTGGCCGGACGGCGGGTCGCCTTCCTGCCCCGCCACGGCCGCGGCCACCGGCTGCCGCCGCACCGGATCAACTACCGCGCCAACCTGTGGGCCCTGCACGCCCTGGGCGTGCGCCAGGTCCTCGGGCCGTGCGCCGTCGGCGGCCTGCGGCCGGAGTACGGGCCCGGCACGCTGCTGGTGCCCGACCAGTTCGTCGACCGCACCTCCGGGCGGGTGCAGACCTACTACGACGGCCGGATCCTGCCCGACGGGTCGATGCCCGAGGTGGTGCACGTCTCGATGGCCGACCCCTACTGCCCGGACGGCCGCGCCGCCGCCCTGGCCGCCGCCCGCGACCTCGCCTGGGAGCCCGTCGACGGCGGCACCCTGGTGGTGATCGAGGGCCCGCGCTTCTCCACCCGGGCGGAGTCGCGCTGGTTCACCGCCAACGGCTGGTCCGTGGTCGGCATGACCGGCCACCCGGAAGCCGTCCTGGCCCGCGAACTCGGCCTCTGCTACACCTCGTTGGCCCTGGTGACCGACCTCGACGCCGGGGTCGAGACCGGCGAGGGCGTCACCCACGCCGAGGTGCTGGAGGTCTTCGCCCGCAACGTCGACCGGCTGCGCACCGTCCTGTTCAAGGCCCTGGAGTCGCTGCCCGCCGCCCGCGACTGCATCTGCTCGCACGCCCTGGACGACCTGGACACCGGCCTCCCCGGCGTCTGACCCGCCCGTCCGCCCACTCGCCCGTCCGCCCGTCCGCTCCTAAGGCCCGGGGCCTCCACCGGGGCCCCGGGCGCCCCGGGCCGGAAGTGCGGGCCGCCCGTCGGCGGCCCGCCCGGGCGGCTACCGGGTTCGCCCGCGTCGGTGCAGATGGGCCGCGACCGTCATCAGTGCCACCAACACGACGGCCCAACTGACCACCACGGCCAGTAGCAGGGCCGGTTCGTCCAGTGCCACCGCCATGGCCAGCAGTCCGAACGAGACGGCCAGACAACACGAGATCACCGCGACCACGATCCACGGCCGGGCCATCAGCGTCCGTCGTAGCCGTGCGGCCCTCGCCGTCCGCATCGTGCGCAGCTCGCGCTCCAGCTCCTGATCGCTCCCCAGCTCGGCCTCGATCTGCTGGAGGATCAGTAGCTCACGCGGGGAGAGTGCGGGTCCGTCCATCAACCACCTCCGCGCCGCAGGCAGGCACGCCCCGGCCTTCCCCGCCGACGCGACCCTGCTCCCAGGTAGCAACACATGTGCCCGCTGGACGCCGGTTCTAACACGAGAACAAGCGCTCGACCTCCTCGATGTCCACTGGCGGTCCCTCCAATTGACGCCCCGTCGACCCCGGCTCGTCACCGGAGGCACTCGACGCGGTCGACCGTGGTGCGCACGGGAGCGGAGTGACACGCGGGACGGGCAAGCAGAACCGTTTTGCTGCCGCACCCCGCTCCTACGGTGGTGTGCGTCGAACCGGGCGCTCCGCCCGCAAACCACCCTTACCGGAAGGCCGTTCCGCCCCATGTACCTGCGTCAGACGGTTGCCGCCGCCACTGCCTCGCTCGCCCTGCTGCTCGCCCTGCCCAGCCCGGCCGGTGCGGCCGTCGGAGAGTTCCGCTACACCTACTACGACGACTTCGGGAACCGGGCGGCCGGTGTCCTCGTCGAGCCGGACAGCCGCGTCTGCGTCACCCTGCCCGAGGTCGCCGACCCCGACACCACCGAACCCGCCTTCGCCCCGCAGAACTTCACCGGGTCGACCGTCACCGTGTTCACCGGCCCCGACTGCGACGGTGACTACTACAGCCTCCGCCCGGGCGGCCGCGCCTCCGACCGGCTCAAGCTCCGCTCCGCGCTCTTCTCCTGAGGCTCTCCCTTCCCGAGTGCCGTGCCCTGCAGGGCTGTTCCACCGCCGCCCGCCGCCCCGGCCCAACCCGCCCTGACCTGACCCGTTCCGGCCTGCCCCGGTCCGCTCCGGTCCGCTCCGGGGCCGACCCGCTCCGGGCCCGACCGCTCCACCGCTCGGCCACCCCGCTGGCGGACCGGCCGGTGGAGCGGTCGGACGGTGGAGCGGTCGGACGGTCAGCCCGCGGCGGGCGGTTCGGCGATCAGGGCGGTGGCTATCCGCCGGAAGCCCACGCTCTCGTAGATCCGCGCCACGTCGGCGTCGCTCGCGGAGAGGAACACCGTCCGCACCCCGGCGGTGCGGGCGTGCTCGACCAGGTGCGAGGTGACGCGGTGGGCCAGGCCCTGGCGGCGCAGGGCGGGCAGGGTGGCCACCGCGACGATCTCGCTGACCTCGCCGACCGGCTGGTGGCAGCCGGAGGCGGTGGCCGCCCCGTCCGGTCCGACGGTCGCGGCGAGGACCGTGCGCCCGGCCGTTATTCGCTCCGCCATGCGGGACACGGCTGCCTCGCTCTCGGGGCCCTTCACCGCTTCGGCGAGCTGTTCGGGCCCGGCGGTGCCGATTCCGGTGCCGGCCTCGGCGAAGGCCAGGTGCGGCAGCATGACGGCGCTCGGCAGCAGCGGGTCGTCGGGGGCGACGACCCGCACCTCGGGGCCGTCGGCCGCCGCCGTGCTGTCGGCGGTCGTCGGGGCGTCGGCGGCCGGGGCGTCGAGGTCGAGCACCAGCAGCGGGTGCTCGTGCACCTCCAGCCCGGCAGCCTCGACGGCCGCACGCAGGGTGGGGGAGGTCTCGTGCACCCACTCGAAGTTCTCGGGCGCGCCGAGTTCGCGCTGTCGGGCCCGGACCCGTTCCACGTCCTCGGCGGTGAAGACGCCCGGGCCGCCCAGGGTGGGTCGACCGTAGTAGTGCCAGCCCTGCCCGGTGCGGACGAACAGGGTGAGCGGGCCGTGCTCCTCGGTCGTCGCGGAGAAGCGGGGCACCGCGTCGTAGTAAGCCTCGAGCCTGGCCAGGACGGCCTCCGACCCGGAGCCGAGGGGGTGGTTCGTTTCGCGCATCGTGCCGTCCAAGGGTGGAGTTCGTCCTCTTCTGCGGGGGTTCTGCGGAGGTTGATCAGGCGGCATCACATCAGAGCGGTCGATCGTGTGCACGGGTTTTTTCGAACCGCGTGCACCGGCCGTTCGAAGGGGGAGGGCTGACGGCCCGTTGGTGAAGAACCGTTTCCCCCAACTCCCGTTCGATCTGCAGCAGCCGGAAAGGCAGCCGGTCGGCCAGGGCGCCCGTGCTGGCGGGCCCCTGGGCGACCGAGGGGATTCACTCGGGGGAGTGAATCTGGGGAAGGGGCGGGACGACGGGGATCAGCGTCGGCCGACCTCGGCGAGCCGGGTCAGCAGCAGCTCGGCGGTCTCCGCGGGGCGCTCCAGGGCGGGCAGGTGGCCGGCCCAGGGGAGTTCGCGGTGCTCGGCGTCCGGCAGCAGGGCCGCCAGGTCGGCGGCGATCCGGCGGAAGTCGTCCAGGTCGTGCGCGCCGGAGTACACCAGGGTGGGCGCGACGGCCGCCCGCAGGTCGACCGCGACCCGGGTCGGGGAGATCTCCTCCTCGGGCGCCAACTGCACCTCGTACGCATTGCGCTGCATCGTCCGGACCTTCGCCCGGGCCGCCTCGTCCGCGTCCGGCCCGAGCCAGGTGTCGACCATCAGTTCGACCGCCTCGTCCAGTCGGCCGGACTCGACGAGGCCGACCTCCAGCTCGTCCAGCGCGACCAGTTCGGCGCTCGGTTCGTGGTCGGGGCTGCCCGGGCAGAGCAGGGTCAGCGAGCCGACCCGGTCGGGGTGCAGGGCGGCGAACTGCAGGGCGATCCGGCCGCCGAAGGAGGAGCCGACCAGGGCCGCCCGTTCGATGCCGAGTTCGTCGAGCAGGTCCGCCAGGTCGGTCAGGTTGTCGTACGGGCGGTCCGCGCAGGGGGTCTCCCCGAAACCGCGGAAGTCGCACCGCAGCACGCGGTACCCGGCCCCGAGGAGCGCGTCCCACTGCCCGTCCCACATCCGCCGGTCGCAGACGGAGGAGTGCAGCAGCACGACCGCGGGGCCGTCTCCAGCCACCTCGTGAGTGATTGTCATTCCGCCGACCGTAGAGCACGCACACGCCACTGACCAGGGATTTCCGCTGCGGGCGGAGAACGGCGGGGACGACGGCGGCCGCAGCGGCCGGGATCCGGCCGGGGGCGGCCGGCGGCGGAGGGGCGCCGGTCGCGGTGTCGGCGGCGGGCGGCATGATGGAGGGCGTGCCCGAAGGAGACAGCATCTACCGCGTCGCCACCCAGCTCGACCAGGCGCTCGCCGGTCACGTGCTGACGGTGTCGGACTTCCGCGTTCCCGCACACGCCACCGCGGACCTGAGGGGGCGCCAGGTGCTGCGGACGGTGCCGCGCGGCAAGCACCTGCTGACCAGGTTCGAGGGCGGCGTGACGCTCCACACCCACCTGCGGATGGACGGCCGCTGGCAGACCTTCCGGCCCGGCGAGCGCTGGCACGGCGGTCCCGCGTTCCAGGTCCGGGTGGTCCTCGGCACCGGGCACGGCACCGCCGTCGGCTACCGGCTGCCCGTGGTCCAACTGCTGCGCAGCGACCAGGAGCACCGGGTGGTCGGCCACCTCGGCCCCGACCTGCTCGGCCCGGACTGGGACGCCGCCGAGGCGCACCGCCGCCTGCTCGCCGACCCGCTGCGCCCGGTCGGCGAGGCCCTGCTCGACCAGCGGACCCTGGCCGGCATCGGCAACGTGTACGCCAACGAGCTGCCCTTCCTGGCCGGTGTCACCCCCTGGCTGCCGGTCGGCGACCTGCCCGACCCGGACGACCTGCTGGACGGCGCCCGGCAACTGCTGGACGCCAACAAGCTGCGGCCCGGCCACGTCACCACCGGCGACCCCCGCCCCGGCCACCAGCACTGGGTGTACGGCCGGGGCCGCCGCCCCTGCCGACGCTGCGGCACGCCGATCCGCACCGCCAAGCACGACCGGGACCGCGTCGCCTACTGGTGCCCGCGCTGCCAGCAGGGCCCCGTCCCGACCGCCTGAGTCGCCCGGGCACCGGGCCGTCGGCGCGTCCGGTTCAGTCCCGCTCCACCAGCGCCGGGTGCCGGGGGTCCTCCACCCGCACCGTAAGGTCGGCCAGCTCGCCCGGGTCGGTCTCGGTGCGGTAGCGCTCGTGCGCGGGCAGCGTCCACTGTTCGGCCGGCGGGGTGCGGCGGGCCAGCGCGGCGGCGGACTGGGCCAGGTGCACGGTCAGTTCGAACGGCAGCCAGCGGCCGAGCAGGAACGGTCCGTCCAGCAGCAGCACGCCGCGCGGCGGCAGTTCGACGTAGTCGGCCCGGGTGGCGCGGTCGGTCTCCCGGTCCCAGTACGTGGGCAGCACGCGGCCGTCGCCGTCCGGTTCGAGCGGGTCGAGGACCTCGCGGAGCAGCGCGCCCTGGTCCAGCCACAGGTCGTGGAAGGCGTCCGGGTCCTGCTTGCCGTACTCGAAGCGCACCGAGGCGGGCCGCAGGAAGTCGTCCGCCGACACCCGCTGCACCGGTCGGCCGAGCAGCCGCAGCGGCTCCACCAGGGCGTCCGCCAGCTCGCCGGGCCGGGTCGCCGCCGCGCCGTCGACCGCGACCCGCAGCCGCCGTCCGTCGTCGGCCAGTTCGTGGATCCGTCCCGCCAGCAGCTCGACCAGCCGCTCCGGGGAGATCGGGGTCACCCGCACCGGACGATCACTCCCTTCGGTCAACCGGACTATACGTCGCGGCGCCCGAGGTCCCACCGCCCGAACCCCGGCCCCGGGGCGGCCGGGCGGGGCGGGCGTGGAACACTCCGTCGGAGGCCGGGGGCTCCGCCCTGACCACTCCGGCCGTAGTGCTCCAGGTGGAGCGGAGAGCGAGGACGTGATGACCGCGGTGCCGTTCCTGACCCCGGACGAGGTCGACGCCCTCGCCGCCCGCGCGCACGAGGGCCAGTACGACCGGATCGGCGTGCCGTACGTGGAGCACGTGCGCGCCGTCGCCGCGGGCGTCGCCCCGTTCGGCGCGGGCCTGCGGATGGCGGCGCTGCTGCACGACGTCCTGGAGGACACCCCGCTCACCGCCGAGGACCTGCTCGCCGCGGGCGTCCCCGCCGCCGTGGTGGCGACCGTCCGGCGGGTCACCCGCACGCCGGGGGCGGACTACCGGACGATGCTGCTGGACGTCGCCACCGACCAGGCCGCCGCCCTGGTCAAGATCGCCGACAACGCGCACAACTCCCGCGCCGACCGCGCCGCACTGCTCCCGGCGGCGGACCGGGCCCGGCTGGCCGAGCGCTACCGGGCCGCCCGCGCCGTGCTGTGGCCCGCCGTCGCGGAGGCGGACGTCCGGACGATCGTCGCGCTGGTCAACCCGGACCTGCTGGCCGAACTCGACTGAACCCGCCCGCGGGGGCACGCTGGAGGGAGAAGCGGGGGTCCGAGAGCGAGGAGCCCGGGATGTCCGAGATGAGCGACAGGCTCGACGAGAAGGCCCGGCGGGACGAGGACGACGTCCGGTCGGTCGACCCCGAGGAAGGCATCACCTCCTACCAGACCATGCACGCGTGGGAGGAGTCCCAGGCGGAGGGCGATCCGGTCGCCGACCCGTCGCAGCAGGAGGAGCAGCGGTGAGCGGCCGCGCGGCGGCGCCCGAACCGCACAGCAGCGAGTGGTCGGTCCGGCTGCGGGTGGTCGAGGTCGGCGACCTCACCCAGGCGCACGCCGTCCTCGACACCGGCGTCAACCTGATCGAGGTCGAGGCCGAGGCCCACCGCAGCAGCACCGACCCCGCGGACCCCGAGATCGGCGACGAGCTCGCCGTCGGCCGGGCCCTCACCGCCCTCGGCCAGCAGCTCGTCCACCGCGGCTCCGTCGCCGCCGAGGCCGCCGAGTCCACCCGCCGCCGCGACGCGCCGCCCCCCGACGGCGCCTGGTGACGATGCCTGGTGGCGGCCGCCCCTCGGCGGTCCGAAGATCAGTGCACGAAACAGCCGAATCGTGACCTTCCGCCGCCCCCGCGCCGGAACCCGCCCGGCCGGGGGCGCGTCACTCCCGGTGGCCGCGCACCCGCGCCGGCCCGCAGGCGACGAACGGGGCGCCCCCGCACAGCACGGGGGCACCGGGGGTGGACAAGGTGACGGACGCTCAGCACCCGGACGGCAGACCGGCGGACCCGCCCCCGCGGGACGCGCCCGGGCGGACCCCGTCCACTGGGAACTCCCCGACTACGCGCACGAACGCGAACTCGGCGCCGGGGCGTCCGGCCGCGTCGTCCTCGCCCGCCACCGAGCCACCGGCACCCCCGTCGCGATCAAGTACCTGCTGGGCGACCACCCCGACCAGGCCGCCTTCCGGGTCGAGGCCCAACTGCTCGCCACCCTCGACAGCCCGCACGTCACCCGCCTCCACGAGTACGTCGAAGGCCCGCACGGCGCCGCCATCGTGATGGAACTCATCGAGGGCGTCTCGCTGCGCGACCTGCTGCGCGCCGAGGGCAGCACCGGGCCGGAAGCCGCCCTGGTCGTCCTCAAGGGCTCGCTGCTCGGCCTGGCCGCCGCGCACCGGGCCGGTGTCGTGCACCGCGACTACAAGCCCGGGAACGTGCTGGTCACCGTCGACGGTCAGTCCAAACTCGTCGACTTCGGCATCGCCGTCCGCGACGGCGCCAGCGGCACCGTCGCGGGCACGCCCGCCTACATGGCCCCCGAGCAGTGGGCCGGACGCCCCGCCTCCCCGGCCACCGACGTGTACGCCGCCACCGCCACCTTCTTCGAGTGCCTCACCGGCGCCAAGCCGTACGCCGGAACCACCCTGATGGAACTCGCGGTCCAGCACACCGAGGCCGAGATCCCCGACACCCAGGCGCCCGAAGCCCTCCGCCCGCTCATCCGGGCCGGGCTCGCCAAGACCCCCGAACAGCGGCCCCCGGGCGCGGAGGCCCTGGTCGACGAACTGGAGGCCGCCGCCGGTGCCGCCTACGGCGCCGACTGGGAGGAACGCGGACGCAGGCGGCTGGCCGCGCTCGTCGCCCTGCTGCCCCTGCTGCTGCCCACCCCGACCGCCGACGGCGCACTGCCCGGCGCGACCTCGTACGCGACGACGGTGCTCACCGCCCCGCGGGTTCCGTTCCGGGGACGGCTGATCGCCACCGTCGGCGCGATCGTCCTCGTCCTCGGCGCGCTCGCCACGGTCGCCTCGGCCGGTGAGGAGAAGACGGTCGCCGACCCCCGGCCGGCTGCCGCCCCGCCCGCCACCACAACCGTCCACCCCACCACCGCGGCCCCCGCCCCGCCCCCCACCGACAGCCCGAGCCCCTCGCCCACCGAGGAGCCCAGCCCGAGCGCGACACCGAGCCCGAGCCCGAGCCCGACGGCGAAGCCCAGCGCCAGCCCCAAGCCCAGCCCCAGCACCAGCGCGTCCGCCACGCCGAGCCCGTCCGCCACGCCCAGCCCGACGGCGACCGCCCCGCCCGCCACCGTCGGAGTGGGACGGATCTCCGGAAAGGTCTCCTACACCACCCTGCAGGTCGACTTCTCTGTCACGGTGCAGCCCGCCGGGAGCCCAGGGACCGCGGTAACCGTGACCTGGCTCGACGGGGGGAGCTCGCCGGTGTCCGAGACCGTCCCGGTGGTCACTGACAGCACCGGTAGGAAGTGGGTGTCGCTGTCGCACACGTACCCCTGCTACAGCGGCACCAAGAACGTGGGCGTCAGCGTGACCACGACCCCGTCCGGCGGCACTGCGTCCTCCGGTACCTATCTGATGATCTGCCCGCCGCGCTAGGGGGACCGACGATGACCGAACTGCCTCCTGACCCCGGCCTCCGGCTCGGGCCCGTCCGACGGCCCGCCGCGCCCGAAGTGACGGTCCAGTTGCGGGCCGCCGTCCCGCAGGACGAACAGCGCACCGTCCAGCTCCGTCCGGCGGTCCCGTTGTCGGACGCGGCCGAGACCGTGCGGTTGGACGGTCTGGCGGAGACGGTGCGGCTCGAGGCCGCGGAGCCCGGGGCGGAGGACGGGTTGCGGCGGTTCGGGCCCGGGGTGCCGCCCGGGGCGGCGGCGGTGTGGCGCGGGGAGGTGGCTGCGGCGCCGCGGCGGCGGTGGGACAGGTGGCTGCTGGTGCCGTTGGTGCTGCTGCTCGCGCTGCTCGGGTACCTGCTGTGGGACCGCTACGGGCGGCCCGTCGAGGTGGCGGGCGTGACGGCGCGGACCGCGGCCGCCGGGCCCGGGTGCGACGGCACCGCCGTGGTCACGGGCGTGCTGGAGACCGACGGCGGTGAGGGCGAGGTGCGCTACCGCTGGGTGCGCAGCGACGGGACCGACTCCGGGCCGGTCGTGCAGCACGTGGAGGCCGGGCGCCGGCGCACCGAGGTCCGGCTGGAGTGGGCCTTCCGGGGACACGGCGAGTACGCCGCCACCGCCCGGCTGGAGGTGCTGGAACCCGCGGGCGGCCCCAGCGCCGAGGCGGGGTTCGTCTACTCCTGTCCGTGAGGGCCGCGGGGGCCGCGAGGGCCCGAGGACGCACGAAACCCGGGTCGCGGCCGACTGCCTGTCGGTGGCGGCCCGGGAGGGCTGGTCCGGTCACGCCTGTGGCGCGGTGGCACCTCCGCCCGTCTTCACGGCCTCGACCATGCGCTGGTGCACCTCGCGGGCCGCCGCCTCGTCCGCGGCGGCCACGGGGCTGCCCTCCACGGTGAACCAGTCGAGCGCGCCGCTGTACTGCACGGTCAGCCGCGCCTCGCCCTCGATCCACATGGTGTGCACCGTCAGGTCCCCGGTGATGACGCCGATCTCCACGGTCTTCACGCCACCGTGGCCGGACAGAATGCCCTGAGTGGTCCAGGTTGCCCAGGTGTTCACAAGCCCGCTCCCATCCGCCGCCCAACGGGCCGCTCGGTCCCGACCCCACAGGTACCCGATCCGTGGCGACCGCTTCCCACTGTCACCCGAAGGGCCGAAAACCGCCCCCCGGGCGGGTGCCCGCCGCGCGGTCTAGCATCGACGTATGGGAGAGCGAGAGGCTGCGCTCACCGCGCCGAAACTGATCCTGGAAACCGGCGGCGACTCGACGGTCATCACCCCGAGCCGCAGGTACGCCCTCGGGCGCGACCCCACCAGTGACATCGTGCTGACCGACCCGCGGGTCTCCTGGCACCACGCCGAACTGCACGTCGGCGACGGCCACTGGATCGTCGACGACACCGGCTCGACCAACGGCACCTACGCCGCCGACGGCCACCGGGTCGTCCACCTGGAGGTCGAACCCGGCACCGTGCTCTGCCTGGGGAGTCCCGCCGACGGCCCGCGCTGCACGTTCAGCGCGGTGCCCGAACCGACCGCCGTGCACCCGCTGCCCGGCCGCCGCCCGTCCGGGCTGACCGCGATCACCGGCTCCTACCGGCCGCCGTCCAGCGTCATGCCGCTGCCCGCCAAGGTGGTGCGGATCGGCCGGGCGTCCGACAACGACCTGGTGATCGGCGACCTGTCGGTCTCCCGCCACCACGCCGAGCTGCGCGCCGCGCCCGACGGCCGGTACGAGATCACCGACCTGGGCAGCCACAACGGCACCTACCTGAACGGCCAGCCGGTGCGACAGGCCCCCGTCGGGCCCGGGGACCTGGTCGGAATCGGCCATTCGGTGTTCTGCCTGGTCGGCGACGAACTGCAGGAGTTCGTCGACACCGGCGACATCGACCTCGACGTGGAGGGCCTCACCGTCCAGGTCGACGACGGCCGCACCCTGCTCGACCAGGTCACCTTCCCGGTCGGCCAGAAGTGCCTGCTCGCGGTCGCCGGGCCCAGCGGCGCCGGGAAGTCCACCCTGCTCAACGCGCTCACCGGGCTGCGCCCCGCCGACCGCGGCACCGTCCGCTACGACGGCCGCGACCTCTACCGCGACTACGCCGAACTGCGCCGCCGGATCGGCCTCGTCCCGCAGGACGACATCCTGCACACCCAACTGCCCGTCCGGAAGGCCCTCGCGTACGCCGCCGAACTGCGCTTCCCCGAGGACACCGCGCCCGAGGAGCGGGCCGCCCGGGTCGAGGAGGTGATCGACGAGCTCGGCCTCGGCAAGCGCGCCGACCAGGTCATCTCCAGCCTCTCCGGCGGCCAGCGCAAGCGGGTCAGCGTCGCCCTGGAACTGCTCACCAAGCCGTCCCTGCTCTTCCTCGACGAGCCCACCAGCGGGCTCGACCCCGGCATGGACCGGTCCGTGATGCAGATGCTGCGCGGCCTTGCCGACGACGGGCGGACCGTCATCGTGGTCACCCACAGCGTGCTCAGCCTCGACCTGTGCGACCGGCTGCTGCTGCTCGCCCCCGGCGGGCGGACCGCCTGGTACGGGCCGCCCGGCGAGACGCTGGAGCACTTCGGGTTCGCGCACTGGCCGGACGCCTTCGAGGCGTTCGAGAACCAGACCGACCGCGACTGGGCCGGGCAGTTCCGCGCCTCCGCCCCCTACCGCAAGTACGTCAGCGGCCCGGCGGGCGGCCCCGGCGACTGGCCCGGCGCGCTCGCCCCCGCCGAGCACGCCCTGCCCGAGGAGGCGACCCCCGCGCCGCCGCCCCGGCCGCGGAGCTGGCTCGGGCAGGTCGGCACGCTGTGCCGCCGGTACGCCAGCGCGCTCGCCGCCGACCGGACCTTCCTCGCCGTGATGATCGCGCTGCCGTTCGTGATGGGCGCGATGGCGCACGCACTGGCCGGCAGCCGCCTGAACCAGGACACCGCGCTGAACGCGCTGCTGATCCTGTGCGTCGGCGGGGTGCTCACCGGCGCCGCCAACGCGGTGCGCGAACTCGTCAAGGAACGGACGATCTACCAGCGCGAACGCGCCGTCGGCCTGTCCAGATCCGCGTACCTGTGCTCGAAGGTCGTCGTGCTGGGCACCGTCACCGTCGTCCAGTCGGTGGTGCTGACCATGGTCGCGCTGATCGGCGTGCAGCTCAGACCGCAGGGCGGCAGCGGGGTCTTCCTGCCGCCGCTGCTGGAGATCACCCTGGCCGTGGCGCTGCTCTCGCTCAGCGCGATGATGCTCGGCCTGCTGATCTCCGCGCTGGTGAAGAAGGAAGAGGTGACCATGCCGCTGCTGGTGCTGGTCGCCATCGTCCAGGTGGTGTTCTGCGGGGCGCTGCTGCAGCTCGACCACATCCCCGTGCTCAACCAGCTGTCCTGGCTGGTGCCCTCGCGCTGGGCGCTCGGCGCCATGGCCGCCACCATCGACCTGCACACCACCGTGCCCGGCACGCTCACCGACGACCCGCTGTTCGTGCACCGGCAGGGCGTCTGGCTGCTCGACATGGGCATGCTGATCGTGCTGGCCGTCGCGTACGGACTGGTCGTCGCCCGGCTGCTGCGCCGGCACGAGCCGGCCGTGATGCGGCGGTAGCGCATGGCGACGCCCGACGGGTTCCGGCCCACCCACGTCGTCCCCGCCGACGGCATGCCGACCTGGACCGCCCCCGACCCGGCCGCGGTCGGGGTGCCGCTGGACCCCCTGCTGCCGGTCGCGCTCACCCGGACCAACGGCAACTGGGCCCGGATCGTCTGCTCCAACGGCTGGTCCGCGTGGGTCGACGGACGGCTGCTGGTCGCCCTCCCGCAGCGGCCCCCGGCCACCGGCGCCCCGCTCGCCACCACCGACGACCCGCGTCCGCTGCTCGCCGCGCTGGAACGCTCGCTGGCCACCTACCGGCGGCTGGTCGACGACTGGGCGGCCGGCCGGATCGACCTGGAGACCTTCCGCGACGGCACCCGCGACCTGCGGCTCGGCGCGGTCCTGGACGGCCCGGACGCCTGGCTGCTCGACCTCGACCGGGGCCGCTGGTACTACTGCGACGCCACCCAGCTGCAGACCTACGCGGCCGCCGACCGCGCCGACCGGGGCTGACCGCCGATGCCCGGGGAGCCGCCCGAGCAACCGTCCCTGGCCGCCGCCGAGCCGGGCGAGCTGGACGGCCGCACGCTCGCGGGCTACCGGCTGGAGCACGTGCTCGGGCGGGGCGGCATGGCGGTGGTCTACCGCGCCGAGGACCTGCGGCTCGGCCGCACCGTCGCGGTCAAGCTGCTCGCCCCCGAACTGGCCCGCAACGAGACCTTCCGCAAGCGCTTCGTCCGGGAGTCGCACATCGCGGCCTCGCTCGACCACCCGAACATCGTCCCGGTGTACGACGCGGGCGAGGTCGAGGGCGTGCTCTACCTGGCCATGCGGTACGTCCGCGGCCGCGACCTGCGCGCCCTGCTCGACCGGGAGGGGCCGCTGACGGGCGCCCAGACCGTGCGGATCGCCGTCCAGGTGGCCAGCGCGCTGGACGCCGCGCACGCCCGCGAACTGGTGCACCGGGACGTCAAGCCGGGCAATGTGCTGATCGCCGAGGGCACCGACCCCGACCACCCCGAGCACGCCTACCTGACCGACTTCGGGCTGACCAAGAAGTCGCTCTCGCTGACCGGCCTGACCAGCGTCGGCCAGTTCGTCGGCACGCTCGACTACGTCGCCCCCGAGCAGATCTCCGGCAAGCCGGTGGACGGGCGGTGCGACGTGTACAGCCTCGGCTGCGTGGTGTTCGAGATGCTCACCGGCGGCCCGCCCTACCTGCGCGACGACGACCTGGCGCTGCTCTGGGCGCACCTCAACGACCCGCCGCCGGACGTCCGGGAGCGGCGCGCGGACCTGCCCGCCGGGGTGGGGGCGGTGCTGGAGCGGGCGATGGCGAAGCGGCCCGAGGCGCGGTACGGGAGCTGCCTGGAGTTCGTCGCGGAGCTGCGGGCGGCGGTGGGGGAGGGGAGGGCGGTGCGCGGGGCCTTCCGGGAGGGGCCCTCCCGGGAGGGGCGGCCGCCGCTGCCACCGGCCTGGGCGTGGCCGGTGTTCGACCCCTGAGCGGTCGGTCCGTCGTGCCCCGTCGCGTTCCCCGGCGGTCCTCGGCGGTTCCCCGGCGTAACGATCCGTGGCATGAACCTTTCAGAGGTGGAGGTTTGCTGGCAGTCTGCCCCTCGGCCAGGGCCCCCACAGACCCTGGCGACCGAGAGGAGCACCATGAGCAACAGACTCCGCGCCCTCGCCACCCGCGCCGTCGCCGTCCTGGGCACCACCGTGCTCGCGGCCGCCGGCGCCGCGACCGCCACCGGGCCCGCCTCCGCCGCGCAGGCCGCCACCGCACCGGCAGCCGCCTGCACCCCGGCCCAGGTGGTGGTGAACGGCGGCTTCGAGTCCGGCAGTTCGCCCTGGACCTCGTCCAGCGGCGTGATCACCGGCAGCGGCAGCCAGAGCCCCCACGGCGGCACCTCCTACGCCTGGCTGGACGGCTACGGATCCGCGCACACCGACACGCTCGGCCAGACCGTCACCCTCCCCGCGGGCTGCACCGGCGCCACCCTGAGCTTCTGGTTGCACGTCGACACCGCCGAGACCAGCAGGACCACGGCGTACGACAAGCTGACCGCGAAGCTCGGCGGCACCACCCTCGCCACCTACTCCAACCTGGACGCCGCCACCGGTTACCTGAAGAAGAGCATCGACGTCTCCGCCTACGTCGGACAGACCGTCAGCCTCTCCTTCACCGGCGTTGAGGACTCCGGGCTGCAGACCAGCTTCGTGCTCGACGACCTCGCGCTCGACGTCTCCGGCGGCACCACCACCCCGCCCCCCACCACCGACACCACCCGCACCCCCGCACCCGCCGGGTACACCGTCAGCCTGAGCAGCGACGCGAGCGGCGCCACCTGGACCGGCCACCAGAGCATCGCCTTCGGCAACCCCTCGGCGACCCCGCTGACCGAGGTGTACCTGAGGCTGTGGGACAACGCCCACGGCGCCTGCCCCACCACCCCCGTCACCGTCAGCAACCTCACCGGCGGCACCGCGGGCGCGCTCGGCGTCAACTGCACCGCGCTCAAGGTCACCCTGCCCGCGCCGCTCGCCCAGGGCCAGAGCGGCAGCCTCGGCTTCGACCTGACCATCGCCGTCCCCACCGGCGCGGACCGCTTCGGCCGCGACGGCGCGTTCGCCTTCGTCGGCAACGCCCTGCCCGTCCTCGCCGTGCGCGACGGCGCCGGGTGGCACCTCGACCCGTACACCAACAACGGCGAGTCCTTCTACACCCTCGCCTCCGACTACACCGTCACCCTCGACCACCCCAGCGGCCTGCTCGTCCCCGCCACCGGCACCTCCGTCGACACCCCCGGCAGCGCCGGGCGGACCGTCACCAAGGCGACCGCCGAGCACGTCCGCGAGTTCGCCTGGGCCGCCGGGCCGTTCAGCAAGACCTCCGGCACCTCGGCGGCGGGCACCGCGATCAACGTCTACTCGGTCAGCGGCATCGCTTCCGGCGACGCGCAGTCCATGCTGACCACCGCGAAGAGCGCCGTGGACGCGCACGCCGCACGGTTCGGCGCCTACCCCTACGGCGAACTCGACGCCGTGATCGACAACAACTTCTGGTTCGGCGGCATGGAGTACCCCGGCTTCGTCCTCGACCTGGTCTCCACCACCGCGCTCACCCACGAGATCGGCCACCAGTGGTGGTACGGCATCGTCGGCGACGACGAGTACAACAACCCCTGGCTGGACGAGGCGTTCACCGACTACGCCACCGACCTCGCCCTCGGCAGGACCGGCACCAACTGCTGGGCCAGCACCTCCTGGGCCTCCTCCGCCGAGAAGATCAGCAACTCGATGGCCTACTGGGACGCCAACCCCTCCCGCTACTCGACCGTCGTCTACGGCTACGGCAAGTGCGCCCTGCACGACCTGCGCCGCACCATCGGCGACAGCGCGATGACCACGCTGCTGCACGACTACGCGGCCGCGCACCGGTACGGGATCTCCACCACCGCCGAGTTCAAGGCCGCCGCGCAGGCCGCCACCACCGTCGACCTGGCCCCCTTCTGGGTGCAGCACCGCATCGACGGCTGACCCGCGCTAGCGGTTCCGACGCCCCGCCCGGTCGGTCGTCGGGCCCCGCCCGGCGGCGGCACCGGGCGGGGCCGCGCCGCGGCGCCGGGAGCGGCGGACGAGCAGCGCACCCAGCAGGCCGGCCAGCGCGCCCCAGCCCGCGGCGATCGGCACCGCCGTCAGCAGGTCCGGCTCCAGCACCGTCCGGCCCCCGCCGCCCAGGCCCAGCAGCGACAGCCCGAACACCGCCGACACCCGCGTCACCAGGCCGACCGCCAGCACCGCCAGCGCCAGCACCACCGCCCACTGCACGACCGAGCGCCACACCGGCAGCACCGGACGCGTCCGGGCCACCGACACCGCGCCCGCGGCCAGCACCAGCAGCGCCGCCAGCGGCAGCAGCAGCCACGCCCAGCCGTTCTGCTCCGCCAACGCGCCCAGGTCCAGCGTCACGTCCTGACCGGAACGCAGCACCGCCGCCAACGGGTGCGGGAACGGCAGACCCAGACTGTCCGTGACGTGACCGTGCCAGGACGCGCCCAGGCCCACGCCGAACCCCAACCAGGCCAGGTTCGGCAGGCCCAGGAGGACCACCGCCAACGTCTCCCGCGGCTGGCTCCCCGTCACCGCCGCCACCAGGCCCCCGACCAGCGCCAGCACCACGTACACCAGCAGCAGCACCAGCACCGCGTGCACCGTCGGCCGCAGCGTGCCGTGCCAGCGCACCAGGGCGGTCGGCAGCGGCGCCCGACGCGAAGCCGCCAACGCCAACAGCACCACCACCGCCAACCACAGCAGACCGAAACCCACCGCCGGACCCGGATCCACCCGGAACCCCACCACCGGCGCCGCACCGAACGCCCCGCCCAGCTCGTCGAGCAGCGGCTCACCCGTCGACACCGTGAAGGAGTGCCGCGCCGCCGCCGACAGCAGCAGCACCGCCACCACCCAGCAGGCCGCCAGCGCCAGCACCCGGGCCAGCAGCAACCGCCCGCCGACCACCGCGTGCCGACGCAGCGGCCGCAGGAACAGGTACGCCGCCACCAACGCCCCCACCAGCGTCACCGACAGCGGCATCGCCGAGAGCCCGCCCTGCGCGGTCGCCACGAAGGCCGCACCGCCGTCCAACCGGGCCGGCGCACCCAGCGCCATCAGCAGCGTCGCCGCCAGCACCGGACCGAACCCACCGCCCGGCAACCCGTCCGCGCCCGCCAGCCACAGGCCGAGCGCGGCCACCACCGCCATCGCCGCGAGCGCCCCCACCACCGTCACCAGCGCGGAGACCGCGACGGCCGCGGGCGCGGACAGCCGGTCGGACGGGGAGGGGGCGGGAGCGGGTGAGCGTGGCGGCAGGGGTTGGTGGGAGTTCGCAGGAGTGGCGGCACCAGACACGCGCCTCACCGGCCCTTCGAGCGCAGCCCCCCGGCGTCGGCCCGGACCGGCCGACCTTTCCAGCTTCCGACAGGGGGCGGCGGACGGCGAGTCGCCGCAGGCGGGGCGGCCGGGAGGCCCGGAGCGGCGTGGTGGTGGTGCGGATGGTGGTAGCGCGGGGTGGGAGCGGGAGGTAGGGCGGGTGCGGGGCCGGGGTGTGGGGCGGGTGCGGGGTCGTGGGGCGGCGGGTTCGGAGGGGCGGGCGGACAATGGTGGGTGCGCACGTGGACTCGGGGGAGTCCGACCGGAAGGCAGCCCCGTGACTGAGCAGCCGACACCCCGGCAGCCCGAAGAACCGGACAACGAGAACGACGGTGCCCAGGCCCCGCCGCCGCACCGCCCCACCGAACTGGTGGACGGAACGGCCGGACCGCCGACCGAGGTGGTCGGGCCGGGAGCGACGGTGGCCGGGGCCGGGCCCGGTGAGCCGGGGACCGGTGGTTCGACCGGCGCTCCGGAGGGGCAGCCGACCGAGCTGGTGGAACGGGCGGGCGGTGCGGGCGGGGCCGGTGCGGGGGACGCGGGCAGGGCATCGACCGGGGGACCGGTCGGGGAACCGCAGCCCACGGAGGTGGTGCGGCCGCCGACCGGGAGCGGCGCGGGCGGTCCGCCGCCGGTCGGTGGTGCGTTCGGGGTCGGGGTCGGTGGTGCGGCGGCGTCCTCCCCCGCTGCCCCCGGTGCTTCCGGGAGCGGGAGCGAGCCGGCGGGGCCGCCCTCCGGGCCGCTGTCGGCGGGCGGGCTGCGTCCGTCGGCCGCTTCGGGGAGTTCTGAGCTGTCGGGGGGTTCCGGGGGGTCGCAGGGGGCGGGGGCCTCGGGGAGCGGGGTGCCGCCGAGCGGCGGGCGCCCGACGGCCGGGGGCGGGGCGTCGTCCGGTGGCGGTGGGGGCGGGGGGAAGCCGTGGTGGCGGAGGGGGCCGGTGCTCGCCGGGGCGGTCCTCGTCGCCGGGCTGGGCATCGCCCTGGGCGTGGTCGCCACCGGTGGGTCGGGCGGCGGCAGCAGCGCGCAGGCCGTCGAGATGCAGCCGGTGGCCGACTCCGGGCAGAAACCCTTCACGGACTCGGTCGCCAACGGCAGCACGCCCTCCTCGGCCTCGCCGAGCGGGTCCACCTCGGCCGCGGGCTCCGCCCCCTCCGGCGGCTCCGCCTCGTCCCCGGCCGCCTCGACGGCCGGGAGCCCGAGCGCGTCCGGCGGCACCGTGAACGGCGGGCAACCCGGCCTGTACGGCGGAACCCGCGAGGTCGCCAGCTGCGACGTGCCGAAACTCTCCGGGTACCTCGCCGCCAACAGCGACAAGGCCCACGCCTGGGCCGGGGTCGAGGGCATCGACAGCTCGCAGATCAACGGCTACCTGAACGGCCTGACGCCCGTGGTGCTGCGCCAGGACACCCGGGTCACCAACCACGGCTACGAGAACGGGCAGGCACCCGCCTACCAGGCCGTCCTGCAGTCCGGGACGGCCGTGCTGGTCGACAGCCAGGGCGTGCCGCGGGTGCGTTGCGCCTGCGGCAACCCGCTGACGCCACCGAGCGGCACGGGCGGCACGTACACCGGGACGGCCTGGCCCTCGTTCCACCCGGACGGGGTGGTGACGGTGCAACCCGCACCGGCGCCGGTGACCGAGATCGTGCTGGTGGACCAGGCGACGGGCCGTCAGTTCGACCGCCCCGTGGGCGGGACGGGCGGAACCGACGGGTCGGCCTCGCCCAGTGCGTCCGGCTCGGGCGCGTCCGGCAGTTCCTCCGGGTCGGGCAAGTCCTCCGGGGCCTCCTCCTCGGCACCCTCCTCCGGAGCGTCGTCGGCTCCTCCGTCCGGCGGCCCGGGCTCGTCGGGTCAGTCCGGTTCACCGGGTTCGTCCGGCTCGCCGGGCGGCGGTGCGGGTTCGGGTTCCGGCGGTGCGTCGGGGCACGGGAGTTCCGCCGGGTCCGCCGGGGCGCCCGCGGGCGCGTCGAAGTCGGCGGGTCCGAGCACGCCGTGACGAGGTGCGACGAGCTCCGGTGTCCGGCTTCCGGTGTCCCGTGGTTCGGTGGTCGCCTCCTGCGGTCGGGTGCGGGCGCTGCGGGTGCGGACGCTGCGGGTGCGGGACCTGGTCGGGCGGGCGGTGCGCGGCCGGGGCCGGGTCAGCGGCGCAGGTAGCGGAGCAGCGTGACGCCGCTGTCGAAGGTGCGCGTCTCGGCGAGCACCAGGTCGGTGCGGGTGTCGGAGGGCGGGAACAGCGGGCGGCCGCGGCCCAGCACCACCGGGTGGACGTAGAGGCTGTACTCGTCGATCAGGTCGAGTCGGCGGAGTTCGGCGGCGAGGACGGCGCCGCCGACGGCCAGGTCGGACGCGGACGAGGACTTGAGCGCGGTGATCTCCTCGGGGTCGACGGTGCGGGCGATCCTGGTGTTCCAGTCGGCGTGGTCGAGGGTGCGGGAGAAGACCGTCTTCGGCATCTCCCGCCAGATCCGGGCGAACTCGACCACCGGCGGGGTGCTGGCCGGGTCCTGGTCGGCGGTGGGCCAGTACGCGGCCATGAGTTGGTACGTGACGCGGCCGTCGAGGAAGCCGCTCATCGCGGCCAGTCGGCGGTTGAAGTGCTCGTGCAGCTCCTCGTCGATGAGCTGCCACCCCAGCTCGCCGTCGGGACCGGCGAAGCAGCCGTCGAGCGACACGGACATCATGAACACGAGGTCGGACATCGAAACCTCCGGGCCCAGCGGTGGTCAAGGGTGCGGGCCACGCTACTCGCGCGCGGCACCCGAACGGCGGAAGCGGACGGCGGCGGGTGGGCGCGCCGCGGAAAAGCATCCACCGGCTGATGCCGGGGTCAACCGATCGGCTGACGGTGCGTCAGCCGATCGGCGCGCGAACGGTATCCGATCGTCAGGTGGGCGGGTGGTGGGGGCCGGGCACACTCTCCTCAGCAGGAGACAGAAGGTGCGGACGGTGCCGATCGGGCACCGGTGTCGAAAGGGGACGAGCATGCGTGAGGTGCACGAGGTGCACGAGGTGCGCGGGGCGGGCGGCCTGCAGGCGCTGCTGGACCGCTGGGTCGCGGACGGTGCGGTGCCCGGGGCGGTCGCCCTGGTCGCCCGCGAGGGGCAGGTCGAGACGGCCGCCGCGGGCGAGTTGGGCAGGGAGTCGCTGGTGCGGATCGCCTCGGTGGGGAAGCCCGTCACCGCCGCGGCGGTGCTCCAACTGGTCGACGACGGGGCGCTCGCGCTGGACGACCCGGTCGAGCGCTGGTTGCCGGAGCTGGCCGACCGGCGCGTGGTGCGGACACCGGGCGCCCCGGTGACGGACACCGTCCCGGCCGACCGTCCCTTCACGGTGCGGGACGTGCTGGAGTCGCGGGCCGGCTACGGCTTCCCGGCGGACTTCAGCCTGCCCGCGCTGGCCCCGCTGGTCACGGAGCTGGGGCAGGGGCCGCCGCAGCCGCAGCGGGTCCGCCCGCCCGAGGAGTGGACGGCCGTCCTGGCGGGGATCCCGATGCTCCACCAGCCCGGTGCGGGCTGGTTGTACAACACCTGCTCCGACATCCAGGGCGTCCTGGTCGCCAGGGCGACCGGCCAACCGCTCGACCAGGTGCTGGAGGAGCGGCTGTTCGACCCCCTGGGCATGCCCGACACGGCCTTCCACGCGCCAGCCGACCGCCTGGGCCCGCTCTACCGTCCGACCCCGGACGGCACGCTGGAGGTGGCCGACCCACCGGACGGCCAGTGGAGCACCCCGCCCCCGTTCCCCTCCGGGGCCGGCGGCCTGGTGTCCACCCTCGACGACGTGTTCACGTTCCTGCGGATGCTGCGCGCGGGCGGCCGCGCCGAGGACGGACGGCGGGTGCTCTCCCTCGGCGCGGTGCGGCTGATGACCACCGACCACCTGACGGAGCGCCAGCGCGCGGACAGCGCACTCTTCCTGGAAGGGCAGGGCTGGGGCTACGGCGGCTCGGTGGACGTGGTCCGCCGCGAACCGTGGAACGCACCGGGCCGCTACGGCTGGGTCGGTGGCACCGGCACCGCCGCGCACGTGGTGCGGTCGACCGGGCTGGTGACGGTGCTGCTCACCCAGCGGGAGATGACCAGCCCCACCCCGCCGCCGCTGATGCGGGAGTTCTGGCGCTACGCGGCGGGCGGCTGAGCGCCGTCCGGGCCCGCAGGGGCGGTGGGCCCGTCGGCCGGGGCGGTGACGGCGAGGCGGTAGCTCGACCCGTCCCGGGTGCGGGTCAGCAGCAGGGTCTCGACCAGGTAGCGGCGGAGCATGGAGGTGTCGGAGTGGACGGCGAGCAGGACCTCGTTGACCTCCTGCTCGGTGTACGAGCGCTCGGGGTCGAAGAGGGTGTGCGCGAGGTGCTCGAGCAGGGCGGTGCGGCGGGCGGGCTTGCGCGGGACCGACGTCAGCCGGCCGTCGGTGAAGAACGCGGTGAGGGTGGTCGGCGGTTCGTGAACAGACATGACAGGCAGCCTGTCAGGGCGGCTACCTGGAGACAAACGGATTACCGGACGGGGTGTCGGCCCGCGGGACCGGGCCGACACGCCGCAGGAGGGGAGGAAAGGATGGGGACGACCGAGCCGGGGCAGGGCCGGTTCCGGTGGGCGGCGGGGCGTGCGCTGTCGGTGCTCCGCCCCCGCCGGGGCCGGTGCTCACGCCAGGCCGAACCACCCCAGGACGGTCTGCACCAGCAGGACGGTGGACATCAGCGCCACCCCGACGACCACGGCGGTCGCGGCGATCCGGTACCGCGGGCCGTTCGCAGCGGCACCGAGCAGGGAGCGCCGGTTGGTCAGCACCAGCAGGTACACCAGCACGACCGGACTGATCAGCCCCTGGAGCACCTGGGTGCCGATCAGCAACTGGATGACGTCGACCGGGGTCAGCGCCACGATCGCGCCCAGGGCGATCTGCGCGGTGAACACGCCGAGGAACAGCGGGGCGTCCCGGAAGCGCCGGGAGACCGACCGCTCCACCCCGGCGGCCTCGCCGATCGCGTAGCTCGCCGACAGCGGCACCACCGCCCCGGCGAGGGCCGAGGCACCGAGCAGCCCGAAGGCGAACAGCAGCTCCGCTCCCGGCCCGGCCACCGGTTCCAGCGCCCGGGCGGCCTCGGCGGCGGACTGCAGCGGTCCCGTTCCGCCGATCGCCGAGGCGGTGGCGATGACGATGGTCAGACTGATCAGACAGGCGAACACCGCACCGAGCACGGCATCGGCCCGGATCAGCTTGTAGTCCTCGGGCTTCGCGCCCCGGTCCACGACGCCCGCCGCCGCGTAGAACTGCATGTACGGGCTGACGGTCGTGCCGATCAGCGCGACCGCGAGCAGGACGAAGTCACTGGACGGCTGCAGGTGCGGCACCGCCAGGTTCCGGCCGACCTCGCCCCAGTGCGGGTGCCCGAGGACCATGGCGACCGGGTAGGAGAAGAACGCCAGCGACATCACCAGGAAGATCCGCTCCGCCCAGCGGTAGGAGCCGAACAGCACCAGTGCCCACAGCAGCACGGCGGCGGGCGGCACCACCGCCCACTTCGGAACGCCCAGCAGTTCGAAGGCCGCGCCGATCCCGGCGAACTCGCTGACCACCAGGCCGGTGTTGGCCAGCAGCAGGCAGCCGACGGCCAGTGCGGTCAGCCGGAGGCTGAACTGCTCGCGGATCAGCGCCCCGAGCCCCTTGCCGGTGTGCGCGCCGAGCCGGACGGCCATCTCCTGGACCATCACCAGGGCGATGGTCACCAGCACCATGAAGAACAGCGTGCCGTACGCGTACTGCGAACCGGCCGAGGCGTAGGTGGCGATGCCGGCGGCGTCGTTGCCCGCGTTGGCGGCGACCAGGCCGGGGCCGGCCACCATCGCCACCGCGGCGACCCGGCGCAGCCCGCGCCGCCGGGGCGGAGCCTGGGGCCCGGCGGGAACCGGAGCGGTGGCTGGGCCCGCCTGGGCCGGGAGGGAGCCGACGGACGCCCCGGAGGGGAGCGGGGAGGGAACGGAACCGGTGGTGGCGGACGCGGCCGTGGGGTCGACCGGGCCGAGGTCGGTGCGGGCGTTCACTGGAGGAACCTCCGGAAGTGCAGGCGCCCGCGCTCGGGCAGCAGGGCGTCGAGGATGTCGTCGGCGAGGATCCGGCCGAGCGGTCGGCCGTCCTCGTCGGCCACCAGGAGGGAGGACTTGCGGGCGGCCACCAGTCGGTCCGCGGCTTCGGCCAGCCGGGTGTCGGGGGAGAGCGTGACGGTCGGGCCGAACTGGGCCAGCCAGGCCACCAGGTCGGCGACCGGGGTGCTGTCCTCGGCCACTGCCAGGTCGAACAGCGGCACGTCGGCGACCAGCCGGTCGGCGGCGTCCAGCACCACGACGGCGTCGAGCTCGGTGCGGTGCTCGGCCTGTGCGGCCAGAACGGCGCGGACCTCGGCGACGGTCTGCTCGGGCCGGGCCGTGACCAGACGGGTCGTCATGGCACCGCCCGCCGTGCCCTCCCGGTGCGCGAGCAGACCGCGCAGTTCGGCGGCCTCCTCGCTGGGCATCCGGTCGAGCAGGGTCTCCCGTTCGCGCGGATGGAGGTCGCGCAGTGCGTCGGCGGCCTCGTCGGGTTCCATCTCGTCGACCAGTCGGGCGGCGTGCTCCGGCCGGGTCTCGCGGAGCAGGTTCTCCAGTTCGGCGGGCTCCATCTCCTCCAGCGCGTCGGCCGCCTGCTGGGGCTCCAACCAGCCCAGCAGCTGCTGCCGTTCGCTGCGGCCGAGGTCCTCCAGGATGTCAGCCAGGTCCGCCGGACGGAGCCGGTGCAGGGCCGAGCGGGAGGCCCGCAGCCGCACCTCGGCCGGGCCCTCGGTGGCCTGCTCGCCGAACGGGGCGACCGACTGCCAGTCCAGGACGCGCTCCGGGGTGGGCCGGGCCTGCCAGCGGCGCGGCCCGAGTCGGCGCAGCAGGGTCGGCAGCGACACGTCCACCCCGACCAGCACCACCCGATCGGCCAGTGGTGCGAAGTACAGGTCGGCGGCGCGGGTGACCTGCACGCCGTCCACGTCGACGAGTTGGTGGTCCAGCACGTCGCGGGCCAGCAGCACCTCGCCGGGGCGGCGCTGGAAGTCCCGCAGGTCGACGCGGGACGTCCGGAGCCGGACGTGCCCGGCGCCGAGCCGCCCGACCGCGTCGGCGGGCAGGAAGGCCCGGCGGCGCCCGATCCGCAGGATCAGACCGGTCACCGGCGGGTACGGGTCCGGGCCGTACAACCGGGCGACCACGTCGGCCAGCCGGCCCACCTCGGCACCGGCCTGGTTGGTGACCGGCGCCCCGATCAGCCCGGCCAACGAGACGAGGGAGGACCGCACCGCGCGGCCGGCGGTGGCCCGGTGGTCGAGGGTGACCCGGCGGTCGCGCAGCCGGGCTGTGGTGGAACCGAACAGTGTGTTGGTGGCCATGGGGGAACACCTCCTCTGCCCCGGCAGGGCGGGGCGGACGGGCGGTTCGCAGCAGTTCCTCCCGCACCACGGCCGACGGGCACCGCCCGGCCGCACCACCCGGCCGCGCGTCCAGCAGCTGCGTTCGGCCGCGGTGCCCGGAACCGGTGTCCGGGCGCGCCACCGGAGCACGCGGCCGTGTGCCGGTAGGACCGGCGGCAGCGCCGGTCCTACCGTTCACCGGCCGTCGGCCACCCCGCGCCGGAAGGCGTGAGGGCGCGGCGGAACGGTCTGGCAGGTGGTGGGTCCGGCGGCTGCCGGTCCGGTGGAATCGGTCTTCCGGGCGGTGGCGGCCGGTTCCGGGCAGCGGGGAACTGCTGCCGGAGGCGGCCCCGGCAGCGCCGGCGCGGCACGGATCGGGTCGGCGGCAGTCCGACGAGCCGGTCGCACAGCGGCCGACACGACGGACGACCGGTGCACCCGGCCACTCAGCGTCCGCTCGGCGCCCACGGAGCACGGGACCGGCGGAAGGGGACCACGGAGAACCGGATCAGCGGAAGGAGAACTGCCTCGAACCGCGGAACAGCGGAGAGGACGCAACGGTGAGGGGCCGACTGTGCCCCGGACTACTGCTGTCCATCTCGCCTCCTCCCGGTCCTGGCCGACGAGTCCGACTCGCGGCCGCGCGGCAGGCGACCGGGCCGCGGCGGCCCGGCACACCCCAGTCTCGTCAGAGCTTTGGCACTCCACGGCGTGTCCCCGGCAGCGGGGAAGCCACTTGGGGTCACCCCTTGGGCCGGGGAGACCTGTCCTGATCCGGAGCGTCTCTCGACGGGTGGGATCAGTGGCCTGTGTCCGTGAAGACGCCTCACCGAACGAGGTGTCTTGTCGTTGCGCGACCAGGATAGGCCCCCGCCACCCCCACCACCTCATCCTTGACCAGGGTTTGACCGCGCGATCACGTTCCGGCCCGGAGACGGCGGCAGAAGGACGGGGCGCACGACGGGGCGCGACCCGGAGGGAGGGTTGTGGCCGAACCACAACGCGCCGGGGCGGCGGAGGCGGAGGGGTGCTGGCGATGATGACCGCTACCGGAGACGGGAAGAGGACGGGGGAAGGGCGTGGAGGACGGAACGGACCGCAGCAGGTACGTGGACCTGCTGCGCGCGGGGGCGATCGTGCTGGTGGTGCTCGGGCACTGGCTGATCACCGCGCTGGTGCGGGAACCCGACGTGGCGTTGACGGCACCCGAGTTGATGGTGGCCGTGCCGTGGACGCAGTGGCTGACCCCGGGCTTCCAGGTCATGCCGGTGTTCTTCCTGGCCGGGGGCTACGCGGCAGCCGGTTCCTGGAACCGCTGCCGGTCCGGGGACGGTACGGCAGCGGGCTGGATCCGCGGCCGGGCCCTGCGGCTGCTGCTGCCCACCGCCGCGTACCTGCTGCCGACCCTGGGCGGCCTGGCGGTCGCGGGGGCGTGCGGGGCGGATCCGGCGCTGCTCGGCATGATCGGATGGGCCCTGGCGATGCAGTTCTGGTTCCTGCCGGTCTACCTGGTGATCAGCGCGCTGACACCCTGGCTGGCCGCCCTGCACCGGCGCTGGGGCCTGGGCTCGGTCGCGGCCCTCGCCGCCGCGGGGGCGGCCGTCGACCTGCTGGTGCTCGGCGTCGGCACCGACGCGGCGCACCGTGTCGGCCTGCTGAACCACCTGCTGGCCTGGGCCGTCGCCTACCAACTCGGCTTCGCCTGGCGGGAGGGCGGTCCGGCGGCCCGTCCGGCGTTCGCGGCAGCCCTGACCACGGGCGGTGCCGCCGGGTACGCGGCGCTGGTCGGGTTCGGGCCGTTCCCGGTCAGCCTGGTCCTGGTCAGCGGCGAGGAGGTCTCGAACACCGATCCGCCGTCGCTGGCGATGCTGGCCTGGTTGTTCGCCCAGTGCGGGCTGTGCCTGCTGCTCGCCCCCTACGCCGAGCGGACCCTGCGGGCCCGGCGGCGGGCGGGCCGCCTGGTCGAACCGCTCGGCCGGGCCGGCATGTCGCTGTACCTCTGGCACATGGTGCCCGTGCTGGCCGCCGGAGCAGCCTTCTACCTCACCGACCTGGCCCCCGAACCGGAGGTCGGCTCGGCCCCCTGGTGGGCCTGGCGGCCGGTGTGGGTGCTGCTGCTGGCGGCGCTGCTCGGCGGGCTGCTGATCGCGCTCCGGCCGGTCGACGGCCTGCTGCTGCGCCTGGCCCGGCGCCTGCGGCCGCAGGACCGGCCGGTGCTGTTCGCCTTCGCGGTCGGCACCGCCCTGGTCGCGGGTGCGGCGGGCCGGTGGGCCGCCCCGGGGCCCGGGGGCGCCGTGAGCACGGCCGGTGCGGGGGCGCAGCCGGACGGGGGGGTGGAACAGGTGGGTTGAGCGGACGGGACGGCCTACCCGGGCAGCGAGAGGCGGAACTCGACGGAGCGGTGGGTGCTGCGGTAGCCCAGGGCGCGGTTGACCGCCAGCATGTCGGTGTTGTCCTCGGCGGTGTCGGTGAGCAGTCCGGTGATCCCGGGGTGCTCGGCCCGCGTCCAGCGGATCGCCTCGGCCTTCATCGCCCGGGCCAGGCCGCGCCTGCGGTGGGCGGGCTGGACCGCGGTCCCGTAGTGCTGGGCGTCACCGCAGCGGTCGGCGGGCAGCACCAGTTCGCTGAAGCCGACCAGTTCGCCGGTGGCCGTCTCCAGCACCGCGACGGTGTGCAGCAGTTCGCCCCGGTCGGCGACCGCCCGGGCCGCGGACAGCACCCGCTCCTCGTCCCAGGCGACGGTGCCGAACCCGGTGTCGCCCATCGGCATGTCGTCCATGGCGGTGCGCGAGCGGGTGAAGGCGGCCAGCCACTCCCCGGGGCAACTGCCGACCCAGGAGACCAGCCGGTAGCCGGGCGGCAGTTCGACAGCAGGGGGAGTGGCAGGACCGGGAGCGGTGGTGGTCAGGTCCAGTCGGCCGAAGTCGAGGACGAGGGCCCGCGCGAAGCCGCGGGCGGAGAGGAACGCATCGCCCGGGGAACCCTCGACGGCCTGGGCCAGCAGCGTGTCGCGGCCGTCCTCCCGGGCCGCGGCCACGGCGGCCGCGAGCAGTGCCGACCCCGCTCCGCGTCGCCGCTCGGCCGGGTGGACGTCCAGGGTGAGTTCGCCCAGGTGGGCCTGGCCGGGGGAGGTGAACAGCCGGAGGAAGGCACTGCCGAGCGGGGTGCCGTCCGGGGCGGCGGCCAGCCAGGCGAGGCGGCGCGAGCGGGGGCCGTCGGCGGGATCGGTGAGGGCGGTCAGACGGAAGGACACGGGTGGCGGGCTCCGGGGAGGACGGGATCGGGCGGGCACGCGCCACCGAAGCAGGTCCGGGCGCCCGGGGCAATCGGATTTCGGGTCCGGGGGAGGGCGGAGGGGAGCTGGAGAGCTGACTACCGGTCATCTCATCGGCAGTGATGATCTTCTGACGGTTGATCAGGAAAGGGCGACACCCGCGCGGGCACTGGTGCGCCCGGGCCGGGGGCGGGATCATCGTCGCTGTGGCGGACCGGTCCGCGTGCGGCGGGCCGGGTGGCGGAGGTGGTGGGCGGATGACCGGGACACGGCTCACGGTGGAGCGGCTGCGGGACTTGGTGGCCGAGGGCGCGGTGGAGACGGTCGTGCTGGCCGTCACCGACATGCAGGGCCGGCTGCAGGGCAAACGCCTGGACGCCGGGTACTTCCTCACCGAGGTGCTGACCGGCGGCGCCGAGGGCTGCGGCTACCTGCTGGCGGTGGACGTGGAGATGAACACCGTCGACGGATACGCCGTCTCCTCCTGGGAGAACGGCTACGGGGACCTGGTCTTCGCCCCCGACCTCGCCACCCTGCGGATGGTGCCCTGGCACCCGGCCACCGCCATGGTCCAGTGCGACCTCGCCCACCACGACGGCACCCCGGTCGCGGTCTCCCCCCGCCAGGTGCTGCGCCGCCAACTGGAACGACTGGCGGGCTACGGCTGGAGCGCCCACGTGGGCACCGAACTGGAGTTCATGGTGTTCCGGGACAGCTACGAGCACGCCTGGGAGAAGCACTACCAGGACCTGACGCCCGTCAACCAGTACAACGTCGACTACTCGATCCTCGGCACGGCCCGGATCGAACCGCTGCTGCGCCGCCTGCGCACCGGCATGGCCGGGGCCGGGCTGACGGTGGAGTCCGCGAAGGGCGAGTGCAACCTCGGGCAGCACGAGATCGCGTTCCGCTACGCCGACGCGCTGACCACCTGCGACGACCACGCGGTCTACAAGACCGGCGCCAAGGAGATCGCCGCGCAGGAGGGCGTCAGCCTCACCTTCATGGCCAAGTACGACCAGCGCGAGGGCAACTCCTGCCACGTGCACCTGAGCCTGCGCGACGAGCGGGGCCGCCCGGTGTTCCCCGGTGAGGGCGCGCACGGCTTCTCCCGGACGATGGAGCACTTCCTGGCCGGGCAGCTGGCCTGCCTCGACCGGTTCGCGCTGCTGCTGGCCCCGACCGTCAACTCCTACAAGCGCTACGTGCCGGGCAGCTTCGCCCCCACCGCGATCGCCTGGGGCCGCGACAACCGGACGTGCGCGCTGCGGGTGGTCGGGCACGGGCCCTCGCTGCGGTTCGAGAACCGGGTGCCCGGCGGCGACGTCAACCCGTACCTGGCGGTGGCCGCACTGATCGCGGCCGGACTGCACGGGGTGGAGCACCAACTGCCGCTGGAGGCCGAGTCCACCGGCAACGCCTACGCCTCCGACGCGCCCCGGGTGCCCGCGACGCTGCGCGAGGCGGTCGACCGCTTCGAGTCCAGCGAGGCCGCCACCGAGGCGTTCGGCAAGGACGTCGTGCGGCACTACGTCCACGCCGGGCGGGTCGAACTCGCCGCGTACGACGCCGCGGTGACCGACTGGGAGCGCCGCCGCGGTTTCGAGCGGCTGTGACGCGCGGCCGCGCCGAGCTGCTGCGGGCGGCCGCGGTGCGGGAACGGAACAGGACCGAGAGCGAGGAGGAGCAGGTGACCGAGGGGCCCGAGCCGTACCAGGTGGTCAATCCCGCCACCGAGGAGGTGATCGCCACCGTCGACCTGGCCGACCTGGCCGCGACCGACGCCGCGATCGCCCGGGCCGGGGCGGCGTTCGAGAGCTGGCGTCACGTGGCGCCCGGCGACCGGGCCCGGCTGCTGCGCCGCTTCGCCGCCGAAGTGGACGCCGAGCGCGAGCAGCTGGCCCTCCTGGAGGTCGCCAACGCCGGACACACCATCGGCAACGCCCGCTGGGAGGCCGGCAACGCCCGGGACGTGATCGAGTACTACGCGGGCGCGCCCGAGCGGCTGTTCGGCCGGCAGATCCCGGTGGCCGGCGGCCTGGACGTCACCTTCCACGAGCCGCTGGGCGTGGTCGGCGTGATCGTGCCGTGGAACTTCCCGCTGCCGATCGCCGCCTGGGCGCTGGCCCCCGCGCTGGCCGCCGGGAACACCGTCATCGTCAAACCGGCCGAACTCACCCCGCTCACCGCGCTCCGGCTGGCCGAACTCGCCCTGCGCGCGGGCCTGCCCGAGGGCGTGCTGCAGGTGCTGCCCGGCCGCGGCCCGGTGGTCGGGCAGCGCTTCGTCACCCACCCCGGCGTCCGCAAGGTGGTGTTCACCGGCTCCACCGCCGTCGGGAAGTCGGTGATGGCGGGCTGCGCCGCCCAGGTCAAGCCCGTCACGCTCGAACTCGGCGGCAAGAGCGCCAACATCGTCTTCGCCGACGCCGACCTGGACAGGGCCGCCGCCACCGCCCCGTACGCGGTCTTCGACAACGCCGGGCAGGACTGCTGCGCACGCTCCCGGATCCTGGTCGAGGCGAGCGTGCACGAGGAGTTCCTGGAGCGGTTGGAGCGCGCGGTCCGCGGGGTGCGGGTCGGTGACCCGGCGGACGAGAAGACCGAGATGGGGCCGCTGATCTCGGCCGCGCACCGGGCCCGGGTGGCGTCCTACGTGGACGGCGACACCGAGGTGGCGTTCCGCGGCAGCGCGCCCGAGGGGCCGGGCTTCTGGTACCCGCCGACGGTGCTGGCGCCGATCGCCCCCGACCACCGGGCGTTCACCGAGGAGGTGTTCGGCCCGGTCGTCGCGGTGGTCCCGTTCCGCGGCGAGAGCGACGCGGTGCGGATCGCCAACGCCACCGAGTACGGCCTGTCCGGGTCGATCTGGACGCGTGACGTGGGCCGGGCGCTGCGGGTCGCCCGGGCCGTGGAGGCGGGCAACCTGTCCGTCAACTCGCACTCCTCGGTGCGCTACTGGACGCCCTTCGGCGGTTTCAAGCAGTCCGGCCTGGGTCGCGAACTCGGACCGGACGCCCTGCACGCCTTCACCGAGACCAAGAACGTCTTCATCGCGACGGAGGAATGAACCACATGAGCAAGCGACTTGACGGCCGGGTGGCGGTCGTCACCGGCGCGGGCAGCGGCATCGGCCTGGCCACGGTGCGCCGCTTCGCCGCCGAGGGCGCGAAGGTGGTGTGCGCCGACATCGACGAGGAGACCGGCGCCAAGGCCGCCAACGAGGTCGGCGGCCTGTTCGTGCGCACCGACGTCACCGACGAGGAGCAGGTCCGGGCGCTGTTCGACACCGCCGTCGCGCACTACGGCAGCCTGGACGTGGCGTTCAACAACGCGGGCATCTCCCCGCCGGACGACGACTCGATCCTGGTCACCGGCCTGGAGGCGTGGAAGCGCGTCCAGGACGTCAACCTGACCTCGGTGTACCTGTGCTGCAAGTACGCGATCGGGCACATGCGGCGGCAGGGCAAGGGCTCGATCATCAACACCGCGTCCTTCGTGGCGGTGATGGGCGCGGCGACCTCGCAGATCTCCTACAGCGCCTCCAAGGGCGGCGTGCTGGCGATGAGCCGGGAGCTGGGCGTGGAGTTCGCCCGCGAGGGCATCCGGGTCAACGCGCTGTGCCCCGGCCCGGTCAACACCCCGCTGCTGCAGGAGCTGTTCGCCAAGGACCCGGAGCGCGCCGCCCGTCGGCTGGTGCACATCCCGCTCGGCCGGTTCGCCGAACCCGAGGAGATCGCCGCCGCGGTGGCCTTCCTGGCCAGCGACGACTCCTCCTTCATGACCGCCAGCACCTTCCTGGTGGACGGCGGCATCTCCGGGGCGTACGTCACCCCGCTCCCGTAGCAGCGCCGCGGCCGGGCGGGTCCGCTGGGGACCGGCCCGGCCGCGGCGGCGCCGGGGGCGTCAGTGCGAGGAGAAGGCGTCCCCGCCGACCGCGAGGGCGTCGCCGCCGTTGCCCAGCGCGTCGCCGCCGACGGCCAGGGCCGAGCCGCACAGCGCCTCGGCGTCGCCGCCGACCGCGCCCGCGTCCCCGCCCTCGGCCCAGGCGTCCCCGCCGACCGCACCGGCGCTGCCGCCCAGCGCGCCCGCGTCCCCGCCGACGGCCAGCGCGTCGCCGCCCTCGGCCCAGGCGTCGCCGCCCACCGCGCCCGCGTCGCCGCCCTGGGCCGCCGCGTCGCCGCCGACGGCCAGCGCCCCGTGCGGGTGCAGGTGGTGGCAGTGGGCGGAGGCGGTGCTGGCCCCACCGAGCAGGGCGAGCCCGGTGAGGAAGGTGGCGGTGGTGACCTTGGCGAGGCTGGAACGCATCGAGTTCTCCATGCTTGGCGTCGAACGCGTCGGCGTCGGACGCGGGTTGGTGCCGGACGCGACGATCATCGGCGCCCGCGGGCCCGGGCCGCACGCCGCGGGCCGGGCGGTCACCCGGCCGGGGCAAGGGCACCGCCGCGACGGGTGAGCGCGGTACCGCCGGATGCCGTACGGGGCGACGCGCACGGTTGACGGGCCTGCTGCACAAGGGAGTTGACGAGACGTCAGTGTGACGATCGGACCGGAAGCTCCATTTCGAACCAGACCACCTTGCCGTCCCGGGTCGCCCGGCTGCCCCAGCGGTGCGCCAGCTCGTTGATCAGCAGCATCCCCCGCCCGCCCTCGTCGTGCTCGCCCACCGGCCGCAGCCGCGGCTCCCGGCTGTCCGCGTCCGACACCTCCACGGTCAGCAGCGCCCCCCGGAACATCCGCAGCTGCATCGGCGACCCCGCGTGCAGCACCGCGTTCGCCAGCAGCTCGCCGGTCAGCAGCACCACCGGCTCCACCAGCGAGGAGAGCCCCCAGCCGGTCAGCGTCCGCCGGACGAACGCCCGGGCGTGCCGCAGCAGCGCCGGATCGCCGGAGAGCGCCAGGGTCGCCAGCCGGTCCGCGCCGACCGGACCGGCGTGCGCCATGATCACCGCCACGTCATCCTGCCCCAGCGTCGACCCGAACGCCCCCAGCACCGCGTCGCAGCCCCGCTCCAGGGTCGGCTGCCGCTCGGTGACCGTCCTGCGCAGCAGCTCCAGGCCGTCGTCCAGGTCCTGCCCGCGCCGCTCCACCAGCCCGTCCGTGTACAGCACCAGCAGCCCGTCCTCGCGCAGCGGGAAGCGCACCGACTCGAACGGCACCCCGCCCACGCCCAGCGGTGCACCCGGCGGCGGCTCCACCAGCCGGGCCTCGCCGTCCCGCTCCGAGAGCACCGGCGGCAGGTGGCCCGCGGAGGCCAGGATGCACTCCTCGTCCACCGGGTCGAACACCGCGCACACGCAGGTCGCGAACTGGCCCTCGCCGAGCTGCGCGGTCGCCTCGTCCAGCCGCCGCAGCACCCGGGCCGGGTCGAGGTCCAGCGTCACCAGCGTCCGCGCCACCGTCCGCAGCTGGCCCATCGTCGCGGCCGCCCGGATGCCGTGCCCCATCACGTCCCCGACGATCAGCGCCACCCGGCCGCCGGTCAGCGGCACCACGTCGAACCAGTCGCCGCCGATCTCGTCGCCCACCGTCGACGGCAGGTACCGGTGCGCGATCTCCAGCCCCGGCGTGCCGTGCACGTCCTGCGGCAGCAGGCTGCGCTGCAGGGTCAGCGCGGTGTCCCGCTCCCGCCGGTACAGCCGGGCGTTGTCGATGCACACCGCGGCCCGCGCCGCCAGCTCCTCGCCCAGCGCCTGGTCGGCCGGGGTGAACGACTCCGGGTTCGCCAGCCGCACGAACTCCACCCCGCCCAGCACCTGGCCGCGGGCCAGCAGCGGCACCATCAGGTACGAGTGGATCCCGGCGTCCAGGCCCGGCTGGACCCGGTCCGGGTGCGCGACGATCCGGCGCAGCTGGGCCTCGTCCACGTGCGGCACCAGGATCGACCGGCCGGTGCGCATCGCCTGCGCGTACAGCTTGGCCGAGTGCGTGGTCTCCCCGACCTGGTCCGCCGCCCCGGTCAGCAGCGTGCCGCCCTCCCGCTCGCCCACCGCGACCGCCCGCAGCGCCACCGAACCGGACTCCGGCACCGGCTCCGGGTCCTCGCCGGTCAGCACCGCCTCGCGGATGTCCACCGTCACGAAGTCCGCGAACCGCGGGACCACCACGTCCACCAGCTCCTGCGCGGTGATCGACAGGTCCAGCGTGGTGCCGATCCGGGTGGAGGCCTCGTTCAGCAGCGCCAACCGCTGCTGGGCGGCCTCGGCGGCCTCCAGCGCCCGCTGCCGCTGCTCGGCCGCGTCCCGCTCCCGGGTGTACAGCAGCGCGTTGTCGATCGACACCGCCGCCCGCGCCGCCAGCTCGCTCGCCAGCGCCAGGTCGGCCTGCCCGTACGGCGCCGTGTTCCGGGAGCGGAAGAACGTGGCGGTGCCGATCGCCGCGCCCCGGGCGATCAGCGGCACCACCATCAGCGAGAGCACCCCCTGGGCCCGGATCGCCCCGCCGCGCACCGGGTCGTCCGTGAACCAGCTCATCGCCGCGCCGTCCGTGCGCGGCACCAGCACCGGCCGCCCGTGCGACAGCGCCCACGCGTACGGCGTGCTCGGGTGCAGCCGCTGCACCGAACCGACCGGTGCGATCGCGGTCATCCCGCTGTCGGGCACGGTGTGGAACGCCAGCCTGCGCAGCACCGCGGACCGGTCCCGGCGGTCCGGCAGCGCGGGCGGTTCGCCCCGCACCAGGCCGTCCAGCACCTCCACCACCACGGTGTCGGCCAGGATCGGGGCGGCGGTCTCGGCCAGCTCCCGGGCCGTGGTCGCCAGGTCCAGCGTGGTGCCGATCCGGGTGGAGGCCTCGTTCAGCAGCGCCAGCCGCTGCTGGGCGGCCTCGGCGACGGTCTCCGCCTCGAAGCGGTCGGTGATGTCCACCACCGTGGTGCTCACCCCCAGCACCGTGCCGTCCGACTGCTCCAGCCGGAAGGTCGACACCGACCAGGCGTGCTCGCGCTCCGGGTCGGCCGCCGTCCAGCCGTGCGTCCGCAGGTCCACCAGCGGGTGGCCGTCGGCCATGACGCGGCGCATCGTGGCCTCGGCCGTCCGGCCGTCGATCCCCGGCAGCAGTTCGGTCAGCCGCCGCCCCAGGTGCTGCGCCACCGGCAGCCCGTTGATCCGGGCCAGCGCCTCGTTCAGCCGGACGAAGCGCAGCTCGGTGTCGAGCACGCCCATGCCGACCGGCGACTGCGTGAAGAACCCGTCCAGCAGCGCCAGGTCCGCCGCCAGCCGCCGCACCTCGCTGACGTCGGACGCCACCGCCAGCACCATCGGCGAGCCGCTGCGGTCCAGCACCGGGTAGGTCCGGAAGTCGAGCCGCACCAGGTGCCCGTCCCGGTGCCGCACCGGGAACACCCCGGCCCAGGGGCGGCCGCTCAGGATCCGGGCGAACAGTTCCAGCGCCTCCGGGCGCCGTTCCGGGCCGACCAGGATGTCCGCCGCGCGCGTCCCCACCGCGAGGTCCGCCGGGAAGCCGAGCAGGGCCTCCGCGTCCGGGCTCCAGTGCAGGATCCGGCCGTCCGCCGCGATCAGCGCCGTGGCCACCGGGATCGCGAGCAGGCCGTCCGGTACCGGCGCGCCACCTGCCGCGAGCGGGGAGGTGGGGCGGGTCCGGTGTGCCGTGCGCTGTCTGTCGGTGTCCATCTGGCCACCTGCCGTTCCGGGGGCGGTCACCGCCCTGCCATCGTCGCACGGCGGGCCGCCCGCGCCCAGACGGGTGACCTGCCGCTAGGGTGGACCGGATGGACACCCGTCGGACGAACCCCCCGGTGGCGCGCGGTGGTGCGTAGGAAACCCGCCCCCGTCAGCCCGCTGCCGCAACGCGACGGCATCGACCCCGTGCACGTCAGACTGCCGCTGGAGGGCCCCTGGCCGACGGTGCGCGCCTACCTGGAGGAGCGCTACGGCGCCGCCGCCGGGGAGGGGCGGATCGCCGCGATGCTCGCGGCCGGCGAGTTCGTCGCCGCCGACGGCCCGGTCACCGCCGACGCGCCCTACGAGCCCGGCGGCCACGTCTGGTTCCACCGCGAACCCGGACCGCCCGAGCCCGTGGTGCCCTTCCCGGTCGAGGTCCTGCACCGGGACGAGCGCATCGTGGTCGCCGACAAGCCGCACTTCCTCGCCACCACCCCGCGCGGCAGCCACGCCACCGAGACCGCCCTCGCCCGGCTGCGCCGCGACCTCGGCCTGCCCCGGCTCAGCCCCGCCCACCGCCTGGACCGGCTCACCGCGGGCGTGGTGCTGTTCGTCGCCGACCCCGCGCTGCGCGGCGCCTACCAGGGCCTGTTCGAGCGCCGCGAGGCCGTCAAGGAGTACGAGGCGGTCGCCCGGTACGAGGAGGGCGCGGCGGCCCGGCTGCCCGCCGTGGTGCGCAGCCGGATCCGCAAGGACCGCGGTCGGCTCGACGCGTACGAGGTGCCCGGCGAGCCCAACGCGGAGAGCCGGATCGAACTGGCCGAGGCCCGCGACGGCCTGGGCCGCTACCGCCTGGCCCCGCGCACCGGGCGCACCCACCAGCTGCGGGTGCACATGAACGGGCTGGGCCTGCCGATCCTGGGCGACCCGCTCTACCCCGCGGTGCTGGGCGGGGGCGACCCGGAGGACTACCGGCGCCCGCTGCAACTGCTGGCGCGCTCGTTGGAGTTCACCGACCCGGTGGACGGGCGGCGGCGGCGCTTCACCAGCGGGCGGGTGCTGGCGGCCTGGCAGGACCCGGCGGGCTGGTAGGGCCGGGGAGCGCTGGGCAGTGCCGGGGGCGACGGCCCGTCAGGGCCCGGCCGGGGCCGCTTCGTGCGTACTGTATTGACGGGAAGTCTAATAACTTCTACCTTCACGGCAGTGCCACCACTCCACCCTCTCCGCCCCCACCGCGAAGGAGCCGGCATGTCGCCCCAACCTGCCCGCACCGCCCCCGACCGGGAGCGCACCGCCGAACGCCTGCTCGCCTCCTCCGCGAAGCTCTCGTTCAACCCCCTCACGGACGTCGACTGGGACGCCGACCCCGTCCCCGGGGCCTACTACTGCCCGCCCCGCCACCTCTCCCTCTACGGCACCGACCTCTGGGAGCGGATGAGCGAGGAGCAGCGGATCGAACTCTCCAAGCACGAGGTCGCCTCCATCGCCAGCGTCGGCATCTGGTTCGAGGAGATCCTCATGCAGATGCTGCTGCGCCACGCCTTCGACCGGGACCCGACCAGCAACCACGTCCAGTACGCGCTCACCGAGATCGCCGACGAGTGCCGGCACTCGATCATGTTCGCCCGCATGATCGCCAAGATGGGCGTCCCCGCGTACGGCGCCGGGTTCGTCGCCCACAACCTCGGCCGGCTGTTCAAGGCGATCTCCACCCACAGTCAGACCTTCGGCGGCACCATGTACGTCGAGGAGATCCTGGACGCCTTCCAGCGCGAGGTGATGAACGACGACACCCTCCAGCCGCTCACCCGCCAGGTCTCCCGGATCCACGTCATCGAGGAGGCCCGGCACATCAGCTACGCCCGCGAGGAGCTCGTCCGCAAGCGCCTCGGCCCGGTGCGCCGCCGGTACGAGCAGCTGTTCATCGGACTGATCGTCTACTACGCCACCACCGCGCTGATCCACCCCCGGCTCTACGCCGCCGTGGGCATCGACCCCAAGGTCGGCAAGGCCGCGGCCCGTGCCAACCCGCGCTGGCGGGCCACCAAGGTCGAGATGGCGCAGAAGGTCGTCTCGGTGCTCGACCGGGCCGGACTGGTCGGCCGGACCAACCGCTGGCTGCTGCGCGCCGCCGGAGTGGTGGCCTGAACGGACGGCCCCGGGGCGCCGTGCGACCGCTTCCGTCCGATCCGGTTCCCGGATCGTGATCGTTCGGTGTCGGTGTGGACTTCCGGTGTTCGAGCGGCGCGGATAAAGTGCGTCGTCACCGAACCGCCGGGGGGTCCGTTCATGCACCGCACCACGGTCGGCACAGCCGCTGCCGCCGCCACCGTCCTGCTGCTCAGCACCGTCGCCGGGTGCGGCGGACCGGAACCCTCCGCGGACCGGGCCGCCACCGGCACGGCCACCGCGGCCCCGGCGTCCGCCACGCCCGACCCCACGGGCGCCGCGACCGCCGCGCCCACCGGACCGGCCCCCGGAGCGTCGGAGGGGAGCGCTCCGGCGGGCACCGGCACGGGCGGCAGCATCACGGTGGCGTTCGCCGGGGACGTCCACTTCGAGGGACGCACCGCCTCCCGTCTCGGCGCCGCCAAGGCCGACACCGCACTCGGCCCGATCTCCGGCACGCTGTCCGCCGCCGACCTCGCGGTGCTCAACCTGGAGACCGCGATCACCAGCCGCGGCAAGGCCGAACCCAAGACCTACACCTTCCGCACCACGCCCAAGGCGCTCGACGCGCTCAAGGACGCGGGCGTCGACGTGGTCTCCCAGGCAAACAACCACGCCGTCGACTTCGGCCCCGACGGCCTCGCCGACACCCTCGCCGCCAAGGCGGCCTCCCCGATACCGGTGATCGGCATCGGCAAGGACGCCGAGGAGGCGTACGCCCCGTACGTCACCACCGTGCGCGGCGTGAAGGTCGCCGTCCTGGCGGCCAGTCAGGTCAACGAGATCACCAACCAGAAGTGGCGGGCCGGCGCCCGCAAGCCCGGCATCGCCTCCGCCCTCGACGAGAACGCGCTGCTGCACGCCGTCGCCGCGGCGAAGGCGCAGGCGCCCGTGGTCCTGGTCTACCTGCACTGGGGCGACGAGGGCGTGGCCTGCCCGACCCGCGCGCAGACCAGCCTCGCCAAGAAGCTCGCCGACGCCGGAGCGACCGCCGTGGTCGGCACCCACGCCCACACCATGCTCGGCGCGGGCATGCTCGGGAAGACCTACGTGTCGTACGGCTTCGGCAACTTCCTCTGGTACGGCACCTCGAACTACACCGCCTCCGACGAGACCGGCGTCACCACGCTCACCGTCACCGCGGACGGCCGCGTCACCGGCGAGAGCTTCACCCCCGCCCACATCGACGGCCGCGGCGTGCCCGTCCCGCAGACCGGCAACGCCGCGAAGGCCGCCCAGCAGCGCCGCGACGGCCTGCGCGGCTGCACCGGGCTGGCCGCCGTCCCGAAGTGACGGCGGCTCAACCGGGCGCGCACCGGCGGGGCGGGGATCAGCCCAGGTCCAGCACCTGACCGGGGCGGATCAGGTCCGGGTTCTCGCCGACCACCTGCTGGTTCGACTTGTAGAGCTCGGACCAGCCGCCGCCCACGGCGTGCTCGCGGGCGATCGCGGCCAGCGTGTCACCGGGGTTGACGGTGTACGCCTGCGGGGACGGGGCGGTGGCCGGGGTCGGAGCCGGAGCCGGGGTCGGGGTCGCGGCTGTCGGAGCGGTGGACTCCGGAGCGGTGGACGCGCCCGCGGCCGGGGGTGTCGCGGTGCCGGTGGGCGCGGCCTCGGGGGTGGTGCCGGAGGCGCCGGCGTCGGCGGACGGGCCGGGGGACGGGGTGACCGGGAGGGTGGGGATCAGGCCGTTCCCGTTTCCGTTCCCGTTGTTGCCGTTGCCGTTGCCGTTGCCGTTGCCGTTGCCGTTGCCGGGGTTGCTCCCGTTCCCGTTGCTCCCGTTCGAGTTGCCGTCGGCGTTGCCGCCGTCGGCGGGCGTGCTCGGGCTGGGCGTGGCGCTCGGGTCGGTGGGCAGCAGCGGGACGCCGGGGGCGGTCGGCGGGACGGTCGGCGTGGCCTGGGCGTCCGGGGCGGGGGTGCTCGGCTGCGGCTGCGGCTGGGGGTGGGCCAGCTGCATGTAGCGCTCGTACAGGCTCTGGTGGCTGGTCCAGAACCAGGCACCGTTCTTCTCGTACCAGTACACGTGGGAGACCGGGTCGTAGCCGGGCAGGCCGGAGAAGACGGGAGCGGCGTTCCCGGCCGGGACGGTGCTGCCGTCCGGGGCGGCGTTGACCGCTGCCGCGCCGCGGGCGCCGCGCAGCGAACCCGTCTCGTCCGCGGAGTCGTTGTCGTCGACGACGCCCGGTGCGCTGGCGGTGTTCAGACCGGCGTCGTCCGCGCAGGCGGACCAGGGCGAGGGGCCCTCGGTGGCCAGGATGCGCTCGGCCACGGCGATCTGCTGGCTGCGGGTGGCCCCGTTCGGCAGCGGGGCGTACTGGGTGCCGCCGTAGTCGGTCCAGCGCTGGGCGTTGATCTGCAGGCCGCCGTAGAGGCCGTTGCCCTGGTCGGAGGCCCAGTTCCCGCCGCTTTCGCAGTCGGCGACCCGGTCCCAGACCGCGCTGGGAGCGGCGTGCGCGCCGGTCACGGCGAGCAGCGGCAGGGCGATGCCGACGCCGGCCACGCCGGCCGCCGCGATCGCGCGCTCGGTGGCCTTCTCCGCCGGGCCCTGCCGGCGGTGACGTCCCGAACCCGTGAAGAGCATGCGAGATCCTCTCCGCACGCCTGCGAGGTGAGCTGTCGGGTTCGGACCGGGAGGGAGGCCCGGCCGCCACGTCCCGGTCACCCGGCGCGGACGGCTTCACCCCTAGCCGTGGGGAACGGCAACAATCGTGGTTCCCCCGCCCCCGTCCAAGGGTTGTGGTGGTCGACCCGACAGCGCGGCGGACGGGGTTCGGCGTATTCGCGCGCGGGGCCCGGCGGTGCGGGCTGGGAGGAGCCTATTCACTCGAACGTGGCAATCACAAGCGCGTCGCGCCAGGATCACGCCCGCGTCACGCCGGTTGCCGCCTGGTCCGTGGACGACCTGTTGACGGCGCTTCGGACCGGGGTGGACGTCCGTCAGGTGGAGGGAGGGTTCGGTGGATCGGCTGGAGAAGTCTGGCCGATCGGTGGGATTGGGGCAGGGAGCGGCGGGGAAGGCCCGCGCCCGGGTTCGGCCGTGGGGAGACCCGCCTGAGTCAAGTCCCTTTCGGTGAACGGGAGTTCGGCGGAAAAGGGGCATTGGCGGCGTTGCGGATAAATCACGCGACAGGGGGTCGCAGGGCTTCCTACGATCGCCCTGCTCGCTGCGTCAGCCGAGTCGCCGGGTCCGTCGAGGAGGTCCTGTGGGTGTCGTGATTCCTGAAGTGCTCCGTACCGAGCGCCAGTTCGCCCGGCTGTTCGTCGGTCAGGCGCTGTCGGTGCTGGGTGACCGGGTGTCGTTCGTGGCGCTGCCCTTCGCGGTGCTGTCGATCGGGGGCTCGGCGGCCGACGTCGGGCTGGTCACGGCCGCCGGACTGGTCCCGCTGCTGGTGTTCACGCTGGCCGGGGGCGTCTGGGCGGACAGGCTGCCGAGGCAGCGGATCATGCTGGCCTCCGACCTGGTGCGGTGCGCCGTGCAGGCGGCCGTCGCGGTGCTGCTGTTCACCGGCACCGCCCGGGTCGGGGTGCTGGCGTTGCTGATGGCCCTGTTCGGTGTCGCCGACGCCTTCTTCCTGCCCGCCTCCACCGGGCTGCTGCCCCTGCTCGTCCCCGCCGACCGACTGCGCGAGGCGAACGCACTGCGCGGGTTCGTGCAGTCGAGCAGCCTGGTGGTCGGGCCCGCGCTGGCCGGCCTGCTGATCGCCGCGGCCGGCCCGGGCGGGGCGTTGGCGACGGACGCCGCGAGTTTCGCGGTCAGCGCGGCCGTGCTGGCCCGGCTGGGCACGGTCGGCGGTTCGGCGGTCGACGGTCCGGTGGTCGACGGTTCGACGGTGGGCGGTTCGCCGCTCGGCGTGGCGGACGCGGAGCGGGGCGAGCGGCTCGGGTTCCTGGCCGAGCTCCGGGTCGGCTGGCAGCAGGTGCGCAGCCGGACGTGGGTCTGGGCGGGGATGCTGGGGCTGGCGGTCTACCACGTGGTGGTGCTGCCCTCGGTGTTCGTGCTCGGGCCGGTGCTGGCGAAGCGCGAATGGGGCGGGGCCGGTGCGTGGACCGTGGTGGTCATCGCGTTCGGCCTCGGCTCGATCGTGGGAGACGTGTGCGCCTACCGCCTGAAACCGGCCCGTCCGATGGCGGTCGCGGCCGTGGCGCTGGCGGTCGCCTCCTGCCAGGCGCTGATCATCGGATCCGGCGCGCCGGTCTGGGCGATCGCCGCGCTGGAGGCGGTCACCGGAGTGGGGGTGTCCCTGTGCTTCGTGCTGTGGGAGACCTCGCTCCAGGTGCACATACCGGAGCGGGTGCTCTCCCGGGTCAGCTCCTACGACCACCTGATCTCCGTCGCCCTGATGCCGCTCGGGCTGGTGCTGGCCGGTCCGCTCTCCGACGGTCTCGGCGTGCGTCCGACGCTGTTCGGGATGACCGCCCTCGCCGTCCCGGCCTCGCTCGCCCTGTTGCTCCTCCCCGCGGTCCGCCGCCTGCCCGCGAGCCTGCCGGTCGAGGCCGGAGCGGCCTCCGGGCGGCCCGATCCCGATCCCGCTCCCGGAGCGGTGGTGGGAGCGTGACCTCGCCCATAGATCCAGTTATCCAAGAAACATTGGAATATCCTGACCCGCGGAGGGGCCGATCCCCGCCTTGCCCGTGCGCCCCCGCACGCACCACCCAGGAGCAGCACCCATGACCCTCGCCACCCATTCCTCCCCGCAGCACCCCCCGCCGCCCGGCCCCGTCGTGCCCGGCCCCGGCGCGTCCGGCTCCGGCACGCCCGGCCGCCCGGGCGCCCGTCCGGTCAGGCTCGGCCTGCGCGCCAACCTCGCCCAGTTCGGCCTGCTGGTCGCGGTGAACGCACTGGTCGGCGGCCTGCTCGGGCAGGAGCGCACGGTGCTTCCGCTGCTCGCGGACCGGACGTTCCACCTGTCCGCCTACACCGGCGCGCTGACGTACATCCTGGCGTTCGGCGCGACCAAGGCGGTGACCAACTTCTTCGCCGGGACGCTCTCCGACCGCTACGGCCGCAGACCGGTGCTGATCGCGGGCTGGCTGGTCGCGCTGCCGATCCCCGCCATGCTGGCCTGGGGCCCGACCTGGGAGTGGATCGTCGCGGCCAACGTGCTGCTCGGCGTCAACCAGGGGCTCGCCTGGTCCACCACCGTGATCATGAAGATCGACCTGGTCGGTCCGGCCCGCCGCGGCCTGGCCATGGGTCTCAACGAGGCCGCCGGGTACCTCGCGGTGGCCGTCACCGCGACCGCCACCGGCGCGATCGCCGCGCACTGGGGGCTGCGCCCGGCGCCCTTCCTGCTCGGGGCCGCCTACGTGGCGCTCGGCCTCGGCCTGACCGCGGCCGCCGTCCGGGAGACCCGCGAACACGCCCGGGCCGAAGCAGCAGCACACGCGGCCGCACACCCGGCCGCGGCGGGCCAGCAGCCCCGGCTGAGCACCGCCCGAATAGCCCGCACCACCAGCTTCGACGACCGGGCGCTGTCCGCCGCCAGCTGGGCGGGCATGGTCAACAACCTGAACGACGCCCTGGCCTGGGGCGTCCTCCCCCTGCTGTACGCCGCGCACGGGTTGGGCCTGGGGCGGATCGGCGTCCTCGCCGCGCTCTACCCGGCGGTCTGGGGTGCGGGGCAACTGCTCACTGGCTGGTGGTCGGACCGCGTCGGCCGCAAGCACCTGATCACCACCGGAATGCTGCTCCAGGCGGCCGCCCTCGGCCTGGTCGCGGTCGGCACCACCTTCCCGGTGTGGGCGGCGGCCCAGGCCCTGCTCGGCGCGGGCACCGCACTGGTCTACCCGACCCTGCTCGCCGTCATCGGGGACGTCGCCCACCCGGCCTGGCGGGCCCGGGCCGTCGGCGTCTACCGGTTGTGGCGCGACGGGGGGTTCGCGGTCGGGGCGCTGGTCGCGGGCGTCCTCGCCGACGCCCACGGCCTGACCACCGCGGTCTGGGCCGTCGCCGCCCTCACCGCGGCGGCCGGGGTCACGGTGGCGGTGCGGATGTACGAGACCCGTCCGCGGGCGGTCGGACGGGGCCCCGCCGACTGACCCGCCGCGGGCGGGCGGTCCGTCGGCGGGGCGGTGGGGTCAGCAGTACTCGCAGAGGTAGGCCGTGTCGACCGAGACCTGGAGCTGGAACTTGCTGTCACCCGGAACGGAGAAGCGCTCACCGGCGGAGAAGGTCCGCCACTCCTCGGCGCCGGGCAGCTTGACGGTCAGCGCACCGCTGACCACGTGCATGACCTCGGGCGCGGCGGTGCCGAACTCGTACTCGCCGGGGGCCATCACGCCGACGGTCGCCGGGCCGTCGGCCGAGGTGAAGGCGACCGACTTGACCGTGCCGTCGAAGTATTCGTTGACCTTGAGCATGCGCGTTCTCCTGCGGAAGGTGTGCGGGACGGCGGCCCGGGCGTCGCACGCCCGGCCGCGGCGGGGTGAGCCTAGCGGCGCGGGCCACCGCACCACCGGAGGCGTCCGCTGGTTGGTCACCGCGTTCGGGGCGGGCCGCCCTGCCGGTCGGCCGCCCGCTACCGGGGCGGAGACGGCGGGGGCCGAGGCGGCCTGGGCGGAGACGGTCGGCCCGGGCCCGGGCCCGGGCTCGGGGCCGCCGGGGGCGGAGAGCGGCCCGGCCCGGCCCGCGGTGCTGCTGCGGGCCGGGCCGGTCGGCGTCCGGACGGGGACGCGGGGGAGGGAGGATCAGCCGAGCGCGATGCCCGGGTAGAGCGGGTGGTCGGCGAGCAGGTCGACCGCGCGCTTGGCGACCGAGTCGCGCACGGCCTCGTCCAGCGCGTACTGCGCCTTCGAGGAGCCCACCGGGACGGCCGCCGTCAGCACCGTGTGGATCAGCTCGGCGACCTCGTCCAGCTCCGCCGCGCCCAGCCCGCGGGTGGTCAGGGCGGGCGTGCCGAGCCGGATGCCGGAGGTGTACCAGGCGCCGTTCGGGTCCTGCGGGACGGCGTTGCGGTTGGTGACGATGCCGGAGTCCAGCAGCGCCGCCTCCGCCTGGCGACCGGTCAGCCCGTACGAGGAGACGTCCGCCAGCACCAGGTGGTTGTCGGTGCCGCCGGTGACCAGCCGGGCGCCGCGCGCGAGCAGGCCCTCGGCGAGCGCCCGCGCGTTGTCCACGACCTGCTGGGCGTACACCCGGAACTCGGGGCGGCGGGCCTCCGCGAACGCCACCGCCTTCGCCGCCATCACGTGCGACAGCGGGCCGCCGAGCACCAGCGGGCAGCCCCGGTCGACGTGCTCCGCCAGCTCGGAGGTGCACAGCACCATGCCGCCGCGCGGGCCGCGCAGCGACTTGTGCGTGGTGGTGGTGACGATCTGGGCGTGCGCCACCGGGTCGAAGTCGCCGGTCAGCACCTTGCCCGCGACCAGACCGGCGAAGTGCGCCATGTCGACCATCAGGGTCGCGCCGACCTCGTCCGCGATCTCCCGCATCCGGCGGAAGTTCACCAGGCGCGGGTACGCCGAGTACCCGGCCACCAGGATCAGCGGCTTGAACTCCAGGGCGATCCGCCGGACTTCGTCGTAGTCGACCAGCCCGGTCACCGGGTCCGTCCCGTAGCTGCGCTGGTCGAACATCTTGCCCGAGATGTTCGGCCGGAAGCCGTGGGTGAGGTGGCCGCCCGCGTCCAGCGACATGCCCAGCATCCGCTGGTTGCCCAGCTCGCGGCGCAGCTCGGCCCAGTCCTGCTCGCTCAGGTCGTTCACGTTGCGGACCTGGGCCCGCTGCAGCGCCGGGCTCTCCACCCGCTGCGAGAGCACCGCCCAGAACGCCACCAGGTTGGCGTCGATCCCGGAGTGCGGCTGCACGTAGGCGTGCTCCGCGCCGAACAGCTCGCGGGCGTGCTCGGCCGCCAGCTCCTCCACGCTGTCCACGTTGCGGCAGCCCGCGTAGAAGCGGCGGCCGGGGGTGCCCTCGGCGTACTTGTCGCTCAGCCAGTTGCCCATCGCCAGCAGCACCGCGGGCGAGGCGTAGTTCTCACTGGCGATCAGCTTCAGCGAGGCGCGCTGGTCCGCCAGTTCCCCGGAGATCGCCGCGGCGATCCGGGGTTCGACGGCGCGCACCACGTCCAGGGCGCTGCGGAAGGCGGTGTCGGCGGCGGGGCTGCCGAAGGTGTGCGCGGGCAGGGACTCGACCACGGGCGGTCTCCTCGTAGTACGGAACGACGATTCGGACGGCCCAGGCGCACGGCGACAGCGAACGGCGCCCGAGGGCACCGCGCGGGGCCGCTCCCCGATGGTGACTTCCATCCCAGCGCGCCAGTCACGGCCCACCGCGATGCTACCAACCGCCGGGGCCTTCCCGTCCCGGGCCCGGGACGCGGTGAAATCCCCTGGTGCGGTCGGGCCCCGGATCGGCATGATCGGGCACATGACATGGACCGTCCCCGCCGTCTCCCGCCCCGGCGGCTCGCTCACCGCGCCCGAGGCCGAGCTGCTGCCCGACTACCTGGCCTGGCACCGTGCCACCTTCCTGCACAAGTGCGCCGGCCTGACCGGCGAGCAGCTCGCGCTGCGCCCGCTGCCCGTGAGCTCGCTCTCGCTGCTCGGGCTGATGCGCCACCTGGCCAAGGTGGAGCGGACGTGGTTCCGGATCCGCTTCGCGGGCCAGGACGTTCCGCCGCTGCACGCCGTGGAGGGGCACAAGGACGCCGACTTCGACCTGCTGGAGCCGGAGCGGGCCGAACAGGAGTGCCTGGCACTCCTGGAGGAGCAGCGGCTCGCCGACCTCGCGGTGGCCGGTGCCGGGCTGGACGAGACCCTGGCCGCGTACGGCGAGGAGCAGTCGCTGCGGATGACGTACCTGCACGTCATCACCGAGTACGCGCGCCACAACGGGCACGCCGACCTGCTGCGCGAGCACACCGACGGGGTGACCGGGGGCTGAAGTCCCTTGGCATGCAAGGGCGCTGGACCGGTACCCGGACGAACGGTTCGTCAGATGACCGTATAGCATACTGAGTATGGGACCTCTCGAACCGAACGTGCCCGAGCTGATCCTCGGACTGATCGTCTTCTTCGCCCTGTTCTGGGCGCTCGGCAAGGTGCTGCTGCCCCGCATCGAACGCACCCTCGCCGAACGCCACGACAAGACCGACGGCGGCATGGCCCGGGCCGAGGCGGCCCGGGCCGAGGCGGAACGCATCCGCCGGGAGTTCCAGGCCGAGCTCGCCGCGGCCCGGCACGAGGCCGCCGCCATCCGGCAGACCGCCGCCGAGGAGGGCGCGGCCCTGGTCGCCGCCCTGCGGGCGGAGGGCCTGCAGCAGCGCGAGCAACTGGTGGCCGAGGCACACGTGCAGCTGGCCGCCGACAAGGTGCTGGCCGAGGCCGAACTGCGCGAGGACGTCATCAAGTTGGCGTCCGAGCTGGCCTCCCGGGTGGTCGGCGAGCCGCTCGGCGACCTGCCCTCGACCCGGGCCGTCGCGGAGGAGTTCCGCAACCGCGCCGAGGTCTGACACCCCGCCAGGGGAAGCGGACGGGCCGCCCGGTCCCGAGCACGAGGCTCGTGGACCGGGCGGCCCGTCCGTTCGCCGGGTGGTTCAGGAGCACGGGCCGTCGTCGGCCCACACGCCCCACTGGCCGCTGCCGGCCGGGTTCTCGTTCAGCGTCCACCACTTGGCGTGGTAGTTGTGGCCGTTGTAGCTGACCTTGTCGCCGCCCACGTAGGTGGTGGTGGCGGACCAGGCCGGGCTGCAGGTCCCGGTGCCGGGGGAGGAGCTGGTCCCGGTGCTCGGCGAGGTGCTGCTGGTCGGCGACGGGGACGCGGTGCTGGTGGGCGGGGTCGCACCGGCGAACTTCACCGTGTACTTGGTGAAGTCCCAGTCGTTCTGGGCCACGCTGGAGCAGGCGCCGGACAGGCCGGGGTCGACCGTGCCGGGGCACTGGCGGTCGCGGTTGACCGACCAGTAGGTGTAGCGGGCCAGCTTGTGCGCGGTGGCGAAGTCCAGCACGGTCTGGAAGTCCGCCTGCCTGAAGTACTCCGCGGCGTCGGTCCGGCCGTTCATCAGCGACACGCCCTCGTGGGCGTACGCGGTGGCCTCGTTCCAGCCGAAGGTGTTCTGCAGGATCTGGTTGAACTTCACCAGCGCGTCGGTCTGCGCCGCCGCCCCGTTGAACCCGCCGTCGAACGGCATGATCGAGTAGTTGTTCGGCGTGAAGCCCTGGGACTTCGCCTCCAGCAGCATCTGGGTGCCGAACCAGCCGGTGCCGGCGTTGGTGCCCGCGGTGGTGATGGAGACGTAGATGCCCGGGTTGTTCTGCTGCAGGATGCGGGCCGCGCCGATCTCGTTGTGGATGGCGGCGGTGTTCTCGTACTCGGGCTCCTCGAGGTCGAAGTCGATCGCCTTGAGGTTGTACTTGGTGACGACCTTCTGGTACGCGGCGGCGGTGGCCTCCGGGGTGCCGCAGGTCTGGCCGAGCTTGGTGCCGCCGTAGCCGCCCACCGAGACCGAGACGTCGCCGCCCTTGTTGCGGATGGTCTGGATGACGGCCGGCATCGTGGTGTCGGTGTCGATCGAGGACGTCCCGCCCCAGGACGGGCTGCAGGTGCTGCCCTGGGCCAGGATGAACGCGAGTTGGAACGCCTTCTGGCCGGTGGCGTCCATCACGGCGGCGGCGTCCGGCGGGCTGTTGTCCTCCGGCATCAGGTACGGCGCGGAGGCGTACCAGTTGGAGCCGAGCCCGGCCGCGGTCGCGGCGTTCGCCGGGCCGGAGGCGGCGACGGCCGAGACGGCGCCGGCCAGCAGGCCGAACACGGACAGGGCGACCGCGACGGCGCGCCGCGGGCGGCGCGGTCGGGCCGGGGCGGCGGGGGAGTGTGGGGGAAGGGCGCGTTCCATCGAAGACCTCTCCGGGAGGCGGCGAGGACGGCGGCCCGGACGCGCGCGGACGTGGGGGTGCGCGGCCGGGCCAACGGTCGGGTACCTGGCCGAGGTTGACGTGACTGCCACTGGTATAGACCTGTGCCGGTGTGCCGTCAACCCTTGCCGCCGCACTCCGGGCGGGCGGTTCAGGGGGTGGTCAAATCGCGGCAAAGCCCAGGTCAAGGCGGTCGCCGCGGCTGCGTCGACGTCTCGTCGGGCGCCGACGGTCCGTCAGGCGTCGACGGTGCGTCAGGCGTCGACGGTGCGGTCCGCCCGATCGGTGCGGAGCACGTGGTCGGCGCGGTCCCCCCCGTCCGCCCCGCCCGCGCGCCGGGTGCGGGCGTCGGCCGGCAGGTAGGACTCCAGGCCGCGCAGGAACACCTCGATCTTGAAGGCGTAGCGCTCGTCCCCGTCGCCCGTCACCATGGTGTCCGCCATCCCCTGCAGCTTCGGGAAGCGGTCGGTCGGGAGCGCCAGCAGGAAGGTGCGCAGCTGGCCGAAGTACTCGTGGATGTCGGTGCCCCGGGCGATCCGCTCGGCGTACACCGAGGCCTCGTACGCGTCGGTGTCGATCAGCTGGCCGAGCCCGTCCAGCGCCCAGGCGGCGACCTGGGGCGGCAGGCCGACCTGGAGCAGCAGGTCGAGCAGAAACTCGGTGATCGCCAACTGGCTCTCGCCCAGCGGGATGCTGCCCAGCGACACCAGCGACACGTCCCGGTGGGAGGTCAGCACCCGCTGCGCCTCGAAGCAGACCTCGGTGATCTGCTCCTTCCAGCGCTCGGGCTCCGGCCGCGGCGGCAGCCGGATCTCGGAGACCACCCGCTCCAGCACCAGCTCGAACAGCTCCTCCTTGTTGGAGACGTGCGCGTACAGCGAGGCCGGGCCGGTGCCCAGCTCCTGGGCGACCCGGCGCATGGTGACCCCGGACAGGCCCTCGGCGTCCAGCACCCGGACCGCGGTCTCCACGATCAGCGAGCGGCTGAGCGGCTGTCGCGGCTCCGCCTTGCGGGGCTTGTGCCACGGGATCTCGGGCATCTGCGCGGACATCGGGCCACCTGCTTTCGCTGAACGTTCCGTCGGCGATCATCGTACTCCCGACGAACGCCGTTCGACGGGTGCGCGAACCGGCCGCCCCCGGTCCGGGCTCCGGCGCAGGTCGGAGCGGGGGCGACCGGGGGTCGGGCGGGCGCGGTCCGGGGCGGGTCAGGGTCGGAGTGGGGGAGAAGTCAGGGTTAATCCGTTTGACGGGAACGGCGCTCGACTCGTAGAACGGTGTTCGTCCAAGGAAACACCGTTCAATCGCGCGGCCCCCGTCCTCCGCGCCTGGTAGCAAACAGGAGCTGTCATGACCGACGCGGTCGGCCCCACCACCGCGGCGCCGCCCTCCGGCGCCGCCGCCGAACCCTACCGCTGGCGCTGGGTCGCGCTGTTCGTCATCCTCGCCGCCGAGGTGATGGACCTGCTCGACTCGCTGGTGACGAACATCGCCGCCCCCGCGATCCGGGCGGACATCGGCGGCGGCGAGTCCACCATCCAGTGGCTCGGCGCGGCCTACACGCTGGCGATGGCCATCGGCCTGATCACCGGCGGGCGGCTGGGGGACATCTTCGGCCGTCGCCGGATGTTCATGATCGGCGCGGCCGGGTTCACCCTCGGCTCGCTGGCCTGCGGCCTGGCCCAGGAGCCCTGGCAGCTGGTCGCCGCGCGGGTGCTGCAGGGCCTGCTCGGTGCGGTGATGCTGCCGCAGGGCCTGGGCATCATGAAGGAGATCTTCTCGCCCAAGGAGCAGGGCGCGGCCTTCGGCATGTTCGGCCCGGTGATGGGCCTGTCGACGGTCGGCGGCCCGATCCTGGCGGGCTGGCTGGTGGACGCCGACCTGGCGGGCACCGGCTGGCGCATGATCTTCCTGATCAACATCCCGCTCGGCCTGTTCGCCTTCATCGGCGGCCGGGTCTTCCTGCCCGCCCAGGCGCAGGGCCCGACCGTCCGGCTCGACCTGGTCGGCGCGCTGCTGGCCGCGGTCGGCGCGGCCATGGTCATCTACCCGCTGGTCCAGGGCCGCGAGCACGACTGGCCGCTGTGGGCGTTCGCGCTGCTGGCGGTGGGCGTGGCGGTGTTCGGCCTGTTCGGCTGGTACGAGGCGCGCCGCAAGGCCGCCGGGGCGGACCCGCTGGTCGAGCCCAGCCTGTTCGCCAAGCGCGGCTTCAGCGGCGGCATGGCCCTGGGCCTGGTCTTCTTCACCGCGATGACCGGCTTCTGGCTGACGTTCAGCCTGTACACCCAGCTCGGCCTGCACTACAGCGCCTTCAAGTCCGGGCTGGCGGGCATCCCGTCCTCGATCGGCATGGTGATCGCGTTCGTCGCCTCCCAGGCGCTGCAGAAGTACGGCCGCAAGGTGATGCACGTGGGCCTGGTGGTCATGCTGGCCGGCGTGCTCGGCCTGATGTACACCCTGCACAGCCAGGGCGCGGGCGTCACGCCCTGGCAGATGGTGCCCGCGCTGGCGGTCAGCGGCCTGGGCATGGGCCTGGTGATGGCCCCGTTCTTCGGCATGGTGCTGGCCTCGGTGGAGGCGCACGAGACCGGCTCGGCCTCCGGCACGCTGACGTCCGTGCAGCAGCTCGGCGCGGCCCTGGGCAGCGCCATCCTGGGCACGGTCTTCTTCGAGCGCCTGAAGACCGCCGACTTCGCCAGTGCCGAGCAGGTCACCCTGTGGGCCGAGGTCGGCCTGCTGGTGGTGGTCTTCGCCGCGATCTTCCTGCTTCCGATGCACGGCCGCCCCGAGCACGAGGGCGCCGAGGAGGGCGGCCCCGAGGGCGCGCTCCGCACGGAGGGCGAGCACCAGCCCGCCTGACACCCCGACAGGGCCGGCGGCCCGGAGCACACGGCTCCGGGCCGCCGGCCCGTTCGCGTCCGGAGCCGGATCAGCCCTGGTACGCCGCGAAGATCTTCGAGAACTGGTACGGCGTCTGCGGGACGTTGGTGCACTTGGGCAGCGAGCCGGTGCACGCGTTGGCGTCCCGGGTCATCTCCCAGAAGGCCAGCTCGCCGAGGTGGTTCTGCTGGGCGAAGGCGAGCAGCTGCTGGGCGTCGGTGATGCCGAACACCTCGGAGGCGGTGTCGTTCTGGCCGAGCATCGGGGTGACGCCGACCATGGCGTACGCCTGGGCGTCCGTCAGGCCGGTCCACACCGAGCGGATCTGCGCCTGGGTGGACTGCGCGGCCTGGATCGCGTAGGCGCCCATCCTGCCCGCCGGGCTCGGGGCGGCCCAGTCGCCGAAGTCCATCGCCATCACGTTGACCAGGTCGACGGAGAGCCCGGCGTTCTTGGCCGACTGCAGGACGTAGACGCCGTCCGCGGTCAGGCCGCTGGGCAGCACCGGCAGGGTCAGGCTGACCTTCAGGTCGCGGCCCTTGGCCCGCTGGGCGGCCTGGACCTGGGCGAGGGCGGCGGAGCGGCGGTCGACCGAGGCGCGGTCGGTGACGGCGGTGCCCTCGATGTCGAAGTCGACGCGGTCCAGCGCGTAGACGTCCACGACCTTCTGGTACTGGGCGGCCAGTGCGGCCACCGTGGTGCAGGACTGGGCGAGTTCGGTGCCGTTGGCGCCGCCGAAGGACGGACGGACGTCGCCGCCCGCGTCGCGGATCGCGTCCATGTCGGCCTTGTTCCAGCCGGTGGCCGGGTCGTAGGCGCCGAACCAGCTGGCGGTGCACGGCTGGCTGCCGTTGATGATGAACGCCAGCGAGAACTCCTTGATGCCGCTGGTGGCGGAGAGCGCGGGCAGGCTGGGCGTCGGGTACGCGCCGAGGTCCACGTAGGGGGCGGCGGTGCCGGCGCTGGTGCCGGTGCCCGCGGTGGCGGTGACGGCCGCCGAGTTGGCGGACTCGTTGCCCGCCGCGTCGAAGGCGCTGACGGTGAAGGTGTGGCTGCTGCCCTGGAGCAGGCCGCGGACGGTGGCCGAGGTGCCGGTCACGGTGGCGACCACGGTGGAGCCCTCGCGGACGTGGTAGCCGGCCACCGCGGTGTTGTCGGTGGAGGCCGTCCAGCCGAGGGTGATGCTGCCCGGCCCGGTGCCGGTGGAGCGCGGGCTGCCCGGGACGGACGGCGCGGTGCCGTCGGCGGGGGCACCGGCGCACGGCTGGTTGTTGATCGTGCAGTTGACGGGCGCGCTCTGCACCGCGCCGGTGGTGACGCCGAAACCGACCGCGGGGGCGGCGGCGCCGGGCGCCAGCGGGGCGGCCCAGGTCGGCGAGGTCACCGTGTAGTGGGTGCCGGTGGGGGTGGCGGTCGAGGTGAGCGTGCCGTTCCACAGGCTGGAGACGCTCTCGCCGGTCGGCAGGTCGAAGGAGAGCGACCAGCTGTTCACGGTGGCGTTGGTGTGGTTGGTCACGGTGTAGGTGGCCTGGAAGCCGTTCGACCAGCTCTGGGTGACCGCGTAGTCCGCGGTCAGGCCGGTCACGCCGGCCGCTCCGGCGGCGGTGGCGCCCAGCGGGGCGGCGATCAGGGCCGCGGCCGCGGCGAGGGAGAGGGTGACGCGCCTCATGGGGCGGGTCCTCCTTGGCGGTGTGGGGGATGGGTGGGGCCGTGCTCAGGTGCGTGGGGCGCACTCAAGATGGTCCAGACCAATCCGGGCCGTCAAGGTCAAGTCCTGCGGTTTTGCAAGGAGTTGACGGTTCAATCAGGTGCGATTAAGTCGGCCGGGGCGCACGGGAGACGACCCGAGGACGACGGAGGGCGCGGCCCCCGAAACGTGGGGGAAGGGGCCGCGCCACCCGCCTGACCCAGGTCAGGCGTTCGTGGGCCGTCAGGCGGAGACGGCGGTGCCGCGCATCCGGCGGGCCAGGTACGCGCCCGAGGCGGTGGCCGACAGCAGGGCCGCACCGGCCAGGCCGAGCAGCAGGTCGTCGTGGTCCGGCCGTTCGACGGCGGCGGTGCCCGAGGCGGCCACGGCCGCCTCGGCGGCGGTGAGGTCGCCGCCGTGGCCGTGGTGCGAGACGGTCGAGCGGGCGGCGCCCGCGTCGATCTGCGCCTGGGTCGGCGCCGAGGGGGCGCCCGCGGCGAGCGCGCCGGTCGCGGCCGCGGTGGTGGTGCCGCCGAAGTCGAGGTCCGAGCAGCCGTAGAACGCCTCCGGGCTGTCCGAGCGCTGCCAGACCATGTAGACCAGCTGGCGGCCGGTGCGCTGCGGCAGGTTCACGGTGACGTGGTAGTACCCGTTGTCCGAGGTGCGCGCGGTGTCGTAGACCGCGACCGGGCCGGACAGGTCCAGGTCGGACCACTTCAGCGGCTTGGTGGGGTCGTAGCCGGCCTTGGTGATGTACAGCTTCATGGTGCCCTGGTGGGGCGCGGTGACCCGGAAGTCGAAGTTCTTCGCCCCGGCCGTCACCGAGGTGGCCGGCCAGTCGGTGCGGGCCCAGTCCAGGGCGCGGTACTTGTCGCGGTTGGCCGAGCAGAGGTGGCCGTCCGGGATGATCTGCTGGCTCTGGCCGTTGGCGCCGGCGATGTTCACCTCGTTCCAGTCGTACAGCGGCTGGGTGCCGCTGTCCGCGACGAGGTCCTTGCAGACCTGGGACTTGGGGGTCTCGGGGCCTTCCGCGTAGCAGGCCGCGATGCGGCTGGGCGGGCCGAACATGGCGCCGTGCGCGCCGGCGGTGCCCGCGGCGAGGGTGGTGGCGACCAGGGCGCCCGTGCCCACCGCGGAGGCGGTGAGCAGACGGCGGGACCAGGACATGGTTCTCCTCAGGAAGGTCGGGCCGGTCGTGGGGGAAAAGCGGGCACGTCTGCCTGCGGGCCACGGGGAGCGACCCCGGGGCGGTGCGGTGTGGACCCGGCACACCGCGAGCCGTCCGAAGGCTACGATTGGCCTATACCAATTGACAAGTGTCGGCCAACGGCAGGTGGTTGGCGGATGGCGGGATCCGGCCACCGCCACCGTCCTTCCTGCGGTGCGGACCTGGTGCGACGTCAGGTTCCGGTCGGCGGACGGTCGACGGGAAACCGCAGGAGAACGGCCCCGTCCCGCGCCCGCGTCGACTTCCCGGGCGGTCGCGTCCGGCCGCCCGGAGGGCGCTCCGGGTCGCTGCCGCGCAGGCGGCGGGCGTCCGGGGCGGGGCAAGATCAAAGCTGCAGATAATGCTCCGATAAGTCGGCGGGCGGTGCACTCCTGACGAGGTGGCGGGCGCGCGGAGCCGCAGGACGGTTCGGGGCGGCAGCCCGTCGGCGGGATTCCCGGGAGGCGGCTCGCCATTCCCCGGGGCCCCGGGAGTCCGGCGCGGCTCCGCGCGACGGGCCCCCCACCGGGCCTTCGAGGAGTGCCGCCGTCCGTGGGGCGGCCGCGTGGCGGCGTGAGATCGTCCGCTTTGCCCACCTAATCTCCCGCTATGTCCGTACGCCCCTTTGCACTCGCGGCCCTCTCGGTCGGCTTCGTCACCACGCCCCTGCTCGTCCCGTACCTGCTGTCGCCGTCCGCCGTCGCGGTCGGGGCCAAGCGGGCCTCGATCGGCAACCCGGTCGAAGGGAACCTCGGCTTCAACGCCTTCGTGGAGCACGACACCACGCTGGGCAGCACCGAGGCCGAAGGACCGATCGCCACCGGAGGCAACCTCGCCTTCGGCTCCGGCTACAACGTCAGCCTGCACACCCCCGGCACCTTCACCGCCCCCGGCGACGGCCACCCGGCCGCCCTGGTGGTCGGCGGCCGGGTCGACTTCGCCGGGAGCTCCCCGGACGGGGTGCTGAAGGTCCTCAGCGGCGGCTACACCAAGATCGGCGACATGACCGGCTCGCTCGCCGTCGACCGGGACGTCAACAACGCCCAGGTCAACACCCAGGTGGTGGCCGCCGGGACGGCCCACAACTCGGTGCCCCGGATCGAGATGACACTGGACCAGCCGCCCGCCTCGGTCGGACCGGCGCCCGGCCTGATCGACTTCACCACCGCCTTCGAGGTCTTCCGCGAACGGGCCCGGGCGATGGCCGCCTGCGCGCAGAACGTCACCCTGCTCGACGACGCGGGCAACCCACTGCCCGACGGCCCCTACCCGCCCGGCGTCATCGGCCGCCTGACGCTCACCCCCGGCCGCACCAACGTGCTGCACCTGACCGGCCAGCAGATGAACGCCCTCGGCGAGATCAACTTCCGCAACCAGCCGACCCGGGACACCCCGCTGGTGATCGTCACCGACACCACCGCCGAAGGCGGCGTCCTCGACTGGGACAACCCCAACACGTCGGGCATCAGCAGCCCGCAGGCCCCCTACGTGCTGTGGGACTTCCCCGACGCCACCGACATCACCATGGTCAGCGGCGACTCCCTGGAGGGCACCGTCTACGCGCCCGGCGCCCACCTCAAGGACGTCAACGGCTCCAACATCGAGGGCGACATCATCGCCCGCTCCTACGAGGCCGGTCCGCTCGTCGGCGGCCAGTCGGTCCCCGCCGGGGAACTGCACTACTGGCCGTTCGACGCCACCGTCGCCTGCGAGAACACCAGCCCCTCGCCCAGCCCCAGCCCCAGCCCGAGCGGCAGCGGCAGCCCCGCCCCGTCCCCGAGCCCGTCCCCGACCCCGAGTCCTTCCACCAGCACCAGCCCCGCACCGTCCCCCAGCTCCTCGCGGACCCTGCCCGCCCCGTCCCCCACCGGCCCGGGCGGCGAACTGCCCGCCACCGGCGCCGGCCCGGCCCTCCCGCTGACCGCCGCCACCGCGGCCGCGGCCCTCGCCGCCGGAGCCCTCCTGCTGCGCCGTCGCGGCCGCAGGCACTGACCCCGCCCCGCAGAAAGGTTCCACCGTCTCCGACGGTCCGCCGAGGGCCGCCGGAGGCGGTTGCTGCGGGCCGGGCGGGCTCAGGACGAGTCCAGCGCCTCCAACGAGACGAGCAGCCGGGCGACGTCCAACCCGACGTCCAGGTACTCGACGAACAGCCCGTTGTGCAGCGCCCACGGCGAACGCCCCGCCCGGAGCGGTGGTACCCGGAACGGCGGGTGCTCCCCGGGGGTGCGGGCGGGGCGGGTCAGAGGTCGGAGGGGGGCGGGACGTCGGAGGACGGGCCGTACTCGCCCAGGTTCAGTGAGGACACCGCCCGGTAGCCGTCGCCCGCGCAGGTCAGCTCCAGCCGGGAGAGCCGGCCCGCGCTGTCGACCAGCAGGTCGGTGTCGCACTGCTCGATGCGGTGCTCGGCGATCTGCTGGCGGAGCGTGGAGCCGAGCGCGTCGGCGACCTCCGCGACCGGCAGTTCGCCCACCAGGTGGTAGGCCGTGCCGCCGTTCATGCCGCGGAGCTTCTGCAGGCCCCGGTACGCGTCCGGGCCGCGCTGCAGCAGGGTCTGCACCAACGGCCGGTGGTCGATCACCAGCACCGAGCCGGGCTGCCGCTCGTGCTTCTGCCAGGCCGCGCCGTCGACCTGGGTGTACACCGCGTCCCGCGTGGTGGTGACGTTGAGCGTCAGCAGGCCGTCCTTCGTGAGCGAGTGCAGGCCCATCGCGCTGGTCTGGACGTCCGACACGTTGACCGTGCCGTTGCCCCGGACGTGGTTCCGGTCGTCCTGGCTCTCCACCCCGAGCGCGGCCGAGAACGGCTGCGCGGGTGCGGCGATCGCGGCCCGGAGCTGCTCCAGCTCGTGCGCCCGGTCACCCGTCGCGGAGGCAGAGGCGGGAGCGGGCGCGGCGGCCTCCGGAGCGGGGGCGGCACCGGAACAGCCCGTCAGGAGAGCCGCCAGCGCGGCTGCGGACAGCGCCGCCGCGACCCCGTTCGTGCGTGCCTGCACCGACACCACCCCACCTCCGTGAAACACCTGCGAATCGAACAGTGCGGGACACGTTCTCGCAGGTGGGCGGCGCCGCGCAAGTCAATTCGTGGGCGAATTCGAACGATCGACCTGACGCCCGGTCAACCCCCTTGGCCCCCGGGCGGATCAGTCGCGGAACCCCGCGTGCACGTGGTCGTGGTGGGTGGGGTCGCTGAAGAACTGGTTCGCCGTCCGCCCGCCGGACAGCAGCCGCGGACCGCCCACGTTGTACGAGCCGGCCGCCGAGGCCGCCCGCATGAAGGACTCCACCAGATCGGCGGGGGCCGCCGGGTCCACCACCGGGTGCCCCTCGATCCGCCAGGTGTCGAACGCCAGCCCCCGCGGGTGGTCGCTCGGCCGGTCCGTCCCGAACACCAGCAGCGGGTGGCCCGAACGCACCACGCTCACCTCGAAGGCGTACGCCCCCGCCAGCGCCAGCAGCGCCTCCAGCACCGCCCCGTGCACCTGCCCGCTGCGCACGTCCGCCACCGCGGCGGGCGGCAGCGCGATCCGCGGCTGCGCCAGCACCCGGAGCGCCGGATCGGCCGGGGCGGCCGCCGCCGGTCCCGGGTCGGACGGGTGCAGCGCGGTGACCCGCCAGTGCGGCTCGGCGCGGCTCAGCCGGACGTCGACCGTGCTGCCGGTGGACACCGGCGCGCCGTCCGGCCCGGCCAGCCACTGCCGGCACACCACCAGCACGCTCGCCGAATCCGCCAGCAGCCCGCCGTACTGCGCGTACACCACCTCCAGGGCGGCCCGCGGCGCGTCCGCCAGCAGCGGGCCGCCCTGGTCGGCCAGTCCCGGGTCCGCCCCGAGCGCCGCCACCCGGGCCCGGGCCGCCGCCACCCCCTGCCCGCCCGGCGGCCACCCGCCGACCGCCTCCACCACCTGCACGGCCCGCAGCTTGACGTCCGGCTGCAACTCGCCCGGCCCCGGCTGCCAGGCGGCGGGGGAGGGGAAGGCGACGGGCGACGAGTAGGACGGGAAGGACGGGGAGGACGGGGAGGACGGGGAAGGGCCGGCGGGAGTGTTCGGGCCGGTGGTGGAGGAGCAGGCCGTCAGGGCGCAGCCCAGCCCGGCGAGCAGGACGGTGCGGCGGCCGGGCGGGGACGGGGACGGGGGCGGCGACGGGAGCGAAGGGGCGTTCACCCGGCCAGTGTCGGCCGCGACGGGTGGCCGCGACCGGTGCGACCCGCCGCCCCGGGGCGGGTGGCGGCGGGTCAGCCGGAGAGCAGGCCGGTGAAGAGTGCGCCGATCACCAGCAGGAAGCTCGTCGTGCCGAGGGCGGCCAGGGCGAGGAAGGTGGAGCGGCGGGTGAAGAGCGCGGCGCGGCCGGGGGCGTGCCGGAGGGTCAGCAGGCGGCCGCTGCGGTACCCGCCGACGGTCAGGATGGCCAGCGCGATGCCGCCGAAGAACGTGCCGGCACCGAGCCAGGTCCTGAGGTCGGGCCAGCAGGTGCCGCCGTCCTCGCAGCGCACCGCCACCACCTCGCCCGGGCTCCGGTGCCCGACGCCGCGCAGCCGCCAGTGCTCCGCCGCGGCACCGGCCGGGGCGTCGGCGCTCCGGCCGTAGCAGTCGATCTGCTCGTGCGGCACCCGCCCCCTCACGGTGGACCTCGTGCAGGAGGAGACGGTCACCCGCACCTCCGGGCGGCGGCCCGCCTCCGCCAGGTCGAGGAGGGAGGACGTCGAGTAGCAGGCGGCGGCGAGGCCCGCGGCCACCGTGGCCAGGGCGATGCCGATGGCGAGCGGCGTTGGCTCGGGCACGTCCCGGGTCAGCCGCTGGGCCCATCCCCAGTGCGCCTGCGGCGGCCCGGACGGCGGCCCGGATGGCGGGCGCGGGGCGGGTGGCACGGGCGGCGTCGGGGCGGTGCCGGTCCCGGCCCGTCCCGGGTGGTGGCGTCCGGGCATCGCGTCCCTCACTCTCCTCGCGGCGGTGGTGCGCGGGGCTGCTCCCGGGCCGCGCCCCGGTGGGTGGTGCGGCGTCAGGTCAGCATGTACAGCAGGGAACCGGCGGCGGCGAGGACCAGGGTCGCGGCGGCCGCCGCCGCACCGGCGCGCACGGTCCGGGGGCGGCGCAGGGCCGCGGCGCGGGACGGGGCGAAGGCCCCGAGCAGGGTGGTGGTCAGACCGGTCAGCGCCGCGCCGGTCAGCAGCAGGCCGCCGAGGCCGGCGACCAGCGTCAGCACGTGGTCGCCGACCCCGAGCCGGGTGCAGGAGCCGTCCGCGGTGCAGCGGACGTCCGCGACGGTGCCCGCCCGGTAGTCGAGCGGCGCGCCGTCGTACCGCCACGGCCCGGGGGTGACGTCGGTGCCGCCCGGGTCACCGGTGCCCCGGCAGTGGTTGGACAGGCTCCGGGACTCGCCGGTGGTGCGGCAGTCGGTGACCGTCATCCGCAGCTCGGGCAGCCGGTGCTCGGCCCGGACCTCGGCCATCGCGGCGCCGCTGCCGATCAGCACACCCACCCCGAGGGCGAGCCCGGCCAGCGCGAGCAGTGCTCCCAGCAGGGCCGCGAGTGCGGGCGGCAGTCGGCGCCCCGTCGGGCGGCGGGCCGCGCCGCGCCGGGGCGTCGCCCCGGTCTTGGTCCGGTCGGGCCCGTGCGTGCGCCGCTCCCGGCTCCCCCCGGACCTCCCGGACATGGCGACCCCGCCCTTCCCCGTGCGCGTCCGCCGGTCACGGCGTGACGGCACAACCTACCGCCCCCGGGACCTGGGGGAACAGCCCGGGGCGGGAGCGGGGGAGCGGGGGAGCGGACGGGGCGTCAGGCGGACGGGCGGCGGCCCCGGCACCGACCGGCGGCGCGGGGCGGCAGCGGTCGGCCCGCGTCCGGGGCACGAGCGCCTGCGGGACGGCCGGACCGGGGGTGCGGCGAGGAGCTGGCCGCCGGGCGCGGTGCGGCCGCTGGGCGGACGGCCTTCCGCGCGACGGGCCCGGACCGCGGGTGCCGTCCGGGCCCGTCGCGGGACGGACCGTCAGATCAGGCCCTGGGCGAGCATCGCGTCGGCGACCAGCTCGAAGCCCGCGATGTTCGCCCCCACCACGTAGTTGCCGGGGCTGCCGTACTTCTCCGCGGTGGTGTAGCAGGAGTCGTGGATGTGCTTCATGATCTCGCCGAGGCGGGCCTCGGTGTGCTCGAAGGTCCACGAGTCGCGCGAGGCGTTCTGCTGCATCTCCAGCGCCGAGGTGGCGACGCCGCCCGCGTTGGCGGCCTTGCCGGGGGCGAAGGCGACGCCCGCCTCCTGGAAGATCCGCACGGCCTCGGGGGTGGTGGGCATGTTGGCGCCCTCGGCGACGGCCTTGACGCCGCCCCGGACCAGCGCGAGGGCGTCCGACTCGTGCAGTTCGTTCTGGGTGGCGCAGGGCAGCGCCACGTCGCAGGCGACGTTCCACACGCCGGTGCCGGCCACGTACTTCACGTGCGGGCCGCGCGCCTCGGCGTAGTCGGAGACGCGGCCGCGGCGGCTCTCCTTGACCTCCTTGAGCAGGGCCAGGTCGATGCCCTTCTCGTCGACCACGTAACCGGTCGAGTCGGAGCAGGTGAGCACGGTCGCGCCGAGCTGCTGGGCCTTCTCGATCGCGTAGATGGCCACGTTGCCGGAGCCGGAGACGACCACGCGCTGGCCGGCCAGGCTCTCGCCGCGGGTGCGCAGCATCTCCTCGGTGAACATCACGCAGCCGTAGCCGGTGGCCTCGGTGCGGGCCTGCGCGCCGCCCCAGCCCAGGCCCTTGCCGGTGAGCACGCCCGACTCGTAGCGGTTGGTGATCCGCTTGTACTGGCCGAACAGGTAGCCGATCTCGCGGCCGCCGACGCCGATGTCACCGGCGGGGACGTCGGTGTACTCGCCGAGGTGGCGGTGCAGCTCGGTCATGAAGGACTGGCAGAAGCGCATGATCTCGGCGTCCGAGCGGCCCTTGGGGTCGAAGTCGGAGCCGCCCTTGCCTCCGCCGATCGGCATGCCGGTCAGGGCGTTCTTGAAGATCTGCTCGAAGCCGAGGAACTTGACGATGCCCAGGTTGACCGAGGGGTGGAAGCGCAGGCCGCCCTTGTAGGGGCCGAGGGCGCTGGAGAACTCCACCCGGAAGCCGCGGTTGACGTGGATGCCGCCCTCGTCGTCGGACCACGGCACCCGGAAGATCAGCTGGCGCTCGGGTTCGCAGACGCGCTCCACGATCCGGGCGTCGACGAGCTCGGGGCGCTGCTGCAGCACCGGGCCGAGGGTTTCGAGGACCTCGCGGACCGCCTGGTGGAACTCGTTCTCGCCCTGGTTGCGGCGCAGCACCTCCTGGTACAGCGGCTCGATCAGGCGGGCGCCGGCGTCGCTGGACGCGGCAGAGCTGGGGGTGGCCGGCATTCGGGCACAACCTTCCGTGGTCGGATGGTGCACGGGGGCGCTCCCGTCCCGGGGAGCGCCCTTGGTCCTCCTCGCCGTTGAGGACCGTCGGCGGCGCGCCTGACACGCGCCGGCCGACGGGGTGGGACCGGTGGTCTGCACCATTGTCCCAGGGCTGACCTGCGGACATCGACCGTGTGTCCACGATGTGAACGCCCGAATGGGTTATTTCGGTCACCCGGCAGGTAAAGGACGGGTCATCGGCGGCCCATTTTTCGGCTTTGCGATCCAAACTCGGTGAACGGTGTGAGTTTGCTGCGAATTTCGGGCGTGTCCCGGGACGGGGAGGGTCAGCGCCGCGGCTGGATCCACCAGGCGGTGGTGGCGGGCGGCAGCACCCCGGCCGGGCACGGGCCGGAGGACAGCAGCGGCTGGCCGGTCACCGGCGCCGGGGCCGGGACGGTGCCGAAGTTGGTGGCCACCAGCAGGCCGTCGCCCCGGGTGAAGGCCAGCACGTTCGGCGGGGTCTCGATCCAGCGCAGCGTGCCCTCGCCCAACTGCGGCAGCAGGCGGCGCAGGTGCAGCGCCTCCCGGTACAGGTGGTACGGCGAGGTGTGGTCGGCCAGTGCCCGCTCGGCGGTGTGCTGGGCGAACGAGGCGGGCTGCGGCAGCCAGGTCGGCGCCGAGCCCTCCGGGCCGAACCCGTACGGCGCCTCCGTCCCGGACCACGGCAGCGGGACGCGGCAGCCGTCCCGGATGCCCTTGCGGTTGCCGGTGCGGTGGAAGATCGGGTCGGTGATCACCTCGTCCGGCAGGTCGTCGACCTCCGGCAGGCCCAGCTCCTCGCCCTGGTAGAGGTACGCCGCGCCCGGCAGCGACAGCATCAGCAGCGCGGCAGCCCGGGCCCGCTCCGGGCTGCCGAAGCGGGTCGTGGTGCGGACCTGGTCGTGGTTGTTCAGCACCCAGGTCACCGTCGAGCCGGTCGCGGTGATGTCCCGCACCGCGGCGTCGATCACCTGGTGGAAGTGCTCGGCGTCCCACGGGGCGTGCAGCAGGTGGAAGAAGAACGCCTGGTGCAGCTCGTCCCCGCGCACGTACTTGGCCTGCTCGGCCGGGGTCGGCACCGAGGCCTCGCCGACCAGCAGCCGCTGGCGGCCGTCCAGCGCCGTGTACTCCTCGCAGATCGCCCGCCAGGAGCGCCACACCTCGTGCACCTCCGGCTGGTTCCAGGCCAGCGGGTTGACCGAGTCGCGGGTGCGCTCGTCCGCCTCCGGGTCCGGGGAGTCCGGCAGCTCGGAGTGCTTGAACAGGCCCGCCGCGACGTCGATCCGGAAGCCGTCCACGCCGCGGTCCAGCCAGAACCGCAGCACCTTCTCGAACTCGACCGGCACCTCGGGGTTGCGCCAGTTCAGGTCCGGCTGCTCCGGGGTGAACATGTGCAGGTACCACTGGCCCGGGGTGCCGTCCGGCTCGGTGATCCGGGACCACGCCGGGCCGCCGAACATCGCCCGCCAGTTGTTCGGCGGCAGCTCGCCGTCCGCGCCCCGGCCGTCCGCGAAGTGGAACCGGGCCCGCTCCAGGCTGCCCGGGGCGGCGGCCAGCGCCTCCAGGAACCACGGGTGCTCGGCCGAGCAGTGGTTGGGCACGGTGTCCAGCACCAGGCGCAGGCCCAGCTTCCGGCAGTCCTCGACCAGCAGGTCGAAGTCCTCCAGGGTGCCGAACATCGGGTCCACGCCCTTGTAGTCCGCCACGTCGTAGCCGTGGTCGTGCTGCGGCGACGGGTAGAACGGGTTCAGCCACACCCCGTCCACGCCCAGCCGCTTCAGGTACGGCAGCCGGGCCCGCACGCCCGGCAGGTCGCCGATGCCGTCGCCGTCGGAGTCCTGGAAGCTGCGCACGTACACCTGGTAGATCACCGCGTCGCGCCACCACAGCACGTCGGGGGCGGCCGGGGCCGGGTGTTCCTCCGGGAGCGGGCCGTCCGCGGTGAGGACGGCCGAGGCCGGGAGGCCCTCCGCGGGGCGCGACGGGTCGGCGGGGACGACGGACGTGATCATGCGTCACCTTCACGGGAGCGCGCGAGGGAGGTCGCGCTGACAGGCACAGGTCCGCAGGGCCTGACGTCGTGTCAGTTCCTCGGAGATACCTAGATGTTAGGTATAGGCCAAAGGGCATGTCCAGGAGACAGGAGGTGAAGATGTCACCTGCTGAGCCTTCGAGTGCCACCAGTTGGGGCGAATCAGGGCGAATAAGGGGGCGCACAACGGGGTAGAGCAAAGCCAAGGAGAGCCGCCCGGCGTACGACCGACGAAGTTCGGCCGCACGGCGCACTCCCCCCACTCACCTCGAAGGGAGGCGACCGAGTGCGGCTTCCGCTCCTCGCGCTGCTTGCCACGGGCCCCGCACACGGCTACCAGCTCCGGCGCGCCCTGGAGTCCACGTTCGGCCCGGCCTACGCGCGCACCAACGACGGCCAGGTGTACGTCACGCTCGGCCGACTGGAGAAGTCCGGCCTGATCGAGGGGCAGGACGTCGCCCAGGACGGCCGCCCGGCCAAGCGCGTCTTCGCCCTCACCGAGGACGGCCGGCGTGCGCTCGCCGACTGGTTCGCCCGGCCCTCCGACGGCGGCAAGGTCCGCGAGGAGTTCTTCCTCAAGCTCGTCCTCGCCCCGCGCACCCGCCTCGCCGACCCGCGCACCCTGATCGACCTCCAGCGCTCCCACTGCCTCGCCACCATCCGCGGCCTGCACGCCACCGCCGACCGGGCCGCCGACCACGGCGTCTCCCGCCTCCTGATCGAGGGCGAGGTCCTGCACCTGCAGGCCGAACTCGACTGGCTGGAGCGCTGTCAGCAGGAGTTCACCTGAGGGTCGGCGCCCCCGGCGTCCCCCGCACTGCCCGTGCTGCCCGCGCTCCCCGTGTCCGCGGCGGCCGCGGCGCCGCGGCGCAGCTGAGGCGTCGAGGCGGCCACCGCGCCGACCGCCGCCAGGCAGAGCAGACCGCCGCCGACCAGCGCGGCCGCGGCCCCGCCCCAGGCCGCGACGAGACCCGCGCGCAGGTTGCCGAGCTGCGGCCCGGCCTGGCCGACGACGGTCTCCGCCGCCGTCACCCGGCCGAGCATCGCGTCCGGGGTGCAGGTCTGCACGATCGTGGTGCGGGCGAGGACGGCCAGCGCGTCCGCCCCGCCGGCCACGGCCAGCAGGAGCAGGCCCGACCAGGCCCGGTCCGTCAGGCCGAACGCGGCCAGCGAGCCGCCCCAGACCGACGAGGCGGCCAGCATCACCGGGCCCGGGCGGCCGAACCTGGTCACCGGCCCGGAGAGCGCCGTCGCGACCACCCCGCCCACCGCCAGCGCGGACAGGAACAGCCCGAGGGTGCGCGGGTTCCCGTCGAAGCGCTCGGTGTTCACCAGCGGGAACAGCGACACCGGCATGGACAGCACCGTCGCCGCCAGGTCCGTCAGCAGCGCGCCCCGCACCACCCGGTGGCCCGTCAGGAACCGCAGCCCGTCCGCCACCCCGCCCAGCCCCGCCCGGGACGCACCGCCCACCGGGGGCAGCGGCGGCAGCCCGAACGCGCACGCGAAGGAGACGCCGAAGCTCGCCGCGTCCAGCAGGTAGCACACCCCGGCGCCCCACCAGCCGAGCACCACGCCCGCCACCGCCGGGCCCAGCAGCATCATCGCCTGCCCCGAGGCCTGGTTGAGCGCCACGCCCGCCGCGACCTGGTCCTTCGGCAGCAGGCGCGGGACGAACACCCCCGCCGCCGGGGCGCCCAGCGCGCCGAAGGACGCCTGCACGGCGACCAGCACCAGCACCGCGGCCACCGGCACGTGCCCGGTGAACCCCTGCACCGCCAGCAGCAGCGAGCAGGTCGCCTGCCCCGCGTTGCCCAGCAGGTAGATCCGGCGCCGGTCGGCCCGGTCGACCCAGGCCCCCGCGAACAGACCGAACCCGACCATCGGCAGCGCCTGCGCCAGGCCGACCGCCCCGCTCCACACCGGGCTGCGGGTGCGGTCCCACACCTGGAACATCACGGTCACCACGGTCATGAAGCTGCCCAGGGTCGACACCGTCCGTCCGAACAGCAGCCGCCGGAACAGGCGGGAGGTCCGCAGCGGCCGGACGTCGATCAGGGCGCGGGCGAGGCTCACGAGGCACGCACGGGCGGGGGCGCGGGGAGGGCAACGGGCTGGGGCACGCGCAGGACCCTAGCCCATCCGCCCGGTCGGCCGCGGCGGGACGGTGGCCGGCGCAGGGGCGGTCGGCGCAGGGGCGGTGGCGGGGCGGTCGGCGGCGGGACGGTCAGCGGAGGCCGGACTGCATGCCGATCAGGAGCCAGTCGAGGGCGCGGTGGAAGTCGCGTTCGCGGAGCAGGTGGTCGGGTTCGCGGGGGCGTTCGACGATGATGCCGGAGTCGGCGACGCCCGGGAGGTCGCGGACGGCCTCGGTGATCTCCTCGATCAGGTCGTCGGTGCTGCCGTTGGCCTCCGCGGCCTTCTCCGCCCAGTTGACCTCGGTGGCGGTGAAGCCGTAGGTGTACTGGAAGATCGCCGAGAGGGCGGCCATCGCGTCGGCCTCGGAGAGCGGGGAGGAACGGGCGATCTCCAGGGCGCGGGCGGAGTAGCGGACCGAGTTCGGCCCGATGTTCAGGTAGTCGCCGTAGATCCGGATCGCCCAGGGGTGCGCCAGCATGGTGGCCCGCCAGGTCACCGCGAGGGCGCGCAGGCCGTCCTGCCAGTCGGTGCCGTCGCCGACCTCGGGCAGCGCCATCTCGCCGGCCACCACGTCCAGGGCCAGCTCCAGCAGGTCGTCCTTGTCGGCGACGTACCAGTACAGCGACATCGGCGTGACGTCGAGCCGGGAGGCCAGCGCACGCATCGAGAACTTCGGCTCGCCCAGCTCGTCCAGCAGCCGGACGGCCGCGGCGACGATCACCTCGCGGTCCAGGCTGCCCGGCCCGCCCTCGCCCGCCCGCGAGGAGCGGCGGCCGCGGGCCGGGCGGGGGGTGAGCCAGACGCTCTGCTTGACCTGCGAGGCTCGCTTGGTGGCCACGGTGCTCCTTCGCTTCTACGGGGTGTCACCACCGTACGGCCTGCGGCGGAGGGGGCGCGGGGCGGAGGGGCGGAGCGGTCAGCGGGCGGTGGGGACGGGCTCCGCGGCGGGGTCGGGCGAGGGGGCGCCGGTGGCGGGGCGGTCGGCCCGGTGCAGCAGGGCCGCGGAGAGCAGGCCGCCGAGCAGGACGGCCGCGGCGCCGATCAGTTGGCTGGACGTCAGGCCGTGGGCGAAGGCGTCGTGCACCGCCTGTCGGGCGGTGTCGCCCGGGGCGGCGGCCAGCGCCTCGGGCAGCGACTTCGCCGCCGAGGTCGGGACCTCCGGCGGGAGGCCCGCCGCGAAGCGGGAGCCGAGGACCGCACCGAGGACCGCGACGCCCAGGCCACCGCCGAACTCCGTGACCGTGCCCTGCACGCCCGCGCCGGCCCCGGCCCGCTCCGGCGGGATCGCGCCCATCACGGCCGCGGCCATCGCCGGGTTGGCCACCGCGATGCCGCAGCCCATCAGCAGCAGGCCCGCCAGCAGCCCCGGGTACCCGTGGCCGGAGCCCAGCGCGGCGAGCAGCGCCAGACCACCGGCCAGCAGCCCCATGCCGATCGCCACGGCACCGGCGAAGCCGATCTTCGGCAGCAGCCGGGCGCCGACGCCCGACAGGTTGAGCAGCACGATCACCAGCGCCAGCGGCGACATCCGCAGGCCCGCCTCCAACGGCCGGTAGCCGAGCACCAGTTGCAGGTACTGGGTGAGCAGGAACAGCGAGCCCGCCATGCCGAACGCGACCAGGACGCCGCCCGCCACCGCGCCGTTGAAGCGCCGGTTCCGGAAGAAGGCCAGGTCCAGCATCGGGGCGGGGGTGTGCGCCTCCCAGGCGACGAAGCCCGCCAGTGCGGCCAGGCCGACCGCCCCCGACAGCAGCACCGGGCCGGAACCCCAGCCGTGCACCGGACCGGAGATGATCGCGTACACCAGGCCGACCATGCCGACCGTCGACAGCACCGCACCCGGGACGTCCGGACGGCGGCCCGAAGGGTCCTTGCTCTCGGGGAGCAGGCGGGCGACCGCGACCAGGCCGAGCAGCGCCACCGGGATGTTGACCAGGAAGATCGAGCCCCACCAGAAGTGCGCCAGCAGCACGCCGCCGAGCAGCGGGCCGCCCGCGAAGCCGAGCGAGCTGACGGCGCCCCAGACGCCGATCGCCTTCGGCACCTCGGCGCCCTGGAACACCTGCATCACCACCGCCAGCGTGGTGGTCATCAGCAGCGCGCCGCCGATGCCCATCCCGGCCCGGGCGGCGATCAACTGGCCCGAGGACTGGGCGAGCGCCGCGGCCGTCGAACCGGCGCCGAACAGCGCCAGGCCGGTCAGCAGCGCACGCTTGCGCCCGTAGCGGTCGGACAGGCTGCCCGCCGTCAGCAGCAGGCCGGACTGGACCAGCGCGTACGCGTTGATCATCCACTGGACGTCGGCCGTGCCCGCGCCCAGGTCCTCCGTCAGGGAGGGGATGGCCACGTTGAGCACGGTGTTGTCGAGCAGCACCACCAGCGTGGCCAGGCAGACCACCGCCAGGATGGCCCACCGCCGCGGGTGCGGGGCGACGGGCGAGGGGACGGAGGCTTGGGACAAGGGGACTCCAGGGGAAGGTCGGGGCGGCCGGGCGACCGCTCGTTGTACACCGTAGAGGAGTTCTTCTACGGTGTACAACGAATTTCCCGGGGAACCTCCGGACGCTTCCCCGAGGCGTCCCGGGTGCTCCGTCAGGCGGTCATGCCGCCGTCGACCGTGAGGCGGGCGTCGGTGGATGCCCGCGCCCGCCCGGGAGGCCGGCAGCGGCACCGCCGCGGCCACCTCGGCCGGGCGGGTGGCCGAGCGCGTCCGCGTACCACCCCCTGGGCACCGAGACGATCTCGTCCCGCTCGGGGGCCGGGGTGGGAGCGGTGCGGCGGGAGGCGGGAAAGGGCGGACCGGTGGTCGGTTCGAGAACCGTTCAGCCGAGCGGGAGAAGCACGTCGACCGGACGGCAGCCGCCAGGCCCGCGCCGCAGGCTCCGCTCGACGGGGTCAGGGGTCAGGGGTCGGGGCCAGGGGTCAGGGGGCGGGAGCGGGCGGGGGCGCTTCGCCGGGGAGGGGGGTGCCGGTGCGGACCAGGACGGTGTAGGGGGTGGTGGCGATGCGGGCGCCGGGAGGGAAGGGGAGGGGCCGGTCGGGGACCAGGTCCTGCCAGGGGGCGGTGGCGGGGGCGGCGGGGCGGTGGCGGGCACCGATGTCGGTGGCCCGGACGGTGACGGTGCCGTCCTGGAAGGAGACCACCAGGGGGACGCTGTCGGGGGAGAGGGAGAGCGGGAACGAGGACTGCTCCTCGACGGAGAACTGGGCCGAGCAGAACTGCTGGGTGACGGCCTTGAAGTGGGCGAGCAGCGGTCGGGGCCCGAGCGGGGCCAGCAGGGTGCGGTGCTCGGTGCAGACGGCGCCCCCCTCGGCGTTGACGCTCGGCAGGGGCGGTGGGGCGAGACGGGACCGGTAGCGGGTGCAGTCCGTGATCGGGCACCCCCAGCGCTCCCGGGTGAGGCGGTCGAGGGATTCGGCGGGGAGGGGAGGTCGGCCGACGGCGGGCCGCGGCGCGAGCCGGACCACCCGGCCCGGGCCGGTGCGGGGTTCGAGGCGGGAGACCCACGGGGGGAGCAGTGAGCCGGTGGGGGCCGGTGAGATCAACGGCAGGTCGAGGAGCGTGGCGAGTTCGCTCAGGCGTTCCTCGGGGGCGCCGGAGGTCTCGACCAGCTCGTTGTCGATCCAGCTGCGGACGGCCGCGCGGTCCCTCCGGTTCAGGGCGCCCAGGGCGGAGGGGTCGACGACCGCGTGGATGCCGGTGGCCGGGTCCCCGCGGTGGGCGATCAGGGCCCGGAGCGTCGCGTAGACCTGCTCGACGAAGTCGGGCGGTCCGGAGCGGATCAGGGCGGAGAGGTCGAGCAGGGCGTCGGCGGCGCCCGGGACGGTGGAGAGGGCGGCCTGGACCCGGTCCAGCTGGGTCGGGTACGGGGTGGAGTGCGGGGCGCCGAGCCGGTCCAGCGCGGTGGTCGCGACGACCGGCCACCAGCGGCTGCCACCGGCCAGGCCGAGGTCCAGGACGAGGCGGTAGGCGTCGGCGGCCCGGGAGCGGTCGGTCCGTTCCAGGGACGCGCCCTCCTCGGCCGCTTCGAGGATCTGCGCCTCGCTCCGGTCGGGGCCGGGTCGGACCGCGGCGTCGTGCGAGGGGGTGGACGCTCCGACCAGCAGGACGCGGACCCGGGCGTCGGCGGCGGTGCGGAGGAAGCTGTGCAGCGGCGGCGGGGCGACCAGGACCAGGAGCAGGCGGTCGCGGTGCTCGACCAGGTGGTCCAGGACGGTGCCGGACGCGCGGGGGCCCAGTTGCGCGTCGAGCCTCCCCCACAGCCGGCCGGAGTTCAGGTCGCGGGCGTCCACGACGACCGGCCGGAGGTCGGCGACCAGCCACCGGAGGCAGCGCAGCAGCGTGGTCAGTCGCAGCTGCGGGGTCTGGGGGACCGCCAGGGGAGTGCCGCTGCCGTCGGCGAGCCAGGACATCAACGCGTCCAGCAGGAAGGACGGTTCGGACGAAGGCGCCCCGGCGGCGAAGAACGGCAGGAGGGTCTCCGCGGCATCCGCGACGAGGAGGTGCTCGGACGGCGGGGCGAGGGAGGCCAGCAGGTCGGCCGGGGTGGCGGGCGGGGCGGCGCCGTCGGCGACCGCGGCGATCCGGTCGGCGAGCGCGCGGACGAAGCCCCGGCCGGAGGGGCCGCGGCGGACGAGGAGGGTGAGCCGCGGGTTCCCCGGCGGCGGGGCGGGCGGTTCGGCGCGGAGCGGGTGCTGGTCGACGATCAGCAGCAGGCGGCCGAGGCGGCCGAAGGCGAGGCGGAACTCCTGGAGGGAGACGGAGCGCACCTGGCGGCCGCGGGCCGCGGCGAGGCCGTCCGGGAGCAGCAGTTCGACCTGCTGGCCGAAGGCCACCATGGAGTGGCCGGTCAGGTGGACCACCGCCAGGTCGTCGGGGCCGAGCCGGGCGTCCTCCGCCCAGGCGCGCAGCAGGGACACGGCCGGCCGGTCGCCGTTCAGCACGGGCTGCCGGTAGCCGAGGAGGCCGAACGCGAAGGCGAGTTCGGCGGCCCCTTCGGACAGCGTCGCGGCGTCGGGCTCCTCCTCGTGGGGGACGGCGACGCCGACGACCGACAGGAAGAAGCGGCGTCCGGCGGTGGTGGATCCGGTTCGCGCCGGGACGGTGGTGCGGGCCCAGGGGCGGGCGTCGGCGGGGAGGGCGAGCGGGCCCTCCGGGTCCGGGACGGCCGCGGTGAAGCGGGAACCGACCTCCGGGCGGTGGGTCGCGAGGTGGACGGAGACGGTCGCGACGACCTGTTCGGCCTCGTCGCGGCGCAGGGTGGCGAGCAGGCGCTCCCGGACGCCGGGCGCGAACTCGTAGGCCCGGTCCAGGGGTTCGGCGGCGGACCGGTCGGGGACGGCGTGCAGGATGCCGCTGAAGACGATCTCGGCGAGGTCGGCGGGCGGGCTCTCCGGGAGCATCGCGGACTGCACCAGCCGCATCACGCCGAAGTTGAGCGGCACGGTGGCCAGCAGGGCGGCGAGCCGGAAGACCCGGGGCTGCGCCTGGGCCAGGAAGGAGTCGAAGTCGCCCGTCGGCAGCGCGAGTTGCTGCACCTCGCGCGGCCCTGGGCGGTGGCCGGGGGCGAGCAGGACGGCGGGCGCGTCGTAGGCGTGCGGCCCGGCCACGGCCCGGGCCCAGGGGGCGAGCCACTCGGGGGTGAGGCCGAGCACGGGCACGGCGAGGGTGCCGGGCGGTTGCGGGAGCGGGGCCAGGGCGTACGGGGTGAAGCCGGGGTGCGGATCGGCCGGGGAGGCGGTGCGGAAACGGCCCGGCTCGGGCGCCAACGCGGTCTGCGACCACAGGTGTTCGGGAAGGGTGTGCAGGACGGCGGTCGGCCCGGCCAGGGCCCGGCGACGCAGCGCGGCGCGCAGCCGCGGCCCGGCCCAGTCGGGGTGGACGCCGTCGGTGAGGACGAAGGTGGCGGTGCGTCCGGGGCGGGCGGCGCCGGTGTCCTCGTCCGGGAGGTCGGGTCCGGTGAGGTGGTGCAGCCGGACGTCCCGGAAGAGGCCGGACCCGGCCAGCAGCGCGAACAGTTCGCGGGCCAGCGGCTCCCAGAGTGCCGCGCTGTCACCGCGCGCGTCCACGACCAGCCGCGCGTCGAGCCAGCGGTCCAGGGCGGGCGCCAGGACGGGCCACCAGCGCGGATCGCGGGAGAGCAGCTCGGCGGTCGCCTCCTCGTCCAGCACGGTGCGGTCGACGGACGGCACCCGCCGCTTCAACGGCCGCAGCGCGCGGGCGAGTTCGCGGCGGCGGGGCAGCGCGCGGGCGGTGCCGACCCGGATCGGCGCGGCGGGCAGGGGCGGGGGCGGTGGGGGAGTGCGCGGGGTGTCCTGACCGGTTGCTCGGGCGGGGTCCGGACCGGAGGTCGGGGCGGGGCTCGGACCGGGGTGCGGGCCGGGGTTCGGGCCGGGCAGGTGGAGGGGGCGGTCGCGGGCGGGTGGCGGGGTGTGGGCCGGGGCCGGGCGGGGCCGGGCAGGGGAGTGCGGTGGGCGGGCGGAAGCCCCGGCTCCCCCGGTGGCGCGGAGGAACGGCGGCCCGTCGGGACCGGAGCCGGTCGGATCGTCCAACAGGGCGTGCAGCCAGAGCAGTTCGGCGATCTCCCGACCGGTCGGGGCGGGGTCCTCGGTGAGGTCGGCCAGCAGCGCGGCCAGGCGGCGGACGGCGTCCCGCTCCGGATCGGGGGTGGGGACGGTGGTCACGGCCGACCGGTCGCGGAGTCGTTGAGGTGCTGCATGACCAGGTCGACCAGGCGCTCCCGGTCGGGCCCGGCGGAACCACCGGACGGGCTCAACAGGTAGACCGCGTTCAGGAGTTGGTCGGTGGAGAGTTCGCCCGTCGAGGCCCGGGCCAGGAACGCCCCGATGGCGGCCTCGGCGGCCGCGCCCGCCCCCGGCAGGTGGGCCTCGACGATCGCGCGCAGCCGCTCGCCGTCCTGGTGCGCGGACGGCAGGTGCAGCCGGATGCAGCGGCGCAGGAACGCGGGCGGGAACTCCCGCTCGCCGTTGCTGGTGAGGATCACGAACGGGAAGGCCCGGCACTGCACCGACCCGCGGGTCACCGACACGGCCGGCCCGCCGTCGTGCGGGCGCACCGCGACGGTCGGCTGCTGGTCGGCGGCGCGGGTCAGCTCCGGGATCTCGAAACCGCCCTCCTCGAACACGTCGAGCAGGTCGTTGGGCAGGTCCACGTCGCCCTTGTCGATCTCGTCGATCAGCAGCACCCGGGGCAGCGCGTACGGGGCGAGCGCGGTGCCGAGCGGGCCCAGGCTGACGTAGCGGCCGAGATCGGCGAAGGGGGCGGCGGGAGGCGCTCCGGCGGCTCCGGCGGAACCGGCGGACCGGGTGGGGTCGACGGCGGGGGCGGGCTGGTGGCGGGCCAGGCCGGCGTCCTCCAGGCGGCCGAGCGAGTCGTAGCGGTACAGGCCGTCGCGCAGCGTGGTGCGGCTGTTGACGGACCAGCGCAGCACCGGGCCCAGGCGCAGCTCGCGGGCCACCGCGTCGGCCAGGGTGGACTTGCCGACGCCCGGATCGCCACTGACCAGCAGCGGACGGCGCAGGTACAGCGCGGTGTTGACGGCGTCGACGGTGCGTTCGTCGGCCCGGTACGCGGCCCGCCGGGGCAGCCGCCGACGGCCGCCGCCGACCGCGTCGCGGTCCACCCGGGCCAGGGCGCCGTCCGCACCGCCGTCGAACTCCCGCCAGGGCGGCGGGGGCGGCAGGTCGGCGATCCGGTCGTGGGGTTCGTCCACGCCCTGGTAGATGCGCCAGAGGGTCATCGGGGAAGTCCTTCCTGGGTGCGGGGTGAGGGGACGGAAGGCGGCCCCGCCACGTCGGCGGGCTGGGCGGTGACGGCGGTGGGGGCGGTGACGGCGGTGGGTGCGGTGGGGGCGGCCGGGGCCGGAGCGGTGGCGGCCGGGGCGAGGCGGGTGCGCGGCAGTTGGCGGGCCGGGTCGTCCCAGAGCAGGACCACGCGGTGGCCGAGCGGGGCGTCCCGGCCGTCCGGGGCGGGGGCGTGCTCCGGGGCCGGAGCAGGGGCGGGCGCGGGTTCGTCCAGTTCGGCCTCGTTGCGCAGGTCGTACACCCGGTCGGGGAGGGCGTCCCGGTGGGTGCCGGTGAGCGCCTTGCGGGCCGCGCGCAGGAAGCGGCCGTCCGGGCAGTCGCCCCGGCCCGGGGCGGCGCAGCCGGTGGCGCAGACGTCCCGGTCGAGCGGGCGCGGGTCGCGGCCGCGCTCCCACAGCATCACCGGCACGCCGGAGGCCACCGCCACCCGGAACGCCCGGGACAGCGCCTCGCCGCGCGGGGCCCCGGCCAGGGCCAGCGCGGTCAGCTCCGGATCGGTGTTGAACGCCGCGTCCAGCGCCCGGGGGTGCTGGCGGCCGCGCCCGCACACGCACACCAGCGCCCGGTCCAGCGACTGGGCGTCCAGCCGCTCCCAGCGCCTGCGCCAGGCGTGGTGCAGCCGGGGTTCCTGGTGGCGCTCCAGCGGACGGACCACCAACTGGTGCTTGCGCCCCAGCGTCCACCAGTCCAGCCCCGGCCACAGCCGCCAGTCCGCGTAGTCCTCGTCCAACGCCTCGTGCGGTAGGACCAGTTCGACCAGCGCGGCCCGCTCGCTCCCGTCCAGCGCCTCCACCACCTCGATCTGCGGCGGCAGCAACTCGGCCAGCAGGGACAGCGCCTGGGGGAGCGACAGCTCGCCGGACTCGGACCCGGCCGGGACGATCTCCTCGGTGCTGCGGAACTGCCACACCATCACGTGGTACTGGTTGCGGTCGCGCAGCGAGTGCCGGACCCGGGCGATCACCGAGGGACGCGGCGCACCGCCCGCCGCTCCCGCTCCGACGGCCGTCCCGGCGACCGTCCCGGTAGCGGTTCCGGCGGGCGTCGCCGCGGGCGGGCCGTCGTCGATCCGCTGCCGGGCCGCCTCGCCCCGGCCGGTCTCGCCGGCCCGGATCAGCAGCCGGTCGCGCAGCCCCCGGGCCACCGGCAGGTGGGGCGGGAGGGAGCGCACCAGGTCGGCGCAGTAGGCGAGTTCGGGTGTCAGCCGGTCGCCGCCGAGGGTGATCCGGGCGGCCAGCTCCAGGTACGCGTCGCGGCGGTCCAGCAGCGGCAGGTCCGGCTCCGGGGTGCCCGGCGGGGCGGCGCGCAGGAACGCGGCCCGCAACTCGGCGGAGGTGTCCGCGGGCAGCTCGGCGAGCAGCGCCAGGAACGCCCGGTCCGCGGACCGTTCCGCGCCCGCGCCCGCCCGCTGCCCCTCGGCCAGTGCGTCGGCGAGCGAACGCCACCGGTCGTCGGCGGCGTGGAAGCGGTCGTGCGCGCCCAGCACCCGCCGGTACACCGCCGGGTCGAGCAGCCGCAGCGCCGACACCGGCACCCCGTAGCCGCCCATCGCACTGTCCTCCTGCCGGGTCGCCTTGACCACCGCGGCCACCCCGCCCGACCGGTGGCTGAGCACCGGCCCGCCCGACAGGCCCCGGTTGACCTCGCCCGCCACCAGCTCCAGCAGCGCCCGCCCGAACGGGCCGGTCCGCCCGCCGGTGTCCAACAGGGCGGTCCGGGGCCCCAGTTCGAGCGTGAACCCGGCGGCCGTCAGCTTCGTCCCGGAGGACGGCGACTCCGGGTCCAGCCACACGCACGGATGCCCGACCGGCGGGTCGTCCACCTCCAGCAGCGCCAGGTCCGGGTACGGGTACAGCGCGTACGGGGAACGGTCGGCCGCGGACTCGTCCGGCGCGGCGGCCAGCACCGTCGCGCCGTACGCCGCCTCCCCGTGCTCGACCCGCACCCGGGCCCCCGCCGTGCCGCCCGCCACGTGCGCGCAGGACAGCACGTAGCCGGGCGCGACGAAGAACCCGCTGCCGTCCGTCCGGCCGCTCACCCGGACCCGGCAGCGCTCCAGCAACGCCTGCAGGGCGGTCAGTGGATCAGTGGAGTGCCGCATCGCGTGCGCGGGGGCCGCCGCGTTCAGGCCCCGGCGGGGGCGGGAGCGGGGGCGGCGTCGACGGCGGGCGCCCCGGCGGGCGGCTCCACGGTGGAGGCCGCTTCGGCGGACGGCTCCTCGGCGGGCGGCTGTTCGGCGGACGGGCCGTTGGCGGTCCACTTCAGGGCGACCTTGAAGGTGGCCTTCCCGCCGACCCCGGTCAGTGCCGCCACCACCCCGCCGCGCCCGGCGGCCAGCTCCAGTCCGAACTCGACCGACACCTCGTCGGGCCGGACCGCCGCGACCGCGCTGCGCACGTTGGCGGCGACGGCGTGCAGCGACTCCTGCAACCCCTCCAGCCGGGTGGCGAGTTGCTCGCCCAACCCGCTGTCGCGCGGCCCCGACGGGCCCTCCACCAGCGCCCAGACCGTCTGCCCGTCCGGCATCGCCAACTCGACCAGCTGCTGCATCTCCCCGCCCCTCCCCAGGCCGCCGCTCCCCACGGCGGCCCCCCATGCTAGAACGTCCGTGCAGCGGTCCGGGACGCCCGGCCGGAATTCGTCCTGCTCGGAGGCGGAGCGCGGGGTCGGGCGGAACTCCCTTCGGGGACGACCCGTTCGACGGGGCATGACGCCGATCGTCGCGACGGCGGGGACGCTGGTGCTCCCAAGCCTCCTGGTGCTGCTCGGCTTCGCCGCCTCGGTGGTGCGGCGCGCGGACCGAGCGGTAGGGAGCCTGCACCGCAAGAGAATTGACGTGACGTCAGCCAACTCCGGTGGAGAGGTCGGAGGGTGAGCGGCGGTACGCCCCCGGGGGTCGGCCGTGGGCGCGCTTGAACGCGGCGGCGAAGGCGAACTCGGAGGTGTAGCCGAGGCGGGCGGCGACGGTGCGCAGCGGGGCGTCGGTCTCCCGGAGCATCCGGGCCGCGCTGGCCATCCGCCACCAGGTCAGGTAGCGCAGCGGCGGCAGGCCGACCGTCGCGGCGAAGCGCCGGGCGAACGCCGCCCGCGACAGGCCCGCCCGGGCGGCCAGCCCCGCGACCGTCCAGGGTTCGCCCGGGGCGGTGTGCAGCGCGTGCAGGGCGGGGTCGCCCAGGGCGGTGGCCCAATCGGCCGTCCCCTCCGGGGAGTTCCGGGCGTCCCGGGTGTTTCGGCCGGTCCGGACGGCGGGGTCGGTGAAGCAGCGGCGCAGCAGGTACACCAGCAGGGTGTCCAGCAGGGCCGGGACGATCGCGTCGGTGCCCAGCTGCGGGCCGTTCGCCTCGGCGGCCAACAGGCCGACCGCGGCGTGGAGTTCGGGGTGGTCGGCCGGGGCCGACGGCAGGTGCAGGAGCTCCGGCAGGGTGTGCAGCAGCGGATGCGTCCGGGACGGGTCGGTCCGGTAGGCCCCGCAGAGCAGCACGGTCGCCGGGCCGTCCAGACCGAGCCGGTCCACACGGTCGGCGGCGACCGGGGCGGTGTCGGCCGGGAAGCTGTCGGGGGTGCACGCGGGCGCGACCTCGGAGACGGTCGGCGAGTCCGCCAGGACGTGCCCGCCGCCCCGCGGCAGGAACAGGACGTCCCCCCGTTCCAACCGCAGCGGCGCCGTGTCCGGACGCAGCAGCCAGCACCGCCCCTCCAGCACCAGTTGGAAGGCCAGCGCGCCCGGCACCGCGGCGAACTCCTGCGCCCACGGCGCGTGCCACCGCACCCGGGCCGACCGGGGCCGCCCCGTCCGCGCCACCGTGACCACATCGCTCAGCACGTCCACGGAGCGAGCCTACGGACGAGACGACCGCGTAGGAAAGGGGCACCCTGGCGCATGGATCGTCTCGCCACGACGGCCGTAGGTTCTCGGTGCGAGGACGGATCGCGAGGACGGATCTCGAGGACGAGCGCGGCGTTGACCGCACGAGCGCGGCACGGGTCGCACGAACGCGGCACGGACCGGCACCGGAACGAGGGGAACCACCATGACGACCACGACGCACCGCACCACGGGCGGGACGGCGACGATGCGGGCCGTGCGCCTGCACGCCTTCGGCGACCCGTCCGTGCTCCGCCACGAGACGGACGCGCCGCGGCCCCGCCCGGCGGCCGGGCAGGTGCTGCTGCGGGTCGCGGCCACCTCCTTCAACCCGACCGAGGCCGCGCTGCGCGCCGGGCTGCTGCAGTCCTTCCTGCCGGTGGACCTCCCGTACGCACCGGGTTGGGACGTCTCCGGAACGGTGGTCGAACTGGGGCCGGGAACAACGGAGTTGGCCGTCGGCGACCGGGTGGTCGGCCGGGCGGACGCGGGCGGTGGAGCCGCCGAGTACGCGGTGGCCCCGGCCGGGCTGCTGGTGGCCGCGCCGGGGTCGGTGCCGCTCGCGCACGCGGCCGCGCTGCCGGTGGCGGGGCTGACGGCCTGGCAGGCGCTGTTCGAGCACGGGCGGCTGGCGGCGGGGCAGCGGGTGCTGGTGAACGGCGCCGGTGGCGGCATCGGCGGCTTCGCGACGCAACTGGCCAAGCACGCCGGGGCCGAGGTGGTCGCCACCGCGAGCCCGCGCAGCGCCGACGCGGTGCGGCGCCAGGGCGCGGACCTGGTGGTCGACTACACGGCCGGACCGGTCGCCGCCGCCCTGGGCGGCGAGCCCGTCGACCTGCTGCTCAACCTCGTCCCGCTCGGCCCGGCGGACACCGCCGCCCTGGTCGCCACCGTCCGCCCGGGCGGACGGGCCGTCTCGGTCGCCACCCCCGTCGAAGCCCCCGCGGGCTCCGGCGTGACGGCGACGCACCTGGTGGCCCGCAACGACCCGCAGCAGCTGGCCGCCTTGGTGGAACTGGTCGACCGGGGCGCACTCGTCCTCGACATCAGCGCCACCCGCCCGCTCGCCGACCTCGCCGAGGTGCACCGCCTGGGCGAGTCCGGCGGGATCCGGGGGAAGGTGCTGCTCACTCCCTGAGGTGGCCCCCCGTGGCCCCGGGGAGGGGTTCGGCGGGCGGCCGGTGCGGCGGTCCCGACCAGGACGGGGGCGACGAGCACCGGAGGTCGGAGACGTCGCGGTGGTGGACGGCGGTCAGCCCGGCCTGCCGGGCGGCCTCGGGGGCGGTGCGGCTGTCGTCGGCGGTCGTCGACGAAGGCGCAGCGGTGGGCGGGGACGCCCGCGAGGCCGGCGGCGATCCGGCAGACCTCGGGGGCGGGCTCGGCGAGGTGGAGGCGGGAGCTGTTGACCACGTGGTCGGCCAGGTCGGCGGTGCCCGGGTGGGCGAGGTCCTCGTCGAGCCAGCGGGCGGCGTTGGTGACCAGCACCAGCGGGACGGCGCGGCGCACCCGCCGGAGCAGCTCGACCGCCTGCCGGCCCACCCGGGCCGGGGCGTGGGCGAACGCGGCGGCGAGCTCGGCCGCCCGCGCGGCGGGGACCGGGGCGGCCGGCGCCTCGGTGACCGAGGCGGCCCGCTCCGCCCGGCCGATCCGGCCCAGCAGCAGCGGCAGGTTCAGCTCCGGGGCGTAGGCGATCTCCGCGGTGGTGCCGGGGGCGAGGCCGACGGCCCGCTCCAGGCGCTCCACCTCGTCCAGCTCGTAGAACCGGACGAGGTTGTCGAGGTCGCACAGCAGGGCGTCGAACGGGGCGGCGGGGCGGGTGTCGTCCACGATCCGTGATCGTGCCACGGCGTCGCCGTTCGCCCCGGCGTCGCCGCTGCTCCGGCCTCCGGGCGGGAGCACGTCCGCACCGGCGTCCGCACCGGCGTCCGCAGCGGCATCGGCAGAGCGGCGTCGGCAGCGGCGTCGGCAAGAGCCGGCCGCGGGGGGATCCGCGCACGATCCGGCGTCAGTAGTCTGGCGCCGCAAGGGGCCGCACCCCCCACCGACCAGGAAGCAGGAACCGCACCCATGGTGAATCTCGCCGACGTGGCCCGGCACGCGGGCGTCTCGCCCAGCACCGTCAGCTACGTGCTCAGCGGCAAGCGCTCGATCTCGGAGGCCACCCGCCGCCGCGTCCAGCAGGCCGTCGAGGAGCTCGGCTACCACCCGAACGCGGGCGCCCGGGCGCTCGCGGGACGGCGCTCCCACATCATCGCGCTCGTCGTGCCGCTGCGCACCGACGTGTACGTGCCGATCATGATGGAGATCGCCGTCTCGGTCACCATGGCGGCCCGCCAGTACGGCTACGACGTGCTGCTGATCACGAACGACGAGGGCCCCGACGGGGTCCGCCGGGTCGCCGCCAGCGGGCTCGCGGACGGGGTCATCCTGATGGACGTCCAACTCGACGACGAGCGCATCCCCATCCTGCGCGAGCAGGGCATCCAGGCCTCGCTGATCGGCCTGCCCGCCGACAGCACCGGTCTGTCCTGCGTCGACCACGACTTCGCCGCGGCCGGTGCCCAGTGCGCCGACCACCTCGCCGACCTCGGCCACCGGGACGTCGCCTTCATCGGCTACGCCCCCGCCGTCTACCAGCGGCACGCCGGGTACGCGGAACGCACCCTGACCGGGTTCCGGGAGCGCGCCCTGGAGCGGGGCCTGCGATTCCTCCACCGTCCCTGCGAGGGCACCTACGAATCCACGGCGGGCACCCTGGCCCGGATCCTCGCCGACCGGCCCGACACCACCGGCTTCGTGGTGCAGAACGAGAGCGCCATCGGCCCGCTGCTGCAACTGCTGCCCACCAGCGGACGCACCGTCCCCGAGGACACCTCGGTGGTCGCGCTCTGCCCCGAGCAACTCGCCGAGCAGTACTCCCCCGGGCTGACCGCCGTCACCGGGCCCGCCCAGGAACTCGGCCGGGTCGCCGTCGACCAGGTGATGCGCCGGATCGCCGCCGCCGAACGCGGCACCGAACCCGAGGACGAACTCGTCCTGCTCGCCCCCGTCCTCACCCCCCGGCAGAGCAGCGGCCCGCTGCTCGCCCCCGTCCCGCCTACCCGGAGGAGGTAGCGCCGTCCGCGGCGGCCGACCACCCGGCGGCCGACCCGGAGCCGCCGGGGCGCCCGCCGAACCACCCTCCCCGCTCCGGGAGTTGCGTCCCCGACCGCCCCGACCGCCCCGACCGCCCCGACCGCCCCGACCGCCCCGACCGCCCCGACCGCCCCAACCGCAGCCGCAGCCGCAGTCGGTCCGGTCTCAGCGTTCGGCCAGCCGCAGCCGCAGCCGGCGCGGACGCAGCACGGTCGCCAGCGGGACGGGGCGCAGGTCGGCGCCCGGCTCGGGGACGAACCGCCAGCGCGACAGCAGGGCCGCCAGGACGAGGGCGCACTCGGCGCGGGCGAACAGGTCGCCGACGCACCTGCGGGCGCCGGCGCCGAACGGGAGGAAGCCCAGCCGGGCTGCCGGGGTCAGCCGCTCCGGCCGCCAGCGGTCCGGGTCGAAGACGGCGGGCGAGCGGTGCGCGGCCGGGTGCCGGGAGACCGCCGCGGGGGAGAACACCAGCGTGCTGCCGGTCGGCAGCGGACGCCCGGCCAGCTCGGTCGGGGCGGTGGTGATCCGGGTGAACAGCCAGCCCGGCGGGTGCAGCCGCAGCGTCTCCGACACCACCCGGTCGACCGCGGCCAGCCGGGGCAGGTCCTCCGGCCGCGGGGCCCGCCCGTGCGGCAGCACCGCGTCCAGCTCGGCCCGCACCTGCTCGGCCGCCGCCGGGTGCAACGACAGCCGCCACAGCGTCCAGACCAGCGTCGCCGCGACGGTCTCGGTGCCCGCCGCCAGTAGCGTGATCACCTGGTCGTGCACCTCGGCGTCACTCAGCCCCGCCCCGGTGGCCCCGCCCGCCCCGCCCGCCGCGCCGGGACCGCGCGCCACGTCGCCCGTCGCACCGTCGCCCGCGGCGAGCAGCGCCGAGAGCAGGTCGGAGCAGCCCCCGCCCGTCCCGTCCCCGCCCGTCCCGTCCCCGTCGGCCCCGTCCCGGTCCCCGCTCCGGTGGGCGGCGATCAACTGCCGGGTGGCGGCGTGCAGGTAGGCCAGGGCGCGGCGGTGGCGCAGGTTCGCGGGCAGCGGCAGGCGGCGCACCGGCGCGGGCAGGAACATCTGCCGGAACAGCCCGTTCAGCACGGTGTCGAAGGCCCGCTCCACCCCCGTCGCCAGTTCGGCGTCGACCGCGGTCGAGTACAGCGTCCGGGCCAGGGTGCGCAGCGCGATCCCGTAGCAGACCGGGAACGCGTCCACCACCAGCCCCGGCCGCCAGCCCGCGGCGGCCGCGTCCACCTCGGCCTGCACCGCGCCCGCGTAGTGCGCCAACTGCGAGCGCCGGAAGGCCGATTGGACGAGTCGACGTTGCCGCCGGTGGTCCCGGTGCGGGCAGGTCACCAGCCCGTTCCCCGCCACCTCGCGCGCCCGGTCGTAGAACACCCCGCCCTTGTCGAACAGCCGGTCGTCCTCCAGTACCCGGGCCAGCAGCGCCGGATGGCACGGCACCTGCGCCGTCGTCGGCCCCAGCCGCACCGCCACCAGGTCGCCGTGCTCGTGCAGCGAGGACAGGAACCCGATCGGCCCGCGCAGCAGCCGCAACCCGTGCCCCAGCACCGGCAGGGCGCCCGGCGCGGTCGCGGCGGTGAAGGCGGGCGCGGTGGGGAGCGACGACATCCACTCACCGTACGTCCGGTCCGATCGGGCTCGAACCACCCTGCCGCGCACCCCGGTTCGCGGGCCGGGGCCGCGGAAGCGCGACGGCACGGACGTTCGGAGGGCGGCGGCGCGAGCATCCGGTTGACGGTCCGTGCGGAGCCGGACGATTGCCGCGCGGCGGAACGGACAGGCGTTCGTGGGCGGCCTACCCTTGGACGGCACGGAAGGACGTGACCACGTGGCCCACCGGAAGAACGGCAGCGCGGGGGAGGCCATTGCCGCGCGCCTGCGCGCCCAGACCGCCGAGCTCGCCGCCCTCGAACCCGACGTCCGCGCCGACCGGCCCGACGCCGTCCACCGGATGCGCGTCGCCGCGCGCCGTCTGCGCAGCGCCCTGCGCACCCACCGCCGCCACCTGCGCGGCGACCACAGTTCGACCGAGGACGAACTGCGCTGGCTCGGCCGCGCCCTCGGCCGCGCCCGCGACGCCGAGGTGCTCGGCGCCCGCCTGCTCGCCCAGGCCCGCGAACTGCCCCCCGGCAGCGGCCGGGACCGCGTCCTCGGCGAACTCGCCGCCTGGCACGCCCGCGAGACCCGCGACGCCCGCACCCGGGTCCTCGCCGCCCTCGACACCGAGCGCTTCCGCCGCCTGCTCGCCACCCTCACCGCGCTCGCCGCCGACCCGCCGCTCAACTCCCGCGCCGCCAAGCCCCACGGGCCCGAGCTCACCCGCACCCTGCGCCGCGAGCACCGCCGCACCGCCGAACGCCTCGCCGCCGCCCGCCACACCCCCGAGGGCCCGGCCCTCGAACGCGCCCTGCACGACGCCCGCAAGGCCGCCAAGCGCGCCCGCTACGCGGGTGAGACCGCCGGCCGCCCCGCCCGGGCCTTCACCCGCCGGATGAAGGCCCTCCAGGACGTCCTCGGCCGCCACCAGGACGCCGTCGTCGCCCGCGACGCCCTCCGCACCCTCTCCGACGGCAGCTTCGGCTACGGCGCCCTCTACGGTCGCCAGACCGCCGAGCTCGCCTTCGCCCGCGAGCTGCTGCCGCAGGTCTGGGAGCAGGCCGCCCGCAGGCCGCGGAAGCTGCGCTGAGAGCCCTGTGCGGGCGCGATCACCAGAGGTCCGGGGAACGGCGGGCTCGGGGCTGCCGGCGGTGCACTGCCGTTGCGTGCGGTGGCTTCGGGTTCTGTTACCCCGGCCCGAAGCAGCACGGACACACCGGTGGGCTCCGGCCACCAGCAGCTCGGACCCGCCGTTCCCCGAGCCCCTGATGACGCATCCCGCCGTTCCCCGGGCCCCTGACGGGGCCGCTGCGCAGTGCGGCCCGGGCGTCGGACTCAGGTCGGGTCCAGCCCCGCGGCCAGCGCGGCGGTGCGCAGCAGGTCGTCGACCATCGCCGGGGTGAGGCGCCCGGTGTAGGTGTTGCGGGGGCTGACGTGGAAGCAGCCGAAGAGGTGCAGTTCGGGGGCGGCCGGGTCGACGGGGCGGAGCGTCACGTGGGCGCCGTGGCCGAAGACCGGTTTCGGGCGGGGCACCTGCCAACCCGCGGCGGCCACGACGGGGAGCAGGGCCTGCCAGGCGAAGCCGCCGAGCGCGACCACGGCGCGGACGGTGGGGCGGAGCTGCTCGAACTCGCGGACGATCCACGGGCGGCAGGTGTCGCGTTCGGCGTTGGTGGGCTTGTTCTCCGGCGGGGCGCACCGCACCGGGTCGGTGATCCGCACGCCGTGCAGCCGCAGGCCGTCGTCGCGCCAGGTGGACTCGGGGCGGTTGGCCAGGCCGAGCCGGTGCAGCGAGGCGTACAACAGGTTGCCGGAGGGGTCGCCGGTGAAGATCCGGCCGGTGCGGTTGCCGCCGTGCGCGGCGGGGGCGAGGCCGACCAGCAGGAGCCGGGCGTCGTACGGTCCGAAGCCGGGGATCGGGCGGGCCCAGTACTCCTGGTCCTGGAAGGCCCGGCGCTTGACCAGTGCGGTCTCCTCGCGCCAGGCCACCAGCCGCGGACAGGCCCGGCAGTCGACCACCAGTTCGTCCAGTTCGGCGAGGTCGCGGGCCTGCGGGGCCAGCACGGCCGGGGACGGTGCGGGGGTCGGTTCCATGGTTCGGAATCCTACGATCGGCGGCCGGTCCGGGGTGGGACGGCGCGGGACGGCGCGGAGTAGCGTGGAGGTGCGGGCCCGGGCGCGGCCCGGTTTCCCGGTCTCGGGTCGAGGTGACGGCGATGATCGTGGTCGACGCGTTGATCGCGCTGCTGGTGGTGCTGGCGGTGTACGCCGGACTGAGCGTGCGGATGGTCCAGCAGACCCAGCGCGGGGTGGTGTTCCGGTTCGGACGGGTGCTGGGCGAGGTGCGCGGGCCGGGGCTGGCCCGGATCCTGCCCGTCGCGGACCGGTTGCGGCGGGTGAACGTGCAGACCGTCACGATGCCGGTCCCCGCGCAGGAGGGCATCACCCGCGACAACGTGACCGTCCGGGTCGACGCGGTGGTGTACTTCAAGGTGGTCGACCCGGTGAAGGCGATCGTCGACGTCCAGGACTACAAGTTCGCGATGTCGCAGGTCGCGCAGACCTCGCTGCGGTCGATCATCGGCAAGAGCGAGCTGGACGACCTGCTGGCCAACCGGGAGCCGATCAACCAGGGCCTCGAACTGATGCTGGACAGCCCGGCGTTGGGCTGGGGCATCCAGATCGACCGGGTCGAGATCAAGGACGTGGCGCTGCCCGAGTCGATGAAGCGCTCGATGGCCCGGCAGGCCGAGGCGGACCGGGAGCGGCGGGCCCGGATCATCACCGCCGACGGCGAGTTCCAGGCGTCCGCGCGGCTCTCGGAGGCGGCGAAGGTGATGGCCGCGACGCCCGCCGCGCTCCAACTGCGGCTGCTGCAGACCGTGGTGGAGGTCGCCGCGGAGAAGAACTCGACCCTGGTGCTGCCGTTCCCGGTGGAGCTGCTGCGCTTCCTGGAGAGCGCCACTGGGCGCGCCACCGCACAGGCCACCGAGGCGGCCCGGGTCGCCGAGGCGATCGGCCCCGAGGAGCGCGCGGAGGACGAGCGGGGCGTGGAGCAGCTGGAACTCCCGCAGGTCGCCGCCGCCGTCGAACGCGCCGACGGCCAGGGCCCGTTGCGGGTGGCCCCGCCGCACGCGGCCTGAGCGGTCCGCCCCGCGCGGCCCGAGCGGCCCGCCCCAGCGGTGGCGGACCGCCCCGGCCCGGGGCGAGCATGGAGGGGACGGACGTACCGTGCACGGGGCCGCCGTGCGCCAGCCATCTCGGGAGGTCCGGTCATGACCACCGCGAAAGAGATCATGCACCCCGGAGCGGAGTGCGTCACCGGCGAGCAGACCCTCGCCGAAGCCGCCCGGATCATGCGCGACCGCGGCGTCGGCGCGCTGCCGATCTGCGGCGAGCGGCAGAAGCTGCTGGGCATCCTCACCGACCGCGACATCGTCCTCAAGTGCGTCGCCGAGGGGCGCGACCCCGCGGCCGTCCGCTGCGTGGAACTCGCCGTCGGGCGCCCGATGGTGATCGAGGAGGACGAGGAGGCCGACCTCGTGCTGCAGGTGATGGAGGAGCGCCGGGTGCGCCGCCTGCCGGTGATCAACCACCCGGACCACCAGCTCGTCGGCATGATCAGCGAGGCGGACATCGCCCGCCACCTCTCGCAGGAGCGCCTCGCCGAGTTCGTCACCGCCGTCACCGCGCGCTGAACCCCGCCGCACCACCGGCCGGAGCCCGCCCCTCGCGGGTTCCGGCCGCTCTCGTTCTAGCTTGCTAGCATGCTAGCCTCTGAGTGTGGCCACCGGAGATGTCAAACAGTTCAACGTCTACCTGCCGATCGAGCTGATCAAGCAGGTCAAGTTCCGCGCCGTCGAATCGGGCACGTCGCTGTCGGCCCTGGTGGCCGAGGCCCTCCGTGCCTACCTCGACGACGGCGCCGGAGGGGATCCGGCCGCAGGGCCGGGGGAGGAGGGTTGACCGTGTCGACCGAAGGCATCGAGGCCGTGTTCCTGACCACCCACAACTGGGGGCGGACGGCCGGGTTCTTCCAGTCGCTGGGCTACCGGCTGGACTTCGAGACCGACCACGCCTCGGGGCAGCTCCGCAACGGCGACGGGCCGTACCTGTTCGTCGCGGAGGTCCCGGAGAGCGAGCAGCCGCAGGCCCGGATCGTCCTCAAGGTCCCGGACGCCGACGCGTTCCGGCCCGGCCCCGGGGTCGAACTGCTCACCCCGTTCGAGGACACCCACTACGGGACGCGCGAGGCGACCGTCCGCGACCCCGACGGCCGCGAGTGGACCCTGCAGGCACCCGCGAAGTGAGGGGAGGACGACGGAAGCCCGGGGGAGGACGACGATGAGCGGCAGCGACCCGGCCGAGCCCGACAACACGGCGGTGCGGACGGCCCTGTGGCGCGCCCTGCACCTGGCCGCGGACCCGCCCCCGCACGTGTTCCGGGACGAGATCGGGCTGCAACTGGCGGACCCGGACGGGCGGGCCGACCCGGACGGGCGGTGGCGGCAGCGGCCCGACATGGACCCGGCGGGCACGGCCGGGTTCCGGGCCGCGATCGTGGCCCGGGCCCGCTGGGTCGAGGAACTCGTCGACGAGCGGGCCGCGCAGGGCGTCGACCAGTACGTCCTGCTCGGCGCCGGACTGGACAGCTTCGCCCAGCGGCGGCCCCAACCCCCCGGCGGGCTGCGGGTCTTCGAGGTCGACCGGCCGGGGCCGCAGCAGTGGAAGCGCGACCGCCTGACCGCCCTCGGCCACGGCGTCCCCGACTGGCTGCGCCTGGTGCCGGTCGACTTCGAACGCGGCGAGGACTGGCTGGAGCGGTTGGCGGCGGCCGGGTTCGACCCCGGCCGCCGCGCCGTGGTCGCCTCGGTCGGCGTCAGCATGTACCTCAGCGAGGACGCCACCCGCGACGTGCTGCGCGAGGTCGCCGGACTGGCCCCCGGAACGACCCTGGCGATGAGCTTCCTGCTGCCCGCCGACCTGCTCGACCCGGCCGACCGGGCGGGCCTGCGCACCAGCGGCGAGGGCGCCCGCCGGGCCGGGACGCCGTTCCGCAGCTTCTACACCCCCGGGCGGATGCTGGACCTCGCCCGGGAGGCCGGCTTCCGGGAGGTCGCCCACCTCCCCGGCCGGGCCCTCGCCGCACGCTGGTTCACCGACCGGCCGGACGGCCTCCGGCCCTCCAGTGGCGAGGACTTCCTGCTCGCCACCGTGTGAGCGGGCCTCCCACCGGCCGAGCGGGAGGCCCGTCGGGCGAGCGGGCCTCCCGCCGGGCGAGCGGGAGGCCCGTCGGGCGTCACTTCAGGTACTGCGCGGGCACCTCGGCCAGGAAGGCGTCCGCGATCACCTGGTAGCCCGCGTCGTTGGCGTGGATGTCGCCGCGCGCCATGTTGGTCCACTGCAGGATCCGGGCCACGTTCAGCGGCACCTGCTGCCCGCCCAGCGGCACCGTCGGCGCGAAGGCGTCGGTGGCGAAGGCGCCCGCCACGTCGGCCGTCGGGACGCGGTGGCGGGCGTCCACCGAGCCGATCACCTGGTTCAGCGAATCGCTCAACCGCACCGAGGCGGTGGCGAGTTCCTTGCCCCGGTCGCCGGTGGTCCAGGCGGCCAGGAACGGGTCGTACAGGTTCATCCCGACGATCCGGGTGTGCGGGCCCGCCGCCGCCCGCAGCTCGCCCAGGATCCGGTCGAGCCCGGTGCGGACCTGCTCGATGCCGTTCAGCGCGCACGGCAGGTCCAGCGTCCCGCCCGCGGCGCAGCGCTGCACGTCGTTGGCGCCGATGTCGATGGTCACCAGCACCTCGTCCTTCCGGTGGGAGGCCAAGTAGGAGACGGCGGCCTCCAGTTGGGAGCCGGTGAAGGAGTGCGGGTACGGGCAGCCGCCGTCCGCCATGGTGCCGGTGGTCTCGCCCGGGCAGCCCAGGTCGGTGAACTCGAACGGGCGGTGCTGCTGCGCGGCCCGCGCGCCCAGCGTCCGGGCCAGGTCCTGCGCGTAGCCCCGGCCCACCACGTGCCCGCCGGTCGGCGTCGACTGGTAGCCCGCCGCCAGCGAGTCCCCGAGCGCCAGGTAGTACGCGGGGCGGTGCGGGCCGCCCTTCCCGCCGTTCCCGGCCGGTCCGGGCTGCCCGCCCGGCGCGGCGGCGGCGGGAACGGCGCCCGCCGCGGCGAGCGTCAGGGCGGCGAGAGCGGCGGCAACGAGCGTGCGGCGGCGCGCGATTGGGCGCACGGAACCTCCAGGCGGTGGATCGCGATCGGATCGACCAGGGGAGGCTACTGCCCGGTACTGCCGGTGGGTAGGGGTCTCGGCCCGACTGCCGGTCCCCGCTCCCGGGCAGGGCCGCTCAGCCGGGGAAGGCGTAGACGGTGGTGGCGTGGGCGACCGGGTCGGTCGGGGCGTCCGGGGTGACCAGGGTGATGTCGGCGAAGGCGACCCGGCGGCCCAGCTTGGTCAGGCGCGCGGTGACCAGCAGGTCGGTGCCGCGGGCCGGCCGCTGGAAGGTGGTGGACAGCTGGACGGTGGTCATCGGCGCGAAACCGCCGAGCGCCGCGGAGATCGCGATCACGGTGGCGGTGTCGGCCGCCGCCGTCATCGCCTGTCCGGACAGCCCGCCGCCCTCCCGGGCCAGCCGGTCCGACCAGGGCAGCCGGAGCACCGCGTGGCGCTCGCCGGTCTCCACGACGGACAGCCCCAGCTCCTGCACCCAGGGGGCGAAGTGCTCGGCGAGGATCCCGTCCGCCTCGGCGGGGGTGAGCCTGCGGTCCACGGGGTCGGTGGCGGGGGTAGGGGTGGTGGCCATGGGGCCGATGGTAGGGGCGGGCGTCACGCAGCGCCATAGCCCGTGCGCGCAGCGTGCACCGGGTCGTGGGGGTGGCGGCCGCGGTGCATGGTGGTGGGGTGGGAGTGCGGCGGAGACTGGTCGAACTGCTGGGCGAGTGGCGCACCGGGCACCTGATGGTGCTGCTGCCGCTCGGCCTGATCGTGCTGATCTCCGCCGTCGACATCACGATCTCACCGAACATCCACCTCGGCCCGCTGCTGGTGGTCGCCCCCGCCATCACCCCCTCCTTCGCGGGCACCCGGCTGACCGCGCTGGTCGGCGTCCTCGCGCTGGTCGCGCAGGCCGTCATCGCGGCCCTGCACGGCGGCCTGTTCACCCCCAACCACCAGGCGCAACTGCTCGCCCTCACCGTGGTGACCGGCGTCATCGTCGCCTACACCCGCCTCCGCGAACGCCACGACCGCGAACTCGTCCGGGTCCGCACCGTCTCCGACGCCGTCCAGCGCGTCCTGATGCGCCCGCTGCCCGACCGCGCCGGGCCGCTGAGGATCGCCACCCGCTACCTCGCCGCCGACGACGAGGCCAACGTCGGCGGCGACCTGTACGCCGCCGTCCGCACCCCGCGGGCCACCCGCCTGCTGATCGGCGACGTCCGCGGCAAGGGCCTCGCCGCCGTCGGCGACGCCGCCGCCCTGCTCGGCGCGTTCCGCGAACTGGCCCACCGCCACGAGGACCCGGCGACCCTGGCCGACGCCCTCGAGGCCTCCTACCGCCGCCACCTCGACGAACTCGCCGACAGTGGCCAGGACGTCCAGGAGAACTTCGTCACCGCCCTCGTCCTCGACCTCCCCGACGACCGCCCCACCGCCCGGATCGCCGACTGCGGACACCCCCCGCCGCTGCTCCTCACCCCCGGCCGCGCCCGGCCGCTCCCGCTGCACCGCACCGCCCCGCCGCTCGGCATGAGCGCGCTGGGACCGGTCGAGCGGCGCACCGAGGAGTTCGACTTCCCGCCCGGCAGCACCCTGCTCCTCCACACCGACGGCGCCATCGAGGCCCGCGCCGCCGACGGCACCTTCTACCCCCTGCCCGACCGCGCCGCCGCCCTCCCCGCCGACGGCCCCCACGCCCTGCTGGACGCGCTGCGGCTGGACCTGCTCGCCCACGTCGGCGGCCGCCTGCTGGACGACGCCGCGCTGGTCGCCGTCACCCGGCTGCGCTGAGGGGCCTCCGGGGCGGGGTCCGCCCCGCGGACGGGGCTGTCCGGGCAGGTGGGGCGGTGGATAGGGTGGGGCGGCCCGCACCGTCGTCGGACCGGAGGAGCCCCCGTGCAGCCGATCACTGACCGCCCGATCCGTTGGGGCGTCCTCGCCACCGGCGGGATCGCCACCTCCTTCGTGGAGGACCTGGCGGCCGTCCCCGGCGCCGAGGCGTTCGCCGTGGCCTCCCGGCGGGAGGAGACCGCCCGTGCCTTCGCCGACCGGCACGGCATCGCGCACGCGTACGGCAGCTGGCAGGAACTGGCCGCCGACCCCGAGGTCGACGTCGTCTACGTGGCGACCCCGCACGCCGCGCACCACGCCGCGACCGCGCTGCTGCTGGAGTCGGGCAAGGCGGTGCTGTGCGAGAAGCCGTTCACGCTGAACGCCGGGCAGGCCGCCGAACTGGTCGCGCTCGCCCGCAAGCGCGAGGTCTTCCTGATGGAGGCGATGTGGACGTACCTCGACCCGACGGTGCGGCGGATCGCCGAGCTGGTCGCGGACGGGGCGATCGGTGAAGTCCGCTCCGTGCAGGCCGAGTTCGGGTTCACCGCGGAAGAGGACCCGACCCACCGGCTGTGGGACCCGGCGGCGGGCGGCGGCGCCCTGCTCGACCTCGGGGTGTACCCCGTCGCGTTCGCCCAACTGCTGCTCGGCGCACCGGAGTCGGTGCAGGCGTGGGCACGGCTGACCGACCTCGGGGTGGACGCCAACACCGGCATCCTGCTCGGCCACGCGAACGGCGCGACCGCCCTGCTGTCCTGCTCGCTGGACGTGCAGTGCGGCCAGCGCGCCTCCGTCCAGGGCAGCACCGGCCGGATCGAGATCGACCGGGACTTCTTCCACCCCGCCGGGTTCACCCTGCACCGGTACGGCGCCGAGCCCGAGGTCTTCACCGGCCCCGCGAGGGTGGGACACGGCTACGGGCTGGAGGCCGCCGAGGTGGTGCGCTGCCTGCGCGCGGGCGAGACCGAGTCCGCACTGGTGCCGCTGGACTCCACGCTCTCCGTGATGCGCAGCCTGGACGCCGTCCGGGAGCGGATCGGGGTCCGCTACCCGGGCGAGTGATCCGCCGGTCGGCGTCCGCGCCGAGGAGGGCGTGCGGGTGGCGGCGCACCTGGGCCATTGCCGTGCAGCGTAGTTCACCCAGCGTCGTGGCCCGGCTCGACCCGGACGGCGCGCCGCTCCGGAGCCGCCTCCCGCACCGACTCGTCCACCCGGGCCTCCCGCGGCGCGGGCGGTAACCCGTCCGGCACCTGCCGCGCCCACAGCGATGGCACCAGCGTGAACATCCGCAGCGCCACCGCCGTCCGTCCGGGCAGCACCCCCCACGAGCGCGACCGGCGCCCGTCCCGCTCCACGCACGCCCCGCCCGGCACCACCGCCATCGCGAACGGCCCCTGCAGGGTCGGCGGCAGCGGGGCCGGCCCCTCGACGGCCGCCGACAGCGAAGCCGGTCCACCCGCCCGTGCCACCTCCGCCAACGAGGCCCGCGCAGCACGGAACCCCTCCTCGGAGCCCGCGCGCATCGGCGCGAGCAACCCCGGCAACCCACCCGGACACGGACTCGAACGCACCTCCGGAGACGGCCGCGACCCATCTCCCGGTACGGACCTCCACGGCAGCCGGGTGAAGCCCGGACCGGCCCGCCGGGGTAGTCTCGCCGCCATGGGGCGGCGGACGGACGGCGAACTGGACGCATGGCTGGGGCGGCACGCCCGGCGGCTGGAGGCGCTGACGCCCGGGGCACCGACCGAGGACCTCCGACCGCTGGGAGCGGCGCTCCGGGACGTGCGGGTGGTCGGCCTCGGTGAAGCCACCCACGGGACGCGGGAGCTGTTCCGGCTCAAGCACCGGCTGGTTGAGTTCCTGGTCACCGAACTGGGCTTCACCGCACTGGCGATGGAGGCGCCCGCCGCCGCGGCCGACGCCGTCGACGCGTACGTCAGGGGCGGGTCCGGCGACGGCGCCCGGGCGCTGGACGGCCTCGGGTTCTGGATCTGGCGGACGCACGAACTGCTCGACCTGGTCGAGTGGTTGCGCAGGTGGAACCGGGGCCGCCCGCCCGCCCGGCAGGTCGGGTTCACCGGCATCGACGTCCAGCAGTGCGGCCCCTCACTCGTTGTGCTTGACGCGCTGCTGCGCGAGGCGGCCCCCGGGCGGATCGCCGACCTGCTCGATCCGCTGCGCCCCTCGGCCACCGCGGCCCCCGGCTCCCGGCCCGACCCGGAGGGCCGACTGCTGGCCCTGGCCGAGGAGTTGGCGGCCCTGGTCGCGGCGGTCGCGCCCGCGGACACCCATGCGCTGCGGCACGCCCGGCTGCTGCGGGCGGCGGTCGACCTGGTGGGCCGGGAGCGGCGGCACCGTGACCCGGAGCGGACGGCCTGGGCCGTGCGGGACGCCTACATGGCCGAGGCGGTGGACGGGCTGCTGGCCGACCCGGCTGCGAAGGTCGTCGTCTGGGCACACAACAGCCATGTCACGCAGGCGAGTTGGCGCGGCACGTGGCCGACCCTGGGCAGCCGGCTGCGGGCCCGGTACGGCGAGGCCTACTACGCGCTCGCGCTGCTGCTGGGACGCGGCGGGTTCCGGGCCCGCCGCACCTGGCCCGGCCCGTGGACCAGCCCGGCGCCCGGCCCGATCGCCGTGCACCGCCTCGGCCGGGCCCCGGCCGGGACGGTGGAGGCCAGGCTGCTGGCCGCCGCCCCCGGCGACCGGCTGCTCGACCTGCGCGGCGCGGCCGACGCTCCGCCCGAGGTCCGCCGCTGGCTCCACGATCCGCAGGGCGTACGGGAGTTCGGCGCGCTGGCGCCGCGCTGGAGCCACCGCTTCCAGCGCGCCCCGGTGGTGCTCGGCGCGTGCTACGACGGCGTGGCGCTGGTCGCCGAAGGGAGCGCCAGTCGTCCGCTGGAGCGCGGTTGACGCAGCGTCAGGTGCCGTCGGGGGCGGTGGAGGGCTGCTGCGGGATCACCGGCTGGCCCGGGTCGGCGGGCTCCGGCAGGGGGAGCGCGGTGGCCGTCGCGGCCGCAGCCGGAGCGGGGGCCTTGGCGGTAACGGGGGCGGGGGAGGCCGGGGCGACGGGCTGGATCTTGTCGTCGCGCTCGTCGTCGCCCGCCCCGTCCTTGGTGGTCAGGACGGTGTCGAAGACCTCGCGGAGCTTGTCGGTGGCCTGCTTGGAGAACAGGCCGCACAGTCCGGCGATCCCGGCGAAGCCGTACGGGTTGGTGGCGGTGCCGTCGGTGCCGTTGGCGAACAGGCCGCCGCGCAGCAGGAAGTAGACCAGCAGCGCGAGCGCGCCCCCGATCGCGGTGCGCAGCAGGTACCAGGGCAGCCAGCTGGGCAGCAACTGCCGGTTGCCCGCGTAGGTGGCGAAGGAGGTCGCGGCGTGCACGAAGCTGCCGAGGCCGCTGGCGGCGAGCACGGCCAGCAGCATGGCGGTGTTGGAGGTCAGGTGCCAGGGCCCGAGGCCGAGCACCGTCCAGGGCAACGGGTCGCCGGTGGGGGCGTGTTCGGCGGTCAGCGTGGTCAGCGGCGTCCAGACGCTGATGAGCACGGCCATGCAGAGGAACGCCTCGACCAGCAGCAACGTCCCCAGCAGCAGGAGCGTCCAGCCGGAGAGCTGCTGCTGGGGCGGCAGTTGACCGGACGACCCCGGGAGCGGCCCGCCGGAGGTCTCGGTCGGGTCGGTGGCCGAGGGGTCGGCGGCCGGATCCGGCGTCGGGGCCGCCGACGGGGAAGCGGGGGAGGACATCGGGGAGTTCGCCTTCCGGTCCGGTGGTGCGTGCGGGCCTGCGTGCACGGAACTGGGCGCGGTGAGCAGAGCGCGGGCGGACTCGAACTGTCCGCGGGCACGGACTCTACCCCGCGGACCGGGCCGACGGGGCGTCAGGCGGCCGTCGCAGCCGTGTCGTCGGCGGGTCGCGGCCGGACCCGCGGGGGGCGGCTCAGCGGCGGCCGCCCGCCAGCCGGGAGAACTTGGCGACCTCGAAGGTGGCGTACGAATTCGAGGCCAGCAGCGAGAACTTGATGCCCTCGCGGCCCTCGGGGCGCCGGTACCCCTGCGGCAGGAAGCGCTTGTAGTGCTCGGCGGCGCGCTGGAAGAACTGCGGGCGCTCGGCGCGGGTCAGGCACCCCGGCAGGTCGAAGACGAACAGGTAGTGCCGGATCATCCTGGTGAACAGGTGCGGGCGCACCGCGGCGGTGACCGGTTCGGCCTCGGCGGGCTGGGCGTCCAGCAGTTCGAAGGTGCTCTCGTAGCGGTCGAAGACGTCGAAGTGGGTGGCGCCCTCGCTGCCCGCGGGGTGCAGGGTGTGGCGGCGGCGGATGGTGACGCACTCGCGGTCCAGCACCGCGACCCGGGTGGCGGCCAGCAGCGAGCGGTGCACCGCCGGGACCTCCTCGTAGAAGCCGTCCGGGAACGCCGGGATGGTCCCGCTGCGCATCAGCCGGTCCCAGACGAGCGGCGGGGCGCCGAACAGTTCGGGGCGCTCGGCGGAGGAGAACACCCCGGGCCCGGCGGCGGCCAGCAGCTCGGCGGCGTTGCCCGGCCAGAGCTTGCCCCGGTACTCCCGGTTGTGGCCGAACAGCAGCACGTCGACCTCGCCGGTCTCGGCGAGCCGCGCGTCCATCGCCTCGAACGCGTCCTCCGGCAGCAGGTGGTCGGCGTCCAGGAACAGCAGGTACTGGCCGCGGGCGTGCGCCGCCCCGGCCATCCGGGCCCGCCCGATGCCGGTCTCGGCGTCCAGCCTCAGCACCCGCACCCGGGCGTCCCGCAGTTCGTACGCCTCGACCAGCCGCTCGGGGCAGTGCTCGGACGGGGTCTGCACCACGATGATCTCGAACTCGCGGAAGGACTGCCCGAGCAGCGAGTCGAGACACTCCTTCAGTTGTCCTTGCTCGTCGTAGGCGGGCAGCACGACGGTGATCAGTGGTGGGGCCATGGCCGGGAGGCTAGGGGCGGGGACAGCCTCAGGCAAAGGTCGGAAGCCGCACCAAAGCGGCGATACCGGACACCGGCCGCGGGACGTTCGCCGAATCTTCACCGAACGGACATGATTGTGCGATGAAATGTCCGGATAGAGGACGGAACGCCGCGACTTGCTGACGTATCGTCAGATGTCCGCACGGTGGTGGAGCTGCGGAGACCCCGTGCGAGCGGCCCCGCGGCCACCCCTCAGTACCAGTTGTGCGCCTGCCAGAACGACCACGCCGCGCACGGGCTGCCGTACGCCTCGTTCATGTACTGCAGGCCCCACTTGATCTGCGTCACCGGATTGTCCCGCCAGTCCGCCCCCGCCGAGGCCATCTTCGACCCCGGCAGCGCCTGCATCAGCCCGTACGCGCCCGAGGAGGCGTTGGTCGCGTGCACGTCCCAGCTGCTCTCGCGCTCCACGATGTTCGAGAAGCACTGCAACTGCCCCGCCGGCACGATCTGCGCCGCGATCTGCTGCGGCGTACCGCTGTACGCGGAGGACGAGGAGGACGGGGAGGCGGTGGCGGCCAGTGACGGACGCTGCTGCGCCCGGGACGCCGCCGAAGCGGATGCGGACGCGGCCGCCCGGGCCTTTGCCTCCGCGGACGCCTTCGCCGCCGCCTCGGCCTTGGCCTTCGCCTTCGCGGCGGCCTCCGCCTTGGCGCTGGCCTCCGCCTGCGCGGACGCCGACGCGCTCGCACTGGCCTCCGCCGCCGCCTGCGCCGACGCCGAAGCGGCGGCCTCCGCCTCCGCCTGGGCCGAAGCCGAGGCAGCTGCCGAGGCGGACGCCTCCGCCTCCGCCCGGGCCTGCTCGGAGGCGGAAGCAGAGGCGGAGGCCGAGGCCGAGGCTGCGGCCGCGGATCGGGAGGCGAAGGCGTCCGCGGCCGGCTGCGGCCGGTTGGCCAGGGCCGGACCGGCGGCGGCGTCGGCCGGCGCGGCGTTCTGCGGCAGTGCGAGCGCCAGGGTGGCGGTGCCCGCGACGGCGAAGGTGGCGATGCCGGTCACCAGGACGCTCCGGTGGCGACGGAGCTTCTCCGAAAGGGTCAGGGTCCTGCGATGGTGCACGGAGACCTCTCCTCGCGCGGGGGCCGGACGGCCGGACGGACGGACACGGTGGCCGCCGACCGGAACGCGGGGCGCGTCACGGGCCCGGCGGCCGGGGACCGGCCGGGGCGCATCCGGCGCACGCGGTGGCAGGCAGTCCGGCGGTCGAACCGGCCGGACTGCCTGGCGGACGGGGACATTCTTGGCAGACGCCGAACAACCGAACAATGGCCCCCGGAACTACGCACCGTAGTAGCCGGCCTGGCGGCGGAGCCACCGCGACCCGCACCCGCCCGGACCGCGGAACCGCCCCTCCGGGCCCCGCCGGACACCCCGCCGCACCGGAGTTGACCTGGGAGTTCTCCCCGTCCGGCCGACCGATCCGATGACGCGGGACGCCCACCGCCGCGGTCCGCCGCACACCAACTACCCGGGATCGTGGACCACCGCCCCGATGTGCGCGGGCTCACAGGGGGTCACCGGGAACCGAACCCGGGCCACCATCCACCGCGCCCGCCCGGCCACCCAGCGTCCGCCCGAGGCCGCCCCGCCGACCGGCGCGCCCGGACCGGCACCGATACTGGCCGGATGACGATCGCGGTGACGGCGGTGGCGGCCCTCGGAGTGCTCGGGCTGCTCGGGGTGGCGCACTGGTACCTGTGGCGGCGGCTGGTCCGCGACGTCTCCCGTCCCGGCGGCCGGTACCGGCGCACCGGCACCGTCCTGGCCTTCCTGCTGCCCGCCCTGATGCTGCTCGCGCTGGTCGGCGGACGCGCCTTCCCGCTCGCGGTCGAGCGATGGTTCGCCTGGCCCGGCTACCTCTGGGCGGCCGTCGGCCTCTACCTCCTGCTCGCCCTGCTGGTCGGCGAGGCCCTGCGCCCCCTGCTGCGCCGCCTGCACCGCCGCCGGACCCCGGAACCCGCGGCGGCCGTCCCCGCGCCCGTCACCGTCCCCGCGACGCCCCCGGCCCCCGCCGAGCCGCCCGCGCGACCCGCCGCGCCCGAACCGGCGTCCGCGCCCGCGTCCGCGCTCGAACCCGCCGAGGCGTCGCGGCGGCTGTTCGTCTCCCGGCTGGTGGCCGGGGGCGCGGCGGCCGTGGCCGTCGGGGTGGTCGGCAACGGCACGTACGGGGTGCTGCGCGGGCCGCGGCTCAAGCACGTGACCGTCCCGCTGGCGAAGCTCCCGCGCGCCGCGCACGGGTACCGGATCGCGGTGGTCAGCGACATCCACCTCGGGCCGATCCTCGGCCGCTCGCACACCCGGCGGATCGTCGACACCATCAACGCCGTCCAGCCGGACCTGATCACCGTGGTCGGCGACCTGGTCGACGGCACCGTCCCCGAGCTCGGTCCGGCCGCCCGCCCGTTGGCGGACCTGCGGGCCAAGGACGGGGCGTACTTCGTGACCGGAAACCACGAGTACTTCTCCGGCGCCGCGCCCTGGGTGGAGTTCGTCCGCGAGCTGGGCGTGCACCCGCTGGAGAACGACCGGGTCGAACTGGCCTGGTTCGACCTGGCGGGCGTCAACGACCTCGCGGGCACCGCGCAGGGGCAGGGCCCCGACTACGCGAAGGCGCTCGGCGACCGCGACCGCAGCCGCGCCTCCGTGCTGATGGCCCACCAGCCGGTCACCATCCGCGACAGCGTGCACCACGGCGTCGACCTCCAGCTCTCCGGCCACACCCACGGCGGACAGCTCTGGCCCGGCAACTACCTCGCCGAACTGGCCAACCCCACCGTCGCGGGCCTGGAGCGCTACGGCGACACGCAGCTCTACGTCACCCGCGGCGCGGGCGCCTGGGGCCCGCCGGTCCGGGTCGGCGCCCCGTCCGACATCACGGTCGTCACCCTCGCCTCGCTGCAGGTCTGACCGACGGCAACTCCCGTCCGCACGGCGCTCGTTCGGCCCCGGAAAACCGGTGGCGACGACCGGGCGCCGGTCGGCAGGATCACCGTCCATGGAACGTGAACCGCAGCAGCGGGACGAGGAACGGCAGGACGAGGAACGGCAGGACGGGGGCCTGCGGATCGACCCGGCGTCCGGCGCCGCGGCGTGCGTGGAACTGGCGGCCGACAACCACGGCCTCCGGCTCGACGGCACGGTCGCCACGCTGGCCGAGCTCGACGCCCTGAGCGCGGAACTGACCGCCGACGGCCCCCTGGAGGGGAGCGGCTCAACCTCTGGTGGAACCTGCTCTCGACGTACACCGGTGAGCTGCTGGTCCACGAGTACGGCGGCCGGTGGGTCCCGGGGGAGGACCCGGATGGTCCTCCGGCGGTCGAGGTGCTCGGCCTGACGGCCTTCCCGTTCAACAACGCCCTGCGGGTGCTGCAGGGCGAGGAGGGCAAGCAGCTGTCCTCCTTCGTCAGCGTCGTTCCGGCCGTCGCCCGCCACAAGGGCACCGACCGGAAGTGACCCCGGCCCGGGCTCCGGTCCGGTCCGCCGGTCCGGGGCCGCCGGGGCTCAGGGGTGCATCCGGGCCCCCTTGAGCACCTTGTCCACCGCGTTGCGCGGCCCGTGCAGGGCCAGGCCGACCAGGTCCAGCCCCGCCGTCGGCACGGCCCGGACCGCGGCCCGGTTGTCCCGGTCGTTGCCGGTGGCGAACAGGTCCGCGGTGAACACCGCCAGCGGCAGCCCCCGCGCCAGCGCCCGCCCGTGCGCCGTCGCCAGCAGCTCGCGCCCGCCCTCCAGGACCAGCACCGGCTGCCGGAACATCGGCAGGTAGCCGGTGCCGTCCGCGTCCGCGTACGGCTCACCGATCAACTCCGGTACGGCGGTGCCCAGTCCGCTCACCAGGAAGGCCGTCACGTTCAGCCGCTGCCAGGGTGCGAGGTCCTCCCGCAGCAGCACCGCGATCTTGCTGTCGAAGCGGACGGGGGCGGTCGTAGAGGCGGGGGCGGGGGCGGGGGCGGGGGCGGTCGAGGTGTTGTCCATGGACCGAGCCTGCCGCCCGCCCCGCCGCCGGATCTTGTACGTTCTTTGCATGCCCGCAGCGCCGCCGGAGGAGACCACCGCCTGGCGGCCGCGCGTCCCCGGCGTGGTCGAGGTGTTCCACGCGCACTTCACCGCGCACCGCTACCCCATGCACGTCCACGACTCCTGGACGCTGCTGATCGTCGACGACGGCGCCGTCCGCTACGACCTCGACCGCCACCACCGGGGCACCCCGCGCGACACCGTCAGCCTGCTGCCCCCGCACGTCCCGCACAACGGCTCACCGGCCACCGAGGACGGCTTCCGCAAACGCGTCGTCTACCTCGAACTCGACCGGATCGGCAGCGAGTTGATCGGCCCCGCGGTCGACGGACCCGACCTCGCCGACCCGCTGCTGCACCGCCGGGTCGGCCAACTGCACACCGTCCTCGGCGCACCCGGCGAGGAGCTGGAGGCCGAGAGCCGCCTGGCCCTGATCGCCGAACGCCTGCGCCACCACCTGCGCCCCCGCACGGGCACGCCGCCGCCCGCGCCCGGCCTCGCCCACGACCTGCGCGACCTGCTCGACGCCCGCCTCACCGAGCGCACCACCCTCGACGCCGCCGCCCACCGCCTGCACGCCCACCCCGCCCACCTCGTCCGCACCTTCACCGCGACGTTCGGCCTGCCCCCGCACCAGTACCTCACCGCCCGCCGCATCGACCGCGCCCGCCACCTGCTCCTCGACGGCCACCCCCCGGCCGCCGTCGCCACCACCCTCGGCTTCCACGACCAGTCCCACCTGACCCGCCACTTCCGCCGCATCGTCGGCACCACCCCGGGCCGCTTCGCGCGACGACGGCGGTAGCGCAGGGGCGGGGGCCGTCCGCGCCGCGGGGCGCTGCGCGGGCGAGGGGGGTGACGGGCAAGGGAGGGGCTGGGTTCGGCCGCTTCGCGGAGCGACGGCGGCGGTGGGGCGAGGGGCGGCCGCCACGGCGGGGCCGCTCCGCACGACGACGGCGGTGGCGCGGGGGAGGGGGCCGTCTGCGCGGGGGGCCGGGGCGCCGCGGGGTCAGGGCCGGGGGCGGAGCGGGCCCAGGGAGGTGAGCAGGGCTTCGTCCAGCGGGTGTTCCCAGGAGGCCACGCTGACGTGGGTGCGTTCCCAGTCGAAGACCAGCAGGGCCACCCGCCGGTCCGCCCAGTGGTGGCGGACCGCGGGCCGGGGCACTCCGGTGACGGTGACCGTGGTCTCCTCCAGGTCGGGCGGCCCGAGCAGCCCGGCGTGCTCCGGACGCCCGCGGCGGCCCAGCAGGTTGCGCAGCGCGGCCGCGCTCTGCTCCCGCACGGCCGACTGGGCGAACACCAGCAGCGGGGCGGAGCGGCGCCCGGCGGTCAGGTACGAGTGGAGCACCGAGTCGACCACCCGCGGTCCGCCGCCGCTGCTGCTCCCGCCGACGACAGCGACACCCCGGTGCCCGCCCCAGCCGGGGATCCCGAGGACCGGGAACTCCGTCAACTCCGCCTCCACCGCTCACGGACCGCACGCCCCGCCGCCCACCGTACCCGCCCGGGCCGGGTCCGTTCAGCGCAGCGGGCGGCTCAGTTCGATCGCGTACAGGGCCGCGGCGAGGGCCGGTCCGTCCCCGACGTCGAGGGCGGTGTCGGTCAGTTTGAGGACGTGCTCGTCGCCGTGGGCCAGCGCCCGTTCGACGACCTCCTCCGGCGTGCACCCGACCGTCGGGGCGCGGTCGACCGGGGCGTCGGGCGCGTACATCGCGGTGACCGCCGCGGAGGCGGTCCAGGCGGCGTGCAGGCTCGGCGCCCACAGCTCCCCGGGGAGCGCGGGCAGCGTGCGCAGCACGGCGTTGGGCGCGGTCGCCGCGTGGACGAGCATCGTCTCCTCGCCGTGGCCGTGGGTCGCGTACCGGTGGGTCGCGGCCCGGACGAGTTCGGACAGCCGCCGGTGCGCCTCGGCCGGGTCGGTGACGGCGGTCGTCCAGTCGGGCAGGGCCGTGACGCGCGCCAGCCGTTCGGGGAAGCCGCCGGTCCGCCCGGCGACCGGCACCACCGCGTCGAGCGCGGCGGCGGCGCTCCCGGTGACCGGCGCGGCCGGGCGGGCGGCGAGCGGGTGGTGACGGGCGGCCCAGTAGCCCAGGCCGTGGGCGAGTTCGGCCAGCCGGGGCCCGGTCTCCGGCCCGGCCAGCAGGGAGCGGACGGCGTGGCCCACCCGGATCACGGGGTGGGTCGAGCCGCCGTACAGGCCGGGCAGCAGCCGGGGCCACCACCGGGCGAGGACCTCGCGCCACGGACGGTCGGCGAGCTCCCGCCCGAAGTGGTCGATCCAGTCGGCGACGCGGCGCGGATCCCCCAGCGCCCGGCGCCGGTCGTCGGCGGTGGCGAGGCGCCCGACGCGCGCGGGAAACTCCTCCAGGCGGTCCGCGTACAGGTCGAGCCAGCGGTGCACGGCGTCCGCCCGGCCGCGGGCGGCCAGCGCCTCCACCGCCATCGGTGCGTGGTTGGTGAGCCGTCCGAGCCGTTCGGGGCCGCAGGCGTGCAGCCGTTGGAGGGCCTCGTCGAGGGTGCCGGTGGTGTCCACGGGAGGGACGGTAGGCGGGCGCGCGCCGCTCCGGTAAGGGTCCGTGGACGTAGGACCGGGTCCTACGTCCACGGAGCGGCGGCCCCGGGGCGTGAAAGTTTCACCCGGGGGGAAGGCCCTGCTGCGGGTCCGGGCGGGTCCGGGCGGGTCCGGGCGGGCAGCTCTTGACGGGGTGTCGGCGGGGCTGGCTGCATGGCGGCTCCGTTCGCCCACCCCTGACGGAGAGACCCGCCATGCGTCCACCCCACCCCGTCCGAGCCGCGGCCCCGCTGGCCGTGCTGCTCGCCTCCGGCCTCGGACTCGCCACCGCCGTCCCGGCCCAGGCCGCGCCGCCCGCGCCCGCCGCGTCCGGGGCGCGGAGCCTCGCGCCGGACACCCGGTTCTACGTCGACCCGGGGAGCAAGGCCGCGCAGCAGGCGCTGACCGACCTCAAGGCCCACGACCTGCCGGGCGCCCTGGCGATGGCCGAGCTGGCGTCCTGGCCGGTCGCGCAGTGGTTCAACGGGACGGCCACCCCGCAGCAGACCACCGACGCGATGGCCGCGCTGCAGGCGAAGGCCGCCAAGGCCCGGCAGGTGCCGGTCGCGGTGGCGTACAACGTGCCGGGCCGGGACTGCTCGCAGTACTCGGCGGGCGGCGCCTCCAACAGCACCGAGTACGCGGCCTGGATCGACGCCCTGGCCCGCGGCATCGGCGACCGCAGGACGGTGGTCATCCTGGAGCCGGACGGCCTCGCCCTGTCGCCCGCGTACTGCGGCGGCACCCCCGCCCAGCAGCAGGACCGCCTCGCCGAGATCTCCGGCGCGGTGGACCGGCTGGAGCAGCAGCGCGGCGCGATGGTCTACCTGGACGCCGGGCACAGCAGCTGGCAGAACGTCGGCACCCAGGCGCAGCTGCTGATCGACGGCGGCGTCGCCAAGGCGCAGGGCTTCTTCCTGAACGTGTCGAACTACCAGACCGACGCCGCGCTGACCCGCTACGGCACCCTGGTCTCCCAGTGCGTCTGGTACCTGCAGAACACCCCCGGCGCCACCGCCGACTCCTGCGCCAACCAGTACTGGCCCGCCGCGGACGCCGACGCCTGGTACGCCGAGCGCGTCCCGGCCGACGCGAAGCTCACCCACTTCGTGATCGACAGCAGCCGCAACGGCCAGGGCGCCTGGACGCCGGAGCCCGGCAAGTACACCGGCGACCCGCAGACCTGGTGCAACCCGCCCGGCCGCGGCCTCGGCTCCCGCCCCACCGCGAACACCGGCCGGCCCCTGCTGGACGCCTTCCTGTGGATCAAGGTCCCCGGCGAGTCCGACGGCAGCTGCACCCGCGGCACCGCGGGCCCGGCCGACCCCGAGTACGGCTCGGTCGACCCGGTCGCGGGCGGCTGGTGGCCCGAGCAGGCGCACGCGCTCGCGCAGAACGCCGCCCCGAAGCTGACCTTCAACACCGGCCTGCTGCCGCAGCACTGACCCCGCAGCACCGACCCGCACCACCCCGGACGCCCGGGCGAGCGACCACTCGCCCGGGCGTCCGCCGTTCTCCCCCCGCCCGTTCACCCGCCCGTCAGCCGCCCGCCGCGTCGGCGTGTCGGGCGACGATCCCCCGCATCGCCGCCAGGAAGCCCTGCACGGTCTCCCGTTCGGCCGCCGACAGCCCGTCGACCAGCGCGACCGTCTCGCCGATCAGCGGCCCGAAGAAGCCCTGGCCCAGCGCCACCGCCCGCTCGGTGACCTCCAGCAGGACGCGCCGCCGGTCGTGCGGGTCGCGGGCGCGGCGGACGTGGCCCAGCCGCTCCAGCCGGTCCAGGACGGCGGTGGTGCCCGCCGAGTTGAGGCCCAGCTCGCGGCCGAGCCGGCCCGGCGTGGCGGGCGTGCCCTCCCGGGCGGCGTCCAGCAGGGCGATCAGCGCCCGCAGGTCGGTCGGGTGCAGGCCGTGGCGCTGGGCGAACGCGGCGGCCAGCAGGTCGAGTTCGACGGTCAGGGCGCGCAGTTGGTGCACCGTGCGCAGCCCGGGGCCGGGATCCGGGAAGGGGGGCGCGGTCGGGGTCGGGTCGGTCATGCCGGGCCTTTCGACGGGTCGGGGCGGTTGTCCGGGGTGGCTCCGGTGTGCATATTATCTCGCCGAGCGAGAAGATTGCCGAGCGAGACAAAACCCTCCCAGGAGACCAGCATGGGATTCGACCGGTCCGCCTTCCTGTCCGCCTACGACGCCCTGCTCGACCGCTGGCCCGTCCCGGTCGACACCCTCGACCTCGACACCCCCTGGGGCACCACCCGGGTCAACGCCGCCGGAGCGCCCGACGCCCCGCCCCTGCTGCTGCTCCACGGCGGCGGCGCGACCGCCGCCGGTTGGTGGGCCAACGCCGCCGCACTCGCGCGCACCGCCCGGGTGTACGCCGTCGACCGGATCGGCGAGGCGGGCCGCTCCGACCCCGGCGACCGCACGCCCCCGCGCACCGTCGACGAGCTCCACCGCTGGCTCGACACCGTCCTCGACGCGCTGGGCACCGGCCGCGTCGACCTGTGCGGCCACTCCTACGGCGGCTGGATCGCCCTGAGCTACGCCCTGCGCCGCCCCGACCGGATCTCCCGGCTGGCCCTGCTCGACCCCACCGGCTGCTTCACCGGCTACCGCCCCTCGTACCTGCTGCACGCCGCCCCGATGCTGGCCCGCCCCAGCGAGCGCCGCGCCCTGGCCTTCCTCGCCTGGGAGACCGGCGGCGTCCCCCTCGACCCGGACTGGACCCGGCTGTACGGCCTCGCCGCGACCTTCCCCGCCGCCCGCCCCGTCACCGGCCCCCGCCCCACCCCCGCGGCCCTCGCCACCCTGGCGGCGCCCTGCCTGCTGCTGCCCGCCGCCGACAGCCGCACCCACGACCCGCGCGTCCTCGCCGCCCGCGCCGCGCACCTGCTCCCGCAGGCCCGCGTCCGCACCCTGGCGGGCGTCTCCCACCACGGCCTCCCGTACCTGCGGGCCGCCGAGCTCGACGCCGAACTGACCGCCTTCCTCGCCCCCTCCCCGACGCCCTGAACGGCCCGGCCCGCAGCGGCGGCCGGGCCGGTGGGGAGAGGGCACGGGCCACGGTCCATACTTGGGCGATCACTCGTCGAGAGGCACCGCCCGGATGGCCGAGAACTCCTCCGCAGCACGCGGAGCACTGCTGCAACTGACCGGCGTCAGCCGCTCGTACGGCGGCCGGGAGGTGCTGCACCCCGTCGACCTCGCGCTCGCGGCCGGCGAGTGCGTGGCCCTGCTCGGGCACAACGGCTCCGGCAAGTCGACCCTGCTGCGGGTCGCGGCCGGACGCGACCTGCCCACGAAGGGCACCGTCCGCTTCGACGGCCTGGCGATGGACGAGAACGACCCCCGGATCCGGGCCCGGGTCGCCGTCGTCGGCGACACCGTCGCCTGCTACCCCGACCTCACCGTCCGCGAGCACCTGCTGCTGGTCGCCGTCGCGCACGGCGTCGCCGACGCCGCCGACTGGGTCGACCAGGTGCTGGAGAACCGCTCGCTCACCGAACGGGCCGACGCCCTGCCCACCGCCCTCTCCTCCGGTCAGATGCAGGCCCTGCTGCTGGCCTGCGCCATGGTCCGCCCCCGCGACCTGCTGCTGCTCGACGAACCCGAGCAGCGCCTCGACCCGGAGGCCCGCCGCCGGCTCGCCGAACTCCTGAAGGCCGAACTCGCCGACGGGGTCGCGGTGCTGCTGGTCACCCACCACACCGACCTCGCCCTGGAGGTCGCCGACCGCGCCGTGGTCCTGGAGGACGGCCGGGTCGTCCGCCAGGGGCCGCCCGCCCGGGTCCTCGCCACCGCGGCCGCCGCCCCCGGCGCCGGAACGGCCGGGCTCCGGTGAGCGGCCCGGACACCGCGGTCGAGGCCGAGGAGGAGCAGGAGCGGGACGCGGCCGCCGCGTGGACGGCGGACGACGACTGGACCGACGAGGCGCTCGCCCTGCTGCGCGCCCTGCGCGCCCCGCACCGGCGCAACCGGGCCAAGCAGGTCGCCTTCGCCCTCTACTGCACGGTGCTGCTCCTGGTGGTCTGGGGCGGCATCCCCAGCCTCGGCCTCTTCCTGCAGGCCTCGATGGGCGCCGACTACACCGGCTACGGCCCCGGCCTGCTCGCGGGCCTTCCCAGCGGCACCGCCGCGGCCGGGCTCGCCGTCCTGCTGCTGGCCGTCCGCGACGGGCTGTGGCGCGGCCCGGTCGTCCCGCCCCGGGCCACCACCGACTGGCTGCTCGCCCACCCCGTCCGGCCCCGACCCGTGCTGCGGCCCTGGTTCTGGCTCTCCTGCGCCCTGGCCCTCTTCCCCGGCCTGGTGGCCGCCCTCGGCGGCACGGTCGCGCTCGGCCTGACCGTGCGCACCGGCCTGCCCGCCGCCCTCGCCTGGTGCCTGGTCGGCGGGGCCTGCCTGCCGCTGCTGGGCGTCTGCGCGGGCCTGCTGGTGCAGCGCGACCCGCGGGCCGCCCACTGGGCGCGCCGACTGACCCCGTACGCGACCGCGCTGGTCGTCGCCCTCGCCGTGCAGAGCGCGCTGGCCGTCGCCGGACACCCCGTGCACTGGCTGGAGCGGGTCGAACTGTGGTCCGGCCCGTGGGGCTGGGCCGGGATCGCCGCCCTGGCCCCGACCCCCGCCGCCGTCCCCGGCGGGCTGCTCGCCGCCGCCCTGCTGGTCGTGCCGACCGCGTTGGCCCTGGTGCTCGCCGACCGGGCCGTCGCCACCGTGTCGCTGGCCCTGCTGCGGGAGCGCGCCCGCACCGCCGCGGGGGTGCTGGCCGCGCTGCGGACGGTCGAACTGCGCGCCGCCCGGCTGGCCGTCTCCAGCGCCTCCGGGGAGGGCAGTCGGCTGCGGGTGCGGCTGCCCGCGCCCCGACGGCCCTGGCTGGTCCTGTACTGGCGCGACACCCTCTCCCTGCTCCGCACCCCCGCCCGGCTCGGCCGCGCGGTGCTGCTGGCGGTGCCCGCCCTGCTCTGCGCCGTCCCGGCGAGCGACGCCCGGGGCCTGCTGTCCTGGGCGGTCACCGGGCTCGCGCTGCTCTTCGGCTACCTCGCCCTGGCCCAACTGCTGGAGCCCGCCCGGATCGAGACCGACGACGTGCGCCGCTCCTCCTGGTCCCCGTACCCGTTCGCCGGGCTGATGCTGCGCCACGCGGTGGTGCCCACCGTCCTCGGACTCCTGCTCGGGACGGCCGGGGCGGTGGCGGTGCTCGCGCTCGGCGGCGGCGCGACGGCCTGGCTCGCGCTGCCGGCCGTCCCGCCGCTGGTCGCCGCCGGGCTGGTGAACGCCTGCCGCGGCGCGGCCCGCAACGACCTGCTGTACCGCTCGCCCCAGCCCAGCGGCGGGAGCACCGGCGTCCTGATGTTCACCGCCTGGTACGCGGCCGGTCCGGCCGTGACGGTGCCGCTGCTGGCGCTGCCGCTGTCGGTGGTGCTGCGCGGCGGGCCGGGGGTCGGGCCGCTGCCGGTCGCGGCGTTCGGGCTGCTGCTGGCCGCCGCCCTGCTCCAGTGGGCCCGGCTCCGGGCGACCGCCCTGCCCCGGCAGGCCCGGCCCGCCACGGCGGCGGCCAGGGCGTAGCGGCCCGCGGCCCGGCGACCCGGCGGCGCGTCAGCCGCGGTAGCGCCGGGCCACCGCGGCGAAGGCGGCCTTGGGCTCCCAGGCCATCTCCGGGTAGGTGGTGCCGCGGCGGTCCTCCAGCAGCCTGACGATGCCCAGGGACGCCCGGTCCAGGTCGTTCCTGGGGTCGCCGTCCGGGCGGTACGGGTAGCCGGAGAGGGCGAACAGGAAGACGAACGCGCTGTCCACGCCCTCCTCCTCGAAGACCTCCAGCAGCTCGTCCAGGTACGCGGCCTGCCCCTCCTCGTCGCGCTCGTGCACGCCGTCCAGGCGCAGCGGCGCCCCGGTCACCGGGTCGTGCTCGACCACCTCCAGCACCCGCCCGCCGCGGTCGCCCGCGCCGCGGTAGGCGGCGGTGCCGAAACCGGTGACGGCGAGCGGCTTCGGACCCCGGGCCAGGGTGCGCACCGCCCCGCGGAACACACCGGCGACCTCGGCGGAGCGCAGCAGCTCGAAGGTGGTGAAGTCGAAGGGCGTCCAGTCGACCTGCTCGAACTGGATCGCCGCGTAGGTCAGCCGCCCGCCGAAGCGGGCCCGGACCTCGGCGGCGGCCCTGCCCAGGAAGGCGTTCATCCGCCCGCCCAGCTCGCGGATCGCCCCCGCCCGCTCCTCCGGCCGGGCCATCAGCCGCCCGACCCGCTCCTCGGGGCCGTCCCCCGGCAGGAAACCGCGGTTCATCACGCTCAGCTCGACCCCCGCGACGAACACCACCTCGGCCCCGCCGCGCCGCAGCCGCTCGGCCCGCTCCGCGCAGTCGCGCAGCAGCGCGAGGACCTGCTCCGGCTCCAGCTCCAGCGGGTAGGGCGAGAACCACACCTCCAGCCCCAGCCCGGCCGCCGCCGCCGCGGCCAGCTCCAACCGCTCCGGATCGCCGCCGATCACCTGGACGGCGTTGCAGTGCAGGTCGTCGCGGATGACGGCGAGCTCGCGCCGCACCACCGCCGGGTCGAAGTCCGGGCGGGACGTCCGGCCGTGCACGACGAACCCGGTGTCGTAGGTCATTCCCCTTGCCCGCACGGTGCTCTTCCTCTCCTCGGTCCTTGTTCGGCGCGAGCCGAGACTGGCAAGAAAAATGCGCGCACGCAAATTTGCTTCCGCGCAAGTTTACGGTTGGGCAAGTTTGCGGTTGGGCAAGTTTGCGGTTGGGCAAGTTTGCGGGCGCGCAGAGCGGTGTGGAAGGCTGGCCGCGTGACGACACCCGGGCTGCGGGAGCGGAAGAAGCGGGCCACCCGTGCGGCCCTGCGCGAGGCGGCGCTGCGCCTGGCCCTGGAGCGGGGCCCCGACGCCGTGCGGGTCGAGGAGATCGCCGAGGCGGCCGGAGTCTCCCCGCGCACCTACAACAACTACTTCGCCAGCCGCGAGCAGGCGATCGCCTCCGCCGTCAGCGCCGACCGGGAGGCGAGGATCGCGGCGGCCGTCGCCGCCCGGCCCGCGGAGGTACGGCTGGCCGAGGCCGTCACCGACGCGGTGGTCGAGCAGTACGCGGACACCGGTGCGCAGGCCCCCGAGGCACTGCTGCTGGTCGTCACCCGGCCCGCACTGCGCGAGGCGTTCCTCGGCACCACCGCCGGGATCGAACCCCCGCTCGCCGAGGCGATCGCCGCCCGGCTCGACGGCGGCGCCGCACCGGAGACCGCCCGCGTCCTCGCGGCCGCCACCGCCGCGGCGGTCCGCCTCGCGCTCCAGGACTGGCTCCGCCCGGCGGACGGCGCGGGGGCCGGGGGCCTGGTCGTGCCCACCGGTTCGCTGTCCGAGCGGCTCCGCGCGGCGCTGGCCCCGCTCGCGCCCGCCTTCGACGCGGCCGAGCAGCAGGTCCGGCCGGAGCGCCGTCAGGTGCGGCGCGTGGTGCCCAACCTGCAGGTGCCGGGGGAGGGGGCGCAGCGCAGGAACCTGGAGTTCTACCGCCTGCTCGGCCTCGAGGAGGCGATGAACCACGGATGGATCATGACGCTGTTCGCCCCCGGCAACCCGACCGCCCAGCTCAGCCTCGCGACCCGGGACGGCACCGCGCCCGTCGTCCCGGACCTCAGCGTGGAGGTGGACGACGTGGACGCGACGTACGCGGCGGTGCGGGAGGCGGGAGCGGAGATCGTCCACTCCCTGCGCGACGAGGAGTGGGGCGTGCGGCGCTTCTTCGTCCGCGACCCGAACGGCCGGGTGGTCAACGTCCTCGGCCATCGCTGAGGACCCGCCCGGACCTCGGGTCGGTCTCCGAGGTCGGTCTCCGAGGCCGGTCCGGGCGGTCGGTGCGCGGCTACCAGCCGCTGCGCAGGCGGTAGGAGTCGGTGAGGTCGCGGACCTCGGCCGAGCGCACCACCTCGCGGCCCAGCACCGGCCGCAGGTGCTTGTCCAGCAGCCGCAGCACCTCCTCGGAGAGCCGGGCCTTGAGGCCTTCCGGCCGCCCCGGCAGCAGGCCGATCGCGATGTGCACGAAGGCGACCAGCTGGCCGTCCGCGGTGTCGACCCAGGTCTCCGCGGCCGGGCGGAAGAAGGTCTTGCACACCCCCCGGGAGGCCACCCACTCGCGCACCAGCGGGTGCAGCTCGCGGACGAAGCCGGGGCGGTCGAAGGCGTCGGCGAGCTGCGGGGAGTAGTCGACGGTGATGTGCGGCATGACGGGGACCTCTCCGCGCAGATGCTTGGCTTCTACATCCACCCATCCTCCTCCCGCCCCGTCCCGGCCCCGCGCCCGGGGTGCCCGCCCAGCGGACGCCCCGGACCGGAGAGCGGTCACCAGCGGCCCCACCACGGCGGCGGGGGCGGATCCGCCGGCGCCGCCGAGGGCTGCTCCGGGTGCAGGCCGAGCCTGCGCAGCGCCGCCGCGTCCACGCCCACCTGCACCACGCACCGTCGCCGCCCGTCCGGCCAGAGGCAGTTCAGCAGGTCGATGCGGATCTCGTCGTCACCCAGCGGGAACCAGTCGATGCCGCGGGCGCGCAGTCAAGCCCGCAGGTGCTCCTCCCACGACGGCTGCTTCGCGGTGTTCCGGTACTCCAGCACGTACACCCACTGCTCCTCGGCCTCGGCCTCGGCCTCGACCCCGGTCGGTTTCTCGTCCATGTGGCCCAGTCTGCTCCCGCCCTGAGCTCCTGTCAGGCGAACAGGGTCCGGTGGAACCGGATCGCCGCCCGGGAAAATCCGGGCGCGGCCATTGGCCCGGTCCGAGCCGGGAGTGTAGGAATGGGCGTATGACCCGGTTTCGGGCAGCACCCGGTGGACGCAGCGTGGCGGACCAGGCCCCTCCGCGACAGCTGTCCATCCCCCCGCGCCCCCCGCGCCGCGCCCCCGGGGCGCCCCCGGCCCCCGCCCCCGCCGGACGGCCCGGATGACGGCCGCGGCGCACGGGACGGGACGGCACCGCGCGCCCGAACCCGTCCTCGTCCGCGAAGGCGTCCTGCTGCTCGACGCCGACCTGCGGATCCGCTACGCCAACGACGAGGCCCGCCGCCTGCTCGACTTGCCCGCCGACTGCGAGGGCCGCCCGGTCGACGCGCTCGGCCTGCCGGAGGGCCTCACCGCCCTGCTGCACCGCGACGGCGAACTCACCGGCGCCCCGGTCGCCGTCCACGGCCGCGCCCTCACCGTCGACCTGCACGCCGCCGACCGCACCGGCGGGCCGCCCTGCCGGATCGCCACCCTGCGCGACAGCGCCCCGCTCACCGGCCCCGACACCGCCCGGCTGCGCCTGGAACTGCTCTACCGGGCCGGTGCCTCGATCGGCACCACCCTCGACATCACCCGCACCTGCGAGGAGCTCGCCGCCGCCCTCGTCCCCGCGTTCGCCGACTTCGCCAGCGTCGACCTGTACGAGGGCGTCCCGGCGGGCGGCGAACCCCGCCCCGGGCAGAACCGCCCGCTGCGCCGCGCCGCCCTGGCGGGCGTCACCGACCTGCCGCCGCTGCTGGCGCCCGGCTCGCCCGTCCCGCTGATCCCCGGCACCCCGCGGGCCCGGGCCGTCGCCGGGCTGTGCTCGGTGGTCGAACCTGACCTGTCGGCCGCCCTCGCGGCCTGGGACGAGATCAACCCCGGCACCGTCGAGGCGATGCGCGAGCAGCGGGTGCACACCCTGGTCACGGTGCCGCTGGCGGTCGGCGGGACGCTGCTGGGCGTGGCCACCTTCTGGCGGGCCCGCCCGCGCCCCGCCTTCGACGAGGAGGACCGCACCCTCGCCGAGGAGCTCACCGCCCGCGCCGCCGTCCTGGTGGAGAACGCCCGCCGCTACACCCGCGAGCACACCATGGCCGTCGCCCTGCAGCACAGCCTGCTGCCCGCCGGGCTGCCCGAGCAGCACGCCCTGGAGGTCGCCTCCCGCTACCTGCCCGCCCAGGCGGGCGTCGGCGGCGACTGGTTCGACGTCATCCCGCTCTCCGGAGCCCGGGTCGCCCTGGTCGTCGGCGACGTGGTCGGCCACGGCGTCCACGCGGTCGCCACCATGGGACGGCTGCGCACCGCCGTGCACACCTTCTCCTCGCTCGACCTCGCCCCCGACGAACTGCTCGGCCACCTCGACGCCCTGGTCAACCGCCTCGACCAGGAGCACCCCGCCCCCGACGGGGCCGAGCGCCCGATCACCGGCGCGACCTGCCTGTACGCCGTCTACGACCCGGTCACCCGCCGCTGCACGCTCGCCCGGGCCGGCCACCTGCCGCCCGCGGTGGTCCACCCCGACGGCCGGGTCGAGATCGTCGACCTGCCCGCCGGACCGCCGCTCGGCGTCACCGGCCTGCCCTACGAGACCGCCGAACTCGACCTCCCCGAGGGCAGCCGCCTGGTGCTGTACACCGACGGGCTGCTCGCCCCCCGCGGCCACGACCTCGACCACGGCCTGAAACTGCTGCGCGCCGCCCTCGCCCGTCCCGGCCGCGACCCCCGGCAGACCTGCGAGGACCTGCTCGCCGCCCTGCTGCCCGCCGACCCCGCCGACGACGTCGCCCTGCTGGTCGCCCGCACCCGGGCGCTGCCCGCCGACCACGTCGCCGACTGGGAGGTCCCCGCCGACCCGGCCGCCGTCGCCCGGATCCGCGCCGCCGTCACCCGCCGCCTCGACGACTGGGGCCTGTCCGAGCAGGCCTTCGCCGCCGAACTCGTGCTCAGCGAACTGATCACCAACGCCATCCGGTACGCCGCCCCGCCGATCCGGGTCCGGCTGCTCCGCGACCGGGCGCTGATCTGCGAGGTCTGGGACGGCTCGGCCACCTCCCCGCACCTGCGCTACGCCACCGACACCGACGAGGGCGGCCGCGGCCTGTTCCTGGTCGCCCAGCTCGCCGAACGCTGGGGCACCCGCTACCCCGCCAGCGGCAAGGTCATCTGGGCCGAACTCCCGCTGGGGGAGTGAGCCCGGGGGCGCCCCCGGGGAGCCGCCCGGACGGCTCCGGGACAGCTCCTCAGGACGGTTCACTCCTCGCAGAGCTGCTTGAACAGCTCCAGGTCGGCGCGCACCGCCTCCTCCACGGCCCGGCTCTGCGCGAAGCCGCCCGGGCCGCCCAGCACCCCGGCCAGCTCCTGCGGGTCGTACTCCAGGCGCAGCTGCACCCGGGTGTGCGCCGCGTCCAGCGGGCGCAGCGCGAAGGTGCCGCGCAGCGGCGGCCCCTCGACCGTCTCCCAGCTCATCACCCGGCCCCGCCCGCGGTCGGTCAGCTCCGCGTCCACCGCGTGCCGCTCGCCGCCGAACTCCACGTCCAGGTGCGCGTGGTGGCGGCCGTGCGCGCTGGCGTGCACCACCCCGGCGACGAACAGCGGGTACTCCGCCACCCGGTGCAGCTGCGACCAGGCCGTCCCCACCGGGGCGGTCACCTCGATCTGCTCCTCCAGCGTCCGCATCGGCCGCACCTCCGTGTCGGTTCCCCGCGCGCTCCCTCCAGCCTGCCAGGGGCCGGGCCGGGCGACGACAGCAGACCGCCCCCGGCCGTCGGACGGCCGGGGGCGGTGCGGGCGGGGCGGGGTCAGGCGTCGGGGAACTCCCCGTCGAACGCCGCGGCCAGCCGCAGGTACGGGGCGGCCTCGGCGGCCCGGCCCTGGCGCTCCAGGACGCGGCCGAGCACCAGGTGCGCGTAGTGCTCCACCGGGTCGCGCTCGATCACCTCGCGCAGCTGCTCCTCGGCGCGGCGCAGCTGGGCCGAGTGGTAGTAGGCGCGGGCCAGCAGCAGGCGCGGGCCGACCTGCTCGGGCACCTCGTCGACGACCCCGGCGAGGATCAGCGCGGCGTCCGAGTACGCCTTGGAGTCGAAGAACAGCTGGGCGCGGGCCCAGCGCTCGGCGGCGCTCTCGCCCGGGTTCACCAGGGACGCACTGCCGTGGCGGAGGTCGGTGGTCATGCCTGCTCCTTCCCGTTTCCGGGTCCTGCCGGGCCGCGGTGCCCGACAGTCGGTTGAACATTCACCTACCTGGGGGTATTCCACGCGCCCGCCGCACCGCCCGGGACGGCCCGGAGCGGTTCAGGACGGTCCGGAGCCGCTCAGGACAGCTCCAGCAGCCGGTGCATGAACGGCACCGGCAGCGCCGGGTTCGCCGCCGCGGCCTCCGGCTGCGCGTCCGGCTCCAGCGCACCCAGCAGCGCCCGCAGCGGCAGCCGCGGATCGCCCGCCGCCGCCCGCGCCACCACCGCGTCCCGGTCCGCGGCCAGCGCCGCCAGCACCCCCGGCTCCAGCTCCGGATCGCGCAGCGCCGCCAGGCGCAGCGCGGGCTCCGCCCGGTCCGCCCAGCGGGCCAGGCCCGGCGCCGCGAACCGCGGGTCCGCCACCAGCGAGGCCGGGCCGAGCAGCTGCTCGTACACCGAGCGCAGCAGTTCGCCCGGGGCGTCCGCGCAGTGCTCCGCCAGCGCCAGGCGCACCGACAGCTCCCGGTCCGCGGCCAGCACCGCCACCACCTCGCCGGGCAGCCGCTCCAGCGAGGCCACCGCGCAGCGCACCAGCGGGTGCGCCGAACCCGCCAGCCGCCGCAGCTCCGCCGGGTCGCCCGCCCGCTCCGCCACCCACGGCAGCGCCGGGGGCACGTCCGGCAGCCGGTAGGCCACCGCCGCGCGCCGGGCCTCCGTCAGGTCCGCGCGCAGCGACACCGCCAGGCGCACCGCCTCGTGCGGGTCCGTCGCCAGCCCCAGCGCCAGGTCGGTGGGCAGGTGCGGGTTGCCCGCCACCGCGGCCCGGATCCGCGGGTCGTCGTCCAGCACCAGCCACTCGCCCAGCGCCCGCTCGATCGCCGCCGAGGCCGCCGTCCGCTCCCGGCGCGCCGGGTCGCTCTCCGCGATGTACCCGGCCAGCGTCACCGGCAGTTCCCGCTCCACCCGCAGCGCCCGCCGCACCGCGGCCCGCACCGCCGGATCCCGGTCCGCCCGCAGCCCCGTGCGCACCGTCGGCGGCAGGTGCGGCCAGGACTCCGCCCGCACCGCGGCCGCCCGCACCAGCGCCGAGCCGTCCTGCGCCAGGCGCACCAGCAGCTCCGGCGGCAGGCCCGCGCAGCCCGGCACCCGGCGGCGGGTGTCCGGGTCCCGGTCGGCGGCCAGCGCGGCCAGCACCGCCGGGGGCAGCACCACCCGGTGCGCGGCGGAGGCCGCGGCCCGCCGCACCCGGCGCTCCCGGTCGCCCGCCAGCGCCGCCAGGGTCTGCGCCGACAGGCCCGGACGCTCGGCCAGCGCCGCCCGCACCTGCCACTGCGGATGCCGCAGCGCGGCCTCCGCCACCGGCGCCGGCAGCTCCGCGCGGCGCGCCAGCCAGCCGGGCTCCGCGCCGTCCGCCAGCAGCCGCTCCAGCACCTCGGCCGGGGCCCCCGGATTGGCCGCCAGGCCGCTGCGCCAGGCCCGCACCGGTGGCGGGCCGGACAACGGGCGCCAGGCGGCAGCCGACTGATGTGCGCTCAGATCGAGCACCTGTGGATACCTCCCCCGGAACGACAAACGCCACCGACCCTACCCGCGCGGCGGCGGTGCGTGCACCGGTTCCCGCCAGGCGGGCACGGACGGTCCACGGCATGTCGGAAGTGTGCGCACGACGCGGACGTCCGAAGGAGGAACGCCCCCGGCGCATGGCACCGAGTGCCATGCGCCGGGGGCGCGGACCGGGCGCCGGTGGGGCGGCGGCCGGTGGACGGTGGGGAGCGGTCAGAGCCGGGGTGCGAGGCGGAAGGTCAGCACCCGGCCGCCCTCCTCGCTGGTCACCAGGTGCACCCGGGAGCCGATCGGCACCGCCCCCGGCAGGCCGCCGAGCACCGCGGCCTGCACGGTGAACCCCTCGTCCAGCACGATCAGGTACGGCCGCCCCAGGTGCGGGCCCCGGCGGGTCGGACGCAGCAGGCGCTGCACCGTGCCCTGGCCGCAGGCCCGCGCGGGCGTCAGGTCCGCCGAGCCGCACACCGGGCACAGCAGGCAGGTCGCCGCGCTGGCCGAGTGGCACCAGTGGCAGCGCCGGTAGTCGAGTTCCGCCTCGGCCGGCGCGAGCATCGTGAGGGTCATGGCCGTCTCCTCCCTGAGCCTGGGTGCGCCGCCGTACCGCCGCCCGGGAGCGGGCGTGCGGTCGGGGCGTCTGCCAGAAGGAAGGTATGGCACTCAGTGCCTCGTGTAAAGGTACGGAGTGCCAGTCATATCGGCCGATCTTCGACGGGGCGTCAGTTCCGCAGGTCGGTGGACGGGTGCAGCGGCCTCAGCCCTCCAGGGCGGCCTCGACGCCCTGCACCACCCGCCACATCGGCGTCCCCCGCCGGGCCACCATCACCACCACCTCGTCGTCCTGCGAGGATCCGCCGGAGGTGCCCGCGGCGCCGTCGCCCCAGGTGTCGACCACGAGCTGGAGCGCCTCGTCCACCGCCGTCCCCACGTCGCCCTCGCCGCCCGAGCGCAGCCAGGAGCGCAGGGCGAAGTTGTGCGCCGCGACCACCGCCGCCGCGATCACGTCCGCCCGCAGCGCGCCGTCCGAGCGGGCCGCGTACCGGGTGCGCAGGTGGCCCGCCAGGGTGCGCTCGTAGCGCCACACCACCGACAGTTCGTGGATCCGCAGGGTGGGCACCTGCTTGGTCAGCCGGTAGCGGCCCACCGAGAACGCCGGGTTGCCCGCGTACATCCGCAGCACCAGCCGGGCCGCGTCGCACACCTGCTCCACCGGGTCGCCCGCCGGGTCGGCCGCCGCCAGGAAGGCCGTCATGTCCGCCAGGCAGCCGTCGTGGTCGGGGAAGACCACCGCCTCCTTCGACGGGAAGTAGCGGAAGAACGACCGCCGCCCGACGCCCGCCAGCGAGACGATGTCGTCGATCGTCGTCTGCTCGAACCCCCGCTCCGAGAACAGCTCGAAGGCGGCCTCCACCAGCGCGTCCCGCATCGTCGGCCGCCCTGCCCCGCCCCCGGCGGTCCGCTCCTGCTCGTGCACCTCGCTCATACCCGGACGGTAGCACCGACCCGGGTGTTCGGGCTGGGCCGGACGACACTGAGTGTGCATAATCGGGGGTACTGAGTGCCACACCGAGGAGACTGCCATGACCCAGGACTTCGACCTCTACCGGCTCGGCGAGGAGCACGAGATGCTCCGGGAGTCGGTGCGTGCGCTGGCGGAGGCGAAGATCGCTCCGTTCGCGGCGGCGGTGGACGAGGAGGGGCGGTTCCCTCAGGAGGCGTTGGAGGCGTTGCGGGGGGCGGACCTGCACGCGGTGCACGTGCCGGAGGAGTTCGGGGGTGCGGGGGCGGACGCGCTGGCGACGGTGCTGGTGATCGAGGAGGTGGCGCGGGTGTGCGCGTCGTCGTCGTTGATCCCGGCGGTGAACAAGCTGGGGTCGTTGCCGGTGCAGTTGGCGGGGTCGCAGGAGTTGAAGGAGAAGTACCTGGGGGCGCTGGCGCGGGGGGAGGGGATGTTCTCGTACT
>NZ_BSSA01000011.1 GCF_030268885.1 Kitasatospora phosalacinea
TCATGCGATGCCTCAAGCGCTTCGTCGCCCGCGAGATCTACCGCGCCCTCACCAGGACACCGACAACCCAACGCATCAACCAGACCGACCTCGCTCCTGCAGCTTGACGTCCATAGGAGCATCCCGGCTCCGACGGGCGGACGGCCCGGCGGCGGACCCGGATCCGGGCCTGCCGCCGGGCCGTCCGCCCGTTCCGCGCCGGGTCACTCCTGCGGGGCCGCGCTCTCGTACTCGACGACCAGCACGGCCCGGGCCAGGGCGAGGAAGCCCAGGGTGCCGCTGACCACGGCCGCCGGGGCGTCCGCGGCCAGCCCGAGGGACTCCACCGGCAGGGCGTGCACGGCGAACACGTAACGGTGCCGGCCGTGGCCGGGCGGCGGGGCGGCGCCGCCGTAGTCGTTGCTGCCGTAGTCGTTGCGACCGTGCACCGCCCCGGCGGGCAGGCCCGGGAACGCGCCGCCGCCCGCACCGGCGGGCAGCTCGGTGGTGTCGGCCGGGAGGTCGGTCAGGAGCCAGTGCCACCACCCGCAGCCGGTCGGCGCGTCCGGGTCGAAGCAGGTCACCGCGAAGCTCCTGGTCTCCGCCGGGAAGCCGGACCAACTGAGCTGCGGCGAGCGGTTCCCGCCCTCGTACGCCTGCTCCTCGCCGAGTTCGCCGCCGTCGACGAGGTCGGTGCTGAGCACGGTGAACGACGGGACGGGTCGCATGAAGTCGAACGGCAGCGGCGGCCTGCTGGGCGTGGTCATCGGTGGGTCCCCCCTCGGGAGTCGGTCGGTGCCGGGCGATCCTAGCCACGCTCCCTTCGATGGCCAAATGCCTTGCAGGCTGCGACAATTGATGCGCGACAAGGGGGGCGGGGCGCGCGGCGGCGGGGGAAACCGCTTGCCTTCGAACGGAATTGGCAGAGACCTCTGGGGGTCGTCGTCCGAGGCCGTCGAGGGGGAGCCCGCGCCGTGGAGGGAGCGTTCTCCCGGGAGTACCGGGCGGCCACCGCCTGTTGCACCGCCGTCACCTTCCCGACCGGGTTCGCCGCGCTCGCCGTCCGCGGCCTGCCCGCCACCGTGCTGCTGCGCGGCCTCTCCTCCGGGACGTTCTTCACCCTGGAGGCGGTCCGGACGAGAGCCTGAACAACGGAGGGAGGCACCATCAGGGGCCCGGGGAACGGCGGGCTCGGGGCTGCTGGCGGTTCACTGCCGGTGCGTGCCGTGGCTTCGGGTTCTGTTCGCACGGCCCGAAGCAGCACGGACATGCCGTTCCCCGGGCTCCTGACGGGGCCACTGCGCAGCTCGGACCCGCCGTTCCCCGAGCCCCTGGTTCGTTCCCCTTCGTCTGCCGAAGAGTTTCCGTCCCCCCCTACCCCGCGGCCGCCGCGAGGTCGAGTTCGGCGCGGGCGGGGTCGGCGAGCAGGGTGGTGAGGGCGGCGGTGAAGACGGGGCCGCCGTCGGCGAGGGCGAGGTCCTTGGCGGCGAGGCGGATCGGGAAGTCCGCGTCGGTGCTGGCGATCCGGGCCATCACGCCGGCCAGCGGGCCCGCGGCCAGCGCGCCGCGGGCCTGGTCGGCGGGGACGCCGAGGCGTTCGGCGACGGCCAGGGCCTCGCCGACCGCGGTCACCGAGGTGACGACCGCGCCCATCACGACGATCTTGAGCGCCGCGCCCGCGCCGGGCCCGCCGCAGCGGACCACCCGGCCGAAGCGCTCCAGCAGGGGCTGGGCCCGGTCCAGGGCCCGGTCCTCGCCGCCCGCGTAGACGACCAGGGTTCCGGCGGCGGCCGCGTCGACGCTGCCGAGCACGGGGGCGTCCACCAGGTCGACGCCGTCCGGGAGCAGGGCCTGCTGCTCGGCGACGGCCGCCGGGCCGACCGAGGACATGTCGATCCACAGGGTGCCCGGGGCGAGGGCGGGGCGGAACCGGTCCGCGACCTCGGCGACCGCCGCCGGGTCGGACAGCATGGTCACCACCACGCCCGCGCCGCGCACCGCCTCCGCCGGGGAGGCCGCCTCGGTGAGGCCCGCCGCCCGGCCCGCGGTCCGGTTCCAGACCACCAACTCCTTTGCCGCACCGCTCAGTCGACGGGCCAGCGGAAGTCCCATCCGGCCCAGCCCCAGCACTGCCACGCGCTCCGTGATCTCCATGCCGACCACGCTAGGCGCCGCCCGGGCAGGCGACAAACGAATGTCCGGCATGGTAGCCATGCGGGATGGACATGGCATGGCTGGAGGTCTTCCGGACCGCGGCCCGGCTCGGCTCGTTCACCGCGGCGGGCGGGCAGTTGGGGTGGACGCAGTCCGCGGTCTCCCGTCAGATCGCCTCGCTGGAGGCCGAGTTGGGCGTCCCGCTGTTCGACCGGCTGCCCCGCGGGGTGGCGCTGACCGAGCACGGGCGGACGCTGCTGCCGCACGCCGAGGCGCTGCTGGACCGGCTCGACGGCACCCGGCGCGACCTCGCCTCGCTGACCGGGCTGACTGCCGGACGGCTCCGGCTGGGGGCCTTCGACAGCGCCAACGCCGCGCTCGTCCCGGCCGCGCTGGCCGCCTTCCGGGCCGCTCACCCGGCGATCGCGCCGACCCTCACCGAGGGGCTCTCCGGGGCGCTGCTGGACCTGCTCGCGGACGGCTCGATCGACCTCGCGCTGGTCACCGCCTACCCGGAACACCCGTACGACACCGAGCGGTTCGAGCTGCACCGGCTGGTCGACGACCCCGTCCTGGTGGCCGTCCCGCGCAGCCACCGGCTGGCCCGGCGCCGCCGCCTGCGGCTGGCCGAGCTGGCCGGGGAGCCGTGGATCGCCGCCAGCCGCCGCCCCGAGGCGACCCTGCTGGCGGCCTGCGTCCGCAACGGCTTCCAGCCGCGGGTGGAGTACGAGGTGGCGGGCTGGACGGCCAAACTGGGCCTGGTGGCGGCCGGGTTGGGCATCACGCTGATCCCCTCGCTGGCGGCCCGGGCGGCCCGGCCCGACCTGGCGCTCGTGCCGCTGCACCCGGAGGACACCCCCGTCCGGCACGTCCACACCGCGACCCGCCGCGGCCACCTGCCCGTCCCGGCCGTGGCCGCCTTCCTGCCGTTCCTGCGCGCGGCGGCAGGGAACTGAGCAGCGGTGCGGGCCGGGTGGGCCGGGGGGTCAGGGCCAGACCAGGCAGTACAGCTGGTGGCCGGCCTCGTGCAGGCGGTTGGCGAAGTCCTGCCACTCGTGCAGCATCTGGTAGATGACGAAGGCGTCCCGCGGGCCGCGGCGGTCGGGGACGGTGGACCAGATGAAGGCGGCGGCGCCGAGCTCGGTCTCGTCGGCCTTGCGGAGCGGTTCGACCACGGTGTGCGGGAGCTGGACCACCGCGTAGTCGGGGTGCAGGACGACCAGTTCGAGCGGGGGGACGTGGTGCAGCGGAACGCCCTGGATGCCGGTGAGGACCATCGCGCTCATCGTCTCGGGCTTGATCTTGGTGGAGAGGTGGCCGTTGACGGAGCCGCTGGTCTCCATCAGGTCGCCGAGCCGGCCGAGGGCGCCGAGCTCCCCGGCGTCGAGGCCGAGGCCGCCGGGACCGAGGGCGGTGGGAACCCTGGCGGCGGTGGCGCGGTCCGGAGCGCCGAAGTACTTGTAGGTGACCCCCACTCTGCCCTCGCCCCTCCTTCCCCTGCCCGTTCCCGTACCCCCGCCGGTCTCGCCGGGCCGGCGGCTGCGCCCCGCGGCCTCGTCGAAACCGTCCTGCCTCTCGGACACTGGACCATCCTCACCGGAACTCGCCGGAATCGACAGACCTTCGCACGCTCGGTGTCCCTCCCGAACATGCCCCTTACCCGCCTGTCGGCGTGCTACACGAGCGCGCGTCACCCGACCTTACCTTTGGTACAGCCAGTGAGGGGAGCAGCACACGGATCATCGTTCCAGATGATCGGGCCCGACATGCAGAACGCCAGGACACGATTTGAGACCATGTGCGGGTAAGAGCGGTTCCCGGCCGCTCCCAGCACCCAACGGATGAGCGAGCAGATGAGCTACCCGTACGAAGCCCCCCAGTCCCAGTCGCTGTTCGACCGCGCGCTGGCCGTCACCCCCGGCGGCGTCAACTCGCCGGTGCGCGCCTTCCGCGCGGTCGGCGGCACGCCCCGCTTCATGGTGTCCGGCACCGGCCCGTACCTGACCGACGCGGACGGCCGCGAGTACGTGGACCTGGTCTGCTCCTGGGGCCCGATGCTGCTCGGCCACGCCCACCCGGCGGTGGTCGAGGCGGTGCAGCGGGCGGTGGCCCTGGGCACCTCGTTCGGCACGCCCGGGCAGGGCGAGGTGGAGCTGGCCGAGGAGATCGTCGCCCGGATCGCGCCGGTCGAGCAGGTCCGCCTGGTGTCCAGCGGCACCGAGGCGACCATGTCGGCGATCCGGCTGGCCCGAGGCTTCACCGGCCGCGCGAAGGTGGTGAAGTTCGCCGGTTGTTACCACGGTCACGTGGACGCGCTGCTGGCCGCCGCCGGTTCCGGCGTCGCCACCTTCGGCCTGCCGGACACCCCGGGCGTGACCGGCGCCCAGGCCGGCGACACCATCGTGCTGCCGTACAACGACCTGGACGCGGTGCGCGCCGCGTTCGCCGCCCACCCCGGCGAGATCGCCTGCGTGATCACCGAGGCGTCGCCCGGCAACATGGGCGTCGTCCCGCCGCTGCCCGGCTTCAACCGCGGCCTGGCCGAGATCTGCCGGGCCGACGGCGCGCTGTTCGTCTCCGACGAGGTGATGACCGGCTTCCGGGTCTCCAAGGCCGGCTGGTACGGGCTGGAGGCCGCGCAGGAGGGCTGGGCGCCGGACCTGCTGACCTTCGGCAAGGTGATGGGCGGCGGCTTCCCCGCCGCGGCCTTCGGCGGCCGCGCCGACGTGATGGCGCAGCTGGCCCCGGCCGGCCCGGTCTACCAGGCGGGCACCCTCTCCGGGAACCCGATCGCCACCGCCGCGGGCCTGGCCCAGCTGCGGCACTGCACCGACGAGGCGTACGCGGCCGTGGACCGGGCCGCCGCCGAGGTGTCCGGCCTGGTCACCGCGGCGCTCGCCAAGGAGGGCGTGGCGCACCGGCTGCAGACCGCGGGCAACATGTTCTCGGTCTTCTTCACCGAGCAGCAGGTCACCAACTACGACGAGGCGCGCACCCAGCAGGCGTTCCGCTTCAACTCCTTCTTCCACTCGATGCTGAGCCAGGGCGTCTACCTGCCGCCGTCGGCCTTCGAGTCCTGGTTCGTCTCGGCCGCGCACGACGAGCGCGCGATCGAGCGGATCGCCGCCGCCCTGCCCGCCGCCGCCCGCGCCGCGGCCGAGGCCACCGAGGAGACCGCCAAGTGACCGAGAACACCAGCGAGAACACCGGCGAGAACAGCGCCCGGGACGACAAGGAGATCACCGTCGTCCACGTGATGCGGCACGGCGAGGTGCACAACCCGGAGGGCGTGCTCTACGGCCGCCTCCCGGACTACCACCTCTCCGACCTGGGCCGGCAGATGGCCGAGCGGGTGGCCGAGCACCTGCAGGACCGGGACGTCACGTACGTGGTGGCCTCGCCGCTGGAGCGGGCGCAGGAGACCGCCGAGCCGATCGCCAAGGCGCACGGGCTGCAGGTGGCGGCCGACCCGCGGCTGATCGAGGCGGAGAACGTCTTCGAGGGCAAGACCTTCGGCGTCGGCGACGGCTCGCTGCGCAACCCCGGGTACTGGAAGTACCTGACCAACCCGTTCAAGCCGTCCTGGGGCGAGCCGTACATCGACCAGGTGGTGCGGATGATGGGCGCGATCGCGGCGGCCCGGGACGCGGCGCGCGGGCACGAGGCGGTGTGCGTCAGCCACCAGCTGCCGATCTGGATCCTGCGCTCGTTCGCGGAGCGGCGCCGGCTGTGGCACGACCCGCGCCGTCGGCAGTGCTCGCTGGCCTCGCTGACCAGCTTCACCTACGAGGGCGACCGGATCGTCTCGATCGGCTACCGCGAGCCGGCCCGGGACCTGCTGCCCGCGCACCTGGTGGGCAAGGGCAAGAAGGGCGACAAGCCGGTCGGCAAGAGCTTCGGGGCGTAGCTCACACCGGGCCCCTCCGGGGTAAGCCCCCGGAGCGGCGAAATGCCCGAATTAAGACGATCATAAGCGAAAAAAGCGCAGGTCACGGGGGGTCCGGTCGACAAGGCCGGACCCCCCTAAAACGGGCCGAAGAGCCATGCGAAACTTTTCACATGACACGGACGTCCAGCCGCCGCACCCGCTTCGTCGCCGTCCTCGGCGCGGCCTCCGCCCTGGCCCTCGCCGGGTGCTCCAGCTCCGGTTCCGGCAGCGGCGACAGCGGTGTCGGCTTCGTCACGGGCAAGGGCGGCATCGCCACCGCCGGCCCCGCCAAGCGGGTCGCCGCCCCCGACGTCACCGGCACCTCGCTGGACGGCAGCGGCACCCTCAGGCTCTCCGACTACCGCGGCAAGGTGGTCGTCCTCAACATCTGGGGCTCCTGGTGCAGCCCCTGCCGGGCCGAGGCCAAGGGCCTGCAGGAGGCCAGCGAGAAGTACGGCGACCGGGTGCAGTTCCTCGGCATCAACACCCGGGACACCGACCCCGCGAACGCCGTCGCGTTCGAGAAGAACTTCGGCGTGACCTACCCGAGCATCTACGACCCGGACGGCGCCGAGATCCTCAAGTTCCCCAAGGGCAGCCTCAACCCGCAGTCCATCCCGACCACCATCGTGGTCGACAAGGACGGCAGGCTGGCCGCCCGGGCGATGCGCGCGATGTCCGCCGAGGACCTGCAGGGCATGGTCGACCCGGTGCTGGCGGAGTCGAAGTGAGCACCCTGCTGGCAGCCGCCGACGTCGGGTACAACGAGACGGTCGGCAGCGGCGCGCTGGTGCTCGCGCTGCCGATCGCGCTGGCCGCCGGGCTGCTCTCGTTCTTCTCGCCGTGCGTGCTGCCGCTGGTGCCCGGCTACCTCAGCTACGTCACCGGCTTCTCCGCCGCCGACCTCTCCGACGCCAGGGGCGCCCGGCGCGGCCGGATGCTGGCGGGCTCGCTGCTGTTCGTGCTCGGCTTCGCCGCGGTGTTCGTCTCCGGCGGCGCCCTGTTCGGCACCTTCGGCAGCAGCCTGCTGGAGCACCGGCGGGCCATCTCGGTCGTGATGGGCCTGCTGACCGTGCTGATGGGCCTGGCCTTCATGGGCCTGCTGCCCGGCTTCACGATGCGCGAACTGCGCTCGCACCGCCGCCCCGCGATCGGCCTGGCCGGCGCCCCGCTGCTCGGCCTGGTCTTCGGCCTCGGCTGGACGCCGTGCATCGGCCCGACCATGGCGGCGATCCAGGGACTGGCCATCGACCAGGCCAGCGCCGGGCGTGGCGCGCTGCTGATGGCCGTCTACTGCCTGGGCCTCGGCGTACCGTTCGTCCTGGCCGCCCTGGCGTTCCGCAAGGCGCTGGGCGCCTTCGGCTGGGTCAAGCAGCACTACCAGTGGGTGATGCGGATCGGCGGCGGCATGCTGGTCGCGGTCGGCCTGGCCCTGGTGACGGGGGTGTGGGACGCGCTGGTCAACCAGCTGCAGTACCTCACCCAGGACTTCTCGATCGGAATCTGACCGTGAGCGACACGAAGACCAGCCCCCAGCCGGCCGACGCCGCGGAAGGCCCCGACGCCGAACGCCCCGACGCCGAACGGCTCGACGACGTCGAGCGGCTCAGCACCGCGCCCGAGGAGAACGACGCCGTCCCGGCCGGCATAGGCGTGCTCGGCTGGCTGCGCTGGTTCTGGCGCCAGCTCACCTCGATGCGGGTCGCGCTGCTGCTGCTGTTCCTGCTCTCGCTGGCGGCGATCCCCGGTTCGCTGGTGCCGCAGGAGCCCAACACCTTCAAGATCACGGCGTGGAAGAACGCCCACAAGGGCCTGGCCCCGCTCTTCGAGAAGCTCCAACTCTTCGACGTCTACAGCTCGGTGTGGTTCTCCGCGATCTACATCCTGCTGTTCGTCTCGCTGGCGGGCTGCATCCTGCCGCGCACCTGGCAGTTCGTCGGCGTGCTGCGCGCCCAGCCCCCGGCCGCCCCGCGCAACCTGACCCGGATGCCGGTCTACGCGGCCTGGCACACCGACGCCGACCCGGCGGCGGTCAACGCGGCCGCGCACCGGTTGCTGAAGAAGCGCGGCTTCCGGGCCGCGGCCGGCTCCGGCTCGGTGGCCGCCGAGAAGGGCTACCTGCGCGAGGTCGGCAACCTGCTGTTCCACTTCGCGCTGTTCGCCCTGCTGGCCGGTTTCGCCTGGGCCAGCCTGTTCAGCGGCTCCGGCACCAAGATCGTGCTGGAGGGCCAGGGCTACTCCAACACCACCACCCAGCTGGACGACTTCACCGGCTCCGCGTTCTACGGCGTCGACGACCTGGACGCCTTCGGCTTCAAGCTGGACGGCTTCACCGCCGACTTCCAGACCTCCGGTCCGGCGGCCGGCACCGCCAAGGAGTTCGTCGCCAACGTCCGCTACTGGGAGGGCGCCGACACCAGCAAGCAGAAGAACGCGAAGATCGAGGTCAACCACCCGCTGGAGGTGGGCGGCACCAAGGTCTTCCTGACCGCGCACGGCTTCGCCCCGGTGGTGACCGTCCGCAACGCCAAGGACGAGATCGTCTACCGCGGCCCGACGGTGTTCCTGCCGCAGGACTCCAACGTCACCTCGCCCGGCGTGATCAAGGTCAACGACTACGGCACCGGCCCCGACGGCCGGAAGACCCAGCTCGCCCTCAGCGGCATGTTCCTGCCCACCGCCCCGGACGACTTCAACGAGACCGGCCGCCCGGTCTCGGTCTTCCCCGCCGCGGCCAACCCGCGGCTGGTGATCACCGCCTACGTCGGCGACCTGCGCACCGACAGCGGCCTGCCGCAGAACGTGTACGAGCTCGACGACAAGGCGATGACGCAGCTGAAGGTCAACGGCGCGCCCGCCTCCGTCCCGCTCCAGGTCGGCCAGGGCTGGCAGCTGCCCGACGGCTACGGCAGCGTCACCTTCGACGGCTACCAGCAGTGGGCCAACTTCACGATCTCGCACCGCCCCGGCAACGCGGTCGCGCTGACCGGCGCGGTCGCCGCGATCCTCGGCCTGATCGGCTCGCTGTTCGTCCAGCGCCGCCGGATCTGGGTCCGCGCGGTGACCGCCCCCGACGGCCGCACCCTGGTCGAGGTGGCCGGGCTGGGCCGCAGCGAGTCCGCCCGCACCGCCGAGGAACTCGCCGAGATCGCCGTCGAGCTGCAGGACGACGCCCCGGCCGCCGACGAACCCCCGGGGCCCGACGGCCCCGCCGACGACGCACCCGCCGCAGCCGACTCCCCGGCCGCAGCCGTCCCCACCGCCCCGGAAACCAAGGAGTAGACGGTGCTGCTCGCGCAGGTCGACACCCAGTTGGCCAACCTCTCCAACTACCTCATCTACTCGGCGATGACCGTCTACACGCTGGCGATGTTCGCCCAGGTCTTCGAGTGGACGTTCGGCGCCAAGGGCGGCGTCGCCGTCCGCTCCGCGCAGCAGAGCACGCTGGCCGAGACGGTCGCCGCCTCCGCGGAGGCGGCCAAGGGCGTCCGCAAGGTCACCGTCACCGTCGCCGCCCAGGGCGGCGGCACCACCACCCTCACCCGCACCGCCCTCGCCGACGCCGGTGCCACCACCGTCACCAGCGGCCGCGGCGACGGCGGTCCGGCCGACGGCGTCGGCCCGGCCGGCACCAGCGAGAAGGCCGACCTGGCCGGCCGGATCGCGGTCTCGCTGACCGTGCTCGGCATGCTGCTGCACGCCGCCAGCGTGGTGGCCCGCGGCCTGTCGGTGATGCGCTGGCCGTGGGGCAACATGTACGAGTTCTCGTGCGCGTTCGCCCTGATGATGGTCGGCGCGTACGTGATCCTGCTCGCCACCAAGAAGAACGTCCGCTGGCTCGGCCTGCCGGTGACGGTGGTCGCGCTGTTGATCCTCGGCGTCGCCGTCTCCGTCCTCTACACCGACTCCGAGCAGCTCGTCCCCGCCCTGCACTCCTACTGGCTCGGCATCCACGTCTCGACCGCCACCATCTGCGGCGGCGCGTTCTTCGCCGCCTTCGTCGCCACCGCGGCGTACCTGCTCAAGGACCGCTACGAGCACCGCGTCGCGGCGGGCCTGACCGTCCGCGCCGCCAACCTGATGGAGCGCCTGCCCGCCTCCGGCACCCTGGACAAGCTCTCCTACCGGATCAACGCCGTCATCTTCCCGCTCTGGACGTTCACCATCATCGCGGGCGCGATCTGGGCCGAGGCCGCCTGGGGCAAGTACTGGGAGTGGGACCCGAAGGAGACCTGGTCCTTCATCACCTGGGTCGCCTACGCCGCCTACCTGCACGCCCGGGCCACCGCGGGCTGGCGCGGCCGCAAGGCCGCCTACCTGGCGCTGCTCGCCTTCGCCTGCTGGCTGTTCAACTTCTACGGCGTCAACATCTTCATCACCGGCAAGCACTCCTACGCCGGCGTCTGACGCCCCCCGCACCACCCCCCACCACCCACGCACCACGAAGCCGCGAGGAGGGCCGCACCATGGAGTGCGACGAGGTCATCATGACCGTCCGAATCACCGCAGCGGAACGCACGCTGCTGCGACGGCTCGCCCAGGGCCACCACAGCGACGTCTCCGAAGTCGTCGCCGACGGGCTGCTGGACGTCCTGCCCACCCTGCACTGCCCGGCCGACGCCCACCGGCTGCTGGCCGCGCTCAGCACGCCCGCGCCCTGCGCGCTCACCGTCTGGCTCCCCACCGAGCTGGCCGACCTGCTCACCATCGCCACCGCCCGGATCGCCCAGTCCACCGGCGTCCGGCTCGGCTCCTCCTGCATCATGCTCGGGGCCGCGGTGCGCCTGTGGCTGGCCCAGGACCCGCAGCGGCTGGCCGCCAACCTCACCACCATGCACGCCGGCCGTCCGACCGCGCTGGCGGCCGCGTAACGGCCCGCAGGCACGCAGGAGGGGCCCGGGACGACGTCCCGGGCCCCTCCTGCGCGTGCTACGCGGCCTGCTGCCAGCTGACCGGCGAGAAGTACGCCGGGCGGCGCTCGACGCGCGACCAGGTCGCGATCGGCTCGACGGCCGGGGCGGCGGCGGTGGCGGCGGCCACCGCGGCCCGGGCGGCCAGGACCGCGGTCAGCGCGGCCAGTTCCTCGGCGGTCAGCGAGCCGCGGACGACGCGGACGAGAGGTTCGCTCATGGTTCCCGTTCTCCCCCAAGCTTGATTCTGAAAGGTTTCGGCACGTGCTGCGGCCGGTTACATCGGCGGGTTGCCGTGCTTGCGGCTCGGCAGGTCGGCGTGCTTGGTGCGGAGCATGGCGAGGGAGGAGGCGAGCACGGCCCGGGTCTCGGCCGGGTCGATGACGTCGTCCACGAGGCCGCGCTCGGCCGCGTAGTACGGGTGCATCAGTTCGCTCTTGTACTCCTTGATCTTCTGCGCCCGGGTCGCCTCGGGGTCCTCGGAGGCGGTGATGTCCCGGCGGAAGATGACGTTCGCGGCGCCCTCGGCGCCCATCACGGCGATCTCGTTGGTCGGCCAGGCGAAGGAGAGGTCCGCGCCGATCGAGCGGGAGTCCATCACGATGTACGCGCCGCCGTACGCCTTGCGCAGGATCAGCTGGATCCGCGGCACGGTGGCGTTGCAGTACGCGTACAGCAGCTTCGCGCCGTGCCGGATGATGCCGTCGTGCTCCTGGTCGACGCCGGGCAGGAAGCCGGGCACGTCCAGCATGGTGACCAGCGGGATGTTGAAGGCGTCGCACATCTGCACGAAGCGGGCGGCCTTCTCGGAGGCGTTGATGTCCAGCACGCCGGCCAGCGACTGCGGCTGGTTGGCGATGATGCCGACCACGTGGCCGTCGATCCGGGCCAGCGCGCAGATCACGTTGGTGGCCCAGCGCTCGTGGACCTCCAGGTACTCGCCGTGGTCGACGACCTCCTCGATGACCTTGCGCATGTCGTACGGGCGGTTGCCGTCGGCCGGGACGAGGTCCAGCAGCGAGTCGTTGCGGCGGTCCACCGGGTCGTCCGCGGCCACCGTGGGCGGCATCTCCCGGTTGTTCTGCGGCAGCAGCGACAGCAGGTAGCGCACCTCCTCGATGCAGGACTGCTCGTCGTCGTAGACGAAGTGCGAGACGCCGGAGACCGAGGAGTGGACGTCCGCGCCGCCCAGGCCGTTCTGGGTGATCTTCTCGCCGGTGACGGCCTGCACGACGTCCGGGCCGGTGATGAACATCTGCGAGGTCTCGCGGACCATGAACACGAAGTCGGTCAGCGCCGGGCTGTAGGCCGCGCCGCCCGCGCACGGGCCGAGCATCACCGAGATCTGCGGGATCACGCCGGAGGCCCGGGTGTTGCGCTGGAAGATGCCGCCGTAGCCGGCCAGCGCGGTCACGCCCTCCTGGATCCGGGCGCCCGCGCCGTCGTTCAGCGAGACCAGCGGCGCGCCCGCGGCGATGGCCATGTCCATGATCTTGTGGATCTTCTGCGCGTGGGCCTCGCCCAGCGCGCCGCCGAAGATCCGGAAGTCGTGCGCGTAGGTGAACACCGTCCGCCCGTGCACGGTGCCCCAGCCGACGACGACGCCGTCGGTGTGCGGCTTCTTCGCCTCCAGGCCGAAACCCTGGGCGCGGTGCCGCCGCAGCGGCTCCACCTCGTGGAAGGAGCCCTCGTCCAGCAGCAGCTCGATCCGCTCCCGCGCGGTCAGCTTGCCCTTGGCGTGCTGCGCCTCGGTGGCCTGTTCGCTCGGCCCGCGGCGGACCTGCTCGCGCAGCTCGTGCAACTCGGCAACCCGGCTACGGGCATCGGCCGGAGCCTCGCCGCCGACCGGCGCATCGTGCAGGACCGTCATCTCGAACCACTCCAAGCTCGCGTGGGGCAGCGAACACTTCTACTGCTACGACAGTACGAGTCGGGGCGCCCCGCTCTCGGCGTCGAATCCGTACAAGGTCGGAAGCCGATCGCTGTACAGGCCCCACATAGGGGGGCGCACACCCCTACCGCCGGGTCGCTTCCGGCGGGGCAGGGGGTGCCCCCCTGTCGGGGGGTGGGGGAGAGGTCGAATTGGCAGGTCAGCGGCAAGGTCGCGGGTGCGGGAAGGCCGTCGGCCCGCCGTCCGCCGACAGGGGCGCACGCGGGCCGACGGCCGGGTGTTCGAGGACCGGATCAGGTCCGGATGGTAGGGATGCGCCAAAAGGCGGGATCAGCCCTTCGGCCGGTCGCCGTCCTCCGGGTGCTCGCCGCCGCGGCGCAGCTCCTCCTCGCGGCGGCGCAGGTCCGCCTCCCACTGCTTGAGCATGTCCTCGTGCTGCTCGTTGCCGCGCTTCAGCGAGGCGAGGAACTCCGGGTCGTCGTCCGGGGCCGGCGGGCGCTCGTACCCGGGGTACCCGGCGGTCGGGCCGGACGGCCAGGACGCCCGGCCGCGGCGGGCGCCGGTGCGCTCGCGGCCGGCCACCAGCCAGGCGATCGAGCCGACCAGCGGGAAGAACAGCACGACGATCACCCAGACCACCTTCGGCAGGTGGCGGACCTCGTCCTCGGGGGTGGTCAGGCAGTCGACGAACGCCCACACCCACAGGGCCAGCAGCGCCACCACGGGCACGACTCTCAACACGGCGCGGATTCTCCCGGGGAGGCTCGAACAGGACCCTTGGCGGGCTCAGGGTAGCCCGTACCGGATACTGACAGGTATGGCATACGACGATCTCCGTTCCTTCCTCCGGGCGCTGGAGCGGGAGGGCGACCTCAAACGGATCAAGGTCGAGGTCGACCCCTACCTGGAGGTCGGCGAGATCGTCGACCGGGTGCAGAAGGCCAAGGGCCCCGCCCTGCTGTTCGAGAACGTCAAGGGCTCGGCGATGCCGCTGGCCATGAACGTCTTCGGCACCGAGCGGCGGCTGTCCAAGGCGCTCGGCCTCAAGTCGCCCGACGACATCGCCGAGAAGATCGGCGGCCTGCTCAAGCCCGAACTTCCGCAGGGCTTCACCGGCTTCCGGGAGGCGTTCGGCAAGCTCGCCTCGATGGCGCACGTGCCGCCGCGGAACGTGAAGTCCGCCGACGCGCCCGTCCACGAGGTGGTGCTCACCGGCGAGGACGTCGACCTGGAGCAGCTACCCGCGCTGTTCACCTGGCCGCTGGACGGCGGCTCCTTCTTCAACCTCGGCCTCACCCACACCAAGGACCCGGACTCCGGCGTCCGCAACCTCGGCCTGTACCGGCTGCAGCGGCACGACAGGCGCACCATCGGCATGCACTGGCAGATCCACAAGGACAGCCGCAACCACGCCGCGGTGGCCGCCAGGCGCGGCGAGAGGCTGCCCGTCGCGATCGCCTTCGGCTGCCCGCCCGCCGTCACCTACGCCGCCACCGCGCCGCTGCCCGGCGACATCGACGAGTACCTGTTCGCCGGGTTCGTCGCGGGGGAGCGGGTCCGGATGGTCGACTGCAAGACCGTCCCGCTGCAGGTCCCGGCGGACGCCGAGGTGGTGCTGGAGGGCTGGCTGGAGCCCGGCGAGCTGCTGCCCGAGGGCCCGTTCGGCGACCACACCGGCTTCTACACCCCGCAGGAGCCCTTCCCGGCGCTGACCGTCGACTGCGTGACGATGCGCCGCCGCCCGCTGCTGCAGTCCATCGTGGTCGGCCGCCCGCCCACCGAGGACGGGCCGCTGGGCAAGTTCACCGAGCGCTTCTTCCTGCCGCTGCTCAAGGTGATCATCCCGGACATCGTCGACTACGACCTGCCCGAGGCCGGCGGCTTCCACAACTGCGTGATCGTCTCGATCGACAAGAAGTACCCCAAGCACGCGCAGAAGGTCATGCACGCCATCTGGGGCGCCCACATGATGTCGCTGACCAAGCTGATCGTCGTGGTGGACGCCGACTGCGACGTCCACGACTACCAGGAGGTCGCCTGGCGGGCCCTGGGCAACGTCGACTACAGCCGGGACCTCTCGGTCGTCGAGGGCCCGGTCGACCACCTCGACCACGCCTCCTACCAGCAGTTCTGGGGCGGCAAGGCGGGCATCGACGCCACCCGCAAGCTCCCCGAGGAGGGCTACACCCGCGACGGCGGCTGGCCCGAGATGGTCACCTCCGACCCGGAGACCGCGGCCCGGGTCACCCGCCGCTGGAAGGAGTACGGACTGTGACCACTGCGGAAGCGTTCGAGGCCCCGCCGAGCCGGACCAGGGCCTTCCTGCGCCTGGTCGTGATCGAGCACTCGGTCTTCGCGCTGCCCTTCGCCTACACCGCCGCGCTGACCGCGATGTTCCTCGCCGACCGGTCGGTGCACTGGCGCGAGCTGCTGCTGGTCACCGTCTGCATGGTCGGCCTGCGCACCTTCGCGATGGCCGCCAACCGGATCATCGACCGCGAGATCGACGCCCGGAACCCGCGCACCGCGGGCCGCGAACTCGTCACCGGCGCCGTCTCGCTGCGCACCGCGTACGTCGGCTCGGCGATCGCGCTGGTGGTCTTCCTCGGCTCGGCGGCGCTGCTCAACACGCTCTGCCTGCTGCTCGCGCCGGTGGCCGTCGTCCCGATGGTGGTCTACCCGTACGGCAAGCGGTTCACCGACTTCCCGCAGGCGATCCTGGGCCTGGCCCAGGCGATGGGGCCGATCGGCGCCTGGCTGGCCGTCACCGGCAGCTGGTCCTGGGACGCGGTGGTGCTCGGCCTGGCGGTCGGCATCTGGATCGGCGGCTTCGACCTGATCTACGCCTGCCAGGACGTCGCGGCCGACCGCGGCACCGGCGTGCGCTCCGTCCCGGCCCGGTTCGGGGTGCCCGCCGCGATCACCGGCGCCCGGGTCTGCCACGCGGTCACCACCGCGCTGCTCGCCTGGTACGCGGTGCTGACCGACGCGGGCGCGTTCTTCTGGTGCGGGCTCGCCGTGGTGGCCGGGGCGTTCGTCTACGAGCACACCATCGTCAAGCCGCACGACCTGTCGCGGCTGAACCGGGCGTTCTTCTCCACCAACGGGTTCGTGGGCATCTCGCTGTTCGCCTTCGCCCTGATCGACCTGATCAGCCGCGGTCTGACGGTCTGACCACCGGTCCACGACAGGGGCGCGCGGGACACTCCGCGCGCCCCTTCGCGCGTCCGCCCAAATTCGTTGGCCGGGCGGATCGACCCGTCCCTAGGGTGGTCCGCATGCGCGTTCACTACCCCCGGACCCCGCACCTCCCGTGGTCCCCGGGGGCGGCGGCCGACGACCTCCGCAACCGGGACGCCTCCGGCCTGGCCGGCACCGAGGTGGTCGTCACCGAGAAGCTCGACGGCGAGAACACCACGCTCTACCCCGACGGCCTGCACGCCCGCTCGCCGGACTCCGCGCACCACCCCTCCCGCGCCTGGGTGAAGGGCCTGCAGGGCCGGATCGGCCCGCACATCCCGCCCGGCTGGCGGATCTGCGGGGAGAACCTGTACGCCCGGCACTCGCTCGCCTACACCGACCTGGACAGCTGGTTCCACGGCTTCTCGGTCTGGACCGACCGCGACCGCTGCCTGGACTGGGACGCCACCGTCCGCTTCCTGCGCCGCCTCGGCGTGCCCACCCCCCGGGTGCTGTGGCGCGGCCGCTACGACGAGCGGGCGATCCGCGCGATCGAGCTCGACCCGGACCGCCAGGAGGGCTACGTGGTGCGGACGGTCGCGGGCTTCGACCGGGCCGAGTTCGGCCGCCGGGTCGCCAAGTGGGTGCGCCCGCAGCACGTGCGGACCGACACCCACTGGATGCACGCCGCCGTGGTCGAGAACGGCCTCGGCCCGAACTCCGCGCTCTGGCACGTCCGTTCCGGCGGCGCGCCGGACGCGGCCGCGCTCGGCGCCGCCCTCGGGCGCGACCTCGACCCCGAACTCGACGGCATCACCGCCCGGTTGGACGCCCTCGGCCGCACCGGCGACGCCCGGCTCGACGGCGTCCTCGCCCACGCGCTGCGCGCCGACCGCCGCGAACGGCTGCTGCCCGCCCTGGCCGGGCCGCTCGGCCTGCCGCAGGCCCGCCGGATCGCCGACCTGGTCGGCCTGCACCCGCAGCTCGCCCGGCCGTACCCCGACGAGCAGCGCCGGGCCGGGCTCACCGGACTCACCGCCGCCGCCGACCTCGGCGTGCTGCACGCCGTCGCCGCCGAGGCCCACCCCGCCGCCGAGCAGGAGGTCGCCTGGTCGGCCCTGCACGCCGAGGAGGCCGGACTGCTCGGCCCCGACCCGCTCGGCCCGCTCCGCACCGGCCTGCGCGAAGCCCTCGCCGACCTCCCGCCGGACGTCCGCGACCGGTGCTGGGCGCAGGCCCGCGAGGCGTACGGCCTCGGCCGGATCACCACCGCCGAGGAGGCCGTCGCCGCCACCTGGGCCCGGCGCGACGGCCGCTTCCCCCGGCTGTTCCACCTCTGCGGCCCCTCCGGCAGCGGAAAGTCCACGTACGCCGCCACCCTGCCCGGCACCCGGGTCAGCCTGGACGAGCTGCGGGCCGCCCGCGGCTCCCGCGCCGAGCAGCGCGACAACCCCGAACTGCTGCGCCGGGGACTGACGGCGCTGGAGGCCGCCCTGGCGGACGGCGGCACCGCCGTGTGGGACGCCACCTCGCTCAACCGCCACCAGCGCGGCCACGTCCGGGCCGTCGCCGAGCGCCGCGACGCGCTGCTCACCCACGTCGTCGCCGTCGTCGACGAGGCCGAACTGCGCCGCCGCAACGGCGTCCGCCCGCACCCCGTCCCCGCCGAGGTGCTGACCGCCCAGCTGCACCGCTGGACCCCGCCCTACCCCGGCCAGGCCCACCGCACCTGGTACCTGGACGCCGACGGCACGGTGGCGGCCACCGCCGGGTGCCTGGACGAGGAGGACTGATGCGCCCCATCGAGCAGGTCTGCCAGCGCGTCCGCTGGGACGACCGCTTCGACCCGGCCCGGTTCACCCTCGGCGTCCGGCAGCGCGACGACCGCACCGAGCGCGTCCCGCTGGAGAGCTTCACCGCCGCCGGGGACGTGCCCTGGCACCGGGTCCGGTACGTCGAGGCCGACGGGCAGGTGGTCTGGGACCGCGTCACCGGCACCGACCTGCTCGACACCACCACCGCCGGGCGGCGCACCGACCCGGCCGTGCTGCCCGCGCCGTTCTTCACCCCGAGCACCCCGCACGCCTGGCACCCCGACCGCGGCTGGCGGCCCGCCGCGGCCCGGCCGGCCCACGGCGCCGGGCCGCTGCGGGTGGTCACCTGGAACACCCTGTGGGACCGCTACGACCCCGAGCTGATCCACACCGCCCGCCGCCGTCCGCTGCTGCTCGCCGCGCTCGAAGCCGCCGACGCCGACCTGATCGCCCTCCAGGAGGTCGAACCGGCCCTGGTCAAGCTGTTGCTGGCCCAGGAGTGGGTCCGGCGCGGCTACACCCTGGGCGCCGACCCGTTCGGCCGGGAGATCGACGAGCACGGGCTGCTGCTGCTCAGCCGCCTCCCCGTCCAGGAGGCCGGACGGCACGCCCTCGGCCCGCACAAGGCCGTCACCGCGGTCACCGTCCGCACCGCCGCCGGGCCGCTCACCGTCGCCGCGGTCCACCTCAGCAGCGACCACTCGACCGACGGCGCCGCCCGCCGCACCGCCGAACTCGCCGTCCTCGCCGAGGGGTTCGCCGCCGTCCCGGGCGACCTGCTGGTGCTCGGCGACTTCAACGACGGCACCGACACGCCCGCCACCGCCCTCGGCCTGCGCGACACCTGGACCGAGGCGCACGGCCCCGGGGACCGCACCCCCACCTTCGACCCCGTCGCCAACCCGCTCGCCGCCGTCTCCTCGCTCACCGGCCGGGCCGGCCGCCTCGACCGCGTCCTGCTCCGCCCCGGCCGGGCCCGCACCACCGCCGCCCGCCTGCTCGGCGACCGCCCGGGCCCCGACGGCCTGCACCCCTCCGACCACTACGGCCTCGCCGTCGACCTCGACCCCGAGCCCGTCGACGGCCTGCTCGACGCCCCCACCACCGCCCGCACCGCCGTCGCCTGGCTGCCGCCCGCCCACCTGTGGCCCGCCGTCCAGCGCCTGCGCGCCCGCCACGACCCGCAGCACGGGCACTGGCCGCCGCACGTGAACCTGCTGTTCGGCTTCGTCGCCGAGCACGAGTTCGACCGGGCGCTCCCGCTGCTCGCCGAGGCCGCCGCCGAAGTCCCGCCGTTCGGCACGGAGCTGGCGGGCGTGCGGACCTTCGAGCAGCCCGGCGCCACCACCCGCTGGCTCGACCCGGCCGTCGGGGCCACCGCCGCCTGGGCGGCCCTCCACCAGGCCCTGCAGCGCCGCTTCCCGCAGTGCCGCACCCGCGAGGGCGGCTACCGGCCGCACCTCACCCTGGGCCGCGGCGACTTCCCCGTCCACGAGCTGCCGCCCGCGCGGGCCACCGTCGGCGAACTCGTGCTGCTCTCCCGGCGCGGCGACGGGCCGATGACCCCGCGCGCCCTGGTCAGCCTCGGCACCGGCGCGGTCCGCGAGCTGCCCGAGCCGTCCGCGCCCGCCGTCCGCGTCGAACCTCCTTGCGACACCGCCGGGTTGACCGCCCGGATCGCCGCCGTCCTCCCCGGCGAGACCCACCTCGTCGGCTCCCGCCGGATGCGCTGCCACCTGGACGGCGCCGACCTCGACCTGGTCGCCGTCCTGCCCGGGCCCTTCGAACCCGCCGACCTCGCGCGGCAGTTGGCCGAGGCGCTGCCCGAGGCCCGGCACGTCCGGGAGGTCCGCGGCGCCCGCGTCCCCGGCCTGCGGCTGGACTGCGCCGGCCTCACCGTCGACCTGGTGCTCGCCCCCGCCGACGACTCCGCCGAAGCCGCCACCGCCCGCAGCGCCGTCACCGACGCCGACGCGGTCCTGGCCGCCGTCGGCCCCCGGCACGCGGCCTTCGCCGCCCTCGCCTGCCGGGTCAGGACCTGGACGGCGGCCCGCGGCCTCGCCTCCGCCCCCTTCGGCCACCTCCCCTCCCTGGCCTGGACGGTCCTCGCCGCCCGCACCGTCACCGAGACCGACACCGACGACCCGGCCGCGCTCTTCCGGCACTTCACCGAGACCTGGGCCGCCTGGGACTGGCGACGCCCCGTCACCCTCCTCGGCGACCCCGCCGCCCCCACGTCCGACCCCGTCACCGTCCTCACCCCCACCGCCCCCGTCCGCAGCTGCACCACCCAGGTCGGACCCGGCACCCGCGACCTGATCGCCGAAGAGCTCTACCGCGCCTGGGAACTCGGCCCCGACCACCCCGAACTCCTCGCGCCGCCCCCGCTCCACCGCCGCCACGCCGCCTGGCTCCTCCTCAGCCCCGCCCCCGACCGCCTCGGCCCCACCCGCGGCCGCCTCCGCACCCTCCTCACCGCCCTCGAACCCCTCGCCCCCGCCCTCCACGCCTGGCCTCGCCCCCTCCCCGGCCCCGCCCTCGCCATCGGCCTCGGCCCCACCCCGCCCGCCCCGGAGACCCTCGCCCCCCTGCTCCGCGACCTCCTCCCGGAGGTGCCGTACGAGGTCCGCCCCGGCGGAGAGCTCGACTTCTGAGGCCCCGTCAGGGGCTCGGGGAACGGCGAGTCCGTGCTGCTGGTGGCCGCGGTAACAGAACCCGAAGCCGCCGCACGCACCGGCAGTGCACCGTCAGCGGTTCCGGGCCTGCCGTTCCCCGGGCCCCTGACGGCGCTACCCCTACGCCCCCTTGAGCGCCAGCCGCGCGTACGCCCGCACGTCCGCGTCCCCGTCCGCCAGCCGTTCCCGCAGCGCCGCGTCCACGCCCGCCTCGGCGACCCCCGCCGCCATCGCGCGGACCGCGGCCTTGCGGACGTCCGCGTTCCCGTCCGCCGCGAGCCCGACCAGCGCGCTCCAGCGGCCGGCCGCGCCCAGCACGCCCGCGGCCGCCTTCCGCACCTGCCAGGCCGGGTCCGGACGCTCCGCCAGTTCCGCCAGTTCCGCGAGGCCCCCGCCCAGCCCCGCCGCCCCGGTGAACGCCCCCGCCCGCACCAGCGGGTCCGGGTCCTCGGCCAGCGCCGCCAGCACCTCCGCCGAGGAGGCGTCGCCGATCACCCCCAGCCCTTCGCCGACGGCGACCCGCACCTCCCGGGCGACGTCCGCCGCCCCGGCGGCCAGCGCGTCTGCCGCGTCCAGCGAGACCAGCCCGCGGACGGCCTGCAGGCGCACCGCCGTCTCCGCGTCGCGCAGCCCGGCCGCGAACAGCGCGACCGACCCGGTGCGCAGCACCCGCGCGAGCTCCTGGACGCCCGCCCGCACCACCGGGTCGGCGGACCCGGCCGCGGCGGCCAGCCCGTCCCCGAGCGAGGCGTCCAGCACCTCGACCAGCTCCCGCAGGCCCGCGACGGCCGCGCCGCGGACCCGCCCGTCCGGGTCGCCGAGCGCGGCGACCAGCGCTGCGCCGGTGCCCTCCGGCGTGTGCTCGGTGAGCGCGGCGACGGCGGCCAGCCGGACGTCCGGGTCGGGGTCGGCCAGGTACCGCACGACCGCGGCGCCCTCGGCCCGCAGCACCTCCAGCACCCGCCCCTGCTCGCGTTCCTGTTCGCGCTCCGGCGGCTTCGCGTCCCCGCCCGTGCCGCCGCCCGCGCCCCCGCTGCCCACCGCGGCCGCGGCTGCGGTCGCGGCGGTGCGGCCGACGACCATCGCCTCGACGGTGCCGAGCAGTTCGACCTCCCCGGCGGGGGGCTCCAGGCCGTCGACCGGGACGAGGTAGGGCGCGACCGGCCGGGTCAGGAACTCCATCGCACCGTCGGCCCGCTTGCGCAGGTTGAGGTGCCGGAACCAGCGCCCGTCGTCCTGCGCGGGCCGGTCCAGGCGCTGGTGGTAGAGGCCCCAGCGGGACTCCTCCCGGGCGAGCGAGGCACGCGCCGCCATCTCCGCGCAGTCCCGGATGAAGTCGACCTCGACCGCGCGCATGAGTTCGTGCGGGGTGCGGGCGCCGATCGCGGCGACCTCGCCGCGCATCCGCTCGAAGTGGTCGAGCGCGACGGAGAGCCGGGCGCCGGTCTTCGGCGGGGCGACGTAGTCGTTGACGAAGCGCCGCAGCTTGTACTCGACCTGCTGCTGCGGCGGCCCGTCGGGGTGCTCCAGCGCCCGGTAGACCAGCCGGTGCGCCTCGGCGACCTGCTCCGCGGGCAACTGGGCCCGGACGTCCGGCAGGTGGGCGGCGGCGTGCGTCCCGGCCAGCTCGCCGAAGACGAACGCCCCGATCATGTAGTTGTGCGGCACGCAGGCCAGGTCCCCGGCCGCGTACAGCCCGGGCACCGTGGTCGCGGCGTTCTCGTCGACCCAGACGCCGCTGGCGCTGTGCCCGCCGCACAGGCCGATCTCGGAGATGTGCATCTCCACGTCGTGGGTGCGGTAGTCGTGGCCGCGCCCGGCGTGGAAGGTGCCGCGGCTGGGACGTTCGGTGGTGTGCAGGATGGACTCCAGCGCCTGCACGGTCTCCTCCGGCAGGTGGGTGGTCCGCAGGTACACCGGGCCGCGGTCGGAGGCGAGTTCGACCGCGAACTCGGCCATCATCTGCCCGGACCAGTAGTCGGAGTCGACGAAGCGCTCGCCGTGCCGGTTGACCTGGTAGCCGCCGAACGGGTTGGCGACGTACGCGCAGGCGGGGCCGTTGTAGTCCTTGATCAGCGGGTTGATCTGGAAGCACTCGATGCCGGAGAGCTCCGCGCCCGCGTGGTACGCCATCGCGTAGCCGTCCCCGGCGTTGGTCGGGTTCTCGTAGGTGCCGTACAGGTAGCCGCTGGCGGGCAGCCCGAGCCGTCCGCACGGCCCGGTGGCCAGCACCACGGCCCCGGCCGAGACCAGCACGAACTCGCCGCTGCGGGTGTCGAACCCGGCCGCGCCGACCGCCCGCCCGCCCTCGGTGAGCACCCGCACCGGCATCACCCGGTTCTCGACGGTGACCCTCTCGCGCATCCGGCGCTCGCGCAGGACGCGGTACAGCACCTTCTTGACGTCCTTGCCCTCGGGCATCGGCAGCACGTACGAGCCGGAGCGGTGCACCTGCCGCACCGCGTACTCGCCGTGCTCGTCCTTCTCGAACTTGACGCCGTAGCGCTCCAGCCGCTGCACCATGGCGAAGCCGCGCCGGGCGGTCTGCCGCACCGTCGCCTGGTTGACGACGCCGTCGTTGGCGCGGGTGATCTCGGCGACGTACGCGTCCGGGTCGGCCCGGCCGGGGACGATCGCGTTGTTGACGCCGTCCATGCCCATCGCGAGCGCCCCGGAGTGGCGCACGTGCGCCTTCTCCAGCAGCAGGACGCGCGCTCCGGCCTCGGCGGCGGCGATCGCGGCCATCGACCCGGCGGTGCCGCCGCCGACGACCAGGACGTCGCACTCCAGGCGGCGCGCCTCGCTGATCTCGGGTGTGCGCATCTGCCGTGCCTCTCAGGTGGGTTGGTCAGGTGTACTGGGTGAGGAGCAGCGCACGCAGCGCGCTCCGGTCGGCGGCGGGGTCGCGCGGTGCGGGCACCTCGTGCAGGGCGGCCAGGGTGCCGCCGGACAGCACGGCGACCCGGTCGCCGAGCAGCAGCGCCTCGTCCACGTCGTGGGTGACGAAGACGACCGTGCAGCGCTCCTTCTCCCAGACGGTGAGCAGGAGTTGCTGCATCGCGGCGCGGGTCTGCGGGTCGAGCGCGCCGAACGGCTCGTCCATCAGCACGGCCTGCGGGGCACCGGCCAACGCCCGTGCCAGCTGGACGCGTTGGCGCTGTCCGCCGGACAACTCCCGTGGCAGCCGGTCGCCGTGTCCGTCCAGGCCGACCCGGCCCAGCCAGTCGGCGACCGGGGCGCGCCGCTCGGCCCGCTTCAACCCGGCTATCGCCAGCGGCAGTTCGACGTTGCGGCGGACGGTGCGCCAGGGCAGCAGCCCGTCCTCCTGGAAGACCAGCGCCCGGTCGGCGCCGGGGCCGGTCAACGGCCTTCCGTCGGCCAGCAGTTCGCCGCCGGTGGGCCGCAGCAGCCCGGCCAGCGCCCGCAGCAGGGTCGACTTGCCGCAGCCGGACGGGCCGAGCACGGTCAGCACCTCGCCCGGCGCGACGTCCAGCTCGACGTCCCGCAGCACCGGGCGTCCGGGGTGGCCGACGCTCAGGCCGCGCGCGGTCAGTCGCAGGCTCATGCCCCCACCCCCGCCGGAACCGGAGCGGGCAGCCAGCGGGTCAGCCGCCGCCCGAGCAGCTCGACCGCGCCGGAGGTGGCCCAGCCGAGCAGCCCGATGGTGGCCATCCCGACGAACACCCCCGGGTAGTCGAGCACGGTGTACGCCGACCAGGTGCGGTAGCCGACGCCGTACTGGCCGGAGACCATCTCGGCGGAGATCACGCAGATCCAGGAGACGCCCAGTCCGACCGACAGCCCGCCGACCACCCCGGGCAGCGCGCCCGGCAGCACCACGCCGAACAGCACCCGGCCCGTCCCGCCGCCCATCGTGCGCACCGCCTCCTCCCAGCGCGGCGGCACCGCCCGCACCGCGTGCCGGGTGGCCACGGTGACCGGGAAGAACGCGGCGGCGCAGGTGATGAACACGATGCCCTGCTCGTTCTCCGGGAACAGCATGATCGCGACCGGGACGAGCGCGATCGCCGGGATCGGCCGGACCAGCTCCAGCACCGGGCCGATCAGGTCGGCGGCGGTGCGCGAGCGGGCGGTCAGCACCCCGGCGGTGACGCCGAGCACCGCGGCCAGCGCGAAGCCGGTGGAGATCCGCCGCAGGCTGTCGGCCAGGTCCTGCCAGTACACGGCGGTGCCGAGCTGCGCCCTCAGCGCGTCGGCGACCTGCAGCACGGTCGGCAGGTGGTCGAAGCGCACCCAGGCCCGCACCTTCCAGGCGGTGAGCGCCTGCCACAGGCCCAGGAAGCCGAGCAGCGCCGCCACCCGCAGCAGCCTGCGCCGCGCGGTCACGAGGCGTCCAGCGCTTGCTGGTAGGTCAGCTGGACGGCGGAGGGGTGGGCGGCCAGGTAGCCCCTGGCGCCGTCCTCGGTGGTGAAGGGCTTGAAGGCGTCGCCGTCCCGGACCCACCAGTCCTGGTCGGCGAACCAGCGGGTGCCGGTGACCGCGTCGGGCACGTACGCGGCCCGCAGCCTCCCGGCGCCCGCGGCGGTGCCGGCCTTCACGGCCTTGAGCAGGCAGGTCGGGTCGGCGGTCGGACGGGTCGACCGCTCGCCCTCGTACCAGAGCTCCCCGGCCAGCGCGGGGTCGGCGACGGGCCGGTCGCAGACGGCGTCGGTGCCGGTGATCCGGGCGGGCTCGCCGTCGGTGACGCCGGAGTCCTTCAGGTAGGACGGGTCGGTGAAGCGGTCCAGGTCGAGCGCCTTGAGCACGCCGACCGAGGTCAGGAACGGGACGTCCGCGCGCATCGCGTCCAGCAGCCGCTGGTCGAGGGCGGTGGCGAAGGTGGCGATGCCGTTGGGCCCGTTGTACAGGTACACCACCTCGGGCGGCAGGCCGGTGGCCTCGGCGACGGTCTGCGCGGCGGCCAGCGGGTGCTGGTTGAGGTCGCGGGTGGCGGCGTCCTGGGCGCGCAGGAAGGCCCGGACGACGTCGGGGTGCGCGCCGCCGAACTTCTGCCGCACCACCACGCCGTGCAGGGTGGGCCGGCCGAGCGCCGCGCCGTCGTACAGCAGCCGCCCGTCCCCGGCGAACACCACCGCGCCCGGCCAGGCCACGAACTGGGCCAGCGCGTCCACGCTGTGCGCCTTCAACGCGGAGGCGCCGACGGCCGGCTGCTGGTTCTGCTTCTGGACGTCGCCCTCGGCGACCCCGGCCTTGGCGAGGGCCTGCACCAGGGTGCCGTCGGAGGCCGAGCCGACCGAGCTGGAGACCTTCTTGCCCTTCAGGTCGGCCAGCGTGTGCGCGGGCGAGTCCTTCGGTACCACCACGGAGTTGAGCGCGCCGAGCAGGTTGTAGCCGGTCACCGAGACCAGCCGGGTGCCGGGCCCGCCGGCCGCCTGGGCGCGGGAGCCGTTGATCAGCAGCGGGTAGTCGCCCATCGAACCGATGTCGATCTTGTCGGCGAGCATCTGGGCGGTGATCGGCGCGCCCGCGTCGTAGTCCTGCCAGACCACCCGGTAGTGCCGGCCGTCCTGCTTCCCCAGCTCGGCGAGCTGCTGCTCGAAGTAGCCGCGGGCCCGCAGCAGCGTCCCGGCGGTGACGGTGTTGATGGTCTTCGACTGGTAGCCGACCACCACCTCGACGGTCGTGGAGTCACCGCCCGAGGAGCACCCGGCCGCCCCCGCGACCAGTGCCGCGGCTGCCGCTGCGGCGCCCAACTTCCTTGCTGCACCAGACATGTGACGCTTCCTCAACGAATCAGGTAGGGCATGTTGACGGTGACCGCCCCGGTGGGGCAGCGGGCGGCGCACGGGCCGCAGTACCAGCACTCGTCCACGTGCATGTACGCGGTGCCGCTCTGTTCGTCGATCGCCAGCGAGTCCAGCGGGCACATGTCGACGCACAGGGTGCAGCCGGCGATGCACAGCGAGGCGTCGATGGTCACGGGCACGTCGGTGCGGTGCTCGGCGAGCGCCATCGGTCCAACTCCAGGGTGAGGAAGGTCGGTTCGGGTTCGAAAGGTCAGGCGAGATCGCGCAGCAGCCGGCCGCGCATGGCCAGCCGGTCGCCGCGGAAGCGCACGTACTCCAGGTCCACCGGCCGTCCGTCGGCCAGCGTGGTGAGCCGCTCCAGCATCAACAGGGCTGCTCCGCGCGGCACTTCGAGCACCGCGGCGGAGTGCGCGTCGGCGTTGACGGCCTCCAGGGTGATGTCGGCGGCGCCCAGCGGCTGCCCGGCGGCCTCCTCGATCAGCCGGAACACGTCCCGGTGGGCGAGGTCGGCGGGCTCCAGCAGCGCGCCGATGTCCGGCGCCAGGTAGGTCAGGTCCAGCGACAGCGGCAGGCCGTTCAGGCGGCGCAGCCGCTCCACGTACACCACGTCCGCCCCGTCCGGCAGGCCGAACCGGCGGGCCACCGCCCCCGGCGCCCGGACCGGCCCGAACGAGCGGACCTCGTTGACCACTTCGCCGTGCTCGTGCAGGGTCTCGGCCAGGCCCTCCAGCCGGTTCAGCCCGTGCGGCACCTTCTCGGCCGCCACCAGCGTCCCCGACCCGGGCACCCGGCGCACCAGGCCCTCCCCGCGCAGCAGGTCCAGCGCCTGCCGCACGGTGTTCCGGGAGGCCCCGAACTCCTGCGCCAGCGCGTCCTCGTGCGGCAGCGGCCCGGTCCCGAACGCCTCGCTCAGCACCTGCTGCCGCAGCACGTCCGCGACCTGCCGGGCCCGGTCGGCCCGCGGTCGCCTGGCCGTGGCACTGCTCCGGCTGCGAACGGTGTTCTCGCTGGTCATCGGGTCTGCTCCGGCCCTCGGCTGCGCTGTCGGCGGCAACCCTAGGGCCGGTGCGCCCCGGTTTTCGTTGCCGCACCATTACGCCACCTGACGGGCCGTCGGAACCGCCGCCCACCTGCGCGGACGCCCTTCCCGCCGGATGAACCGCCACCCGCCGCACCGATGCGCCATGCTGGGAGGGAACAGCCACCACGAGCGGAACGGGGAGCACGATGATCGGCACACTGCAGTGCGTGGTGCTGGACTGCCACTACCCGGCGGGCCTGGCCCAGTTCTACGCCGGCCTGCTCGGCGGCGAGGTCGACCGCCCCGACCCGCGCTGGACGCTGCACGACAGCTGGTCCACCGTCCACCTGCCCGACGGCCGGGTGCTCGCCTTCCAGCGGGTCGAGGACTACCGCCCGCCGATCTGGCCCGACCCGGCCCACCCGCAGCAGTTCCACCTGGACGTGGACGTCCCCGACCTGGCCGCCGCCGAGGCCGCGGCGGTCGCCCTCGGCGCCGAGGTCAAGGCCCGCCACGAGCGCTGGACGGTGCTCGTCGACCCGGCCGGCCACCCGTTCTGCCTGGTCCCGCACCGGCAGGGCTGAGGTTCGAGGGCTGGGTTCACGGGCTGGGGTTCACGGGCTGGGGTTCACGCCAGCGACAGCGCGTCCCCGACCCGCAGCGGGCCCGGCCGGGCCACCGTCGCCAGCGCCGCCAGCTCGCCGTCCCGCTCGTGCACGACGGTCTTCAGGATCTCCGGCGCGTGCGGCAGCCCGGGCTGCGCCGTCCCCACCATCGCGCACCGCGCGCTGGCCCGGACGAACGCCAGCCGCACCCCGCCCCTGACCCGGCCCTCCCGGCCGCACCAGGCGTCCTCGGTGAACGGCGGCGTGCCCGGCGGGGTGCGCAGCAGCACGTTCGGCCGGAACCGGCGCTCGTCCACCACCGCCGAGGGCACCGCCCGCGCCACCCAGTCCAGCGTCGCCGTGGTCAGCACGCTGACCGGCAGCTCGTCGAAGTGCGAGACCGCGTCCTCGCGGGCCAGCGCGACGTCCTCCTGCTCCAGGTAGGCGCGCAGGAAGGAGTCCGGGTCCGGCACCGGCATGCCCAGCGGGTCGAACAGGTCGGGGCCGTCGATCCGGGAGCCCAGCCGGGCGCTCAGTCGCAGCAGGCCGTCCATCCGGCGGAAGCGCCGGGTGCTCTTCCCCGACCCCAGCTTCCCGGCCCCGTCGCGCACCGCGTACAGGCGGTCGCCGACCAGGCCGCGCTCCTCGACCTCGACGGAGTCGAGCAGCTCGCCGCCCGTGGACTTCACGGGGTAGCGCCACAAGCGCTCGACCACACCGACGATCTCAGGCATGGCGGGAGCCTAGCGGTGCGCTCCCGGGATGGTCTAGACCAAGTCGCGGACGCCGGTGCCGCGTTCAACCGATCCGCGCCACCGCCCGCACCGGCGCCCCGTCCGCCGCCGTCAACCGCAGCGGGAACAGCGACACCTCCACCGGCACCCCCGCCGCCTGCGCCGCCAGCAGCGCCGACAGGTCCGTCAGGTTCTCCGCGATCACCCCGCCGCCCTCCGGCCCCAGCAGCACTCGGTGCGCGGCCAGCGTCGCCTGCTCCGGCTCGGGGTCGTGCTCGTCCGCCAACTCGGCCAGCAGGCTGGCCACTCCGGGGTCGGACGGCCCCGGGTCCGGGGTCGGGTCCACCGAGAGCGCGTCGATGCCCACCGTCCGGACCCCGGTCGCGACGACGGCCTGCGCCGCCTCCTCGGTCAGGTACGGGTGCGCGAAGTAGCGGTCCGTCCCCCAGTACCGCGGCCACCCCGTCGCCAGCAGCAGCACCGTCCCGGGCCCGGAGACCGCCAGCGCGTCCGCGAGGTGCGCCGCCGTGATCTCCCCGCGGGCCGCCAGCCCCCGCAGGTCCACCACCACCGCGGGCCCGGTGAACAGCTCCAACGGCAGCCCGTCCAGCGTCGGCCACCGCACGTCCAGGTGGTAGGGCGCGTCCACGTGCGTCCCGGTCTGCGACCCCAGGTGCACCGCCAGCACGTTCACCCCCTCGCCCTCCACCGTCAGCGCCGCCCGCAACTCCACGTCCGGATCCCCCGGATACACCGGCATCCCGGACACCACCGGATGCGTCAGGTCCACCAACTCCGCTGCCATGCCCCCATTGTGACCCCGCCGGAGGGCCCCGCCAGGGGCCCGGGGAACTCTTCGGCAGACGAGCACGCACCTCAGGGGCCCGCCGTTCCCCGAGCCCCTGACGGGACCTCCACAATGAACCCATGAGTCCCACTCGTGAGCCCTGGGTCGTCGGCGTCTCCGGCGCCAGCGGCACCCCCTACGCCGCCTCCGTGATCCGCGCGCTGCTGGACGCCGGGGAGCCCGTCGACCTGATCGTCAGCCGGGCGGCGCGGCTGACCATCCTGGACGAGACCGGCATCTCCTTCCGCGACGCGCACTGGCGCACCGACCTGGCCGCCTGGCTCGGCACCGACGAGGCCGCGCTGCACGACGTCCGCCACTGGTCCGCGGGCGACTTCGCCGCGGGCCCGTCCTCCGGCTCGTACCCCGCCAAGGGCATGCTGGTCGTGCCGGCGACCACCGGCGCCGCGGCCGGCATCGCGCTGGGCCTGTCCAAGGACCTGCTGCAGCGCACCGCCTCGGTGACCCTCAAGGAGCGCCGCCCGCTGGTCCTGTGCCTGCGCGAGACCCCGCTGACCGGCACCACGCTGCGCCACCTGGTGGCCCTCGACGAGCAGGGCGCGGTGGTCCTCCCGGCCTCCCCGGGCTTCTACGCGGGGGGCTCGACCGCCCGCGAGCTGGTCGACTTCGTGGCCGGCCGGGTGCTCGACGCCGTCGGCGTCCCGCACGGGCTGTACCGCCGCTGGTCGGGCACCCTCGGGGAGGCCGCGAGCACCCCGGCGGGAAGTCCGGAAACCGCCCCGCGCCGGGGCGAGTGAGCGGGGACGCTACGGGAGAGTATGTTCTCTGGGATACCCGGGTTGATCGGCGTACGACGCCTTGGATTCCGGATAATGATCTGTGGTTCCGGTGAGGTTCGGAAGGACGCGGCAGGCAATGGACTCTGTGGACAGACAGCTCATCCAGGCACTCCGGGAGAACGGCCGCGCCTCGTACGCCGAGCTGGGCCGCCTGGTGGGCCTGTCCGGGCCGAGCGTGACGGACCGGATCAACCGCCTGGAGCAGGCGGGCGTGATCACCGGCTACCGGGCGACGGTCAACCCCGCGACGCTGGGCTACGGCGTGACGGCGCTGATCGGCCTGCAGCTCACCGACGCGGCCGACCACGACGACGTCTCGCACCGGCTGAAGGACCTCCCGGAGGTGGAGGACTGCTGGTTCATCGCGGGCGACGACTCCTACATGCTGAAGGTCCGGGTGCCGGACGTGGAGGGCCTGGAGTCGGTGGTCAAGCGGCTGTCCGGCACCAAGGGGGTGGCCCGCACCCGCACCACGGTGGTGCTGTCCACCAAGTGGGAGAACCGGGTCAGCGAACTCCCGCTCCGCCCCGCCGAGTAGACCCCCTCCTGGAGGAAGCCGTCATGTCCCTGGTCGACCTGGAAGACCTGCGCGCCGCCCAGCGCCGGATCGCCGGCACGGCGGTGCGCACCCCGCTGCTGCCCTGCCCGTGGGCGGCCGAGGGCGGGCGGCGGCTCTGGCTGAAGCCGGAGAGCCTCCAGCCGACCGGGGCGTTCAAGATCCGCGGGGCGATGAACCGGCTGGCGGCGCTCACCGACGAGGAGCGGGCCAGGGGAGTGGTGGCCCAGTCCAGCGGCAACCACGCCCAGGCGGTGGCGTACGCGGCGCAGCGGCTCGGCATCAAGGCGGTGATCGTGATGCCCGACACCTCGCCCGCCGTGAAGATCGAGAACACCCGCTCGTTCGGCGCCGAGGTGGTGATCGTGACCGCCGAGGAGCGCGACACCGTCCCGGCCGAGCTGGCCGCCGAGCACGGCTACGTGTGGGTGCCGCCGTACGACGACCCGTACATCGTGGCGGGCCAGGGCACCGTCGGCCTGGAGATCGCCGAGGACGCCCCGGACGAGCTGGACACCGTGCTGGTGCCGGTCTCCGGCGGCGGCCTGATCTCCGGGACGGCCGCGGCGCTCAAGCTGGCCTGCCCGGGCGTCCGGGTGGTCGGCGTGGAGCCGGAGCTCGCGGCGGACGCGCAGCAGAGCCTGCGCGCGGGCGTGCGCACCGCCTGGCCGGTCGCCGACACCTACCGGACGATCGCGGACGGCCTGCGCACCCCGTCGGTCGGCGTGCTGCCGTTCGAGCACATCACCGCGTACGTGGACGACATCGTCACCGTCTCCGAGGACGAGATCCGCGCCACCGTCGCCCTGCTGGCCCGCCGCGGCCGCCTGGTCGCCGAGCCCTCCGGCGCGGTCGCCCCGGCCGCCTACTTCCACCGGGCCGGGGAGCTCGGCGGCCGGGTGTTCGCGGCGGTCGTCAGCGGCGGCAACCTCGACCCCGCCCTGCTGGCCGGTCTGCTGGCTACCTAGGCGTAGTCTCGGTCCCGGCAACGAATCGAAGTCGCAAGGAGGCGGAGCGCCGCATGGACGCAGGGCTCAAGCGCGAGCTGGAGGCGAAGGTCTACGCCGGTGAGCGGCTGACCCGCGAGGACGGGATCGCGCTCTACGCGAGCGACGACCTGGCCTGGCTGGGCGGGCTGGCGCACCACGTGCGGACGCAGAAGAACGGCGACGTCGTCCACTTCAACGTCAACCGCCACCTGAACATGACCAACGTCTGCAGCGCCTCCTGCGCGTACTGCTCGTTCCAGCGCAAGCCGGGCGAGAAGGACGCCTACACGATGCGGATCGAGGAGGCCGTCCGGCTCGCCAAGGCGATGGAGTCGGAGTCGCTGACGGAGCTGCACATCGTCAACGGCCTGCACCCGACCCTGCCGTGGCGCTACTACCCGCGCTCCCTCAAGGAGCTGAAGGCCGCGCTGCCGAACGTCTCGCTGAAGGCGTTCACCGCCACCGAGATCCACTGGTTCGAGCGGATCAGCGGCCTGAGCGCGAGCGAGATCCTGGACGAGCTGATCGAGGCGGGCCTGGAGTCGCTGACCGGCGGCGGCGCGGAGATCTTCGACTGGGAGGTCCGCCAGCACATCGTCGACCACGACACCCACTGGGAGGACTGGTCGCGGATCCACCGCCTGGCGCACGAGAAGGGCCTCAAGACCCCGGCCACCATGCTGTACGGCCACATCGAGGAGCCCCGCCACCGGGTCGACCACGTGCTGCGGCTGCGCGAGCTGCAGGACGAGACCGGCGGCTTCCAGGTCTTCATCCCGCTGCGCTACCAGCACGACTTCCACGACTCCAAGGACGGCAAGGTCCGCAACCGCCTGATGGAGCGCACCGAGATGGCCACCGGCGCCGAGGCGCTGAAGACCTTCGCGGTGTCCCGCCTGCTGTTCGACAACGTCCCGCACGTCAAGGTGTTCTGGGTGATGCACGGCGTCACCACCGCCCAACTGGCGCTCAGCCACGGCGCGGACGACATGGACGGCTCGGTGGTCGAGTACAAGATCACCCACGACGCGGACAACTTCGGCACCCCCAACAAGCTGGGCCGCGACGACCTGCTCGGCCTGATCCGGGACGCCGGCTTCCGCCCGGTCGAGCGCAACACCCGCTACGAGGTCATCCGCGAGTACGACGGCCCGGACCTCGCCCGCCGGGAGACCCCGCAGGCGATGCGCCTCTGAGGACCCGCCACTTCGCGACCCGCGCCCGGTGACCGGTTTCGGCCACCGGGCGCGGCCCGTTCCCCGGGGGCGCGCGGGATGAAGACGCACCATCGGGGCAGGCGGGAGCGCGGAGAAACGTTTCCCGAGCGCGTATGCTCACAGGCTCATCACACGGCCCGGGTTCCGTCGCGTCCCCGAGGTCTGGGAGGATCGTTCGCATGTCCGGTTCCCATCGCGCCGCCTCGCACCGCCGCCCGGCCCCCGCGCCGGCCGACCGGAGCGAGGCCGAGCAGTCCCAGGGCCGAGCCGTCACCCGCCGCAGCCGCCGCAAGGCGAAGCCGCGCCGCGCCCGCAAGCTCACCGTCGGCACCGCCACCCTGCTGGCCCTCGCGGCCGGCTGGTTCACCGTCGGCCCGGGCCGGAACTTCCAGGCGGACACCGCCAGCGCGGCCCCCGACCGCGAGCCCGAGGTCGTCCCGATGCAGGCCGCCGACGCCGGGCAGCACACCGAGGCCCCCGCCGCGGACCGCTCCGACCGGGAGCGGATCACCAGCATCCCGGGCATCGGCGCCGACTGGATGGCCAAGGTCCCCGCGGAGACCGGACAGCTGCTGGTCGCCAGCGGCCAGGGCGTGGACTCCTCGGACAACACCGTCACGCTGTGGACCCGCGCCGCCGACGGCAGCTGGCAGGCCGGCCAGGCCTGGCCCGCCCACAACGCCTTCAAGGGCTGGACCACCGACCACCGCTCCGGCGACCTGCGCAGCCCGATCGGCCTGTTCTCGCTCACCGACGCGGGCGGCCGCAAGGCCGACCCCGGCTCCAAGCTGCCGTACGACGAGAACAAGAACTTCGTGATGTCCGGGCGCGGCTTCAACAACGAACCGCTGGCCGGGTCCTTCGACTACGTGATCGCGATCAACTACAACCGGGTCGAGGGGAGGTCCCCGCTCGACACCACCTACCCGCAGGGCGCGGCCAAGGGCGGCGGCATCTGGCTGCACCTCGACCACGGCGGCCCCACCCACGGCTGCATCTCGCTGACCGAGGACCACATGGTCGAGCTGATCAAGACCCTGGACCCGGCGCTGCACCCGATGATCATGATGGGTGACGCCCAGTCGCTGGCCGCCTGACCGCGCTCCGGTTGTGAGGGCCCTACAGCATCCGGCACCCGATCCTGTGTCGGGCCGTCACCTCCTGACTCACCGGTAACCCGGTTGAGTGGGCAGTATGACCGCCTCCCGCATCGTGGCGCTGGGCCACCACCAGCCGCCGAAGGTCCTGACCAACGACGACCTCTCGGCGCTGGTCGACACCGACGACGAGTGGATCCGCTCCCGGGTCGGCATCCGCACCCGCCACATCGCGGAGGACGAGACCCTGGTCGACCTCGCGGTGGGCGCGGCCGAGAAGGCCCTGGCCCGCGCGGGCACGACGCCCGACCAGGTCGACCTGGTCGCCGTCGCGACCTGCACCGCCGTCGAGCGCAGCCCCAACACCGCCGCCGCCGTCGCCGCCCGCCTGGGCATCCCCGCCCCCGCCGCGTACGAGCTGAACACCGCCTGCTCGGGCTTCTCGTACGCGCTGGCCACCGCCGACCACGCGATCCGGGCCGGGGCCGCGACCCGGGCGCTGGTGGTCGGCGTGGAACGGATGTCCGACATCATCGACTGGACCGACCGCACCACCTGCGTGATCTTCGGCGACGGCGCGGGCGCCGCCGTCCTGGAGGCGGTCCCCGACGAGCGGGCCGGCATCGGCCCGGTGGTGTGGGGCTCCGAGCCGGAGAAGGGCGAGGCGGTCGCGATCAGCGGCTGGAAGCCGGTGATCAGCCAGCAGGGCCAGACCGTGTTCCGCTGGGCCACCACCCAGGTCGCCCCGCTGGCCCGCAGGGCCTGCGAGAAGGCCGGGATCGACCCGTCCGAGCTGCGCGGCTTCGTCGCCCACCAGGCCAACCTGCGGATCATCGACGCCATCGCGGGCAGGCTCGGCCTGGCCGAGGACGCGGTGATCGCCCGCGACGTGGTCGACTCCGGCAACACCTCCGCCGCCTCCATCCCGCTCGCCCTCTCCAAGCTGGTCGAGCGCGGCGAGCTGCACAGCGGCGACCCGGTGCTGCTGTTCGGCTTCGGCGGCGGCCTGGCCTACGCCGGGCAGGTCGTGCGCTGCCCCTGAGCGGCACCCCGCGCGGCGTTCCGGCAGCACGAAGGGGCGGCCGGGAGGAAAAATTCCTCCCGGCCGCCCCTTGCGTCCGTTGAAGGACGGCGCTCCGCGGTACGTCGGCGAACCTCCCCCGAGGCACGGCCGCATCCGACACACCCGGACAGGAACCGGGGCCGAGCGCCGATGGGCTGCTGTCTTACTTCGGCGGCTTCTTTCCGGTGACTCCCAGGTACACCTGGAGCGCCAGGTTGGGCTTGAGGTCCTTGACCTTCACGCCCCACGACGTGAACGCCTTGCCGTGCTCGGCCGCCGCGGCGAGCAACGACACCAGGGCACCGGCGACCGCCGGCGCTTCGACCGTCTTGTCGGTCTTGCCCTGGTTGTTGCGGACCGCTTCGGTGAGCGGGGCCGCCACCGAGTTGAGGACCTTCATGCGGATCTTGAAGAACCGCTTGTCCCCTTCGGCGGCGCCGAGTGTGACCACTCGGAGAATGGCGTCATTCTTGCGCCAGAAGGCGAGGAATCCGTCCACCAGTTCTTCGGAAGTGGTGAAGCCGGTCTTTCCCGCCCAGGACTTTCCATCGACGAGCTCTTTGAGCCCGCCGCTGTCCTCGGCCATTTCCTCGGCGATCTCAAGGACTGCGCCCTCGACATCCGGGAAGTACTGGTAGAAGGTCGCGGGGGAGGTTCCCGCCATACGGGCGACGTCGATGACCTTGACGTCCCGGTACGGCGACGTGCTGAGCATCTCGCGGAGGCAGTCGAGCAGCTTCTGCCGCGTCTCCTGTCCGCGCCGCCCGGCGACGCGACCGTCGACGGTGCGAACTTGTCCTGTCATGTCGTCAGCTTACAGCGGCACGATCTTGGCGCTAATCGGTAGTGCGACTATTAGTCCGGGCGAGGGGGGAAACCGTGCCATTTCCGCTTGAGTTGTTGCCCCCCCGTGTGCTGATGACCCCACAGCGTGACGACAAGTCAGCTGAGGGGGGCGGGGGTCGTTGCGGGCCGGGCCGGAGGGGGCGGTGCGGGGGTGCCGGAGGGGACGGCTCCGGTACTCGGGAGCGTGTCCCGGGCGGGGGAGATTGGCTCCCGGGCGGCGGGCATTGGAGAATCGGGGGGCGCCACCGCCGGGGGGCGCTGGCGGAAGGGGAGGTGGCTGCGGAGTGGACCAGCTGACGGCGCACGATCCGAGGCGGATCGGGCCCTTCGAAGTGCTGGCCCGGCTCGGCGCGGGCGGCATGGGCCTGGTGTACCTGGCCCGGTCGGCCTCGGGACGCCGGGTGGCCATCAAGACCGTCCGCAGCGAGCTGGCCGAGGACAACCTCTTCCGGGTCCGCTTCGCCCGCGAGATCGCCGCGGCCAAGACGGTCGGCGGCTTCTACACCGCCGCCGTGGTCGACGCCGACGCCGACGCCGCCGTCCCGTGGCTGGCCACCGCCTACGTGCCCGCGCCCTCGCTGGAGGACCTGGTCAACGACTGCGGCCCGCTGCCCGCCGACGCGGTGCGCTGGCTCACCGCGGGCATCGCCGAGGCGCTGCAGTCCATCCACGCGGCCGGGCTGGTGCACCGCGACCTCAAGCCGTCCAACGTGCTGGTGGTCGAGGACGGCCCGCGGGTGATCGACTTCGGCATCGCCGCCGGGGTCTCCAGCACCCGGCTCACCATGACCAACGTCGCGGTCGGCACGCCCGCCTACATGTCGCCCGAGCAGGCCCGCGACAGCCGCAGCGTCACCGGCGCCAGCGACGTGTTCTCGCTCGGCTCGCTGGTGGTGTTCTGCGCCACCGGGCACCCGCCGTACCGCGGCTCCAACCCGGTCGAGACGGTGTTCCAGCTGCTGCGCGACCAGCCCGACCTGTCCGGGCTGCCGGCCGAGCTGGTCGACCTGGTCCGGGCCTGCATGCGGCCCACCCCCGAGCACCGGCCCACCCCCGCCCAGATCCAGGCCGAGCTGGCCCCGCACCTGTTCTCCCGGGCGGACGCCTCCGGCGAGGCGGGGGACTGGCTGCCGCCCGCCGCGCTCGACCTGATCGAGGCCAAGCGCAGCAGCAGACGGCACGTCAACGCCCAGCAGCCCCCGGCCCGCCCGCAGCAGCAGGTGGCGCTGCCCGCCCAGCCGGTCGGCCCGCCGCCGGTGCCGCCCGCCCTAACCCCCGCCCCGGCCGGGCCGGTCTCCGAGTCCGAGGTGGTCACCGAGCGGGTGCGCCCGCACCTGCGCCCGGCGGTCGGCGGCCCGGGCGAGGCCGAGGTCCGGCTGCCCGGCGCGCACGTGCCGATAGGGCCCGGCCCGCGGGCGGAACCGGCCGCGCCCGCGGCCGCCCCGGCCGGCACCGACTGGGTCCGCCGCAGCTCCGCGCCGTCCGCGGCCCCGCCGCTGCCCCCGGCGCGCTGGCGGCCCTGGCGGTTCCGGATGTCCAACGACGTGTGGGGCACCCCGGTGGTCGCCGACGGCACGCTGTTCGCCTCCAGCTTCGAGGTGCACGCGCTGGACATCGGCTCCGGCGAGCGCCGCTGGAAGACCCGGGACGTGGCCTGGGCGCTGGCCGTGGACGGCGGCCGGGTGCACGCCGCCGACGGCCCGCACCTGTACACGGTGGACGCCGCCGACGGCACCGAGCGCTGGCGGCACTCGCTGGACGGCTGGGTCTACTCGCTGGACGCCGCCGACGGCGTGCTGTGCTGCGGCGTCCGCGGCGGCGGCGTGCAGTTGCGCGCCGCGGCCACCGGCGCCGAGCTGTGGCGGGCCGACGACGCCCAGCAGGAGTACGAGAACCCGCAGTCCGGCCCGGCGCTGATCGCCGGCGCGGCCTACTACCAGGGCGGCGGCCGCCTGCACTGCGTGGACCCGCTGGGCGCCGGGGTGCGCTGGGCGGTCCCGCTGGGCGGCGAGGTGCCGTCCCGCCCGGTCGAGCGCGGCGGGGTGCTGTACGTGACCTCCGGCCAGCGGGTGCACGCGCTGGACGCCGCCACCGGCGCCGAGCGCTGGCGCTTCGACGCGCCGGTGGTGCTGTTCACCCCGCCCGCGGTGGACGGCCGCGCGGTGTACGTCGCCGACTACCTCGGCACCCTGTACGCCCTGGACGCCGCCACCGGCCACGGCCTGTGGCGGGCCGCCACCGCCGCCCGGCAGAGCGCCGAACCGGCGGTGGTCGCCGACGGAACGGTCCTGCTGGGCTCCGGCGACACCCTGTTCGCCTTCGAGGCGGCCGACGGCCGCGAACGCTGGCGCTACCCCACCCGGGGCGACCTGGTGGGCTCCCCGGCGGTCTCCGAGGGCCTGGTGCACCTGGGCAGCCGCGACCACTCCCTGCACACCCTGGAGCTGGCCAGCGGCCGACTGCGCTGGGAGCTGGGCACCAAGGGCGAGCTGACCGGTTCCCCGGTGGCGGTCGGCGGCCGGGTCTTCGTCGGCTCCAAGGACCGCTGCGTGTACGCGCTGGACTCCTTCTACGGCACGGCCGTCCCGCAGTAGCCGCGGCGCGGCCCGGGAGCGGGACGGCCCGGGCCCGCGGCGGGCCCGGGCCGCGGCCTACGGGTGGCGGTGCTGCCAGCCCGCCCAGGCCGAGGTGATCATCGATCGGAGGTCGTGCTCCGCGCTCCAGCCGAGCTCGCGGCGGATCAGCTCGGCGGAGGCCACCACCCGGGCCGGGTCGCCGGGGCGGCGGGCGGTCACCTCGGGGGCGGTCCGGAGGCCGGTGACCTCGGCGATCTCGGCGATCATCTCGCGCACCGAGGCGCCCCGCCCGGTGCCGATGTTGAGGGTCAGTCGGACCTGCTCGCCGGGCCCGGCCGCCTCCAGACGGCGGACGGCGGCGACGTGCGCGGCGGCGACGTCCGAGACGTGGATGTAGTCGCGGACGCAGGTGCCGTCGGGGGTCGGGTAGTCGTCCCCGAAGACCAGCGGCGGCAGCCCGGCCGTCAGCCGCCGGAACACCAGCGGCACCAGGTTGGCCGCGCCGGGGTCGGACAGCTCGGGGGTGGCGGCGCCCGCCACGTTGAAGTACCGCAGGGAGACCGCGGAGAGGCCGTGCGCAGCGGCGCAGGCGTTCAGCAGCCACTCGTCGGCCAGCTTGGTCTCGCCGTACGGGTTGATCGGCAGGCAGGGCGTGGACTCGTCGACCAGGTCGACGTCCGGCATGCCGTAGACGGCGGCGGAGGAGGAGAGCACCACCCGGCGCACGCCCGCGTCGACCGCGGCGGCCAGCACGGTGCGCAGGCCCTCCACGTTCTCGTGGTAGTAGAACAGCGGCCGCTCGACCGACTCGCCGACCTGCTTGCGGGCGGCCAGGTGCAGCACGCCGGTGACGCCGTGCTCGGCGAGGGCGCGGTCCAGCAGCGGGCGGTCCAGCGTGGAGCCGGTGACCAGCGGGACGCCGGGCGGCAGGTGGGCGGCCGTCCCGCTGCTCAGGTCGTCCAGGACGACGGTGGGGACGCCGGCCGCGGCCAGCTCCCGGACGACGTGGCCGCCGATGTAGCCGGCCCCGCCCGTGATCAACCAGGTCATGGCCCGATCCTAGAGGGCTCCTTTCGGCGCGCTCCCCGGGTGTGTTGCCCGAACATCCGGACAAATCGGTGGAATGCTGACAAAGCTCTGTCCAGCGACCGGAGGTGGCCGCCGTGCGCCCGAAGAAGGAACAGACCCGTCCGATCCCGGCCGGCCCCCGGCCCACCGGGCCCAAGCTCTGGGCGGGCCCCGCGGCACTGCTCGCCGCGGCGGCGCTGCTGGTCAGCGGCTGCTCCAGCTCCGGCTCCGGGTCCAGCTCCACCGCGGCGGCCAGCAGCTCCTCGTCCGCGCCCGCCCCGGCCAGCAGCAACCAGCTGGAGCAGGACTACCAGCAGGTGATCTCCCAGGTGCTGCCCTCGGTGGTGCAGATCACCGCGGGGGACGGCCTCGGCTCCGGGATCGTCTTCGACGACAAGGGCGACATCGTCACCAACGCGCACGTGGTCGGCAGCGCCACCACCTTCACCGTGACGCTGGCGAACAGCACCAAGCCGCTGGACGCCACCCTGGTCGGCAGCTACCCGGAGTCCGACCTCGCGGTGATCAGGCTGAGCAGCGCGCCCGGCGGCCTCAAGCCCGCCACCTTCGCGGACAGCTCCAAGGTCGCGGTCGGGCAGATCACGCTGGCGATGGGCAGCCCGCTGGGCCTGTCCAGCAGCGTCACCCAGGGCATCGTCTCGGCGGTCGGACGGACGGTCAGCGAGCCGCAGTCGGCCGGATCGCCCGGCGCCACCATCGGCAACATGGTGCAGACCTCGGCCGCGATCAACCCCGGCAACAGCGGCGGCGCGCTGGTCAACCTCTCCAGCCAGGTGATCGGGATCAACACGCTGACCGCCGTCGATCCCGAGCTGAACGGCTCGGCCGCGCCCGGCATCGGCTTCGCGATCCCCGCGGCCACCGTCACCAGCATCGCCAACCAGCTGATCAAGGACGGCAAGGTCACCAACTCCGGCCGGGCCGGGCTCGGGGTGACCGTCCGTCCGTACTTCGACTCGAACTTCCAGCCGGCCGGCGCGGCGGTGGTCTCGGTGGTCGAGGGCGGCCCGGCCGCCTCCGCCGGGCTGCAGGCGGGCGACGTGATCACCAAGGTCAACGACACCGCGATCACCAGCCCCTCGGCGCTGACCACCGCACTGGCCGCGCTCAGCCCCGGCGACAAGGTCACCGTCGGCTACCAGCGGGACGGGCAGGGCAAGACCGCGGAGGTCACCCTCGGGACGCTGTAGCGCCCCACAGGCCCGGGCCCGGAGTGCCGTACCGCGCAAGGGAGGCGGCACTCCGGGCCCGTCCACGTCCGTGGGCGGGCCCGGGGCGGGAGCGGGGGCCGTCAGCCCTTGTGGCCGGCCCGGGTGTGCCAGGGCAGCTCGACCGTCACCGAGGTCGGGCCGTGCTCCGGGCTGTCGACCACGAACACGCCGTCCACCGCCTCGGCCCGCTCGGCCAGGCCGGCCAGGCCGCCGCCGGGGTGCACCCGGGCCCCGCCGCGGCCGTCGTCCCGCACCGTCAGCATCAGCCGGCTGTCCTGGCGCCAGACGTCCACCGTGGCGGTGCGGGCGCCGGAGTGCTTGGAGGCGTTGGTCAGCAGCTCGCTGACGGTGAAGTAGGCGATGCCCTCGACCGCGGAGTCCGGCCGCTCGCCGCCCAGCTCGACGTGCACCCGGACGCCGCCGGGCAGCGTGCAGCGGGCCGCGACCGAGGAGAGCGCCGCGTCCAGCCCGCGGTCGGTGAGCACCGCGGGGTGGATGCCGCGGGCCAGGTCGCGCAGCTCCTGCAGGGCGAGCTTGACCTCGCCGTGCGCCGCGTCGACCATCTTCTGCGCGGCCACCGGGTCCTCCGTGAGCTTCTCCTTGGCCAGGCCCAGGTCCATCGCCAGGGCCACCAGCCGGGCCTGCGCGCCGTCGTGCAGGTCGCGCTCGATGCGGCGCAGGTCGGCCGCGGCGGTGTCGACCACCACGCCCCGGTCGTCCTCCAGCTCGCGGACCCGCTCGGCCAGCGCGCCCGGCCACAGCAGCGACTCCACCAGCAGCCGGGAGACCCAGCTGATCGCCCGCATCGCCCAGGGCAGCACCGGCCAGCCGACCACCAGCAGCGCCAGCGTCAGCACGAAGCTGAGGACGCCCCAGACCAGCAGCGCCACGCAGTACAGCGCGGAGCGCCAGTTCAGCCCGTCGCCCAGCGCGGCCACCACCCGGCCGGCCAGCCCGGCCCGGGCCGGGCGCAGCGGCTCCGGCTCGGTGACCCTGCTGCCCAGCTCTGCCCGCGCCCGGGCCCGGGCCACCCGGCCGAACCAGCGGCAGCAGCCCAGCCCGAAGGCCAGCAGCGGCAGCCCGACCAGCGTCACCGCCAGGCCGAGCCCCGTCGTCAGCAGCACGGCCGTCACGACGAACCCGGCCACTCCTACCGGCAGGTTCAGCAGTGCGTTGCGCACCTGCCGCCACAGCTCCGCCCCGTACAACGACGGGCGCTTCGCCTCGTGCTCCATGGTCGGCGCCCTCTCCTGGTGATCTCGCCGTGCTCTTCCGTCGATCACCAGCATCCCGGTCGGCGCCCGCCCCCCGCCATGGTGCTGCACTCCCTCTTCTTCCGGGGGTTATCCCCACCCCCGGCGGTGTGCTCCGGGCCCGGACCGTCCGCAAGCGGAATTCCCGCGGCGTCCGGCGGGAGTCCACCGGCCGTCTTGCAGGACGGGCAGGTGGAGGAGTAAACGAGCGGTGCACATAGACTCCCGCGATAGCGATGGTTATGGACGGGCAAAGAAGAAGGGCGTGACCCATGGAGTGGCAGCCGCTCGCTGCCGACCCCGCCGCCGGCAGCGGCTACTTCGACGCCTACGCGGCGGTCGGACTGCTGGCGGTCATCGGTGTCCTCTTCGTCGTGGTGTCGTTCACCGCGAACCGCCTGCTGCGACCGGTGGTCGACACCCCCGAGAAGCTGCTCGCCTACGAGTGCGGGGTCGACCCGGTCGGTGAGGGCTGGGCGCACACCCAGATCCGGTACTACGTCTACGCCTTCCTGTACGTGATCTTCGCGGTCGACGCGATCTACCTGTTCCCGTGGGCCACGGTGTTCGCCGCCGCCGGCTTCGGGGCGGCCACGCTGGTGGAGATGTTCGTCTTCATCGGCTTCCTCGCGGTCGGACTGCTCTACGCCTGGAAGAAGGGCGTCCTGGAATGGACGTGACGCACTCGCACGGGACGCCCGGCAACGGCCCCGTCCCGCTCGGCATCCCCGACCCGGCCCGCCCCGGCGCCGCCGTCGAGCAGCGCCGCCTCGGCCCGCTGGCCCGGCTCGCGCCGGACCCGGTCAAGGTGGTGCTCAACTGGGGCCGCCGCTACAGCCTCTGGTGCTTCAACTTCGGACTGGCCTGCTGCGCGATCGAGTTCATCGCCGCGTCGATGGCCAAGCACGACTTCATCCGGATGGGTGTCATCCCGTTCGCGCCCGGCCCCCGGCAGGCCGACCTGATGATCGTCTCGGGCACCGTCACCGACAAGATGGCCCCCGCGGTCAAGCGCCTGTACGAGCAGATGCCCGAGCCGAAGTACGTCATCTCCTTCGGCGCCTGCGCCAACTCCGGCGGCCCGTACTGGGACTCGTACTCCGTCACCAAGGGCGTCGACCAGATCATCCCGGTCGACGTCTACGTGCCCGGCTGCCCGCCCCGGCCCGAGGCGCTGCTCCAGGGCATCCTGAAGCTGCAGGAGAAGATCGCCGCCGAGGACGTCCCGCAGCGCTACGCCGCGCCCGCCGACGCGCTGCGCCGCCCGCTGCGGCCCGCGCCGGACGCCGCCGGGGAGGGGGAGCAGTGAGCGACGCCGCCGAGACCCCGGAGACCCCCGCGGCCGCGCCCGAGCCGACGCCCGCCGAGCGCACCGCCGCGGCCGTCGGCCCCTGGGCGACCGCCACCGAGGCGTACGACCTGCTGACCGTCGACGTGCCCGCCGAGCACTGGACCGAGGCGCTCACCGCCGCCCGCGACGTCCTCGGCCTGGCCTTCCTGGACTGGCTGAGCGCCGTCGACGACCTCGACCGGGGCTTCGCCGTCTGCGCCCACCTGGCCGCCGTCGGCCGTCCCGGCGAGGTGCGCAGGCTGCTGCTGCGCACCCGGGTGCCGCGCGAGCGGGCCTCGCTGCCGAGCGCCGTCGGGGTGTACGCCGGTGCCGCCTGGCACGAGCGGGAGACCCTGGAGATGTTCGGCATCGAGTTCCCGGGCCACCCGCACCCCGTCACCCTGCTGCTGCCGGACGGCTTCGAGGGCCACCCGCTGCGCAAGGACTTCGTGCTGGCCGCCCGGGTCGCCAAGGACTGGCCCGGCGCCAAGGAGCCCGGCGAGGCCGCCGACCACGGCGGCCCGGCCCGGCGCAAGATGCAGCCCGCCGGCGTTCCCGACCCGAACGAGTGGGGCCCGCTCAAGGGCACCCTGCCGCCGGTCGCCGACCGCCCCGCCCGCGGCGCCGCCCGGGCCGGGGCGGCCGCCGGGGTCGACCGCCCGCGCCGCACCCGCAGCGTGGAGGCGGGCTCCGCCAGCCAGGCCGGGGCCGCACCCGACGCCCCGCCGGTGCGCGCCGACCGCCCGCGCCGCACCCGCAGCGTCGGCGAGGGGTCGGTCAGCCAGGCCGCGGAACCGGCCGAGCAGCCCGGGGCCCCGCGCCGCACCCCCCGCACCCGGTCGTCCGACGCCCCCTGGCACGCGCCCGTCCCGGCGCACGACGAGCAACCGGAACCCGAACGCCCCGCCGAGCAGCAGCCGGAGCAGCAGCCCGAGCAGCCCGAACGACCCGAACGACCCACCGAGCAGCAGGACGGAGACGGCGCGTGAACCTCCTCGACACGCTGCTGCGCTGCGTCGGCACGCTGGTGGCGTTCCTGGTGCTGCCGCTGGTGGTCGGCCAGGCCGAGCACAAGGTGATGGCGCACATGCAGGGCCGGCTCGGCCCGATGTACGCGGGCGGGTTCCACGGCTGGGCGCAACTGGTCGCCGACGGCGTGAAGTTCGTCCAGAAGGAGAACGTCGTCCCGGCCGGAGCGGACCGCAGGGTCTTCCAGCTGGCCCCGGCCGTCGCGCTGCTGCCGTACCTGCTGGTGCTGCTGGTGATCCCGGTCGGGCCGGACGGGATGGTCGGCCAGGTGGTCGACGCGGGCATCTTCTTCGTGCTGGCCGTGATGGGCATCGGCGTGCTGGGCTCGCTGATGGCGGGCTGGGCGTCGGCCAACAAGTTCTCGCTGCTGGGCGCGCTGCGCACGGCCGCGCAGCTGATGTCGTACGAGCTGCCGATGCTGCTGGCCGCCGCCTCGGTGGCGATGGCCGCGGGCACCGTCTCGCTGCCGGGCATCGTGGACGCCTTCCACTGGTGGTGGGTGCCGTGGCAGCTGATCGGCGCCTTCGTGTTCTTCACGGCCGGGCTGGCCGAGCTGCAGCGCCCGCCGTTCGACATGCCGGTGGCCGACTCGGAGATCATCTTCGGCGCGTACACCGAGTACACCGGCCTGCGCTTCGCGCTGTTCCTGCTCTCCGAGTACGCGGGCATCGTGGTGCTCTGCGGCCTGACCACGGTGCTGTTCCTGGGCGGCTGGCACGGCCCGTTCGAGGACGGCCTCGGCTGGCTGTGGACGCTGGTGAAGACCTTCGCGCTGGCCTTCGTGGTGCTCTGGCTGCGGGTCACCTACCCGCGCCTGCGCGAGGACCAGCTGATGCGCTTCGCGTGGACGGTGCTGATCCCGCTGGCGCTGGCCCAGCTCGCCCTGACCGGCATCATCAAGGTGGCGATCTCGTAATGGGAATTCCCGGCTCCGGCCTGGCCAAGGGCCTGGCCGTCACCCTGCGCACGATGACGCGCAGGACCGTCACCGCGCAGTACCCCGACGTGCAGCCCGACCTGCCGCCGCGCACCCGCGGGGTGATCGCGCTGCTGGAGGAGAACTGCACGGTCTGCATGCTGTGCGCCCGCGAGTGCCCGGACTGGTGCATCTACATCGACTCCCACAAGGAGACGCTGCCCGCCGCCGACCCGAACGCCCGCGCCCGCACCCGCAACGTGCTGGACCGCTTCGCGATCGACTTCTCGCTCTGCATGTACTGCGGGATCTGCGTCGAGGTCTGCCCGTTCGACGCGCTGTTCTGGTCCCCGGAGTTCGAGTACGCCGAGACCGACATCCGCGAACTCACCCACGAGCGCGAGCGGCTGCGCGAGTGGATGTGGACCGTCCCGCCGCCGCCCGCGCTCGACGCCGCGGCGGAGGAGCCCAAGGAGATCGCCATGGCCCGCAAGGCCGCCGACAAGCTGGCCGCCGCGGCGGCCGCCGAGGCCGCTGCCGCCGCCGAGGAGGGTGGGGAGAGTTGAGCACCCTGCTGGCCGCGGCGGGCTCGCTGGAGCCCGCCGCGCGCTCGTACCTCTCGCCGACCGGGCAGGAGATCGTCTTCCTGCTGGTCGGTGCGCTCGTGCTCGGCGCGGCCGTCGTCTCGGTGACGACCCGGCAGCTGGTGCACGCCGCGCTGTGGCTGGTGGTCGCGCTGGGCGGGCTCGCGGTCGAGTTCCTGCTGCTGACGGCCGAGTTCGTGGCCTGGGTGCAGGTGCTGGTGTACCTGGGCTCGGTGGTCGTGCTGGTGCTGTTCGGCCTGATGCTGACCCGCGCCCCGATCGGCCGCTCCCCGGAGGCCGACTCCGGCAACCGCCCGGCCGCGCTCGCGGTCGGCGCCGCCTCCGCCGCGACCCTGGTCACCCTGGTCGTCGACGCGTTCCGCTCGTCCTGGATCGACCTGTCCGGCGCGGCCGGCACCACCCGGCTGACCGGCGAGTACCTGTTCTCGCACTGGGTGCTGCCGTTCGAGGCGCTGTCGGTGCTGCTGCTGGCCGCGCTGGTCGGCGCGATCGTGCTCTCCCGCGCCAAGGGCGGCAGCGCGGACGCCAAGCCGCGGGCCGGGAAGCTGCGCACCGGCCTGACGAAGCAGAAGGAGCGCTGAGGTGCACCTCGCCTACCCCGCCGTCCTCGCCGTGCTGCTGTTCAGCGTCGGCGTGTACGGCGTGCTCGCCCGGCGCAACGTCATCCTGGTGCTGATGTCGGTCGAGCTGATGCTCAACGCCGTCAACCTCAACCTGGTCGCCTTCGACGTCTGGCTGCGCGACACCCTGCACGCCGGACAGGCGCTCACCCTGTTCACCATCACCGTCGCCGCCGCCGAGATCGGCCTCGGCCTGGCCGTCGTGCTGCTGGTCTACCGCACCCGCCGCACCGCCGCCGTCGACGAGGTCACCGCGCTCGGCGACCGCCACGAGGCGGACGAGCTCTCCGACGGAGAGAAGGAGCAGGCCGCCGCATGAACCTCGCGCTGCCGATCCTCGTCCCCGCGCTGCCCGCGCTCGGCGCGGCCGCCGGCCTCGCCACCGGCCGCCGCCACCCCGGCCTGGCCCGCCCGCTGGCGGTGCTGCCGGTCGCGGTCTCCGCCGTGCTGGCCGTGGTCACCGCCCTGCACCTGGGCACCGGCACCACCCTGGACGCCGCCACCCGGCTCGCCCCCACCGGCGGCCCCGAGATCTCGCTCGCCCTCCACCTGGACGGCTTCTCCTCGCTGATCTCGGTGCTGGTCGGTCTGGTCGCCACCTGCGTGCAGGTCTACTCCACCGCGTACCTGAAGGACGACCCGCGCTACCCCTCGTACGCGGCCCTGGTCTCGCTGTTCACCGCCGCGATGTTCCTGGTCGTCTACTCCGGCGACCTGATCGTGCTGCTGGTCGGCTGGGAGGTGATGGGCATCTGCTCGTACTTCCTGATCGGCCACCACTGGGAGGGCGCCGACGCCCGCAGCGCCTCGCTGAAGGCCTTCCTGGTCACCAAGCTCGGCGACGTGCCGTTCCTGTTCGGCCTGTTCCTGCTCGGCGCGGACGCGGGCAGCTTCCGGATCACCGAGGTGCTGCGCACCGCCGCCGCCGGCGGCCTCCAGCACCCCACCCTGATCGCCCTGCTGCTGCTCGCGGGCGTCGCGGGCAAGAGCGCCCAGTTCCCGCTGCACACCTGGCTCCCGGACGCGATGGCCGGCCCGACCCCGGTCTCCGCGCTGATCCACGCCGCCACCATGGTCGCCGCGGGCATCTACCTGGTCGCCCGGCTGCTGCCGGTCTTCCTGCTGTCCTCCGCCGCGCTGCTGGTGCTGGCCGTCATGGCCGCCGTCACCATGGTCGGCTCCGCACTGTGCGCCCTGGCCCAGGACGACCTCAAGCGCGTCCTCGCCTACTCCACCGTCGGCCAACTCGGCTACATGGCCGGGGCGCTGGCCTCCGGCGACCGGCAGGCCGCGGTGTTCCACCTGGTCGCGCACGGCGCGTTCAAGGCGCTGCTGTTCCTCACCGCCGGCGTGGTCATCCACGCCGCGCACACCAACTCGATCAGCGCCATGTCCCGGATCGACGGCCTGCGCCGCCGCGTCCCCGACGCCTACTGGACGATGGGCCTCGGCCTGGCCGCCCTGGTCGGCCTGCCGCCGTTCGCGGGCTTCTTCTCCAAGGAGTCCGTGCTCACCGCCGCCGAGCACGCCGCCCGCGGCGAGGCCCTCACCGGCCACCTCGGCCCCGCCTCGGCCGTCCCCGCCGCGGCGGGCTGGACGGTCCTGGTCGCCGGGCTGCTCACCGCGCTGCTCACCGCCGCGTACGCCACCCGGCTCTGGCTGGTCGCCTTCCACGCGAAGCCGGTCGCCCCCGCCGAGGCCGACGCCCCGTACTCCCCGGAGATCGACGAGGCCGACCCGGCGCACGCCGAGCCCGCCGCGATGCGCTGGCCGCTCTGGGTGCTGGCCGTGCCCACCATGGGCTTCGGCCTGCTCGGCCTGCGCACCGACTGGCTGCCCCGGCTGCTCGACGGCGAACCGCTGCGCCCCGGCTTCGAGACCGCGGTCCTCGGCACCGGCGCCGCCGCGATCGGCATCGTGCTCGGGTACGCCGCCTGGCGCACCGCCACCGCCCGGGCCGCCGCCGGGCAGCCCGCCACCGACCCCGGCCGCCTGCTGCTGGGCCCGCTGCACGGGCCCGCCCAGCACGGCTTCGGCGTCGACCGGCTCTACAGCGCCCTGTTCGTCCGGCCCACCGCGGCCGCCGCGCGGCTGGTCCGCTTCCTGGACCGCGCCGTGGTCGAGACGTACGTCCGCGGCGCCGGGGCCGCGCCCGGCTGGCTCGGCCGCGCCGTGCGCTTCGCCCAGACCGGCAACGCCCAGGGCTACCTGAGCGCGCTGCTGGCCGGGGCCGTCCTGCTCGCCGTCCTGGTGGCGGTCGGCTCATGACCCGCCCTCCCCTCCCCGTCCCGGCACGCCCTTGGAGCCCCCGATGAACGCGGTCCTCATCGCCCTCCTGGCCCTGCCGCTGCTCGGCGCCGCCCTGACCCTCGCCCCGATCGGCGACCGGCAGGCGCTGCGCCTCGGCACCGCCGTCACCGGCGCCACCCTGCTGCTGGCGGTCGTCCTCGCCGCGGGCTTCGACCAGGACGACCCGAGCCGGATGCAGGCCGTCACCGACGTCCCCTGGATCCCCGCGCTGGACGTCCGGCTGCACCTCGGGGTCGACGGCATCTCGCTGCCGCTGCTGGTCCTCACCGCGCTGCTCACCTTCCTGTGCGCGCTGTACTCGGTGAAGAAGCTCCCCGCGGGCCCCGGCGGCCGCGCCTTCACCGGCCTGCTGCTCCTGCTGCAGACCGGCATGCTGGCCACCTTCGCGGTGCTCGACCTGGTGCTGTTCTTCCTGGCCTTCGAGATCGTGCTCGTCCCGATGTACTTCCTGATCGCGCGCTGGGGCAGCGGACAGAAGGTCGCGGCCGCGAACCGGTTCATCCTGTACACCCTGCTCGGCTCCGCCGTGATGCTGCTCGGCTTCCTGCTGATCGGCGTCAAGGCCGGGACGTTCGACATGGTGAAACTGGCCGACGCGCACGGCTCCGGCCTGTCGCACACCACCCAGCTGGTCGCCGCGCTGGCGATCCTGGTCGGCCTCGCCGTGAAGGCCCCCGCCTGGCCGCTGCACTCCTGGCTGCCCGACGCGCACACCGCCGCCCCCACCGCCGGGTCGGTGCTGCTGGCCGGCGTGATGCTCAAGATGGGCACCTACGGCCTGGTCCGCGTCCTGCTGCCGGTCGTCCCCGACGGCACCGCGACCTTCGCCCCCTACCTGGGCGCGTTCGCCGCCGTCGGCATCGTCTACGGCTCGCTCGCCTGCCTGGCGCTCGCGCGCAAGGGCGCCAAGGGCGACCTGAAGCGGCTGATCGCGTACTCCTCGGTCGGCCACATGGGCTTCGTGCTGCTCGGCATCGCCTCGCTCACCCCGACCGGCCTGAACGGCGCGCTGTTCGCCAACGTCGCGCACGGCCTGATCACCGGCCTGCTGTTCTTCGTGGTCGGCGCCGTCAAGGACCGCTACGGCACCGCCGACCTCGACACCCTCGCCGGGACCACCGGCGCCGCCCTCTACGGCCGCGCCCCGCGGATCGGCGCCCTGCTCGCCTTCGCCGCCGTCGCCAGCCTCGGCCTGCCCGGCCTGGCCGGGTTCTGGGGCGAACTGCTCGCCATGTACGGCGCGTTCGACCCGGCCGCCGGGCTCTCCCGGCCCGCGTTCGTCACCTACATGGCGCTGGCCGGCCTCGGCACCCTGCTCACCGCCGCCTACCTGCTGGTCGTGGTCAAGCGGGTCTGCATGGGCGACCCGGAGCAGCCCGCCCCGGTCGCCGACCTGCCCGACCTCAAGGGCTACGAGGCCGCCAGCTGGACGCCGCTCGCCGCGCTCACCCTGCTCGCGGGCCTGTGGCCGGCCCTGCTCCTCGGCCTCTCCGACCCGGCCGTCAAGCACCTCCTCGGAGGCGGCTGATGACCACCGCTCACGACCTGGGGCAGCCCCTCATGACTCCGCTGACGCCGCTCGCCGTCGCCGACCCGGGCGGCCTGATCCAGTCCGTCGACTGGGTGGCGGTCGCCCCGCCGCTGATCGCCGCGCTCGCCGCCCTCGCCGTCCTGGTCACCGACCTGTTCCTGCCCGAGGCCCGCAAGCGCCTGCTCGGCTGGCTGAGCGCCGCCGGACTGCTCGCCGCGCTGGCCGCGCTGCTCCCGCTCGCCCTGGGCGACACCCGCTCCACCTTCTGCTTCAAGAGCCCCGGCGGCGGCTGCTCCTACACCGCCGACCACTTCGCGCTCGCCTTCCAGCTGCTGGCCCTCGGCGGCGCGCTGCTGACGGTGCTGCTCTCCCTGCACACCGTCGAGGCGGAGAAGCTGCCGGGCGGCGAGTACTGGTTCCTGCTGCTCTCCTCCGCCTGCGGCGCCGCCCTGCTGCCCGCCTCCCGCGACCTCGCCACCCTGGTGATCGCGCTGGAGGTCGCCACCCTGCCCGCGTTCGCCCTGGTCGGGCTGCGCCGGGACGGCCGCGGCGCGGAGAGCGCGCTCAAGTTCTTCCTCTCCTCGGTCAACGCGACCGCCGTGATGCTGCTCGGCGTCAGCTTCGTCTACGCCGCCGCCGGGACGATCCAGCTGCAGGGCGTCGCCGACGGACTGGCCCAGGCCCCCGGCCGGTTGAAGCCGCTCGCCGAGGCGGGCGCGGTGCTCACCCTGGTCGGCTTCGCGTTCAAGACCGCCGCCGTCCCGTTCCACTTCTGGGTCCCCGACACGTACGTCGGCGCCCCGCTGCCGGTGGCCGGCTACCTCTCGGTGGTCGGCAAGGCGGCCGGCCTGTCCGGCCTCGCGCTGGTCACCACGCTCGCCCTCCGCCCGTACGGCCACACCTGGGGCCTGGTGCTGGCGGTGCTCGCCGCGCTCACCATGACGTTCGGCAACGCGGCCGCGCTGCGCCAGCGCACCGACACCCCGCACGGGGCGGTCCGGCTGCTGGCCTGGTCCTCGGTCGGCCAGGCCGGCTACCTGCTGGTGCCGCTGGCCGCCGCCGGGTACGCGGGCTCGGCCGAGCCGCTGGGCGCGACCGTGGCGTACGCGCTGATCTACGGCCTGGTGAACCTGGGCGCGTTCGGCGTGGTGGCGCTGGTCGGCGGCTCCGGACGGCTGGACGGCTTCCGCGGGCTGGCCGGGCGCAACCGCTGGGCGGCGTTCGGGCTGGCGTTCTTCCTGCTCTGCCTGGCGGGCCTGCCGCCGGGCGTGGTCGGCCTGTTCGGCAAGGTCGTGGTGTTCCGCTCGGCCGTGGACGCGGGCCTGGGCTGGCTGGCCGTGGTGATGGCGGTGAACGTGGTGGTCGCGCTCGCCTACTACCTGAAGTGGACCGCCCTGCTGTTCGCCCCGTCCGCCGGGGAGGGCGTCGCGGAGGGCGATGCCGGGCACCGGACCCCGGCCCCGCTGGGCGCCGCGCTGGGCCTGGCCGCGGTCGGCGCGGTGGTGCTCTCGGTGGCCCCGCAACTGGTGCTGCAGGTGGTGTCGGGCAGCCTGTTCTGAACCGTGGTCGAATGCCGGAGGGAACGAACCGCCCGGTTCGGCGCGTTGATCCCGGCAGAGGGAAGCGGCTCCACGGCTTCCACCGGCACCACAGGAGGGTCCCGCAGTGCACAGCCACCACAACGGGTTGCGGACGGCCGTCCTGCTGGGCGGCCTCTCCGCACTGATCCTGGTGATCGGCAGCTTCTTCGGTCGCACCGGCCTGCTGGTGGCCCTGCTGATCGCGGTCGGCACCAACGCGTACGCCTACTGGAACAGCGACAAGCTGGCGCTGCGCGCCATGCGGGCCCGCCCGGTCAGCGAGATCGAGGCCCCACAGCTGTACCGGATCGTCCGCGAGCTCTCCACCTCGGCCCGCCAGCCGATGCCCCGGCTCTACATCTCGCCCACCCCCGCGCCGAACGCCTTCGCCACCGGCCGCAACCCGCGCAACGCGGCGGTCTGCTGCACCGACGGCATCCTGCAGCTGCTGGACGAGCGCGAGCTGCGCGGCGTCCTGGGCCACGAGCTCAGCCACGTCTACAACCGGGACATCCTGATCTCCTCGGTGGCCGGGGCGCTCGCCTCGGTGGTGATGTTCCTGGTGAACTTCGCCTGGCTGATCCCGGTCGGGCGCTCGGACGACGACGACGGCCCGGGCCTGGTCGGCATGCTGGCGATCATGATCCTGGGGCCGGTCGCCGCCAGCCTGATCCAACTGGCCGTCAGCCGCTCCCGCGAGTACCAGGCCGACGCCGACGGGGCCCGGATCACCGGCGACCCGCTCGCCCTGGCCAGCGCCCTGCGCAAGCTCGACGCGGGCACCCAGCGGCTGCCGCTGCCGCCCGAGCCGCAGCTGCAGACCGCCAGCCACATGATGATCGCCAACCCGTTCCGTCCCGGCGAGCGCGGCGCGAAGCTGTTCTCCACCCACCCGCCGATGCGCGAGCGGATCGCCCGCCTGGAGCGGATGGCCGGGCACTGACCGCCCCGCGGCCCGCCCGCTGACCCCTTCGGGCGACCGACCGGCGAGCGTCCGCCGCCCGCACCCGCCCCGCTGGTAGGGCTGAACGCACTGACCAGTCCGAGGCCGGAGGTGCGGTGCGGTGACCATGCTGCCCAGCGATGCCGAACTGGGCCCCACCGGCCCGCCCGTCCCGCAGCCGCCGCCGCGCCGCCGCTTCGGCCGGGCCTCCCGCCCGCGCCGGGGCCGGGCGGTGGTGGTGTGGCTGACCACCACCGACCACAAGCAGATCGGCACCCTCTACCTGGTCACCTCGTTCGCCTTCTTCCTGGTCGGCGGCGTGCTGGCGCTGGCGATGCGCGCCGAGCTGGCCCGTCCGGGGACGCAGATCCTGTCGAACGAGCAGTTCAACCAGGCGTTCACCATGCACGGCACGATCATGCTGCTGATGTTCGCCACCCCGCTGTTCGCGGGCTTCGCCAACTGGTTCATGCCGCTCCAGATCGGCGCCCCCGACGTGGCCTTCCCCCGGCTGAACGCCTTCGCGTACTGGATGTACCTGTTCGGTTCGCTGATCGCGGTGGGGGGCTTCCTGACCCCGAACGGGGCGGCCGACTTCGGCTGGTTCGCCTACGCGCCGCTGAACGACGCGATCCACTCGCCGGGGGTCGGCGCCGACATGTGGATCATGGGTCTGGCCTTCTCCGGCTTCGGAACGATCCTCGGCTCGGTCAACTTCATCACCACGATCGTCTGCCTGCGGGCGCCGGGCATGACGCTGTTCCGGATGTCGATCTTCACCTGGAACGTGCTGCTGACCTCGATCCTGGTGCTGATGGCCTTCCCGGTGCTGGCCGGGGCGCTGCTCTGCCTGGAGGCGGACCGCAAGTTCGGGGCGCACGTCTTCGACCCGGCCAACGGCGGGCCGATCCTGTGGCAGCACCTGTTCTGGTTCTTCGGCCACCCCGAGGTCTACATCATCGCGCTGCCGTTCTTCGGCATCGTCACCGAGATCCTCCCGGTGTTCTCCCGCAAGCCGGTCTTCGGGTACTCCGGCCTGATCGCCGCGACCATCGCCATCGCGGGCCTGTCGGTCACCGTCTGGGCGCACCACATGTTCGTGACCGGGCAGGTGCTGCTGCCCTTCTTCTCGTTCATGACCTTCCTGATCGCGGTCCCGACGGGCGTGAAGTTCTTCAACTGGGTCGGCACCATGTGGCGCGGCTCGCTCTCCTTCGAGACGCCGATGCTCTGGTCGATCGGCTTCCTGGTGACCTTCCTGTTCGGCGGTCTGACCGGCGTGCTGCTGGCCTCGCCGCCGATCGACTTCCACGTCTCGGACTCGTACTTCGTCGTCGCGCACTTCCACTACGTGGTGTTCGGGACGGTGGTCTTCGCGATGTTCGCGGGCTTCTACTTCTGGTGGCCCAAGATGACCGGGCGGATGCTGGACGAGCGCCTCGGCAAGATCCACTTCTGGACGCTGTTCGTCGGCTTCCACACCACCTTCCTGGTCCAGCACTGGTTGGGCGCCGAGGGCATGCCGCGCCGGTACGCGGACTACCTGGCCTCGGACGGCTTCACCACGCTGAACACCGTCTCGACCATCGGGTCCTTCCTGCTCGGCCTGTCCACCCTGCCGTTCCTGTACAACCTCTGGAAGACCGCCAGGTACGCGCCCGGGGTCGGCGTCGACGACCCGTGGGGCTACGGCCGCTCGCTGGAGTGGGCGACCTCCTGCCCGCCGCCGCGGCACAACTTCACCACCCTGCCGCGGGTCCGCTCCGAGTCCCCGGCCTTCGACCTGCACCACCCCGACATCGCGGAGTTCGACCGGCTGCAGAACGACCGGCCGCTGTCCGAGCCGCACTGACGCCCGGGCCGCCGCCGCGGCGTCGCACCGGGGGCCGCGCTCGGCGTGCGGTGTCCGTTTCGCGGTGATAGGAATCGTTTCGTCCCTGCGCCGTCAGAGGTGTGGGGACGTTCCGTCTGACTGCGTGCGGGATCGGAGCGTCATGGACAACTATCCGTTGCTCAACATCTTCTGGACGATGCTGGAGCTGTTCCTCTGGATCCTCTGGTTCTTCCTGCTGTTCAAGATCATCACCGACATCTTCCGCAGCGACGACATGGGCGGCTGGGGCAAGGCCGGTTGGACGATCTTCGTGATCCTGCTGCCGTTCCTGGGCGTGCTGGTCTACCTGATCGCCCGCGGCGGCTCGATGCAGCAGCGGGACGTCGACCAGGCCAGGAAGGCCGACGCGGCGTTCCAGGACTACGTCCGCAGGGCGGCGGGCACCGGCGCCCCCGGCTCCGGTGCGTCCTCCGGCGGTGGCTCCGGCGGGCACGTGGAGGACCTGGCGAAGCTGGCCGAACTCAGGAACGGCGGTGCGCTGTCCGAGGAGGAGTACCAGCGGGCCAAGGACAAGCTGCTCGCCTGACGCCCGCCCGGCGCGACGACGACGGAGGCCCGCCCGCCCGGCGGGCCTCCCGCCGTTCCCGGCCGCCCCTTCCGCCCCGTCCGGCCCCCTCCCGTCACACCCCTGCCACAAGGACGGGCCGCCACCTGACCGTCCGGCCCCCGGTGTGCGAGCCTGGAGGGCATGAAGCTGGTCAACTTCCTGCTCAACGTCATCTGGCTGCTGTTCTGCGGCCTGTGGATGGCGATCGGTTACGCGCTCGCCGGGATCATCTGCTTCGTCCTGATCGTCACCATCCCGTTCGGCATCGCGTCCTTCCGCCTCGCGGGGTTCATGCTCTGGCCGTTCGGCCGCACCACCGTGGTGCGGGACGACGCGGGCGCCCCCTCCTGCGTGGGCAACGTGATCTGGCTGGTGTTCGCGGGCTGGTGGCTGGCGCTCGGGCACATCGTCACCAGCATCCCGCTGTTCCTGTCGATCATCGGCATCCCGTTCGGCTGGGCCAACCTCAAGATGGTCCCGATCTCGCTGACCCCGCTCGGCCGGGAGGTCGTCACCACCGACCAGGGCTTCGGCGGCCGCTGACACCGCGCCGCCCGGAAACCGCTCGCGCAGCGGCCCGGCGCCGGGTACAACTGCCGGGTCGGACGAGGACGGTGAGGAGCGGCGGATGGCGGACGGCGAGATCCCGGTGGACGAGGTCCCGGCGGGCGAGATCCTGACGGGCGGGGTCAACCGGGTGGAGCGGCGCGGCGACCGGGTGCTGCGACCGACCGGGCCGTGGTCGCCCGCCGTGCACGGGCTGCTGGCGCACGTGCGGGCGGCCGGGTTCACGGCGGGGCCGCGGTTCCACGGGCTGAGCGAGGACGGGCGGGAGGTGCTGGACTTCCTGCCCGGCGAGGTGCCCGACTACCCGCCCACCCCCGCGGCCGCCTCCCGCACCGCCCTGCTCGACGCGGCCCGCCTGCTGCGCGCCTACCACGACGCCACCGCGGGCTACACCGCCGAGGGCTGGATGCTGCCCGCCCGGGAGCCCGCCGAGGTGGTCTGCCACGGCGACTACGCCCCGCACAACTGCGTGCTGGACGGCGAACGCGTGGTCGGCGTCATCGACTTCGACACCGCCCACCCCGGACCCCGGCTGTGGGACGTCGCCCACGCCGTCTACCGCTGGGCGCCCACCACCGCCCCCGGCAACGCCGACGGCTTCGGCACCCCCGACGAACAGGCCGTCCGGGTAAGGGAGTTCTGCGACGCGTACGGCCTCGGCCGGGCCGACCGGGAAGGTCTGGTCGACGCGATCGAGGCCCGGCTGCACGCCCTGGTCGCGCACATGCGGGCCGAAGCCGCCGCCGGGAGCGCCGCGTTCGCCTCGCACCTGGCCGACGGGCACCACCTGATGTACCTGTCCGACGCCGCGTACGTGGTGCGCGAGCGCGCCCGGTTCGAGGCTCAACTCCTCGCGGAGTGACGGGAGATCAGCTCCCGGTACCAGTGGTACGAGTCCTTCGGGGTGCGCCGCTGGGTGGCGTAGTCCACGTGCACCACCCCGAAGCGCTTGCCGTAGCCGTACGTCCACTCGAAGTTGTCCAGCAGCGACCAGACGTAGTAGCCGCGCACGTCCACCCCCGCGGCCAGCGCCGCTGCCACCGCCCGGAGGTGGCCGTCCAGGTAGGCGATCCGGTCGGCGTCGTGCACCACCCCGTCCGGGCCCGGGGCGTCGTCCTCGGCGGAGCCGTTCTCGGTGACGAGCAGCGGGGGCAGCGCCGGGCCGTACTCCTCGTGCAGGTCGACCAGCAGGGCGCGCAGGGTGTCCGGGGCGACCGCCCAGTCCATCGCGGTGTGCCGGGCGTGCGGGTCGCGGACGTGCGCGAAGCGGTTGTCGGTGGCGTCCCGCCGGGCCGGGTCGGGTTCCCGGTGCGGGGCGGTGCGGACGGTCGCCGGGGTGTAGTAGTTCACGCCCAGGAAGTCCATCGGGGCCGCGATCAGCGGCAGGTCGCCCTCGCGCCGGAAGTCCTGGCGCTCGATCAGCTCGCCCCAGGTGTCCGCCTCGGCGGCCGGGTAGCGACCGCGCAGCAGCGGCTCCGTCCACACCAGGTTGCGCTGGGTGCGGGCGCGCAGCGCGGCGAGGGCGTCGGCCGGGGTGGCAGGGGTGACGTGGTCCAGGTTGAGGGTGATCCCGGCCTCCCGGACCCCGGCCGCGCGCAGCGCGCCCATCGCCAGGCCGTGCCCGAGCAGCAGGTGGTGGGCGGCGGCCAGGGCGGGCGTCCCCGAGCGCACCCCCGGGGCGTGCACGCCGTTGCCGTAGCCCAGGAAGGCGCTGCACCAGGGCTCGTTGAGGGTGGTCCAGCGCGGCACCCGGTCCGCCAGCGCCCCCGCCACCACCGCCGCGTACTCCGCGAAGCGGTGCGCGGTCTCCCGGGCCCGCCAGCCGCCGCCGTCCTCCAGCGGCTGCGGCAGGTCCCAGTGGTAGAGCGTCACCGCGGGCTCGATCCCGGCCGCCAGCAGGCCGTCCACCAGCCGCGAGTAGAAGTCCAGCCCCGCCCGGTTCACCGCCCCGCCACCGCCGGGCAGCACCCGCGGCCAGGAGACCGAGAAGCGGTACGAGCCGACGCCGAGCCGCCGCAGCAGCTCGACGTCCTGCGGCCAGCGCCGGTAGTGCTCGCAGGCGGGCTCCCCGGTGTCACCGCCCGCGACCCGGCCCGGCTCGGCGCAGAAGGCGTCCCAGATCGACGGGCCGCGGCCGTCGGCGCGGGTGGCGCCCTCGATCTGGAAGGCGGCGGTACCGGCGCCGAAGACGAAACCGGGCGGGAAGGAGAGTTCGGCCATGGGTCGATTCTGAACCGCCACAAGCAAGCACCAACAGGGGTTACTCGCGCTCGGATCGATGTTTGACTAAACGATTGCTTTACGATCCCTCGCGCTCCAGGTGCTCGCGCAGGGCCCGGAACTCGGCGGCGAGCCCGTCCAGCGTGTAGTGCGCGTTCAGCCCGCTCGGGTTCGGCAGCAGCCACACCTCGGTGCCGCCGACCGGCTCCGGCTGCGGACCGACCGTCGCCCGCGGCCGACCGAAGGCCGCCCGGTACGCCCCGATCCCGAGCACCGCCAGCACCCGCGGCCGCAGTTGCCGCACCCGCGCCGCCAGCGCCAGCCCGCCCTCCCGGTACTCCTCGGCGGTCAGCTCGGCCGCCTTCGCGGTGGTCCGCGCCACCACGTTGGTGATGCCCAGCCCGTAGTCGAGCAGCTCCCGCTGCTCGGCCGGCCGCAACTGCCGCGGCGTGAAGCCGGACCGGTGCAGGGCCGGCCAGAACCGGTTGCCCGGGCGGGCGAAGTGCTGGCCGGTGGCGCCCGACCACAGGCCGGGGTTGATCCCGCAGAACAGCACCCGGAGGCCGGGCGCGGCCACGTCCTCGATGGTGGTGTCCTGGGCGGCGGCGAGCTGTTCGGGCGTGGGCCTGGCGCCGGTGGCCGGGCGCTGCGGCGGGGTACGGGTCACCCCGTCCACTCTGCCGTACCGGACGGGCGCGCGTGCGACACCGGGCGCCTGCGAACCGTTTCCGGTCCCACCGTGACGAAAGGCCGTTTCGGCAGCTCGGGGGCGGTGCGGCCGATGTCCGGCATATCGGATGGATAGTCAGTTCGATTGTTTTCCTGACCTGATGACTTCCCGGGCGGAGAATGGGGCGGTGCCATACGAACTGAACGCGCTGATCGCAGCCGAGGAACTGATCGCCGTGGTGACGGCCGAGGTCCCGCTCGCGCGCTCCACGCTCCTGCCGCACGGCCTGGCGCTCGTCCCGATGACCGACGAACTCCACGACGCGCTCCAACACCCGTCCAACGCGCCGGACTTCGGCTTCAAGCGGTTCCCCTCCGGCTTCGCCCTCCGGATCGCGGGCTGGTCCAAGGCCGCCCCCATCGCCTACGCCGAGTCCGACGACGAGCACCCCGCCGGACGGCGCGCCGCCCTCTGGTACGACGGCCGGATCACCCTCGGCCCGCTCGCCCCCGCTGACGGCGCCCCGATCGACCGCGTCCTGCGCGCCCTCGGCGCCACCGACGCCACCGCGCCGGAGATCGCCGCCGCCGTCGACGCGCACCGCCGCCGACCGACCGGAGCCGCCGGGGCCACCGGGACCGCCGAGGGCTGACCCGGACCGGGCCGCGCACCATTCGGCTTACGAGCGGTGGCCGCGCACTTTCGGGTGGCTCACCGTGTGGGTGCAGGCGAAACGCCTGAACTCCCCCCGAAAGGAACGGCTTTACCCATGCGTGCCCACTGGCCGGCCGTCGCGCTGACCGTCGCCCTCACCCTCGGCACGGTCACCCTGGCGACCGCCGCCCCCGCGTCCGCTGCCGACCCCGCCGACGCCTTCCGCACCCGTCCCGCCCCCGCGGCCCCCGCCGCCGTCCGGCCCGTTCCGCTGCCGCCGCTGCCGGTCACGGCCCCGGTGCTGCCCGCGGCCCCGGCGGCCTCCGCGGTTCCCGCCGCGCCCGCCGCGCCCGCCGCGCTCGACGTCCCGGGGCTGCTCGGCACCGTCACCGGCCTGCTCACCACCCTCACCGGGCTGCTCGGCACCGCCACCGGCACCCCGAGCGCCCTCGCCCTGCCCGACACCGGCGCGATCCGGCACCTGATCGACCAGCTCACCGCCGTCCTTCAGGGCCTGCCCGGCAGCCTCCCCATCACCACCCCGCCCGGCGCCCTCCCCGCCCTCCAGCGGTAGGTCGACCCGCCCCGGGGCGGAACGGGAAGGGCGGTGGTGCGGGGGAGGCGCCCGGGGACCAGGCGCCGCGCCCGCACCACCGCCCTCCCCGGCGGGGCCGCCCGCGGATCAGCGGTAGTTCACGAACTGGATCGCGAAGTCCAGGTCCTTGCCCTTGAGCAGGGCCTGCACGGCCTGCAGGTCGTCGCGCGACTTCGAGCTGACCCGCAGCTCGTCGCCCTGGACCTGCGCCTTGACGCCCTTCGGGCCCTCGTCGCGGATGATCTTCGCGACCTTCTTGGCATCCTCGGTGGTGATGCCTTCCTTGATGTCGGCGAAGATCTTGTACTCCTTGCCGGACAGCTGCGGCTCCGCCGCGTCCAGCGCCTTCAGCGACAGCCCGCGCTTCACGAACTTGGTCTGCAGCACGTCCAGGATCGCCCGGACCCGCTCCTCGCCGTTGGCCTTCATCTCGATCTTCTCGCCGGACCGCTTGATCTCGGCACCCACGTTCTTGAAGTCGAACCGGGTGGCGATCTCGCGGGAGGTCTGGTTGATCGCGTTGTCGACCTCCTGCCACTCGACCTTCGAGACGATGTCGAAACTGGAGTCGGCCATGGGTGTTGGTCTCCTTGCACTACAGGCTGCACGGTCGCGCCACCCGCCACCGGCGGGCGACGCCCCAGCCTATCCAGCGCTCCGGGCCCCCGCCCGCAACGGCCGCGCGCCGACCTTGATCACGACGTGACGTAACCGGGTGGCGAACCACCCCCCACCATCGGGTATCGTTTACGACGTCGAACGGGGCAGCGCCCCGCGAGACACCATCCCTGGCTGGTTGCCCGAGCGGCCAAAGGGAGCAGACTGTAAATCTGTCGCGCAAGCTACGCAGGTTCGAACCCTGCACCAGCCACCGGATAGTGGAGAAGCCCCCGGGCTGCGGAAACGCAGCCCGGGGGCTTCTTCGTCGTGGAGCGCGGCGCCCGCCCGCCGGGGGGTCTCAGCCCGGGTGGTTCTGGCGGGGGAGGGCCAGGGTGACGGTGTCGGCGAACTCGCGGACGGCGCTGGTGCGGGAGACGATGCGGCCGCAGTGGACGACCAGGCGGGAGTGGCCGCCGGAGAGGGCGCCGGTCAGGCTGTCGCCGCGGACGGCGAGGAGTTCGGCGGGGAAGCCGGCGTCGACCCGGACGGGGGGCAGGCCGAGGGCGGTGCGGGCCTGGGCGGAGACCGCGTCGTAGGCGGCCTCGGGGGAGAGCGCGCCGCCCGCGGCGAGCAGGCGGGCGGTGTCCAGCGGGTCGGCCCGGCCGACCGGGTTGGAGGCGTCGCGGAGGGCGCCGGCGCCGGCCGTGAGGGCGACCCGGGCCTGGGCGAACTCCCGCACCAGGGCCGGGCGCAGGCCGATCGGCCGGTCCTCGAGGCCGGTGCAGCCGCCGTTCTGCGGCAGGCAGACCACCCGGACGCCCGCGTCGGCCAGCACGTCCGCGCCGCCGGGCGGCAGGGCGCTGCACGGGCCGAGCGCGACCCGGGGCCGGTGCGGGGCGAGGGCGGCGACCAGGCGGGCGAGCTGGTCCCGGTCGGCGGCGTTGGTGTGCAGGTCGACCGGGCAGTCGGCCTCGGCCGCGGCCTCCAGCACGGCCCGGACGTAGCCGACCGGGTCCGGGTCCAGGTCGGGGCAGCCGCCGGCCGCGTCCGCACCGAGCTTGAGCGCGTCCCGGAGCAGGGCCCGCCCGTCCGCCCCGGCCCGGCCGGTGAGCAGCCGGGGCATCGCGACCGCCTGCAGTTCGGCCAGCCCGCGCAGCGACTGGCGGGCGGCGAGGACGGCCTCCAGCCGGTCCAGCCCGTGCACGTCGCCGATCCGGACGTGGGTGCGCTGGGCGGTGGCCCCGTAGCCGAGCGAGGTCAGCGCGGACTCGGTGGCCCGGCGGACCAGTTCGGCCGGGCCGTCCTCCTCGGCCGCGGGCGCCGCCGCGGCGAACGCGCTGTCGTAGTGCCCGTGCGGTTCGGCGGGGGCGGGCAGCAGCAGGTAGCCGGACAGGTCGATCCGGGCGCCGGTGGTGACCGTCGGCTGTCCGGGCATCGCGGGCAGCGGCCCGAGGCTGCCGACCGTGCCGACGGCCTGGATCCGGTCCCCGCTGGTCCGGACGTCCACCACCCGCCCGTCCAGCAACCGGGCCCCGGTGAGCAGCAGCACCGGCCCGTGTCCGAGCGGGTTGGCGGACGGCGGCGGCTGGGCGCCCTCGCTGCGTTCGCTCATCGGCCCGCTCCTCCAGTCCCGTCGACCGCCCGGCGCCCCCCGGGGCCCGGTGCGGGGCGGCGGCCTGCGGCGCGCCCGCGGGAGGTGGTCCGAGGCCGGGGGTCAGGTGAGAGATCACTGACGGTCGAGCCTAGGCCGCGGGCGGCCGGGACGGTCGGAGGCGGGGTGCCAGGACGTGTCGGGCGCGTTCCGGTTGCGGCGGGGGTCGAACGGGTGTCGGGTGACGGACCGTCAGTGCGGGCCCGCCGACCTGCGGAGATCCGCGGCGGATACGGATTTCACCTCTGGCCCGGAACCGTGTAATCTCTTCCTCGTTCGCCCCTATAGCTCAGTCGGTAGAGCGTCTCCATGGTAAGGAGAAGGTCTGCGGTTCGATTCCGCATGGGGGCTCTGGTGAAAGGCTCCTCGCTCCGGCGGGGTTCCGATCATCAAAGCGGTGTAGCTCAGTTGGTAGAGCAAGCGGCTCATAATCGCTGTGTCACCGGTTCAAGTCCGGTCACCGCTACCCCGCGTAGTCGATCGGGGGGATGACTCCCGATCGGCTACTCTTGTCTGTGTTCTTATTCATTGTCCAAGGAAGGCACTCCCGTGGCTGCCACCGACGTCCGCCCGAAGATCACGCTGGCCTGCGTGGAGTGCAAGGAGCGGAACTACATCACCAAGAAGAACCGGCGCAACGACCCGGACCGTCTTGAGATGAAGAAGCACTGCCCGCGTTGCAACTCCCACACGGCGCACCGCGAAACCCGTTGACTTTGCCTCGTACTCCAGGCCGCACCCCGTTCGGGGCGCGGCCTGGAGTCGTTTCTGCATGACGGACCGGACGCACCACCAGAGGAGTTGCACCATGCCACTCGACCCCTCGTTCATCGGGCGGACCTACCCGCCCACCGAGCCGTACGAGGTGGGCCGGGAGAAGATCCGCGAGTTCGCCGCCGCGATCGGTGACGCGAACCCGGCGTACACGGACGCGGAGGCCGCCAAGGCGCTGGGGCACCCGGACGTCATCGCCCCGCCGACCTTCCCCTTCATGCTGAGCTTCCGGGCCGCCGCGCAGGTGGTCAACGACCCCGAGCTCGGGCTCGACTACAGCCGGGTCGTGCACGGCGACCAGAAGTTCGCCTACACCCGCCCGGTGCGGGCGGGCGACCGGCTCTCCGTCACGGTCTCGATCGACGCGATCAAGTCGCTGGCGGGCAACGACGTGCTGACCGTCCGCGGCGAGGTCGAGGACGCCAGCGGCGAGCACGTGGTGACGTCGATCATGACGCTGGTGGCGCGTGCCGCCGACGAAGCCGGGGAGGAGTGACCGTGGCGGTCCGCTTTGACGAGGTCCAGGTCGGCACCGAGCTGCCGGCGCAGTCCTTCCCGGTGACCCGGGCGACGCTGGTGCAGTACGCCGGCGCCTCGGGGGACTTCAACCCGATCCACTGGAACGAGAAGTTCGCCCTGGAGGTCGGCCTCCCGGACGTGATCGCGCACGGCATGTTCACCATGGCCGAGGCCGCCCGGGTGGTGACCGACTGGGTCGGCGACCCGGCCGCGGTGGTCGAGTACGGCGTCCGCTTCACCAAGCCGGTGGTCGTGCCCAACGACGGCGTCGGCGCGACGATCGAGGTCACCGCGAAGGTGGCAGCGCTGCTGGAGGACAACCGGGTCCGGGTGGACCTGGTCGCGAGCAGCGCGGGGCAGAAGGTCCTGGGCATGGCCCGGGCCGTCGTCCGGCTGAGCTGAGTCCGGTCGGCGGGCCGGTCCCGTCCGAGCTGGTGGGGGCCCCGGGAGCGGGGCCCGCGCCAGGGGGGCTTGCAAAGTTATTGGCCAATCACTAATCTTTGGGTGTGGCCAGGAACAGCATGCGGATGTCCGCCGAGGAGCGGCGCGAGAGCGTCGTCCGGGCGGCCATGGTGGAGTTCGCCCGGGGCGGGTACCGGGGCACCTCCACCGAGGCGATCGCCCGCCGGGTGGGCGTCTCGCAGCCGTACCTGTTCCGGCTGTTCCCCAACAAGCAGGCGATCTTCGAGGCCGCGGCCGAGCACTGCATGGAGGAGACCTGGCGGGTCTTCGACCGGGCCTCGGAGGGGCTGACGGGGGACGCGGCCTGCGACGCGATGGGCGAGGCGTACCTGAACCTGGTCGAGGACCGGGAGCAGGTGATGATGCAGATGCAGATCTACGTCTCGGTGTTCGCGGCGGAGTCGGCCGGGGACGGCGACATCGGCGAGACGGCGCGGGCGGGCTGGTCGCGGCTGTTCGAGCGGATCGAGGAGCGGATCGGGGACCGGACCCTGGCGACCGAGTTCATGGCGCACGGGATGCTGATCAACACCCTGGTGGCCCTGGGCTTCCCGTTCGAGCACGGGCTCTGGTCGGCGTTCGTGGAGCTCGGCGAGAAGCAGAGGCAGGCGCGGGCCGGGGAAGGCTGAGGCGCTCCGCCGACGGTGGCGGGCGCCCTTTTTTCGGCCCACAAAAGTTATTGATCAATCACAACCTATGGGGGAAGCGAGATGAACAGGCAAGCCGTCTGGACCCTGGTGGTCGTCAGCGTGGCCAGCTTCATGGCCGGACTCGACAACCTGGTGGTCACCACCGCACTGCCCGCGATCCGCGCCGACCTGGGCGGCGCGCTCGCCGACCTGGAGTGGACGGTCAGCGCGTACACCCTGACCTTCGCCGTCCTGCTGATGTTCGGCGCGGCCCTCGGCGACCGCTTCGGCCGCCGCCGGATGTTCCTCGGCGGGCTCGCGGTCTTCACCCTCGGCTCGGCGTCCGCCGCGCTGGCCCCGAGCATGGGGACGCTGATCGCCGCCCGCGCCGTCCAGGGCGTCGGCGCGGCCGTGATGATGCCGCTCACCCTCACCCTGCTGACCGTCGCGGTGCCCGCCGCCAGGCGCGGCATGGCGTTCGGCATCTGGTCCGGGGTCAGCGGGCTGGCCGTCGCCACCGGACCGCTGATCGGCGGCAGCCTCACCGAGCGGTTCTCCTGGCAGTGGATCTTCTGGGTGAACGTCCCGGTCGGCCTGCTCCTGCTGCCGCTGGCCCGCGCCGTGCTCGGCGAGAGCCGCGGCGAGAACCCCCGCCTCGACCTCCCCGGCACCCTGCTGGTCAGCGGCGGCCTCTTCGGCCTCGTCCTCGGCCTGGTCCGCGGCAACCCCGACGGCTGGACCCACCCGCTGGTGCTCGCCTCGCTGATCGGCGGCGCCCTGCTGCTGGCCGCCTTCGTCGGGTACGAGGCCCGCTTCGCGAAGCGGCCGATGCTGCCGATGCGGCTGTTCCGCAGCCGGGCGTTCAGCGCCGTCAACGCGGCCAGCCTGCTGATGTTCCTCGGCATGTTCGGCTCGATCTTCCTGATCAGCCAGTACTTCCAGGGCGTCAACGGCTACACCGCCGAACAGGCCGGCGTCCGGATGCTCCCGTGGACCGCCATGCCGCTGCTGGTCGCCCCGGTCGCCGGGATCCTCACCGACCGGATCGGCGGCCGCCCGATCGTCGTCACCGGACTCGTCCTGCAGGCCCTCGGCCTGCTCGGGCTGGCGCTGCTGGCCGAGCACTCCGCCGGGTACGGGCAGCAGGTCCCGGTCCTGATGGTCTGCGGCATCGGGATGTCCCTCTACTTCGCCCCCACCGCCAACCTGGTGATGGCCAGCGTCCGCCCCGCCGAACAGGGCATCGCCTCCGGGGCGAACAACGCCATGCGGGAGGTCGGCGGCGCCCTCGGCGTGGCCGTGCTCTCCGCGGTCTTCTCCGCCCGGGGCGGCTACGGCAGCACCGCGGCCTTCACCGACGGGCTCGTGCCCGCGATGGTCGTCGGCGCCCTCGCGGTCGGGGCCGGGGCGGTGGCCGCGGCGCTCGTCCCGCGGCGGCACGGCATGCGGACGGCCGGGGCGGCCGGCCCGGAGACCGCGCCCGCCCCCGCGCCCGTTCCGGCCGGCCGGGCCTGAGCGGCGGCCGACCACCCACCCACCCACCGACGGACGAGACGAACGAGGAGGAACCACCCGTGCTCGCGATGACGCTCCCCTGGGCCCCCGGTCCCGCCGCCCAGCAGCCCCCCGCCCGGCCCGTCGTGATGGCCGCCGAACTCAAGGTCCGCGGCCTGCGGCACGTCCCCGGCTTCCTGCGGCAGTCCCTGAAGGTCCGCGGCCGGGCCCGCCGCGCCCCCGGCGCCCTCGGCGTCACCCTGCGGGCCGCACCGCTGGAGCGCACCTTCTGGGTGCTCTCCAGCTGGAGCGACCGGGAGGCGCTCGACGCCTTCGTCCGCTCCGGGACCCACCGGCGGGCGATGACCGCCCTGCGCCCCGCCATGGAGCACTCCGCGTTCGCCACCTGGGACGCGGAGGGTGCGGCGGAGCCGGGGTGGGACGAGGCGCGACGGCGCCTCGCGGCGAGCCGGTAGCGCCGTCGGGGGCCGGGGAACGGCGGGCCCGGGGCCGCCGGCGGTGCGGTGCCGGTGCGTGCGATGGCTTCGGGTTCTGTCACCCCGGCCCGAAGCAGCACGGACACTCCGGTGGGCTCCGGCCGTCAGCAGCTCGGGCTCGCCGTTCCCCGAGCCCCTGAACGCGCGCCCGCCGGGCGCCCGGTCGCGCACCCGCCGTCCCTCCCGGGCTGCTTTAGGCTGGGGCGGTGATCGAGGAGATGGACGCGCCGCTGGCCCCGTTGACGACGCTGCGGTTGGGCGGCCCGGCCCGGCGGCTGGTGACGGCGCAGACGGACGCCGAGGTGGTGGCCGCGGTGCGGGCGGCGGACGCGGCGGGGGAGCCGCTGCTGGTGCTGGGCGGCGGGTCGAACCTGGTGATCGCGGATGCCGGCTTCCCCGGGACGGTGCTGCGGATCGCCACCGAGGGCTACGCGCTGGACGGCACGCTGCTGGAGCTCGCGGCCGGCGAGGTCTGGTCGGACGCGGTGGCCCGCACCGTCGCCGCCGGGCTGGCCGGGATCGAGTTCCTGGCCGGGATCCCCGGCTCGGCCGGCGCGACGCCGGTGCAGAACGTGGGCGCGTACGGGCAGGAGGTCGCCGAGAGCATCACCGAGGTGGTCGCGTACGACCGCCTGCTCGGCGAGACCGTCACGCTGGCCAACGAGGACTGCGCCTTCTCCTACCGGCACAGCCGCTTCAAGGCCGACCCGGACCGGTACGTGGTGCTGCGGGTGTGGTTCCGGCTCGCGGACGAGGGCGGGCTGTCCTCGCCGGTGAAGTACGCCGAGGTGGCCCGTTCGATGGGCGTCGAGCCGGGGCAGCGGGTGAAGCTGGGGGACGCCCACGCCGAGGTGCTGCGGCTGCGCGCGGGCAAGGGCATGGTGCTGGACGCGGCCGACCACGACACCTGGTCGGCGGGCTCGTTCTTCACCAACCCGGTCCTGTCGGACGACCAGTTCGCCGCGTTCACCGCCCGGCTGGGCGGACTGCGGGCGCCCGCCTACCCGGCGGGCGAGGGCCGCACCAAGACCTCCGCGGCCTGGCTGATCGACAACGCGGGCTTCCGCAAGGGCCACGGCAGCGGCCCGGCGACGCTCTCCACCAAGCACACCCTCGCCCTGACCAACCGCGGCTCGGCCACCACCGAGGACCTGCTCGCGCTGGCCCGCGAGGTGCGCGACGGGGTGCGCGCGGCGTTCGGGGTGGAGCTGGTGAACGAGCCGGTGATGGTGGGCGTCAGCCTCTGAAGCGGCGGGTACTCAGCCATCGGCTGAGTACCCGCACGCTGTCCGGACGCGCCCCGGGCGCGGGACGCTCCACCCATGAGAAGAGCGACGACCGCGGACCGCGCGTCCCTGCTGCTGCCCCTGCTGACCGCGGTCCCGGCCTGGGCCGCCTGGCTCGGCTGGGACGGGGAGAAGGACGTCGCCCCGGACGGCACGGTCTCCGGCCCGTACCAGGTCTGGCAGGTGCTCGGCCTGGTGGTGACGGTCGGCGCGGCGGTGTGCTGGTCGGCGTACCGGGGCCGGACGCTCGCCGCGGTCGCGGGCAGCACGGTCGGGCTGGCGGGCGCCGCCTGGGTCGACTGGTCCCGGGACGGCGACGGGCTGTTCGCCGTCGGCGTGGCCCTGGTCGCGGTCGGCGCCCTGGTGGTGAGCGGGCTGCTGGCCGCGGCGACCACCGCCCTGACCCGCCGGGGCTAGGCGGGTTCCTCCACCAGCCAGGCGTCGATCTCGCCGAGCAGTTCCTTCACCACGTGCTCGGGGGCCTGCGAGGAGCGGACCGACTGGCGGGCGAGTTCGGCCAGTTCGGCGTCGGTGAAGGCGTGCGACTCGCGGGCCAGGGCGTACTGGTCGGCCAGCCGGGAGCCGAAGAGCAGCGGGTCGTCGGCGCCCAGGGCGAGCGGGACGCCCGCCTCGAAGAGCTGCCGCAGCGGGACCTGCTCGGGGCTGTCGTAGACGCCGAGGGCGACGTTGGAGGCGGGGCAGACCTCGCAGGTGACCTGCCGGTCGGCGAGGCGCTGGAGCAGCCGGGGGTCCTCGGCGGCGCGCACCCCGTGGCCGATCCGGGCGGCGCCCAGGTCGTCCAGGCAGTCGCGGACGGACTCCGGCCCGGCCAGCTCGCCGCCGTGCGGGGCGGCGATCAGGCCCCCGTTGCGGGCGATGGCGAAGGCGCGGTCGAAGTCCCGGGCCAGGCCGCGGCGCTCGTCGTTGGAGAGGCCGAAGCCGATCACGCCCCGGTCGGCGTACCGGACGGCGAGCCGGGCCAGCGTCCGGGCGTCCATCGGGGACTTCATCCGGTTGGCGGCGACCAGCACCCGGATGCCGACGCCGGTCGCCTCGGAGGCTTCCCGGACGGCGTCCAGGACCAGCTCCAGGGTCGGGGTCAGGCCGCCGAGCAGCGGTGCGTACGAGGTCGGGTCGACCTGGATCTCCAGCCAGCGGGAGCCGTCGGCGCGCTCGTCCTCGGCGGTCTCCCGGACGAGGCGGCGGATGTCGGACTCGTCGCGCAGGCAGGAGCGGGCGGTGTCGTAGAGCCGCTGGAAGCGGAACCAGCCGCGTTCGTCGGTGGCCCGGAGCTTGGGCGGGTGCTCGGAGCTGAGCGCCTCGGGCAGCCGGATGCCGTGCTTGTCGGCGAGTTCGAGCAGCGTCGCGGGGCGCATCGAACCGGTGAAGTGCAGGTGCAGATGGGCCTTCGGCAGGCTCCGGACATCACGCAGGCGATCCATTCACCGATCCTGCCGCAAAACACCCGGAAACAGGAACCGCCCCCCGCAGCTCGCCCGATCGGGTGAGCCGCGGGGGGCGGCGCTGACGGGAGGTCAGTCGCGGGCCTCGCCGAGCAGCTTCTGCATCCGGCTGACGCCCTCGACCAGGTCGGTGTCGCCCAGCGCGTAGGACAGCCGCAGGTAGCCGGGGGTGCCGAAGGCCTCGCCGGGGACGACCGCGACCTCGGCCTCGTCCAGGATCAGGGCGGCCAGCTCGGCGGAGGTCTGCGGGCGCTTGCCGCGGATCTCCTTGCCCAGCAGGCCCTTGACCGACGGGTAGGCGTAGAACGCGCCCTCGGGCTCGGGGCAGAACACGCCCTCGATCTCGTTCAGCATCGCCACGATCGTGCGGCGGCGGCGGTCGAAGGCGGTCTTCATCTCGTCCACCGCGGAGAGGTCGCCGGAGACGGCGGCGAGCGCCGCGCGCTGGGCCACGTTGGAGACGTTCGAGGTGGCGTGCGACTGCAGGTTGGCGGCCGCGTTGACGACGTCCTTCGGGCCGATCAGCCAGCCCACCCGCCAGCCGGTCATCGCGTAGGTCTTGGCCACGCCGTTGACCACGATGCACTTGTCGGCCAGCTCGGGCAGCAGCGCGGGCAGCGAGGTGAAGGTCGCGTCGCCGTAGACCAGGTGCTCGTAGATCTCGTCGGTGAGCACCCACAGGCCGTGCTCCAGCGCCCAGCGGCCGATCGCCTCGGCCTCGGCCTCGGTGTACACCGCGCCGGTCGGGTTCGACGGCGAGACGAACAGCACCACCTTGGTGTTCGCGGTGCGGGCCGCCTCCAGCTGCTCCACCGAGACCTTGTAACCGGTGGTCTCGTCCGAGACGACCTCGACCGGGGTGCCGCCGGCCAGCTTCACGGCCTCCGGGTAGGTGGTCCAGTACGGGGCCGGGATGATCACCTCGTCGCCCGGGTCGAGGATCGCGGCGAAGGCGTTGTAGATCGCCTGCTTGCCGCCGTTGGTCACCAGCACCTGCGAGGCGTCCACCTGGTAGCCGGAGTCGCGGAGCGTCTTGGCGGCGATCGCGGCCTTCAGCTCCGGCAGGCCGCCGGCCGGGGTGTAGCGGTGGTTCGCCGGGTCCTGGCAGGCGGCGACCGCGGCGTCCACGATGTAGCCGGGGGTCGGGAAGTCGGGCTCGCCGGCGCCGAAGCCGATCACCGGGCGCCCGGCGGCCTTGAGGGCCTTGGCCTTGGCGTCGACGGCGAGGGTGGCGGACTCGGCGATGGCGCCGACCCGGGCGGAGACCCGGCGGTTGGCGGGGGACACGTTCTCGGGGGTGGGTGCGCTCATGCCCTGAATGGTCCCAGACCGCACGGGTGCCGGTCATCGCGGTTCCACGGTGCGAACCCGGGCGTTCCAGCATCCGCGCCGCGGACCCGGACGATCTCGGGCGGAGGGCGATCGGGGCCGGAGGATATCGAGCGGAGGGCGTCGAAAGTCGGCGAATGTGATCTCGGTGAATGAGGTTCGACCAATCGGCGAAGAACCCGTACACTCACTGCTCGACGGCTCCCGAAGTGCGGATCCTCCGGTCGGATACACCACACGGCCGGGCGGATGCGGTAGGTTGGGGGCCACGCCGGAGCCGCGAGGCTCCGTAGGGCACTAGCTCAATTGGTAGAGCACCGGTCTCCAAAACCGGCGGTTGGGGGTTCGAGTCCCTCGTGCCCTGCTGCTCGATCCGTGCCAAGCCCGTTCGCTCCGCAGAGCGAGCGGGCTTGATGCGGAGAGGGCCCCACCCAGCACAGCTTTCGCCGGATCGCCCGTGCACCAGGCACGGACCTCCGCAGGACCGGGATTCAGGTGAGGACGAGTGACGGAGACCACGGGCTCCACCGCAACGCCTGAGAGCGGCAACCCCGAGGGGGCCGAGGGCGCGGACGGGACGACGGGCACCGAGGACGGCAAGAAGCTCTCCCGGCGCGAGCGCCGCCGTGCCAACAAGGCCGAGGGCGGCGAGGGCGGCAAGAAGTCCGGGAAGCGGGCCAAGAAGGGCATCTTCGCCCGGACGGCGATCTTCTACCGCCAGATCATCGCGGAGCTCCGCAAGGTGGTCTGGCCCACCCGCAGCCAGCTGATCCAGTACACCACCGTCGTGGTGACCTTCGTGGTCGTGATGATGCTGGTGGTCGCCGGTCTCGACTGGGTCTTCGCGAAGGGCGCCTTCTGGATCTTCGGCTGACGCCCGATCCGGCACCACCCCGCAGGGATCCCCGCCGGTCCCGCACCGAATACTCCACCCCGACCCGGGCCGAATCCTTCGGCCCGGGTCGAGCTGTCGGCGCGAAGGGCCGCGGGCGACTACCGTTGAGTCGGTACTGTTGAGGTATCCGTTCCACAACCAGGAAAGAAGCAGCGACCGTGTCTGAGTCCCCCCTGTACGACGCCGACGAGACCGTCCGCGAGGCGGATGTCGCCGCCGAGCTGGACGCGGCCGAGGCTGCCGACGTCGAGGCTGCCGAGGAGATCGTCACCGAGGCGGACGCCGAGGAGGACGAGGTCGAGGCCGCCGACGAGCTGGAGGCGGGCGAGCCGGCCGAGGCCGCCGCCGTGCACGAGGTGGACGAGGCCGAGGCCGAGGCGCAGGAGGCGGACGCCGAGGAGGCCGACGCCGAGGCCGCCGAGGAGGTCGAGAGCGACCCGGTCGCCGAGTTCCGCGAGCAGCTGCGCCGCGCGCCGGGCGAGTGGTACGTCATCCACACCTACGCTGGCTACGAGAACCGGGTGAAGCAGAACCTGGAGCAGCGCTCCGTCTCGCTGAACGTCGAGGACTACATCTTCGAGTCCCAGGTTCCGCAGGAGGAGGTCGTCCAGATCAAGAACGGCGACCGCAAGACCATCCGGCAGAACAAGCTCCCCGGCTACGTGCTGGTCCGGATGGACCTCACCCCGGAGTCCTGGGGCGTCGTGCGCAACACCCCCGGTGTCACCGGCTTCGTCGGCAACGCCTACGACCCGTACCCGCTGACCCTGGACGAGGTCGTCAAGATGCTCGCCCCCGACGTGGAGCGCGCCGCCGCCAAGGAGGCCGGCAAGGCCTCGCCGGTGCGCCCGGTCGAGGTGCAGGTGCTGGACTTCGAGGTCGGCGACTCGGTCACCGTCACCGACGGTCCGTTCGCCACCCTGCAGGCGACCATCAACGAGATCAACCCCGACTCGAAGAAGGTCAAGGGCCTGGTGGAGATCTTCGGCCGGGAGACCCCGGTCGAGCTCTCCTTCGACCAGATCCAGAAGAACTGACCCGAAGGTCTCCGGTGCCGGGGCGGGGCGAGAGCCTCCGCCCCGGCACCGTTTTGGTTCCGCGACACCTGACCGGTTAGCCTGGTCCGATGTGTGTCCTGGCGGCCGGGTTTCGCCCCGGGCCGGGCACATCAGCAATCACCTCTCGGAAGGACCCGGAGAGACATGCCTCCCAAGAAGAAGAAGGTCACGGGGCTTATCAAGCTCCAGATCAACGCCGGTGCGGCGAACCCGGCCCCGCCGGTCGGCCCCGCGCTCGGTCAGCACGGCGTCAACATCATGGAGTTCTGCAAGGCGTACAACGCGGCCACCGAGTCGCAGCGCGGCATGATCGTGCCGGTGGAGATCACGGTCTACGACGACCGTTCCTTCACCTTCGTCACGAAGACCCCGCCGGCGGCGCGCCTCATCCTGAAGGCCGCGGGCATCGACAAGGGCTCCAAGGAGCCGCACAAGACCAAGGTCGCCAAGCTGACCTCGGCCCAGGTGCGCGAGATCGCCACCACCAAGATGCCCGACCTGAACGCCAACGACCTGGACGCGGCGGAGAAGATCATCGCCGGCACCGCCCGGTCGATGGGCATCACCGTCGAGGGCTGACCAGCCCGTACGTCCTCCGTGGTAGGGCCGCGCGCGGCCCGTTCCGACCACGACTCCAATAACCACCAGGAGCAGCAGTGAAGCGCAGCAAGGCCCTCAAGGCCGCGGACGCCCAGGTCGACCGCGCCCGGATCTACGCCCCCCTCGAGGCCGTCCGCCTCGCCAAGGCGACCTCCGTCACCAAGTTCGACGGCACCGTCGAGGTCGCCATGCGTCTGGGCGTCGACCCGCGCAAGGCCGACCAGATGGTCCGCAGCACCGTCATCCTCCCGCACGGCACCGGTAAGACCGCCCGGGTCCTGGTCTTCGCGAACGGTGAGCGTGCCGAGGCCGCGCGTGCCGCGGGTGCCGACATCGTCGGCTCCGACGAGCTGATCGACGAGGTCGCCAAGGGTCGTCTGGACTTCGACGCCGTCGTCGCCACCCCGGACCTCATGGGCAAGGTCGGCCGCCTCGGCCGCGTGCTCGGTCCCCGTGGCCTGATGCCGAACCCGAAGACCGGCACGGTGACCCCGGACGTCGCCAAGGCCGTCAACGACATCAAGGGCGGCAAGATCGAGTTCCGCGTCGACAAGCACTCGAACCTCCACCTGATCATCGGCAAGACCTCGTTCACCGACGAGCAGCTGGTCGAGAACTACGCCGCCGCGCTGGACGAGGTCCTCCGGGCCAAGCCGTCCGCCGCCAAGGGCCGCTACCTGAAGAAGGTCTCCTTCTCCACCACCATCGGCCCCGGCATCCAGGTGGACCCGAACCGCACCCGCAACCTCCTCGTCGAGGAGGACCCGGCGGCGGTCTGACCCTGAGTCAGCCCCCTGCGAGGTCATCGCTCACCGGGCCCGCACCCCTCTCGGGGGTGCGGGCCCGGTGGCGTTCGGAAACGGTTTGCGCAGCGGTCGGCGCGGTTCGGTAGAGTCCGCTCCCGTACTTCAGATGAGAATCCGATGAGTGGGGGACCCCCGTGCGCGCACTGCGTACCGTTGCCGTGGCTTGTGTGGCCATCGGCGCCCTGACCGCCTGCAGCAGCTCCGGTTCGGGCGGCTCGACCGATGCCAAGACCGGCGGCGACGCCTCGCAGAGCGCCCCGGCCGCGGGCAAGGGCGGCGCCAAGCTGCCCCCCAAGGAGGCCCTGCTGGCCTCCGCCGCGGTCATGGAGAAGGCGGGCAGCGCCAAGCTGGCCGTCAAGGGCGGCGAGGCCGACGACGACGGCACCGTCGACTACGTCTGGAAGGACCCCGCGTCCTTCCTGATGACCGGCACCGAGGACGGCAAGGAGATCAAGGCCCTCGTCGTCGGCGGCCAGATGTACGTCGGGGTCACCCCCGACATGGCCGCCGTGGCCAAGGGCAAGAAGTGGGTGTCGCTCGACGCGTCGGACGGCTCGGCGGAGGACGGGAACGAGACCGCCTCCCTCAACGCGATGGTGCAGGTGATGAACCCGGCGATCCAGCTGGCGGCCGCCGCGCCCACCGCGACCCTGGCCGGCACCGAGACCGTCTCGGGCCAGAGCACCACGCACTACCGCAGCGAGATGAAGGCGGAGGACCTGGTCTCCAAGATGAAGCTGGACGGGGCCCTCAAGCCCAAGGTGCTGGCCGAGATCAAGAAGGACGGCGACACCGTCGTCGTCGAGCTGTGGATCAACGACAAGGGCGAGCTGGTCCAGCAGTCCGTCACCGGGTCCTCCCCGAAGGCGGGCGACAAGCCGGAGACGATCACCTACAGCGGCCTGGGCACGGTCAAGGCCACCCCGGCCCCGGCCGCCGGCGAGGTCCTCAAGCTCTCGGACCTGATGCAGCAGATGCAGTAGCGGGCACGGGCCGGCGGCCCGCCCGGCCCCGGGGGTGACTCCGGCGCAGGGCGGGCCGCATGGCATGGTGAGGGGACCGGACGGCGGCGGCAGGAGGAGGGACCGATGGGCGCACGGGTGCGCGGGGCCGGGGCCCTCCTGACGGCAGCCCTGCTCGTCGGCGCGGCCGCCGGCTGCACCGCCTCCGCCCGGACGCCCGACCGCGCCGAGCCCTCCACCGCCGCCCCGAGCACCGCGCAGCCCAGCCCCACCGACCGCTCCCCGCACGGGGTGATGCTCTCCGCCCAGCTGGTGCTGCACGACGCCCGGCGCGCCGGGTACACCGCGGTGCTGGGCGGCCAGGGGGCCAAGGGCGAGCTGTTCTGGGCGCCGAAGACGGTGCTGAAGTACCAGGCGGACGGGGAGAGCCAGGTGCTGATGGTGCTGGACACCTCCGCCTACCTGGGCGGCGACCCGGGGAGCGCGGTCAGGCTCGGCGGCCCGCACTGGCAGAAGTTCTCCAACGGCCGCATCCCGTACGGCGACCTGATCGACCGGCTCAGCCCGGTGGTCGCGGTCGCCGCCGCCGCGGCCGCCGCGGACCCGCAGCTGGTCGGCGAGGAGAAGCTGCTCGACGGCACCGCCGAGCACTACCGGGTCACCCTGACGTCCGCCCAGTACGTCGCCGCGCAGACCCAGCTCGACCAGACCCGGCGGCAGGCCCTGACGGCCGCGCTGGGCACCGGCGACGTGGTGCTCGACCTGTGGCTCGACGACAGCGACCAGCTGGTGCGGCTGCGCCGGGCCGCCGCCGAGGTCGACACCGTGGACTACGGCGAGTTCGGCAGCTCCGCGCTCTCCGTCCAGGCCCCCGCCGAGGCCGACGTCGCGCCCGGCACCGGCGCCAGCCCGCCGGCCTTCCCGTAGCGCGATTTGGTCAAACCCGACTCGTCCCGTTAGGCTGGCCGAGCCAAAGACCGCTGGTTGTCGCCGTGCGCCCGAGAGGGAGGACGGCACCGAAGGGTCCGCACCCGTTGCGGATCGCCCGCGCAGGTTGTGGAGCCAAGTGGGATCTCCGGACCGTTCCGGTCCGTCGAGGTCGTTGCGAGCCCCGTGCGCCTGTGCGCCGGGGCTTCTTCGCTTCCTGGGGTCCGAGGCGTTGGATGGTCGACTTCTCGAAGGTCGGCCCGACTTCGACATCACGGAAGGAGGCGTAAGCCTATGGCCAGGCCCGACAAGGCTGCCGACGTCGCCGAGATCACGGACAAGTTCCGTGCCTCCAGCGCCGCCGTTCTGACCGAGTACCGCGGTCTCACGGTGAAGCAGCTGAAGACGCTGCGTCGCTCGCTCGGCGGCAACGCCGATTACGCCGTGGTGAAGAACACGCTGACCAAGATCGCGGCCAACGAGGCCGGGATCTCCGAGCTGGACGACCTGTTCGCCGGTCCGACGGCTGTCGCCTTCGTCACCGGTGACCCGGTGGAGTCGGCGAAGGCTCTGCGTGACTTCGCCAAGGAGAACCCTGCTCTCATCATCAAGGGCGGTGTCCTTGACGGTAAGGCGCTGTCCGCCGATGAGATCAAGAAGCTCGCGGACCTCGAGTCCCGCGAGGTGCTGCTCGCCAAGCTGGCGGGTGCCCTGAAGGCCAAGCCCTCCCAGGCTGCCGCCGTGTTCCAGGCGCTCCCGTCCAAGCTCGTTCGCACCGTGGAAGCGCTGCGCGAGAAGGTCGAGCAGGGCGGTGCCGGTACTCCGGCTCCCGCCGAGGACGCGGAGTAACCACTCCCGTCCCAGCGGGCCCGTAAGCACGCCCGCCAACCCGTACATCCGGCACCTGCCGATTTAGTGGAAGGACGCCAATCATGGCGAAGCTCAGCACCGAGGACCTGCTCGAGCAGTTCGAGGGCATGACCCTGATCGAGCTCTCCGAGTTCGTGAAGGCCTTCGAGGAGAAGTTCGACGTCACCGCCGCCGCCCCGGTCGCCGTTGCCGCCGCCGGTGGCCCGGCCGCCCCGGCCGAGGCCGCTGACGAGCAGGACGAGTTCGACGTCATCCTCGACGGCGCCGGCGACAAGAAGATCCAGGTCATCAAGGAGGTGCGCGCCCTCACCTCCCTCGGCCTGAAGGAGGCCAAGGACCTCGTCGACACCGCTGGTGCCAAGGTTCTGGAGAAGGTCGCCAAGGACGTCGCCGAGAAGGCGAAGGCCCAGCTCGAGGGCGCGGGCGCCAAGGTCACCGTCAAGTGACCCGTTCCTCTCGCTGAGAGGTTCTCTTCCGGCCGGGCCGGCCACCCCTCGGGGTGGCCGGCCCGGCCTGCTCGCGTTCCGGGCCCGCGGGCCGTTGCTCCTGATGGCCCACGCGGGACTCGGCTCCTGTCGGCGTCCGGGGGTAGGGTGATCGCTGTCCGTCGGCCCCCGGGCGCAGGCAGCGTGTAACGCGGGGAGCGGTCCGGACGATGAGCAGGACGAGGTCCACACCCTGGTGCGGGCCTTGACGAACAGCACGCGGCGCGCGATTCTCGAGGCGCGTGCCCAAGCGGAACCGCCGCCGATGCATATTCGGGGGCGGCACTGGGAAGGTTCCCGGTGACGCAGAAGTGGGTGCGACGGCCCGGCCGGTGAGGGATCACTGCCCGGGTTGTCGGTTGTACGGGAGGAGCGTCCGATTCGGTCTCCGAATCAGGGCTTGCTAGCAGTGTCGCCTTTGGCTACACTGTCCCTTTGCGCTGCCTGTTAGCTGCTCCGTGACTCGTCGCCCGGAGCGGTCCCTGTCCTGACCTGGGGTTTTCACCCCTCGGCAAGGCCCGGCCGGTATGCGCGTAGTGAGCTCCGAGCCCTCGGAAGGACCCCCCTCTTGGCCGCGCCGCGCAACGCCTCGAACAATTCCGCATCCACCGCCCCGCTCCGCGTCTCGTTCGCGAAGATCAAGGAGCCCCTCGAGGTCCCGAACCTCCTGGCCCTGCAGACCGAGAGCTTTGACTGGCTGCTCGGGAACGCGGCCTGGAAGTCCCGGGTCGAGGCTGCCCTGGAGAGCGGTCAGGACGTCCCCACCAAGTCCGGTCTGGAGGAGATCTTCGAAGAGATCTCCCCGATCGAGGACTTCAGCGGGTCGATGTCCCTGACCTTCCGGGACCACCGTTTCGAGCCGCCGAAGAACTCCATCGACGAGTGCAAGGACCGCGACTTCACCTTCGCGGCCCCGCTCTTCGTCACCGCGGAGTTCACCAACAACGAGACCGGTGAGATCAAGTCCCAGACCGTGTTCATGGGCGACTTCCCGCTCATGACCAACAAGGGCACCTTCATCATCAACGGCACCGAGCGTGTCGTCGTGTCCCAGCTGGTGCGCTCCCCCGGCGTCTACTTCGACTCCACCCTGGACAAGGTGTCCGACAAGGACATCTTCTCCGCCAAGATCATCCCCTCCCGCGGTGCCTGGCTGGAGATGGAGATCGACAAGCGCGACATGGTCGGTGTCCGCATCGACCGCAAGCGCAAGCAGTCGGTCACCGTCCTCCTCAAGGCCCTCGGCTGGACCACCGAGATGATCCTGGAGGAGTTCGGCGAGTACGAGTCGATGCGCGCCACCCTGGAGAAGGACCACACCCAGGGCCAGGACGACGCGCTGCTCGACATCTACCGCAAGCTGCGCCCGGGCGAGCCGCCGACCCGCGAGGCCGCGCAGACGCTGCTGGAGAACCTGTACTTCAACCCGAAGCGCTACGACCTCGCCAAGGTCGGCCGCTACAAGGTGAACCGGAAGCTGGGCAACGCCGAGTCGCTCGACTCCGGCGTGCTCACCGAGCCGGACATCATCAACACCATCAAGTACCTGGTGAAGCTGCACGCCGGCGAGACCGAGTGGCGCGATGACGAGGGCCGCGACATCGTCATCGAGGTCGACGACATCGACCACTTCGGCAACCGCCGCCTGCGCAACGTCGGCGAGCTGATCCAGAACCAGGTCCGCACCGGCCTCGCCCGCATGGAGCGCGTGGTCCGCGAGCGCATGACCACCCAGGACGTCGAGGCGATCACGCCGCAGACCCTGATCAACATCCGGCCGGTCGTCGCCTCCATCAAGGAGTTCTTCGGCACCAGCCAGCTGTCGCAGTTCATGGACCAGACGAACCCGCTGTCGGGCCTGACCCACAAGCGCCGTCTGTCCGCGCTCGGCCCCGGTGGTCTGTCCCGCGAGCGGGCCGGCTTCGAGGTCCGTGACGTGCACCCCTCGCACTACGGCCGCATGTGTCCGATCGAGACCCCCGAAGGCCCGAACATCGGTCTGATCGGCTCGCTGGCCTCGTACGGTCGGGTCAACGCCTTCGGCTTCATCGAGACCCCGTACCGCAAGGTCGTCGACGGCGTCGTCACCGAGGCCGTGGACTACCTGACCGCGGACGAGGAGGACCGGTACGTCATCGCGCAGGCCAACGCCCCGCTCACCGCGGAGCTGACCTTCGCCGAGCCCCGCGTCCTGGTCCGCCGCCGCGGCGGCGAGATCGACTACATCCCCGGCACCGAGATCGACTACATGGACGTCTCGCCGCGCCAGATGGTGTCGGTCGCGACCGCCATGATCCCCTTCCTCGAGCACGACGACGCCAACCGCGCGCTGATGGGCTCGAACATGATGCGCCAGGCCGTCCCGCTGCTGCGCAGCGAGGCGCCGCTGGTCGGCACCGGCATGGAGTACCGCTGCGCCGTCGACGCCGCGGACGTCATCACCGCCGACAAGGCCGGCGTGGTGCAGGAGGTCTCGGCCGACTACGTCACCGTCGCCAACGACGACGGCACGTACAACACCTACCGGGCCGCCAAGTTCACCCGCTCCAACCAGGGCACCGCCTTCAACCAGAAGGTGCTCGTGGACGAGGGCGCCCGGGTCGAGGCCGGCCAGGTGCTGGCCGACGGCCCGTGCACCGACGAGGGCGAGATGGCCCTCGGCAAGAACCTCCTCGTGGCGTTCATGTCGTGGGAGGGCCACAACTACGAGGACGCGATCATCCTGTCGCAGCGCCTCGTCCAGGACGACGTCCTCTCCTCGATCCACATCGAGGAGCACGAGGTCGACGCCCGCGACACCAAGCTGGGCCCCGAGGAGATCACCCGGGACATCCCGAACGTCTCCGAGGAGGTCCTCGCCGACCTCGACGAGCGCGGCATCATCCGGATCGGCGCCGACGTCGTCACCGGCGACATCCTGGTCGGCAAGGTCACCCCGAAGGGCGAGACCGAGCTGACCCCGGAGGAGCGCCTGCTCCGCGCGATCTTCGGCGAGAAGGCCCGCGAGGTCCGCGACACCTCGCTGAAGGTGCCGCACGGCGAGTCCGGCAAGGTCATCGGCGTGCGCGTCTTCGACCGCGAGGAGGGGGACGAGCTTCCCCCGGGCGTGAACCAGCTGGTCCGCGTCTACGTCGCCCAGAAGCGCAAGATCACCAACGGTGACAAGCTGGCCGGCCGCCATGGCAACAAGGGCGTCATCTCCAAGATCCTGCCGGTCGAGGACATGCCGTTCCTGGAGGACGGCACCCCGGTCGACATCATCCTGAACCCGCTGGGCGTCCCGTCCCGAATGAACCCGGGACAGGTCCTGGAGATCCACCTCGGCTGGCTCGCCAAGCAGGGCTGGGACGTCTCCGGCCTCGCCGACGAGTGGGCCAAGCGGCTCCAGGCGATCGGCGCCGACCGGGTCGAGGGCGGCACCAACCTCGCCACCCCCGTCTTCGACGGCGCCCGCGAGGACGAGATCACCGGCCTGCTGGACAACACCACCCTCACCCGCGACGGTGAGCGCCTGGTGAACTCCACCGGCAAGGCCCGGCTGTTCGACGGCCGCTCCGGCGAGCCGTTCCCGATGCCGATCTCGGTCGGCTACATGTACATCCTCAAGCTGCACCACCTGGTCGACGACAAGCTGCACGCCCGTTCGACCGGCCCGTACTCGATGATCACCCAGCAGCCGCTCGGTGGTAAGGCGCAGTTCGGTGGTCAGCGCTTCGGTGAGATGGAGGTGTGGGCCCTTGAGGCATACGGCGCCGCGTACGCGCTGCAGGAGCTGCTCACCATCAAGTCCGACGACGTCCTGGGCCGCGTGAAGGTCTACGAGGCGATCGTCAAGGGCGAGAACATCCCCGAGCCCGGCATTCCCGAGTCCTTCAAGGTCCTCATCAAGGAAATGCAGTCGCTCTGCCTCAACGTGGAGGTGCTGTCCTCGGACGGCCAGTCCATCGAGATGCGCGACAGCGACGAGGACGTGTTCCGCGCCGCCGAGGAGCTCGGCATTGACCTGTCCCGGCGCGAGCCGAGCAGCGTCGAAGAGGTCTGACGGAGGTCGGGCCGACCCCTAGTCCGGGTCGGCCCGCCCCCAGGCCCCCCTCAGACCAACAGACAGACTCTCGAATCACGAAAGAGGGCTTGACGACCAGTGCTTGACGTCAACTTCTTCGACGAGCTCCGCATCGGACTGGCCACCGCCGACGACATCCGCCAGTGGTCGCACGGCGAGGTGAAGAAGCCGGAGACCATCAACTACCGCACGCTGAAGCCGGAAAAGGACGGCCTCTTCTGCGAGAAGATCTTCGGTCCCACCCGGGACTGGGAGTGCTACTGCGGCAAGTACAAGCGCGTGCGCTTCAAGGGCATCATCTGTGAGCGCTGCGGCGTCGAGGTGACCCGCGCCAAGGTGCGCCGCGAGCGGATGGGCCACATCGAGCTGGCCGCCCCGGTCACCCACATCTGGTACTTCAAGGGCGTCCCGTCGCGCCTGGGCTACCTGCTCGACCTGGCGCCGAAGGACCTCGAGAAGGTCATCTACTTCGCCGCCTACATGATCACCTGGGTGGACGACGAGCGTCGCCAGCGCGACCTCCCGTCCCTGGAGGCGCACGTCTCGGTCGAGCGCCAGCAGATCGAGAACCGGCGCGACGCCGACCTGGAGGCCCGGGCCAAGAAGGCCGAGGCCGACCTGGCCGAGCTGGAGGCCGAGGGCGCCAAGGCCGACGTGCGCCGCAAGGTGCGCGAGGGCGCCGAGCGCGAGATGAAGCAGCTGCGCGACCGCGCGCAGCGCGAGATCGACCGCCTCGACGAGGTCTGGACCCGGTTCAAGAACCTCAAGGTCCAGGACCTGGAGGGCGACGAGCTGCTCTACCGCGAGCTGCGCGACCGCTTCGGCACCTACTTCTCCGGCTCGATGGGCGCGGCGGCCCTCAAGGACCGCCTGGAGTCCTTCGACCTGGGCGAGGAGGCCGAGCGCCTCCGCGAGATCATCCGCACCGGCAAGGGCCAGAAGAAGACCCGCGCGCTCAAGCGCCTCAAGGTCGTCTCCGCCTTCCTGCAGACCAGCAACAAGCCCAAGGGCATGGTGCTCGACTGCGTCCCGGTGATCCCGCCGGACCTGCGCCCGATGGTCCAGCTCGACGGTGGCCGCTTCGCCACCTCCGACCTGAACGACCTGTACCGCCGCGTCATCAACCGCAACAACCGCCTGAAGCGGCTTCTCGACCTCGGCGCGCCCGAGATCATCGTGAACAACGAGAAGCGCATGCTCCAGGAGGCCGTCGACGCGCTCTTCGACAACGGCCGCCGCGGCCGCCCGGTCACGGGCCCCGGCAACCGTCCGCTGAAGTCGCTGTCCGACATGCTCAAGGGCAAGCAGGGTCGTTTCCGCCAGAACCTGCTCGGCAAGCGCGTCGACTACTCGGCCCGTTCGGTCATCGTCGTCGGCCCGCAGCTCAAGCTGCACCAGTGCGGCCTGCCCAAGGCCATGGCGCTGGAGCTCTTCAAGCCGTTCGTGATGAAGCGCCTGGTCGACCTGAACCACGCGCAGAACATCAAGTCGGCCAAGCGCATGGTCGAGCGCGCCCGCCCCGTGGTGTGGGACGTCCTCGAAGAGGTCATCGCCGAGCACCCGGTGCTGCTGAACCGTGCGCCCACCCTGCACCGCCTCGGCATCCAGGCCTTCGAGCCGCAGCTGGTCGAGGGCAAGGCCATCCAGATCCACCCGCTCGTCTGCACCGCGTTCAACGCGGACTTCGACGGCGACCAGATGGCCGTGCACCTGCCGCTGTCCGCGGAGGCGCAGGCCGAGGCCCGCATCCTGATGCTGTCCTCGAACAACATCCTGAAGCCGGCCGACGGCCGCCCCGTCACCATGCCGACCCAGGACATGGTGCTGGGCCTGTTCTTCCTCACCTCGGACCGCGAGGAGGTCAAGGGCAAGGGCCGTTCCTTCTCCTCGACCGCCGAGGCGATCATGGCCTTCGACGCCCGCGAGCTGGACGTCCAGGCCCCGATCGACCTGCGCCTCCCGGCCGGCACCGTCCCGCCCCGCGGCTGGACCCCGCCGGTGGACGAGGACGGGCAGCCGGCCTGGACCGAGGGCGAGCCGTTCCGGATCACCACCACCCTGGGCCGCGCGCTCTTCAACGAGCTGCTGCCCGAGGACTACCCGTTCGTCGACTACGAGGTCGGCAAGAAGCAGCTGTCGGCGATCGTCAACGACCTCGCCGAGCGCTACCCGAAGGTCGTCGTCGCCGCGGCGCTCGACAACCTGAAGGCGGCCGGCTTCCACTGGTCGACCCGTTCCGGTGTCACCGTCTCGATCTCGGACGTCATCGTCCCGCCGAGCAAGCCCGCCATCCTGGAGGGCTACGAGGCGCAGGCGGAGAAGGTCCAGAAGCAGTACGAGCGCGGTCTGATCACCGACAACGAGCGCAAGTCCGAGCTGGTCGGCATCTGGACCCGCGCGACCAACGAGGTCGCCGACGCGATGGCCGCGAACTTCCCGAAGACGAACCCCATCTTCATGATGGTCGACTCGGGTGCGCGCGGAAACATGATGCAGATGCGTCAGATCGCCGGTATGCGCGGTCTGGTGTCGAACGCGAAGAACGAGACCATCGCGCGTCCCATCAAGGCCTCGTTCCGCGAGGGCCTGTCCGTGCTGGAGTACTTCATCTCCACCCACGGTGCCCGTAAGGGTCTGGCCGACACCGCGCTGCGCACCGCCGACTCGGGTTACCTGACCCGTCGTCTGGTGGACGTCTCGCAGGACGTGATCATCCGCGAGGAGGACTGCGGCACCGAGCGCGGCCTCAAGCTGTCGATCGGCTCGGTCGGTGCGGACGGCGTGCTGCGCAAGGCCGACGACGTCGAGACCAGCGTGTACGCCCGCATGCTCGCCGAGGACATCACCGTCGACGGCAAGCTGATCGCCACCGCCAACACCGACCTCGGCGACGTCCTGATGGACGAGCTGATCCGGCACGGCGTGAGCGAGGTCAAGGTCCGCTCGATCCTGACCTGCGAGTCCGCGGTCGGCACCTGTGCCTTCTGCTACGGCCGCTCGCTGGCCACCGGCAAGCTGGTCGACATCGGTGAGGCGGTCGGCATCATCGCCGCCCAGTCCATCGGTGAGCCCGGCACCCAGCTGACCATGCGCACCTTCCACACCGGTGGTGTGGCCGGTGACGACATCACCCAGGGTCTGCCGCGTGTCGTCGAGCTCTTCGAGGCCCGCACCCCCAAGGGCGTGGCCCCGATCTCGGAGGCGGCCGGCCGCGTCCGGATCGAGGACACCGAGAAGACCCGCAAGGTCGTCGTCACCCCCGACGACGGCAGCGACGAGATCGCCTACCCGGTCTCCAAGCGCGTCAAGCTGCTGGTCAGCGAGGGCGAGGCGGTCGAGGTCGGCCAGAAGCTGACCGTCGGTGCGACCAACCCGCACGACGTGCTGCGCATCATGGGCCAGCGTGCCGTCCAGATCCACCTGGTCGCCGAGGTCCAGAAGGTCTACAACTCGCAGGGCGTGTCGATCCACGACAAGCACATCGAGATCATCATCCGGCAGATGCTCCGCCGCGTGACGATCATCGAGTCGGGCGACGCCGAGCTGCTCCCGGGCGAGCTCGTCGAGCGCGGCCGCTTCGAGCAGGAGAACCGCCGCGTGGTCTCCGAGGGCGGTCACCCCGCCTCCGGCCGTCCGCAGCTGATGGGTATCACCAAGGCCTCGCTGGCCACCGAGTCCTGGCTGTCGGCCGCCTCCTTCCAGGAGACGACCCGGGTGCTCACCGACGCGGCGATCCACGCCAAGTCGGACCCGCTGCTGGGCCTCAAGGAGAACGTCATCCTCGGCAAGCTCATCCCGGCCGGTACGGGTCTGCCCCGCTACCGCAACATCCGGGTCGAGCCGACCGAGGAGGCCAAGGCCGCGATGTACTCGGCCGTCGGCTACGACGACTACGACCTGTCGCCGTTCGGCGCGGGCTCCGGTCAGGCCGTCCCGCTGGACGACTACGACTACGGCCCGTACACCGGCTGATCCTCCGGTACGGAACGCAGGGCGGTCACCCCGGTCGGGGTGGCCGCCCTGCGGCGTTCCCCAGGGGAGATCCCCCCGGGGAGGGAGGGGGGCGAACCCGCCGTGGGAGGGAGGCGGGCGGGGCGGGGGCGCCGGGAGACTGGTGGGCGTCGAGAGGAGGCCGCGGTGAAGCGGTGGGTGGGGGCGGTGGCCGTCGTGGGGCTGCTGGCGGGCGGGGCGGTCGGGTGCGGACCGTGGGACGACCGGAAGAGGACGGTGTCCTACGAGGTGCCCGGGCAGGTCACCGAGCTGCAGGTGGACGGCGAGGTCGGCGGGATCGAGGTGCGGGCCGGGGACGGGCCGGTGCAGGTGGTGGAGAAGCGCACCTGGCGGGACGAGGAGCCACGGGCCGCCCACGTGCTCGCCGGCGGGGTGCTGAAGCTGTCGTACTCCTGCTCGCAGTGCGGGATCGGCTACCAGGTGCGGGTGCCCGCCGGGACGGTGCTGCGGCTGAAGGAGACCACCGGCGGCATCCGGCTGCACGGCCTGAGCGGCGACGTCACCGCGGAGACGGTCACCGGCGGGGTGGAGGCGACCGGGCTGCGCAGCGCGAACGTCGTGCTGAAGGCCGAGACCGGCGGGGTGACGGCCCGGTTCGAGGCGGCGCCGGCCCGGGCCGAACTGCGCACCGGGACCGGCGGGGTGGAGCTGACCGTGCCCGCCGGACAGGCGTACGCGGTGGACGCGCACGCCGCGACGGGCGGCACCGAGGTGAACGTCCCCTCGCAGGCCGGGGCCGCGCACGCGCTGGTCGCGCGGGCCGACACCGGCGGCGTGAAGGTCTCCGCCGACTGAGCGCCAACTGTCGGTGCCGGGCCGTAGATTGAGCGGTGTCGGCAGGTGGCGAGGCCCGGCCGGCACCCCTCCGAACTCTGTGCCCGAAAGGGGCGTCGGCCATGTCCGTCACCGTTTCCGCGGACCCGCAGGTGACCTACCTGGAGCTCTCCGAGGACCAGGGGAGCGCCCACAAGTTCTACGAAGTCACGGTCGACGGAGCCGAGTTGACGATCCGCTACGGGCGGATCGGCGAGAGCGGCACCACCAGGACCACGGTGTGCGCGAGCGCCGAGAAGGCCGCCGCGCAGGCCGCGAAGAAGATCGGCGAGAAGGTCCGCAAGGGCTACGCCCCGGCCGTCCGGGGCGTGCGCCGGCGCCGGGCCGTGACCCGGCGGCAGATCGCCTCCAGCCGCTCCACCGCCCGCCAGGCGCCGCTGCTGTGGCGCTTCCGCTCCGGCTCGCCCGCGTTCGGGGTGTACGTCGGCGAGGAGCACGCCTGGGTCGGCAACGAGCAGGGCGACGTCTACACGCTGACCACCGACGGACAGGTCACCGGCCGGTTCGGGCTGCCCGACGGCGTCAAGTGCATCGTCGCCGACGACTGGTGGATCTACGCGGGCTGCGACGACGGCAAGGTGTACGACCTCGGCGGGAAGGTGCCGCGGGTGGCGTACGAGATCGCCCAGGACGTGGACATCTACTGGCTGGACATCCACGACGGGGTGCTCGGCGTCGCCGACGAGCGCGGCGGGCTGACCACCGTCGACCACGAGGACGAGTTCCAGTGGCGGCGCAACGCCCAGGGCTCGGCCGGCTGGATGGTGCGCTGCGACGCCGAGTCGGTCTACCACGGCTGGTCGGCGGGCGTGGCCCGGTACGCCGGGCGCGGCGGCGAGCAGCTGTGGCACACCCGCACCAAGGGCGCGGTGCTGTTCGGCTGGCAGGAGAAGGACGAGGTGTTCGCGGGCACCTCGCAGGGCTGGGTGCACCGGCTGCGCAAGGCCGACGGCTCGGAGGCCGCCGCGTACCGGTGCGACGCCGCGGTGTTCTCCTGCGCGGCCTCCCCCGACGGGGAGTTCGTGTTCGCGGGCGACAACCACTCGTCCGTCTACTGCTTCGCCGCGGACGGCACCCGGCTGTGGAAGCTCGGCACCGGCTGCGGCTCGGCGTACAGCATGCAGTACCGGGACGGGCGGCTGTACCTGGTCACCACCGACGGCTCGCTGGCCTGCCTGGACGCCTCCCAGGGCGCCGTGCGGGACGCCGAGCAGGGCACCCTGCCGGCCACCGCGGAGGTGAGCGGGGCGGGCGTCGAACGCGTCGCGGCGGGCGCCGAGCTGGAGACCGTCAGCGCCGGGGCGGCGGGCGCCGGGGGCGTCGAGGTGGAGTGCGTGGCCGAGGGCGGGCGGCTGCGGGTGCGGGTGGTGACGCCCGGCTACGACGCCGCGCTGCGGGTGCAGTTCCCGAAGGACGTCCGGGTCGCCGGGGCCAGGTACCTGGTCGCCGAGGTGCGCCGGTCCGAGTCCGGCGGGTTCTACCGGGCGCGGGGGGAGATCAAGCGGCTGCTGTGACGTCCTGACGCCCGCACGGGGGCGCGCCCGGCCGGGAGGGCCGGGGGCGCCCCCTCGCGCGTGCGGGAGGGCCGTGCGGCGCCCGACCGGGATACGAGAGGATGCGCGGCATGGGAGCGTGGGGGAAGCGGGCGGACGGGCTGCTGGCGTGGGGCCGGGCCCGGCCCTGGGCGGTGAACGGGCCGCTGGTGGCGCTCGCCGTCGGCGTCTCGCTGTGGGGGGTGTACACCGACCGGATCCCCTCCGAACGGCAGTGGTGGGCCTACGCGTTGGCGCTGGCCGGGTCGCTGCCGCTGTGGTGGCGCCAGCGGGCGCCGTGGGCGGTGGTGCTGGCCTGCGCGGTGCCCACCGCGGCGCTGTCGGCGTTCGCGCACTTCGCGATGCCGCAGATCCAGCTCGCCATGGCGATCGGCGTCTACACCGTCGCCGACCGCGGCCGGGACTGGCAGCGGGCCGTGCTGCTGACCGCCGTGGTGCTCGGCAACGTGCTGGGCACCCGGTCCTTCGGCGGCATGCTGTTCAGCCTGGTGGTGTCGGTCGGCAGCTTCGTGCTCGGCTCGCTGGTGCGGGAGCTGCGCCGACTGGCGGGCGTCGAGGCCGAACGGGCCCGGCAGGCCGGGCTGCGGGCGGCCAGCGACGCGGCCCGGGCGGTCGCCGAGGAGCGGGCCCGGATCGCCCGCGAGATGCACGACATCCTGGCCCACGCGGTCTCGCTGATGGTGGTCCAGGCCGAGGCCGGGCCGCTGGTGGTGCGCAGCAACCCCGACCGGGCGATCCGGGCGTTCGACGCCATCGCCGACTCCGGGCGCGACGCGATGGTCCAACTCCGGCGGGTGCTCGGCGTGTTGAAGGAGGACGGGGCGGTTCCCGCGCTCGCCCCGCAGCCCCGGCTGGCGGAGCTCGCCGACGTGCTGCAGCGGGTCCGCGACTCCGGGGTCGCGGTCGACGCCGAGATCGAGGAGGCCGGGCCCGCCGAGGTGCAGGCCGCGGCCTTCCGGATCGTCCAGGAGGCGCTGACCAACGTGGTCAAGCACGCCGACGCCCGGCACGTCAGCGTCCGGGTCGCGGTCCGCGACGGCGCCCGGCTGCACGTCGAGGTCGCCGACGACGGCACCGGACCGGCCCCCGCTCCGGTCGGCGCGGGCGTCGACGGGCGCTCCGGCGGCCGCGGCCTGCTCTCCATCCGGGAGCGCGCCGCGGCCTGCGGCGGCAGCGCCGAGACCGGGCCCCGGCCGGGCCGCCCCGGCTACCTGGTGGCCGCCGTGCTGCCGCTCCATGCCTGAGCAGTTCACTAGAGGGGAACGAGAGTTGACCATCCGCGTGGTGATCGCCGACGACCAGGAGCTGGTCCGGGCCGGATTCGGCATGATCCTGGAGGCCCAGCCCGACATCGAGGTCGTCGCCGAGGCGGGCGACGGGCAGCAGGCCGTCGCGGCCGTCCGCGAACACGCCCCCGACGTCCTGCTGCTGGACGTCCGGATGCCCGTCATGGACGGCCTGGAGGCCGCCCGCCGGGTCTGCGCCGACCACCCCGACTGCAAGGTGGTCATGCTGACCACCTTCGACGTCGACGACTACGTCTTCGACGCGCTGTACGCCGGGGCCAGCGGCTTCCTGCTCAAGGACGTCCGCCGCGACGACCTCGTCCACGCCGTCCGGGTCGTCCACTCCGGCGAGGCGCTGCTCGCCCCGTCCGTCACCCGCCGGGTCATCGGCGAGGTCACCGCCCGCAAGGCCGCTGGCCCGCTGGCCCTCTCCCGGCCGCTCGGACGGCTCCTGGAGTCGCTCACCGCCCGGGAGTTGGAGACCCTGCGGCTGGTCGCCCGCGGCATGTCGAACGCCGAGATCGCCGCCGCCCTGGTGGTCAGCGAGCACACCGTCAAGACCCACGTCAGCAACCTCCTGCAGAAGCTCGGCCTGCGCGACCGCGTCCACGCCGTGGTGTTCGCCTACGAGGCGGGCGCGGTCACCGCGGGGGAGTAGCCGACTCCTCCCCGCGGGGGAGGTCCGACTCTCACCGGCACGGGGGAGGTGTGCGGCGGCCCGCCGCGGCAGGGTTGGGGGTGTCGGAGAAGGCACACTCACAAGGGGGTCGGGGCAGATGGTGACAAGGCGTCGGGCACTGGGATGGTCGGCCGGGCTGATGGCGGTGTACGGGGTGGTGCGACTGCTGCCGGGCTCGCGCGACGTGGGCGTCGGCTGGACGGTGGGGCACCTGGCGCTGTTCGCCGCCCTGGCCCTGCTGGGCGTCGGCCTGCACGAACTGTGGCGGCTGGGCGGCCGGGACTCGCGGTGGGGCCGGGCCTGGCTGGCGGCGGGCTGGGCGGGCGTCACCGCCGGGCTGGCCCAGGCCGGGATCGACCTGTACGCGAACGCCGTCTCCGCCGACCGGGAGGCCCGCTCGGCGGTGTTCGACCGGGTCCGGTCCGTGCCGGGCGCGCAGCCGCTGGTGTACGACGTGGTGCCGATGCTGCTGTACGTCGGCCTGATCGCGCTGCTGGTCCGGCTGGCCCTGCGGCGCGCCACCCCCTGGTGGAGCCCCGCCCTGGTGCTGCTGGGCACCCTGGCCATGGGCGCGTCCCTGGACTACCTGGCGGTCGGCGCGGCGCTGTACCTGGCCGCCTTCCTGCCGGTGATAACCGGTGGCCGCGGGCGGGTGCGGCCCGTACCCTCCGGGGCATGACCGGTAAGCGACCGCTGGTGGCGGTGTTGACGGGGGCGGGCATCTCCACGGACTCGGGGATCCCCGACTACCGCGGCCCGCAAGGGCTCTGGCAGCGCGACCCGAGCGCGCAGGAACTGGTGACGATCGGCCCGTACCTGGCGAGCCGCGAGGTGCGCCGCCGCTCCTGGCTGATGCGGCGGGACGCCGGGGCGATCGGCGCCGCGCCCAACGCGGGCCACCGGGCACTGGTCGAACTGGAGCGCGCGGGCGTCCCGGTGCGGGTCCTCACCCAGAACGTGGACGGCCTGCACCAGGCCGCCGGGCTCCCGCCGCGGAAGGTGCTCGAACTGCACGGGACGGCCACCGAGGTGCAGTGCGTGCGCTGCCGGGCCACCGGCCCGATGACGGAGGCCCTGGAGCGGGTCGCCGCGGGCGAGGACGACCCGGCCTGCGAGCAGTGCGGCGGCGTGCTGCGCCCGCGCACCGTGATGTTCGGCGAGGCGCTGGACGAGCGGGTGCTGCAGCAGGCCGACGCGATCGCCAGGAACTGCCAGGTGTTCCTGGCGGTCGGCAGTTCGCTGCAGGTGCACCCGGCCGCGCTGCTGCCGAAGATCGCGCTGGAGCACGACGCACGGCTGATCGTGGTCAACGGCGAACCCACGCCCTGGGACCGGGCCGCGCACGAGGTGATCCGGACACCGATCTCGCAGGCGCTCCCGGAGCTGGTGGCCCGCCTGGTGGACGGCGACCTGTCCGAGGTCTGACCGCCCTCCCCGGGCGGGGGCCGGTCCGGGACGGGGCGGGGGTGGGCGGCCGACGTAGCATGGCGGCCCGACGACCAGGGAGGACCCCCGTGACGACCGACGCCTTCGACCCCTGGTCGGCCGAGTTCGTGGCCCACCCCTACCCCGCGTACGCCGCCCTGCGCGAACGGGCGCCCGTCCACCACCACGAGCCGACCGGGCAGTGGCTGGTATCCCGGTACGCCGACGTCAACGCGCTGCTGCGGGACCGTCGGCTCGGCCGCACCTACACCCACCGCTTCACCCACGAGGAGTTCGGCCGCCCCGCGCCCGATCCGGCGCACGAGCCGTTCCACACCCTCAACGACCACGGGCTGCTCGACCTGGAGGGCCCCGACCACGCCCGGATCCGCCGCCTGGTCGCCAAGGCCTTCACCCCGCGCACGGTCGAGTCGCTGCGCCCCACCGTCCGGCGCCTCGCCGCCGAACTCGTCGACGGCCTGCTCGCCGACGGCGGCGGCGACCTGATCGCGCGGGTCGCCGAACCGCTGCCGGTCGCCGTGATCGCCGAGATGCTCGGCATCCCCGCCCCCGACCGGCACCTGCTGCGCCCCTGGTCCGCCGACATCACCGGCATGTTCGAACTCGACCCCAGCCCGGAGACCGCCCGCCGCGCCGTCACCGCCAGCCTCGAGTTCTCGGCCTACCTGCGGGAGTTGATCCGCAAGCGGCGCGCCGAACCCGGCCCCGACCTGATCAGCGCCCTGGCCCTGGCCGCCGAGGACGGGCAGGTGCTCAGCGAGCAGGAGACGGTCTCCACCTGCGTCCTGCTGCTCAACGCGGGCCACGAGGCCACCGTCAACACCACCGGCAACGGCTGGCTCGCCCTGTTCCGCAACCCCGACCAACTCGCCCGGCTGCGCGGCGCGGTGGACGAACTGCTGCCCACCGCCGTCGAGGAACTCATGCGGTACGACACCCCGCTGCAGATGTTCGAGCGCTGGGTGCTGGACGACGTCGAGGTCGGCGGCACGACCGTTCCGCGCGGTGCGGAGGTGGCGCTGCTGTTCGGCTCCGCCAACCGCGACCCCGCCCGCTTCACCGACCCCGACCGGCTCGACCTCGGCCGCACCGACAACCCGCACCTCAGCTTCGGCGCCGGAATCCACTTCTGCCTCGGCGCCCCGCTCGCCAGAATGGAACTCACCGAGTCCTACGGCGCACTGCTCCGCAAGGCCCCCGGGCTACGGCTGCTGCGCGAGCCCGACTGGCGCCCCGGCTACGTGATCCGCGGGCTGGAACAGCTACTGGTCGAGGTCTGAGGACCGAGGTTCGAAGAAGGGGCGCACGGTGCGACGGGCGACGGGAGCGATGCTGGGGCTGGCGATCGGCGACGCGCTGGGCAAGCGCACCGAGTTCCTGAACCTCCACGAGATCGGACTGCTCAGCCCCGACTGGCGCGACCTCCCGCTCCCGAAGAAGGCCCAGGTCACCGACGACACCCAGATGACGCTCGCGCTCGCCCGCGCCCTGCGCGACGCCCTCGCCGAGGGGCCGCTCGCCCCGCTGCGCCTCGAACCGCCGCTGCGCGCGGAGTTCGTCGACTGGTGGCGCTCCCCGAGCAACGACCGGGCCCCCGGCATGACCTGCCTGCGCTCCTGCTTCCGGCTCTCCACCGGGGGCCCCTGGCAGGACGCCAGCGACCTCGGCTCCAAGGGCTGCGGCGCCAACATGCGGGTCGCCCCGCTCGGCCTGGTCCGCGAACTGACCGACCGCCAGGTGGCCGGCGCCGCCCAGCTGCAGTCCGGCCTCACCCACGGCCACCCCACCGCGCTCGCCGCCAGCGAACTCACCGCCTTCACCGTCCGCTGGCTCGCCCGGGGCGTCGAACCGGCCGAACTCCCCGCCCGGCTGCGCGCCCACGCGCAGCAGCAGCGCACCCGCTACGACGCGACCTGGCTCGGCGACCTCGCCGCCCGGGACCACTTCGGCTCCCCGGAGGAGTTCATCGCCCGTGGCTGGGACGAGAGCCTGCGCGCCCTCGACCGGCTCGACGCGGCGCTCGCGGCGGGGGACGTCGAGGCCGACCCGTGCGAGCGCACCGGCGAGGGCTGGGTCGCCGAGGAGGCCCTCGCCGGCGCGCTGCTCTGCTTCCTCCTGCTGCCCGACGACCCGGTCGCCGCCGTCCGCCGCGCCGCGGTCTCCTCCGGCGACTCCGACTCGCTGGCCTGCCTGGCCGGCGCGTTCGCCGGGGCCAGGCACGGCGCGGACGCCTGGCCGCGGGAGTGGGCGGAGCGGATCGAGTACCGCGAGGAGCTGCTGGCCTTCGGGGCGCTCTGGGACTGAGGGGGCCCGCCAGGGGCCCGGGGAACGGCGGGCTCGGGGCTGCTGGCGGTGCACTGCCGTTGCGTGCGGTGGCTTCGGGTTCTGTTCGGACGGCCCGGAGCAGCACGGACACATCGGTGGGCTCCGGCCGTCAGCAGCACGGACTCGCCGTTCCCCGAGCCCCCTGGATCACGTGCCGGTCGGGTAGCGGCCGTCCAGTGCCGTGCGGTTGCCGAGGGCGAACGCGGTGACCAGGTCGTCGGCCACCTGGAGGACGACGTCGCGGCCCTCGACCAGCTCGCACCAGTCCGCGGGGAGGCCGGACAGGCCGTGCAGCGCGCCGACCAGGTTGCCGCAGACCGCGCCGGTGGAGTCGCTGTCGCCGGAGTGGTTGACCGCCAGGACGAGGGCCGCGCGGGCGTCCGTGCCGACCAGGGCCGCGTACACGGCGACGGCCAGGCACTCCTCGGCGATCCAGCCGAGGCCGACGCGTTCGACGGCCTCCGCGCTGCCGGGGCCCTCCGCCGCCACGCGCAGGGCCCGGCGCAGCGCGGCGGCGGTCTCCGCGCCCCGGTCCTGCGCGTCGAGCCGGACGAGGACCGCGTCGACGGCCGGGCGCAGCGGGGTGCCGGTGGCGACCAGGGTGACCAGGGCGGCGAAGGCGCCCGCCGCGAGGTAGCCGGTGGGGTGGCCGTGGGTCAGCTGGGCGGCCACCGCGGCGCGTCGGAAGGCCTGCTCCGGGTCGAGGCCGATCAGGCCGAACGGGGCCGAGCGCATGACGGTGCCGCAGCCCTTGGAGCCGGGGTTGACCGGGCCGTCCTGACCGAACGGGGCGGCGGGCCGGTAGCCGGTGGCGACGCCGGTGGTGCAGGCGTTGCCGGGGGCCCGGGAGGCGTACAGGAACTCCTGGGCGGCCAGCCAGCCGTCGGGCCGGGGGCCGGGTCCGGACATCCGCTGGGTGGTGAACCAGCGGCGGTAGGCGGCGTGCAGGTCCTCCGGGCGGCCGCCGCGCAGCAGGCCCTCCGCGGTGAACAGGGTCATCTGGGTGTCGTCGGTGACCTGGCCGCCGAGGGGGGCGTCGGCCAGGTCGGTCAGGCCCTCCGGCCCGTACTCGGCCCGGATCCGGTCCAGGCGCCGGAACTCGACCGGCCAGCCCAGGGCGTCGCCCAGGGCCCCGCCGAGCAGGGCGCCCCGTACCCGTTCCCTGAAGTCCATCCTCGTCCCCCCGTGTGCGCCGACGGGCCGTCAGCGCTCGATGCGTCCTGAGCCGCGGTGCAGGGAGGCCCGGTCGGCGGCGGCCCGGCCCTCGGCCCAGCCCTCGCCGTCGCTCACCCGCACCCGCTGCGACACCAGCTTGGGGAACATTCTGCCCACGGCGTCGTCGACCGCCTCCGCCCGGGCCGCCAGGACCGGCAGCAGGCCGCCGTCGGGGACGGCCGGCAGCGGCGTGCCGTCCGGGTCGGCGGCGGGCGCGCGACCGGTGGCGGCCTGCTGGGCGGCCTCCTCGGTGGCGCGCTCGGTGGCGTCCGCCAGCCGCTCCCGGATCCGGGCCGCGTACGCGACCAGGAAGGACTGCCGGAACGCCTTGGTGCGGGCCGCGCCGTCCTTGTGCTTGCGGCTGCCCGCCCGGTGCATCGCGGCCGTGGCCTGCACCAGCAGCGAGGTGTAGAGCAGTTCCACCGCGTCCAGGTCGGCGTCGAAGCCGACCACCGTGCAGAACCCGAACTCCTTCGCCCACACCACCCGGCACCGGTTCGCCGCCGCTACGGCGTCCAGCAGCATCGTCTTGGGGCCCTCGTACGGGTTGTCCACGCCGATCCGCACCGCCGCCGGATCGTCCGCCGACCGGCCGCCGCCCGCCGCGAGCAGCGCCTCGTCGATCGAGTGGCGGGCCATCAGCTCCTGCGCCTTCGCGGTCAGCGCCTCCGCCTCGTCCGGGAACCCGGTCGACTCGGCCTTCGCCAGCAGCGCCCGGATCCGGCCCAGCATCCGCGGCTCGTCCGCGCGCGGCGCCCCCGCCCGCGGGGCGGCCTGCCCGGGCGCCGGGCCCACCGGCTGGACGGGCGGCAGCAGCGCCCAGGCCCGCAGCAGCTCCAGCGCGGCGGTGGCCAGCGCGAACCGGTCCAGCCGGTGCCGGGCCGCGAACTCCGGCAGGTACGCCTCGTCGGAGGGCCACCACGGGTGCGCGTCCAGCTCCCGCAGCTGCTCCCGCCAGCGCCGGTCCAGGGCCGCCGCCGGGTGCCGTCGGCCCTCCGCCGCGATCAGGTCCGCCGCCAGCGCGACCTGCACCGGGCCCAGCTCCCGCCGGGCCACCCGCACCAGGTCGGCGGGCTGCCACCCGGCCGCCCAGCAGCGGCCCACCGAGCGCTCCGCCGCCCCGAGCAGCGCCCGGCTCACCGCGGGCCACCGCTCCGCCGAGGCCGCCAGCAGCGACGCGGCCCCGTCCACCACGTACTCCAGGCCGTCGGCGGGCGCACCCGCGACCCGGGCCACCGCCTCCGCCACCAGCTCGTCCACGGGCTGATCGGTGCTGGCCACGGCGGTTCCTGCTTCCTGCGGGGGACGGGGGAGGGGACGCCCTCCATGATGCCGGAGCGCGCCGCACCGCCCGGCGCCGCCCGGGAACGCCGCAGGTCAGGTGCGGTGCCGCGGCCGGTCCGAGCAGGCGCAGACGCCCCGCGTTCTGCCGGGCGTACCTGCGGACGACCGTCGTCGGCGCCGCCACCGCGACGGACCCCCCGACCCGCTGCTGCTCGTCCGGCGTCAGCCGCTGCGCGGGCGGGCGCCGGATCCTTCCCCACGGCCCGCCGTCATCCCGCCCCGCCGTCGCCCGCCCGGAGGGCGGCCAGCAGCGGCGGCGCGTCGGAGGCGTCGAGGGTGAGCAGCACCGGCGCGCCGGACCCCGCCTCCCGGCACTCGACGGCCAGCGGCCTCTTGCCCGTACCCACCAGGGGATCGTCCCGAAACGGCCGCCGGACCCGCTCCACCACCAGCCGGGCCGGGTACGGCCGCACCGACAGGCCCTCGTCCAGCGCGGTGGACAGCCGGCCGTCGACGACGACCAGGCAGCCGTGCCCCGTCGTCCGCGGGGGAGCGCCCGGGCCGGCCACCGCGCCCGGGACGCAGACGCGGTCCGGGGCCGCCACGGCCGGGACGTCGACCAGCGGCGTCCGGTCGCGGCGGCGCAGGAGCAGCGCCCGACCGGCCGCCGCCGCCAGCACCGGTACGCCGAGGAACGCCAGCACCTGGGCGTACGGGACGTCGGGCTCGTCGACCGCCCCGGCGAGCACGCCGACCGCGGCCGACGCGAGCGCCGCCTCCCGGGCCCAGCGCAGCTGCCAGGGGCGGGCCAGCGGGTTGCGCCACGACCGCAGGCCCAGCCAGAGCGCCTGCCAGAGCGCGCCCGCGGCCAGCGGCAGGGCGGCCAGGCCCAGGGCCAGCGGGAGGTGGTGCCCGGTGTTCGGCGTCGCCGTGGTCTCCTGCCGCGCGCCGTCCAGCCGGAGCGCGACCAGGCCGCCGCGCCAGAACTCGGCGGTGACCCGGGCACCGTCCGCGGCCCCGAACAGCGAGTCGCCGTCCGGTAGTTCGGGCCGGAAGGCGGTGCCGTCCGCCCCGGCCAGCCGCAGCCACCAGGCTTCGCGCTTCCCGCCCCGGTGCTCCTTCCCGACGACGGTCAGCGGCACCTCCAGGACGCACGCCGCACCGTCCGCCGCCGGGCAGCGCGGCGCGGCCGCGAAGGCCCGCTGCTCGGCCCGGGCGGCGGGCAGCGCCCCCAGCAGCGCCCAGCCCGCGACGGCCGCGAGCAGCACGGCGGCCAGCAGGGACAGCCACGCCCCGCGGCGGTCGCCCGGCGACACCGGTCGGCGCGCCGCCGTCCCCGCACCCGCTCGGGGGCGGCTCGTCACCGCTCGATCACCTTGGCGAGGATCTCCGGCGCCCGCCCGAGCAGCCGCCCCGCGGCCAGCCGGATCCCCAGCAGCGCCAGCCCCGCCCCGTACAGCGCGCCCGCGGGGAGCAGCGGCCAGGACGGGTGGTGGCCCAGCAGCAGGAAGCCGAGCAGCGCCCCGACCGGCAGGCAGAGCACCGCCACGCCGACCATCGAGCCGAAGGCGTTCAGCATCACCGCGCCGTTCTGCCCGGGCGCCGCGTTGCGCATCGGGTTGCCGTCGGCGGGCAGGGCGTACGGGGCGAGCACGCTGAGCACGCAGCCCAGGCCGAGCGCGGTGCCGAGCACGGCCAGCGCCAGGCCGAGCGCCGGGGCCAGGTCGGCCCAGTCGCCGGTGAGGGCGGCCACCGGCGGGCCGAACAGCAGCAGCACCGGCACCGCGTACAGCGTGATCGCCAGCACCCGGCCGCGCAGTTCGTCCCGGGCGTCGCGCCGGGTGCCGAGGGTCGCGGCGACCATCCAGAACCCGGAGCCGTCCATGCCGAACAGGTTGCCGGACTGCAGGCCGAGCATCATCCCGCCGATCGCGATCACGTACACCGAGCCCCAGCCCTGCACCACCGACAGCACCGCGAACACCGCGGTCATGCCGATCCCGGTGAACACCGCGGCCTTCGCCCGCGGCTCCCGCCAGGCGTACCGCAGGTGCCGCTGGGCGACGGTGCCGACCCGGCCCGCGGGCAGCAGCCGCCACAGGCCCTCCGCCCGGGCGGAGGCGGTGGACGAGGACTCCAGCAGCGTCGAGGAGTCGCCGCTCACCATCAGCTCCCGCAGGCTGCGCAGCCACCAGCGCAGCAGCAGCACCAGCACCCCCGCGGTGAGCAGCAACTGCCCGGCGGCGACCGCGTACGCGCCCTCCCCGGCCGAGCGCACCGCGTCGATCGCCGCCACCGGCGGGATCCACCGCACCACCGAGGCGTACGGGTGCAGCACCGAGAGGTCGATGCCCCGGCCGGAGCCGTTCAGCGTGCTCTGCAGGCCCAGGTTCCCGGCCTGCGCCAGGACCGCGAACAGCAGGCCGCCGAAGATCGCGAAGTCCTTGCCGCGGCGGCTCGACAGCATCCGGGCGTTGGCCGCCCCGACCGACCGGATCAGCGCCACCAGCGTCAGCAGGACCAGCGGCACCGCGAGCACCGCCACCGCCGCCGAGGCCGCGCCCCGCCCGGCCGCCACCGCGGCGCCGACCAGCAGCAGCAGGTTGATCAGCGGCCCGGGACCGACCAGGCCGCCCAGCAGGGTGCCGCGCAGCAGCACGGACTCCCGCAGCGGCAGCACGGTCAGCCGGGTCGGGTCGGCGCTCTCGTCGCTGGAGAAGAAGAACAGCGGCATCGCGGCCCAGCACACCGTCAGCCCGGTGACCAGCACCGCGGCCGCGTCCGCCGCTCCCGCCCGACCGTGCAGCACCACCAGCCCGAGCGCCCCGGACAGCCCGAACAGCAGCCCGATCAGCAGGCCGAGCACGTACCCGACCGCCAGGCCGCGGCTGCGGCGCAGCCCGTTGCGCAGCAGCCGGAGCTTGAGCGCGACCAGGGCCCGGACGACCGCGCGGTCGGCGGCCGGGTCGGGGGCGGTGGCGCGGTCGTCCGCGGGGGCGGCGCTCACCGCTGACCCCCGCCCAGCCAGTCGAGCGCGTTCCCGTCGTCCTCGCGGACGCCGACCAGCCCGAGGAACGCCTGGTGCAGCGAAGTCCCGCCGCGCACCTGCTCGGTGGGCCCGGCGGCGACCACCTGCCCGGCGTTGACCACGGCGACCCAGTCGCACAGCGACTCGACCAGCTCCATCACGTGGCTGGAGAACACCACGGTGGAGCCGGAGGCGGCGTACCTGGTCAGCACCCCGCGGATGGTCTGCGCGGAGACCGGGTCGACGCCCTCGAACGGCTCGTCCAGGAACAGCACGTCGGGGTTGTGCAGCAGCGCGGCGGCGAGGCCGATCTTCTTGCGCATGCCGGTGGAGTAGTCGGCGACCAGCTTGTCGGCGGAGCCGGTCAGGTCCAGCACCGCCAGCAGCTCCTCGGCCCGCCGGTCGGTCTCCGGGCCGGGCAGCCCGCGCAACCGCCCGTTGAAGCGCAGCAGTTCGCGCCCGCTGAGCCGCTCGAACATCCGCAGCCCCTCGGGCAGGATGCCGATCCGCGCCTTGACCGCGACCGGGTCCTGCCAGACGTCCGCGCCGTGCACCAGCACCGTGCCCCGGTCGGGCCGCAGCAGCCCGGTGACCATCGACAGCGTGGTGGTCTTGCCGGCCCCGTTCGGGCCGACCAGGCCGATGAACGACCCGGCGGGCAGGTCCAGGCTCAGCCCGGCGACGGCGGTCTGCGCACCGAAGCGCTTCCACAGGTCGCGGATCGAGACGGCGGGCGGCGGGGTGGTCGCCTCCATGGCAGGTGGTCTCCTTCGCGGGCGGTCCGGTACGGGGTGCCGCTGCGACCCTATGATCATTCGGTTGCCCGGACATCCCCCGAACGGCGGTGCGCCACCGGTTCCCGCCCCGCCCCGGCAACTACCCGGCGCCGCCGTTCGTCCTGCATCCTGGGAGCGCAATCGCAGCACGGGGATTCGGAGGTGGCCGCGGTGGCAGGTCAATGGGGTCAGCCGGCGCCGTACGGGCAGCAGCCCTGGCAGCCGGCACCGACGCCGCAGTCCGCCATGCGGGCCGCCAACTCGGACCGGGAGCGCACCGTCGACGTGCTGAAGGCCGCGTTCGCCGAGGGCCGGCTGACCGCCGCCGAGTACGAGCAGCGGATGTCCGCCACCTACCAGGCCAGCACCTACGGGCAGTTGGCCGCCCTGGTGGCCGACCTGCCGTCCGGGCCGATGGTGCAGCCGTTCGGCGCGCCCGTCCCGGTGGTGCCGCCCACCTTCATGCCCGCCCCCCTGCCGCGGGTGCCCACCCGGCACAACGGCCTGGCGGTGGCCTCCGCGACGATCGGCTGCCTGACGCTGCCGGGGGCCGGTTTCACCGCCGCCATCGCCGGCCCGGTCGGCCTGGTCGCGCTCGGCGTCGCCGGCACCGCCGCCGTCGTCGTCGGCCACCGGGCCCGCGCCCAGCTGCGCACCACCGGGGAGGACGGGGACGGCCTGGCGGTGCTGGGTCTGATCATGGGCTGGCTGTCGCTGGTCGTCATGCTGTTGCTCGTCATGGTGGTGGCCTCGTCGGGGAGCTGAGCCGCACTCGCCCCGCCCGGCGCCCGATCCCGTGCGGGGCCCGAGGGCGCGCACGGCCGGGTGCGCCCCATTTGTTTTGACCGCCGCCTGTGCGCTAGGTACGCTCTGACCTTGTGCCTGGGGTGTGCCCGGGTCCTTGTGCGTGCCAGCAGATCGGCCGCCGCAGCGGAGACTCCACCCGCTCGGTGCGCGCCGTAGCCGCAGCGCAGCTCATGGGATTCCGCGATTCTTCCCCCGAAGAAGGCCCAACACGCCCGACCGCGTGGGTCGGAGTGTGCGGGCCATACCGCAGGTTAGTTCCACCAAGCCTTGGCACACAGAAAACGGAGAAACGGTGCCTACGATCCAGCAGCTGGTCCGAAAGGGCCGGCAGGACAAGGTCGAGAAGAACAAGACGCCCGCACTGAAGGGTTCGCCCCAGCGCCGCGGCGTCTGCACGCGTGTGTACACGACCACCCCGAAGAAGCCGAACTCGGCTCTCCGCAAGGTCGCCCGTGTGCGCCTCACCAGCGGGATCGAGGTCACCGCCTACATTCCGGGCGAGGGCCACAACCTGCAGGAGCACTCCATCGTGCTGGTCCGCGGTGGCCGTGTGAAGGACCTTCCTGGTGTCCGCTACAAGATCATCCGCGGCTCGCTCGACACCCAGGGTGTCAAGAACCGCAAGCAGGCCCGCAGCCGCTACGGCGCCAAGAAGGAGAAGTAAGAATGCCTCGTAAGGGCCCCGCCCCGAAGCGCCCGGTCATCATCGACCCGGTCTACGGCTCCCCGCTGGTGACCTCGCTGGTCAACAAGATCCTGCTGCACGGCAAGCGCTCCACCGCCGAGCGGATCGTCTACGGCGCCCTCGAGGGCGTCCGCGAGAAGACCGGTGCCGACCCGGTGGTCGCGCTCAAGCGCGCCCTGGAGAACGTCAAGCCGACCCTCGAGGTCAAGTCCCGCCGCGTCGGTGGCGCCACCTACCAGGTGCCGGTCGAGGTCCGCCCGGGCCGCGCCAACACCCTGGCGCTGCGCTGGCTGGTCGGCTACTCCCGCGCCCGTCGCGAGAAGACCATGACCGAGCGTCTGCTCAACGAGATCCTCGACGCCAGCAACGGCCTGGGCGCTTCCGTGAAGCGTCGCGAGGACACCCACAAGATGGCCGAGTCCAACAAGGCCTTCGCGCACTACCGCTGGTAGTCCGAACCCCGTCACTAGACAGAGAGAGAACGAGCCACCATGGCTGCAACCTCCCTTGACCTCGCCAAGGTCCGCAACATCGGGATCATGGCGCACATCGACGCGGGCAAGACCACCACCACCGAGCGGATCCTGTTCTACACCGGTGTCTCGTACAAGATCGGTGAGGTCCACGACGGCGCTGCCACGATGGACTGGATGGAGCAGGAGCAGGAGCGCGGCATCACCATCACGTCGGCCGCGACGACCTGTCACTGGACCCTCGACGGTGTCGACAACACCATCAACATCATCGACACCCCGGGCCACGTCGACTTCACCGTCGAGGTGGAGCGCTCGCTGCGCGTGCTCGACGGTGGCGTGACGGTGTTCGACGGCGTCGCCGGTGTCGAGCCCCAGTCCGAGACCGTGTGGCGGCAGGCTGACCGCTACGGCGTCCCGCGCATCTGCTTCATCAACAAGCTGGACCGCACGGGTGCCGACTTCTACTTCTGCGTGCAGACCATCGTGGACCGCCTCGGCGCCACCCCGCTGGTCATGCAGCTGCCGATCGGCGCCGAGGCCGACTTCTCCGGCGTCGTCGACCTGGTGAAGATGAAGGCCCTGGTCTGGTCCGCGGACGCGCCCAAGGGCGAGATGTACGACGTCGTCGACATCCCGGCCGACCTCGCCGACAAGGCCGCGGAGTACCGCGAGGCCCTGATCGACACCGTGTCGAACGTCAGCGACGAGGTGATGGAGCTCGCCCTGGAGGGCGAGGACATCCCCGAGGAGCTGCTGGTCGCCGCGATCCGCAAGGGCACGCTGAACTCGGACTTCACCCCGATCTTCTGCGGCTCCGCCTTCAAGAACAAGGGCGTCCAGCCCCTGCTCGACGCGGTTGTGAAGTACCTGCCGTCGCCCCTCGACATCGAGGGCATCGAGGGCACCAAGCCGAACAACCCCGACGAGAAGATCGTCCGCCAGGCCTCGGACGACGAGCCGCTCGCCGCGCTCGCGTTCAAGATCATGTCGGACCCGCACCTGGGCAAGCTCACCTTCGTCCGCGTGTACTCCGGCCGCCTGGAGTCCGGCACCTCGGTGCTGAACTCCGTCAAGGGCAAGAAGGAGCGCATCGGCAAGATCTACCGCATGCACGCGAACAAGCGTGAGGAGATCGACTCGGTGGGCGCCGGCGACATCGTCGCCGTCATGGGCCTCAAGCAGACCACCACCGGTGAGACGCTGTCCGACGAGAAGCAGCCGGTCATCCTGGAGTCCATGGACTTCCCGGCCCCGGTCATCCGCGTCGCGATCGAGCCCAAGTCCAAGGGCGACCAGGAGAAGCTGGGTGTCGCCATCCAGCGCCTGGCCGAGGAGGACCCGTCCTTCCAGGTCAACACCGACGAGGAGACCGGCCAGACGATCATCGCCGGCATGGGCGAGCTGCACCTCGAGGTGCTGGTCGACCGCATGCGCCGCGAGTTCAAGGTCGAGGCCAACGTCGGCAAGCCGCAGGTGGCGTACCGCGAGACGATCCGCAAGGCCGTCGAGCGCATCGACTACACGCACAAGAAGCAGACCGGTGGTTCCGGCCAGTTCGCGAAGATCCAGATCGCGATCGAGCCGCTGGAGTCCGGCGAGGGCTACGAGTTCGTGAACAAGGTCACCGGTGGCCGCGTTCCGAAGGAGTACATCCCCTCGGTCGACGCCGGTTGCCAGGAGGCCATGGAGTTCGGCGTGCTCGCCGGCTACCCGCTCCAGGGCGTCCGCGTCAGCCTGCTCGACGGTGCGTCGCACGACGTCGACTCGTCCGAGCTGGCGTTCAAGATCGCCGGTTCCATGGCGTTCAAGGAAGGTGCCAAGAAGGCGTCGCCGGCTCTGCTCGAGCCGATGATGGCCGTCGAGGTCACCACCCCCGAGGACTACATGGGCGACGTGATCGGCGACATCAACTCCCGCCGTGGCCAGATCCGGGCCATGGAGGAGCGTCACGGTGCCCGCGTCGTCAAGGCGCTGGTGCCGCTCTCCGAGATGTTCGGCTACGTCGGTGACCTGCGCAGCAAGACCTCTGGTCGCGCGAGCTACTCGATGCAGTTCGACTCGTACGCCGAGGTTCCGCGGAACGTGGCGGACGACATCATCGCCAAGGCCAAGGGCGAGTGACGTCCCGGTAATCGGGACGAACCAGACCCTTTAGGCTAGAAGGAGGGCACCCGGACGCTCACCCGTCCGGGTTCCGCCCGGGAGCCCTCCGGCACCCCCACCCGCGGGACGGCTACGGGGCGCGACACCAGCGCCCCGTTACCAAAAACCCGATCCAGACCAACTGACGTCGTACGGCGTACAGAACTGTCCTCAGGAGGACTGCAGTGGCGAAGGCGAAGTTCGAGCGGACGAAGCCCCACGTCAACATCGGCACCATCGGTCACATCGACCACGGTAAGACCACGCTGACCGCGGCCATCACCAAGGTGCTGCACGACGCGTACCCGGACATCAACCCCTTCACGCCGTTCGACCAGATCGACAAGGCGCCGGAGGAGCGTCAGCGCGGTATCACCATCTCCATCGCGCACGTCGAGTACCAGACCGAGGCGCGTCACTACGCCCACGTCGACTGCCCGGGTCACGCCGACTACATCAAGAACATGATCACCGGTGCGGCCCAGATGGACGGTGCGATCCTCGTCGTCGCCGCCACCGACGGCCCGATGCCGCAGACCAAGGAGCACGTCCTCCTGGCCCGCCAGGTCGGCGTCCCCTACATCGTCGTCGCCCTGAACAAGGCCGACATGGTGGACGACGAGGAGATCCTGGAGCTCGTCGAGCTCGAGGTCCGCGAGCTCCTCTCCGAGTACGAGTTCCCGGGCGACGACCTGCCGGTCGTCCGCGTCTCGGCGCTGAAGGCGCTCGAGGGCGACAAGGAGTGGGGCGAGAAGCTCCTCGGCCTGATGCACGCCGTCGACGAGGCCATCCCGACCCCGGCCCGCCTCACCGACCAGCCGTTCCTGATGCCGATCGAGGACGTCTTCACGATCACCGGTCGTGGCACCGTCGTCACCGGCCGCATCGAGCGCGGCATCCTCAAGGTCAACGAGACCGTCGACATCATCGGCATCAAGACCACCAAGACCACCACCACGGTCACCGGTATCGAGATGTTCCGCAAGCTGCTCGACGAGGGCCAGGCCGGTGAGAACGTCGGTCTGCTGCTCCGCGGCATCAAGCGCGAGGACGTCGAGCGCGGCCAGGTCATCATCAAGCCGGGTTCGGTCACCCCGCACACCGACTTCGAGGCCCAGGCCTACATCCTGTCGAAGGACGAGGGTGGCCGTCACACCCCCTTCTTCAACAACTACCGTCCGCAGTTCTACTTCCGCACCACCGACGTGACCGGCGTCGTGACCCTCCCCGAGGGCACCGAGATGGTCATGCCGGGCGACAACACCGCCATGACCGTCGCGCTGATCCAGCCCGTCGCCATGGAGGAGGGCCTCAAGTTCGCCATCCGTGAGGGTGGCCGCACCGTCGGCGCCGGCCAGGTCACCAAGATCCTCAAGTAATTGACGATCTGACCTCCGGTCAACTCCGGGGCCCGGTCCACTCCTTCGCGGGAGTGGGCCGGGCCCTCGGCGTTTTTCCGGCGGGGGAGAGGTTTGGCGAGCGCGCAGCGGGTGTGACGTGCACCCCAGCGGGTGAACCCGATTGGCGTATCGCCCGCGTTCTGTGGCAGGATGTCTGAGTTGCTCGGTTGAGTACCGATGCTGCGCGCCTCCCGCCGGGAGGACCGGAAGCGAGTCCCACGTACTCGTCGTTCCCGTGAATGGCCGTCCATGTGCCCACGTGCTGTGTGTGGGTGCAGTGGTGTGTAAGCGACACCGCGGCAGCTGCGGGGCGAAAGTACGGGAATCTTCCGGGAAGCGTGTGCGGGGTATCGACCCGGCTCCACCCCACCCAGCAGTTCGAAGCCGACGAGATCGTTTCGCCGGTTTTTTGCAAGCGCGAGGGCGACACGCCCGAGCGCGGGGGTCGGAAGGGGAGTCGTGCAGCAACGGACGACACAAAGGACTACGAAGTAGCCATGGCGGGACAGAAGATCCGCATCCGGCTCAAGGCCTACGACCACGAGGTCATCGACTCCTCGGCGAAGAAGATCGTCGAGACGGTGATCCGGACTGGTGCGCAGGTCGCGGGCCCGGTGCCGCTGCCCACTGAGAAGAACGTGTACTGCGTCATCCGCTCGCCGCACAAGTACAAGGACTCGCGCGAGCACTTCGAGATGCGCACTCACAAGCGTCTGATCGACATCCTCGACCCCACGCCGAAGACGGTTGACTCGCTGATGCGTCTCGACCTGCCGGCCGGCGTCGACATCGAGATCAAGCTCTGAGAGGCGCACCGAAGATGGCTAAGCAGATTAAGGGCATCCTGGGCGAGAAGCTCGGCATGACCCAGGTCTGGGACGAGAACAACCGGGTCGTCCCGGTGACCGTCGTCAAGGCCGGGCCGAATGTCGTGACCCAGGTCCACACCGCCGACAGCCCGGCCGGCTACGACGCCGTGCAGCTCGGCTTCGGCGAGATCGACCCCCGCAAGGTGAACAAGCCCCTCCAGGGCCACTTCGCCAAGGCCGGTGTCACCCCCCGCCGCCACCTGGTCGAGATCCGTACCTCGGACGCCTCCGAGTACACCCTGGGCCAGGAAGTCACCGCCGAGACCTTCGAGGCGGGTGTCAAGGTCGACGTGACCGGCACCTCCAAGGGCAAGGGCTTCGCCGGTGTCATGAAGCGTCACAACTTCAAGGGCCTCGGCGCCGGTCACGGCACCCAGCGCAAGCACCGCTCGCCCGGTTCCATCGGTGGCTGCGCCACCCCGGGCCGTGTGTTCAAGGGCCTGCGCATGGCGGGTCGGATGGGCCACGAGCGTGTGACCACCCAGAACCTGACCGTGCACGCGGTCGACGCGGAGAAGGGTCTGCTCCTCATCAAGGGCGCGATCCCGGGTCCGAACGGCGGCCTCGTCCTCGTCCGCACCGCGGCGAAGGGGCTGTGAAGGATATGAGCACCATTGACATCCTGTCGCCCTCCGGCGACAAGGCCGGCAGCCTGGAGCTGCCCGCCGAGATCTTCGACGCCAAGGTCAGCGTCCCGCTGATGCACCAGGTCGTCGTGGCGCAGCTCGCCGCTGCCCGTCAGGGCACCCACAAGGCCAAGCGCCGTGGCGAGGTCCGTGGTGGCGGCAAGAAGCCGTACCGCCAGAAGGGCACCGGCCGCGCCCGTCAGGGCTCGACCCGCGCGCCGCAGTTCACCGGTGGTGGCGTCGTGCACGGTCCCGTGCCGCGCGACTACTCGCAGCGGACCCCGAAGAAGATGATCGCCGCCGCCCTGCGCAGCGCGCTCACCGACCGGGCCCGCCACGAGCGCATCCACGTCGTCACCGGCGTGACCGCGACCGAGGCTCCGTCGACCAAGGCCGCCAAGGTCCTGTTCGGCAAGATCTCCGAGCGCAAGAACCTCCTCCTGGTGGTCGAGCGCGAGGACGAGCTGGGCATCCTGTCCGCTCGCAACCTGCCGAACGTGCACATCCTGGACGCCGGCCAGCTGAACACCTACGACGTGCTCGTCTCCGACGATGTGGTCTTCACCCAGGCCGCCTTCGAGCGTTTCGTGGCCGGTCCGGCCGCGTCCGCCAAGGCCGTTGCTGCTGAGGGCGAGCTCGAAGGGACTGCCGCCTGATGAGCGAGATCACCTCCAAGACGTTCACGGACCCCCGTGACGTCCTGATCAAGCCGGTCATCTCCGAGAAGAGCTACTCGCTCCTCGACGAGAACAAGTACACGTTCGTCGTGGCTCCCGGTGCCAACAAGACCCAGATCAAGCAGGCCGTCGAGGCGGTCTTCTCGGTCAAGGTCGAGGCCGTGAACACGCTGAACCGGCAGGGCAAGCGCAAGCGCTCCCGCACCGGTTTCGGCAAGCGCAAGGACACCAAGCGCGCGATCGTGACGCTGGCCGAGGGCAACCGCATCGACATCTTCGGTGGTCCGGTCGCCTGACCCTCGGGTCAGGGACTGCGATCGTCGTAAAGGACGAGGACAGAAATGGGTATCCGCAAGTACAAGCCGACTACGCCGGGCCGTCGTGGCTCCAGCGTGGCCGACTTCGTCGAAATCACGCGGTCCACGCCGGAGAAGTCGCTGGTTCGCCCGCTGCACAGCAAGGGCGGCCGTAACAACGCCGGTCGTGTCACCGCTCGCCACCAGGGTGGCGGTCACAAGCGCGCCTACCGTCTGATCGACTTCCGTCGTCACGACAAGGACGGCGTGCCGGCCAAGGTCGCGCACATCGAGTACGACCCGAACCGCACCGCGCGCATCGCGCTCCTGCACTACGCGGACGGCGAGAAGCGCTACATCATCGCCCCCCGTGGCGTCGCGCAGGGTGACCGGATCGAGAACGGCGCTGGCGCCGACATCAAGCCGGGCAACAACCTGCCGCTCCGCAACATCCCGGTCGGTACCACCATCCACGCGGTGGAGCTCCGTCCCGGCGGTGGCGCCAAGCTGGCCCGCTCCGCGGGTGCCGGCATTCAGCTGCTCGCCCGTGAGGGCCGCATGGCGCACCTGCGCATGCCCTCCGGTGAGATCCGCCTGGTGGACGCGCGCTGCCGCGCGACCGTCGGCGAGGTCGGCAACGCCGAGCAGTCGAACATCAACTGGGGCAAGGCCGGCCGTATGCGCTGGAAGGGCGTCCGCCCGACCGTCCGCGGTGTGGCCATGAACCCGATCGACCACCCGCACGGTGGTGGTGAGGGTAAGACCTCCGGTGGTCGCCACCCGGTCTCGCCGTGGGGCAAGCCCGAGGGCCGCACCCGTCGCCCGAACAAGGCGTCGGACAAGCTCATCGTGCGCCGCCGCAAGACCAACAAGAAGCGCTAGGAGCAGGTCAGATGCCGCGCAGTCTCAAGAAGGGCCCCTTCATCGACGACCACCTTCAGAAGAAGGTGGACGTGCAGAACGAGGCGGGCACGCAGAACGTCATCAAGACCTGGTCCCGTCGTTCCGTGATCTCCCCGGCCATGCTGGGCCACACGATCGCGGTTCACGATGGCCGCAAGCACGTCCCGGTGTTCGTCACCGAGTCGATGGTCGGCCACAAGCTCGGCGAGTTCGCTCCCACGCGCACCTTCAAGGGGCACGTGAAGGAAGACCGCAAGTCGAAGCGTCGCTAATCGCGATTTGCTCCGCGAGCTGTAGCGCCAGAACGACAAAGTGACTTACTCCATTAAGGGGACAACCATGGAAGCCAGGGCCCAGGCGCGGTACATCCGCGTCACGCCCATGAAGGCCCGCCGCGTGGTGGACCTCATCCGTGGCCTGCCGGCCACGGAGGCCCAGGCGGTCCTGCGTTTCGCTCCGCAGGCCGCCACCGTGCCGGTCGGCAAGGTGCTCAACAGCGCCATCGCCAACGCCGCGCACAACTACAACCACTCCAACGTGGACGACCTCTACATCTCCGAGGCGTACGTTGACGAGGGTCCGACCCTGAAGCGGTTCCGTCCGCGCGCCCAGGGCCGTGCCTACCGGATCCGCAAGCGGACCAGCCACATCACCGTGGTCGTCAGCAGCAAGGAAGGGACCCGGTAATGGGCCAGAAGGTTAACCCGCACGGGTTCCGCCTCGGCATCAGCACGGACTTCAAGTCCCGCTGGTACGCCGACAAGCTGTACAAGGACTACGTCAAGGAAGACGTCGCCATCCGGCGTCTCATGACGAAGGGCATGGAGCGCGCCGGCATCTCGAAGGTGGAGATCGAGCGCACCCGTGACCGCGTCCGCGTGGACATCCACACCGCCCGTCCGGGCATCGTGATCGGCCGCCGCGGCGCGGAGGCCGACAAGATCCGGGGCAACCTGGAGAAGCTGACCGGCAAGCAGGTCCAGCTGAACATCCTCGAGGTCAAGAACCCCGAGCTGGACGCCCAGCTCGTGGCTCAGGGCGTCGCGGAGCAGCTGTCCTCCCGCGTCTCCTTCCGTCGCGCCATGCGCAAGAGCATGCAGTCGACCATGAAGGCCGGCGCCAAGGGCATCAAGGTCCAGTGCTCCGGTCGTCTCGGCGGCGCCGAGATGAGCCGTTCGGAGTTCTACCGCGAGGGCCGTGTGCCGCTGCACACCCTGCGCGCGAACGTCGACTACGGCTTCTTCGAGGCCAAGACCACCTTCGGCCGCATCGGCGTGAAGGTCTGGATCTACAAGGGCGACGTCAAGAACATCGCCGAGGTCCGCGCTGAGAACGCCGCTGCCCGCTCCGGCAACCGCCCGGCCCGTCCCGAGGGCGGTCGTCCCGCCCGCGGTGGCGAGCGTCGCGGTGGCGAGCGCGGTGGCCGCGGCCGTCGTCCCGCCGCTGCCGAGGCCCCCGCGGCCCCGGTGGCCGAGGCTCCGGCTGCCGAGAACACCGGAACGGAGGCCTGACCGCAATGCTGATCCCCCGTCGGGTCAAGCACCGCAAGCAGCACCACCCGAAGCGCCGCGGCGCTGCCAAGGGTGGCACCGAGCTGGCGTTCGGCCAGTTCGGCATCCAGGCCGTGACCCCGGCCTACGTGACGAACCGCCAGATCGAGTCCGCTCGTATCGCGATCACCCGTCACATCCGTCGTGGCGGCAAGGTCTGGATCAACATCTACCCGGACCGCCCGCTCACCAAGAAGCCGGCCGAGACCCGCATGGGTTCCGGTAAGGGTTCGCCGGAGTGGTGGATCGCGAACGTGCACCCGGGTCGGGTCATGTTCGAACTGTCGTACCCGAACGAGAAGATTGCTCGCGAGGCGCTCACCCGTGCCGCGCACAAGCTTCCGATGAAGTGCCGGATCGTTCGGCGCGAGGACGGTGAGAGCTGATGTCGGCCGCTACCAAGGCTGCTGAGCTTCGCGAACTGGACAACGAGGCCCTCGTTGCCAAGCTCCGTGAGGCCAAGGAGGAGCTGTTCAACCTCCGCTTCCAGGCGGCGACCGGGCAGCTCGACAACCACGGACGGCTCCGGCTGGTCCGTAAGGACATCGCGCGGATCTACACCCTGATGCGCGAGCGCGAGCTGGGCATCGAGACGGTGGAGAACGCCTGATGACTGAGAACACCAACGAGACGCGCGGTTTCCGCAAGACCCGTGAGGGTCTCGTCGTCAGCGACAAGATGGACAAGACCGTCGTCGTCGCCGTCGAGGACCGCGTCAAGCACGCGCTGTACGGCAAGGTCATCCGCCGTACCAACAAGCTGAAGGCGCACGACGAGCAGAACGCGTGCGGTGTCGGCGACCGTGTCCTCCTGATGGAGACCCGGCCGCTGTCCGCGACGAAGCGCTGGCGCGTCGTCGAGATCCTCGAGAAGGCCAAGTAACAAGGTTGTTCGCGGTACGGCCGTATGTGCACCAGGCCCCCAGGGGCGCGGGTGTGAGCAGCGGCCGGCCCGTCAACACTTGTTGACGATCAGGAGAAAGCTGTGATCCAGCAGGAGTCGCGACTGCGCGTCGCCGACAACACGGGTGCCAAGGAGATTCTCTGCATCCGCGTTCTCGGTGGCTCCGGTCGCCGCTACGCCGGTATCGGGGACGTCATCGTCGCCACCGTCAAGGACGCGATCCCCGGCGGTTCGGTGAAGAAGGGCGACGTCGTGAAGTGCGTCGTCGTTCGCACCGTCAAGGAGCGCCGTCGTCCGGACGGTTCGTACATCCGCTTCGACGAGAACGCCGCGGTTGTTCTCAAGAACACCGATGGCGACCCCCGTGGTACCCGCATCTTCGGCCCGGTGGGCCGCGAGCTGCGCGACAAGAAGTTCATGAAGATCATCTCGCTGGCGCCGGAGGTGCTCTAATCTCATGGCGAACAGCATGAAGATCAAGAAGGGTGACCTGGTCCAGGTCATCACCGGCAAGGACAAGGGCAAGCAGGGCAAGGTCATCCAGGCCATCCCCGCTGAGAACAAGGTCCTGGTCGAGGGTGTCAACCGGGTCAAGAAGCACACCAAGCCGGGCCCCGGCACCCAGGGTGGCATCGTGACCGTCGAGGCCCCGGTGCACGTCTCCAACGTCCAGCTGGTCGTGGAGAAGGACGGCAAGAAGGTCGTCACCCGCGTCGGCTACCGCTTTGACGACCAGGGCAACAAGATCCGCGTTGCCAAGCGGACCGGTGAGGACATCTGATGTCTGAGACGACTGTTGAGAAGGTGACCCCCCGCCTCAAGGAGAAGTACCTCTCCGAGGTCAAGGGTCAGCTGAACGAGCAGTTCTCGTACGAGAACGTCATGCTGATCCCCGGCCTGGTCAAGGTCGTGGTCAACATGGGTGTCGGCGAGGCCGCCCGTGACAGCAAGCTGATCGAGGGTGCCATCAAGGACCTGACCGCGATCACCGGTCAGAAGCCGGCCGTCACCAAGGCCCGCAAGTCCATCGCGCAGTTCAAGCTGCGCGAGGGCCAGCCGATCGGCGCCCACGTCACCCTCCGTGGTGACCGCATGTGGGAGTTCGTGGACCGTCTGGTGTCGCTGGCGCTGCCGCGTATCCGTGACTTCCGCGGCCTCTCGCCGAAGCAGTTCGACGGCCGTGGCAACTACACCTTCGGTCTGACCGAGCAGGTCATGTTCCACGAGATCGACCAGGACAAGGTCGACCGTCAGCGCGGTATGGACATCACCGTCGTGACCACCGCTCAGACCGACGATGAGGGCCGGGCGCTGCTGCGCGCTCTGGGCTTCCCGTTCAAGGAGGCGTGAGCCATGGCGAAGAAGGCCCTGATCGCTAAGTCCGAGCGCAAGCCGAAGTTCGGCGTCCGGGCGTACACCCGGTGCCAGCGCTGCGGCCGTCCGCACTCGGTGTACCGCAAGTTCGGCCTGTGCCGTGTCTGCCTCCGTGAGATGGCGCACCGCGGCGAGCTGCCGGGCGTGACCAAGAGCTCCTGGTAATCCCTTACCGGTTGTTCTGACATCGGCGAGCAGTGTGCCCGACCTCGACGCTTTTGGGTTCCCGCGAGGGATCCCGTAAGGTGTTGGGGTCGGGCCCCTGCTGCGGCGTCCCCTTCGGGCGAGCCGCGGCCTTCCTGTGAGGGCCCGCAACACCCAGTCTTACTACGTCGCAGGTCCCCTGCGCTTGTGCCCCTTTCGCACTCCACCGAGTGCGCGGAGGGGGACCTGGCGCGGAGAAACCACGGCGGGAGAGGCCTGAGGCCACCATGACCATGACCGACCCCATCGCAGACATGCTCACGCGTCTGCGTAACGCGAACTCGGCGTACCACGACTCCGTGGCGATGCCGGCCAGCAAGATCAAGGCGCACGTCGCCGAGATCCTGCAGCAGGAGGGGTACATCTCCTCCTACAAGGTTGAGGAGCCCGCTGAGGGCGAGGTCGGCAAGAAGCTGACCATCGAGCTCAAGTTCGGCCCCAACCGCGAGCGTTCCATCGCCGGCATCAAGCGCATCAGCAAGCCGGGTCTGCGTGTGTACGCAAAGTCCACCAACCTGCCGAAGGTGCTCGGCGGCCTGGGCGTGGCGATCATCTCCACGTCCTCCGGCCTCCTGACCGACAAGCAGGCCGCCAAGAAGGGCGTAGGCGGAGAAGTTCTCGCCTACGTCTGGTAATTCGGGAAACGGAGGTACAGCAATGTCGCGCATTGGACGGCTGCCCATCCAGGTTCCCGCTGGTGTGGACGTCACCATCGACGGCCAGACGGTCACGGTGAAGGGCCCCAAGGGCTCGCTCACCCACGTCGTCGCCGCGCCGATCGAGATCGGCAAGGGCGAGGACGGCACTCTGGTCGTCACCCGCCCCAACGACGAGCGTCAGTCGAAGGCCCTGCACGGCCTGTCGCGCACGCTGGTGGCGAACATGATCACCGGCGTGACCGCGGGCTACCGCAAGTCGCTGGAGATCAGCGGCGTCGGCTACCGAGTCACGGCGAAGGGCTCCGACATGGAGTTCGCGCTGGGCTACAGCCACCCGATCCTGGTCACCGCGCCGGAGGGGATCTCCTTCGTCGTCGAGACGCCCACCAAGTTCCACGTGGACGGCACCGACAAGCAGAAGGTCGGCGAGGTCGCCGCGAAGATCCGCAAGCTGCGCAAGCCCGACCCGTACAAGGCCAAGGGCGTCAAGTACGCGGGCGAGGTCATCCGCCGCAAGGTCGGAAAGAGTGGTAAGTAAGCGATGAGCGTCTCTGTCAAGATCGGCAAGGGCAACGCCTACAAGAACGCCGCCCGCAAGCGCCGTGCCATTCGCGTTCGCAAGCGCGTCGTCGGCACCGAGGTGCGTCCGCGCCTCGTCGTGACGCGTTCGAACCGCCACATGGTCGCCCAGGTCATCGACGACGCCAAGGGTCACACCCTGGCGTCGGCGTCCACCCTCGACGTGTCCATCAAGGGCACCGAGGGCGACAAGACCGAGCTGGCCAAGAAGGTCGGAAGCCTGGTCGCCGAGCGCGCCAAGGCCGCCGGCGTCGAGTCGGTCGTCTTCGACCGCGCGGGCAACCGGTACGCCGGCCGCATCGCCGCCCTGGCGGACGCGGCCCGCGAGTCCGGGCTCGACTTCTAAGCCGCTCGTCGACTCTGTCGGCGGACGTAAACGAGAGAGGTAATTCCAATGGCTGGACCCCAGCGCCGCGGTAGCGGCGCCGGCGGCGGCACCGGTGGCGAGCGGCGCGACCGTAAGCGGGACGAGCGGGGCGGCGCCCCGGTCGCCGAGAAGACCGCTTACGTCGAGCGTGTCGTCGCGATCAACCGTGTCGCCAAGGTTGTCAAGGGTGGTCGTCGCTTCAGCTTCACCGCGCTGGTCGTGGTGGGCGACGGTGACGGCACCGTGGGTGTCGGTTACGGCAAGGCGAAGGAGGTTCCGGCCGCCATCGCCAAGGGCGTTGAGGAGGCCAAGAAGAACTTCTTCAAGGTCCCCCGTATCCAGGGCACCATCCCGCACCCCATCCAGGGCGAGAAGGCCGCCGGCGTCGTGCTGCTGAAGCCGGCGTCCCCCGGTACCGGTGTCATCGCCGGTGGTCCGGTGCGTGCCGTCCTGGAGTGCGCCGGCGTTCACGACATCCTGTCGAAGTCGCTCGGCTCGGACAACGCGATCAACATCGTGCACGCCACCGTGGCCGCTCTGAAGGGCCTCGTGCGCCCCGAGGAGATCGCCGCCCGTCGTGGTCTGCCCCTGGAGGACGTGGCCCCGGCCGCGCTGCTCCGGGCTCGTGCGGCTGGGGTGAGCGCCTGATGGCTCGCCTGAAGGTCACCCAGACCAAGTCGTACATCGGTAGCAAGCAGAACCACCGTGACACCCTCCGCTCGCTCGGCCTCAAGCGGCTGAACGACACCGTGGTGAAGGAGGACCGCCCGGAGATCCGCGGCATGGTCCACACCGTTCGCCACCTCGTCACGGTCGAGGAGGTGGACTGAAATGGCGGACAACTCCCCCATCAAGATCCACAACCTGCGTCCGGCGCCCGGCGCCAAGACCGACAAGATCCGCGTCGGTCGTGGTGAGGGCTCCAAGGGTAAGACCGCAGGTCGTGGTACCAAGGGCACCAAGGCCCGCTACCAGGTTCCGCAGCGCTTCGAGGGTGGCCAGATGCCGCTCCACATGCGCCTGCCGAAGCTGAAGGGCTTCAAGAACCCGGCCCACAAGCAGTTCCAGGTCGTGAACCTGGACCGCCTGGCCGAGCTCTACCCGAACGGTGGCGAGGTCACCGTGGCCGACCTGGTCGCGAAGGGCGCCGTTCGCAAGAACGAGCTCGTCAAGGTCCTCGGCCAGGGCGACATCGCGGTGGCGCTGCAGGTGACGGTCGACGCCGTCTCCGGCTCCGCCGCCGAGAAGATCACCGCGGCCGGCGGTTCGGTCACCGAACTGCTCTGACGCCGTCGATCCGACGCACGGACGGACACCGGGCCCCGCGCTCCTCTTGCGAAAGAGGGGCCGGGGCCCGGTGCCGTTGCGGCCCCTTGCACACGGATGATTTGTGTGTCAAACCCGGGCAAGCCGTACCCCGTGAGTGGGGGAGCGGCCGCACGCGCTTCTGTCCGGGACCCGGGCACTGTTAGAGTCCGTGAAGTTCCCTTTCCCCACATCAGGACCGACCCTTCCGCCGACGACGCGCGGGAGGCGCAGGAGGCACCGTGCTCAGTGCGTTCGCGCGGGCGTTCCAGACGCCCGACCTGCGCAAGAAGCTGCTGTTCACGCTGGGCATCATGGTGCTGTTCCGGCTGGGCGCCCACGTTCCGATGCCCGGAATCAACTTCCAGGCCGTCCACGCGTGCGTGAAGCAGCAAAGCGATGGACTGTTCGGACTGGTCAACCTGTTCAGCGGCAACGCGCTGCTGCAGCTGACCATCTTCGCGCTCGGCATCATGCCGTACATCACGGCCAGCATCATCCTGCAGCTCCTCACCGTGGTCATCCCGCGGCTGGAGGCCCTGAAGAAGGAGGGGCAGGCCGGCACCGCGAAGATCACGCAGTACACCCGCTACCTGACCATCGCCCTCGCCGTGCTGCAGGGCACCGGCATCCTGGCGACCGCGTCCAGCGGCGCGCTGTTCTCCGGCTGCCCGCAGGGCAACGACATCGTGCCGAACCAGTCGGTCTTCCGGATCGCCACCATGGTCATCATCATGACCGCGGGCACCACCGTGATCATGTGGCTGGGTGAGCTCATCACCGACCGCGGCATCGGCAACGGCATGTCCATCCTGATCTTCACCTCCATCGCGGCCGGCTTCCCGGGCTCGATGTGGGCGATCAAGAACACCGGCAGCCTGCTGGGCGGTTGGGGCGAGTTCGCCGCGGTCATCGCGGTCGGCATCATCGTGGTCTGCCTGGTCATCTTCGTCGAGCAGGCCCAGCGCCGGATCCCGGTGCAGTACGCGAAGCGCATGGTGGGCCGCCGTTCCTTCGGCGGCACCTCGACCTACATCCCGCTGAAGGTCAACCAGGCGGGCGTGATCCCGGTCATCTTCGCCTCCTCGCTGCTGTACATCCCCGCGCTGGTGGTGCAGCTGACCAACTCGCAGGCGGACTGGGCGATCTGGATCAAGAACCACTTCGTCAAGGGCGACCACCCGGTCTACATGGCCACCTACTTCGTGCTGATCGTCTTCTTCGCCTTCTTCTACGTCGCGATCTCCTTCAACCCCGAAGAAGTTGCCGACAACATGAAGAAGTATGGTGGGTTCATCCCGGGCATCCGGGCCGGCCGACCGACGGCCGAGTACCTGAACTACGTGCTCACCCGCATCACGTGGCCGGGTTCCCTCTACCTGGGCCTCATCGCGTTGATCCCGATGGTCGCCCTGGTCGCCTTCGGACAGCAGACCAACTTCCCGTTCGGCGGCACCTCCGTGCTCATCGTCGTCGGCGTCGGACTCGAAACTGTGAAGCAGATCGAGAGCCAACTCCAGCAGCGCAATTACGAAGGGTTCCTCCGCTGATGCGAATCGTCCTCGTCGGACCCCCCGGGGCCGGGAAGGGTACTCAGGCGCACGTTCTGGCCAAGACCCTGTCCATTCCCCACATCTCCACCGGCAACCTCTTCCGTACGAACATCAGCCAGGGCACCCCGCTGGGCCTTGAGGCGAAGTCGTACACCGACGCGGGCCGCCTGGTCCCGGACGAGGTGACCATCGGGATGGCCAAGGACCGCATGCTCCAGGAGGACGCCGCGCACGGCTTCCTGCTGGACGGCTTCCCGCGCAACCTCGTGCAGGCCGAGGCGCTCGACGCCTTCCTGGCCGAGCAGGGCATCGCGCTGGACGGCGTGCTGGACCTGGAGGTCCCCGAGGACGAGGTCGTCAAGCGGATCGCCGGTCGCCGGCTGTGCCGCAAGAACGACACCCACGTGTTCCACGTGGACTACAACCCGCCGAAGACCGAGGGCGTCTGCGACGAGTGCGGCGGCGAGCTGTACCAGCGCTCGGACGACACCGAGGAGGCCGTGCGGGTCCGGCTGGAGGAGTACCACTCCAAGACCGAGCCGATCATCGGCTACTACCAGGAGCAGGGCCTGCTGGTCACCATCTCCGCCCTCGGCAAGGTGGACGAGGTGACCGAGCGCGCGGTCGCCGCCCTGGAGAAGAACAAGAACGCCTGACGCCACGACGCGTCGCGAGACGGCCGGGTCGCCCCGAAGCGGGCGGCCCGGCCGTCTCGTGCGTCGTACGGTGGAGGGCAGTCCGAGATACAGAACGTGGAAGGCGTTGACCAGATGGTGGAGATCAAGACCCCCGAGCAGATCGCCAAGATGCGGGCGGCCGGGCTGGTCGTCGCCGAGGCGCTGAAGGCCTGCCGCGAGGCGGTCGCCCCGGGGGTGACCACCGGGGAGCTGAACGACATCGCGGACGCGGTCATCGCCAAGCACGGCGCCACCTCCAACTTCCGTGCCGACCACGGCGGCCTGTGGTTCCCGGGCGTGATCTGCGCCTCGGTGAACGAGGAGGTCGTGCACGGCATCCCCGGCGAGCGGGTGCTGAGGGCGGGCGACCTGATCTCGATCGACTGCGGGGCGATCCTGGACGGCTGGCACGGCGACGCGGCGATCACCGTCGCGGTCGGCGAGACCGCGGCCGAGAACGTGATGCTGTCGAAGGTCACCGAGGGCTCGATGTGGGCGGGCATCGCCCAGATGAAGAAGGGCAACCGGCTGGTCGACGTCTCCCGGGCGATCGAGGGCTTCATCCGCCGCCAGCCGCTGCCGCCGAAGGGCAAGTGGGGCATCACCGAGGGGTACGGCGGCCACGGCATCGGCACCGCGATGCACATGGAGCCGCACGTGCTGAACTACGTGGCGGGCCGCGGCAAGGGCATGAAGCTCGTCCCGGGCACCGTGCTGGCGATCGAGCCGATGGTCTCGCTCGGCACCCCGCACACCGAGGTGCTGGCGGACGACTGGACGGTCGTCACCACCGACGGGACGTGGGCCTCGCACTGGGAGCACTCGGTGGCCGTCACCGAGCAGGGCCCGCTGGTGCTGACCGCCTTCGACGGCGGCCGGGCCGAGCTCGCCAAGCTGGGCGTCACCGCGGCGCCGGACCCGCTGGGCTGAGCCGGGCGGTCTGAGGCGCTTCTCTCACTGCGGCGGGATCGGGGCCCGGGGGTTTGGACCTCCGGGCCCCGTGTCCTATTTTCATCAGCTGATACCTGCAGCTATCCAGGGAGAGACAGTGCTCAAGGGCTTCCGCGACTTCATGATGCGCGGCAACGTCATCGACATGGCCGTCGGTGTGGTCATCGGTGCCGCCTTCACCGGCGTGGTCACCGGCTTCGTCACCGCCTTCCTCACCCCGGTGCTCGGCGTGGTGGTCGGCGCGGCGGGCGACTTCAGCGCCTACAAGTTCACGGTGGCGGACGTCACCTTCCCGTACGGCCAGTTCCTGAACGTGCTGATCGCGTTCGTGCTGACCGCCGCGGTGCTGTACTTCTGCGTGGTGCTGCCGGTCTCCAAGGCCACCGCCCGCTACCTGCCGAAGAAGCCCCCGGTGCCCAAGCGCCCCTGCCCGGAGTGCCTGACCGAGATCCCCGAGGCCGCCCGCCGCTGCTCGGCCTGCACGGCCGTGGTGCCCCCGGTCGTCCCGGTCCAGGTCGCCGCGAAGCGCTGAGCCGCGGCACCGCGCGGGCCTGATTTCGCTCCGGTGCGGTGCTTGGTTTACGATGGTGCGTCGGCTCTCTCGTAGCGTGTTCGCGCACGCCCTCGGCCCAGGGGCAACCCCGGACCGAGGTGAAGCCTGGTTCGCACGAGCGTTCCGCATACGGTAGCCGGACCCCGAAGGGTGGATCTCGCAGTTCATGGCTAAGAAGCAAGGCGCCATTGAGATCGAGGGCACCGTGATCGAGTCTCTTCCGAACGCGATGTTCAAGGTCGAGCTGCAGAACGGTCACAAGGTCCTCGCGCACATCAGCGGCAAGATGCGCATGCACTACATCCGCATCCTCCCGGATGACCGGGTCGTGGTGGAGCTCAGCCCCTACGACCTGACCCGCGGCCGGATCGTCTACCGCTACAAGTAACAACGCCAGATCTAGACCCCGGAGAACCTGAGTCATGAAGGTCAAGCCGAGCGTCAAGAAGATCTGCGACAAGTGCAAGGTGATCCGCCGCCACGGCCGGGTCATGGTGATCTGCGACAACCTGCGCCACAAGCAGCGCCAGGGCTGATCTCCCCCGCATTTCTCGTAGTACCTTCGCGCGACGCGCACCAACGTCATAAGCGGGCCGCCCGATCCGTCCGGCAGGACGGACTGCCACCCCCGGTCAGAGGCCGGGGCTCCCTGTCGAGAGACAGCGAGTAGGCGGCGCGTCAGACCTCTGAGAAGAACCACAGGAGCCTTGAATGGCACGCCTTTCCGGCGTTGATCTCCCCCGCGAGAAGCGGATCGAGATCGCCCTCACCTACGTGTACGGCATCGGCAAGACCCGCGCCCAGCAGGCGCTCGCCGAGACCGGCGTGAGCGGTGACATCCGCGTGCGCGACATCAGCGAGGACGACCTCGTCAAGCTGCAGAAGTTCGTCGACGCGAACTTCGAGGTCGAGGGTGACCTCCGCCGCCAGGTCGCCGCCGACATCCGCCGCAAGGTCGAGATCGGCTGCTACGAGGGCCTGCGCCACCGCCGTGGCCTGCCCGTCCGTGGCCAGCGCACCCACACCAACGCGCGTACCCGCAAGGGCCCGCGTCGCGCGATCGCCGGCAAGAAGAAGCCGGGCAAGAAGTAGTCCGTCCCGTCAACCGGACATCCCTCCGGCCCGCGGGTTAGCGGACCGACCACCTCAGTAGGAGAACAGACTTATGCCCCCCAAGGGTCGTCAGGCTGCCGGCGCGAAGAAGATCCGCCGCAAGGAGAAGAAGAACGTCGCTCACGGGCACGCCCACATCAAGAGCACGTTCAACAACACCATCGTTTCGATCACCGACCCCTCGGGCAACGTGATCTCCTGGGCCTCGGCCGGCCACGTGGGCTTCAAGGGCTCGCGCAAGTCCACCCCGTTCGCCGCGCAGATGGCCGCCGAGGCCGCTGCCCGCCGCGCGCAGGAGCACGGCATGCGCAAGGTCGACGTCTTCGTCAAGGGTCCGGGCTCCGGCCGCGAGACCGCGATCCGCTCGCTCCAGGCCACCGGCCTGGAGGTCGGCTCGATCCAGGACGTCACCCCCACCCCGCACAACGGCTGCCGTCCGCCGAAGCGCCGCCGCGTCTGACGCGACGCCTGGGGTCACCAGGCGATCGGTGTTTTAAACCTCGTACGGGCTCCCGTTTGTCGCGGGAGCCCGTACGCTTGAGTTCTATCGGCATCAAATAGTGGGTGCCGAAGACAACTGGAGGATCCAGAACATGCTGATCGCTCAGCGTCCTTCGCTGACCGAAGAGGTCGTCGACGAGTTCCGCTCGCGGTTCGTGATCGAGCCGCTGGAGCCGGGCTTCGGCTACACCCTCGGCAACTCGCTCCGCCGCACGCTCCTCTCCTCGATCCCGGGTGCCGCCGTCACCAGCATCCGGATCGACGGCGTCCTGCACGAGTTCACCACCGTGCCGGGCGTCAAGGAGGACGTCACCGACCTCATCCTGAACATCAAGCAGCTGGTCGTCTCCTCGGAGCACGACGAGCCGGTCGTGATGTACCTGCGCAAGCAGGGCCCGGGTGTGGTCACCGCCGCCGACATCGCGCCCCCGGCCGGTGTCGAGGTGCACAACCCCGAGCTGGTCCTCGCCACGCTGAACGGCAAGGGCAAGCTGGAGATGGAGCTGACCGTCGAGCGCGGTCGCGGCTACGTCTCCGCCGTGCAGAACAAGGCCTCGGGCCAGGAGATCGGCCGCATCCCGGTCGACTCCATCTACAGCCCGGTGCTCAAGGTCACCTACAAGGTCGAGGCGACCCGTGTCGAGCAGCGCACCGACTTCGACAAGCTGATCGTCGACGTCGAGACCAAGCCGGCCATGCGTCCGCGCGACGCGATGGCCTCGGCGGGCAAGACCCTGGTCGAGCTGTTCGGCCTGGCCCGCGAGCTGAACGTCGACGCCGAGGGCATCGACATGGGCCCGTCCCCGACGGACGCCGCCCTGGCCGCGGACCTGGCGCTGCCGATCGAGGAGCTGGAGCTCACCGTCCGCTCCTACAACTGCCTCAAGCGCGAGGGCATCCACACCGTGGGTGAGCTCGTCGCCCGCTCGGAGGCCGACCTGCTCGACATCCGCAACTTCGGTGCGAAGTCGATCGACGAGGTCAAGGCGAAGCTGGCCGGCATGGGCCTGGCCCTCAAGGACAGCCCGCCCGGGTTCGACCCGACCGCCGCCGCCGACGCCTTCGGCGCCGACGACCTGGACGACCAGGGCTACGCGGAGACCGAGCAGTACTGAGTTTCGACACCGGGGGCGGCCCTTCGCCGGGCCGCCTCCGGTGGCGTGAGAAGTCGTGCGGACGCGGTGTCCGCACGCCCGCTGCGGTACCTGGTACGGCCGCAGTCGGAGATCCAAGGAGCTGAACATGCCCCGTCCCACCAAGGGTGCCCGTCTCGGCGGCGGCCCGTCCCACGAGCCGCTGCTGCTGGCCGGCCTGGCCCGCGAGCTGTTCCAGTACGGCCGCATCACCACCACCGAGGCCAAGGCCCGTCGCCTGCGCCCGCTGGCGGAGAAGCTGATCACCAAGGCGAAGAAGGGCGACATCCACAACCGTCGCCTGGTGCGCAAGACCATCACCGACGTGTCGGTGCTGCACACCCTCTTCACCGAGATCGCCCCGCGGTTCGAGAACCGCCCCGGCGGTTACACCCGCATCACCAAGATCGGCACCCGTCGTGGCGACAACGCCCCGATGGCCGTGATCGAGCTGGTCGAGGGCGAGATCGCCACCAAGGCGACCGTCGCCGAGGCCGAGGCCGCCGCCAAGCGCGCCGTCAAGGAGGCCGAGCAGGCCGCCGAGACCAAGGCCGAGGAGACCAAGGCCGACGAGGCCGCCGAGACCACCGAGGCCTGAGCCTCCGAGTAGGTCCTCGTCCGGGCCCGTTCTCCCGCTCGTCGGGGGAGCGGGCCCGTTCGCATCTCAGCTACGGCACAGGACAGGGGAGTGGGAGTGGTGAACGACTGCGCGGAGCTGCCGCCGGTGAAGGACGGCCCGGCGGACGGGCACACCCGGATCCGGCTGGACCTCGCCTACCACGGCGCGGAGTTCTCCGGCTGGGCCCGGCAGCGCGAACGGCGCACCGTGCAGGGCGAGCTGGAGGACGCGCTGCGGATCGTGCTGCGCAGCGAGGAGAACTTCCCGCTGACCGTCGCGGGCCGCACCGACGCCGGGGTGCACGCCCGCGGCCAGGTCGCGCACGTCGACCTGCCGGACGCGCTGTGGGCCCAGCACGGCGCGAAGCTGCTGCGCCGGCTGGCCGGGCGGCTGCCCGCCGACGTCCGGGTGTACCGGGTCTCCGAGGCGCCGCACGGCTTCGACGCCCGGTTCGCCGCGATCTGGCGCCGCTACGCGTACCGGGTGGCCGACCACCCGGGCGGGGTCGACCCGCTGCTGCGCGGGCACGTGCTGTGGCACGACCGGCCGCTGGACCTGGAGAAGATGAACGAGGCGGCGGCGCTGCTGGTCGGCGAGCACGACTTCGCGGCGTACTGCAAGAAGCGCGAGGGCGCCACCACCATCCGCACCCTGCTGGAGCTGTACTGGGAGCGGGTGCCGATCGACCCGTACGCGGCCCAGGAGGGCTCGCTGGCGGTGGCCACGGTGCGGGCGGACGCGTTCTGCCACAACATGGTGCGCTCGCTGGTCGGGGCGATGCTGCTGGTCGGCGACGGGCACCGGCCGGTGGAGTTCCCGGGGGAGGTGCTGGCGGGCGGGGTGCGGAACTCGGCGGTCAACGTGATCCGGCCGCACGGGCTGACCCTGGAGGAGGTCGGCTACCCGGCCGACGAGCTGCTCGCCGAGCGCAACCGGATCTCGCGGCGGCTGCGGACCCTGCCCGCGCCGGAAGGGGCCTGACGGGCGGATCCGGGACTCCGGCGCGGGCGGACCCGCCGGAGTGTGACGAGGGTCATGCGACTGGGGGGCCCTCCGGGTATGGTGCCGACCCGCGCTGTGCGAACATCTAGGTCTGCGTTGCACGGCCGATCGATCGTCAACGGACCTCCTTTCGGGCGCAGATGGAGCGCGAAGGTCCGAACGGGGGCTGTGTCGTTCGGGAAACGGTTTCAGCACCCTTGGAGTAGTGCCCGTCATGGACCGCCGCAAGGACATCGATCTCGTCGTGATCGGCCTGGGCTACGTCGGCCTGCCGCTGGCCCGCGGGGCCACCCGGGCCGGGCTGCGGGTGGTCGGTCTGGACCGCAGCGAGCGGGTGGTCGAGGGCCTCTGCGGGGGCCGCTCGCACGTGGACGACATCTCCGACGCGGACGTCGCGGAGATGCGGGCGGCCGGCTTCGCCGCCACCACCGACGCGGCCGTGATCGCGGACGCCAAAGCCGTGGTGATCTGCGTGCCGACCCCGCTGACCGAGCACGGCGCCCCCGACCTGGGCGCCGTCAACGGCGCGGTCGAGTCGGTGGCCGAGCGGCTGCGCCCGGGCACCCTGGTGGTGCTGGAGTCCACCACCTACCCGGGCACCACCGACGACGTGGTCCGCCCGGTGCTGGAGGCCGGCGGCCTGCGGGCCGGCGTCGACTTCCACCTGGCGTTCTCGCCGGAGCGGATCGACCCGGGCAACCCGCACTACGGTTTGGAGAACACCCCGAAGGTGGTCGGCGGCTGCACCCCGGCCTGCGCCAAGGCCGCCCGCGAGCTGTACGAGCGCTTCGTCGGCGAGGTGGTCGAGGCCAAGGACGCCCGCACCGCCGAGATGGCGAAGCTGCTGGAGAACACCTACCGGCACGTCAACATCGCGCTGGTCAACGAGATGGCGATGTTCTGCCGGGAGATCGGCGTCGACCTTTGGGACGCGATCCGCTGCGCCTCCACCAAACCGTTCGGCTTCGCGCCGTTCTACCCGGGTCCGGGCGTCGGCGGGCACTGCATCCCCATCGACCCCAACTACCTGTCGTACAAGGTCCGTTCGCTGGGCATACCATTCCGGTTCGTCGAGCTGGCGCAGGAGATCAACCAGCGGATGCCGCTGCACGTGGTGCAGCGGGCGGCGGACCTGCTGAACGATCGCGGGCTGGCGGTCCGGGGCTCGAAGGTGCTGCTGATCGGCGTCACCTACAAACCGGACATAGCCGACCAGCGGGAGTCGCCGGCCCTCGCGGTGGCGACCGAACTGCTGCGGCGCGGCGCCGACTTGAGCTACTACGATGCCAACGTCCCGGCGTGGACGGTGGACGGTCGAGTGGTGTCGCGGGTGACGGACTGCGCGGAGGCCGCGGCCGACGCCGACCTGGCGGTGCTGCTGCAGCCGCACCGTGACATCGACCTGGCGGAACTCGCCGACCGGGCTCGGCTGCTCTTCGACACCCGCGGTGCGACGGCGGAGCACCCGCGGGCGGTGCAGCTGTGAGCGCGACCCGTGAGGAGCGTCCGACCCGGCGGCGCGCGGGCGGCAGGCGCCGCGCGGCCGGGCAGGCCGCCGTCGACAGCGGCGTCGGGCCCGTCGAGCCGGAGCCGCTGCGCGCGGAGGCCGAACGGCGGCGCCGCGAGCGGCCGGTGGCGGCCGCGCCGACCGCGGTGGCCACGGCCGGCCAACGGCGCGGGCACCGCCGCAAGCGGCACCTGAAGGTCTCGTACCTGGTGTTCGCCGTGCTGGCCACGCTGGTCGCGATGAAGATGGACCGGTCCTCGATCCACGCGTACTCGCTGGCGGCGATCGGCCTGCTGAGCGTCAAGATGCTGCTGGCGCTGTTCTACCGGCCGCGCCGGGCGAACACCGCGGAGCTCAGGAAACTCGACGACATGTGGGTGACCGCGGTCCTGCCGATCTTCAACGAGGACCCGGTGATGTTCGAGCAGGGCCTGCGCAGCCTGCTCGCGCAGAGCCGGCTGCCCAACGAGATCCACATCATCGACGACGCCAGCGCCTCGCCGTCCGGCCTGGAGGTCGCCCGGCGGATCGCCCGGGAGTTCGAGGACGCGGGCGTGCTCTTCAAGGTCAGCGCCCAGCCGGAGAACCTGGGCAAGCGCGAGGCGCTGGCCCGCGGCTTCCAGGACGCGCCCTACACCGACATCTTCCTGTGCGTGGACTCCGACACCGTGCTCACCCGGGACACCGTCCGCGAGCTGATCACTCCGCTGGTCGACGACCGGGTGATGGCCTCCACCGGCATGGTGCTGGCGCTGAACCACGACGCGAACATCTTCACCCGCCTGCAGGACCTGCGGTACGGCAACTCCTTCCTGTTCGAGCGGGCCGCCTACTCGCAGTTGAACTCGGTGCTGTGCTGCTGCGGAGCGCTCTCCGCCTACCGAGGCGACCTGGTGCGCAAGTACCTGGAGGACTTCCTCAACCAGCAGTTCCTGGGCAAGCCCGCGGTGTTCGGCGACGACCGCCGGATGACCAACTACTGCCTGATCGAAGGCCGGGTGGTCTTCCAGGAGACCGCGGTCGGCTACACCGCCGTCCCGGAGCGGCTGCCGCACTTCCTGCGCCAGCAGGTTCGCTGGAACAAGTCGTTCTTCCGCGAGTCGCTGTGGGCGCTGCGCAACCAGGTGATGCACCGGCCGGCCTTCTGGCTGACCGTGATGGAGATGGGCCTGTGGCTGATCTTCGGCAGCGCGATGGTCTACTCGCTGCTGATCTCGCCGGTCCTGAACCCGGCCGGGTTCGTCCGGCACATCGGCGACTACCTGGTGTTCATGGTGCTCATGGGCTACCTGCGCAACGTGCGCTACCTGGACTTCCCGCGCCGCAACATGGGCATCGTCAAGCGCTTCGGGATGTTCATGCTGGCGCCGGTGTACGGCGTGATCCAGCTGACCCTGTTGACCCCGTTGCGGCTGTACGCGCTGCTGACCCTGAACAAGGGCAAGTGGGGCACCCGGGAGGCCGGCGTCGAGGTCTCCGCGCACGCCGACAAGGGCGGCGACTACTCGGCGATGTGGAACGAGGAGGAGCCGGGCTTCGCGGGCGTCTGAGGCCCGTACCGCCCGTCCTGCCGGGGTCAGGAGTAGTGCTTCATCGCCTCGGAGACGGTGACCACCGGGGCGCCGCTGGCCGCGATGGCGCTCATCGCGGCGGCGAAGCCCTCCCGGGTGATCTGGGTGCTGGCCGTCGGGTCGGACTCGACGAGTTCGTGGAAGCACAGGATCAGCCAGTCGCCGTTGCGCACGCAGCGGTCCAACCGGCCGCCCGGGGCGGTCAGATCGGCGAGCGCCGAGCCGCCTATGCCGGTGCCGTCGTTGATTCCGGTGATCGCCCGCAGCCGGTAGGGCATCGCCGGGGTGAAGGACTCGATGGTCTCGTAGACGATCGAGCGAGCGGTGCTGAAGTGCCGGCCGGCGATCAGGTCGACCGGGACCCCGTCGGTGGTCTGCTGGAACGAGCCGTGCGGGTAGGCGAAGTTGCGGCTGTCGAAGCCGTTGGAGTCCATCCAGTCGCGCAGTTTGCCGAGGTCGGCGTCGACCTGCTTCGCGGTGAGCTGGTTGTAGCCGACGGTGTGGGCGTCGTTGGCGAAGGCGTGGCCGCCCATCTCCCAGCCGGCCTGCTGCAGCGACTTCATCTGGTCGAGGGTCAGGTAGCCGGGCGTCCCGGCGGACTCGGCGATGTTGAACATGGTGCCGGTGAGGCCGCGGGCCTTCATCGCGGGCAGCGCCAGGTCGTAGACCGAGGAGCGGGAGTCGTCGAAGGTGATCGACACCGCCCCGCGCGGGAAGGTGGTGCGGGTGTCCGGGACGGCCTCGATGGACTGGACCCAGTAGGTGACCGGGCCCTTGGCGTCGTCGTACACCGCCAGTGACAGGTCGGTGAAGCCGGAGGTGACGGTCGGCACTCCGAACTTGGAGACCTTGTACGAGCCGGCCGCCTCGGTGACGTCCGACCACTGCAGGGTGATCACCACCCACTCGCCGGACTGGACGAAGTTCGCCGAGGTCGACGAGTGGGTGTGGAACTGCCAGAGGTAGTAGTTGGCGAGGTCCGAACTTCCCACGTACAGGGCCATCTTGCGCAGGTGGTCGGTGTTCTCGACGCGCAGCGTCAGCCGCAGCATCTTCCCGGTCAGGTCGATCTTCGGCATCCCGGCGCGGCGCAGCGAGGACTGTCGGCCGGAGCCGTCGGTACTGGTCCGGGCGGACTGGGAGCCGGTCAGGAAGACTTTGGAGTCGTCGGGCTCGGACGACTTGGTACCGGCGCCGGTGGCTTTGAAGCCGTGGCCGGACTGGAACTGCAGCGACCAGGTGGCCCGACGGGTGCTGGGCGTCAGGCCGCCCGGGGTGACCGCGGGCTCCTTCGGCACCGGGAACTCCGCGCCGGCCGTGCCGGGGGAGGCCGAGCCGCTGGCCGGCGGTGTCGGGCCGCCGGGCGCCTCGCTGCTGCCGCAGGCGGCCAGCAGGCTCGTGCCGACCGCGCTCAGAGCGCCGGAGCCCGCCAACTGCAGGGCGGATCGGCGGCTCAGGGTCCGGCTGGTCGGCGCGAAACTCATGGTGCTCCCTTGCGGAGTGACGGGTGGTCGGCGACCGGGCGGGTCCGGCGGGCGGTGGTGGCCGCAGGCCGGGCGGAGGGGCTGCGGAGGGCCCTCAGCGCTTGGGCGCGACGAGGGTGTTCACGTAGGTGGCACCGCCCGCGTACAGGTCGGTGACGGCCTTGTCGACCTCGGCCTGGTTCATCGCCCTGTCGGCGTTGTAGTAGAACCAGTTGACCTGCATGTCCCAGCTGCGGTCGCCCTTGAACGGCAGGTCGACGAACCAGATGTTGAAGTTGACGCCCATGGTCTGCCGGGGGAAGTACTTGCCGGAGCTGCTGAACAGCTCCTGGCCGTCCAGCGCGTACGTGACCTTGCCGTTCGCCGCGGTGATCACGATGGTGTGCCAGCCCTGCAAGCTGGTCTTGTTGCGCTTGGTGGCCCGGTCGTTGGCCTTGACGTTGTACCAGGTGGTGGTGTCGAGCACCGGCCCGGCCGAGCCCCAGCCGCCGTTCGGCATGTACTCGTTGTCGAGCTCGCTGTAGAGCGCGTCGTTCGGCGAGATGGTGTAGAAGGACTGGTTGACGTGGTCGCCGGCCTGTCCGCTGGACGGCTTGTCGGAGAAGTGGATCCGGGCCGCGTAGGTGCCGGTGAGGAAGTCGTTGTCGGCGTTCTCCAACTGCGCCTGGGTGGTCTTCTCCTTGGTGCCGTCGCTGGTGGCCCGCAGGTTCAGGGCCTGCCCGCCGGCCGCTTCGCCGGCTGCCGGGAAGGTCACCCCGGCGGCCGTCCAGGTGTCGGCGATGCCCGGACCGCCCTTGCTGGTGCGCACCCGCCAGCCGTGCTTGTTCAGCGCCGGGTCGGTCGCGCCGGTGTAGTGGAAGTTGTCGAACAGCACGTTCTTGGGCACCGACGGCGCGGCCACGGCGGTGCCCGGCTGGGCCTCCCCGCCGCCGTGCGGCGCGTCGCCCCAGGCCAGCACGCCCGCCTTGTACGCGGTGACCTGCTTGAACGGCTTGAAGCTGGTGAACGCGGCGTTGAAGGAGCGGTCGTTCGACTGGTCCAGGTTCTGCCCGTCCACCCGGTACAGCTGGAGCTGGATGCCGCGGCTGTTCTCGTTCGCGGCGAGCGTGGGGGCGGCCTCGGAGAAGGTCAGCAGCAGCACGCGGTCGGCGTCCGGGGTGGGGCTGGCCAGCGGCGCGATGGTGCCGAAGATGTTCGAGCAGCCGATGCCCGCCGCCTCGATGCAGTTGTACGCGTAGGGGTGGTCGCCGTCGGACGTGAAGTAGTACTTCAGCGTGACGTCGTGCAGCGGCAGCGGCTTCTTCGAGGAGTTGATGACCTCCAGCCAGGGCTTGGCGATCTGCACGTTGGGCTGCGGGTCGGTCCGGTAGCGGACCGTGACCTCCTTCTTCTCCTCGCCGACGGAACGCCAGTTGGGGAAGAGGGCGTTGCCCGCGGCCGCCAGGATGAGGACCAGCAACAGGATTTTGAGGGCGCCCCACAGGCCCTTGCGAGGCTTGGCAGATCCCACGACGGCTCCTAGCGGGCACACCCGCGGGCCGGTCGGCTGGGCGGGAACGGTGGACAGGGGCGAAATGAAGTGACCGTCATACTAACGGCCTGTCATTGGGGCCCCCGCAGTGCCCACTCGCCGTCCGGGGCCCGCCGGGGCAGTGGTCGTTCGGACACCCCGCCGCTCCCGGGGCGGCCGGCAGCGGGGCGTCCGAGGGGCCGTCAGAACCGGAACCAGGTGGCCTTCGCGTCGACGTCGGCGGAGCGGTTCAGCGCGATCTGGCTGATCTGCGCCGCGGTGAGCGGCTGCTCCCAGACCTGCAGGTCGGCGAGCGAGCCGATCCAGGCGTCCACCCAGCGGGACTTGAAGCGGGCCCGGCCTATCTCGATCGGGCCGTTGGTCGACAGGATGCCGTTCGGGGCCGGCGTGGTCTTCGCCAACTCGCCGTTCACGTACAGCGAGATGCTCTTCTCGGCGGCATTGTACACCCCGGTCAGGGTGGTCCAGTCGGACGCCGAGTCGGATGCCGAGGAGAGCGCCTCGACCGCGCTGCCGCTCTCCGCCGTCCCCTGGATCTTGAACACCCACTGGTTCTTGGCGCCGCGGCCCAGGTAGAACGAGAAGAAGCCGTCACTGCCCTGCGAGAGTGCGGCCCGGGGCTCGCCCGGCGAGGCGTTGCGGACCACCGCGGAGACCGTGAACGACTTGCAGGTGTCGACCACCACCGAGCCGACCTCGGCGTAGCTGTCGCCGTTGCCGCGCAGGGTCAGCGCCAGGCCGCTGTGGCCCGCCACGGTGCCGACCTGGGTGGCCGGGCCGAGCCGCAGGTCGCTGCTGGACTTCTGCGGGCCGACGGTCGGGCTGACGCAGCCGGCCACGGTCTGCGGGGCGGAGGCGGTGGCCTCGTCCGAGGACGGCTTCTTGTCCCCCGGCTTGTACAGCACCAGCGCGGCGGTCACCACGCCGGCCAGCGCCAGCACGCAGCCCACGCCGATGCCGATCCTGATCCGGCGGCGGCGGCGGCCGGCCTGCTCGTTCTCCTCGGCCATCGCGTACCAGTCCGGCTCCACCGGGCCGACCGGCGGATAGCCGTAGCCACCGGGGGCGGCCGGCGGCGGGTAGCCGTAGCCACCGGGGGCGGCCGGCGGTGGGTAGCCGTACGCCGGGGCGCCGCCGGGCGGGTAGCCCTGGGCCTGGTGCGGAGCGGGCGGCGGGAACCCCTGAGGGGGCCCGAACCCCTGCGCCGGGGCCGGGCCGCCGGGCGGCTGCTGATCCGGGGCCCGGGGCGGCTGACCGTCCTGCTGCTGACCGCTCGGCTGCTGCCCGCCACCCGGCTGACCGCCCTGCCCCGAGGGCGTCCCCATCCCATCGCTCATAAGCGCGAATATTAAGGGATGGGAGGGGCGGCCGGTGGTGGACGGGCACCGAATCGGTACCTAAACGGGTTGGGGTCGGGGCGGGGTGCTTGGCACAATCCGGAAGCATGGGACACGTCGAGATTTCGCACCTGGAGTACTACCTGCCGGACGGGCGGGTGCTGTTCGACGACGCGTCCTTCCGGGTCGGCGAGGGCGCGGCCGTCGCGCTGGTCGGCGCGAACGGCGCGGGCAAGACCACGCTGCTGCGGATGATCGCGGGCGACACCCAGCCGCACGGCGGCTCGGTGACGGTCTCCGGCGGGCTGGGCGTGATGCGGCAGTTCGTCGGCACCACCGGCCGGGAGAGTACCGAGGAGGCCCCGGGCGCGCTGCCCGCCGACGCCTCGGTGCGCGACCTGCTGGTCTCCGTCGCCCCGAAGCGGATCGCCGACGCGGCCCGCGCGGTGGACGCCGCGGAGCTGGCGATGATCGCCCAGGACGACGAGAAGTCGCAGATGGCCTACGCCCAGGCGCTGTCCGACTGGTCGGACGCCGGCGGCTACGAGTACGAGGCCGACTGGGACGTCTGCACGGTGGCCGCCCTCGGCGTGCCCTTCGAGCGGGCCCAGTGGCGCGGCCTGAACACGCTCTCCGGCGGCGAGCAGAAGCGGCTGGTGCTGGAGGCGCTGCTGCGCGGCCCGGACGAGGTGCTGCTGCTCGACGAGCCGGACAACTACCTGGACGTACCGGGCAAGCGCTGGCTGGAGGAGGCCATCCGGGCCACCAACAAGACCGTGCTGTACATCTCGCACGACCGCGAGCTGCTCTCCCGCACCGCCGAGAAGATCATCGCGGTGGAGTCCGGCGCGACCGGCTCCAGCGTCTGGGTGCACGGCGGCGGCTTCGACACCTTCCACGAGGCCCGCAAGGCCCGCTTCGAGCGCTTCGAGGAACTGCGCCGCCGGTGGGACGAGGAGCACGCCAAGCTGAAGAAGCTGGTGGTCACCCTCCGGCAGGCGGCCGCGGTCAGCCACGAGATGGCCTCCCGGTACGCCGCCGCGCAGACCAGGCTGAAGAAGTTCGAGGACGCCGGCCCGCCCGAGGCGCCGCCGCGCGAGCAGTCGATCACCATGCGGCTCAAGGGCGGCCGCACCGGCGTGCGGGCCTTCACGATGCAGGGCCTGGAGCTGACCGGCCTGATGAAGCCCTTCGACCTGGAGGTCTTCTACGGCGAGCGGGTCGCGGTGCTGGGCTCCAACGGCTCCGGCAAGTCGCACTTCCTGCGGCTGCTGGCCGGGGACGAGACGGTGGAGCACGGCGGCAGCTGGAAGCTCGGCGCCCGGGTGGTGCCGGGCCACTTCCGGCAGACCCACGCCCACCCGGAGCTGCTCGGCCGCACGGTGCGCTCGATCGTCGAGGAGGAGCACGCGCTCTCCCGCGGCGCCGCGATGTCCGCGCTGCGCCGCTACGAGCTGGACCGGCAGGAGGAGCAGAAGTTCGAGTCGCTGTCCGGCGGGCAGCAGGCCCGGCTGATGATCCTCAAGCTGGAGCTGTCCGGCTCGACGGCGCTGCTGCTGGACGAGCCGACCGACAACCTGGACCTGGAGAGCGCCGAGGCGCTGCAGCAGGGCCTGGAGGCGTTCGACGGCACCGTGCTGTGCGTCACCCACGACCGCTGGTTCGCCCGGAGCTTCGACCGCTTCCTGGTGTTCGGCTCGGACGGCCGGGTCTACGAGGCCCCGGAGCCGGTCTGGGACGAGACCCGGGTCGTCCGCGACCGCTGACCCGCCCGTTCGATGCCCCCGACGCCGGGCCGGTTTGGAATCCACGCCACCCGCCCGGTATCGTTGGCCGCTGTTGTGCGTATTGGCTCGCTCTATCTCACGTGAGAGGTCGGTACGCCGGAGACGACAGGCCGAACTCCAGCGGCTGCCCGAATTGCGTCCGGGCAGGTCGGCTGGAGGCCCCGGGCCTTGGTGCTCCTGTCAGGACACACTCACTGAAAAGCGAAGGCTACGACCGTGCGTACGTACAGCCCCAAGCCCGGCGACGTCCAGCGTCAGTGGCACGTCATCGACGCGACCGACGTCGTGCTCGGCCGCCTGGCCTCCCAGGCCGCCAACCTCCTGCGGGGCAAGCACAAGGCGATCTACGCGCCGCACGTTGACACTGGTGACTTCGTCATCATCATCAACGCCGACAAGGTGCACCTCTCGGGCAACAAGAAGACCCAGAAGCTGGCCTACCGCCACAGCGGCTTCCCGGGCGGTCTCCGCTCGGTCCGCTACGACGACCTGCTCGCGAACAACCCGGAGAAGGCCGTCGAGAAGGCCATCAAGGGCATGGTTCCGAAGAACAGCCTGGGCCGTCAGATGCTCTCGAAGCTGAAGGTCTACTCGGGCGACCAGCACCCGCACGCTGCGCAGCAGCCGGTGCCGTTCGAGATCACCCAGGTCGCGCAGTAATTCCGGCCACCCGAACCCCAACTGACGTAGAAGAGCTGAGGAACACCGTGGCCGAGACTGCCATCGAGAGCACCCTCGAGGTCGACTTCGACGACGAGAACGTCGACGAGTACACCACCGAGACCGAGTACACCACCGAGTCGCTGGCCGGTCGCTTCGGCGAGGCCGTCCCCGGCGCCGGCCTCGGCCGTCGCAAGGAGGCGATCGCCCGCGTGCGCATCGTCCCCGGCACCGGCCAGTGGAAGATCAACGGTCGCACCCTGGAGAACTACTTCCCCAACAAGGTGCACCAGCAGACCGTGAACGAGCCCTTCAAGCTCCTCGAGCTGGACGGCCGTTACGACGTCATCGCCCGCATCGCCGGCGGCGGCGTCTCCGGCCAGGCCTACGCGCTGCGCCTCGGCGTGGCCCGTGCGCTGAACGAGGCGGACGTGGACAACAACCGCGGCCCGCTCAAGAAGGCCGGCTTCCTGACCCGTGACGCCCGCGCCGTCGAGCGCAAGAAGGCCGGTCTCAAGAAGGCCCGCAAGGCGCCGCAGTACAGCAAGCGCTAATCGCACCCTTCATGCGATCCTCGCCCCGGAGCACTCCTGTGCTCCGGGGCGTTGTGCCTCCCGGACCGGTGCGGAGTCCGCGGGGGCGGCACCACACGAGCCCACCACAGGCGCGACAGGACGGGACGAACGCGAACATGGCACGACTCTTCGGTACGGACGGGGTGCGCGGGGTGGCCAACGAGGGCCTGACCGCGGAGCTGGCGCTTGGCCTGTCGGTGGCCGCCGCGCATGTGCTCGGGGACGCCAACGCGTTCGCGGGGCACCGGCCGGTGGCCGTGGTCGGCCGCGACCCCCGGGCGTCCGGAGAGTTCCTGGAGGCCGCGGTGATCGCCGGCCTGGCCAGCGCGGGCGTCGACGTGTTGCGGGTCGGCGTGCTGCCCACCCCGGCAGTGGCGTACCTGACCGGGGCGCTGGGCGCGGACTTCGGCGTGATGCTGTCCGCCAGCCACAACGCGATGCCCGACAACGGCATCAAGTTCCTCGCCCGCGGCGGCCACAAGCTGGACGACGCGCTGGAGGACGCCATCGAGGCGCACTACCGCCGCTACGGCACCGGCGACGAGACCTGGAAGCGCCCCACCGGCGCGGCGGTCGGCCGGGTGCGCCAGTACACCGAGGGCTTCGACCGGTACGTGGCGCACCTGGTCGCGGTGCTGCCGAACCGGCTCGACGGGGTGAAGGTCGTCATCGACGGCGCGCACGGCGCGGCCGCCCGGGTCGCCCCGGAGGCGTTCGCCCGGGCCGGGGCCGAGGTGGTGTACACCCTGGGCACCGAGCCGACCGGCCTGAACATCAACGACGGCGTCGGCTCCACCCACCTGGACGGGCTGCGCGCCGCGATGAAGGAGCACAGGGCCGACCTGGGCATCGCCCTGGACGGCGACGCCGACCGCTGCCTGGCCGCCGACGCGGAGGGCAACGAGGTCGACGGCGACCAGATCATCGCGATCCTGGCGGTCGCCATGAAGGAGGCCGGCACGCTGCGCCGCAACACCGCCGTCGTCACCGTGATGTCGAACCTGGGGTTCACCCTGGCGATGGAGCGCGAGGGCGTCGAACTGGTGCGGACCGCGGTCGGCGACCGGTACGTGCTGGAGGAGATGAAGCGGCACGGCTACGCGCTGGGCGGCGAGCAGTCCGGCCACGTCATCCTGCTGGACCACGCCACCACCGGCGACGGCACCCTGACCGGTCTGATGCTGGGCGCCCGGCTGGCCGCGACCAAGCAGCCGCTGGCGGACCTGGCCGCGGTGATGACCCGGCTGCCGCAGGTCATGATCAACGTCAAGGGCGTGGACAAGAACCGGGTGGAGTCCTGCGTCGAGCTGCAGGCCGCGGTCACCGCGGCGGAGGCCGAGCTCGGCACCACCGGCCGGGTGCTGCTGCGCAAGTCCGGCACCGAGCCGCTGGTGCGGGTGATGGTCGAGGCGGTCGGCCACGAGCAGGCGCAGGACGTCTGCCAGCGGCTCGCCGACGCGGTGCGGCTGCACCTGGGCTGAGACCGCCGTTCTGACGCCCGATCGGTTGACGGGGCGTCAGGGCGCGGGCCCGGATGTCCTAGCATCCGGTCCATGACCGACGGCACCCACCAGCCGGGCGGGCCGCCCGCCCGGGACCCGGGCCCCGCGAACGCCGGAGCGCCGCGAGGAGGCCCGCCGCCCGGGCCGTACGGCGCCTTCGGCCCCGCGCAGGGCCCGTACGGGCCGCAAGTGCCGTACGGGCCGCCCGGGTTCCCGCTGCGGCGGCCGGGCCCCGCCGAGCCCGACTGGGAGGCGCTGGCCGAGGCGGCGGCCTGCTCCGCCCGGCGCCGCCGCCGGATGCGGACGATCGGCACCGTGGTGGCCGCCTGCCTGCTCGGCGCGGGCGTCGGCGGGGCGGTCCTGGAGGGCCGCGGCGGCCACCCGCAGGCGTCCGGCGCGCCCGCCGCCCCGCCGGCCGTGCGCGACGCCCCCTCGGGCGCCCCGTCCGACGCCGCGCCGACGGTGCCGGGTCGGCCGGACCTGCTCGCCGACCGCTCCGGGCGGGCCGACCTCGCGCTCGGCCCGGGCGCGCAGGTCGACCGGGTGCAGAACGGCCACGTGCTGCGACTGCGGGCCGACCCCGACTCGTACGCGCAGTCCACCGACCGGGTGGTCGACGTGAGCAGGAGCTTCAGCGTCTCGGCCTGGGTCTACGACGAGGCGGGCGGCGGCTCCCGGGCCGCGGTCAGCCAGGGCGACGGCGGCTCGTACTCCTTCCTGCTCGGGCGGGACGAGACCGACGGCCACCGGGCGTGGACGTTCAGGGTGCGGACCGCGGACGGCGGAGCCGACGGGACCGCCGTGCAGGTGCTCTCCGGCAACGCCGACACGGTCGACGGGTGGGCCCAGCTGACGGCGGTGTACGACGCCGACCGGAGGACCGTCGCCCTGTACGTCAACGGCGGGCCGGCGGGGAGCGCCGAGGTGCCGGGCATCCGGGCCGGGTCCGGGCCGCTGCAGATCGGCCGGGCCGGGCTGCACGGCGGCTGGGGCGACTGCTGGGCGGGCGCGATCGGGTACGTCAGGGTCTGGGACCGGGCGATCCCGGCGGAGCAGATCGGGGGCGACGGTTCGGCCGTCACGGCCGAGCCGGTCGCCTCCTGGCTGGTCGGCTGAGCGGGCGGCCCGCCCGGTGCCGGGTCAGAGCTTGCGCAGCAGCGCCCGGCGGACCTTGTGGTCCTGGCCCTTCTGCAGCACCAGGGTGGCCCGGCCGCGGGTGGGCAGCACGTTCTCCAGCAGGTTGGGGCGGTTGATGGTCCGCCAGACCTGGCGGCCGTAGTCCATCGCCTCCTCCTCGGGCACCTCGGTGAAGCGCCGGAAGTAGGAGTTCGGGTCCTGGAAGGCGGTCTCCCGCAGCTTGCGGAAGCGGTCCAGGTACCAGGCCTCGATGTCGTCGGTGCGGGCGTCGACGTAGATCGAGAAGTCGAAGTAGTCGGCGACCGCCATCCTGGTGCGGCCGTCGGTGCCGGGCAGCGCGGGCTGCAGCACGTTCAGGCCCTCGACGATCAGGATGTCGGGGCGCTCCACCACCAGCCGCTCGTCCGGCACGATGTCGTACACCAGGTGCGAGTACACCGGCGCGGTGACCCGGTCCTTGCCCGCCTTCACGTCCGCGACGAAGCGCATCAGCGCCCGCCGGTCGTACGACTCGGGGAAGCCCTTGCGGGCCATCAGGCCGCGGCGGCGCAGCTCCGCGTTGGGCAGCAGGAAGCCGTCGGTGGTGACCAGTTCGACCCGCGGGTGCTCGGGCCAGCGGGCCAGCAGCGCCTGCAGCAGGCGGGCGGTGGTGGACTTGCCGACCGCGACGGACCCGGCCACGCCGATGATGAACGGGGTGCGGACCCGCTCGGTGTCGGGCGTGTCGAGGAAGCTCCCGATCGCGCCGCGCAGCTCGTGGGTGGCGTGCACGTACAGGTTCAGCAGGCGCGACAGCGGCAGGTAGACGTCCCGGACCTCGTCGAGGTCCAGGGCGGTGCCGAGTCCGCGCAGGCGCTCGACCTCCTCGGCGGTCAGCGGCAGCGGGGTGCGCTCGCGCAGCGCGCTCCACTCGGCGCGGTCCAGATCCACGTACGGGGAGGGAGTGGGCGCGGGCGGCGCACCCGTCGTACAGAGTTCGGTCAGCACGGTGTCCATTGTGAGCCGTTCCCGGGGCGCGGGGTGCTGTGGTGTCGGTCACCCGGTGTGGTCATCCGACCGCTCGGGGGCCGAACGAACGCACATATGCTGGCGCACATGTGCGGAATTGTTGGATATACCGGGCCCCAGGAGGCCCTGGACGTGGTGATCGCGGGACTGCGGAGGCTGGAGTACCGGGGCTACGACTCGGCCGGCGTCGCGGTCCAGACCCGGGGGGCCGACGGGCAGTGGCTCCTCGCCACCGACAAACGGGCCGGAAAGCTCGTCAACCTGGAGAAGTCGCTGGCCGAGACCCCTCTCCCGGCCGGCACCACGGGCATCGGACACACCCGGTGGGCCACCCACGGCGGCCCCACCGACGCCAACGCCCACCCCCACCTGGACGACCACCGCAAGGTCGCGGTGGTCCACAACGGCATCATCGAGAACTTCGCCACGCTGCGCGCCGACCTCGCCGACCGGGGCCACACCCTCCGCTCCGAGACCGACACCGAGGTCGTCGCCCACCTGCTCGCCGAGGCGTACGACGGCGACCTCGCCGAGGCCATGCGCGCCGTCTGCCGCCAGCTCGACGGCGCCTTCACCCTCGTCGCGGTGCACGCCGACGCCCCGGGCACGGTGGTCGGCGCCCGCCGCAACTCCCCGCTGGTGGTCGGCGTCGGCGACGGCGAGAACTTCCTCGCCTCCGACGTCGCCGCGTTCATCGCGCACACCCGCGAGGCGATCGAGCTCGGCCAGGACCAGGTCGTCGAACTGCGCCCCGACGGCGTGACGGTCACGAACTTCGACGGAACGCCCGCCGAGGTCCGCGCCTACCACGTCGACTGGGACGCCTCCGCCGCTGAGAAGGGCGGCTACGACTACTTCATGCTCAAGGAGATCGCCGAGCAGCCCAAGGCCGTCGCCGACACCCTCCTCGGCCGGATCGGCACCGACGGCCGCCTCACCCTCGACGAGCTGCGCATCCCCGACCAGGTGCTGCGCGAGGTCGACAAGGTGGTGATCGTCGCCTGCGGCACCGCCTTCCACGCCGGGATGATCGCCAAGTACGCGATCGAGCACTGGACCCGCGTCCCCTGCGAGGTCGAGGTCGCCAGCGAGTTCCGCTACCGCGACCCGATCATGGACGACCGCACCCTGGTCGTCGCCATCTCGCAGTCCGGCGAGACCATGGACACCCTGATGGCGCTGCGGCACGCCCGCGAGCAGGGCGCGAAGGTCCTGGCGATCTGCAACACCAACGGCTCGACCATCCCGCGCGAGTCCGACGCCGTCCTCTACACCCACGCCGGCCCCGAGGTCGCGGTCGCCTCCACCAAGGCCTTCCTCACCCAGCTGGTCGCCTGCTACCTGGTCGCCCTCTACCTGGGCCAGGTCCGCGGCACCAAGTGGGGCGACGAGATCTCCTCCGTCATCCGCGAACTCGGCGACGCCCCCCGCCAGGTCGAGCAGGTGCTCGGCACCATGGAGCCCGTCCGCGCCCTGGCCCGCTCGCTGGCCGACGCCCGCTCGGTGCTCTTCCTCGGCCGGCACGTCGGCTACCCCGTCGCCCTCGAAGGCGCGCTCAAGCTCAAGGAGCTCGCCTACATGCACGCCGAGGGCTTCGCCGCGGGCGAGCTCAAGCACGGCCCGATCGCCCTGATCGAGGAGGGCCTGCCGGTGGTCGTCGTGGTGCCCTCGCCGCGCGGCCGCTCGATCCTGCACGACAAGATCGTCTCCAACATCCAGGAGATCCGGGCCCGCGGCGCCCGGACCATCGTGATCGCCGAGGAGGGCGACGAGGCCGTCGTCCCCTACGCCGACCACCTGATCCGCATCCCCGCCACCCCCACCCTCCTGCAGCCCCTGGTCTCCACCGTCCCGCTCCAGGTCTTCGCCTGCGAACTGGCCACCGCCAAGGGCCACGAGGTCGACCAGCCGCGCAACCTCGCCAAGTCCGTCACCGTCGAGTAGCCGCGTATCGTCCATCCCCGGGGCGGTCGGCCCGTCCCGGGGACGGACGAGGGAGTACGCAGGTGATCATCGGGGTCGGCATCGACGTGGCGGACATCGAACGGTTCGGGCAGTCCCTGGAACGCACCCCCGGACTCGCCGAACGCCTCTTCACCCCCGCCGAACTGACCCTCCCCTCCGGCAAGCGCCGCGGCACCGCCTCCCTCGCCGCCCGCTTCGCCGCGAAGGAGGCCGTCGCCAAGGCCCTCGGCGCCCCGCCCGGCCTGCACTGGGAGGACGCCGAAGTCCGCGTCGAGGAGTCCGGCCGCCCCGTCCTCCACGTCACCGGCACCGTCGAAGCCCGCGCCGCCGCGCTCGGCGTCACCTCCTGGCACCTCTCCCTCAGCCACGACGCGGGCGTCGCCTCGGCGGTGGTCGTCGCCGAGGGGTGAGCCGTCGGGGGCCCGGGGAACGGCGGGTCCGTGCTGCTGGGGTCGGAGCCCATCGGAGGTTCGTGCTGCTGCGCGTCTTCAAGAGAACCGGAAGCAGATGCGCCCAACGGCAGTGAACCGTCAGCAGACCCGGGCTCGCCGTTCCCCGAGCCCCTGGTTCATCCCCTTTCGCAGAGAACGGAGAATCCGCATGCGCCACGCCCACACCGTCGAGCAGGTCCGGGCCGCCGAGGCCGCGCTGATGGCCGTCCTGCCGGAGGGCACGCTGATGCAGCGGGCCGCCGCCGGGCTGGCCGCGGTCTGTGCCGGGCTGCTGCCCCGGGTGTACGGGAGCCGGGTGCTGGTGCTGGCCGGGTCGGGGGACAACGGCGGCGACGCCCTGTTCGCGGCCGCGCGGCTCGCCCGGCGCGGGGCCCGGGTCGAGGCGCTGCTGCTGGACCCGGCGAAGGCGCACGCCGGGGGCCTGGCCGCGCTGCTCGCCGCCGGAGGCCGCCCCACCGCGGACCGGGACGCCTTCACCCGGGCCGACCTGGTGCTGGACGGCATCGTCGGCATCGGCGGCCGCGGCCCGCTGCGCCCCGCCGCCGCCCCGTTCGCGACGATGCCGCGCCGCGGCCGCCTGGTCGCCGTCGACGTCCCGTCCGGCGTCGACCCGGACACCGGCGAGGTCGCCGGGCCCGCGCTGCGCGCCGACGTCACGGTCTGCTTCGGCACCCACAAGCCCGGCCTGCTGATCGACCCCGGCGCGCAGTACGCGGGCGTGGTCCACCTGGTCGGCATCGGGCTCGACCTGCCGCCCGCCCCCGTCGAGGCGCTCCAGCACGCCGACGTGGCCGCGCTGCTGCCGGTGCCCGGCGCGGAGAGCGACAAGTACCGGCGCGGGGTGGTCGGCGTCGCCGCCGGGTCGGCCCGCTACCCGGGGGCGGCGGTGCTGGCCGTCGCGGGGGCGCTGCACGGCGGGGCCGGGGCGGTGCGCTACACCGGGCACGCGGCGGCGGAGGTGGTCCGCCGCCACCCCGAGACGCTGGTCACCGAGGACGGACCGGCCCGGGCCGGGAAGGTCCAGGCGTGGGTGGTCGGTCCGGGCGGCGGCGCGGACGCCGAACGCACGCTGCGCGAGGCGCTGGACGGCGAGGTGCCCGTCCTGGTCGACGCGGACGCCCTCACCGAACTCGCCCGCCTCGGCCCGTCCGCCCTGTCCGGCCGCCCCGCCCCCGTCCTGCTCACCCCGCACGCGGGCGAGGCCGCCCGCCTGCTCGCCGGGCTCGGCGAGGACACCGACGCCACGGACGTCGCCGCCCGGCGGCTGCGCACCGCCCGGCGGCTCGCCGCGGGGTACGGCGCGACCGTGCTGCTCAAGGGCTCCACCACGGTCGTCGCCGACCCGGACGGCCGGGCCCGGGTCAACTCCACCGGCACCGGCTGGCTCGGCACCGCGGGCAGCGGCGACGTCCTCTCCGGCCTGGCCGGCTCCCTGCTCGCCACCGGCCTGTCCCCGCTGGACGCCGCCTCCGCCGCCGCCCACCTGCACGGCCTGGCCGGCCGCCACGCGGCCGCCCCGGGCGCCCCGATCACCGCCCTCGACCTCGCCGCCGCCCTCCACCACGCCTGGGCGTCCCTCACGGAGTAGAGGTCCGTCAGAGGGCCCAGCCAGGGGTCCGGGGAACGGCGGGTCCGTGCCGCTTCGGTCCGTAAAAACAGAACCCGAAGCCACGGCACGCACGAGCAGTGCACCGTCCGCAGACCCGTGCCCGCCGTTCCCCGGGCCCCCGAATACGCGTCCTCCGGGCGGGCAGGCGGGTGGTGCGGCCCGGTCGGCCGTGCCCCTGCGGAGGGGACCGGCCGCGGTCTGGGAGACTGATACGCGATGACGACTGCGAACACCACCGGGACGCCCGCCCTGGCCCAGGGGGCACGGGCCGAGGCGACCGTCGACCTGGCCGCGCTGCGCGACAACCTGGCCGCGCTGCGGGCCCGCACCAACGGGCCCGAGCTGATGGCCGTGGTCAAGGCGGACGCCTACGGCCACGGCGCGCTGCGGTGCGCCCGGGAGGCCGTCGCGGCCGGGGTCGGCTGGCTCGGGACGGCGACCCCGGAGGAGGCGCTCGCGCTGCGGGCCGCCGGGATCGGCCCGGAGCAGGCCCGCATCCTGTGCTGGCTCTGGACGCCGGGCGGTCCGTGGGCGCGGGCGCTGCGCGAGTCGGTGGACATCTCGGTCAGCGGCCAGTGGGCGCTGGACGAACTGCTCGCCGCCGTCCGCGAGACCGGCGTCCCGGCCCGGGTGCACCTGAAGGCCGACACCGGCCTGGGCCGCAACGGCTGCCAGCCGCACGACTGGCCGGACCTGGTGGAGAACGCGGTCAAGGCGCAGGCCGACGGCCTGCTGCGGGTGGTCGGCGTCTGGTCGCACTTCGCGGCCGCCGACGAGCCCGGCCACCCCTCGATCCAGGCCCAGCTGGACTCCTTCGCGCAGGCCCTGGCGTTCGCCGAGCGCTCCGGCGTCGACCCCGAGGTGCGCCACCTGGCGAACTCCCCGGCGACGCTGCTGCTGCCGCAGTCGCACTACGACCTGGTCCGCCCCGGCCTGGCGATGTACGGCCTGTCGCCCGTCCCGGACGTCGGCGGTCCCGCCGACTTCGGCCTGCGCCCGGTGATGTCGCTGGCGGCCCGGCTGGCGCTGGTCAAGCGCGTCCCCGGCGGGCACGGCGTCTCGTACGGGCACCACTACACGACGTCCGGCCCGACCACGCTCGGCCTGGTCCCGCTCGGCTACGCGGACGGCGTGCCGCGGCACGCCAGCAACACCGGCCCGGTGCAGATCGGCTCGACCTGGTACCGGGTGGCCGGGCGGGTCGCGATGGACCAGTTCGTCGTCGACCTCGGCGGGGACGCGCCGGAGGTCGGCGAGGAGGTGCTGCTGTTCGGCTCCGGGGAGCGGGGCGAGCCCACCGCCGAGGACTGGGCGCGGGCCTGCGGCACCATCGCGTACGAGGTCATCACCCGGATCGGGGGCCGGGTCCCGCGACGCTACGTCGGCGGGCTGCGGGGGTGACGGATGGCTGAGGAGTCCTCCCCCGGCGGGGTGTCCCGGGCCGGGCTGATCGGCATATCGCTGGGCGTGCTGGCGGCCGGGGCCGCCGCCGGGGTGGCGATCGAGCGGCTGACGGTCGGACGGGCGATGCGCAGGCGGGCCCGCGAGGAACTGGACGCGGCCGCCGGCTTCGGAACGCTGCGCGGCACCGCCGTGACGGTGCCCGCCGCGGACGGCACCGGCCTGCACGTGGAGGTCGACGAGGCGGACGGGGCGCCCGGCCCCACCGTGGTGTTCTGCCACGGCTACTGCCTCAACCAGGACAGCTGGCACTTCCAGCGGGCCGCGCTGCGCGGCGTCCTGCGCACCGTGTTCTGGGACCAGCGCAGCCACGGCCGCTCCGAGCGCTCCCGCACCCACCTGGACGGCGAGCCCGCCTCGATCGACCAGCTCGGCGCCGACCTGGCGGCGGTGCTGGACGCGGTCGTCCCCGAGGGGCCGGTCGTGCTGGTCGGGCACTCGATGGGCGGGATGACGGTGATGGCGCTCGCCGACCGGCACCCCGAGCTGTTCGGCCCCGGCGGCCGGGTGGTCGGCGTCGCCCTGCTCGGCACCCTGGCGGGCGACTGGGACGCGGTGCCGCTGGGCCTGCCCGCGGTCGGCGCCAAGGTGGTCAAGCGGGTCGCGCCCGGGGTGATAAAGGCGCTGGGCCGCCAGGTCGAACTGGTCGAGGCCACCCGCCGCTGGGGCTCCGACCTGGCCGCGGTGTTCTACCGGCGGTTCTCCTTCGGTAGCAGGGACGTCGACCCGTCGGTCGCCCGGTTCGCCGACCAGCTGCTGGACGCCACCCCCATCGACGTGGTCGCCGAGTTCTACCCCGCGTTCTCCGCGCACGACAAGCGCGCCGCGCTGGCCGCGCTGTCCGGCCTGCCCGCCCTCGTCCTGGCCGGGACGAAGGACCTGCTGACCCCGCCGGAGTACTCCGAGGCGATCGCCGCCGAACTGCCCGGCTCCCGGCTGGTGCTGGTCGAGGGCGCCGGGCACCTGGTGATGCTGGAGACCCCCGGCACCGTCGACCGCGAGCTCGCCGCGCTGCTGGAGCGCGCCGCCGAGCGCGCCGGGACGGGCCCGCTGCCGGACGCGGTGCGGGAGCTGGCGCAGCAGCCCGCCGAGGACTGAACCGGGCGCTGCGCGCGGTGTGGCACCTTAGGGGTGGCCGCAACGATCGAAGAAGGACGCCATGGGTTCGCAGACCACTCTGACCGTCGAAACCGCGGAGCGGATGACCGGCCTCGGCCGGCGCCTGGCCGCCCTGCTGCGCCCCGGTGACCTGGTGCTGCTCTCGGGGGAGCTGGGCGCGGGCAAGACCACGCTGACCCGCGGCCTGGGCGAGGGCCTGGGCGTGCGCGGCGCCGTCACCTCGCCGACCTTCGTGATCGCCCGGGTGCACCCCTCGCTGACCGGCGGCCCCGCCCTGGTGCACGTGGACGCGTACCGGCTGGGCGGCGGGCTGGAGGAGATGGAGGACCTCGACCTGGACGTGTCGCTGCCCGAGTCGGTGGTGGTCGTCGAGTGGGGCGAGGGCAAGGTCGAGGAGCTCTCCGAGGACCGGCTGGAGATCCGGATCGAGCGGACCCTCGGCGGCGAGGCGGTGGGGGCGCTGGACGAGGAGTCGGACGGGCGGCGGGTCGTCCTCACCGGGCTGGGCGGTCGCTGGGACGGTGCGGACCTCACCGGATTGGGTGAGAACTGACCCGGGTTTCCGACACCCTGTCGGGAAACGGTTGCGGCGCACCGGGCGGGCGTGATGGGATGGCGGCAGCAGGTTAGGTATGCCTAACTAGGGAGGCGCCCGATGCCGAGCACACCCCCCACGAACACCGAGGACCGCCCGGAGCGGACTCCGGCCGCCGGAACCCCCGCCACCGCCGGGGCCGGGCCGGAGCGCGTCGCACCGGCACCCGTGCCGATGCGCGCCCTGCTGGCGTCCTGCCGGGCGGCCGAGGCCGTCTCCACCCCGCCGGAGCGCGACGCCGCCGCTGCCGCGTAGCGCTCCCGCGCGGGAGCGCGGGTCAGGCGATCACGACCACCCGGGTGCCGGTCGGCGCGAAGTCCCACAGCAGCTGGCCGTCCGCCCGGGTGGCCCGGATGCCGCCGGTCCTCGTCTTCGGGTCCAGCGACGGGGCCGGGGCCTTCTCGTCCACCAGCGCGCTGAAGCCGAAGACCGTGCCGGACTGCTGGGCGAACCGCACCACGTGCTCGATCTGCCGCCCGTCGGTGCCGGTGCCCGCCGCGGTCCGGCTGGCGACGCTGTACGTGCCCGCCGCCGGGAGGGTGTTGCCCGGCACCACCTTGAACGAGGCGACCACCGGGTTCGGCTTCTTCGGGTCGACCAGCCACACCTGCTGCTGCTGCAGCGAGTAGACCACCCGCAGGCCCGAGCCGGACTCGGCGGGCAGCGGCGGCGCGGTCGGCCGGCCGCTCTCCGGGGCGGAGGCCGAGGGGGCGGCGCTCGACGCGGACGGCGCGGCCGCGACCGCGCGCGAGGCCGCGCCGTTCGCCTGGAAGGCCAGCAGCCCGATCACCGCCAGGGCGCCCAGGGTCAGCCCGCCGACCACCGCACCAGGACCCAGCTTCGCCACGTCTGCTCCTCAACGCTCCGTGCCGCACCATCGACCTCAGCGAAGCCCATCGTGCCAGGTGCGGTCCGCCGTTCCGGCCTCCTGGCGATCGTGTGTTCCCGGTCGGGCCCGCCGGGCCGCGGGCGGGAACGGGCGCGGTGCGGTCCGCCGCGCCGGACCCTCTAACCTTGGACCCGTGCTCCTCCTCGCCTTCGACACCGCCACCCCCGCCGTCACCGCCGCCGTCCACGACGGCGAACGGGTGCTCGCCGAGTCCTACGAGGTCGACGCCCGGCGGCACGGCGAACTGCTGCTGCCCACCGTCGCGGCCGTCCTGCGCACCGCGGGCGTGGACAAGCGCGAGCTGACCGACCTCGCGGTCGGCGTCGGCCCCGGCCCTTACACCGGCCTGCGGGTCGGCCTGGTCACCGCCGCCGCCCTCGGCGACGCGCTCGGCCTGCCCGTGCACGGCGTCTGCACCCTCGACGCGATCGCCCACCAGGCCCGCACCGAGGGTCTGGACGGGGCGTTCACCGTGGCGACGGACGCCCGCCGCAAGGAGGTCTACTGGGCCTCCTACGACGCGGCCGGCACCCGGGTGAGTGGCCCCGCGGTGGACCGCCCGGCGGAGATCGACCCCGGCGAGCGGACGGTCGGCGCGGGCGCCCTGCTGTACGGGCTGCCCGCGGCGAGCGGCCCCGAGCACGTCTCGGCGGGCGCCCTGGCCGACTTCGCCGTCCGCGAGCTGGCCGCGGGCCGCGCCCTGCTGCCGAACGCGCCGCTGTACCTGCGGCGGCCGGACGCGCAGGTGCCCGCGGGCTACAAGGCGGTGCTCCCGGCATGACCGCAGGTGCGCGCCGCGCCCCGGCCGGAACGGCCGGTCGGCGTGGCTAGGTACGCGTTGCGCCCCATGCGGTGGTGGGACATCGAGCCGGTCATGGTGCTGGAGCACCAGCTGTTCCCCGAGGACGCCTGGTCGCGGGGGATGTACTGGTCGGAGCTGGCGGAGGCGCACCCGGGCGGCAGCCGGCACTACGTGGTGGCCGTGGACGGGGACGGCGCGGTCGTCGGGTACGCCGGGCTGATGGCGGTCGGGACGGACGGCGACGTGCAGACGATCGCGGTGGCCCCGGGGCACCAGGGGGCCGGGCTCGGGGCGCTGCTGCTGGCCGAGCTGACGGGGGAGTCGGTCCGGCGCGGCTGCACGGAGACGTTGCTGGAGGTGCGGGTGGACAACCTGCGTGCGCAGCGGCTGTACGAGCGGTTCGGGTTCGAGCCGGTCGGGGTCCGGCGGGGCTACTACCAGCCCGCCAACGTGGACGCACTGGTGATGCGTCTGGACCACCTGGCAAGTGACGCAAGTGACGCAAGTGACGCAAGCGATCTGAAGGATCATCACAATGGCTGACGAACCCCTCGTCCTCGGCATCGAGACCTCCTGCGACGAGACCGGCGTCGGCATCGTCCGCGGCACCACGCTGCTGGCCGACGCGGTCGCCTCCAGCGTCAACGACCACGCCCGGTACGGCGGCGTGGTGCCGGAGATCGCCAGCCGGGCGCACCTGGAGGCGATGGTCCCGACCATCCGGCGGGCGCTGGACACCGCCGGGGTGAAGGCGAGCGACCTGGACGGCATCGCCGTCACCGCGGGTCCGGGCCTGGCGGGCGCGCTGCTGGTGGGCGTCAGCGCGGCCAAGGCGTACGCGTGGGCGCTGGACAAGCCGCTGTACGGGGTGAACCACCTGGCCTCGCACATCTGCGTGGACCAGCTGGAGCACGGGCGGCTGCCGGAGCCGACGATGGCGCTGCTGGTCTCGGGCGGGCACTCCTCGCTGCTGCTCAGCAGCGACATCACCTCCGACGTGCGGCCGCTGGGCGCGACCATCGACGACGCGGCGGGCGAGGCGTTCGACAAGGTGGCGCGCGTCCTCGGGCTGGGCTTCCCGGGCGGGCCGGTGGTGGACCGGATGGCCAGGGACGGCGACGGTTCGGCGATCGCCTTCCCGCGCGGGCTGAACAACGCGGGCGACCCGGCGTACGACTTCTCGTTCTCGGGCCTGAAGACGGCCGTGGCGCGCTGGGTGGAGGCCAGGCGGCGGGCGGGGGAGCCGGTGCCGGTGGCGGACGTCGCGGCGTCCTTCCAGGAGGCGGTCACCGACGTGCTGACCCGCAAGGCGGTGCGGGCGTGCAAGGACAACGGCGTCGACCACCTGATGATCGGCGGCGGCGTGGCGGCGAACTCGCGGCTGCGCGAGATGGCGCAGCAGCGCTGCGACCGGGCGGGCATCGTGCTGCGGGTGCCGCGGCCGGGCCTGTGCACCGACAACGGCGCGATGGTGGCGGCGCTCGGCGCCGAGATGGTGTGGCGGGACCGCGCGCCCTCCTCCTTCGACCTGTCCGCGGACTCCTCGCTGCCGGTCACCGAGACCCACGTGCCGGGCGCCGGGCACGGGCACGTCCACGCGCACGCGCACGAGGCGCTGAAGTGACCCTGGCGGCGATGTGGGAGGCCCGGGCGGTGGACGGCCGGGGCGGTGAACTGCACGCCTGGGCCCGGGAGTTCGCGCTGCCCGCGGTGCGCGGGGCGGCCGGTCTGGAGCGGGTGGAGCTGTTCACCGCCCCGGGCGACCGGGTGCTGCTGATCGCGCTGTGGGAGGGCGAGCCGGTGCCGGTGCCGGAGCCCCCCGCCGGGCTGCTGGCCCGTCCGGTGCACCGCTGGACCTTCACCCGCACGGACGCGGGGTAGCAACCGAGAGACCACCCCCGTTAGTCCTATTATCGACACGCGTGTCGAGGACGAGCGGGGGACATCGGTGATGCAGCGGGTACGGGTCGGGTACGGGGCGGGTGCCCTCGCGGTGCTGCTGGCGGCCAGCGGGTGCAGCAGCGGGTCCGGGCCCGCCGACTCCCGGGACGTCCCGGCCGGGCCGGTCGCCGCCGCCTCCCCGGCCCCCTCCGCCTCCGGCGCCCCCTCGGCGCCCGCGCAGGACGCGGTCAGCGAGGCCACCTGGGCGAAGTGGGGCGTCAAGCCGCTGCCCAAGGCGCCCGCCCCGCCCGCCGACCGGCCGGTCAAGCTCACCAGGACCGGCCCCGTGCCGGTGTTCAGCGAAGTCCCGACCGGTGACAAGGTCGTGTTCGTCACCATCGACGACGGGGCCGAGAAGGACCCGAAGTTCGTCGAGATGCTCACCGAGCTGAAGGTGCCGATCACGATGTTCCTGACCAAGGACATCGTCAAGAACGACTACGCCTACTTCAAGCCGCTGCAGGCGCTCGGCAACAGCATCCAGAACCACACCGTCAGCCACCCGGTGATGAGCAAGCTCCCGGCCGCCCAGCAGAAGGCGCAGATCTGCGACGACCAGGCGGCCCTCACCGAGCAGTACGGCACCGCCCCGTACCTGTTCCGCCCGCCCTACGGCGACGGCGCCAACACGGCCGCCCTGAACACCGCCGTCCAGGAGTGCGGGCCGCGCGCCGTGGTGCTGTGGCGGGAGTCCATGCAGATCCACGACATGCAGTACCAGGCCGCCGACAAGAAGCTCAGGAACGGCGACATCATCCTCGCCCACTTCCGCGGCCCGTCCGAGCTCAAGGGCGAGACCATGACCCAGATGTTCGCCGAACTGCTCAACCGGATCCAGGAGCAGGGCTTCGCCGTCGCCCGCCTCGACGACTACGTGGCCGGGCCCACCGGCTGACCCAGCATCATCACCGGGCCGGCCGCGGTGCGGGCCACGATCACCGTCACCGCGTTCGGCCCGGCCGGCTTCAGCTGCCGCCGCAGCTCCTCCGGCACCACCGACGCCCCGCGCTTCTTGACCACCACGGTGCCGATCCGGCGCTCCTTCACCAGCGCCTTCAGCCGTTTGACCTGGAACGGCAGCACGTCGGTCAGCTCGTACGCCTGCGCGTACGGGGTCGGGCGCAGCTCGTCCGAGGTGACGTAGGCGATCATCGGGTCGATCAGCCGCCCGTGCACCGCCGCCACCACCTCCGCCACCATCCGGCCCCGGATCACCGCGCCGTCCGGCTCGTACAGGTAGCGCCCCACCGGGCCCACCGGCGGGTCGGGCAGCGCGCCGCCGGAGAGCGAGTGCGGGCCCGGCAGCAGCGTCGCCCGGTACGGCTCGGCGGCGGCCGTGCCGAACCACAGCACCGCCTCCTTCACCTCGCCCCGGTCCGACACCCACTCCGCCTCGGCGCCCTCCGGCACCAGCTCGTGCGGGATGCCCGGCGCCACCTTCAGCGCCCCGAACGGGGCGCTGCGGGCCGCCTCCACCGCCCAGGACAGCGGCGGCGAGTACGCCTCGGGGTCGAACACCCGGCCGCGCGAGGTGCGCCGCGCCGGGTCGGTGAAGACCGCGTCGAAGCCCGCGGTGTCCACGTCCGCGACGTCCGCCCGGCGGACCTCCACCAGCTCCGCCACGCCCAGCGCCGCCGCGTTCGCCCGGGCCACCTCGCAGGTCAGCTCGTCCCGGTCCACCGCCAGCACCGCGATCCCGGCCCGGGCCAGCGCGACCGCGTCCCCGCCGATCCCGCAGCACAGGTCGGCCAGCCGCCGCACCCCCAGCGCCGCGAACCGGCCCGCCCGCCACTCGGCCACCGGGCGGCGGGTCGCCTGCTCCACCCCGGGCTGGGTGAAGTACATCGACGCGGCGTCCGCCCCGAACTTCGCCTCCGCCCGCTGCCGCAGCCGGGCCTGCTCGAACGCCGCCCGCACCAGCTCCGCCGGGTGCTCCCGCCGCAGCGCGGTCGCCAGCGCCAGCTCCCGCTCCGCCGTGAACCCCTGCAACTCGGCCAGCAGCGCCTGCCCCTGCTCGGTCAGCAGCGCCCGGAACGACTCGATCTCCACCGCACCATTGTCCCGGCTCGGATCAGTGCGCCAGCACCGAGAACACCACCGCCGCCAGCGCGGGGGCGGCCAGCCCCACGGACAGCGGTGCGATCCGGTAGCCCCGCCGGACGGTCGCCACCACCGCCACCACCGGCACCGCCACCCCCAGCACCCCCACCGCCGCGCACAGCGCCACCAGCGCCCCGGCCCCGCCCCCGCGCTCGGACGCCTCGGCCAGCGCGAACACCGCCAGCACGAACGCGTGGGGCACCGCGCACAGCAGCGGCACCGACAGGGCCACCAGCCACACCGCGTGGAACGCGTCCCGCCCCGCGGACGGTCGTCTCGTCGTCATGGGCCGAGCCTGGCAGGGGATCCGGGCCGCCGCCTGAGTAGCCGTACTCGGGGGCACCCGGGTCGAACGGAAACTCGACCGCGACGTCGTTGGCACTCTGGTTGACTGAGTGCTAACAGCGTCCTAAGGTCGTCTCTGGCACTCCCCCCAGGGAGAGTGCTAACGCGATGAAGCGCGTCCGACCCCCGCGACGGCGGCCGCGAAGACTCGCCACCTACCTGTTAGACAACCCCGTAATCTCCGAAGGGGAGCTCGGACGTGACCACCAGCAGCAAGGTTGCCATCAAGCCGCTCGAGGACCGCATCGTGGTCCAGCCGCTCGACGCCGAGACCACCACCGCCTCCGGCCTGGTGATCCCGGACACCGCCAAGGAGAAGCCCCAGGAGGGCGTCGTCCTGGCCGTCGGCCCGGGCCGCTTCGAGGACGGCCAGCGTCTGCCGCTCGACGTCGCCGTCGGTGACATCGTCCTGTACTCGAAGTACGGCGGCACCGAGGTGAAGTACCAGGGCGAGGAGTACCTCGTCCTCTCGGCCCGCGACGTCCTCGCGATCATCGAGAAGTAAGACGTCCGCGCAGTAAAGACGTCCCAGCCCCGCCCCGGATCCGTGTCGCACCGACAGGGGCCCGGGGCGCGGTTGTTGCTCCACGCACGCAGACTGAACCCCTGAGGAAACGGGACCATGGCGAAGACCCTGCAGTTCGACGAGGACGCCCGCCGCTCGCTGGAGCGCGGCGTCAACAAGCTGGCCGACACCGTCAAGGTGACCATCGGCCCCAAGGGCCGCAACGTCGTCATCGACAAGAAGTTCGGCGCCCCGACCATCACCAACGACGGTGTGACCATCGCCCGCGAGGTCGAGCTCGACGACCCGTACGAGAACCTCGGCGCGCAGCTGGTCAAGGAGGTCGCCACCAAGACCAACGACGTCGCGGGCGACGGCACCACCACCGCCACCGTGCTCGCCCAGGCCCTGGTGAACGAGGGTCTGCGCAACGTCGCCGCGGGCGCCGGCCCGGCCGCCCTGAAGAAGGGCATCGACAAGGCCGTCGCCGCCGTCTCCGAGCACCTGCTCTCGGTGGCCCGCGAGATCGAGGGCAAGGACGACGTCGCCGCCGTCGCCTCCCTCTCCGCCCAGGACGCCCAGGTCGGCGAGCTGATCGCCGAGGCGATCGACAAGGTCGGCAAGGACGGTGTGATCACCGTCGAGGAGTCCAACACCTTCGGCGTCGAGCTCGAGTTCACCGAGGGCATGCAGTTCGACAAGGGCTACCTGTCGCCGTACTTCGTCACCGACGCGGAGCGCCAGGAAGCCGTCCTGGAGGACCCGTACGTCCTGATCAACCAGGGCAAGATCTCCTCCATCCAGGAGCTCCTGCCGCTGCTGGAGAAGGTCCTGCAGGCCGGCGGCTCCCGCCCGCTGCTGATCATCGCCGAGGACGTCGACGGCGAGGCCCTCTCCACCCTGGTGGTCAACAAGATCCGCGGCACCTTCAACGCGGTCGCCGTCAAGGCTCCCGGCTTCGGCGACCGCCGCAAGGCCATCCTCGGCGACATCGCCACCCTCACCGGCGGCCAGGTCGTCTCCGAGGAGGTCGGCCTCAAGCTCGACCAGGTCGGCCTGGACGTGCTCGGCACCGCCCGCCGGATCACCGTCACCAAGGACGAGACCATCGTCGTCGACGGCGCCGGCGCCTCCGACGCGGTCGCCGGCCGGGTCGCCCAGATCAAGGCCGAGATCGCCAACACCGACTCCGACTGGGACCGCGAGAAGCTCCAGGAGCGCCTCGCCAAGCTGGCCGGCGGCGTCTGCGTGATCAAGGTCGGCGCGGCCACCGAGGTCGAGCTCAAGGAGCGCAAGCACCGCCTGGAGGACGCGATCTCCGCGACCCGCGCCGCGGTCGAGGAGGGCATCGTCGCCGGTGGTGGCGCCTCGCTCGTCCACGCCGCGAAGGTCCTGGCGGACGGCCTCGGCCTGTCCGGCGACGAGGCCACCGGTGTCGCCGTCGTCCGCAAGGCGCTCGCCGAGCCGCTGCGCTGGATCGCCCAGAACGCCGGCCTGGAGGGCTACGTCATCACCTCCAAGGTCGCCGAGCTGGAGCCCGGCCAGGGCTACAACGCCGCCACCGGCGAGTACGGCGACCTGGTCAAGGCCGGCGTCATCGACCCGGTCAAGGTCACCCGCTCCGCCCTGGAGAACGCCGCCTCCATCGCCTCCCTGCTGCTCACCACCGAGACCCTCGTGGTGGAGAAGAAGGAAGAGGAGGAGGCCGCGGGCCACGGCCACTCGCACGGCGGCCACGGCCACAGCCACTGAGGCGCTAGCCGCCAGGCACTGAAGGGCGCGAGGAACTGCGCGACCGACCCCGCACTCCCGTGGTGCGGGGCTCGGACCGCCGGGACCTCGCGCCCTTTCGCGTGCGCGGGGCGCGCGGCGGGTTCCGTACAGTTGACCGCGTGATCGAAGCCCGCCACCTCCGCGTCCTGCACGCCGTCGCCCGGACCGGGTCGTTCTCCGCCGCGGCGCGGGAGCTGGGGTGCACGCAGCCCGCGGTGAGCCAGCAGATGAAGGCCCTGGAGAAGGCGGTGGACACCCCGCTGGTGGTGCGGGCCGGGCGGGAGATGCAGCTGAGCGAGGCCGGACGGGTGCTGCTGCGGCACGCGGACGGGATCCTCGCCGGGCTGTCGGCCGCCGAGGAGGAGGTCGCGGCGATCGCCGGGCTGCGGGCGGGCCGGGTGCGGCTGGTCTCGTTCCCGACGGCGAGCTCGACGCTGGTGCCGCGGTCGGTGGCGCAGGTGCGGGCGGCGCACCCGGGGGTGCGGGTCTCGCTGGTGGAGGCGGAGCCGACCCAGGCGCTGGCGATGCTGCGCGGCGGGGAGTGCGAGGTGGCGCTGGCGTTCCGGTACCCGGACTCGCAGGGCGGGCTGAGCCTGCCGTCCCCGCACGCGACGCTGCGTGAGGCGCGGGCCGAGGCGGCGCTGGAGGCGGCGGCGACGGCGGCCGCGAACGACTGGTCGGAGCTGGTGGTGCGCCCGCTGCTGGACGATCCGCTGGTGGGCCTGGTCCCGGCCGGGCACCCGCTCGCGGGCCGCGGCGAGGACGCGCCGGTGGACCTGTCCGAGCTGGCGGGGGAGCAGTGGATCGCGGGCTGCCCGCAGTGCCGGGGCCACCTGGTGGAGCTGTGCACGGACGCGGGCTTCGCGCCGTCGATCGAGTTCGCGACGGACGACTACCCGGCGGTGGTGGGCCTGGTGGGCGCGGGCCTGGGGGTGGCGGTGCTGCCGGGGCTGGCGCTGGAGTCGGTGCGGCACCCGGGGGTGGCGGCGGTGCCGGTGCGGGTGGCGTCGGGGGAGCCGGCCCGGCGCGAGGTGGTGGCGCTGACCCTGCCGGACCTGCTGGGGGTTCCGGCGGTGGCGCTGATGCTGGAGCAGCTCGCGGCGGCGGCCGCCGCCCGCTGAGCGCGGCGGCCGCCGGGGACGGGCGGGCGACGCGTCCGCGCGGTGCGTTCCGCTGCGGCGGGGACGGCCGTGGCGGGGGCGGGGCGGGCGTGGTTCAGCGGCGGATGGTCTGCGGCATCGCCAGCGGCACTTCGGCCAGCCGGTTGCGCGAGCGGCCGAGCAGTTCCTCGCGCTCGTCCTCGGTCATGCCGCCCCACACCCCGTAGGGCTCGCGGACGGCCAGGGCGTGGGCCGCGCACTGGGCGCGCACCGGGCAGCGCATGCAGACCTCCTTGGCGCTCGTCTCGCGGGAGGTCCGGGCCGCGCCGCGCTCGCCCTCGGGGTGGAAGAAGAGCGAACTGTCGACGCCGCGGCAGGCTGCGGAGAGCTGCCAGTCCCAGAGGTCTGCGTTGGGGCCTGGGAGGCGGGAGAAATCTGCCATGGCACGTTCCCTTCATGGCTCGGGACCTGGCTCCTCGGTCGCGGTCGTTGCGGCGAGGCTGCACGGGGCCGGTACGGACACCTGGAAATATGACTTACGCCCACTACACGGACAAGTCACCCACAGTCCGGCGAATCAGTCAATGACCCGACAGAAGCTATAAAAACGGACAAAAGGGGCAAGAGGTTTGAACCCGAATGCTGCACCGATCGGGTGTCCGGCCGGGCGCGGACCTCCTCCCGAGGGCGTGCAGGGCGCGCACACCGCGCGCGAGCTGCACAAAAGTGCGGCGCGTGCACCGCGAGGTGGCCCCTGCGTGATGGGTTGGCCACGTACAGTGGTGGAGATGGACGTGAAGCCGTAACTCATTCGAGTGACGGTCGTTGGATGTACGGAGGCGGTCAGAGGGCACGGGACATCGGGGACGGTCGCGCAGCGAGGCGATCGGAACGGGTCCGTACCGGGGCCGTGTCGGAGAGGTTCGTACCAGCCAGGAGGCTCAACGTGACGCGGATCAGCTGCGGAGGACGGTCATGACATCCGTACTCGTCTGCGACGATTCCCCGCTCGCCCGGGAGGCGCTTCGCCGTGCGGTGGCGACCGTGCCCGGAGTGGACCGGGTGACCACTGCGACGAACGGTGAGGAGGTCCTCCGCCGCTGGGTGGCCGACCGTTCCGATCTCGTTCTGATGGACGTCCGGATGCCCGGCCTCGGCGGGGTCGAGACGGTCCGCCGACTGCTGTCGGCCGACCCGGGCGCCCGGATCATCATGCTCACCGTCGCCGAGGACCTGGACGGGGTGGCCCTCGCGGTCGCCGCCGGGGCCCGCGGCTACCTGCACAAGGACGCTTCGCGCGCCGAGCTGCGGGCCACCGTCACCCAGGCGCTGGCCGACCCGACCTGGCGCCTGGCGCCGCGCCGGCTCCGCAGCCCGGACATGGGCGCCGCGCCGACCCTGACGGCCCGTGAGATCCAGGTGCTGGAGGGGATGAGCCACGGCCGTTCCAACGCCGAGATCGGCCGCGAGCTGTTCCTGTCCGAGGACACCGTGAAGACGCACGCCAGGCGGCTGTTCAAGAAGCTGGGCGCCTCGGACCGCGCGCACGCGGTGGCGCTGGGCTTCCGGTGGGGCCTGGTCCGCTGAGCGGACGCGCGAACTGCGCTCGCTCGGACGTGTGACGTTGTGGTCCCGAGGCTGCACCATGGAGTAGTGGAGCACCTCGGGGACCAGCGGACAGGCAGGGGAGGCGGCACGGTGCACGCGGCGACGGATAACGTTCCGATGCACAAGTCCGGACGCGGTGCCGCGTTTTCCGGCCCGACCAGGCACCATGGACCGATGCGTGACGACGAGGAGGCCGCCGGGCCCGACCCGGTGCAGCCCGCCCCCGGGGGTGCGGCTGCCGATCCGTCGTCGGCACCGGAGGGTGCGGTGAGCGGCTCCGACGACCGGGCGGCCGGATTCGACGACCCGTCGGGAGCGGCGCCCCGCCCGCCCGTCCTCGGCGCGGGGACGTCACCGGAGGTGGCCGAACTGGTCGCGGCGGCGGTCCGCGGGGACGGCCCGGCGATCGAGGCGCTGCTCGGCTACGTGCTCCCGCTGGCGCTGCGCTACTGCCGCGGCCGCCTGGTGCGGCTGCCCGGCGGGGCCCGGCACCACGTGGACGACGTGGCCCAGGAGGTCTGCGTCGCGGTGCTCTGCGCGCTGCCCCGCTACCGGGACACCGGGCGCCCGTTCGAGGCCTTCGTCTACGGGATCGCCGCGCACAAGATCGCCGACCTGCAGCGGGCCGCGATGCGCGGGCCCGGCTCGACCGTGATCCCGCCGGACGACCTGCCGGAGACGCCGGACGACTCGCTCGGCCCCGAGGAGCGGGCGCTGCTCTCCAGCGACGCCGAGTGGATCAAGGAGCTGCTGTCGTACCTGCCGGCCCGTCAGCGCGAGCTGGTGCTGCTGCGGGTGGCGGACGGGCTGTCGGCGGAGGAGACCGGCGAGGTGCTCGGGATGTCGCCCGGCGCGGTGCGGGTCGCCCAGCACCGGGCGCTGTCGCGGCTGCGGGCGCTGGCGGAGGAGAGCGGCTGAGTTCCGGCCCGCCCGCCGTCGGTGCTGCTGGACGCGCGTGGACGGTGGACGGTCGGTGTGCGGAAGAAGCGCGGGCGGTCGGGCGTTGTCAAGAGGGCGCGACGACCTACCCCGCGTCACCAGTACCATGGGGTATCGGCGCCTGGTCGGGTCGCCAAAGTTTCTCCGGTGCGCGCGGGGTTCCGTTGGAGGTTCCTCCAGTTGCCGGGCGTCTTGGCGGCCGATGACAGCCGGGCGCCCGTGCGCAGAACGACGGCCCGCCACGGAAGGTTCCCCATGTCTTACAACGCCGCCGGCGTACCCGAGAAGTTCGCGATGCTCGGACTCACGTACGACGACGTCCTGCTGCTGCCCGGGGCCTCCGAGGTGCTGCCCAACCAGGTCGACACCTCCTCGCGGATCTCCCGGAACGTGCGGGTCAACATCCCGCTGCTGTCGGCGGCGATGGACAAGGTCACCGAGTCGCGGATGGCGATCGCGATGGCCCGCCAGGGCGGCGTCGGCGTCCTGCACCGCAACCTCTCGATCGAGGACCAGGTCAACCAGGTCGACCTGGTGAAGCGCTCCGAGTCCGGCATGGTCACCGACCCGATCACGGTCGGCCCGGAGGCGACGCTGGCCGAGGCCGACGCGCTGTGCGCCCGGTTCCGGATCTCCGGCGTGCCGGTGGCGACGGCGGAGGGCAAGCTGCTGGGCATCGTCACCAACCGCGACATGGCCTTCGAGACCGACCGCAGCCGCAAGGTCGCCGACATCATGACCCCGATGCCGCTGATCACCGGCAAGGTCGGCATCTCCGGGGAGGACGCGGTGGCGCTGCTGCGCCGCCACAAGATCGAGAAGCTGCCGCTGGTCGACGACGAGGGCCGGATCAAGGGCCTGATCACCGTCAAGGACTTCGTCAAGGCGGAGAAGTACCCGAACGCCGCCAAGGACTCCGAGGGCCGGCTGCTGGTGGGCGCCGCCGTCGGCGCCTCCGCCGAGGCCTTCGACCGCGCCCAGGCGCTGGTCGGCGCGGGCGTGGACTTCCTGGTCGTCGACACCTCGCACGGGCACTCGCACAACGCGCTGTCCTGGATCTCCAAGATCAAGGCCGCCGTGCCGGTCGACGTGGTCGGCGGCAACGTCGCCACCCGGGACGGCGCCCAGGCGCTGCTCGACGCGGGCGTGGACGGCGTGAAGGTCGGCGTCGGCCCCGGCTCGATCTGCACCACCCGGGTGGTCGCGGGCGTCGGCGTCCCGCAGGTCACCGCGATCTACGAGGCCGCCCAGGCCTGCCAGGACGCGGGCGTCCCGATCATCGGCGACGGCGGCCTGCAGTACTCCGGCGACATCGGCAAGGCGCTGTGCGCCGGTGCCGACACCGTGATGCTCGGCTCGCTGCTGGCCGGCTGCGAGGAGTCGCCCGGCGAGCTGCTCTTCATCAACGGCAAGCAGTTCAAGTCGTACCGCGGCATGGGCTCGCTGGGCGCGATGCAGACCCGCGGGCAGGCGAAGTCCTTCTCCAAGGACCGCTACTTCCAGGCCGAGGTGTCCTCCGACGAGAAGCTGATCGCCGAGGGCATCGAGGGCCAGGTGCCCTACCGCGGTCCGCTGGCCGCGGTGCTGTTCCAGCTGGTCGGCGGCCTGCGCCAGACCATGGGCTACGTCGGCGCGGCCAACATCGGCGAGATGCAGACCAAGGGCCGGTTCGTCCGGATCACCTCGGCCGGCCTCAAGGAGAGCCACCCGCACGACATCCAGATGACCGTCGAGGCGCCGAACTACAACGCGCGCTAGGACCCCGGGGATCCGCCCGGGCCGCGGACCACCGCGGCCCGGGCGGATTTCCGCTGTTCCGGGGGGAGCGGGTGCGCCCCTGGCGGGGCGGGCGGGCCCGGTACGGGATACTTGGGGCGTGGCCGGGGTGACCCGGTCGGGAGATGGAAAGCAGCAGAAGGGCTCGAAGTGACTGAGATCGAGATCGGGCGAGGCAAGCGCGGCCGCCGGGCGTACTCCTTCGACGACATCGCCGTCGTCCCCAGCCGCCGTACGCGTGACCCGAAGGAGGTCTCGATCGCTTGGCAGATCGACGCCTACCGGTTCGAACTGCCGTTCCTGGCCGCGCCGATGGACAGCGTGGTGTCGCCGCAGCAGGCCATCGCGATCGGGCAGCTGGGCGGCCTGGGCGTGCTGAACCTGGAGGGGCTGTGGACGCGGTACGAGGACCCGCGGCCGCTGCTGGAGGAGATCGCCGCGATCACCGACGAGGCGGCCGCGACCCGGCGCCTGCAGGAGGTGTACGCGGAGCCGATCAAGGCCGAGCTGATCAAGGAGCGGATCAAGGAGGTCCGTGACTCGGGCGTCGTGACCGCCGCGGCGCTCTCGCCGCAGCGCACCGCCGAGTTCTCCAAGGCCGTGGTGGACGCCGGGGTCGACGTGTTCGTCATCCGCGGCACCACCGTCTCCGCCGAGCACGTCTCGGGCGCGGCCGAGCCGCTGAACCTGAAGCAGTTCATCTACGAGCTGGACGTGCCGGTGATCGTCGGCGGCTGCGCCACCTACACCGCCGCGCTGCACCTGATGCGCACCGGCGCGGCCGGCGTGCTGGTCGGCTTCGGCGGCGGCGCCGCGCACACCACCCGGAACGTGCTGGGCATCCAGGTGCCGATGGCGACCGCCGTGGCGGACGTCGCGGCCGCCCGCCGCGACTACATGGACGAGTCCGGCGGCCGGTACGTGCACGTGATCGCGGACGGCGGCGTCGGCTACAGCGGCGACATCCCCAAGGCCGTGGCCTGCGGCGCGGACGCGGTGATGATCGGCGCCGCGCTGGCCCGCGCCACCGACGCGCCCGGCCGGGGCTACCACTGGGGCATGGAGGCCGTCCACGAGGAGCTGCCGCGCGGCAAGCGGGTGCACCTGGGCACCGTCGGCACCACCGAGCAGATCCTGGCCGGCCCGTCGCACACCCCCGACGGCACGATGAACCTGTTCGGCGCGCTGCGCCGGGCGATGGCCACCACCGGCTACACCGAGCTCAAGGAGTTCCAGCGGGTCGAGGTCACGGTCAACCCCGGCCGCTGACCGCCCCGTTGAAGCCGGAGGGCCCCCGCCGTCACGCGACGGCGGGGGCCCTCCGGGTTTCGGCGGACGGCGGGTCCGGGAGTCGCCGGCCTCCTCCTGATCCTGCTGGAGCCGGCGAGGAGCACGACGGCGCCGTTCCCCGACCCGGCCGGCGCCGGCGGAGCCGCGTTCCGGGGCTCCGGTCAGGGGGGCGGGTGGCCGGACCGGTACGGGACAGGGGATGATGGGTGTCCGGCGTGCGACCGCCACCCTCGACGGTCCGACACGCCGTCAGGTCGCGGCGGGGTGCCCGCCGAGGGCCGCAACACCATGGGGAGAGCGCACCGATGACGCAGCCGCAGGAACCGACCGGCCGACTGCTGGCGGACCGCTACCGGCTCGGAGAGGTGCTCGGACGCGGCGGCATGGGCACCGTCTGGCGGGCCGAGGACGAGACGCTGGGCCGGATCGTCGCGGTCAAGGAACTCCGGATGACCGGCACCGTCGACGAGATCGAGAAGCACCGGCTGGTCGTCCGCACCATGCGCGAGGCCAAGGCCACCGCCCGGATCCGGCACACCGCCGCCGTCACCGTCTACGACGTGGTCGAGGAGGACGACCGGCCCTGGATCGTGATGGAACTGGTCGCCGGGCGCTCGCTGGCCGACGTGATCGCCGAGGACGGCGTGCTCACCCCCGAACGGGCCGCGAGGATCGCCCTCGACCTGCTCGGGGTGCTCGGAGCCGCGCACAGCCAGGGCATCCTGCACCGGGACGTCAAGCCGTCGAACGTGCTGATCGGCGAGGACGGGCGCACCGTGCTCACCGACTTCGGCATCGCCAGCGTCGAGGGCGACACCTCCATCACCTCCACCGGCATGCTGGTCGGCGCCCCCTCCTACATCGCCCCCGAGCGGGCCCGCGGCCGCCGGCCCGGACCGCCCTCCGACCTGTGGTCGCTGGGCGGCACGCTGTACGCGATGGTCGAGGGCGTCCCCCCGTACGACCGGGGCGACGCGCTGGCCACCCTCACCGCCGTGATGACCGAACCGCTCCCGGCGCCGCGCAACGCCGGGCCGCTGCGGACCGTCATCGAAGGGCTGCTGGAGAAGGAGCCGGAGCGGCGGATGGACGCCGACACGGCCCGTCCGCTGCTCGAACTGATCGCGGCGGGGAAGCCGCTGCCGGAGACCACGGCCGCGACCGAGGCCGAGGCCGAGGCCGCGACGGTGGTGGTCCCGGCCCCGGCCGAGGCCCGGGGGCCCGAGCGGACGGCCGAAGTGCCGCCCGCGGGCGGGCCGTTCGGTTCGCGGCGGCGGGCGGCGCTGGCCGGGGCCGCGGTGGTCGCGGTGCTCGCGCTGGTCGCGGTGCTGGTGGTGTTCTGGCCGAAGGGCGACGGCGGCGACGGGCGGGGCTCCGCGGACGCCGCCGTGCCGGTCCCGGCGCCGACGGCGGTCTCCGCGAGCGCCTCCGATCCGGCCTCCGCGGCCTCCCCGGCCTCCTCGGCCCCGGCGTCGGCCACCGGTTCCGGTTCGCCCTCGCCCTCGTCGACGGCCGGTCAACTGCCCGCCGGGTACCGGGTCTACAAGGACCAGTCCGGGTTCAGCATCACGCTGCCCGACTGGATGGTCGACCAGGGCCCCGACTACCGCGCCACCAGCCGGCGCTTCGAGGGGCGCGGGCTGCGCCTGGTCGTCGACTGGCAGAGCCCGGCCGGGGACAGCGCGCTGAAGGACTGGCAGGAGTCCGACCGCAACGCGAAGATGACCAACTACCGCAAGGTCCGGGTGGAGTCCGTCGCGTACCGGGACTGGACCAACGCCGCCGACTGGGAGTGGACGTACACCGGCAAGAGCGGCACCCTGCTGCACTCGCTCAACCGCGGCTTCGTCACCGGGAACGGCAAGTACGGGTACGCGATCTACTGGACCATGCCCGAAGAGGTGTGGACGGCGCCGGAGGGTTCGCTGGCCCGGCAGACCTCCTTCGAGAGCTTCCAGCCCGCCCCGTGAACACGGACGCCGCGCGGGGGCGGTGAGCGCCCGCGGCGGTCCGGGGGCGGCTCCGGCGCGCCCGGGCGGGGGTGCGGGAGTGGCGGGGCGGCTTCCGGCGGCGGCGGGGAAAGCGCGTACCGGACGGTGGCGGGGGCAGGCGGGAGCCGTACGCTGGCGGGACTACGGCGTGAGGAACAGGCATGCGAGCGGAGCCGGGTCAAGTGGTGGCCGGACGGTACCGGGTGACGGACCGTCCGGAGGACGGGGCCGGGGTGCTCGCGGTGGACGTCCACGGCGGGGCGCGGGTGCGGCTGTTCGGGCTGGAGCTGCCCGAACTGCTGGTGCCCGGGCACCCGGCGGGGGCGCCCGCGCCGTCGTACGGGCCGCGGGTGACGGCGCGGGTCGCGCAGGTCGCGGCGGCGGCGTCCGCGCACCCGCGGCTGCTGCGCGGGCTCGCGGCCGGACCCGAGGACGAGGTGCTGTGGGTCGCCGAGGAGGCGGTGCCGGGGGTGCCGCTGGAGCGGCTGGCGGGCAACGGGCCGGTCTCGCCGTACCGGGTCGCGGAGATCGGGGCGGACCTGGCGGGCGCGCTGCGCTCCCTGCACGAGGACGGGCTGACGCACGGGAACCTGACCCTGCGCACGGTGCTGGTCTGCGAGGACGGCGCGGCGATGCTCGGCGGGCTGCTGCTGGGCGCCGCCGAGGAGGAGCTGTGCGCGGCGCTGGGCGGCGAGGTGCCGCGCCGGGTGTACGAGACCCGGGCGCTGATGCTCGGACCGCTCGCCGAGCGCTGGGCGATCGACCCGGGCGCCCCCGCGGACACCTGGGCGCTGGGCGTGCTGCTGTACCGGCTGCTGACCGGCCGCGGCCCGTACCCGGAGACCGACCTGCCGACGCTGCTGGCGGCCGTCCGGGACGGGCGGCACCACCCCGCGGACGGCTGCGGGCCGCTGCGGCCGCTGGTGGAGCGGCTGCTGCAGCCGGACGCCGGGGCCCGGCCGGACGCGGTCGCCGTCCAGCGGGAGTTGCGCGACCTGCTGGTGTTCGCACCCGAACCGGGCCGGGACGGCCCGCCCGACCCGCTGCTGCCGGTGCCGCGGCCGCCGGCCGGTCCGCTGGTGCCGCGTCAGCGCGGCGGGCGGCGGGAGCGGGCGGCCGGGCGGGCGACGGGACGTCAGGGGCCGGTGCGGCAGCCGCGGGTGCCGCCGCGGCTGCTCGGGCCGCTGATCCTGGGGGGCGTGCTGGTGCTGCTGGTCGCGGCGCTCGCCGGGATCGTCGCCGTCGCAGGCTGAGAGCGTCCGGTCACGGTGCGACGCGTAGTCGGGTCGCGATTCCCGGGGGGCGCCGCGCCGCCTAGGCTGGCCTCCTGAACCGTCGGTGCGAGCAGGCAGACGGTCTGCCAGGACCCCGTCCGACCGGCGGTGGGGGAACGAAGGGGGGGACGGCCCATGGGCGCACAGGAGCAGTCGACCGGCCGTCTGCTGGCCGGGCGGTACGCGCTCGGCGAGCGTCTGGGGCGCGGCGGCATGGGGACCGTCTGGCGCGCCAGGGACGAGATGCTGGACCGGGACGTGGCGGTCAAGGAGTTGACGGTCAGCCACCTCTCGGAGGAGGACCTGGAGATGCTCCAGTCCCGGATGAAGCGCGAGGCCCGGGCCGCCGCCCGGATCAAGCACCCGGGCGTCATCACCATCCACGACGTGCTGGAACAGGACGGCCGGCCGTGGATCGTGATGGAGCTGGTGGACGGCCGCGCGCTGTCCGACGTCATCACCCAGGACGGCACGCTGACGCCGCGGGAGGCCGCCGACGTCGGCCTCCAGGTGCTCGCAGCCCTGCACCGCGGTCACCAGCTGGGGGTGCTGCACCGCGACGTCAAGCCCGCCAACGTGCTGCTGGAGCACGGCACCGGACGGGTCGTGCTGCTGGACTTCGGCATCGCCACGTTCGAGGGCGCGATGGACATCACCCGCCCCGGCGACCTGGTCGGCTCGCCCGACTACCTGGCCCCGGAGCGGGCCCAGGGCCAGCGCCCCGGGCCGGCCTCCGACCTGTGGGCGCTGGGCGCGACGCTGTACCACGCGGTGGAGGGCGAGTCGCCGTTCCGCCGGGACAACCCGCTCAGCACGCTCACCGCCGTCGTGGACGAGCCGCTGCCCGAACCGCGCCGGGCCGCCGGGCTCGGGCCGGTGCTGGCCGCGCTGATGGCCAAGGACCCGGCCGAGCGCCCCGGCGCCGACGAGGCCGGACGGATGCTGCGCGAGGTCGCCGACGGGCACACCGTCAGCATCCGGGTGCCCGAGCAGGCGGGCGGGTCCCGGCTGCCCACCCAGCTGGTCCCAATCGTCGACCGGACCGCGGAGTCGGCCGACCCCGCTCCGGACGCCGCACCGGCTCCGGAGGCCGAACCGGCCACCGTGCCCGTCCCGGCCGCGGCCGCCGAGCCCGTCCCGGCCCCCGCGCCGCCCCGGCGGCGCGGTCGGGCGGTGCTGTGGGCGGTGGTCGGCGTGCTGCTGCTCGCGGGCGCGGGCGGGGGCGCGTACTACCTGCAGCGGCACCGCGGCGGCTCGCCCGTCGTCCCGGGCCCGGTCGCGTCCGGGACGACCGGCGCGGACAACCCGCTGCCCAGTGACAGCCCGCTGCCCAGCGGCGCGCCCGCGCCCGCCGGGTACACCTGGCGGGACGACCCGGCCGGGTTCCGCTTCCTGCTGCCCACCAACGGCGACTGGGTGCGCACCGAGAAGAGCGGCGGGCAGATCTACTACACGCCGGACAACCAGGAGCACTTCCTGCTGTTCGCGGTCACGGTCGGCCAGCCGCTCTCCCCGCAGGAGCACTTCCTGCAGATGGAGGCCACGCTCAGCAAGAGCCTGAAGGACTACCAGCGCACCAGCCTCGCCATCGCCAAGATCAAGGGCGAGGAGGGCGCGGTGTGGGAGTTCAGCTTCGGCGCCAAGGACGCCCGGCGGCACGCCAAGGAGGTCGAGTTCCGGCGCAGCGACGGCACGGCGTACATGGTGTACATCTCCGGGCCGGAGAAGGACTGGGTGGACAGCCTGCGGCAGTTCACCACGGTGCTGAACAACTTCACCCCGACCTCCTGAGGCGTTCCGGCCGGAGCGCCGGGTTCCGCCTTTTGGTGTTACCGGCGGGTACACAAGTCGGGGTCCAGGGCCTAGGCTGCCCGCATGACGGAGAGCACGAGCCAGGTCCGGCGCAATCCTGCGGCGATGGGTGCGGCGCGCGGCGTCGCTTCGGCGGTCCCGGCGGCGCTGGTCGCCCGGCTGGCCAAGGGCGTCACCGCGTCCGGCGGGCAGCACGCGCAGACCCTCGCGCCGCTGACCGGCGAGGCGCTGGCGGAGCTGCCGCTGTCCTCGGAGCAGGACGTGGAGCGGGCGTTCGAGCAGGCCCGGCGGGCCCAGCCCGCCTGGGCCGCGCTGTCGGTGCGGCACCGGGCGGGCGTCCTGCTGCGCTTCCACGACCTGCTGCTGAAGCGGCAGGACGAGGTGCTCGACCTCATCCAGGCGGAGACCGGCAAGGCCCGGCTGCACGCCTTCGAGGAGGTGATGGCCGTCGCCTCGGCGGCCCGGCACTACGGCCGCACCGCGCACTCCTACCTGCGCGACCGTCGCCGCGGCGGCGCCGTGCCCGGCCTGACCAGCGCCGTGGAGGCCCGCCGCCCCAAGGGCGTGGTCGGGCAGATCTCGCCGTGGAACTACCCGCTGGAGCTGTCCGTCGGCGACGCGCTGCCCGCCCTGGTCGCGGGCAACGCGGTGGTCAACAAGCCGGACACCCAGACCGCGCTGACCGCGCTGTGGGCCCGCGAGCTGTTCGTCGAGGCCGGGCTGCCCCCGCAGGCCTGGCAGATCGTGCTCGGCGACGGCCCGGTGGTCGGCCCGCAGGTGGTCGAGCGCGCCGACTACGTCGCCTTCACCGGCTCCACCCGCACCGGCCGGGACGTCGCCCGGCGGGCCGCCGAGCGCCTGGTCGGCGCCTCGCTGGAACTCGGCGGCAAGAACGCCATGCTGGTGCTCGCCGACGCCGACCTGGACCGGGCCGCCGCGGGCGCCGTCCGGGCCTGCTTCTCCTCGGCCGGCCAGCTGTGCATCTCCATCGAGCGGCTCTACGTGCACCGCTCGGTCGCCGACGCCTTCCTCGCGAGGTTCGCCGAGCGGACCGCCGCGCTGCGCCTGGGCGGCGGCCTCGCCTACGGCGCCGACATGGGCTCGCTGGTCTCCGCCCGCCAGCTGGAGACCGTCACCCGGCACGTCGAGGAGGCCGTCAAGGCCGGTGCGAAGGTGCTGGCGGGCGGACGGGCCCGGCCCGACCTGGGCCCGCTGTTCTACGAGCCGACCATCCTGGACGGCGTCACCCCCGACATGGCGGTCTGCGCCGAGGAGACCTTCGGCCCGGTCGTCTCGGTCTACCGCTTCGACACCGAGGACGAGGCCGTCGCCGCCGCCAACGCCACCCCGTACGGCCTGAACTCCAGCGTCTGGACGAGGGACACCGCCCGCGGCCGCCGGGTCGCCGCCCGGCTGCGCACCGGCACCGTCAACGTCAACGAGGCGTACGCCGCCGCGTACGGCTCGGTGGCCTCGCCGATGGGCGGCATGGGCGACTCCGGGCTGGGGCGGCGGCACGGCGCCGAGGGCATCCTGCGCTACACCGAGGCGCAGACCGTCGCGGTGCAGCGGCTGCTGCCGATCGGCCCGTCGATGGGCATGGACGACCGGAAGTTCGCCGAGTTCTTCACCGCCGGCCTGAAGGCGATGAAGGCGTTCCGACTGAAGTAGCCAACCCAGGAGGGCAGCAGTGTCGTACGACTACGACGTCGTGGTGGTCGGTTCGGGCTTCGGCGGTTCGGTCGCGGCCCTGCGGCTGACCGAGAAGGGCTACAAGGTCGCCGTCCTGGAGGCCGGGCGCAGGTTCCGCCGCGAGGAGCTGCCCAGCACCTCCTGGAACCTGCGCGACTACCTGTGGGCACCCGCCCTCGGCCGCTACGGCATCCAGCGCATCCACCTGCTGCGCAACGTGCTGATCCTGGCCGGGGCGGGCGTCGGCGGCGGTTCGCTGAACTACGCCAACACCCTGTACGTCCCGCCGAAGGCGTTCTTCGAGGACCGGCAGTGGCGGCACATCACCGACTGGCAGGCCGAGCTCGCGCCGTTCTACGACCAGGCGCAGCGGATGCTCGGGGTGCGGCTCAACCCGACCATGACCCCCTCCGACGTGCACCTGAAGGCCGCCGCCGAGGCGATGGGCTGCGGCGACACCTTCCACCTGGCACCGGTCGGGGTGTTCTTCGGCGACGGGCAGGACGGCACCGGCGAGGCGAAGGCCGCGCCCGGCGGCGAGGTCGACGACCCGTACTTCGGCGGCGCCGGGCCCCGGCGCCGGGCCTGCACCGAGTGCGGGGAGTGCATGACCGGCTGCCGGCACGGCGCCAAGAACACGCTCACCGAGAACTACCTGTACCTGGCCGAGCGGGCCGGGGCCGAGATCCTGCCGATGACCACCGTGAAGCGGCTGCGCCCGCACGGCGAGGGCTACGCGGTCGACGTGCTGCCCACCGACGCCCGGACCCGGCGGGCGCGGCGGGCCGGGGCCCGCACGGTCACCGCCGAGCGGGTCGTGGTCGCGGCGGGCACGTACGGCACCCAGACGCTGCTGCACCGGATGCGCGAGGCCGGGCTGCTGCCGCGGATCTCCGCCCGGCTCGGCCACCTCACCCGCACCAACTCCGAGGCGCTGGTGGGCGCGCAGACCTCCACCCGGCGCTACGGGGAGCGCCCCGACTTCACCCGCGGCGTGGCCATCACCTCCTCGGTGCACCCCGACGAGAACACCCACATCGAGCCGGTCCGCTACGGGCGGGGCTCCAACGCGATGGGCGCGCTGTCGATCCAGCAGGTGTCCGGCGCCGGGCGCGGGCCGCGCTGGCTGCGCTACCTGGGCACCGCGGCCCGGCACCCGTGGACCTTCGTCCAGTCGATGAACCAGCACCGCTGGTCGGAGAAGACGATCATCGGCCTGGTCATGCAGTCCCTGGACAACTCGCTGACCGTCTCGCTGAAGAACGGGAAGCTCACCTCCCGCCAGGGCCACGGCGCCCCCAACCCGAGCTGGATCCCGGCCGCCGAGGAGGGCGCCCGGGCGCTCGCCGCCTCCATCAACGGCTTCCCCGGCTCCACCGTGGGCGAGATCTTCGACATCCCGCTGACGGCGCACTTCCTCGGCGGCTGCCCGATCGGCGACAGCGCCGACACCGGCGTCGTCGACCCCTACCACCGGCTGTACGGGCACCCCGGGATCAGCGTGGTCGACGGCTCCGCGGTCTCCGCCAACCTGGGCGTCAACCCCTCGCTGACCATCACCGCGCAGGCCGAGCGCGCCATGTCGATGTGGCCCAACCGCGGCGAGGCCGACCCGCGCCCCGAACCGGGCGCCGCCTACCGCCCGGTGCCGCCCGTCGCGCCGCTGCGGCCCGCCGTCCCCGCGGACGCGTTCGGCGCGCTGCGGCTGCCGCTGCTGGCCGTCCCCGAGGTGCCTCCCCGGGCCGCAGAAGGAGATTGACATCCCTTTACCCCCGGTGGGATAAACGGGCCCTCATCGCACGAAGCACCCTGGGGGACCGATCATGCCCATCTGCCCGTCCTGCGGAGCGGCCTCGGCCGACCCCGCGGTGACCTGCGCCAACTGCGGGAGACCGCTCGCCGCACCCGCGATCGGGGACGTGATCGAGGGCGCGGGCTCCGCGGGCACCGGTCCCTCCCCGTGGGGCGCCGGCCGGGTGCACCACACCCGGGAGACGCCGCTGCTCTCCCGCGGCTGGCTGACCGCGGGCCGGGTGCTGATCGCGCCGACCGCGCTGCTGCTCCTGGCCGCCGTGATCGGCGCCGCCAGCCAGGACGGCAGCGACGCCGCGGGAGCCAGCCTCGGCTGGTCCGCCAAGGGCTTCCAGACCTGGCTGACGCTGGCCCTCACCGCCTTCGGCGCGCCGCTGACCTCCCGGGTCCACTACACCGGGAAGTCCTCCTTCGCCGACGGCACGGACGCCGTCTCCACCAGCAGCACCCACCTGGTGATGTACCTGGTCGCCCTCGGCTGGCTGCTGCTGCTCTGGGCCGGCCTGCACCTGGCCGGCCGGGCCCGCCGCCGGGCCGGCGCCGTCGAGCCCACCGCCTCCGCCGCCGCCCTGCAGGCGCTGCGCACCGGGGCGCTGTCCGGCGCGGTCGCGCTGCTGCTGGGCTGGCTGGCCGGGCACGACGCGGGCCTCGGCGGGAGCCTCGGCTCGGACGACGACCTGTCGATGTCCATGGAGAACGGCATCGCGCTGCTGCCGCTCACGGTCTCCGCGGCGCTGGCCGCGGCCGCCCTGGTGCTGGCCGTGGACGGCGCGGCCGCCCTGCGCGCGGAGGCCGCCCGGCGCGGCTGGCTGGGCAGCCTGCTGCTCGCCTGGCAGCACGCCTCCCGGGTGATCGGCGGCCTGCTGGTGCTGCTCACCGCGGTCGCGCTGGTGGTGCGGCTCTCCTCCGACACGGTGTTCCCGGAGCACGGCTCGGGCCCGCTGGGCATGGTCACCAACGACGGCCTCCAGCTCTACGGCGTCGGCAGCGGCGCCACCGCCCTGGGCCTGGGCACCTTCGGCCTCCACCCGCTCTCCTTCTCGCTGTTCGACCTGGGCGGACGCGGCTGGGGCTGGTGGCTCACGGTCCTCCCGGTGCTGGCCGCCGCACTGGCGCTCGGCTGGTCCGCGCACCGCGGGCGGCTGTTCCACCGCGACCGGGCGGTGCTCGCGGGCCTGTACGCGGTGCTGACCGCCGCGCTGCTGCTCGGCACCTCGAGGTGGTACGACAGCTCCCGCACCAGCCCGAGCGGCAAGCACCTGAGCACCACCATGGACCTGGCCGGCTGGTCGCTGGTCTCGGTGCTGGTCTCCGCGCTCTGCTGGGGCGTGTTCGGCGCGCTGGTCGTGCCCGCCGTGCTCGACGCGCTGCGCCGCACCCGGGTGCCGCTGGCCCCGCCCCGCCCGGAGGTGCCGCCGGTGCCCGCCGTGCCGCCGCAGCCCGGCGCGCTGCCGCTCGTCCAGCCGGTGCTGCCCGGCCAGGGCGGCGCGGACCTGCTGGAGAGGACCCCGTACGGCTCGGTCGAGCTGGTCGTGGACGAGCCGCCCGCCCCCGCCGTCGCGCTCGGCAAGGACGACGAGGACCCGCACGCCGCGTTCCGCCGCCCCGCGGCGGACTGACCGGGCCGGGGACGGGTTCCGGGAAGGGCAAAGGGCCCCGCGGGGGAACGGGGCCCTTTGTCGCAGCACTCGGCGTCAGGGCCGCGCCGGTGCTGGGTGACGGCGCCGGGGGAGGAGCGCCGTCGCGGAAGGATGGTCACGGGCACGCGCCGGGGCCGGATCGGCCTCACGGAGCGTGAGAGCGGAGCCGCCCGCGCGAACGGGCCCTCCACGGCGGCGGGCGCACGGTGAGCGCCCCGTCCTCCCTGCATCGTCCTGGACGAGGGCCTTGCCGTGCAACCGATTCGGCGTAAATGAGCGGTGAGTCCGGAAGTGGACACGGCACGGGGAAGCGCCGGCCCGGCCGCCGGAGAGCGGTCACCGTCCGTGATAACGGCTTGCTGGGCGTACCGGGGCGTACGCCGGAGCGGGCGGCTGACTGAGGTGTGGCGGCCGGCACCGGTACCGGCCGCCACACCCCGGGTCCGCCCGGTCGCGGACGGGGTCGCTGTCCCCTGCTGACCCGACCGCGGCACCGGGGCGCGGTCCCACGGCGGGCCCGTGCCCGCCACGCGCACCCGGTGGACCGGAGATGATCCACGCGTGGTTCCGCCGCGCGGTGCCGCCCGCACCTGGAGGGTGCCGACGTTCCGCGCGGTCTCCCGGTGCAACGATTCGCCCGCCCGCGCGGTCACGGGCGGGCGGGCGGGCAGTCGGGTGAAAGCGTCCCGGTAGACTCGGGGGTGACACCCCTTGTACCGCCCGCCGGAAGGCCGTCCGTGTCCGCTGATACACCCGCCCAGTCCGTCCCCGAGAACGACACCGTCCTGGTCGTCGACTTCGGCGCCCAGTACGCCCAGCTCATCGCCCGCCGGGTGCGTGAGGCGCGGGTCTACAGCGAGATCGTGCCCAGCTCGATGCCGGTCGCCGAGATGCTCGCCAAGAACCCCAGGGCGATCATCCTCTCCGGCGGCCCGTCCTCGGTCTACGAGGAGGGCGCCCCGCAGCTCGACCGCGCGCTCTTCGAGGCGGGCGTGCCGGTCTTCGGCATGTGCTACGGCTTCCAGCTGATGGCCAAGACCCTCGGCGGCACCGTGGACAACAGCGGCGCCCGCGAGTACGGCCGCACCCCGCTGACCGTGACCCGCTCCGGCTCCACGCTGTTCGAGGGCGTCCCGGACCGGCACTCCGTGTGGATGTCGCACGGCGACGCCTGCTCGGCCGCGCCCGAGGGCTTCACCGTCACCGCCTCCACCGACGTGGTGCCGGTCGCCGCCTTCGAGAACGACGACCTCAAGCTGTACGGCGTGCAGTACCACCCCGAGGTGATGCACTCCGAGCACGGCCAGCAGGTGCTGGAGCACTTCCTGTACCGCGGCGCGGGCATCGCCCCGAACTGGACCACCACCAACGTGGTCGAGGAGCAGGTCGCGCTGATCCGCGAGCAGGTCGGCGACAAGCGCGCCATCTGCGGCCTGTCCGGCGGCGTGGACTCCGCGGTCGCCGCCGCCCTGGTGCAGCGCGCCATCGGCGACCGGCTGACCTGCGTGTACGTCGACCACGGCCTGATGCGCAAGGGCGAGACCGAGCAGGTCGAGAAGGACTTCGTCGCGGCCACCGGCGTCAAGCTGGTCGTGGTCGACGCCGAGGAGCGCTTCCTGACCGCGCTGAAGGGCGTCTCCGACCCCGAGCAGAAGCGCAAGATCATCGGCCGCGAGTTCATCCGGGTCTTCGAGCAGGCCCAGGCCGACATCGTCGCCGACGAGGGCCCGGCCGTGGAGTTCCTGGTCCAGGGCACCCTGTACCCGGACGTGGTGGAGTCCGGCGGCGGCACCGGCACCGCCAACATCAAGTCCCACCACAACGTCGGCGGCCTCCCCGAGGACCTGGAGTTCCAGCTCGTCGAGCCGCTGCGCAAGCTGTTCAAGGACGAGGTCCGGATGGTCGGCCAGGAGCTCGGCCTGCCCGCCGAGATCGTCGGTCGCCAGCCCTTCCCCGGCCCGGGCCTCGGCATCCGGATCGTCGGCGAGGTCACCAAGGAGCGCCTGGACCTGCTCCGCGAGGCCGACGCCATCGCCCGCGAGGAGCTGACCCTGGCCGGCCTGGACGCCGAGATCTGGCAGTGCCCGGTCGTGCTGCTGGCCGACGTCCGCTCGGTCGGCGTGCAGGGCGACGGCCGCACCTACGGCCATCCGATCGTGCTGCGCCCAGTCTCCTCCGAGGACGCCATGACCGCGGACTGGTCGCGCCTGCCCTACGAGGTGCTGGCCAAGATCTCCACCCGGATCACCAACGAGGTCAAGGACGTGAACCGGGTCGTCCTGGACGTCACCTCCAAGCCGCCGGGCACCATCGAGTGGGAGTGATCCCACCGGCAACCGTGTGACCGCGCCGCCGCTTCCCGCGCCAGGGGAGTGGCGGCGCGGCCGTGTGGGAGGGGCACCGGGCACAATCGGACCCGACCCCGTCGGCGGACGGCGGGCGGCAGGCGGCGAGCGGCGAGCGAGAGGGCGGCGAGGATGGCGACGGGGACGGGCAGTGCGGCGGGCGGCGGCAGGACCACCGAGTGGAAGGCGCTGGGTTCGCGGTACGCGCTGCTGCCGCTGCGGCTGTTCCTGGGGGTGACCTTCGTCTACGCCGCCTTCGACAAGCTCTCCGACGCGCACTACCTGGCCGGGGCGGGCGACCCCGCCTCGTTCTACGCCCAGACGAAGGCCGCCGAGGGCAGCAGCCCGGTCGGCTGGGCGCTCGGCCCCGCCCTGCACGCGCCGACCTTCTTCGGCCTGCTGGTCGCCTTCGGCGAACTCGCCGTCGGCCTGGGCACCCTGTTCGGCCTGTGGGGCCGGGTCGCCGCGCTCGGCGGCGCGCTGCTGTCCGCCTCGCTCTGGCTGACCGTCAGCTTCCACACCACCCCGTACTACCTCGGCAACGACCTGGCCTACCTGCTGGCCTGGACGCCGCTGCTGCTGGCCGGCACCCCGTACCTGTCGGTCGACGGCTACCTCGCCGCCCGGGCCGCCCGCGACCGGGCCCGCGGCCTCGCCGAGGACGCGGTGCGCCGCCGCGCCCTGCTCGACGGCGGCATCGCGGCCGTCGCGCTCGGCGGGGCCGGCCTGCTGTCCGGCTCGCTCACCGCGAGCTTCGGCCGGGACGAGGCGCCCGTCGCGGCGGGCGCCGGCGCGACCAGCCCCGTCCCGCAGCCCGGCCCCGCGGTGCCCGCCGCGCAGGTCCCGGTCGGCGGCTCCGCCACCGTCAAGGACCCGGCCAGCGGCGACGCGGTCTACATCGTCCAGCCCGCCGCCGGGAAGTACGCGGGCCTGTCCTCGGTCTGCACCCACTCCGGCTGCGCGGTCAACCCGCCCAAGGACGGCAAGCTCTACTGCCCCTGCCACGGCTCCACGTTCGACGCCGCCACCGGCGCGGTGATCACCGGCCCGGCCGTGAAGCCGCTGCCCACGTACGCCGTCACCAGGAACGGCGACCAGCTGGAGCTCGGCCCCCAGCAGTCCTCCTGAGCCCGTCAGTCCAGGGTGTGGTCGTCGTCCCGGGCGCCGCCGCGGCCGCGCCGGGCCGCCGCCACCAGGGCGCCGGCCAGCCCGCCGCCGCCGAGCACGATGCACGTCAGCGGCAGCACGAACCGGCTGTTCACCTCGCGGTCGTTCAGCGAGGCCACCAGGTACAGCACCGCCAGCGCGGTGAACAGCCCGCCCGCGACCAGCGCGTACACGTCGAACCGGTGCTTCCGCATCACCGCACCACCTTGATGTCCCCGGCGCCCACGGACACCGTCAGTTCCAGTACGCCCCTGGACGGTTGGCCGTCCGGGACCTCGATCACCACGTCCTCGTCGGTGCCGGGGCCGTTGAAGTGCTGCCCGTCCGGCAGGGTCACCTTGCCCACGCCGTTGTGGAGCTTCAGCCGCAGCTCCACCCCGGTCGGCACGGTCACCCGGGCCTCGCCCGCGCCGACCCGCAGTTCGGTGCGCAGGGTGCCGCCCGCCGGGTCCAGCGCCGACAGGTCGAGCCGCGCGTCGCCGAGCGCCAGGGTGTAGTGCTCCTGGAGCTGCTGCGGGGCGGAGACCGTCCAGCGGTGGTCGCCGGTGGAGCCCGCGACCGTCGCCGAGGTGCCGGCCGAGAGGACCAGGCCCACCGTCAGCAGCAGCGACAGCAGGGTCAGCCCGCGGGTCCGCCCCCAGCGGGCGCTGACCACCATCGCCAGGCCCAGCGGCAGCAGCGCCACCGCCAGCACCGTCGACCAGCGGTGCTGCCCGTGGTCGCTCGCCGCGACCGCCCAGGACGCGCCGAGCGCCACCAGCACCGCCGACGCGCCCAGCACCGAGGTGCCGCGCTCCGCCCGGCGCCGGGCCTTCCACTCGCGGTGCCGCTCCATGTTGGCCCGGTACCGCTCCATCGCCTCCTGCTGCCGGACGCGGTGCTCCGCCATCCGGCGCTCCATCCGCTCCTGGTGGCTCTCCCCGGCGGGCTCCGGGCGCGGCTCCTTGCGCAGCGGGTCGCCCTCCGGCAGGTCGGTGCGCTGCCACCACGGCCGGGCGGACGCCCCGGGCGGCGGCGTCGCGCCGCCGTACGGGTTGCGCTCCGGGTGCCGCGGGTCCCACAGGTAGCCGGACGGGCCGACCGGCGGGGTGTCGGCGGGGCGGTCCTCGGCGGCGCCGCCGCCCGCGACCTGCTGCTCGTGCCAGGCCCGGATCCGCTCGTGCAGCTCGGCGCTGCGGACCTTCCACTCGCCGCGCAGGTCGCGGCTGACCGACTCGCCCCAGGTCTTCCAGTCGGCGAACGGGCCGGTGTCCTCCAGCCGGTCCCGCGGGCCGGGCGGCGGCGGGGGCGGCGGGGCGTCGTCGCCGCCGAAGCGCCGCCGCCGCTCCGGGTCGTAGCGCAGCCCCAGGAACACCAGCGCGGCGAGCAGCAGCAGCGGGAACAGCTGGCCGCCGTCGCCCATCGAGGAGAAGAACACCCCGGTGCCGATCACCGTCAGCAGCACCGCGCCGACCGACTGGCCGTCGACCCGGCCGGTCAGCACCCGCTGCAGCTCGGTGCGGCCGCCCTCGCCGTCCGCGGCCTCCCGCGGCACCACCAGCCAGGCCAGGCCGTACAGGAACAGGCCGAGCCCGCCGGTCAGGCCGAGCACCGCGATCACCACCCGGAACACCACCGGGTCGATGTCCAGGTAGCGGCCGAGGCCGCCGCACACGCCCGCCACCACCCGGTGCCGGGAGGAGCGGGTGAGCGCCGGCCGGCCGTCGGCGGGGGCGGCCGGGGGGTCCGCCGGGGTCTGGTCGTCCGTCATGCTCCCCATCCTTCCGGGCCGTCGGGCCCCGCCCAACCGCCCGGGGCCCGGGAGCGACCCTGAACTGTCCCTGAGGCACCTCAGGGGCCGGACCCTGATGCGCCGCTCCACCGCCACCTGCGACCATCGGTGCCGTGGCCGCACCCGAGACCAGAAGCACCGAGCCCGCCCCGACCGAGACCCCGGCCGGTGCGCCGCCCTACCGGCGGCTGTACCGCAGCCCGCACGGCCGGATCCTCGGCGGCGTCTGCCAGGGCCTGGCCACCCACCTCGGCGTGCCCGTCACCTGGGTGCGGCTGGCGTTCATCGTGCTGTTCTTCTCCGAGGGCATCGGCGCCCTGCTGTACGCCGCGTTCTGGGTCGTGGTGCCGCTGGGCATCAACCAGGCCGCCCCCGGCGCCGACCGCCCGGCCCGCCGCGGCGACGCCGCCCCCGGCCGCTTCGGACGGCTGCGCGACCTGCTGGAGCGCACCTTCCACGGCGACGAGGGCGCCCCCGCCGCCGTCGACGACGGCGAGCGCCCCGCCCCGGTCGAGGGCCGCGGCCGGGCCGGCAGCATGGGCCAGCTGTTCGCCCTGGTCGCGCTGGTGATCGGCGTGATGGCGCTGCTGTCCGCGCTCGGCATCCAGACCGCCAAGCCGTACGTGTGGCCGCTGCTCGCGGTCGGCATCGGCGTCGCCCTGGTGTGGCGGCAGGCCGACGACTCGCGCTGGCAGAGCTGGTTCGGCCTGGAGCCGGGCAGCCGCAAGGGCGCCTACCTGCGGGTGCTGTCCGGGGTGCTGCTGGTGGTGGCCGGCATCATCGGCTACTTCGTCACCCAGGGCGTCGGCTCGCCGGTCGCGCTGGTCGTCGAGTCCTCGCTGGCCGTGGTCGCGGGCGTGCTGGTGCTCGGCGGCCCGTCGATGCTGCGGATGTGGCAGGACCTCGGCGCCGAGCGCACCGCCCGCATCCGCGCCCAGGAGCGGGCCGAGATCGCCGCGCACGTCCACGACTCGGTGCTGCACACCCTCACCCTGATCCAGCGCCGGGCCGAGGACCCCAAGGAGGTGCTGCGCCTGGCCCGCGCCCAGGAGCGCGAACTGCGCCTGTGGCTGTACCGCCCGGAGGCCGCCGCCGCGGCCGCCCCCGACACCCTCGCCGAGCACCTGCGCGAGATCGTCGCCGAGGTCGAGGACCGGCACGGCGTCCACCTGGAACTGGTCTGCGTCGGCGACTGCCCGATGGACGAGCGGATCGCCTCGCAGATGCAGGCGGCCAGGGAAGCCATGGTGAACGCCGCCAAGTACGGTGGCGGTGGACCGGTCCAGGTCTACGCGGAGGTGGAGGGGAGGACGGTGTCGGTGTTCGTCCGCGACCACGGCCCCGGCTTCGACCCCGACGACCTCCCCGAGGACCGCATGGGCGTACGCGAATCGATCATCGGCCGGATGCGGCGCAACGGGGGCACCGCGCGGGTGCGGCCCGCGCCGGACGGCGGGACCGAGGTCGAGCTGGAGATGGAGAGGGCGGCAGATGACTGACGCAGCGTCGCAGGAGGCGGCACCCGGCCGACGGGCCCGGGTGGTGCTGGTCGACGACCACCGGATGTTCCGCACCGGCGTGCGCGCCGAGATCGGGCGCACCGACGAGACCGGCATCGACGTGGTCGGCGAGGCCGACGACGTGGAGTCCGCGGTCCGGGTCGTCGCCGAGACCCGGCCCGACGTGGTGCTGCTGGACGTCCACCTGCCCGGCGGCGGCGGCGTCGAGGTGCTGCGCCGCTCGGCGGGCGTCGAGGGCGTGCGCTTCCTCGCGCTGTCCGTCTCGGACGCCGCCGAGGACGTGATCGGGGTGATCCGCGGCGGCGCCCGCGGCTACGTCACCAAGACCATCACCGGCACCGACCTGGTCAACGCGATCTTCCGGATCGCCGACGGCGACGCGGTGTTCTCGCCCCGGCTGGCGGGCTTCGTCCTGGACGCCTTCGCCGCCACCGACACCCCGCCGGTGGACGAGGACCTCGACCGGCTCACCCAGCGCGAGCGCGAGGTGCTGCGGCTGATCGCCCGCGGCTACGCCTACAAGGAGATCGCCAAGCAGCTGTTCATCTCGGTCAAGACGGTGGAGAGCCACGTCTCCGCGGTGCTGCGCAAGTTGCAGCTCTCCAACCGGCACGAGCTGACCCGCTGGGCCACCGCCCGCCGACTGGTCTAGACCGCAACGGCCGGGGCCGGCCGGGCGCGCGCCCTCCTCCCCGGTCCGGGGCCCGGCCCGCGCCGTGCGGCCGTGTGCCAACGATCTGGTCACCGCGCGCGGGGCCGCGCCGCGGTGTCGGTAGGCTTCCTCCCGACCGGCACCGCGGCGGCCCCGATCCGGGGTCCGGCAGCCGGTCTCCTCAGTCCCTCCACAGCGAGAGCGCGCCGATGTCTTCGACCGTTGCGAGCCACGAGCCGCTGTCCCCGTTGACGGCGGACAGCGCGGCCCCTGCCAAATCCGCCAAGCGTCCCCGGCTCTACGTGCTCGACGGCCTGCGGCTGCTCGCCGCGATCGGCGTGCTGTGCTGGCACTGGCTCGGCGTCGAGCGCTTCCAGGGCGTCTGGCACGGCTCCCCGTCGAAGCTGATGCCGTTCGGTCACCTGATCGGCGCCTACAGCTGGACCGGCGTCCAGCTGTTCTTCCTGATCAGCGGCTTCGTCATCTGCATGTCCTGCTGGGGCCGCTCGATCGGCGACTTCGTCACCTCGCGCATCGTCCGGCTCTACCCGGCGTACTGGGTGGCGGTGCTGGTCACCTCGGCCGTGCTGATGGTGGTCCCGACCATATGGGGCGACGACACCCACCACCCGACGCCGACCCGCATCCTGACCAACCTGACGATGTTCAACATGCCGCTCGGCGTCGGCAACATCGACCCGGTGTACTGGTCGCTCTGGGCCGAGATGCGGTTCTACGTGCTGTTCGGCCTGCTGCTGATCTGGGGCCTGACCTACAAGCGCGTGGTCGCGTTCTGCGGCGTCTGGGCGTTCCTCGCCACCATCTCGCCCTCGGTGAACCTGCCGATCCTCGAGACCATGGTGCAGTCCACCTACGCCTGGTACTTCATCGCGGGCATCGCGATGTACCTGATGTACCGCTTCAAGCCGAACATGGTGCTCTGGGCGCTGATCGTCTACTGCTGGCTGATGGCCCAGGACCGGATGCGCGGCGTGATCGGCGGCTACGAGTACGGCACCCAGCACCACCTGTCCTGGTACCTGGTCATGGCGTACGTCACCGCCGCCTTCCTGCTGGTGCTCGGCTCGGCGCTGGGCTGGTTCAACTGGATCCGCTGGAAGTGGCTGACCGTCGCGGGCTCGCTGACCTACCCGCTGTACCTGCTGCACCAGGAGGTCGGCTTCCAGGTGATCACCCGGGTCAGCCGCCACCTGGACCCGTACCCCACCTTCTTCCTGGTGCTGGCCGCGATGATGGTCGCCGCCTACCTGGTGCACCGGCTGGTCGAGGTGCCGCTCGCGCCCTGGATGAAGAAGAAGCTGGAGAGCGCCTTTGCACAGATCCGCCGCAACGGCGAACCCGACTGACCCGTCCGGGTGAAAACCGGCGCGCGGCCCGCGCGCCGACGGTCCCGATCCGGCCCCGTGCATATCCTGCCGGGGCCGGAGCCGTCCCCACCCCCGCCCACCCCCCGTCCGAGCCACTCGCACCCCGGCCCGGCAGGAGGAAAGCGTGACCGCCGAGGCCGACCGCCTGGACCAGCCGGGCCGCACGACACCGACCGGCGGCCCCGCCGGACCGGGCCCGGCCCGCACCGCGCGCCGGCTGCTGCGCTCCGGACGACTGCGCTGGACGGCGCTCGCCCTGGGCGGCTACGCCGCGGTGCGGCTGGTCGGCCTGGCCGCCGTGGTGGTCTGGGGCCACCGGCTCGACCCCGGGCAGTCCGCCCTGCACCGGCTGGCCACCCTGTGGGACGCCCAGTGGTACCAGCACATCGTGGTGCACGGCTACACCGACCGGCTGGACGTCGGCGGCTACGCCAACGGCGTCCCCTACTCCACGCTGGCCTTCTTCCCGCTCTACCCCTGGCTGATCACCGCCGTCCACGCCGTGCTGCCGCTCAGCGTGGCGGGCTCCGCGCTGGCCGTCGCCTGGGCGGGCTCGCTGGCCGCCGCCTGGGGCGTCTTCGAGTTCGGCAGCCGCCTGTACTCCCGGCCCACCGGCCTGCTGCTGGTCCTGCTGTGGGGGGCCCTGCCCGGCGCGGTCGTCGAGTCGATGGCCTACAGCGAACCGCTCTTCACCGCCCTCGCCGCCTGGGCCCTGCTCGCCCTGCTGCTGCGCCGCTGGCTGACCGCCGGACTGCTCTCCACCCTGGCCTGCCTGACCCGCCCCACCGGCATCGCCGTCGCCGCCGCCGTCGGCGTCGCCGCGCTGCTCGCCCTGGTCACCGCGGTCCGCCGCCGCGACGCCACCGGCTGGGTCCGGCCGGTGGCCGCCGCCGCCGTCGCCCCGCTCGGCTTCGTCGGCTACCTCGCCTGGGTCGGCCACCGCCGGGGCCGCTGGGACGCCTACTTCGAGGTCCAGCGCGCCTGGGACTCGCACTTCGACTTCGGCCGCAGCACCGCCTCCTCCTACTACCGGCTGCTGTTCTCCGCGCAGCCGGTCTGGCTGACCGAGGCGGTCACCGCGATCGTGCTGATCGGGTACGTCGTGCTGTTCGCGGTCGGCGTCCTGCAGCGCCAGCCGCCCTGGCTGCTGACGTACGGCGCGGTGCTGCTGCTGGTCGCGCTCGGCGACGCCGCGTACTTCAACTCCAGGGTCCGTTTCCTGCTCCCGGCCTTCTCCCTGCTGCTGCCCGCGGCCCTCGGGCTGGCGCGGTTGCGCAACCGGGCGGCCACTATGCTGGTCGTCGTTTCGGCAGCGGCGTGCTCCGCCGTCTACGGCGGCTATCTGACCTGGGTCTACCCGGACGCCCCCTGACGCCGAAGCACCGAACCGGTCCTTGCACACATGCGTCCTAAGGGGAAAGACGTGGCGGAAGCCGCCGTGGCCGAACAGTCGGCCACCGAACGAAAGGGCTCCGCCGCTCCGGCCGGACGGTTCGCCGCACTACCGCCGTGGGTGGTGAACACCCTGTGGGTGTGGCCGATGCTGATCACCCTCGGCCTGGGCATACGGGGGTCCTGGCGGCCGCAGCTGTGGCGCGACGAGCTGGCCTCCTGGAGCGCCGCGGAGCGCAGCACCGGCGAACTGCTGGACATGCTGCACCACGTCGACGCCGTCTCCGGCGCCTACTACCTGCTGCTGCACTTCTGGATCGGCTGGTTCGGCGACTCCGCCACCTCGATGCGGCTGCCCTCCGCGCTCGCGATGGCCGGGGCCGCCGCGTTCGTCGTGCTGATCGCCCGCAAGCAGTTCGGCAGCGCCTGGACCGGGCTGGTCGCCGGACTGCTGTTCGCGGTCGTCCCCTCGGTCTCCGGCTTCGCCCAGCAGGTCCGCGGCTACGCCTTCGTGGTGCTGTTCGTCGCCGCGGGCACCTGGGCGCTGCTGCGCGCCCTGGAGCGGCCGACCTGGCTGCGCTGGCTCTCCTACGCGGCCTGCGTGGCGACGGCCGGGCTGTTCCACATGATCTCGCTGGTGTTCCTGCTGCCGCACGCCGTCGTGGTGGCGCTGCGCTGGTGGCCGGCCCGGGACCGGCGGCTGCTGTTCGGCTTCCCGGCGGCGGTCGCGGTGGCGATCCTCCCGCTCGTCCCGCTGGTGCTGCTGGGCCGCCGGCAGGTCGGCCGGCAGATCTCCTGGATCACCAAGCCCGACCTGACCTCCTTCCAGCCCTTCTGGAACGGCGTGTTCGGCGACCCGCTGGTCGGCGGCATCTTCCTGGCGATGGCCGTGATGCCGCTGGCGTGGAGCGGGAACCGCCGCCGGGCGGTCGAGATCGGCATGATCGCGGCGCTGCCGATCGCCGCGGTCTACCTCGTCTCGCAGGGCAAGACCTCGTACTTCATGGACCGCTACCTGCTGTTCACCGTGCCCGCCTGGTGCGTGGTGGCCGCCGCGGCGATCACCGCGCTGCGGCCCCGGGTGTGGATGGCGCTGGTGTTCCTGCTCGGCACCGGCTACCTCGGCATGGACACCCAGGAGCACCTGCGCGTCACCACCGCGCACGAGTACTCCGACGAGCGCGGCGCGGCCCGGACCATCGCGGCCGGGTACCGGCCCGGCGACGCGGTCCTCCCGGTCCGCGGCGACGAGGCGTGGATGATGATGGACATCGCGCTGGACTACTACCTGCCGGACCGCGTCCAGCCGAAGGACGTGTTCGTCGCCAAGAGCGCGATCGACCGCAACGACCTGTTCGCCAAGGAGTGCCCCGACCCGGCCGCCTGCCTCGGCGACACCCAGCGGATCTGGATGGTCACCTACGCCTTCGAGAACAAGGGCGACCCCTTCGAGGGCCTGCCGCCCGCCCAGACCGCACTGCTCAAGTCGAAGTTCGCCCCGGTCGAGGTCACCAAGGTCCGTCAGATGACCGTGACCCTGCTGCAGCGCACCTCCTGACCCGGCCGCTGCCGACCGGACGGACGCCGGAAGGGCCCGGGACGCCTCCGCGGAGGCGTCCCGGGCCCTTCCGGCACCACGGGGGAACGGTCAGCGCAGCTCGTAGACGCCGATCCGGCCGTTGTCGAACACCTTGGTGGCCAGCGCCGCCAGCGCGGGCGACTCGGCGCGGACCTTGCGGTTCACGAACAGGTAGCGCACGTGGTGCTCGCCGTGCAGCTGCGCCAGCACCTGCGCGGTCGGCCGGTAGAACGCCTCGTCGTTCAGCGCCAGCAGCGGCTGGTCCCAGAAGTTCGGGTCGGTGCCGGCCATCACCCGCGGGGCGAAGGCCCAGCCCTCGACCAGCACCGAGCGCTCCGAGTAGGCGCTCAGCGCGAAGTCCCGGTAGTCGTTGCACGGGGCGGCCGGGTCGGCGAAGTCGTCGTACGACCAGCAGTGCTCGTTGGTCGCCAGCACGTCCGTCGGCTCGCTGTGCGCACGCACCCAGCGGGCCGCGTCCACCTTGCCGGCGGGCAGCGGCATCGAGCCCCAGACCGTCGCGTCCCAGACCGGCTTGGGCAGGTCCAGCACCAGCGTCGGGGCGCCCGCCAGCAGCGCGGCGGTCAGCAGCACCACGCCGCCGCGGCGGCGCATCCGCGGCAGCGCGCGGGACAGGCCCCACCACAGCAGCGCGCACAGCACGCCGAGGCCGAGCAGCGCCAGGCCGGCCGCGACGATCGGGAACAGCCCGGACGCGGAGCCGTTCCCGTCCGGGTTGCCGCTCAGGAAGGCGCGCAGGAAGCCGCTCCTCGTCGGGTGCAGGCCGTGCAGGTGCCGGGAGAGCCGGTCCAGCCAGGCGTAGTCGTGCTTGTCGACGACGAACCAGGTCAGCAGCACCGTCCAGCCCGTCGCGAAGGCGGCCAGCCCGACCCGCCCGGCCCGGCCGAGGTCGGCCCGCTCGAAGGACTCGCAGTAGCCCCAGGCGGACAGCAGCACGCCGAAGACCAGGCCCGCGTGCGTGAAGTAGCCGGCGTTCCAGCCGCTCACCAGGACGAACACCGCCGGACCGGCCACGGCGCCGCCGAGCAGGAACCACTGCACCGGCTCCAGCCTCAACCGGCTGCGCCACAGCAGCGGCAGCGCGCCCGCCACCCGCAGCTGGGTGTTGACCACGAAGGCGAACAGCACCAGCGCCACCACCACGGCCTGGCCGGAGGCGCCGCGCAGGCCCTGCGGGTCGGCCCAGCCGTAGCGGAGGTTGGAGAACGGGTCCACGGCCAGGCCGTACGTCTTGAACGCGAAGATCACCGCGGTGGAGAACAGCTGGGCGGCGGCCACGATCGCGCCGAGCCCGACCACCGTCCACGGGATCCGCCGGTTCACCAGCAGCCCGACCGCGCCCGCCAGCGCGAGGCCCGCCAGGGTGACCGGGACGGAGGTGGCCTTGGCGGCGCTGGAGGCGAAGGCGAACAGCACCGTCAGCACGTACGCGGCGCGGCCGCCCAGCAGCGGCACCGGCGACCCGGTCTCCCGCTCGGGGCGGCGCAGCGCGTCGCCCGCGGTGGCGACCAGCGCCAGCAGCAGCGGCTGGCTGTACGTCATGGAGACGCTGCCCCACACCATCAGCGTGGTCTGCGGCGAACCGAACGGGGTCTGGCCGTGCCCGCCGTTGAACTCGCCGACCGCGAACAGCAGCAGGCCCGCGATCGGGCCGGCCCAGATCCGGCCGCTGAGCCGGTGCGCGACCACCGCGGCGACCAGCATGGTCAGCGCGCACAGCGCCGGGATCATCAGCCGCAGCTGCACCACCGGCAGGTCGAGGTGGCCGACCAGGCTGGTCATCGCCTCGTGCACGAACGCGAACCAGTGGTACTGCAGCGGTTCGCCGGACGCCTGCGGCAGGGTCAGCGGGAAGGAGTGCTTGGCGTTGCCGGCCAGCGACATCTGGTACGACAGGTCGATGAACTGGCGGCTGGCGTCGTCCGCGGGCATCAGCGGCGTGCGCGACAGGTACGTCCGGTACAGGTAGGCGCTGGTCAGCGCGACCGTCCCGGCCACCGCCCAGGACCAGCCCACCGGGACCTTCCGGTAGCCGCGCACCCACCAGTGCCGGCGCAGCCGCGGCACCGCGGCGAACGGCACGACCACCAGCAGCGGCCAGAGCACCGCCGCCCCGGCCAGGCCCAGCGGCAGGAACAGCGCCCAGGCGGCGAGCTCCAGCACCAGGCCGGTGACCGCGCCCAGGACCAGGTCCTCCAGCAGGGTGTGCGGTGCGCGGCGCAGCGAGCGGTACACCAGCGTGCCGGGCAGCAGCACACCCCAGACTATGTAGAACCCGTACCTGGCTATGGAGTTCAGCGGGGTGTCGGACGCCACCAGGGTGGCCAGCAGCAGGGCCAGGGCGGCGACGGCGGGCAGGAAGCGCCACGCCGCGCCGAGCGCCCCCGGGCCCTCCAGCCGGCCCCGGAGGCCGTCCGGACGCCGGGAGCCGGGAACCGCGGGCGGGGAGTCCGCCGCCACGGGGGTGTCGTGAAAGGTGCCCATGAGAGTGTCTTCTCCCCCTGGAGTGCTCGGTGGCTCTGCGCCGACCTGGAGTACGAGGCGGTGCCGGCCGCGGCTCGGGAGCGGGGGCGGGGCCTCGGGGGAGGGGACCGCCTTACCGCCGGGCAGCGGCGTAGGCGGTCGGTGACGAGCGGTAGTCCTGAGGTGGAACGACTCCGGCTCGACAGTGCGGACTTCGTTAGCATGCCGTACGCGATCCACAGGCTACCAGCACGGTCCGGCGGCCTCCCGGGGCCGGGCACCGGACGGACCGCGGTCCGACAGGCCCGCCGAGGTCCCCGCCGGACCGCGGGCCCGGCCGGTGTCCGACGCCTCCGCCCGGCCGGCGCCGCCCCTGCGAGCCCGGCGCGCCGTGGCCGGGGTTCCCGGGAACTCGGGTGACGGACCGGCAGGGAGCGCCTTGCTAGGATGCGCTCGATCAATCGAACCCCTGCGTCATTGACTCATCGAACCACTCTTCTCTGGCGGGAAACCCCATGGCGGCTGCACGAGCCACGACGACCCTGTCCGTCGTCATCCCGATGTACAACGAGGAGGCCGCCCTGCCGGCCCTCGTCGCCCGTCTCCGCCCCGCGCTGGACGGCACCAACGTCTCCTACGAGGTCGTGGCCGTGGACGACGGCAGCGCCGACCGCACCGCGGAGCTCCTGGAGGAGATACGCCAGGGCTGGTCGGAGCTGCGCATCGTCAAGCTGCGCCGCAACTCCGGGCACCAGGCCGCGCTGACCGCCGGTCTGCACAGTTCGGTCGGCGACTACGTCGCCAGCATCGACGCCGACCTGCAGGACCCGCCGGAGAAGATTCCGGAGATGCTGGAGCTCGCCCGGCGCGACAAGCTCGACATCGTCTACGGCGTCCGCTCCGACCGCAGCACCGACACCGGCTTCAAGCGCTGGACCGCGGGCGCGTACTACTGGCTGATGCGCCGCATGGTCGGCAAGCGGGTGCCCTCCCAGGCGGGCGACTTCCGGCTGCTCAGCCGCGAGGCCGTGGACGCCCTCAAGTCGCTCCCGGACCAGCAGCAGGTCTACCGCCTGCTGGTGCCGTGGCTGGGCTTCCCCAGCGGGCAGGTCACCTACTTCCGCGAGGAGCGCGTCGCGGGCGAGACCAAGTACCCGCTGAGCAAGATGATCCGCCTCGCGATCGACAGCATCACCAACTTCTCCGCCGCGCCGCTGCGGATCGCGACCTGGCTGGGCGTGCTGAGCTTCTTCGGCTGCTTCGCGATGCTGGCCGCCACCATCGGCATCTACCTGGCCGGCCACACCGTGCCCGGCTGGACCTCGCTGTTCGTCGCGATGCTGTTCATCGGCGGCATCCAGCTGATCTGCGTGGGCCTGCTCGGCGAGTACATCGGCCGGATCTACACCGCGGTGCAGAAGCGACCGACCTTCTTCATCGGCTACGACTCGGCCGACGCCCCGCAGCAGCGCGGCGCCGACCGCGGCGAGCGGGTCGACGTCGGCGTCTGACCTGCCGTGACTCCGGGACGGCCCGGCCCCCGCAGCGGGGGCCGGGCCGTTCGCGCTGCCCGGGCCCGGCTGCAGGGGCGTCGCCGCTGCCGGGAGCGGCCCGGGATGTCGGCGGCGGGCCATAGACTCGAAGGGCCATGAGTAGCCTCTTCGATGACCTCCCGCTCCCCGGCTTCGAGCGCCCCGCCGTCGGGTCGAGCCCCCGCCCCGCAGCTCAGCAGTGGTCCGAGGAGGAGGCGCCGCCGCCGGACGAGCCGTACGACGACGCACCGTACGACCCCGGGTACGGCGAGGAGGACATCCCCGACGGGCTGTTCGCCACCGACCACGCCGCCGAGGCCGAGCGCGACGCCTGGCACCGCAACGGCGCCGCCCGGACGGTGGTCGACCCGGCGCAGCTGCTGGAGGGCATGAACGACCCGCAGCGCGAGGCCGTGCTGCACGCCGGGTCGCCGCTGCTGATCGTGGCCGGCGCGGGCTCCGGCAAGACCCGGGTGCTCACCCACCGGATCGCCCACCTGCTGGCCGCCCGCGGCGTGCAGCCCGGCGAGATCCTGGCGATCACCTTCACCAACAAGGCCGCGGGCGAGATGCGCGAGCGCGTCGAGGCGCTGGTCGGCCCGCGCGCCAAGGCGATGTGGGTCTCCACCTTCCACAGCGCCTGCGTGCGCATCCTGCGCCGCGAGGCCAAGCAGCTGGGCATGAACTCCAGCTTCTCGATCTACGACTCGGCGGACTCGCAGCGCCTGATGGCCCTGGTCTGCCGCGACCTGGACCTCGACCCCAAGCAGTTCCCGCCGAAGTCCTTCACCTCCAAGATCAGCAACCTCAAGAACGAGCTGATCGACGAGGAGACGTACGCCGACCAGGCCGCCAACGAGACGGAGAAGAAGCTCGCCGAGGCGTACTTCCTCTACCAGCGGCGGCTGCGCGAGGCCAACGCCCTCGACTTCGACGACATCATCATGACCACCGTCAACCTGCTGCAGGCCTTCCCCGCCGTCGCCGAGCACTACCGGCGCCGGTTCCGGCACATCCTGGTCGACGAGTACCAGGACACCAACCACGCCCAGTACACGCTGGTGCGCGAACTCTCCGGCGGCTCCGCCACCCACGCGCCCCGGATGACCGTCGACGGCGACTACGTCAACCCCGCCGAGGCGCACCTCGCGCAGATCCCGCCCGCCGAGCTGTGCGTGGTCGGCGACGCCGACCAGTCGATCTACGCCTTCCGCGGCGCGACCATCCGCAACATCCTCCAGTTCGAGGAGGACTACCCGAACGCGACGACGATCCTGCTGGAGCAGAACTACCGCTCCACCCAGACCATCCTCACCGCCGCCAACTCGGTCATCGAGCGCAACACCAACCGCCGCAAGAAGAACCTCTGGACGGCCGGCGACCAGGGCGAGCAGGTCGTCGGCTACGTCGCCGACGACGAGCACGGCGAGGCCCAGTTCATCGCCGAGGAGATCGACCGCCTCACCGACGCCGGCCACGCCCGCCCCGGCGACGTGGCGATCTTCTACCGCACCAACGCCCAGTCCCGGGTCTTCGAAGAGGTGTTCATCCGGGTCGGCCTGCCCTACAAGGTCGTCGGCGGCGTGCGCTTCTACGAGCGCAAGGAGGTCAAGGACGTCCTCGCCTACCTGCGCGTCCTCTCCAACCCCGAGGACACCGTCCCGCTGCGCCGCATCCTCAACGTCCCCAAGCGCGGCATCGGCGAGCGCGCCGAGGCGATGATCGACGCCCTCGCGGCGCGCGAGCGGATCTCCTTCGCCGCCGCGCTGCGCCGGGTCGACGAGGCGTACGGGATGGCGGCGCGCTCCACCAACGCGGTGAAGAAGTTCAACGAGCTGCTGGCCGGGCTGCGCCAGGTCGTCGAGTCCGGCGCCGGACCGGCCGCCGTGCTGGAGGCCGTCCTGGAGGAGACCGGCTACCTCGCCGAGCTCCAGGCCTCCACCGACCCGCAGGACGAGACCCGGGTGGAGAACCTGCAGGAGCTCGCCTCGGTCGCCCTCGAGTACGAGAAGGACCCGGGGGAGCGCCCCGAGGGCGACGAGGGCCCGCCGGTCGGCTCGCTCGCCGACTTCCTGGAGCGGGTCGCGCTGGTCGCCGACTCCGACCAGATCCCGGACGAGGAGGACGGGGCGGGCGTCATCACGATGATGACCCTGCACACCGCCAAGGGCCTGGAGTTCCCCGTCGTCTTCCTCACCGGCATGGAGGACGGGATCTTCCCGCACATGCGGGCCCTCAACCAGGTCAAGGAGCTGGAGGAGGAGCGCCGCCTCGCCTACGTCGGACTCACCCGGGCCCGGCAGCGGCTCTACCTGACCCGCTCGGTGCTGCGCAGCGCCTGGGGCCAGCCCTCCTACAACCCGGCCTCGCGCTTCCTGGAGGAGATCCCGGAGAAGCTGATCGACTGGAAGCGGACGGGCGCGGCCGCGGTGCCCGCCTCGCGCGGCCACTCGTTCTCGGGGTCGGGCTCCTCCGGGGCCTCGCGCGGCTCCGGGTCCTCCGCCGCCGCCTCGCCGAAGGCCGGCTGGGGCAGGTCCGCGCGGACGGTCACCGACCGGGAGGTCGTCGCGCTCGCCGTCGGCGACCGGGTCAGCCACGACAGCTTCGGCCTCGGCACCGTCGTCGCCGTCCAGGGCGTCGGCGACAAGGCCCGCGCCACGGTCGACTTCGGCTCCACCGGGCGCAAGGAACTGCTGCTGCGGTACGCCCCCGTCGAGAAGCTCTGACCGGCGGCCCGGTCGCGGGTCGGCCCCGCACGCTGTGACTTTGCCCTCCTCTCGGCGGACGGGAAGGGACGGCGGCCCCACGGGCCGCTAACCTCTCCTCAGATCTGTTAGAAGTGGTTAACACCGAGCCCGCGACCAGGTCGGCCGGGTGGTGGACAACGTGGTCCAGGAGGCAGTGATGGTGGTGTCGGGGCCGATCCGAGTCGTGGTCGCCAAGCCCGGGCTCGACGGGCACGACCGGGGAGCCAAGGTCATCGCGCGGGCGCTGCGCGACGCCGGCATGGAGGTCATCTACACCGGCCTCCACCAGACCCCCGAGCAGATCGTCGACACGGCGATCCAGGAGGACGCGGACGGCATCGGCCTGTCCATCCTCTCCGGCGCGCACATGACCCTCTGCGCGAAGGTGATCGAACTCCTCAAGGAGCGCGACGCCGCGGACATCAAGGTCTTCTGCGGCGGGATCATCCCCGACGCGGACATCACCGAGCTCAAGGCCCTCGGCGTCGCCGACATCTTCACCCCGGGCACCTCCACGCAGGAGGTCGTCAGCTGGGTGCAGTCCAACCTGCGCGCCAGCTGAGAACGGCGGGGCGCGCGTTCACGGGCCTGGGGCCCCTGGTCCGTCCCCCTTCGTGCGCCTAGGAGTTCTCCAGTTCGGCGAGCATCGCCTGCCGGAAGCGCAGCGTCCCCGCGAGGCGGGTGAAGGTGTCGGACCAGGCGGTGTCCGGAGCGGTGTCGGCGACCAGGGCCTCGACGGCGGGGGCGGTCTCGGGGGCGAGGGCGCGTTCGGTCATGCCGAGGACGCCGCTGTGGCTCCACGGGTAGGAGCCGAGCTCCGCGGCGCGCTTGAGCGCGGCGACGACGGCGGTGGAGAGCGGGGGCGTCCACGGGGTGGCGCAGGCGCCGAGGAGCTGGAAGGCGTCGCCGAGCCCGTGGGTCTGGACGAACGCGGCCGTCCAGGCGGCCCGTTCGGCGGGCGGGAGGACGGCCAGCAGCTTCGCCGGGGCGCCCGGGGTGCGGGTGTCTCGGCCGGGGCGGGGCGGGGTGCCGAGCAGGGCGCGGGCCCAGGTGGCGTCCTGCTGGCGGACGGCGGCGCGGGCCCAGGCTTCGCGCAGGTCCTCGGCCCATTCGGCGCCGCCGCCGTCGGGTGCGTCGACGGTCGGTAGGGCGAGCAGCTGTTCGGGGCTCAGGCCGGTGCCGGTGGTCCACAGGGCGAGCGGCGCCCCGGCCACGACCTCGCCCAACCACCAGGCGCGTTCGCCGCGTCCGGTGGGCGACTTGACCGGTATGCCGTCGCGCTGCATGGCGGCGTCGCAGGCCGCGGGCGGGGTGACGTGCAGCCGGTCGCCGTCGTGGCGGACGGCCGCGCGGGCGCGGTCGGCCATCCGGGCGGCGAGGGCGGAGCCGGGCAGGGTGGAGAGCAGCTCCGCGGCGGTGGCCCGGACGTTCTTGGAGCGGTCGGAGAGCGCGGCCTCCAGGAAGTCCTCGTCCGCGAGGGAGAGCCCGTCCTGCAGGGAGTCGAGGAACAGCACCCGGTCCTCGGCGCGCTCGGTGCTCCAGGTGGAGGCGAGCAGGGCCAGACCGGCGGCCGGGTCGGTGCGGCGCAGCCGGGTGAGGTGGGTGACGCGTTCGGCGAACAGGCCCTCCTGCCACAGGAGTTCACCGGGCTGGTCGAGGACGTCCTGCTCCCCGGCGGTGCGGGTGACGTACGTCCAGTCGGGGTTGTGCGGGGCCAGCCAGCGGCCGAGCGGACCGGCCAGGGTGACGGCGTCGGTGCGCAGTTCGGAGCGGGCCCGGGCGGTGTCCAGCAGGGTCGGGACGAGGGCGGGCGGCAGCCGGTAGCCGCGGCTGCGGGCGGCGGCCAGCCACTGCGGGAGGAGTTCGGCCAGGTTGGCCGTGGTGCCCTGGCCGCTGCGGGTGCCGAGCAGGACGGCCAGGCGGCGGGCGGCGGCCTCGGGCAGGGCGGGCCGCGGGTCGTCCGGCGCGGGCGCGGGCGTCTCGACGGCGGGGGCCGGCAGCGCGCCGGCCCGGCGGCGGACCGCGGCGACGGCGGCCAGGTCGAGCAGGGCGCCCGCCGGGTCGGTGCGGTCGAGGGCGGCGGCCAGCGCGGTGCGCGGCTCGGGCAGCGGGCGGCGGTCGGTGCCGAGCAGGGCGGCGCCCTGCAGCTCGGCCCAGTCGTCGGCGGGGGCGAGCACGGGCGCGCTCATGCCCGGGCCCCGTTCGGACGCTGGACGGCGGCGCGGTGGCGGCGGCCCCAGCCGCTGGCGAGGGCGGCCCGGCGGGCGGCGTGGTGCAGGGTGATGCGTCGGACGGCGGCGCGCTGCCGGATGCTGCGGGTGCGGGTCATCGTTTCCTCCGGTCGACGGCGGGTCAGGGGGCGCCGGGGAGCGTCCCGTTCCGTCGGTGGTACGGGTGCAGGGGAGTTCGGTGCTGCCGGGCGGTCAGCCGAGCGGGACGGGCCGGTGCTCGGCGTCCCAGGCGGTGACGGGGGCGAAGCCGTGGTGGCCGCACTCGCCGAACAGCGTGACGGGGTGCCCGGCGGAGACCGCGGCCAGCCGCCACAGCGCCGTCTCGGGCAGCGCACCGCGGCGCACCGGCAGCGCGTGGGTGCCGTCGGTGAGCTGCCAGCCCTCCGGCGTGCGGACCGGCACCACGTCGGCCAGGACGGTCGGCCAGCCGTCCAGCCACGGGTCCTCGGCGACGGCGGCGCCGTACTCGGCGAGCGCCCCGGCGGGCGACAGGCCCGCGGGCGCGGCGGCCGGGGCGGGCTCGGGGCTGCCGTAGCGGGTGCCCAGGACGGCCCGCAGCGGGCGGGCGCCCGGGTGGTAGGCCAGTTCGGCCTCCAGCAGGTAGCCGGTGGGCAGCGCGAGGTCGGGCGCCTGGCCGGGGCGGCCGAAGGCCAGCAGCAGGGCGGGCCGTCCGGTCTTCGCGCCGCGCAGCCACACCCGGCGGGTGGTCAGCCGGTCGTCCGCGGTGTCCCGGCTGCCCAGGACGTGCCAGCGGTCCCGGACGGTCGGCCCGGCGAGCAGGTCGGCGGTGTCGGTGGTGAAGCCGACCCGGGCCCGGACCGTCGCCGCCAGGGCCTCCGGCAGGGTGTCGATCCGGCCGTAGGCGCCGGCCAGCAGGTGCAGCATCGCGTACTCCTCCAGCAGTTCGTCCTGCGGGGCCTCGGCCAGCGCCCGCACCCGGGACGCCAGGCCCGGCGCCTGGGCGTCGACCATGCGCGCGGCGACCTCCTCCCACGCGCCGGGCGGCTGCGGGTCGGCCAGCCCGCGGCGCACGCCGTCGGCCAGCCGCAGCCGCAGCTCGCGGGCGCCGCCCGCGACCCGGGCCGACCGCTTCTCGGCCCGCCTGCGGACCGCCTCCGGATCGGCCTCGGCGGCCTTCGCCCGCTGCTTGGCCGCCTTGTCCGCGGCGGCCCGGCCGCGGCCGTCCAGCCACTCCTGCACCCAGTCCGGCGGCGCGGCGCCGTCGGCGACGGCCTCCGGCCCGGCGGCCCACAGGAGCAGCAGGCCCAGGGCGTGCTTGCACGGGAACTTCCGGCTCGGGCAGCTGCACTTGTACGCGGGTGTGCCGAGCTCCACCGCCGTCCGGTACGGGGTGCTGCCGCTGCCCTTGCACAGGCCCCACAGCGCACCCTGCCCGGTGCCGGTGGCCGACCAGGGGGCCGGGCCGGAGAGCTTGCCCGCGGCCTTCAGGGAAGCCGGATCGGGCGCCAGCGAAAGGACGTGTTCGGTGCTCCAGCGTTCCTCCATGCCGTTGACGCTAGGAGGGGCCACTGACAGTCGGCGGGCCGCCGGGGGCCGCCGCCGGACCCGCCCGCCGTCCGCCCGGGAGGGCGGGGGCCGGAGCCGACGGGCCGTCAGGCCGGGGCCAGCGGACAGCCGGTGTCGACCCGTCCGGCGAGGTCGGCCCGCAGGGCGGCGAGCTCCGCCGTCCGGGCGTCGATCAGGGCGATCTTCTCCCGGAACAGCTCCGAGAGCCGTTCCGCGGCGTCCGGCGCGGCGCTCAGCTCGGCGCCGGTGCGGGCGATCTCGGCGAGCGAGAAGCCCAGCGCCTGCGCGGTGCGGACGTACCGCAGCCAGGGCTCCGCCTCGGGCGGGAAGTCGCGGTAGCCGTTGGGCAGGCGGCGGGAGACCAGCAGCCCGGTGCGCTCGTAGAAGCGCAGCGTGTCGCGGCTCAGCCCGGTCCGTTCGGCGAGTTCCCCGATGCGCACGTCCCTGCTCCCGTCGGCGACTTGACCCTGGACAGTACTCCACCCCCCAGCATGGGCCCGTCCCCGCCCGAGACGGCACAGGAGTCCGCATGACGCCCCGCTACGCCCGCCTGGTCCGCACCAGCGCCTGGTACGACCTGCTGGTCACCGCCCCCTTCGCCACCCCCTGGACGTACGCCCTCGCGCACCGGGCGCTGTCCGCGGCGGGCGGCGCGCTGGGGCTGGGCCAACTGCCGCCGGCGGAGCCGGTGCAGACGCTGTTCGCCAACCTGATGGGATCGGTGGTGCTGGTCTGGGCGCTGCTGCGCCTGCTGCGCCCGCAGCCGGTGCACGGGCTGTTCGACGGGGTGGCCCGGGTGCTGTTCGCCTGCTGGCAGGGGTGGGCGCTGGGGCAGGGCGCGACCGGGCTGCTGTGGGGCTTCCTGGTGGTGGAGGCGGCGTTCGGCGCGGCCCAGCTGTGGCCCTGGCGGCGGGCGGCGGACCGGCCCGTCCCTGCGGCGGACTGACGCCGGGTCGGTTGTCAGTGGCGGGCGGCACAGTGGTGGGTGCACGGGGTGAACGGGAGTTCTCCCTCCCAGGTCAGCGCCGTGCCGTCCATTCTCCGCGCCCGCTTCGTGCAGCGTTCTGACGACCCGTGAGTTCCCCGTGAGATCGGAGCAGTCGATGACCACCGAGACGACCAGCGAGGTCCTGCGGCAGCACGCCGAGGACGCGTTCGCCGAGGAGCTGGCCGCCCTCGCCCGGCACGACGACCGGGACCGGCCGGAGCGCTGGCGGCTGTCGCCGTGGGCGGTCGCCACCTACCTGCTGGGCGGCGAACTCGCCGACGGCACCGTGATCACGCCCAAGTACGTCGGCCCGCGCCGGGTGGTCGAGGTCGCGGTGACCACGCTGGCCACCGACCGGGCGCTGCTGCTGCTCGGCGTGCCCGGCACCGCCAAGACCTGGGTCTCCGAGCACCTGGCGGCGGCGATCTCCGGCGACTCCACGCTGCTGGTGCAGGGCACCGCCGGCACGCCGGAGGAGGCCGTCCGCTACGGCTGGAACTACGCCCAGCTCCTCGCCCACGGCCCGAGCGAGGACGCACTGGTGCCCTCCCCGCTGATGCGCGCCATGCGGCACGGGCAGATCGCCCGGGTCGAGGAGCTCACCCGCATCCCGGCGGACGTGCAGGACAGCCTGATCACCATCCTGTCCGAGAAGACGCTGCCCGTACCGGAGTTGGGCTCCGAGGTGCAGGCGGTGCGCGGGTTCAACGTGATCGCCACCGCCAACGACCGCGACCGCGGCGTCAACGAGCTCTCCTCCGCGCTGCGCCGCCGCTTCAACACCGTGGTGCTGCCGCTGCCCGCGACGCTGGAGGAGGAGGTGGAGATCGTCACCCGCCGGGTCGGCCAGCTCGGCCGCTCCCTCGACCTGCCCGAACTGCCGGGCGGCGCCGAGGAGATCCGCCGGGTGGTGACGGTCTTCCGCGAGCTGCGCTCCGGCCTGACGGCCGACGGACGGACGAAGGTGAAGACCCCCAGCGGCACGCTCTCCACCGCCGAGGCGATCTCCGTGGTCACCAACGGCCTCGCGCTGGCCGCGCACTTCGGCGACGGCGTGCTGCGCGCGGGCGACGTCGCGGACGGCATCGTCGGCGCGGTGGTCCGCGACCCGGTCGCCGACCGCCAGGTGTGGCGCGAGTACGTGGAGGGCGTGGTCCGCGACCGCGACGGCTGGAAGGACTTCTACCGGGCCGCCCGGGAGGTCTCCGCGTGAGTGCCGAGGTCGTGAGGGCCGGCGCCGCGGGTGCCGGTGCGGCGGGTGCCGGTGCGGCGGGTGCCGGTGCGGCGGGCGCCGGGGCGGCGGTCGCGGAGGTGACGCTGCTCGGGGTGCGCCACCACGGCCCCGGCTCGGCCCGCGCGGTGGCCGCCGCGCTGGCCGCCCTGCAGCCGGACGCGGTGCTGGTCGAGGGCCCGCCGGAGGCCGACGACCTGGTCGCGGCCGCCGCCGAGAAGGAGATGGTGCCGCCGGTCGCGCTGCTCGCGCACGTCGCCGACGACCCGGCGCGGGCCGCGTTCTGGCCGTTCGCCGAGTTCTCGCCCGAGTGGGTGGCGCTGCGGCACGCGCTGGACGCCGGCGTACCCGTCCGGTTCATCGACCTGCCCGCCGCGCAGAGCCTCGCGCTCGGCCCGCGCGGTGGCGAGGGGGACGGCGAGGGCGGTGACGAGGGCGACGGAACCGTGACCGGGGAGGGTGCCACCTCCGGCGCCGACGCTGCGTCGGAAGAGGGGGAGGGGCCGGGAGTGCCGGGGGGCACTTCCCGCCCCGCGCCCGTCGACCCGATCGCCGAACTCGCCGCCGCCGCCGGCCACACCGACCCCGAGTCCTGGTGGGAGGACGTGGTCGAGCACCGCACCCCCGACGGCGACGTGCTCGCCCCGTTCGCGGCCCTCGCCGAGGCGATGGCCGCGCTGCGCGAGCACCACCCGGCCGAGCGGCGCGACCTGGTCCGCGAGGCCGCGATGCGCCAGCAGATCCGGGCCGCCCGCCGGGCCGGGCACCGGCGGATCGCGGTGGTCTGCGGCGCCTGGCACGTCCCGGCGCTCGCCGCGATGCCGACGGTGGCGCACGACCGGGCGCTGCTCGCCGGGCTCCCGAAGAAGCCGAGGACCGAGCTGACCTGGGTGCCGTGGACGCACCGCAGGCTCTCCCAGCACACCGGCTACGGCGCGGGCATCGACTCGCCCGGCTGGTACCACCACCTGTTCACCGCCCCCGGGCAGCCGGTCGCCCGCTGGATGACCAGGGTCGCCGAACTGCTCCGCGCCGAGGACCACCCGGTCTCCTCCGCGCACGTCATCGAGGCCGTCCGGCTCGCCGACTCGCTCGCCGCGATGCGCGGCCGCCCGCTGCCCGGCCTCACCGAGACGCTGGACGCGGTGCGGGCCGTGATGTGCGACGGTTCGGACGTCGCCCTCGCGCTGGTCCGCGACCGGCTGGTGGTCGGTGACGCGCTCGGCGAGGTCCCCGACGGGGTGCCCGCCGTGCCGCTGCAGCGCGACCTCACCCGCCTGCAGCGCACCCTGCGGCTCAAGCCGGAGGCCGCGGCCCGCGAACTCGTCCTCGACCTGCGCAAGGACCTCGACGTCGAGCGCTCCCGGCTGCTGCACCGGCTGCGGCTGCTCGGCCTGCACTGGGGCCGTCCGGCCCGCGACAGCGTCAACTCCACCGGCACCTTCCGGGAGACCTGGCAGCTCGCCTGGGAGCCCGAGTTCTCCGTCCGCCTGGTCGAGGCCGGGCAGTGGGGCACCACCGTGCGCTCCGCCGCCACCGGCAAGGCCGTCGCCGAGGCCGCGAAGGCCGAGCTCACCGCCCTGACCGCGCTCGCCGAGCAGTGCCTGCTGGCCGACCTGCCCGACGCGCTGCCCGAGGTGATGCGGGCCCTCGCCGACCGCGCCGCGCTCGACACCGACGCCGGGCACCTGGCCGCCGCCCTCCCCGCGCTGGTCCGCACCCTGCGCTACGGCGACGTCCGGGGCACCGACACCAGCGCCCTCACCGCCGTCGCCCACGGCCTCGCCGAACGCCTCGGCACCGCGCTGCCCGCCGCCTGCACCGGCCTCGACGCGGACGGCGCGAACGCCCGCCGCGCCGAACTGGACGCCGTCCACCAGGCGATCGCCCTGCTCGGCGGCACCACCGTCGACCGCTGGGCCGACACCCTCGCCGCCCTCGCCGCCCGCGAACCGCACGGCGGCCCCGCGACGGGCGTCCCCGGCCTGCTGCGCGGCCGCGCCGTGCGCCTGCTGCTGGACGACGGGCGGCTCGACGCCGAGGAGGCCGGGCGGCGGCTGGGGCTGGTGCTCTCCACCGCCTCCGAACCGGCCGACGCGGGCGGCTGGGTCGAGGGCTTCGTCTCCGGCGGCGGCGCCCTGCTGCTGCACGACCCCGTCCTGCTCGGCCTGCTCGACGACTGGCTGTGCGGGGTCTCCCCGGAGGTCTTCACCGACCTGCTGCCGGTGCTGCGCCGCACCTTCTCCTCCCTGGAGGCGGGCGTCCGCCACACCATCGGCTCCCGGGTCGCCACCGGCCCGCTCACGGCTCCCGCGGGGGGAGGCGCCCCGGACGCCCCGCTCGACGAGGAGCGCGCCGACGCCACCACGCCGGTGCTGGCGCTGCTGCTGGGCGTGCAGGTCCCGCAGCCGCGGATCCCGCGCCAGGCGGACCGCCGCGCCACGGCCTGAGACGCCCCTTCCCCCCTGCCGCCTGTTCTTAAGGAGTGAGTTCACATGACGGTCCGTCAGGACGACGAGCGGATGCGGCGCTGGCGGTTGGTGCTCGGCGGCGACGCGGACGGCACCGGGGTGCGGCTGTCGGGGCGGGACGCGGCGATGGACGGGGCGCTGGGGGCGCTGTACCGGGAGGACGGGAAGCGGTCGGCGGGGCTGGGCGGGTCGGCGCCGAAGGTGGCGCGCTGGCTGGGGGACATCCGGGAGTACTTCCCGACCAGCGTGGTGCAGCTGATGCAGCAGGACGCGATCTCCCGCCTCGGCCTGGACCGGCTGCTGCTGGAGCCGGAGATGCTGGCCGCCGTCGAGCCGGACGTGCACCTGGTGGGGACGCTGCTGTCGCTGAAGCACGCGCTGCCGGAGACCACCCGGGAGACCGCCCGAATGGTGGTCGGCAAGGTGGTCGCGGACCTGGAGCGCCGGCTCGCGGACAAGACCCGCTCGACGGTCGGCGGCGCGCTGGACCGCAGCGCCCGGGTGAACCGCCCCCGGCACCGGGACATCGACTGGGACCGCACCATCCGGGCCAACCTGTCGAAGTACCTCCCGGAGTACCGCACCGTCGTCCCGGAGCGGCTGGTCGGCTACGCGCGGGCGCAGCGGGCGGTGAAGAAGGACGTGATCCTGTGCATCGACCAGTCCGGGTCGATGGCGCCGTCGGTGGTGCACTCGGCGGTGTTCGGCGCGGTGCTGGCCTCGATGCCGAGCCTGGACACCCGGCTGGTGGTGTTCGACACCTCGGTGGTGGACCTGACCGAGCAGCTGAGCGACCCGGTGGACGTGCTGTTCGCGACCCAGCTGGGCGGCGGCACCGACATCAACCGGGCGCTGGCGTACTGCCAGTCGAAGATCAGTCGGCCGTCCGAGACGGTCGTGGTGCTGATCAGCGACCTGTACGAGGGCGGCATCCGCAACGAGATGCTGAAGCGGGTCGCGGCGATGAAGGCCGCGGGGGTGCAGTTCATCGCGCTGCTGGCGCTGTCCGACGAGGGCGCCCCGGCGTACGACCACGCGCACGCGCAGGCGCTGGCGGAGCTGGGCGCCCCGGCGTTCGCCTGCACGCCGGACGCGTTCCCGGAGATCATGGCGGCGGCGATCGAGAAGCGTCCGCTGCCGGTGCCGGACCGGCGGTGAGCGGCGGGACCGCGGGTGGTCAAGGGGGGCGGCGGCCACTCGTCCGGGTGAAGCGGTGGTGGGCCTCACCGTTGCACGCCCCCGCTGGTGAGGGGCGCGGACCGGGGCCGTTGTGACGGTTCTCACCAAGGCGGACCCGGTCCCGGGCGAAACAGGCCGGTCGTCCGGGGATAACCTGCCATGCGGACGTGACGCGCGTGTTGATTGACGATGCGCCCGGCAACTGCGTGGGCCGCAAGGCCGTACATCTGCGTACCCGCTCAGTGTCGACGACCCGCAGCGAAGATCCTGCCGTGGCACGCTCGTAGAGACACATTCCGCGACCACGAACAAGGACAAACACGTGGACCTGTTCGAGTACCAGGCGAGGGACCTCTTCGCCAAGCACGGCGTACCCGTGCTTGACGGCGATGTCATCGAGACCGCCGCAGACGCTGCCGCCATCGCGGAGCGCTTCGGCGGCCGTGCCGTCGTCAAGGCTCAGGTGAAGGTGGGTGGCCGAGGCAAGGCCGGTGGCGTGAAGCTCGCGTCCGACCCGCAGGACGCCGTGGCCAAGGCCGAGGCCATCCTCGGCATGGACATCAAGGGCCACACCGTCCACAAGGTCATGCTGGCCCAGACCGCGGACATCAAGGAGGAGTACTACGTCTCCTTCCTGCTCGACCGCACCAACCGCACCTTCCTGGCCATGGCCAGCGTCGAGGGCGGCGTGGAGATCGAGGTCGTGGCCGAGCAGAACCCGGACGCGCTGGCCAAGATCCCGGTCGACGCCAACGAGGGCGTGACCGCGGAGAAGGCCGCCGAGATCGTCGCCGCCGCGAAGTTCCCGGCCGAGGTCGCCGACCAGGTCGCCGACGTCCTGCAGAAGCTCTGGGTCGTCTTCGTCAAGGAGGACGCCCTCCTGGTCGAGGTCAACCCGCTGATCAAGTCCGGCGAGGGCAAGATCATCGCCCTGGACGGCAAGGTCTCCCTGGACGAGAACGCCGAGTTCCGCCAGCCCGAGCACGAGGCGCTCGAGGACAAGGCCGCCGCCAACCCGCTGGAGGCGGCGGCGAAGGCCAAGGGCCTGAACTACGTCAAGCTCGACGGCCAGGTCGGCATCATCGGCAACGGCGCGGGCCTCGTCATGAGCACCCTGGACGTCGTCGCGTACGCCGGTGAGAACCACGGCGGCGTGAAGCCGGCCAACTTCCTCGACATCGGCGGCGGCGCGTCCGCCGAGGTGATGGCGAACGGCCTGGAGATCATCCTGGGCGACACCGACGTCAAGTCGGTCTTCGTCAACGTCTTCGGCGGCATCACCGCCTGCGACGCGGTCGCCAACGGCATCGTGCAGGCCCTCGCGCTCCTGGAGAGCAAGGGCGAGGCCGTCACCAAGCCGCTGGTCGTCCGCCTGGACGGCAACAACGCGGAGCTCGGCCGCAAGATCCTGACCGACGCCAACCACCCGCTGGTGCAGCAGGTGGACACCATGGACGGCGCCGCTGACCGCGCCGCCGAGCTGGCCAACAAGTAAGGAAGGGGACTCAAACAATGGCTATCTTCCTTACCAAGGACAGCAAGGTCATCGTCCAGGGCATGACCGGCTCCGAGGGCATGAAGCACACCCGCCGCATGCTCGCCTCCGGCACCCAGATCGTCGGCGGCGTGAACCCGCGCAAGGCCGGCACCACCGTGGACGTGGACGGCACCGAGGTGCCCGTGTTCGGCACCGTGGTCGAGGCGATCGAGAAGACCGGTGCCGACGTCACCGTCATCTTCGTCCCGCCGGCGTTCACCAAGTCCGCCGTGGTCGAGGCGATCGACGCCGAGATCCCGCTCGCCGTGGTCATCACCGAGGGCGTGCCGGTGCACGACACCGCCTCGTTCTGGGCCCACGCCGGCGCCAAGGGCAACAAGACCCGCATCATCGGCCCGAACTGCCCCGGCCTGATCAGCCCCGGACAGTCCAACGCGGGCATCATCCCGGCCGACATCACCGGCCCGGGCAAGATCGGTCTGGTGTCGAAGTCCGGCACCCTGACCTACCAGCTGATGTACGAGCTCCGTGACATCGGCTTCTCCTCCGCGGTGGGCATCGGTGGCGACCCGGTCATCGGCACCACCCACATCGACGCCCTCAAGGCGTTCCAGGAGGACCCGGAGACCGAGCTCATCGTGATGATCGGCGAGATCGGCGGCGACGCCGAGGAGCGGGCCGCGGCCTACATCGCCGAGCACGTCACCAAGCCGGTCGTCGGCTACGTCGCGGGCTTCACCGCGCCCGAGGGCAAGACCATGGGCCACGCCGGCGCCATCGTCTCCGGCTCCTCCGGCACCGCCCAGGCGAAGAAGGAGGCCCTGGAGGCCGCCGGCGTCAAGGTCGGCAAGACGCCGTCCGAGACCGCCCGCCTGGCCCGCGAGCTGATCGCCGCCGCGCAGTAACGCGCAGCGAGCAGCAGCGCGAAGCAACCGCGCAGGCACGCCGCAGGCGCCGCCCACCGTTCCGACGGCGGGCGGCGCCTGCGGCGTTCCCGCGCCTGTGGCGTTCCCGGCGCCTTCCCGGGCCCCTCGGCGGTCAGAGCGGGCCGCAGCGCTCCACGACCGGGCCGCACGCGGCGGCCGCCCCGGGCGGCGGGCGGTGCTCCGGCGGCGGGGCGAGCAGCGGGCGGCGGGCCGCGAACGGGTCGGCGGGCGGCGCGGCCGACCGGCCCGGCGGGGGCGGCAGCTGCCCCGGCAGGCTCGCCAGCCGGGCCGGGACGCCCGGCGTCGGACCGCACCACGGGGTCTGCAGACCCGGCGCACCGTACGGGGCCGCCGGACCGGCGCTGCCCGAGTCGACCCCGGTGCAGGCCGTCCCGCGCGAGGGCTCCGGGCGCACCAGGTCCGACGGGCCCACCCCCCACAGGGTCGCCACGATCGCCCCGCCCACCACGACCGTCAGCGCCGCCGCCGCGCCCGTCACCAGGCCCGTGTGCAGCCTGCTGTCCGCCACCAGCCGCGCCGTGGACGGCAGCCGCGGCCCCGGGCAGCCGTGCACCGCGGCCCGGTGCAGCAGCTCCGCCAGCCGCTCCGCGAACTCCGGGTCCTCCGGGTCCGCGCCGACCAGCGCCGGAACCTCCCGGGCCAGCGCGGCCCGCGCCGAACGCACCCGGCCCTCGGCCGCCGCCGTGCTCGACTCCACCTCCACCGCGACCCGCTCCACCGGCAGGCCCAGCGTGTCGTGCAGGACCAGCGCCCGCCGCTGCGGCCGCGACAGCCGCAGCAGCGCCTTCACCAGCGCCCGGTCGCGGTGCGTCAGCTTCTGCGGCGGCTCGGGCGGCTCCGGCGCGCCCGCCCCGTCCACCGCGATCCGCCGCCGCGGCCACCGCAGCAGGTGCGCCCGCCGCGGGCCGCCCCGGTGCCACGGCGACAGCGCCAGGTCGAACGCCTCCCCGCGCACCCGCCCCTCCGGGTCCGGGTCCGCCGCGACCTCCGCCCACCGGCGGGCCGCCGAACCCAGCGCCAGGTGCACGCAGTGCACGGCCCGGTGGCGGTGGCCGGTCAGCAGGAAGGTCTGCTGGACCAGCCGGGTGTGCACCAGGGCGGCGAACTCCGCGAAGGAGTCCGGGGCGGGATCGGGCCGGCCGGTGGCGGCGGGGGTGGTGGTCGTGCCGGGGGCGACGGGGTCGGCGGCGCTGGCGGGGCCGACGGTGCTGGCGGGGCTGACGGGTTTGACCGGGGGGAGCGGGGGACCGACGAACTCGACGGGGGTGGTCGGTGCGGGGGCGGTCGCCGCGGGGGTGGTCGGTGCGGCCGGTGCTTGCGGAGCGAGCGCGGTGAGCAGGGCGACGGCCTCCTCGCCGGTGCGGACGCCGAGCTTGCGGACCGCCCGGTTGAGGTGGTTGCGGGCGGTGCCGGGGGCGATGCCCAGGTGCCGGGCCATCGCCCGCAGGTCGTCGCCCGCGGCCAGCCGGGCCAGGGCCTGGGCCTCGCGGGGGGCGAGGCGGCGCAGCAGGAGCTCGGCGTCCTCGCGGGACCGGGACGAGGTTCCGGTGGTCGTTCCGGCGGTCCGCTCCGGTTCGGCGGTCGAGGGCGAGGTCACCGGTCTCCTCCGTGGCAGGTCCGTCCCGGAAAAAGGCACATGTACTGATAATCCGGGACACGGCGAAGGTTTGCGCGTTGACACCCCTCAACGGGTGGCCTTGGCAGCATGAGGGCCATGACGCAGCTGATGGGCCGTCCGATCCTGGGCCTGCCGAGCGACTTGGACAGCCGCTCCACCCTCTCCGACCTGCTCACCGGCGTCCGCACCGCGTTGCTCACCCTGTCCCTGATCGCCGTCCCGGTGTTCGGCCTGTGGGTGCTCGCCCCGTACGGGGACGACACGGCGCAGGACGCGGCCCGGGCCGTCTTCGCGTGCTGGCTGCTCGGCCACGGCGCCCCCCTGGTCCGCGGCCCCGGCGCGGCTCCCCTGACCGTCGCGCCGCTGCTGCTCACCGTCGTCACCGCCGTGCTGCTCTCCCGCGCCGGACACCGCCAGGCCCGGCGCGCCCGGGGGCGCGGATGGGTGCGTTGGCGCTCCCCGCTCACGGTGTACGCCGGGTACCTGCTGGTCGCGGCCGTCGCCGTCGCCCAGTGCGCCGACCCGCAGGCGCTGCTGCGCTCCCGGGCCGTCCCCGACCTCGCCGCCGTCGCCCTGCTCGCCGCCGCCGCGCTCGGCCACGGCCTGTGGAGCGGACTCGGCCGACCCGCCGTCCTGCCCCGGCTGCCGCTGCCGCCCGCCCTCTGGCCCGACGGCGCCCCGGCCGTCCTCGGACGGGCCCTGGCCGGATGGCTGCTCTCCCTGGCCGCCGGGGGCGGCGCGGTGCTCGCCGCCGCCGTGCTGCTCGGCTCCGCCGGACAGGACGCGCAGCGGCTCGGCGGGGGCGCCGCGGACTGGCTCGGGATGCTGCTGGCCTGTCTGACATTGGTGCCCAACGCGCTTGTCTGGTCCGCGAGTTACGCACTCGGTGCGGGCTTCGAGGTCGGCACCGCGCAGCACGCCGGGCCGCTCGGCACCCGGCTCGGCCCCGCCCCGGACTTCCCGCTGCTGGCCCTGCTCCCCGCCGACCGCGGCCCCGACTGGCACCTGCTCGCCTGCGTGGCGGCTGCCGCCGCGGCCCTCACCGCCGCCCTGCTCATCGGCCGCGCCGCCACCCGCTGGACGCCCGCCCAGACCGCCGCCACCGCCGCGGCCACCGCCCTCGCCGCCGTCCCGCCCGCCCTGCTCGTCGCCCACCTCGCGGGCGGCGCTCTCGGCTCCGGCCGGATGTCCCGACTGGGCCCCGTCCCCTGGCAGTTCGCCCTCGCGCAGGCCGCCTGGCTGCTCGCCCTCGCCCTGCCCGGGGCGCTGCTGTGGCGCTGGTGGCTCGGCCGCCACGGCGACGGCGCGGGGCCGGTGGTCCGCGCCCGGGTGGGGGCGTACCGGCTGGTGTGCCGACTGGCCGCGTAGCGGGAGCCGGCGGGATGGTGCGTTCAGGGCGGGGGTTGCTGGGTCGGCGGGATGGTGCATTCAGGGGCGGGGGAGCTGCTGGGCTGGCGGGATGGTGCGTTCAGGGCGGGGGTTGCTGGGTCGGCGGGATGGTGTATTCAGGGGCGGGGGAGCTGCTGGGCTGGCGGGATGGTGCATTCAGGGGCGCGGGGAACTGCGCGCTGCGGGAGGTGGACGCCAGCAAGGTCGCGAGGTGGGCGGTGAGTTGACGTCACCTCGCGATCCTGCGGTGGGTGCGGGGTTGCTCGCGCAGTTCCCCGCGCCCCTGGCTGCGCCAGGTTCTGCGCAGCAGTTCTCCCGCGCCCCTGCGGTGCGCCAGGTTCTGCGCAGCAGTTCTCCTGCGTCCCTGCGGTGCGCGTTCTGGCTGCGCCAGGATCGGCGCTCACGCGTCCTTGCGGTGGAGGGTGCGCAGGCCCGCGAGGGTGGCGGCCAGGGTCCAGGCGGCCATCAGGAGGAGGCCGGTGGTGTGGCCGTAGGGGGTGCCGGGGGTGTCGGCGAGGCGGAGGGCGTACTGGCCGGCGCGGTCGGGGAGGAAGCGGGCGGCGTCGCGGAGGACGGGGACGGCGGTCAGGGCGGTGGTGCCGAGGAAGACCGCGGGGGAGAGCAGGCCGAGGGCGGCGGTCTGGTTGCGCAGGACGGTGGTGAGCGCCAGGCACAGGACGAGCAGCAGCGGGTGGTAGAGCACGCCCGCGACGAGGGCCCGCACGGTCCCGGGGGCGGACAGGTCCAGGCCCACCGTGGCGGTGGTCGCGGCGAGTTGGCCGCCGACGGTGGCGAGGCCGACGGCCAGGCCCAGGCCGGTGCCGAGCAGCAGCTTGGCGCGGTAGAACCGCAGCCGGTCCGGGACGGCGGCCAGCGAGGTGGTGAGCGTGCCGGAGGCGTACTCCTGGCCGACCAGCAGGATGCCCAGGCAGACGACCGCGACCTGGCCGAAGTTCAGCCCGTAGTACAGGCCCTCCATCGGGTCGTCGGTCAGCGAGGTGTCGCGGCGGCCGTACGCGGCCTGGACGGCCGCGGTGATGCCCGCGCTGAGCGCCACCGCGAGGAACGGGGCCGTCCACAGCGGGCGCAGCGTGGTGAACTTCGCCCACTCGGCGCGCAGCGGGTGCGTCCGGCGGGCCCGCGGCACCGGGGTGCTCATGCCGCCACCGCCCGGTACTCGACGGCGTCCGCGGTCATCCGCATGAAAGCCTCCTCCAGGGAGTCGTGGGTCAACGACAGTTCGACGAGCACCACACGGTGCTCGGCGGCCAGCGCGCCCAGCCGGGCCGGATCGGCGTCCGGGACGTCGAAGACGCCGTCGCCGCGGGGCACCGCGTCGGGGTGGGCGGTGGCGAGCAGGGCGGCCAGGGCGGCCGGGTCGACGGCGCGGACCCGGACCCGGCGGCGGCCGTGGTGGGCCAGGAAGTCGGCGGTGGAGGTGTCGGCGAGCAGGCGGCCCCGGCCGATCACCACCAGGTGGTCGGCGGTGAGGGCCATCTCCGCCATCAGGTGCGAGGAGACCAGCACCGCCCGTCCCTCGTCCGCGAGGCGGCGCAGCAGGCTCCGGATCCACCGGATGCCCTCCGCGTCCAGGCCGTTCACCGGCTCGTCCAGCAGCAGCGCGGCCGGGTCGCCGAGCAGGGCCGCCGCGATGCCCAGGCGCTGGCGCATGCCCAGCGAGAACGTGCGGATCCGGCGGTCGGCGACCTCGGCGAGGCCGACCAGGGCGAGCACCTCCGCGGTGCGGCGGGCGGGCAGGCCGTGCGAGGCGGCGATCCAGCGCAGGTGTCCGGCCGCGGTGCGGCCCGGGTGCACGGCCTGGGCGTCCAGCAGCGCGCCGACCCGCTCCAGCGGGCGGTCGAGGGCGGCGTAGGGCCGCCCGTCCACCAGCGCCGTCCCGGAGGTCGGCCGGTCCAGCCCCAGCACCATCCGCAGCGTCGTCGACTTGCCCGCCCCGTTCGGCCCCAGGAAGCCGGTCACCCGCCCGGGTTCGACCCGGAACGACAGGCCGTCCACGGCCCGCCGCCCGCCGTACGCCTTGGTCAGGTCGCGGATCTCGATCACGGGAACTCCCTTCCTCCGGTTGCCTGTTCCGAGTCAACCGCCGGGACCGGGGCCGCCGGATCCCGCCCGCGGGTGGTCCGGCTCCATCCCGGGAGGGAGGAGGGGACGGGGGCGGACGGGGCAGGATGGGCGGATGCCCGCACTCCTCGCCCCGCTGCTGCGCCCCGTGACGTACACCCGCTGGGTGCACCTGATGATCGGGCTGGTGTTCGCCGGGGTGGTGCTGCTGGTGTACCCGGGGACGGAGGGGGTGTCGACCGGGCGGGCGGTGCTGTCCGCGGTGGTGCTGGACGTGCCGCTGCTGTGCCTGGTGGCGCTGGTGCCGGGGGTGCGGCGCGGGGAGGGGGTGCAGGCGCGGCTGCTGCTGGCGCCCGCGCGGGAGGAGGAGATCGGGGTCGCCCCGTCGGCGGGCTGGGCGGACCGGGGGCGGACGGCGTGCTGGCTGGTGGCCCGGGTCGCGCTGGGGGTGGCGCTGGGCGCGGTGACGGCGCTCGCCGTCCGGACGGTGGCGGGTGCCCCGCTGCTCGCGCCGCCGGTGGCGTTCGCCCTGCTGTGGCTGGTGGTGTACGCCGGAAGGCTGCAACTCGCGCTGGCCGTACGTTTGTTGGGCCCGTCGGGGGCGGAGCGGCTGGCGGCCGCCGAGGCCCGGGCCGAGCGGCTGCTGGAGCGCAACCGGCTGGCCCGGGAGCTGCACGACTCGATCGGGCACGCGCTGACGGTGACGGTGGTGCAGGCGGGCGCGGCCCGCGAGGTGGCCGATCCGGCGTTCCGGGAACGGGCGTTGGAGGCGATCGAGACCACCGGGCGGCGGGCCCTGGACGACCTGGAACGGATGCTGGTGCTGCTGCGCGAGAGCCCCGACGCGACCGCCGTCGAGCAGCCCGGACTGGACCGCGCCCCCGAACTGTTCGCCGCCGCGACGGCGGCCGGCAGCCCCGTCGACGCCCGACTCGACGTCCGCGCCGCCGAGTTGCCCGGGGTGCTGTCCCGGGAGGCGTACCGCATCCTCCAGGAGGGCGTGACCAATGCGCTGCGGCACGCCCCCGGCGCGCCGGTCCTGGTCCGCGGAGCGGTGGACGCCGGGGTGCTGGAGCTGTCCTGCCGCAACGCCCGTACCGGAAAGGGCAGTTCGCGCAAGGGCGGCGGCAAGGGACTGCGCGGGGTGCGGGAGCGGGCGGTGCTGCTCGGCGGCGAGTGCGAGGCGGGGGAGACGGCCGCGGACGGGGACGGCGGGACGGAGTGGCTGCTGCGGGTGCGGCTGCCGCTACGGTTGGGCCGGTGAGCGTGGTCAAGGTGCTGCTGGTCGACGACGAGGAACTGATCCGCTTCGGCCTGCGCGCCGTCCTGGACGCCCAGCCGGACCTGGAGGTGGTCGGCGAGGCGGCCGACGGCGCCGAGGCGCTCGGCCTGGTCCGCTCGCTGCGCCCCGACGTGGTGCTGATGGACGTCCGGATGCCCGGCCTGGACGGCCTCGCCGCGACCCGGGCGATCCTGCGCGACGCCGACCGCGGCCCCGACCGGCCGCCGAAGATCCTGGTGGTCACCACCTTCGAGGCCGACGACTACGTGTACGAGGCGCTGCGCGCGGGCGCCGACGGCTTCCTGCTCAAGCGCTCCCGCCCGGCCGAGGTCGTCCAGGCCGTCCGGCTGGTCGCGGCCGGCGGGTCGCTGCTGTTCCCGGCCGCGATCCGCCGCCTCGCCGCCGCCCGGGCCGGGCACGCCGCCGACGGCGGCGCGGTGGCGCGGGCGGGCCTGACCGGACGGGAGGGCGAGGTGCTGCGGCTGATGGCCCGCGGCCTGTCCAACGCGGAGATCGGCGCACAGCTGCACCTGGGCGTGCAGACCGTGAAGACGCACGTCAGCGCGGTGCTCGGCAAGCTCGGCGCCCGCGACCGCACCCAGGCGGTGATCGCCGCCTACGAGTCCGGCTTCGTCACCCCCGCCCCCGAGGGGCCCGCAGGAGGGCGGAGCTCCCGGGGTGCTTTCGGGGGCTCCGCCGCGGGTCAGTCGTCGGAGCCGTCGTAGAGGTTGTCGCTGAGCCAGGAGGGGGCGTCGTACTCCTTGGCGCAGGTGTGCACGGCTTCCTGGGTGATCGAGTTGTTCCGGCAGTCGAGGTAGTCGCGGTAGACGAACTGCACGGTGAAGACGCTCAGCGAGACGACCAGGGCGAGGCCGCCGGTCAGGAGGGCGCTGAGGGCGGCCGGGACCTGGGGGCGGACGGGGCGGGGGGAGAAGGGGTCGGCCGCGGGTTCGGCGGGGGTGCGCAGGACGGTGACGGCGTACCAGATGGCGAGCAGGGCCAGCGGGAAGGCCAGCCAGTACTGGTGGAACAGGGTGGCGAGCAGGGCGGCGAAGCCGGAGAGCAGGGCGTTGCGGGTGGCGCGCTGCGTCGGGTCGGCCGGGTCGGGCTTGGGCGGGGCGGGCTGCTGCCGGCCGGGGTCGGGACGGGGGCCCCACGGCGGGGGCTGGGGGAGGTCCTCGTCGGGGCGGCCGTCCGGCTGCCGTCCGTCCGGCTGCTGCCCGTCCGGCTGCCGTCCGTCCGGCTGCTGCCCGTCCGGCTGCTGCCCGGTCGCGGGGGGCCGGGGGGTGCGGGGCCGCCACGGCTGGTCGGGCGCGCCGGGCGGAGGGGGCGCGAAGGGGTTGCGCTCGCCGCTGTCCTCGCCGCTGCTCATGGTCTCGGCCGTTTCTGCTCGTCGGGTGGTCCGCCCCGTCGGTGGGGGAGTGGGCGGTCCGGTCAATGATCCCCCAGTCGGTTTCCGGCCGTACGGCACCCTGCCGGGTCGGTACCGGGCCGCAACGTTTTCCGGCGGGAGATCCCCGTCTCAACTACGCGCGTAGCGTGGCCGGGCGGTTACGGGCGGCCTCCCACCTGCCGTTATCGTGGTGACGGTCGGCAGCTTCCATCGGTTCCTCGGGCACCCGCAGCGCCGCGGCCCCCGGCGATCCGCCGCCCGCTCCCGACCTGCCGCCGCCCGTAGTGGCCCCACCGACGGTGGACGTACCAGCGGGCGACAACCCGACGTACGGAGAATCGCGCCGTGGCTGCCGCTGACGCCCAAGTGTTCCCGCCCCGTACCCCCGGACCGGCCCGGCTGGTGGTGCTGGTCTCCGGCTCCGGCACCAACCTGCAGGCGCTGATCGACGCCGCCGCCGACCCCGCCTACGGCGCGGAGATCGTCGCGGTGGGCGCCGACCGGGACGGCATCGCGGGCATCGAGCGGGCGCAGCGGGCCGGCGTCCCGGTCTTCGTCGAGCGGGTCAAGGACCACGCCGACCGGGCGGCCTGGGACGCCGCGCTGACCGCCGCCGTCGCCGCGCACGAACCCGACCTGGTGGTCACCGCCGGGTTCATGAAGATCCTCGGCCCCGCGTTCGTCGCCGCCTTCGCCGGGCGCACCGTCAACACCCACCCCGCCCTGCTGCCCGCCTTCCCGGGGGCGCACGGCGTGCCGGACGCGCTGGCGTACGGGGTGAAGGTCACCGGCTGCACCGTGCACCTGGTGGACGCCGGGGTCGACACCGGGCCGATCATCGCCCAGGGCGTGGTGGAGGTCGAGGACGCCGACCACGCCGACGGCGGCGAGGCGCTGCACGAGCGCATCAAGACTGTCGAGCGCAAGCTGCTCGTCGAGGTCGTGGGCCGGCTGGCCCGCGAAGGACACCGCATCGAGGACCGAAAGGTATGGATTCCGGCATGAGCGCCGCTTCCTCCGGCAACACCCCCGTCTCCGAGAACGTGCGCCCGATCCGGCGTGCGCTGATCAGCGTCTACGACAAGACCGGGCTGGAGGAGCTGGCCCAGGGGCTGCACGCCGCCGGGGTCGCCATCGTCTCCACCGGCTCCACCGCCGGGCGGATCGCCGCCGCGGGCGTCCCGGTGACCGAGGTCTCCGAGCTGACCGGCTTCCCCGAGTGCCTGGACGGCCGGGTCAAGACCCTGCACCCGCGCGTGCACGCCGGCGTGCTGGCCGACCTGCGCCTGGAGTCGCACCGCGCGCAGCTCGCCGAGCTGGGCGTCGAGCCCTTCGACCTGGTCGTGGTGAACCTGTACCCGTTCACCGCCACCGTCGCCTCCGGCGCCACCCCGGACGAGTGCGTCGAGCAGATCGACATCGGCGGCCCGTCCATGGTCCGCGCCGCCGCGAAGAACCACCCCTCGGTGGCCGTCGTGGTCGACCCGGCCCGCTACGAGGACGTGCTGACCGCCGTGCGGGGCGGCGGCTTCGACCTGCTGACCCGCAAGCGCCTGGCCGCCGCCGCGTTCGCGCACACCGCCGCGTACGACGTCGCGGTGGCGAGCTGGTTCGAGGAGTCGGGCTACACCGAGTCCGAGGCCGCGTTCCCGTCCTTCCTGGGCTCCACCTGGGAGCTCGGCAACGTCCTGCGCTACGGCGAGAACCCGCACCAGCAGGCCGCGCTCTACACCGACGGCACCGGCGGCCTGGCGGGCGCCGAGCAGCTGCAGGGCAAGGAGATGTCCTACAACAACTACGTGGACACCGACGCGGCCCGCCGCGCCGCGTACGACCACGAGGGCCCGGCCGTCGCCATCATCAAGCACGCCAACCCGTGCGGCATCGGCACCGGCGCGGACGTCGCCGAGGCGCACCGCAAGGCCCACGCCTGCGACCCGGTCTCCGCGTACGGCGGCGTGATCGCCGTCAACCGCCCGGTGACCGTCGAGCTGGCCGAGCAGATCGCCCCGATCTTCACCGAGGTCGTCGTCGCCCCCGACTACGAGGACGGCGCCCTGGAGGTGCTGGCCAAGAAGAAGAACCTCCGGGTGCTGCGCGCCCCCGGGGCGCCCGCCGACGCGCTGGAGTCCCGCCGGATCTCCGGCGGCCTGCTGCTCCAGCAGGTCGACCGGGTCGACGCGGCCGGTGACGACCCGTCCACCTGGACGCTGGCCACCGGCGAGGCGCTGTCCGCCGAGGAGCTCGCCGAGCTGTCCTTCGCCTGGCGGGCCTGCCGGGCCGTCAAGTCCAACGCGATCCTGCTCGCCAAGGACGGCGCCTCGGTCGGCGTCGGCATGGGCCAGGTCAACCGGGTCGACTCCTGCAAGCTCGCCGTGGAGCGGGCCGGCGAGCGCGCCCGGGGCGCCTACGCCGCCTCCGACGCGTTCTTCCCGTTCGCCGACGGCCTGGAGATCCTGCTCGCCGCGGGCGTCAAGGCCGTGGTGCAGCCCGGCGGTTCGATCCGCGACGAGGAGGTCGTCGCGGCGGCCGAGAAGGCGGGCGTGACCATGTACCTCACCGGCACCCGGCACTTCTTCCACTGATCCGCCGACCACGCCGAGGGCCCCGCACTCCGAGCTCGGAGTGCGGGGCCCTCGGGCGTCGCGGCGCGGTTACTTCTTGACCACCAGGGTGCCGGCGGCCCGGTCGTGCCAGCCCTGCAGCTTGCCCGAGTTGTCGAAGAACGGCGACACCCAGACCAGCAGCATGCCGAGGCCGCAGGCCAGGTAGCCCACCCACGGGATGAGGAAGCGGACGAAGCCGGCGCCCAGGCCCGGGTGCTGGCCGTTGTTCTCGCGCACCACGCGCAGGCCCAGCGCCATCTTGCCGACGGTCGCGCCCGCCAGGCTGATCAGCAGCCACTCGTAGAGCAGGCTGAACGCGATGATCACCGCGGCCATGGTGAAGAACACGGCGACCGCACTGTTGCTGGCGTCCGCCACGCAGCTGTTGTAGTCCGAGCTGGTGTAGTCGCACTTGTCGGCCTTGTTGGCCAGACCGACCGCGCCGGCCATGCCCGCGGCCATGGCGATGCCGATGATCACACCGGTGACCAGGCCGTCCAGCAGGCGGGCCAGGAAGCGCATGCCCATGGTCGCGACCTGCACGGTCCCCAGGTTCGGGACGTTGATGTAGCCGTTGTTGGCCTGGAGCGTGCCGGGCGCCGGCGGGTAGCCGTAGTTGGCCTGCGGCGGCACCTGCTGCGGGTAGCCGTAGGGCTGCTGCGGCTGCCCCTGCTGCGGGTAGCCGTAGCCCGCGGGCGGCGGGGCCTGCTGCGGGTAGCCGTAGCCGGGCTGCTGCGGCGGCTGGCCGTACGGGTTGTTCGGGTCGGGCGGGTAACTCAACGGTGCCTCCGGGCAGGAAGGGGCGTGGACGGGACAGGGAAAACACGGGGACGGGCGGGCAGGGGCACCGACCGCGGGGCAGAGTAGCGGACCACTCCGACGGAACACAGGTCAACGGCCATCACCGCACCGCCCGTTCAGGGCCGTGCGGCGCCCGCCGGGCGCCGACGACGGGACGCCGCCGCCGTGGCAGCGGGCGGGAGCGGGGCGGGCGGGGCGGGCGCCCCGGCGGCGTTCACGGCCCGGCGGGGGAACGGCGCGACGCAGCGGCAGCCGTGCCGCGGACGCCCTGCGGCCCCGGCTGGTGCGGTTCGCTCACTGTCGTTCTTCCCCCGGCTGTCGTCCCCCGCCGGCGACAGCCCGTCACCAGGGCCCGGCACGGCAGGGATTGCCCCGCCATCGTCGTCCGTACCACACCGCCGTGTCCAGCCGCCTCCCGCAACCCGGACCGGACCGTGGCAGAACCGCAACGGGCCCGGTACGCTCCGTGGCCCCGCGCCGACCCCCGGTGGCGGGCGGCGGCGCGCGGGTCCGGCAGGCGGTCCGGCGGCGCGGTCCGCCCCCCGGATCCGGGAGAATGGGCCCATGACTGCCCAGATTCTCGATGGCAAGGCCACCGCGGCCGCGATCAAGTCCGAACTCGCCGTCCGCGTGGCGGCCCTCAAGGAGCGGGGCATCGTCCCCGGCCTCGGCACCGTCCTGGTCGGCGACGACCCGGGCAGCCGGTGGTACGTCAACGGCAAGCACCGGGACTGCGCGGAGATCGGCATCGCCTCGATCCAGCGCGAGCTGCCGGAGACCGCCACCCAGGAGGACGTCGAGAACGTCGTCCGCGAGCTCAACGCCGACCCGTCCTGCACCGGCTACATCGTCCAACTGCCGCTCCCCAAGGGCCTGGACCAGAACCGCGTGCTCGAACTCATGGACCCCGACAAGGACGCCGACGGCCTGCACCCGACCTCGCTCGGCCGCCTCGTCCTCGGCATCGACGGCCCGCTGCCCTGCACCCCGCTCGGCATCGTCGAGCTGCTCCGCCGCCACGACGTCGCCGTCGACGGCGCCGAGGTCGTCGTGGTCGGCCGCGGCATCACCGTCGGCCGCTCCATCGGCCTGCTGCTCACCCGCCGCAGCGAGAACGCCACCGTGACGCTCTGCCACACCGGCACCCGCGACCTCGCCGCGCACCTGCGCAACGCCGACGTCATCGTCGCCGCCGCCGGTGTCCCGCACCTGGTCAAGCCCGAGGACGTCAAGCCCGGCGCGGCCGTCCTCGACGTCGGCGTCTCGCGCAGCGAGGGCAAGATCGTCGGCGACGTGCACCCCGGCGTCGCCGAGGTGGCCGGCTGGATCTCCCCCAACCCCGGCGGCGTCGGCCCGATGACCCGCGCGATGCTCCTCAACAACATCGTCGAGGCGGCCGAGCGCCGCGCCGGCGTCTGACACCGGTGCCCGGCGTCACGCGGCGCGGCCGTCGCCGCCCACCCGTCACCACCCAGGGCACCCTGCCCCCGGAGGGCTCGGCGGCCGCGCTCGGCCGCGGCCACTCGCTGCCGCTGCGGCAGTGGCCGATCACGCTGGTCCTCCTCGTCGCCGGGGCGGGCCTGCTCATCACCTGGCAGGGCCACTTCCGCCTCGGCCTGCTCGCGGTCGGGGCGGCCCCGCTGCTCGGCGCCCTGCTCAGGCTGGGCCTGTCCGACGTCGGCATGCTCGCCGTCCGCAGCCGGTTCACCGACGTCGCGCTGATGTCCGTGCTCGGCGGGGTGATCGTCCTGCTCACGCTGGTGGCCCAGCCCGACCCGTGGCTGCGGGTGCCGGTGCTGGAGAACGTCGGACGGCTCATCGGGCACCCCATGGGGTGACCGCTGCGCGGGACCGGGGGCGCGAGGGACCGCGCGCAGCGGCCCTCCCCGCGCCCCCGGTTCCGCGCGCCCGGTGCGAGCCCCGGTCGGTGGCGACAACCGCCTTGCGATAGCCTTGCCCAGGTCTCTCGATATCGAGAGATCATCCTCGGCTCCAGCGCGCCGGTGTGCCTGGGGCACCTGGCGATCGCAGGAGAAGGCTGAAATGACTCGCACCCCCGTCAATGTCACCGTCACCGGAGCCGCCGGCCAGATCGGCTACGCGCTGCTGTTCCGCATCGCCTCGGGACACCTGCTGGGTGCCGACGTTCCGGTGAACCTGCGCCTGCTGGAGATCCCGCAGGGCGTGAAGGCGGCCGAGGGCGTCGCCATGGAGCTGGACGACTGCGCGTTCCCGCTGCTGCGCGACATCACCATCACCGACCAGGCGAACGTCGCCTTCGACGGCGCCAACGTCGCGCTGCTGGTCGGCGCCCGTCCGCGCACCGCGGGCATGGAGCGCGGCGACCTGCTCTCCGCCAACGGCGGCATCTTCGGCCCGCAGGGCAAGGCGATCAACGACAACGCCGCGGACGACATCAAGGTCCTGGTGGTCGGCAACCCGGCCAACACCAACGCCCTGATCGCCCAGCGCAACGCCCCGGACGTGCCGGCCGAGCGCTTCACCGCGATGACCCGCCTGGACCACAACCGCGCCGTCGCCCAGCTGGCGAAGAAGGCCGGCGTGACGGTCGAGGACGTCAAGAAGGTCACCATCTGGGGCAACCACTCGGCCACCCAGTACCCTGACCTGTTCCACGCCGAGATCTCCGGCAAGGCCGCCTTCGACGCCGTCGGCGCCGACCAGGAGTGGGTCGAGAACTTCTTCATCCCGAAGGTCGCCAAGCGCGGCGCCGAGATCATCGAGGTCCGCGGCGCCTCCTCGGCCGCCTCGGCCGCGAACGCCGCCATCGACCACGTGTACACCTGGGTCAACGGCACCCCGGCCGGCGACTGGACCTCGATGGGCATCGTCTCCGACGGCTCGTACGGCGTGCCCGAGGGCCTGATCTCCTCCTTCCCGGTCACCACCAAGGACGGCAAGTTCGAGATCGTCCAGGGCCTGGACCTCTCGGAGTTCGACCGCAAGCGGATCGACGCCTCGGTCGGCGAGCTCGCCGAGGAGCGCGACGCGGTCAAGGAGCTCGGCCTCATCTGAGCGCCGCCCCACCGCGACTGACCGGCCGGGTGCCCTCGGGGCACCCGGCCGTTGCGCTGCGGGCGCCCTACACTCGCCCCGTGAGCGAAACCCTGCAGGACGCCGCGCTCGTCCTGGTGTTCATCATGCTGGGCGGGCTGTTCAACGTCGCGGAGATCGCGCTGATCTCGCTGCGCGAGGGGCAGATCCGCACCCTGGAGGCGGCGGGGTCGCGGCGGGCGTCGCGGGCCGCGCACCTGGCGGCCGACCCGAACCGGTTCCTGGCGGCGGTGCAGGTCGGGGTGACCTGCATGGGCTTCCTGTCGGCGGCGTTCGGCGCGGACACCCTGGCGGGCAAGCTGGCGCCGGTGTTCGTCCGGGCGGGCCTGTCGGAGGGCGTCGCGGACGCGGTGGCGCTGGTCGGCCTGACCCTGGTGATCTCGTACGCCTCGCTGGTGCTGGGCGAGTTGACGCCCAAGCGGATCGGCCTGCAGCGGGCCGAGTCGATCGCCCTGCTGGCCGCGCCGGTGGTGGACGTGATGTCGGTGGTGCTGCGGCCGGTGATCTGGCTGCTGGGGCACTCGACCAACCTGATGGTGCGGCTGCTGGGCGGCGACCCGAGCGCCGGACGCGGGGTGATGAGCCCGGAGGAACTGCGCGGCCTGGTCGCCGCCAACACCGAACTCGGTTCGGACGAACGCGAGTTGATCAACGAGGTGTTCGCGGCGGGGGAGCGCCAGCTGCGCGAGGTGATGGTGCCGCGCACCGAGGTGACCTTCCTGGACGGCGACCGCGCGGTGGCCGAGGTCCGGCACGAGACCGACTCCGCCCCGCACTCCCGCTACCCGGTGGTGGACGGCTCGTACGACGCGGTGACCGGCTTCGTGCACGTCCGCGACCTGTACGGGGCGCGCGGCGAACAGGCGGTCCGGGTGCGGGAGCTGGCGCGCCCGGTGAAGCTGTTCCCGGCCACCAAGCGGGTGCTGGAGGCGATGAGCGAGATGCGCCGGGAGGGCCACCACCTGGCGATCGTGGTCGACGAGTACGGCGGCACCGCGGGCATCGTCACCCTGGAGGACCTGGTCGAGGAGGTGGTCGGCGAGATCCGCGACGAGTACGACGCCCAGGACACCACCGCGACCCGGCGGCTGGCGGGCGGCGGCATGGAGATCGACGGGCTGCTGAACCTCGCCGACTTCGCCCAGGAGACCGGGCTGACCCTGCCCGAGGGCCCGTACGAGACGGTCGCCGGGTTCGTGGTGCGCGAGCTGGGGCGGCTGCCCGGCAAGGGCGACCAGGTGGTCACCGACAGCGGGGCGCGACTGACCGTGGCCCGCCTCGACGGGCGGCGGATCGAGCGGCTGCGGGTGAGCACCGTCACACCCGCCGAACCGGCGGGCCCGGAGGTTTCCTGACCGGCCCGGGGAACTGGAACAATGGCCCCATGGTCAACGCAGCGGTCACCGGTCCCGTGAAGGGCCGTCCCCGGGTGCTCTCCGGCATCCAGCCCACCTCGGGCTCCTTCCACCTGGGCAACTACCTCGGCGCGGTGCGCCAGTGGGTCGACCTGCAGGAGGCCAACGACGCCTTCTACATGGTCGTCGACCTGCACGCGATCACCGTCGAGCAGGACCCGGCGGTGCTGCGCCAGAACACCCGGGTCTCCACCGCCCAGCTGCTCGGCGCGGGCCTGGACCCGGAGCGCTGCACCCTGTTCGTGCAGTCGCAGGTGCCCGAGCACGCGCAGCTGGCCTGGGTGATGAACTGCCTCACCGGCTTCGGCGAGGCCTCCCGGATGACCCAGTTCAAGGACAAGTCGGCCAAGCAGGGCAGCGACCGCACCACGGTCGGCCTGTTCACCTACCCGGTGCTGATGGTCGCCGACGTGCTGCTCTACCAGGCCGACGCGGTGCCGGTCGGCGAGGACCAGCGCCAGCACCTGGAGCTCACCCGCGACCTCGCGGACCGCTTCAACGCCCGCTACGGCAAGACCTTCACGGTGCCCGAGCCGTACATCCTCAAGGCCACCGCGAAGATCCAGGACCTGCAGGACCCGGCCGCGAAGATGAGCAAGTCCGCGGCCAGCGACAAGGGCCTGGTCAACCTGCTCGACCCGCCGAAGGTGAGCGCCAAGAAGTTCAAGAGCGCCGTCACCGACACCGACACCGTGGTCAGCTACGACGAGGCGAACAAGCCCGGCGTCTCCAACCTGCTGCAGATCCACTCCGCGCTCAGCGGGCTGTCGATCGACGAGCTGGTCGCGCACTTCGAGGGCAAGATGTACGGCGCCCTGAAGACCGAGCTGGCCGACCTGTTCACCGAGTGGGTCACCCCGTTCCAGGCCCGCACCCAGCAGTACCTGGACGACCCGGCCGAGCTCGACCGCGTCCTCGCGCTGGGGGCCGAGAAGGCCCGCGCGGTGGCGTCCGAGACGCTCGCCGAGGTGTACGACCGGGTCGGCTTCCTGGCGCCCAAGCGCTGATGCCGACGGCTGCCGCGCCCGGTGGTGACGGCCTCGACGAGGCCGTCACCATCGGCGTGTCCATACACGTCCCGGAGCCGTACGGCAGCCGGGTGCAGGACGCCCGGGCCGGGCACGGCGACCCGCAGGCCAGGTCGATACCGACCCACGTCACCCTGCTGCCGCCGACCGAGACCCGCACCGGGCTGCTGTCCGGGATCGAGCGCCACCTGCGGGCGGTGGCCGCCGGACAGCGGCCGTTCCGGATGCTGCTGCAGGGCAGCGGCACCTTCCGCCCGGTCTCCCCGGTGGTGTTCATCCGGGTCGAGGAGGGCGCCCAGGAGTGCCGGGTGCTGGAGGCGGAGGTCCGCTCCGGCCCGCTGGCCCGCGAGCTGGCCTTCCCGTACCACCCGCACGTCACCGTCGCGCACGGCCTGTCCGAGGCCGCCCTGGACGTGGCGTACGAGCGGACCAAGGGGTTCCGGGCGGTCTTCGAGGTCACCGAGTTCGTGCTCTCGCGGTTCGGGGCGGACGGGGTCTGGCGCCCGTGGCGCAGCTACGCGTTCGGGCGGGGCTGACGCGTCCCCCGGGCCCGGCCGACCGTTCCCCGGGAGCGGTGGCCGGGCGTCTCAGCCCCGCCGTCCGGCGAGTTCGAGCATCCGGTCGACCACCCGGGCCGCGGCCCGCCCGTCGTCCAGCGGGCAGAACCGCTCCCGGAACGCCCGGTAGCGCTCCGCGTACGGCACCGGATCCAGGTCGCGCAGGGCGGCCACCACCGCGGCGGAGTCGGCCAGCAGCGGCCCCGGGGCGTGCGCCTCGAAGTCGAAGGTGAAGCCGCGCAGCCTGCCGCGGTAGTGCTCCAGGTCGTAGGTGAAGAACAGCATCGGGCGGCCGGTCACCGCGAAGTCGAACATCAGCGAGGAGTAGTCGGTGACCAGCACGTCGGCGGCCAGCATCAGGTCGGCGACGTCCGGGTGGTCCGAGACGTCCCGGACGAAGTCGTCGTCCGGCACCGGCCCGCCGACGTGCACGTGCGGGCGCAGCAGCAGCACGTGGTCCTCGCCGAGCGCGGCCCGGGCCGCCTCGACGTCCAGTTGCAGGTCGAGCCGGTAGCGGTCGCCGTCGCGCTGGTCGTCGCGCCAGGTGGGGGCGTACAGCACGACGGTGCGCCCTTCCGGCACGCCGAGCCGGGCGCGGACCGCGGCCCGTTCGACCGGGTCGGCCCGCACCAGGCGGTCGTTGCGCGGGTAGCCCGCCTCCAGCGGCTCGCCGCGGTAGTCGAAGGAGTCGGTGAGGACCGGGGTGGCGAACGGGCTGGGCGACAGCAGCAGGTTCCACTGCCGCACCTCGCGCTCCAGCCGGTCCAGGTAACCGTCCTCGGCCATCCACTCGGTGCGCACCTGGCGGGCTATCCGCTTGAGCGGCGTGCCGTGCCACAGCTGGGCGACGACCTGGCCCTCGCGGCGCTCCAGGAAGTCCGGGAAGTGCGTGTTGCCGACCAGGTAGCGGCTGGTGGCCAGCGCCTCGTACCACTCGGGGCTCCACATCCGCAGGGCGGTGGTGCCCGGCGGGGGCTGTTCCTGGCCGTCCTCGACCACCCACAGGTGCTCCAGCGGCAGGCCGCGGGCGACCAGCTCCTCGTGCACGGCACGCGGGTTGCAGGAGTAGCTGCGGCCACCGAAGACGTCGTACAGCACGGCGTCGCGCAGCGGCAGACGGCGGGCCGCCGGGTAGTCGACGGTGCGCAGCCGCAACTGGCTGCGGGCGCTGCGCTCGGCGGCGGACAGCACCGGGGTGCTGTCCAGGATCAGGGTGTCGTGCCAGCGGCGCTCCAGCAGGAAGGTCTTGGGGCCGCGGGTGGCCCGCACCGGCAGCCCCGCCAGCGCGCCGGGGTGCAGGCGCAGCGACAGGGCCTCGTGCTCGGGGGCGCCGACCCGGCGCAGCGACAGCTCCCAGACGCCCTTGGCGAGCGGCCGGGGGCGGCCGTCGGAGGCCTCCGGCTCCAGTGCCAGGACGGTGCCGAAGCGGCCGTCGGCGGTCAGCTCGACCGGGCGGCGGCGCTCGCGGCCGTCGCCGCTGTGGCGCAGCACCAGCTCCACGGCGGCGCCACCGTGGTGCGGCAGCTCGCCGGCCAGCCGGTAACCCGCCGGGACGGGCGTGACGCCGTCCACCACCGGCTCCGGGGCCTGGACGCAGAACTGCAGGCGCAGGTCGGAGAGCTGCTTGGCGTACAGCACCTGCCGGTCCGGTAGCGGGAACTGGCGGGCGCCGGTGGGCGGGAGGTCGGTGCGCAGGTCGACGGTGCGGCCGCCGGGGTGCAGCAGGCTGGGCTCCCAGTGTCCGTCCAGGTCGCAGTCCGCGGCGGTGACGCGGGCGGTGAACGCGAGGCCGTCCCAGTCGGTGGTGCAGGCGACGGCGGTGTCGGTCTCGCGGTGGCGCAGCACCAGGGTGCCGCCGGTGGACCCGGCGGGGGCCCGGCCGGAGACCAGGAAGCCGTCCTCGACGCGCTCCAGGCCGGTGGCGACGCCCCGGCCGGGCAGCACGGTCAGCTGCAGGGTCTCGGTGCCGAAGCGCGGCACCAGCAGCACGCCCTCGTCGACCCAGCGGGCGGGCGGGTACTCGGCGCTGCCGCACCAGTGCGCGACGACCGGGGTGCGCACCCGGTGGGAGCCCGCCGTGACCAGCGCGGTGACCTTCCAGGTGCCGGGGTGCCACTGGTCGCGCTGGCGCAGTGCCCGCGGGTCGACCAGGGCGGTGAAGCCGGTCCAGTCGAGGTCCAGGCCGTCCTGGGCGCTGTCGTCGGTGGCCTCGGGCAGGTAGCGCGGGAAAGTCCGCAGCCGCAGCGCCCGTTGCCCGGACGGCGGGGTCAGTTCGAGCTCGACCGAGGTCCGGCCCGGGCGGTCGCCGGACCGCCCCTCCACGCGACCGTCGCCGAGCAGCGACAGGACGTCGCCGTCCCAGACCGCCTGCCGCAGCCCCACCCGGGCGGTCGGCTCGGGGGCGGTGCGGGAGTGGTCCGGGCGACCGGCGAAGAGGGAGATCCGTGGCACTCGCCCATGACAGCCAGGCGAACCGGGAAAGTCAATTCCCCCCCTGCTGGGAACATTCTCAGATTTCCCGGGAAACGGGCGGGAATTTGCTGGGAGTTGACCCGCGGGCGCGCAGTGCGGACCGGTTGACGGGCGCGCTCACCCGGCGTTCTCGACGGTGCCGGAAAGCGCTCCGGCCGGGAACCGAAGGACGGTCCCGGCCGGGAACGGGTGAACGCCCCGCGGTTACGCGCCGCCCTCGGCCAGCAGCGCGTCCACGACCCGGGCCGAGGCCCGGCCGTCGTCCAGGTCCGCGTACGCCTCGCGGAAGGCCGCGTACTTGTCCGCGTACTCGGCGGCGATCCGGGGCACGTCGCGGAGCGCCGCGACGACCTCGGCGGAGGTGCGCAGCAGCGGGCCGGGCGCCTGGGCCTCGAAGTCGAGGCTGAAGCCGCGCAGGTTGTCGCGGTAGTGCTCCAGGTCGTAGGTGAAGAACAGCACCGGCCGACCGGTGTTCACGAAGTCGAACACCGAGGCGGAGTAGTCGGTCACCAGCACGTCGGCGACCAGCAGCAGCTCCGCCGTGTCGGGGTAGGTGCTGACGTCCCACACGTAGCCGTTCCCGGCCTCGGCGATCTGCCCGCGCACCACCTCGTGGCTGCGCACCAGCAGCACCTGGTCCTCGCCCAGCGCGGCGCGGGCCGCCTCCAGGTCGAGCTGCAGGTTGAACTGGTAGCCGCCGTCGGGCAGCCGGCGGTCCTCCCGGAAGGTCGGCGCGTACAGCACGACCTGCTTGCCCTCGGGCAGGCCGAGCTGCTCGCGCACCCGCTCGGCGGTCTTCTCCCGGTCGGCGGCGAACAGCAGGTCGTTGCGCGGGGAGCCGCTCTCCAGCACCTTGCCCTCGTACCCGAAGGCGCGCCGCAGCACCGGCACCGACCAGCGGTTGCCCGCGGTCAGCAGGCTCCACTGCGGCACCTCCTCCTTGAGGTGCTTCAGGTACCCGGAGTCGGTGAACCAGACCTTCTCGAAGTCGGTGCCGATCCGCTTCAGCGGCACGCCCTGCCAGGTCTGCAGGACGACCTGGCCGGGGCGGCGGCGGAAGTACGTGGGCAGGTGGGTGGAGGTGACGACGTACTTCGCGGTGGCCAGCGCCTCGAACCACTCGGGGGAGCGGTGCCGGACGCACTCGGCGGTCTGCGGCAGCTCGGCCTGCAGGTCGTCGGAGGTCCACAGGTGGCGCAGCGGCAGGCCGCGGCGGACCAGCTCCTCGTGCACGGCCCGCGGCGAGTCGCCGTACAGGCCGCCGTCCACGGTCCACCAGTCCTCCCGCACGGTGTGGTACAGCACCGTGTCGGTCAGCGGGGCCTCCTGCGCCGCGGCGAAACCGAGCCGCAGCTGCCGCTGCCGGTAGCCGCTGCGCTCGGCGGAGGTCAGCGGGTCGTGCGACTCCAGCGCGAGGGTGTCGAACAGGCGGCGCTCCAGGGCGACCTTCTTGCCGCGGGCCTCGACCTCCATCGGCAGGGCGTCGAACGTCCGGTCGGAGAGCACCGCGGCGGGCCACAGGCTGTCGATCGGGGCGCCGACCGGGCGGAACAGCACCGTCCAGGTGCCCTTGTGCAGCGGCACCCGCCCGGCGAAGGACGCGGTCGGGACGGCGGGCAGCGCGGCCCGGAACCGTCCGTCGGCGATCTCCATCGGGTAGGCGTGCTCCTCCTGGCGCTTGGGGTGCCGGATCACCAGCTCGTAGCGGTGGGTGCCGGGCAGCGGGAAGGAGCCGCTGAGCACGAAGCCCTCGCCGTCGGTGGCGCACGCCACCTCCTCGATCACCGGCTGCAGCACCTGGTCGCACAGCTGCAGGTAGCCGGACGGGGAGGGCTTGGCGTACAGCGCGCGGCCACCGCCGGGCAGCGGCACGTGCAGCTGGACCGGGGCGGTCCGGTCGTCCAGCACCACGGGCAGCCCGCTGCCGTCGGTGAGCTTCAGCTCCAGGTCCCAGCGGTCCCGGGTGCGCTCCTCGGCGGTCGGGTCGAGGGCGGCCCAGGCCCCCTGGACGGCGGCCAGCTCGGACAGCCGCACCTGCGCGGTGAACGGCAGGTCGCGCCCGGCCGGGGTGCCGAGCTCCAGCTCGGTGAACAGCACGCGGTCGGACTCGACGTGCTTGAACTTCAGCTCGGCGCCCGCCAGGTCGGGGCCGGAGCGGACCAGGCCGCGCAGCTCCAGGACGCCGTCCTGCACCGAGGCCGAGACCGCGCGGGCGCGCACCCGCTCCACCCGCAGCAGCAGGTGCCCGTCGCGCGACCAGGGCACGATCCGGACGTCGTCCTCGACCCAGTGCACCGGCGGGTACTCGTTGCGGTCGTGCCAGCCGACCGACACCCGGCCCTTGTACACGCCGCCCTTGCCGACCCCGGCCACCAGCACCCGCCAGGAGCCCTCCTTCCAGGCCCCGCGGGACTTCAGCCGCTGCGGGTCGATGGACGCGCTGAAGCCCGCCCAGTCGCAGCTGTACAGGTCGTGCGGGGAGCTGGCGGTGGCCTCCGGGGAGTACTGCACCTTGGTCTGCACGGCCACCACGCCGCGGCCCTTGGCCTCGCGCAGGACCAGCGCCTTGACCATGTCGTGCTTGTGCTCGGCGCCCAGGTGCTCGGGGAAGGCGTGGCCGCTGAGCTTCAGCCGGCCGCCCTCCCAGCGGGCCTCGTACAGCCGCGAGCGCATCACCAGGGCGTTCTTCAGCCGCAGCACGTCCGCCGGGACGCTCTTGCGGCCGCCGCGCAGGAACGGGTAGTCCGCGTACGGGCGGAGCAGGCCGCGGGCCGGGGCGGCGCCGTTGCTGTCCTTCTCGAAGCGGAGCTGCTCGATCAGCTCCTCCAGCCGGTTCTGCAGGGTCAGGTGGTACTTCAGCCGCAGCGGGGCGCGCAGCTTGCGGACCTGCTCGGGCCCGATGGCGCGCAGCAGCCGGCCGACCGACTCCAGGTAGGCGGCGTTGTACTCCGGGTCGTTCTCCAGCACCGAGCCGAAGAACATCGGGATCTCCTCGACGAGGTTGTTCTCGTCGTAGGTGCGCAGGTACTTGCGGAACTTCGGGTCGCTCTGCGCCGAGAGCCACTCCCGGACCAGCTCCATCGACTTGACCCGGTCGATGACGCCCTTCGGGTTGGTCTTCATCTGGGTGATCGACATCTCGCCGACCTCCCGCTCGCGCCAGTGGTAGATCGGCTCGGCGAGCACGTCGACCCGGCGGGCCAGGAAGTGGTGCGGCACGCTGACCGGCGCGTCCTCGTACAGGATGCCCTCGGGGTACAGCACGCCCGCCTCGTCGAAGAAGGAGCGGCGGTAGACCTTGTTCCAGGCGGTGCGGTCGGTGATCAGCGCCGGGATCTCGGTGATGTGGGTGCGCAGCCGGGTCGCCGCGAACGGCTTGCGGTGGCCGCCGGACTGGTAGTGGCCGACCGCGCGGAAGCGCAGCACGTTGCCGGTGCAGAAGTCCGAGCCGGTCTCGTCCAGGGTGCCGATCATCAGCTCGTACGCGGACGGCGGCATGGTGTCGTCGCTGTCGACGAAGGCCAGGAACTCGCTGCCCTCGGAGATGTTCCGGTAGCCGGTGTTGCGGGCCGCCCCCAGGCCCTTGTTCACCTGCTGCACCAGACGGAACCGGGCGTCCTTGGCGGCGTAGGCCCGCGCGATCTCCGCGCTGGAGTCCTTGGACCCGTCGTCGACCATCACGCACTCGAAGTCCGCGAAGGTCTGGGCGGCGATGGAGTCCAGGCACTCCTCGAGGTAGCGCTCGACGTTGTAGATCGGGACGACGACGGAGAGACGGGGGGCCATCGGAAGCGCAGTGCCTTTCCTCGGAGGGTGCGGCCGGCGGGTCCGTCGAAACGTGCGAAAGCGGACGGTCACCGGCGGCGATCCTACCTCTCCGGGCTTGCTAGTCTGCGCCAGGCCAGGTCGGGTCGGGAGAGTGAAGAGATGCCGCGGTTCAGTGTGGTGGTGCCGGTGCACGCCGTCGAGGAGTACCTCCCGGAGTGCCTGGAGTCGGTGCTGGCGCAGTCCTTCGCGGATTTCGAACTGATCGCGGTGGACGACCGCTCGCCCGACGGCTGCGGCGCCCTCCTGGACGCGGCGGCCGCCCGCGACCCGCGGGTCACCGTCCGGCACCTGCCCGAGAACGTCGGCCTCGGACCGGCCCGCAACGCGGGCGCGGAACTCGCCACCGGCGACTACCTGCTCTTCCTGGACAGCGACGACACCCTCACCCCCGGCCTGCTCGCCGCCCTCGACGCCCGGCTGCGCGCCACCGACGACCCCGACCTGCTGGTGTTCGACTACGCCCGCACCCACTGGGACGGCCGGGTGACCCGCTCCTCCTCCGCCCCCGTCTTCGCCCGGCCCGGCCCCGAGGTGTTCACCCTGGACGAGCGGCCCGACCTGCTCGACCTGCTGCAGGTCGCCTGGAACAAGGCGTACCGCCGCGGCTTCCTGACCGAGCACGGCCTGTCCTTCCCGCCCGGCTACTACGAGGACACCCCGTTCACCTACCCGGCGCTGCTCGCCGCCGGGCGGATCGCCCTGCTCGACGCCGTCGGCGTCCACTACCGGCAGCGCCGCGAGGGCGGCAACATCCTCGCCACCGCCTCCCGCAAGCACTTCGACGTGTTCGCCCAGTACGACCGGGTGTTCGCCTTCCTCGACGCCCGCCCCGACCTGGACCGCTGGCGCCCCGTCGTCTACCGGATGATGCTCGGCCACCTCACCACCGTGGTCTCCAAGCCCGGCCGCGTCCCGGCCGGGGACCGCCGCGAGTTCTTCCGCCGCGCCGCCGAGCACTGCGCCCGGCACCGCCCCGCCGGCCACCGGCCCGCCCCCGGTCGGCAGGGGCTGCGCGGCGAACTGCTCGCCCGCGGCAACTACCTCGGCTTCCAGGGCCTGCGGGTGCTGGCCCGGGCCCGCCGGGCCGTCCGGCGCTGAGACCTGCCGTCCGGCGCCGGGCCCCGTCGGCCGACGCGCCGCCCGGCTCCGCCCCCGGCGACCCGGGCGGCGGTATACAGCCAAGGGTGGACTTCCTCACCAAGCTGCCCGTGGTCGGCCCGCCGGTCGCCCGCCTGCTGCGCAGCCGCCCCTACCGGGTGTACCTGCTGTTCGACGACGTCCAGGGCAACCGGCTGGCCGGCGCGGTCACCTTCTTCGGCTTCCTGGCCCTGTTCCCGCTGCTCACCGTGGCCCTGGCGATCGCCCTGGCCACCCTCTCCGACGCCCGGGTCCACCAGCTCCAGGACAAGATCACCGAGCAGCTGCCCGGCCTCGCCGACTCGCTCGACCTGAACGCCATGGTCGCCAACGCGGGCACCGTCGGGCTGGTCTCCGGCGCGCTGCTGCTGGTCTCCGGCCTCGGCTGGGTCGACACCATGCGCGGCGCGGTGCGCACCGTGTGGCGGCTGCCGGACGACGGCGGCAACCCGGTCCTGGTCAAGGCCCGCGACTGCGTGGTGCTGCTCGGCCTCGGCCTGGTCTGCCTGGCCTCGCTGGCCGCCTCCGCGGCCGCCACCACCCTCGCCCACCGGCTCGCCGACGGCCTCGGCCTGCACGGCGGGGCGGCCCGCTGGCTGCTGTCCGCCCTGGGCTTCCTGATCGCGGTCTGCGCCGACCTGCTGCTGTTCGCCTACCTGCTCGGCCCGTTCCCGCGGATCCGCGGCCAGCGCCGCCGCGCCCTGCTGGAGGGCGCGCTGATCGGCGCGGTCGGCTTCGAACTGCTGAAGCTGCTGCTCTCCTCGTACCTGGGCTCGGTGGCCGGCCGCAGCCTGTACGGGGCGTTCGGCGTGCCGGTGGCGCTGCTGCTGTGGATCGACTTCGTCACCCGGCTGCTGATGTACTGCGCGGCCTGGACGGCCCTGGCCGATCCGGAGGAGGCCAGGCTGCGCGCCGTCCGGCAGGCCGAGACGGCCCTCGAAACCGCTGGGAAGACATCGGCCCCAGCCACTGTCCGGCATCCGGACGAGTGACTATGATCCCGCTCACACCCCGTCCGGCTTCGGCCGCCGACCGCACCCCGCGGCGTCCCGCACGCCCGGCCCGCACCCAGGAGACCGTGTGTCCGCTCTAGACACCAGCGCCGCTCCCACCGCCCCTGCCACCCCGGACGACGTGCCCGGCTGGTTCTTCCGGGTCGACCAGGAGGTGTTCTCCCACCTACTGGACCGGCAGACCGCCGCCGGGACCAGCGGTGACCTGCTGGAGATGGGCGCCTACCTGGGCCGCTCGGCGATCCTGCTCGGCAACCACCTGCAGAGCGGCGAGACCTTCACGGTCTGCGACCTGTTCGACCTCGACGCGCCCGACGACGAGAACTCCGCCGAGATGAGCATGTCCTACCGCGACACCCTCACCCGGCGCGCCTTCGAGGCCAACTACCGGGCCTTCCACGCCGAGCTCCCGGTGATCGTCCAGGCCCCCACCTCGGTGCTCTCCGACGGCCGGATCGCCGCCGACAGCTGCCGCTTCGTCCACATCGACGCCTCCCACCTGTACGAGCACGTGGCGGGCGACATCCTGGTCGCCCGCGACGCGCTGGCCAAGAACGGCGTCGTCGCCCTCGACGACTACCGCGCCCCGCACACCCCCGGCGTGGCCGCCGCGGTCTGGGAGGCCGTGTTCACCCTCGGGCTGCGGCCGGTGCTGATGACCCCCGAGAAGTTCTACGGCACCTGGGGCGACCCGGAGGCCGTCCGCGCCGACCTGCTCGCCCGGGACTGGCGGGCCGAGGGCTTCCGGCTCGACGAGGAGCGCCTCGCCGGGCAGGTCTGCCACCGCCTCGCCTGGGACGAGCCGGAGGCGCCCCCGCAGGCCCGCCGGCCGCGCTCGCTGTCCCGCCGGGTCGCCCTCGACGTGCTGCCGCCGTTCGCCACCCGCGCGGTCCGCCGCGCCCTGCGCAGCGGGCGCAAGGCCGCCTGACGCACCGCCCGGCCCCTCCCGCCCGCCAGGCCCCCTCGTTCGGGTCTCGTCGGACCAGCGCGCGGCGTCGGGCGCCCGGCTGGGAGTGCCGGCGGAACAGCCTCGTACTGGGTGTACTCGGGTGTTCCGCCGGTGCCTCCGAGGGGGCACCTCCCAGCCCCCTGGGGGCTGGGGGAGGGATGCCCGGCGGTGTGCGCCCGGCAAGCTCCGAACGAGGGGGCCTAGAAGTCTGATGAAGATCTTCTTGCTGGGAGGGCTGTCCCGGTTGGGATAGCCCTCCTGCGCTATGCGGTTGTGGGAGTGATGGTCCAGGTGTCGCCCGCGCGGGTAAGCCCGAGGCTGATCAGT
>NZ_BSSA01000012.1 GCF_030268885.1 Kitasatospora phosalacinea
CCTTGTCGGCGATCACGTGGTCGGGCCGGGTGCGAGGCCGCCCGGGCCCGATGCGTGGGACGCGGATGGCCTGCATGACGTGCTCGAAGCGGGTGCAGTCGTTGGTGTTGCCGCCGGTCAGGACGAAGCCGAGCGGGCGCCCGCGTCCATCACATGCCAGGTGGAGTTTGGTGCTCAGTCCGCCACGGGACCGGCCGAGGGCGTGATCACCCGCTTCGTCCTGATCGAGTGCCCCTTTTTGCCGCCGGCAGCGTGCTGGTGGGCCCGGACGATTGTGGAGTCGACCGACACCAGCCAGTCGATGTCTCCGGCCGCGTCCTTCTCGGCCTGGACCTGCTTCAGTATGCGCGAGAACGTGCCGTCCAGCGCCCACCTGCGGAAACGCGTGTACAGGGTCTGCCACGAGCCGTACCGCTCCGGCACGTCACGCCAGGCCGAACCGGTCCGCAGCTTCCATACGATCCCGTTCAGCACCACCCGGTCATCACTGCGCGGCCGCCCCGCGGTCCCCGAACTCGGCAGGAACCGCGAGAGCACGGCCCACTCGGCATCGGACAGCTCATGACGACGTATCACGCCCCAGATGATCTCACTGCTTGATCTTCTTTGAAGACGGGCCCTAGGGCGTCGCCGGTGCTGCGGTAGGTACGGGTGCCGCTGACGGGGTCGGTCAGGATCGTGGCGGTCTTCTCGTCGTGGTGCCGGGCGGCGATGTGCCCGGCCCGGCCCCAGGGGCCGTCCGGCAGAAGCCCTCGTCGACGCCCATGTCCGCTGCGGGGTGGCGGTGGGCGTGGATCTGTAGGTAGTCGCCGGTCATCAGGGCGTGGACCGGTTTGGTGAACGTCGCGGCGCGCCGCGGCGCCCGGGGCGACGGTTAGGCACCGAGCGGGGCGGGGAGCGGTTCGGGGCCTGCGGCCTCGGTGCGGGAGTGGTGCGCGTCGGCCGGTTCGGTCGTGTCCCGGAACCACAGCGGCTCCCCGGGCGGCCAGGTCGGGTTGGTCTCGTCCCACGCCAGGCGCTGCGCGTGGATCGCGTCCGCCACCCGGTGGCCCCCGCAGCGCAGCAGCAGCGGTCCGGGCATGCCCTGGCAGAACACGGCGGCCGTCGTCTGGCCGCGCGCCATCATCGTGAGCAGCCCGTCGGCCTCTGGGTTGAGGAGGCCGTCCGCCGACGGAATGTGCTCCACGCGTTCGATCCGGGCGTATCCCTCGCCGGGTCCATGGCCGTCCACGGACCACCGGAAGGACGCGATCTGCAGGTAGTCCCCCGCGCGAAGTGCCTTGTCCAGATGCACGCCCACGCCCATCTCCCCTCCCTACGCGACCTGGCCCATCATGGTGGGCCCTCGCCGCGGCGGCGAACGCCCCGGCCTACACCGTCTCCTCGGGCTTGTAGTACCGGTGGTCGGCGAGCTTCTCGCCTCTACGGGCGGCACGACGCAGGTAAGGAACAGGCGCCAGCCGTTGGCGCATTCGATCGTGGCGCCGTAGCGGAAGGCGGGGCGCTCGGGCTCGGGCCGGGTACTGTAGCGGTCGGCCCGGGCGACGTCCCCGGCCTCGGTGCCGGCCTTCAGCGCGGCCAGCAGGGCCAGCTCGATCTGGTCGACCGCGGCCTTGCCGTCGCCGGGCAGGTCGGGCACGGGCTGCTCGGCCACGGGCTCGGCCCTCTCACCGGCGGAGACGGCGTTGGACGCGCCGGTGATCGTCCAGTAGACGGTGCTCGCCGACGCGCCAGGACTCATGGCCGCGATGGGACCGGGGTTCGCCATCGAGCTGGTGCTGACCCGGTGGTGAGGGCGGCGGCACGCTGGAGGGGGCGGCGGGGGCCGGTGCGAGGCGGGAGCGTGCACCTCGTCGGGAACGCTGCTCTCGGGTGGTGGGCGACACGGTCGGCGGGGACGGTGGCGCCGGGCGAACTGGGAGAGCGGGTGGAAGACGGCCGAGCGTAGGAGCCGGGCGCCCGTCCCGTGGGGGCCGGGGCAGGCACTCGTACAGCACCGGTAAGGCCCCCTCGATCGAGGGGGCCTTACCGGTCTGCAGTGTTTCACGACAGGAGTGCCGAGAAGTTCGACCTTCGGAGTGGGGAGATGGTTACGCGGCAGGGCGGGAGAAGAAGCCGGCCGGTTGTCAGCGCCGTCGGCGGCGCGACCAGACGATTGCTCCCACCACGAGCACGAGTCCCACGGCAAGAAGTACGGCGTCACCGATCGGTCCGATTCCGAGACCGGCCCCACGAGCCAGTTGGTGCATTTTCGATCCTTTGCTCTGTCGATTCATGCCCTGCGGCGCAGGATGTTCATTCCGACGAGGAACACGGCGACCCCTGCAGCCCCGATCGCAATGAGCAGGGCGCCTGCCTGCCAGCTGCGGAAAATCCCTATGCCGAGTCCCAGCACCATGAGGACCGACGAGGACACCACGGTCAGGTAGCCGTTTCGCCCAACAGCCCTGGGAGACCCGTACGAAGACTCGAAGAATTTAGCCAAAATTGTTACCCCGCCTTCTGCTCGACATAACTGGAGGCCCTGTCACCGACCGATGTCGCTATGGCCGCGCAGCCCACCTCCACCGCCATGCCCCCTATGCCTGCCGTCGGAGCGGCGGCCAGGCCTGCAACGAATTGGCAGCCACTTTCCACGGCGATTCCGGTGGCCACTCCGGCGAGGTCCCCGAGCAGTCCCGCTCCGTCTCCTTCTTCTGCGTCCTGCAGAGTGCTGATGACGTCATTGGCGTCGTCCCAGAGGCCTTGGACGCTGCCTATGAGGCTGGTGCCGTTGGGGTCGGTGTGGTTGACGGGGTCACCGGCGGTGTAGGCGTAGGGGTTGGTTTCGCGGCCGGAGGGGTCGGGCTGGGTGAAGCGGGCGAGTGCGGGGTCGTAGTAGCGGGCGCCGAGCTTGTAGAGGCCGGTGGGGTCGAGGTAGGCGCCGGTGTAGCGCCAGGGCTGGGGGACGGTTTCGGTGGTGCTGCGGGCGGTGCCGTACGGGGTGTAGGTGTAGGCGTCGACCTGCTGGCCGGCGTTGTCGACCACGGTGGTCACCGAGCCCTGGGCGTCGGTGAGGTAGTGGTAGGTGGCGCCGCCTCGGGTCATACCGGTGAGGGTGCCCGAGGGTTCGCGGATCATGCTGGTCGTGGTGGTGCCGGTCTGAAGGGCCGTCACGCCCAGGGCGGTGTTGGCGAAGGTGGTGGTGCCCAGGCGGGTGCGTTCGCCGTTGTCGGTGCCCGCGTAGGCGGCGTCCAGGTGGGTGGTGCCCGTGGTGATGCCAGCCAGTTGGGAGAAGTCGGTCCAGGTCTCGGCGGTGCGGGCGCCGGTCGGGGAGGCGGCGGCGCTCTCGTTGCCGGCGTTGTCGTAGGACCAGCCGGTGGTGGAGCCGCCGGAACCGGTGAGCTGGTTGGCGGCGTTGTAGGCGTAGGTGGCGGCCTGGCCGGTGCAGGTGCTGCTCGAAGTGGCGGTACTGGTCGTGGTGGTGAGGTTGCCGGCGTTGTCGTAGCAGTACAGCCAGCCCGCGGTGCGGGCGCCGGAGCCGTTGGTCTCCACGGCGCGGGTGAGGCGGCCGAGGGTGGTGTAGGTGTAGGTGGTCTTGTTGCCCGCGTTGTCGGTGCGGGTGGCGGTCTTGGTGCCGTCGGTGCCGTTCGGCCCGGTGGTGTAGGCGTAGGTGAGCTTGGACAGGACGGTGCCGCTCGCGCTGGTGGCGGTGATCGAGGTGGGGCGGCCGTCGTTGTCGAAGGCGGTGGTCTGCTTGGCGCCGCCGGGGAGGGCGGTGCCGGTGCGGTGGTTGGCGTCGTCGTAGGTGTAGGTGGTCTTGGCGCCGCCGGGTTCGGTGAGCGTGGTGAGGCGGTTGGCGTCGTCGTAGCCGTAGGTGAGGGTGCCCGAGGGGTCGGTGGAGGTCTTCACGTTGCCGGCGGCGTCGTAGCCGAGGGTGGCCTGGTCGCCGGTGGGGAGTTTGCGCCAGTCCTCGCGACCCAGCGGGTCGTAGTGGAAGGTGGCGGTCCCGGTGGGGCCGGTGCGGGTGGTGAGGTTGCCGTCGGTGTCGTAGGCCAGGGCGATGTGGGTGGTGGGGGTGTCGAGGGCGGTGGGCCGGTCGTGCTTGTCGTAGGTGTAGGTGGTCTTGACGCCGCGTCCGTCGGTGACGGTGGCGGGCCGTCCCGCGCTGTCGTAGGTGATCGTGGTCCGGCCGAGCGGGGCGGGCGGGGTGACGGTGGTCAGGTTGCCCTGGGCGTCGTAGGCGAAGGCGGTCTTGTTGCCGCCCGCGTCGGTGGCCGAGCAGCGCTGGCCGGGGAAGCCGCCGCAGGTCGCGGTGGCGGGGTTGTAGGTGTAGTCGAGGTGGGCGGCGCTGCCGCCGCTGGTGGTGTCCTTGGCCTGGGTGAGGTTGCCGGAGGTGTCGTAGCTGTAGGTGGTCTGGTTGCCCTGCGCGTCGGTGAGGGTGGCGGGCAACTGCGCGCCGCCGCGGGCCGCGTAGCCGCCGAGCAGGGCGCTCGCGCCCAGCGGGAGCTTGGCGGAGGTGGGGTTGTTGCCGCTCCAGCCGAAGGTGGTGGTGTTGCCGGGCGTGGTGCCGGTGCCGAGGGCGTCGGTGGCGGTGGCCTGGTTGTGCGCGGCGTCCCAGGTCGCCGAGCGGGAGTGGCCCAGGGCGTCCTTGACCGAGGTGGTCTGCCCGTCGCCGTCGTAGCTGTAGGCGGTGGCGTGGCCGGCCGGGTCGGTGACCGTCGTGGTGCCCGCCCGGAAGCCGCTGTAGGCGTAGAGGGTGGTCAGGCCGGTGCTGCCGCCGGTGGTGGTGAGGCGGGTGACGGAGGTGACCCGGTCGTAGTCGTCGTAGGTGAAGGCGGTGGAGCGGCCTTCGGGGGTGGTGACCTTCGCGATGCGGTGGTCGGCGTCGTAGGCGTAGACGGTCGGGTGGCCCTCGATGTCGGTAACGGTCAGCACCTGCGCGTCGTCCGGGCCGGTGAAGGCGTAGGAGACGGTGCGGCCGGTGCTGTCGGTGGCCTTCCAGGTACCGGTGCCGGTCGCGCTCAGGTCGATCCAGCGGCCCGAGCGGGTGTCGGTCGCCCTGGAGCCGGTGGTGAACCCGTTGGAGTCGGTGTGCTGGGTGACGTTGATCGCGTCGCCGTTGCGGTCGGTGATCGCCGCCAGGTTCCCGGAGGAGTCGTAGGTCTCCTTCGTGCCGTCCTTGCGGTGCAGCAGGGTCCAGGTGCCGTCCGCGTTGTGGGTCAGCGACTCGTCGTAGCCGGTGGCCACCTGGTAGGTGCCGTCCGCGTTGGCGTCGAAGGTGACGTTCTCCCCGGACGGTCCGTAGGCCACGACCTCGTCGGAGAAGACCTGCAGGTAGCGGTCGTAGGCGCCGAACCAGCCGTGGTCCAGCGGCCCGTAGGGGCCGCCGCTGAGCGAGTTGAACGTGCGGGTCAGCTGCAGGCGCTGCCCTACCGCCGCCAGGTCGAGGTCCGTGGCGTCCAGCATCAGGTTCCCGTCCCACAGGTTCACCTTCGCCACCAGCGCGTCGTCCAGCCGCACCGTCGTGTAGCTGTTCCACGGGATCTCGCCCTGGCCGTAGGGGACGAACACCCGCGGCGACACCACCCCCTGCGTGGTGCCCGGCGACGAAGCCGAGGACGGTGACGGGGCCGGGGACTTCGCCTGCGGCTCCGCCGGGGACACGGCGGGCCGGGGTGACCTGGAGTGCTGCGAGAGCGGCGCCTCGGTCACCCCTGTCGGGACGGCCGGGCGGGCCAGCGCCGCACCCGATCCCCACCCCGACGGCGCCACCGGCGCTGCCCAGGAAACCCCCGGCACCAGCGCACCGGCGACCGCCAGGGCCACCGCCACCGCGCTCGGACGGACATGCCGGAACGACGTGCTCCGGGCACGTGAAGAGAGCATCTTCCCCCCAAGGAAGACATTCGCCGACCCTGCCGGCCGACGAGCCGCGCAAACGTTCCCACACGCACCGACCCGAAAAGAGGCCCCCTTCTACCCCCGAACTTTCTCCCCAGACACCCAGAACCCGCCAACCCCGACCGGCGGACGAAACACCACCAACCACCCACGGCCACAGCCCCCACCCGCCAGCACACGCCGACGCGACCACCGAGCACGACCCGCCGAACTGGACCGACCCGCGCCCGAACGTCCGTCGGCACCCGCCACGTCCACAACGTCCGGAACACGCCCACCCACTTGCCCCCACGAAATCCTCGAACCGGACAACTGCGACACCCGCGTGCCACGGGCAACGACCACCGCCACCAGGGGCTCCGCCGGGGCCCCGGTGCGCGCGGCGCGGCCGGAGCGGCTCGGCCGGGACGGTGCGTCAGCTTTCTGGACGTGCCCACAGCGGCTTCCGCGGTGTCCCGGGCGTCGACGGGTACCACGGCACTCCCCGCCGGTGGGCGGTGTGGAGCGAGGCGCACCACACCCGTTGCTCGGACTGCAGGAACCGCTCCCACTGCTCGGGTCCGCCGCGCAAACGCGGCGTGCTCCCCACTCAGGCGCACCGGCGTCCCGACCGGGACCAGGCCGGTGGCGAAGGCGAAGTCGATGACCGGCGGCCAACCGTCGACGGCCGAACGGTAGTACGCGGACGAAGGCCCTCGCCTCCGTGGTCTGGTGCCCGCCGCGGGGCGGGCACCAGACCACGGCTTCAGCGGGGGTTACGACGCACCAGGACCTCGAGGGCTCCGCGGGCATCGTCGCGGCGCCGGTCGGGGGTGGGCGCCGCGACGGCGGTGACGGCGGCGGCTGCCGCGTACCAGGCACTGCCGACCGCGGCGGTGAGCGCAGCGTTCTCCAAGACGGCGGTGGGCATGGCGGTGTTCTCCGATCAAGTGGCGTGGGCTGGGTAGTGCCGTGACCGGGCAGGTGTCGGGCCGGCCCCGGCAAGGCGGACGGGTCAGCTGGAGGTGAGTGCGTGCAGGTGTCCGGCGATGTCCTCCGGCTGGGCACCGCGGTCGATCGCCTGGCAGCGCGCTTACGTGGCCGCGCGGACCTGGTGGCATGAGGCGGACGGCCGGGTCGACTGGTCGGCGCTGGCGGCGGAGACGGTATTCGAGGGCGAGCAGCTCGGCCACTGGGTCGCCGCCCAGCGCGGGGCGTTCGCGGACCTGGGGCAGGAGCAGGAGGGCCTTCTCGTCGCCATCGGCGTCGAGGAGGACCCGGCGCTGGCGCAGGCCGCCGCGGCGACGGAGACGCTCCCGGTCGGGATCCGCGCGGGCACCATCGCGGCCGAGCAGGAGGGCCGGGTGCCGCTGTGGGGGCGCCGGTACGTGCGCTTCCCGCGGCTGCTGTTCGCCCTCACCGGCACCGGCCGGGTCGGCTTCGACAACCGGGTCGACGAGCTCCAGCTGCACGCCCGGGACCGGCACGTCGCCAAGATGCCCCGGGCTGTTCCGGCCGCCGCGGCCAGCCTGGAGGGCCTCCAGCAGTACGGGCCGAGCGGCGAGGTCCGGTACCCGCTGGTGGACCGCCGGGCCGAGCCGGCCGGCTTCGACGAGCTCACCTGCCCGGCGCCGGCTGATCGCGGACCGTGCGCACCTTGACGGCCGCCCCGGGCTTTCGGGGCGGCCGTTGTGAACCGACCCGGCGTCAGCTTCCGTGCCGGGCCGGTCCGGAGGGTCCGGGTCAGCGCGGAGGGTGTGCGGCGACTCGTGCTACCGTCCGGTCCTCACGTGATCGCTCGTATGCGGACGCAGGGGGTGCGGGGTGCCGAAGGGGTGGGAGCGCCTGGTGCGGTGGATCGTCGGTCTCGTCGCTCTGGCCGTACTGGCGCTGATCGGGACGGAGGTGGTGCGCTGGGCCACGGACCCGGGGCCGCCACTCGGCGACGAGCGCGCCTGTGCGGGAACCGGCGTCCCGCTGCGGCAGGCACTGGCCGTGACCGGGCTCGACCTGCCGGCCGGGGCGCAGGACGTCCACTACCTGGCACAGGAGGATCCCGCGACCGGCCGCGTCTCGCTCTCGTTGGTCCTGCGCACCACCCGCTCCGCGATGACCGACTACTTGGCCTCCCACGGCATTGCGGTCGACCGGCCCGGCAGCCTCGACGATCCCCGCTACTCGCGGGTCGACACCGGGATGGACCCCGATCTGTGCGGCGGCGTGCTGCGGACCCCGGCCGTGCTGCTTCCGCTGCCCGCAGGTGACGGGACCACGGCCAACGCCGTGGTCGAACTCGACGACAGCGACGCCATCCGCGCGGACACCACCGTGATCATGCACGCCTCGACCCGCTGAGCCGCCCCGGCATGGCACCGAGCACACTGCCGGACGGCTGGCAGGCCGACAGCCGGCTGTTCGAGGAGGCCACCGGGGCGGCCTTCGCGGCCTGCTTCTCGTACCAGGACGTGGCGTTGACGCTGCTGGTCGAGGACGCGGTGACCACGGCCCGGCTGGTGGAGCACGCGGTGGTGCACGGCACCGCGCAGGTCAGCGCCGCGCTCGGCCCGCTGTTCACCATCGTGATCGGCGCCGCGCTGATCCTGGTCGCGGTCCGCTACCTGGGCACGCTGCTCAAACTGCTGATGGTCGGCCGGGCCCGGGACGCCCTGCTCAAGGCCGTCGGCCGCAACGAGTACCTGGCCATGGCGACCGGCATGGGCGTCACCGTGGTCACCCAGTCCTCGACCATCACCACCTCGGTGCTGGTGCCGTTCGCCGGTACGGGCATCCTGACGCCCGCTCAGGTGTATCCCGTCGTGGTCGGCTCCAACCTCGGCACCACCTTCACGGTGGTCTTCGCCGCCTTCGCCGGCGTCGGGCCGGACGCGAAGATCGGGCTGCAGGCCGCATTCGTCCACCTGATCTACAACCTCTTCGCGATCGTGGCGATCTACGTGATCCCGTTGCTGCGCCCCGTGCCGCTGTACTGCGCCGAGCAACTCGCCCGCCTCGCCTCCGAGCGGCGCTGGATCCTCGGCGTCTACCTCGGCACGGTCTTCGTCGCCCTGCCCGCCCTGGTCATCGTGCTGGTGGGCGTGCTCTGAGCAGCCGAGCGGCCGAGCACTTTCGAGGGCGCCCTCGCGGCCGCAGCCGGGACGGGGGCCGGTTCCAGGAACGGCGCGGGCTCCACAGGACGACGTGGTCCGCCCCCGGGGGCGACGGGCTCGTCGACGGCGGAGGAGGAGAACAGGGGCTGCCCCAGCGGGCTGCGGTCAACGTTCATGCCCCCAGTCTGTCCTCCCGTCACCGGCCCAACCCCACCGGGCCGTCCGGCTGCACGCGGGTGTCGGGCCGGAAGCGCGGTCGCCCTGGAGCTGCGCGCCGGCGGGGGCGGCGCCGGCGCGGGGGCGCGGCTCAGCCCGTCGGCTTGAACTGGAAGCCGCTGCCGCGTATGACCACCTGGAGCGTGGTGTAGCCGGGCTTGCCGTTCGGGGCGTGCGGGCTCCAGTACTGGCAGGTGAAGCCGGTGTCCACCCCGGAGTCGTAGGCCGCGACCGCGGGCATCTCCTGGCAGGCCAGCTTGCTGGTGTCCGCAAGGCCGGAGCCCGGGCCGTAGTTGTCGTACAGCTTGGCCTGGACGGTCTTGGCGACCACCAGCACCTTCATCGGGCTCATGGTGTACGAGACCAGTCCCTGCTTCGGGTCGTACGAGGAGCTGATCTGCACGGCGTACGGCACCTCCACGCCCTCGTAGGCGACGGTGCACCGGCTGGTCACCCCGGCCTCCACCTTGATGCCGTCCGGGCAGGAGACACTGGTCCTGCCGGGCACCAGGGCCCGCTGCAGGAGGTCCTCGCGGAGCTTGGCGCCGATCTGCTCCTCCAGCGGGGCGTCCTTGGCAGGCCGCTCCACCGACAGGGCGTCACCGGCCCTGCTGGGGATCAGGTACACGCCTTCCACCGGTCCGTTCACCGCCACCGGCAGCGCAGCACCACCGGCTGTTTCCGAGGCGGAGCCGGAAGCCTTGCCGGCAGCGGTGTCCGGAGCGGGGCCCGCGGCAGAGGAGCAGGCGGAGGTCAGCAGCAGCGCCGCGAGGGCACCGGCGAGCAGAGGCGTGGGAATGCGCATGAGCGGGGACCTTACTCGCCCACCGGTCCGTGCCAGAACCGTTTTCACCATCCGGACCGCGGCCGCGGCGGCGCCGCGGAACGCTCGGCCGCGGACACCGGGACCGACTGCTGCTCGGCCTCCCCCGCACCCCGGTGAAGGGGCGGGCCCCGGTGTCGTCGGGGCGTCAGGTGGCGGTGGTGGGAGGTGCGGCGGCGAGGATGCCAGCCTTCTGGTCGGTGCGGCCGGAGGCATGAGGATTCGGGAGAGCCCGGACGCGGAACGCCCGGGGCGGCGGGGTCCGGGCGCGGGTGCGTCCGGTCCCCGCCGCCCCGGGCGAGGGTCGGGGCTCTCAGGAGCGGGCCGTGAAGGTCCGTTCGAGGAACCCGTCCAGGGCCTTCCTGGCCTGCTCCCGGTGCTCGCCGTCGAAGATCTCCGCGGCGTGCAGGGTGCCGGGGAGCACGGTGACCTCGGACTCCGGGAAGCGGCGGGCGACCTCGCGCAGGCGGCCCTCGTCGGCGAGCGGGTCGCGGGCGGTGCCCAGCAGCAGCATCTCGCCGCGGTAGGCGGCGCCGCCGTCGACCCGGGTGCCGAGCAGGGAGGCCAGCGGGCTGACGCCCGCGATGCCGGCGGGGCGGTCGGGGGTGTCGGCGGCCATGGCGAGCATGACCGTCGCCCCCATGCAGCCGCCCACCCAGGCGACCGACTCGGCGCCCTGTCCGCGCAGCAGCGCGGTGGCGGCGGTGACGGTGCCGCGCCGGTCGCCACCCCAGTCGAAGGTGAGGACGCGGTAGCCCGCGCCGGCCAGCCGCTTGGCCTCACCGGCCCACTCGCAGGCGTCGCCCCAGGAGATCGGGGCGAACACGATGCCGTGCGGGCCTTCGCCGAGGGTGATCATCCGGCTGCCGGAGCCGCCGCCCGTGGTCACCCGGTGGACGGTCGCCGCGGTGTCCCGGAAGCAGTCGGGGACGGCCGTCCGCTCCGTGGTGGTGTCGCGGCGCGTGGCCACGGTGGCCTCCTCACCGGCCCGCGGGGCCGTCGTCGTGCCGGTGCCTGGTCCGGCGCCGGGGTGGGCCGTCGAGCAGCCCGCGGTCAGGAGCAGGGCCAGTGCGGCCCACCGGGTGCGTGCGCGTGCCCTCCCGGCCCCGGTCACGTCAGAGGGCGGCCGGTTCGAGCTCGGTGGCGGCGCGGCCGCGGAGCTGGATGTGGGTGATCTCGGCGACGCGGCGGCCCAGGGCCTCGGCGGTGCGCAGGTCGGAGGCGGAGGGGGTGACCTCGGGGCTCTGGTCGTTGTTGGACTGGGACATGGCGCCGAGCCAGCTGCCGAGGCGGTTGAGGTCCTCGGTGCTGCCGGTGGAGGTGTTCCAGCCGCCGTACTCGGCCAGGCCGACCCAGATCATGCCGTGCTGGGCGGCGAACAGGGCGATGTCGGTCAGGGTGTGCAGCTTGTCGCCGGACATGTTGCCGCTGTTGGTGAAGCCCGCGGCGATCTTGTTCTTCCAGCGCATGTTGTCGCCCCAGACCTGGGACGTGGCCTCGACGAAGGTGCGGAAGACGGCGCTGGAGCCGCCCATGTAGGTGGGCGAGCCGAAGACGATGGCGTCGGCCTCGCCGAGGGTCTGCCACAGCTCGTCGTTCAGCTCGGCCAGCGAGACCAGCTGCACCGTGGTGTCCTCGACCTTGCCCGCGCCCGCGGCCACCGCCTCGGCCTGCTTGGCGGTGTGGCCGTACCCGCTGTGGTAGGCGACGACGACTCGAGCCTGCATGATCACTCCCAGTTGGGTCACGAAAAAGCTATGTGGAAAGCTTTATGCTGAGATTGAACATAGCGCCTCCCCGTCGGACGGGCAACAGTGGAGGTGGGAGCGCCGCGAGGCCCTGAACGCCCGCCGCCCTCACCCCTTGAGATAGCTTTACGCCGAGCTATCCTGGAGGGCCGACCCGGCGAGAGCGCCGCGGACCAAGGGAAGGAGGGGCCCGCCATGTCCGAACCGGACCACGTCGACGAGATCATCAGCGCCTGGCACGTCCAGCTGCCCGAGATCGCCGGCCTCCCGCTGGAGCTGGCCAAGCGCAGCGCCCTGCTGACCGCCGCCTTCGACGAGGTCGCCGCCCGCGAACTGGAGCGTCTGCGGCTGACCCAGGCCGAGTACGGGGTCCTCGCCGTGCTGCGCCGGGTCGGCGAGCCCTACCGGCTCAGGCCCAGCGAGCTGACCGGCGCCCTGCTGCTGTCCTCCGGCGGCACCAGCAACGTCCTCAAGCGGCTGGGCGCCGCCGGGCTGGTCTCCCGCGAGGCCGACGCCGACGACGGCCGCAGCACGTGGGTGCGTCTGACCCCCCGCGGCGTGGAGGTCGCCGAGGCGGCCGTGCGCGCCGTCACCGCCGCGCACGCCCGCATCGTCGACCGCATCCCCCGGGCCGAGGCCGAACTCCTCAACAACGTCCTCAAGGACGTCCTGGCCGCCGTCGAGGAGGGCGTCCTCGTCCGCCGCTGAACCGGCGATCCAGCCGTGGCCGCCGGTCCAGCCGTGGGCCTTCGGTTCAGCCCGCGAGCCGCCGGCGCAGCTCCTCGGCCTGCTCGACCAGGCCGGGCAGGCCGGGGTGGAGCAGCCGGCCGTCGCGCTTGACCACCCGGCCGGCCACCAGGACGGTGTCGACGTCGGCCCGGTCCATCGCGCAGACCACGGTGCCCACCGGGTCGTGCACCGGCAGGACGCCGGGGCGGTCGGCGCGCAGCAGCAGGAGGTCGGCCTGCTTGCCGGGGGTGAGCGAGCCGATCCGGTGGTCCAGGCCGAGTGCGCGGGCGCCGTCGATGGTGGCGGCGGCCAGCACGTCCCGGGTGGTGGGCAGCCGGTCGACGGGGGTGTCGGCGAGGTGCAGCGCGGAGTACCGGGCGATCTGGAAGGCGGCCCGCATCTGGCCGAACAGGTCGCTGCCGGTGGCGACCTCGACGTCGGCGCTGAGCGCGGGGCGCAGCCCGGCGGCGGCCGCGGCGGCGAACGGGGGCAGGCCGTGGCCCATCGTCAGTTCGATGGCGGGGGCGATGGAGAGCGCCCCGCCGCTGTCCGCGATGAGCTTCAGCTCGCCCGGCTCCAGGCCGGTGCCGTGGACGTAGACGGTGCCGGGCCTGAGCAGTCCGAGTCCGCGCAGCCGGGAGACCGGCCGGCCGCCGCGCACGTGCAGGACGGTGGACAGGCCGAGTTCGGCGGCCAGGGCCCACTCCTCCCGCACGGCGCGGTCACCGCCGAGTTCGGCGTTCAGCGCCATGGTGACCAGGGCGTCGTCCCGGTGCAGCCGCTCGGTGCGGATCCGGCGGGCGTCCGCGGCCGGACCGTAGCCGTAGCCGAACACGGCGCGCAGGCCGGAGTGCTCCAGGGCGTCGACCAGGGCGTCGCTGTGCTCGGGGGTGGTCTTGGTGACGTTGGAGACGTCCTGCACGGTGGTGACGCCCGCGTCCAGCGCGCCCAGCGCGCTGAGCAGTTCGCCGAGGTACAGCTCGGCGGGGTCGAAGGCGGTGCCGTAGGCGTGCAGGGTCTCGCCGAAGTACTGCTCCAGCGTCTGGTCGGTGCCGAAGCCGCGCAGCGCGGCCTGCCACATGTGCCGGTGGGTGTCGACGAAACCGGGCAGCACCAGGTGGTGGCGGGCGTCGAGGCGTTCGGCGCCGTCGGCCTCGATGCCGGGGCGGACGGCGGTGATCAGGCCGTCCTCGATCAGGACGTCGGCGTGGTCCAGTTGGCCGAGGGCCGGGTCCATGGTGAGGACCCGGCCGCCGGTGACCAGCAGTCGGCGGGGGGAGTCGGCGCTCACCGGGCGGTGCCCCAGCCGGCCGGCGGGGCGAGCCGTCCGGGCTGCAGGTTCCAGTACTCGACGTTGTGCCGGCACAGCAGGTCGGGGGTGAAGGTCAGCACGTTGGTCTCGATCAGGGTGATCCAGTCGTCGCCGGACGGGTTGGCCCCGGCCGCGCGCAGGGTGACCCACAGCTCGACGCAGGCCCGGTCGCCGGTGACCAGCGGGGTGCCGCGCAGGGTGGTGATCTCGCTCTGGCCCGCGGTGACGCCGCTCCAGTAGCCGCGGATGGCGTCGCGGCCGACGTAGGTCTGGTCGGCGACGCCCGGCACCGCCTCGTAGCGGGCGTCGGGGGTGAACAGCCGGGCGGCGGCCGCGGCGTCCTTGCTGCGCCAGGCCGCGAGGTAGGCGTCGGTCCAGCGCGCCGCCTGCTCGACGGTCAGGCAGGCGGCTGCCGCGGGGGCCGGGGCGGCGGCGAGGGCGGCGGGGAGGGCCGCGGCGGCCCCGGTGAGCAGGGCGGTGCGGCGGCTGAGGCGCGGTGTCATGGCGGTCGTGGTGCCTTTCCTGGTGGTTCGGCGGCTCGGTGGTTCTGGCGGCTCGGTGGTTCTGGCGGTTCGGTGGTTCGGTGGTTCGGTGGTTCGGGTCCTGCGGGCCCCGCCGGTGGCGCGGGCCGGGCGGGCCGACGGGTCCAACGATCCGTCGGCGGTGTGGTGGCGGCCGGAGCCGGGTGGGTCGCCGGAGCCGGGTGGCCCCGCCGCGCGGCGGGGCCGGTCCCGGTGTCAGATCCCGGCGGCGGCCCGCAGGGCGTCCACCCGGTCGAGCCGCTCCCAGGGCAGGTCGACGTCGGTGCGGCCGAAGTGGCCGTACGCGGCGGTCTGCGCGTAGATCGGGCGCAGCAGGTCGAGGTCGCGGATGATGGCGGCCGGGCGGAGGTCGAAGACCTCCCGGACGGCGGTCCGGATCCGGACCGGGTCGGTGTGCTCGGTGCCGAAGGTCTCCACGAACAGGCCGACCGGGGCGGCCTTGCCGATCGCGTACGCGACCTGCACCTCCAGGCGTTCGGCGAGGCCGGCGGCGACGGCGTTCTTGGCGACCCAGCGCATCGCGTAGGCGGCCGAGCGGTCGACCTTGGAGGGGTCCTTGCCGGAGAAGGCGCCGCCGCCGTGGCGGGCCATGCCGCCGTAGGTGTCGACGATGATCTTGCGGCCGGTCAGCCCGGCGTCGCCCATCGGGCCGCCGGTGACGAACCGTCCGGTCGGGTTGACCAGCAGGACCGCGCCGGAGGCGTCGATGCCGAGCCGTTCGAGTTCGGGTTCCACCACGTGCTTGCGGATGTCGGGTTCGAGCAGTTCGGTGAGGCTGACGTCGGCGGCGTGCTGGCTGGAGAGCACCACGGTGTCCAGCCGGACGGGGGTGTCGCCGCGGTACTCGACGGTGACCTGGGTCTTGCCGTCGGGGCGCAGGTAGGGCAGGACGCCCTCCTTGCGCACGGCGGTGAGCCGGCGGGTGAGCCGGTGCGCGAGGGAGATCGGCAGCGGCATCAGTTCGGGCGTCTCGATGGTGGCGTAGCCGAACATGAGGCCCTGGTCCCCGGCGCCCTGCCGGTCGAGGTCGTCGCCGGCCCTGCCGGTGCGCTCCTCGTGGGCGGAGTCGACGCCCCGGGCGATGTCGGGGGACTGCGCGCCGATGGCGATGTTGACGCCGCAGGAGTTGCCGTCGAAGCCCTTGGCGGAGGAGTCGTAGCCGATGCCGAGGACGACCTCGCGGACGATCCGCGGGATGTCGGCGTAGGCGCTGGTGGTGACCTCTCCGGCGACGTGCACCTGGCCGGTGGTGACCAGGGTCTCGACGGCGACCCGGGAGGCCGGGTCCTGGGCGAGCAGGGCGTCGAGGATGCTGTCGCTGATGGCGTCGCAGATCTTGTCGGGGTGGCCTTCGGTGACCGACTCGCTGGTGAAGAGCCGTCCGGACATCCAGGGGTACCGTCCTTTCGTGAACGGGTGGGCACGGGCGGGTGGCGGGGTTCAGGCGGTGCGCAGGCTCAGTTCGACTCCCTCGCCGAGGGCGAGCGGCTGGGAGAGGTAGCCGGCGGCCGAACCGCGCACGTGCTCCAGGAACTCGGGCGGCAGCATCGGCAGGTTGTCGGAGACCACGGCGGCGCCGTCGCGCAGGGCGGGTTCGAGGGTGCGCAGCACCGGCAGGTAGAGCTCCTTCCAGCCGTCGAGCAGCAGCACGTCGATCGGCCCGGGCAGGTCGGCGAGTTGTTCGAGGGCGTCGCCGACGCGTATCTCGGCGTACTCGGCGAGGCCGGCCCGTTCGAGGTTGGCGCGGGCCCGGGCGGCCTTGCCGGGGTGCAGTTCGGAGCCGATGACCAGGCCGGTGCCGTTGTCGCGCAGGGCGGCGGCGAGGTGGACGGTGGAGGCGCCGAAGGAGGTGCCGAACTCGACCACCAGGGCGGGCCGCACGGCCCGCACCAGTTGGTAGAGGAAGCGGCCGACCTCGGGGGCGACCGGGAGGGCGGCCCGGGCGCACAGTTCGGCGGCCTGCAGCGGGGTGGGCTGTTCGGCCCAGCCCGCGGCGGTGGCGTACGCCTGCCGGACGACGTCCTCGTCGTGCTCGGCCGAGGCGGCGATGTCGGCCAGGACGGCGCCGACCGCGGGGTCGGCGAGCGAGTGGGGCGCTGGGGCGGTGTGGGCGCTCATCGCGTTCACGCCCGGCCGGGCATCAGGTCGCGGTTGAGGTAGCTCTGGGCGTTGTAGATGGTGCGGTCGGGGTCGAGGATGGCGCGGCGGCCGTGCATCACCCGGGTGTTGTCGATCAGCGCGATGTCGCCGTCCTGCCATTCGAGGTCCTCGGTGACCTCCTCGGTGAGGGCGAGCAGCTCGTCCAGCAGCCACTGGGGCAGGTCGCTGCCGTCGGCGAACGTGATCTTCGGGGGCTCGTAGTTGTAGGAGGGGCCGAAGATGCTGTTGGCCCAGGCGAGGCGGGTGCCGAACAGGGTGGGGTGGGCGGCGCCGACCCGGTAGGAGTAGGAGATGGAGCCGTCCTCGTTGAGGGTGATGTCGCTGCCGCGCTGTCCGGCGGTCAGGGCGGTGATGTCGTCGAAGGTGATCTCCTCGACGCTCTTGCGGCCTTCGAGCTGGTGCACGACGAAGGCCTTCCACTTGGCCTCCTCGACGCTGCGGGTGTAGACGATGTCCTGCGCCGCGAACAGTTCGCGGGCCCGCTCGCTGATGCCGTCCCAGACCCGGTAGCCGTCGCAGACGGTGGTCTGCGAGCCGCTGGAGGCGGCCTTCTCGCACAGGAACCAGGTCAGGTCGGGGCCGAAGGGGCTGTTGCCGTTCTCCAGGTGCAGGCCGACCGCGGCGGTGCCGGCGTCGACCTTCTGGGCGACGTCGCCGCCGTGGAAGGAGCGGGCCGGGTCCAGGGTGATGCGGTCGGAGTGGGCCTTGACGAAGGCGCTGAAGTCGCTGAGGTCGGGGCCGAAGCCGCGCAGCAGCAGGAAGCCGGACTCGGCCAGCAGGCCGATCACGGCGGCCGGGTCGAGGTCGCCCAGCGTGGTGCCCCCGACCGGGCTGATCACCTTTCCGGTGCCGTTGCCGTAGGGCCGGATGTCGACGGTCGTGGTCATGGGGTCCTCTTTCGCGGCGTGGTCGGTGCTCTGGTCGGTGGGGCGCTCCGCGGCCGGTGCGCCGGTGGCGGGTGCGGGCGCGGGCCGGTGGCCCTGCAGCGCGCCGGAGGCCAGGGCCTCGGCGATGGCGGCGCGCATCGGGCGGCCGGTGACGGTGAAGTAGGTGCGGTAGGTCTGTTCGTCGAGGGTGACGAGGTGGGCCACGGCGACGCGTTCGACCTCGGAGAGCCGTTCGGCGCCGAAGGCGTGGACGGCCGCCAGCGCCCGGTCGGGGTCGGTGCCCTCGGCGACGACGAACAGGCCGTGCAGGGCGGCCATGCCGTCGCCGACCACGGCGACCGTGCGGACGAACGGCAGCTGGCGGTACTGCGCCTCGACCCATTCGGGGGCGACGTTGCGGCCGGCGGCGGTGATGATGACGTTCTTCTTGCGGCCGGTGATGGTGATGTACCCGTCCGGGTCGATCCGGGCGAGGTCGCCGGTGCGCAGCCAGCCCTCCTCGTCGAGGATCAGGCTGGAGGGGTCGTCGCGGGTGTAGCCGGCGAACAGCGAGGTGCTGGTGACCAGCAGTTCGCCGTCCTCGGCGAGGCGGACGCGGACGTGCGGCAGCGGGCGGCCGACGGTGCCGTTGCGGCGGGCGCCGGGGGTGTTCCAGCTGACCACGGAGCTGTTCTCCGACAGGCCGTAGCCCTCGTGGACCGGCAGGCCGTGCCCCTCCAGCCGGTCGAGCAGGTCCGGGTGGACGGGGGCGCCGCCGGCGCACAGCAGCGGGGTGGTGCCGGTGCCGAACAGGACCGCGGTGGGGTCGAGTCCGGCCTCGGCGGCCCGGTCGGCGGCCGCGGCGAAGGCGTCGACCAGGGCGGGCGGGGCCACCAGGGCGGTGGGGCGGGCGGCCGCGACGTGCGGCAGGACGTCCTCGGCGGCGGTCGCGGTGGTGCCCACCAGGGCGGTGGCGGGCGGCAGTTGGACGAGCGTGCCGCCGTCGAGGAGCACCAGGTACAGTCCGGTGACCTGTTCGATGAGCAGGCTGAAGGGCACCAGCGACAGGTAGCGGGTGTAGGCGCCGACGGGCATGGCCGTGTGCAGCGAGTCGAGCAGGGCGTCCAGCGCGTGGGCCCGGATCCGGACGCCCTTGGGGCGGGAGGTGGTGCCCGAGGTGTGGATGACCTTGCACTCCCAGTCGGCGTCCGCCTCCGGGCCGGCGGGCAGTTCCAGCGGCCGGCCGTCGGCGAGCAGTTGGTGCTCGTCGAGGGTCAGCAGCGGGCAGCCGGGGCGCAGCACCCGCTCGGGGCCCCATTCGGCCATCCGGCGTTCGCCCTGCTCGTCGAGCAGGCACAGGTCGACGTCCTCCAGCAGGCTGGCGGCCTGTTCGGCGGAGAAGGCCAGCGGCACCGGGACCTCGACCAGCCGGGCGGCGATGAGGGCCAGGTCGGCGAGGGCGAAGGCGGGGGTGTTGCCGCAGACCACGCCGATCCGCGGGGTGCGGCCGTCGGCGGGCAGCGGGTGTGCGGCCAGCCGGTCGATCAGCGCCTGGGCGCCGCGGGTGACCTGGCGGTAGCTCAGCACCCGGGCGGGGGCACCGTCCTCGCCGAGGACCTCGACGAAGGGCCGGTCGGTCTCGGCGTGGGTGCGCAGCGCGTTCTCAACGGTTCGCATGGGTGGCCCCCTGGTCGCCGATCAGGTTCAGTTCCATGTCCGTGAACAGGTAGCGGCCGGTGGCCGCGGAGAAGAGTCGGTGCAGCGAGTTCAGCTGGATGACGCCGACCTGCGGCTTGTGGTCGTAGTAGCTGCCCCAGCGGGCGTCGTCGCCGGGGTCGAGCCGGTCGGGGTCGGCGGGGCCGAAGGGCGTGAACTCGATGCCGGCCCGGTCCAGTCCGACGACCAGGCTGCTGGTGACGGTGCACAGGATGTACTCCATGCCCAGGCACCAGGCGACGATCGGGGTGGCGCGGATGACCTCGCCGCCCACGGAGCGCTGCCGGGTGGCCAGGGCGCCGACCTCGACCACCCGGCGGCGGTCGGGCCGGGCGCCGAAGCGTTCGGCGATCTCGTCCTCGACGGGGCGGTCGAGGTAGCGTTCGGAGAACAGCGGCCGGTCGGTGCCGAAGGTCAGGCCGGCGCAGGCCAGCATCTGCTCCCCGTCGTCCGCCGCCCCCGGGCCCGGGGGGTCGGCCGGTTCGGCGACGATGAAGGCGTCGGGCGCGGGCAGTACGGTGGCGCCGTACGTCTTCCGGTAGATGTCGCGGGCGAGTTCGGACGCCGCCAGCCACTTGCTGGTCATGGCACGCGCCAGAGCGATCTTCACTGCTTGCCTCCGGGCTCGGGGGACGGGCGGACGGGCGGGCCCTGCTACTTGGTGCCCACCACCAGGGAGACCGAGGACGGCAGCGCGATGTGCTCGACGGTGGCCAGGTCGGCGTCCTCCATCCAGCCGGTGATCTCCGGCAGGCTGTAGGTGCGGTCGCCGGAGCAGGCGAACATGGCGAGGCTGAAGGCGGCGTTGTGCTCGTCGAGCTTCTCGCCGCGGACGTCCTCCAGGACGACGATCTTGCCGCCGGGGCGCAGCGCCTTGGCGGCGCGGGCGATCAGGTCGCGGTTCTCCTCGTCGGTGTGGTTGTGGACGATCTCGAAGAGCAGGACGACGTCGTAGCCCTCGCCGAGGTCCTCGGTGAGGAAGCTGCCGCGGCGCAGCGAGACGCGGTCGGCCAGGCCCTCGGCCTCCAGGGCGGCGCCGGTGTTGGCGAGCGCCTCGGGCAGGTCGAGGATGGTGGCGGTCAGTTCGGGGTAGCGGCGACAGAACGCCATGGTGTGCAGGCCGTGCGAGCCGCCGAGGTCGAGCAGGCGCTGCGCGCCCTCGGGGACGGGGACGGCCTCGGTGATGGAGTCGACGGTCAGCCGGGACTTGACCTTCATGTAGGCGGAGAAGTCCTTGCCGGCCTCGGGCTTGTCGGCCCAGCGCTCCCAGAGCGACTGCGCGGGCTTGCCGTCGCGGACGGCCTGCGGCAGCTCCCACAGCACGTTGGTGAGTTCGTAGGCCCACAGCAGGGCGGGGGTGAAGTCGAGCACGGAGTCGGTGTCGAGCCAGCGCTCGGCCAGCGGGCCGGTGGCGTAGCGGCCGTCGGAGAGCTCCAGCCAGCCGAGCACCGCGGCGACGTCGGCGACGGCGCGGGTGCCGTCCACGCTGGCGCCGATGGCCCCGGCCAGTTCCTCCAGGGTCTTGGGGCCCTCGCGGAGCGCGGTGAAGACGCCCAGCTTGGCGGCGGCCGTGACGGCGGCGTACTTGATCGAGTTGCCGATGAACTCGTCGATCGGGTTGCCGGCGAGGTCGGCGTCGGTGGTGGTCTTGAACATGGCTGTTCTGCTCCTCGGTACGGGTGACGGGTGGGACGGGTGCTGCGCACGGCCCGCCCGGAGGCGGGCGCGGCCGGTCGGCACGCCGGCCGCGGGGGCGGCGGCGTGCGGAGCCGGGCACCACTGCGCGCAGGGGTGCCCGGACGTGCGGGCGGTGGAAACGGGCGTGCCGGAGCCGGCGGGCGGGCCGGGGAAAAGGGCTCGGCGCACCGCGGGGAAACGGGTCGGGCCACCGTGGGAAACGGGTCAGGGCGTCGCGGTGCCCTGGGTGGGGGCGTCGCGCGGGGCGTCGCGGCGCCCCGGTCGGGGGCGTCGCGCGGAACGGCTCAGGGCACCGTGGGCGGTCCGACCGGTAGGGTGCCGGCCCAGGGGCGGGCCTGTTCGAGCTGGGCGGCGAGGGCCAGCAGGGTGGCCTCCGCGCCGAACGCGCCGGTGAACTGCACGCCGACGGGCAGTCCGGTGCGGTTGCGGTGCAGCGGCACGGACATCGCGGGCTGCCCCGAGAGGTTGGCCAGCGGGGTTTCGTGCGCGAAGGCCAGGGCGTCGCGCAGCTGCTCCTCGGGGGTTCCCCGGCCGAAGCGCCCCAGCGGGGGTGCGGGTTCGGAGGTGACCGCGGACAGCAGCACGTCGTAGCGCTGGTGGAAGCCCGCCAGCGCGCGGGCGGCGCGCTGCATCCGGGAGACGGTGAGCAGGTAGGAGGCGGCGCTGAGCCGCCTGCCCCGCTCGTAGAGCCACCAGGTGAGTTCCTCCAGCAGCTCGGGCCGGGGTTCGCGGCCGCCTGCCGCCGCGCCCTGTCCGGTGACGGCCGAGGAGACCCCGGCGGCCCAGACGTCGAGGAAGGCGTCGGCGAGTTCGGCCATGCCGACCTCGGGCGCGTCCTCCACCACCTCGTGCCCGAGTTCCGCGCACAGCCGGGCGGCCTCGCGCACCGCCTCGGCGCAGTCTGGGTGCGGTTCGGTGCTGCCCGCCCGGAGGGTGAACGCGATCCGCAGCGGCCGGGGCGGGGCGTCGAGCGCGCCCGTGAAGGGTCCTTCGGCGGGCGGGGCCCAGTACGGGTCGCCGAGGTCGGGTCCGGCGATCAGGTCGAGCGCGGCGGCGCTGTCGCGCACCGTGCGGCTGACGACGTGCTCGCAGGCCAGGCCGTTCATCAGGTCGCCGACGTCCGGTCCGAGCGGGGTGCGGGCCCGGGTGGGCTTGAGTCCGAAGACCCCGCAGCAGGAGGCCGGGATGCGGATCGACCCGCCGGCGTCGTTGGCGTGGGCGAAGGGGACCATTCCGGCGGCGACCGCGGCGGCCGCGCCGCCGCTGGATCCGCCGGCGCTCCGGGTGAGGTCCCACGGGTTGCGGGTCGGCCCGAAGCGCACCGGTTCGGTGGTGGGCAGGACGCCGAACTCCGCGGTGGCGCTCTTGCCCAGCACCACCAGCCCCCCGTTGCGGAACCTGCGGGCCAGCGTGCTGTCCCGGGCGGGGGTGTAGCCGTCCAGGAACGCCGAGCCGGCGTTCGCCGGGACGCCCGCGCAGCCGGGTCCGAGGTCCTTCAACAGGAAGGGGACTCCGGCGAACACCGCGCCCGGGGTGCCCGCCGCCCGTTCGGCGTTTTCCAGCGCCTGTTCGTAGCAGGTGATCGACACCGCGTTGACGGTGCTCCGGAGCTGTTCGATCCGGTTGATCGCCGCCTCAGTCAGCTCTCGGGCCCCGATCTCCCCCTTGCGCAGCAGCGCTGCTTGGTCATGGGCGTCAAGCGCGCTTAACGCGTCTAACGTGCCTTCCAGATCAGTCACGGTCGCGGCCCCCTCGTACCAACACCATTAGCTGCATGGAAAGCTTTTGATTGAGCTCCTGGAGCCTAGCTCGTGTCGTGCTCGTGATGCAACGCCCTTCTTTTCGAGTCTGTTCGAGTGGTCCCCGACCGGCCGGGAGGCCGCTCCCGGGGCCGTTTCCGCGACGGCGACGCGGACGCACGGGACGGCCCGGCGGGCCGGGTGCGGTCCGCTTTCGTCCCAACTGGCCTGCGGGTGAACGGTGTTGGGGAAGTATGGTCGGCGCCTCGGCGGGCGACCTTCCGGACGGGGCGTCAGCTTCCCGGACGGGCGGACGGTGGCACCGGCGCGCCCGTGCCCGTGGCGGTTTCCGCGGCGTCCCGGCCGTCGACGAGCACCACGGCACTCCCCCGCCGGTGGGCGGCCCGGAGCGAGGCGCACCACGCCCGCTGCTCCGGTTGCAGGAACGGCTCCCAGGTCCGCCACGCGAACGCGTCGTGCTCGGCGCTCAGGCGCACCGGCGTCCCGACCGGGACCGGGTCGGCCGCGAAGGCGAAGTCGATGACCGGCGGCCAGCCGTCGGCGGCCGAGCGGTAGTCCACCGCCAGCGGGCGCAGCACCCTGGCGGGGTGGAGGCCGGTCTCCTCGGCGAGTTCGCGCCGGGCGGTGACGGGTGGGGCCTCGCCCGGGTCGGCGAGCCCGGCGGGGAGCTGCCACCAGGCCGGGTGGCCGGGGTAGGGGCGGGCCTGGTGGAGCATCAGGACTCGGCCGTCGGTGTCGGTGAGCAGGACGGTCGCGGAGACGACGTGCCGCGGCAACGAGGCGGCGAACACCTCCGGGTCGACGTGGGCCGCGGGAACGGTGGTTTCGCAGGAGGAGGTCAGGGCTCGCTTCCCCTCTTGGCGGTCGGTTTCTCGGACGGGCGTCAGCGGGCGGGGTGAACCCGCTGCTGGGGCACACCGTGAACGACGCACTCCCCCGTCGAGTTACGCCGACCCGCACCCTGTTCGGGCCGGACGGCCGGACGGTCCGACCGCCGGCGGCTCCGGCACCCTGCGGCCGGGGATCAGCGCAGCAGGGCGTCCAGGAACGGGTTGCCGAAGACCCGGGCCGGGTCGTACCCGTCCAGGGTGGCCACCGCCTCGTCCCAGCCGGGGGCGCCCGGAGCCCGGAGCGTGGCCGGGACGGTGCGGCCGAGCACGGCCGGATCGGCCCAGGCGGCATCGGTGGTGTAGGCCCAGCCCTTGGACCACTCCACCCGCAGCCCGGCCCGGGTGCCGTCGAACAGGCCGAGCAGCTCCTGCTCGATCTCCCGGTAGAAGGCGTGCAGGCCGGGGGTGCCGGGCAGGGTCAGGAGGTCCAGCCAGACGGCGGTGTCCCACTCCGGGTGGTCGGCGTGCGGGCGCAGTGCGGAGAGCAGCGGCGGCTGCGCCCCCGGCACCCCGCAGGCGACCGGGTCGTCCAGGCCGGTGACCCGGATCTCCGCCGCGCCGTTCATCGGGTACTCGCCGCGCGCCTGGTGGGTGGCGAGCACCTGCTGGTAGGACGAGGCGAACCGGGAGACCACCCACTGCACGTCCGAGCGGCGGCAGTGGATCGCGTACCCGTTGGCGGTGACCCGCAAGGTGGTCGGGCGGACGTACTGGAGCAGGTGGCGGGAGGCGCCCCACAGGTCGGAACGGAGGCCGCCGGCGAGCAGGTGGGTGAGGGTGTCGCCGCTGAGCAGGCTGCGCAGCAGGCCGGGGGCGAGCAGCAGGTCGGTCACGTCGCCGGTGAGGCCGATCTTGGTGATCAGGAACTGGAGCTGGCCGAAGACCGGAGCCAACTGCTCGGAGCCGCTGACGAGTTGTCCGGCGAGCTCGGCCACCGGCTGCGGGAGGTTGTCCGAGAACGGGTAGTTGTAGGGCGCGGAGACCTCGTGCGCGAAGAGCGGCTTGTCCGGAGCGGGCTGCCAGGTCTTGAGCCAGGGGTGGTCGGTGAAGGCGAACCAGATCGCCTCGACCCGGCCGGTGCTCGCCAGGAAGTCCGCGAACGTCCGTCCGCCGCCCGCGGCCGGGCTGCCCGGGGCGGCGAACAGTTCGGTGGCGGGCACGTCGACCCGGCTGAGGCAGCGCAGCCGGGTGTCGGGCGCGGCCCGGAGGACCACCTCGGTCAGGAAGGCCCGGCCCAGGTGCACCAGGAAGGCCGCCGCGTCGGCCTCCGACCGGTCGAAGGTGCGCAGCACGTACCGACCGGCGGAGGCGTCGTGCACCACGGCGGTGAGCGAGAGCACCTGGTTGCTCAGGCTGCCGAAGCCCTGACCGGGCCGGGGCGTCTCGCCCGCGGCCGGGACGGCCGTGCCGTGGCCGCCGACGGCCAGCGCGCCGCCGACCGTGAGGTCGCCCGGCGCCGGGCAGGCGGCCACTCCGAGGCCCTGGTCGGCCAGGAAGGCGAGCAGGTCCTCCAACGAGGCGCCCGTCTGCGCCCGGACGGCCCGGCCGCCGGCGCCGCCGAAGCCGCTCGCCAGGCTCAGCGCGGTGAGCGAGCGGGTGGTGTCCACCAGCAGCACCCTGGTGTCGGCGGGCGTGCCCGCTGCCACCGTGAACGGCGCCCAGCCGTGCCGCTGCCCCTGCGCACGCAGCCGCCACCCGTTGGCCGCCGCCCAGTCGGCCAGGTCGGCCACCTGCTGCGGGGAGTCGGGGGCGCAGACCCAGAGCGGGCTGGTGCGGATCTCGCCCGCCCAGTTCTCGTACACCTGCTGGTACGGCACCAGCCCGCCGGGCAGCACCGGCGCCGTGCCGATCGCCCGGGCGCTCTCCGGCCCCACCGTGCCGCGCAGCAGCCACACCGCCCCGCCGGCCGCCGAAGCGGCGAGCAGCCGCCTCCTGCTCAGCCCGTCCGGGCCCCGTTCCGCCGCACCCTGTTCGGCCATGCCCCACCCCTCGCACTGTCGGGTCGCCCTGTCGGACCGTCAGCCCGGTCAGTGACGTTAGGACAGCGACCCGGCCGACCGGGCTCGCAATGATCAGCGTCACTCGAACGAGTGATCACGCCCGGATTCGTCCCGGCGGAGAAGGACGGCGTCGGCCACGCGGCGTTCCGGCCCGGTGGATTCGGCACCGGGGGGAAGGCGGGGCCGTGACCGGTGCGCCGGACGCGGGGAGTCGGAGGAGGAGGACACGGTGACCGAGGACGGAAGGAGTGGTCCGGTGGAGCGCAGGGACGGCGGGGGTGCGGCCGGGGAGGACGGGGCGTGGTGGAGGTCGGCGGTCGTGTACCAGATCTACCCCCGCAGTTTCGCCGACTCGGACGGCGACGGGATCGGCGACCTGGACGGCATCACGTCGCGGCTGGACCACCTCGCCGAACTGGGCGTCGACGTGCTGTGGCTGTCGCCGGTGTACCCGTCGCCGCAGGCCGACAACGGCTACGACATCAGCGACTACCAGGACGTCGACCCGCTCTTCGGCGACCTGGCGGCCTTCGACCGGCTGCTGGCGGCCGTGCACGGGCGCGGCATGCGGCTGGTGATGGACCTGGTGGTCAACCACACCTCGGACCGGCACCCGTGGTTCCGGGAGTCGCGCGACCCGGCGAGCCCCAAGCGCTCCTGGTACTGGTGGCGGCCGCCGCGCGGGGCCGCCGGTCCGGGTGCCGCCCGGCCGCACGACGCCGAGCCCAACAACTGGGGTTCGTTCTTCTCCGGGCCGGCCTGGACGTACGACGGGGCGTCCGGCGCGTACTACCTGCACCTGTTCGCTCCCGGGCAGCCGGACCTCAACTGGGAGGAGCCGGAGATGCGGCAGGCGGTGTACGCGATGATGCGCTGGTGGCTGGAGCGCGGCGTGGACGGCTTCCGGATGGACGTCGTCAACCTGATCTCCAAGGATCCGGCCCTGCCGGACGGCCCGCTGCGCGGCGACGGCCCGTACGGTGACGGCTCGCCGTTCTACCTCTGCGGGCCGCGGGTGCACGAGTACCTCCAGGAGATGCACCGCGAGGTGTTCGCCCGCCACCCGGGCCGGCTGCTGACGGTCGGCGAGATGCCGGGGGTGACGGTCGAGCAGGCCCGGCTGTTCACCGATCCGGCGAGGGCCGAGGTGGACATGGTGTTCCAGTTCGAGCACGTCAGCCTGGACCACGGCCCCGGCGGGAAGTTCGACCCGAAGCCGCTGCGCCTGACCGAGTTGAAGGCGTCGCTCGCCCGCTGGCAGCAGGGCCTGGCCGACACCGGCTGGAACAGCCTCTACTGGAACAACCACGACCAGCCCCGGACCGTCTCCCGCTTCGGCGACGACCGCCCGGCCCACCGGGTCCGCTCGGCCACCATGCTCGCCACCGTGCTGCACCTGCACCGGGGCACCCCGTACGTCTACCAGGGCGAGGAACTCGGCATGACGAACGCCCCGTTCGCCTCGATCGAGGACTTCCGCGACATCGAGTCGCTGAACCACTACGCGCAGGCGCTCGCGGCCGGGCAGGACCCGGAGCGGGTGCTGCACGGGCTGCGGGCCATGGGCCGGGACAACGCCAGGACGCCGATGCAGTGGGACGCCTCGCCCGGTGCCGGGTTCAGCACCGGCACGCCGTGGATCGCGGTCAACCCGAACCACACCACCGTCAACGCGGCCGACGCCCGGCGCGATCCCGGCTCGGTCTACCACCACTACCGGCGGCTGATCGACCTGCGCCACCGCGAACCGGCCGTCGTGCACGGTGACTTCACCCCGCTGCTGCCCGAGGACGAGCGGGTGTACGCCTTCACGCGCCGCCACCGCGGCACCACCCTGCTGGTCCTCGGGAACTTCACCGGCGAGCACGTGCCGGTCGACCTGCCCCCGCACTGGCGGACGGCCGAGCTCGTCCTCGGCAACCTGCCCGAGCCAGGCGCCCCCGCCGTCCTGGAGCCCTGGGAGGCGCGCGTGCACCGCATCACCGAAGAGGAGGACGCCCGATGAGACTGACCGAGACCGCCGACCTGTGGTGGAAGAACGCGGTGGTGTACTGCGTGGACGTCGAGACCTTCCAGGACGGCAACGGGGACGGCGTGGGCGACTTCCCCGGCCTCACCCAGCGGCTCGACCACCTGGTCCGGCTCGGCGTCACCTGCCTGTGGCTGATGCCCTTCCACCCCACCCGCGAGCGCGACGACGGCTACGACATCACCGACTACTACGCCGTCGACCCCCGGCTGGGCACCCTCGGCGAGTTCACCGAGTTCGTCCGCACCGCCCGCGACCGGGGCCTGCGGGTCATCGCCGACCTGGTCGTCAACCACACCTCCGACCACCACCCGTGGTTCCGGGACGCCTGCTCCGGCCGGGACGCCGCCCGGCGCGACTGGTACGTGTGGTGCGACACCCCGCCCGAGGACGGCCCGCGAGGCGTCACCTTCCCCGACGCCGAGCAGAGCCTGTGGCAGTACCACGAGCCCACCGGCCAGTACTACTTCCACCACTTCTACAAGGAGCAGCCCGACCTCAACATCACCAACGCCGAGGTCCGCGACGAGATAGCCCGGATCATGGGCTTCTGGACGCAGCTCGGCCTGTCCGGCTTCCGGGTCGACGCGGTGCCGTTCCTGCTGGAGACCGCCGGGCAGGTGGACGCCGACGACCTGCCCGACCCGCACGCGTACCTGGCCGACCTGCGCTCCTTCCTCGGCCGCCGCAACGGCGAGGCGATGCTGCTGGGCGAGGTCAACCTCCCCTACGACGAGACGCTCCGGTTCTTCGGCGACCCCGCCTCGGGCGGCGACGAGCTGACGATGTGCTTCGACTTCATCGGCATGCAGCGGATGTACCTGTCGCTGGCCAGGGAGCAGGCCGCCCCGCTGGCCGACGCGCTGCGCGGGCGGCCGCAGCCGCCCCGCTGGCCGACGCGCTGCGCGGGCGGCCGCAGCCGCCCCGCGACGCGCACTGGGCGACGTTCGTGCGCAACCACGACGAACTCACCCTCGACAAGCTCTCCGCGGCCGAGCGCGACGAGGTCTTCGCGGCGTTCGGCCCCGAGGCGGACATGCGGCTGTACGGCCGGGGCCTGCGCCGCCGGCTGCCCCCCATGCTCGGCGGCGACCGGCGCCGGATCGAACTCGCCTACAGCCTGCTGTTCACCCTGCCGGGCACGCCGGTGCTCTTCTACGGCGAGGAGATCGGCATGGGCGAGAACCTCGCCGCCGACGGGCGGCTCGCCGTCCGCACCCCCATGCAGTGGGCCCCGGGGCCGACGGCGGGCTTCTCCGGCGCCGACCCGGCCCGTTACCCCCGGCCGCTGACCCGGGGCGCCTTCGGCCCCGATCGCGTCAACGTGCGCGACCAGGCCCACGACCCGCACTCGCTGCTGTCCCGGATGCGCTCCTTCGTCCAGGGCTACCGCGAGGCCCCCGAACTGGCCTGGGGCCGCTGCGAGATCCTCGACGCGGGCGACCCGGCCGTCCTGGCCCACCTCAGCTCCACCGGGGACGGGGCCATCCTGGTGCTGCACAACTTCGCCGGTCGGCCGGTCACCGCCACCACCGCCGGGGTGCCGGACGGCCGACTGACCGACATCCTCACCGGGGCCGCCGTCGAGCGGGCGGCGGACGCGCCGCGCGTCGAACTGCCGCCGTACGGCTACCGCTGGCTGCGGGTCGGCGAGCCCTGATCCGCGGTCCGGGTCGGCCCGTTCGCGAGCGGGCCGACCCGGCGCGGCTCAGAGCCGCTCCTCCAGGCGGATCGCCTCGCGCAGCTCCCGGTGCGCCCGGTCGCCCTCGCCCGCGTGCTGCTCCAACAGGGCGGCGGCGATGGCGTCCAGCTTGCGCTGCAGCGCGTGCTCCGCGCGACGCTCCGCGTTCTTCAGCAGGGCCAGCAGGACCAGCGTGACGGCGGTCATCACGTCACCCGCGAGGATCTGCCACTCGGTGGACAGGCCCAGCGCGTGCACCGTGAAGAAGCCCGCCACCAGCAGCAGGCAGAACACCGAGAACACCGGCGAGCTGCTCAGGTTGGACGCGGCCTCGGCCAGCCGCTCGAACCGGCCCCGCCCGTCGTCGGTGCGCTCGGCGGGGTGCGGGAAGACGGTCATCCGGCCCTCCCCGTACGGTGGTCCGCCGGTGCGTCGGCCCCGGGCCGGGGCGCGGGCGTCACCGTCGGCGCCCGAGGTAGGTGCCGATCGCCACGGCGGCGGTGGCGGCCAGCGCTCCCGCGACGACGCCCCGGTGGGTGGTCGCCCACAGCTGCGGGCTCCGGTCGACGGCCCTGTCGGTGAAGCGGCCGTGCGCGCCGTGGTCCTGCCGGGCGTCGGCGGGCTCCCACAGGTTGACCGGATCGTCGGCGCCGCGGGGCCGGTCGGTCTGCTGGGAGTCCAGTCCGGTCCGGGCCAGGTAGCGGTCGAGCAGTCCCGGCACCACGGCGTTGGCGATCAGGGTGGCGGCCGTGCTGCCGCCCACCCAGTACTCGCGCCGCTCCGGGCGGTCCGCCGCGCGGACGACCGCGCGGGCCGCCACCTCGGGCTGGTAGATCGGCGGGACGGGCTGCGCGCGGTGCGGCAGCCGGGAGAGCACCCAGTCGAACTGCGGGGTGTTCACGGCCGGCATCTGCACCATCGTGGTGCGCACCCCCGAACCGGAGGCCAGCAGTTCGCAGCGCAGCGCCTCGTGCCAGCCCTGCAGGGCGTGCTTGGCGCCGCTGTAGGCGCTCTGGAACGGGATGCCCCGGTAGGCGAGCGCCGAGCCGACGTGCACCAGCGTCCCCCGGTCGCGCGGCAGCATGCGGCGCAGTGCGGCCTGGGTGGCGTACACGTAGCCGAGGTAGGTCACCTCGGTGACCCGGCGGAACTCCTCGGCCGAGATCTCGGTGAAGGGCGCGAAGACGGAGGTGAACGCGTCGTTCACCCACACGTCGATCGGCCCGAGTTCGCGCTCGACGCGTTCGGCGGCGGCCTCCACGGCCCGCGGGTCGCTGACGTCGGCCTCGATCACGACGGCCGTCGTGCCCGCCTTCCGGGCCTCGGCCGCTGCTGCTTCCAGCCCGGCGCGGCCACGGGCGATCAGGGCGAGGCGGTCGCCGCGCCCGGCGAACGCCTCGACGCACGCCCGTCCGATTCCTGCACTGGCGCCGGTGATCACCACGACGCGTGAAGTGGGTGTGGTCATGCCCTGTGGTGTGTCCGGTCCTCCCCACCGCAAACCGCCCGAACCGGACGCCGCGGGAGGCCGCTGCGGCCCCTTCGACGCCGACCGGCCCCCGACCCGTGCAGTGGGTGCCCGGTCGAACCGGACGGTTGGGGGCGCGTCCCGGCGTGGTCGCGCACTGGGGCACCGGGCACGCGTCAGCTCGTCCCGGCGGGGTATTCGCACGCCGTCCCCGGACCGGCCGGTGCGCGGTCCGGACTCGAACCCAAGGAGCGACATGGCCACTTCGTCGGCACGGCGGCTGCAGCAGAGCGCGCGGGAGGTCTTCGGCTGGGAGCGGTTGCGGCCGGAGCAGCTGCTGGCGATGGAAGCGGTGATGGAACGGCGCGACACCCTGGTGGTGATGCCCACCGGAGCCGGCAAGTCGGCGGTGTACCAGGTGCCCGGGCTGCTGGTCTCCGGCCCGACGGTCGTGGTCTCCCCGCTGATCGCCCTCCAGCGCGACCAGGTGCAGGGCCTGCTGCGCCGGGCCGGGACGGACGCCGCTGCGGTCAACTCGGCGAACAGCGGCCGGGAGAACGCGGCGGTGTGGGACCGGATCAGCGCGGGGGACGTCGACTTCCTCTTCCTGTCCCCCGAGCAGCTCTCCAAGGACGAGGTGGTCGAGCAGCTCGCCGCTGCGGGGCCGGCGCTGTTCGTCGTGGACGAGGCCCAGTGCGTGTCCTCCTGGGGCCACGACTTCCGGCCCGACTACCTGCGGCTCGGCCAGGTCGTCGACCGGATCGGCCGGCCGCCGGTGCTGGCCCTGACGGCGAGCGCCGCCGCGCCGGTGCGGGCCGAGATCGTCGCCCGGCTCGGCATGCGCGACGTGCGCGAGGTGGTCACCGGCTTCGACCGTCCCAACATCCACCTGGAGGTGGTGCCGTTCCGGGACGCGGCGGCGAAGAGGCGCGCGGTGGTGGAGCGGGCGGCGGCCGAGCCCAAGCCGGGACTGGTGTACGCGGCCACCCGGCGGGAGGCGGAGGAGTACGCGGCGGAGCTCGGACAGCTCGGCTTCGACGCGGCGGCCTACCACGCGGGGATGCCCGCCGCGGAGCGCGCCGCCGTCCACGACCGTTTCCTGGCGGGCGGGTTGGACGTGGTGGTGGCGACGTCGGCGTTCGGGATGGGCATCGACAAGCCGGACGTGCGCTTCGTGCTGCACGCGTCCGTCCCCGGCTCCCTGGACGCCTACTACCAGGAGATCGGCCGGGCCGGGCGGGACGGCGGGCCGGCCCGGGCGATCCTCGCCTACCGGCCGCAGGACCTGGGCCTGCAGCGGTTCTTCACGGCGGGCCGCCCGGACCCGGACACCGTCGCCCGGGTGGCGAGCGCCCTGGCGGACCACGACGGACCGGTCCACCCGAGCGATCTGCGGGCCTGGACCCGGCTGACGGCGAGCCGGCTGACCGCCGTGGTCAACCTGCTGGAGCAGGTCGGCGCGGTGACCACCACCGGGGACGGCGAACTGGCACCCGCCGGTGACGCCGACCCGGCGGACGCCGCTCGGAGGGCAGTCGAACTCGGCGACGCGCACCAGCAGTTGGAGCGCTCCCGGGTGGACATGATGCGCGGCTACGCGGAGAGCACCGACTGTCGGCGCCGCTTCCTGCTGGGCTACTTCGGCCAGCCGCGGAAGGCCTCCGACAGCGGCGGCGGCTGCTGCGACCGCTGCGAGGCGGCCGAGCTCTCCCGGCGGGGGCCGGTGAACGGTCCCGCCGTCCTGGCCGGCACCGGCGGCGCGCTGCCCGGACCGTCCGCCCCGGATGACGACCCGTCCGACGGCTACCCCGGCCCGGCCGGGGAGCAGCACCCGTTCCGGCCGGGGGTGCTGGTGCGGCACGAGCACTGGGGCGAGGGCGCGGTGATGAGCGAGGAGGACCGCCACCTGACGGTCCTGTTCGACAGCGTCGGCTACCGCACCCTGTCGCTGGACGTGGTGCGCGAGAACGGCCTGCTCACCGTCACCCGATCGGTGGGGGCGGCGGCCCGGTCGGCATCGCCGTGGGAGGCGGGGGTAGCAGGGGGCTGCCAGTGAGGCGGAGGGTGAGAAGAGAGGAGGCCTTCGTGGCCGGAGGCATCTGGGACTACGAGAACGCCACGGGGTACGCGACGGGCGTCGATCTGACGGGGTACCGGGTGGAGGCCGCCGACGGTCGCATCGGGAGGGTCGACGCGCACAGCGAGGAGGTGGGGGACGCCTACCTCGTGGTCGACACCGGACTGTGGATCTTCGGGCGGACGGTGATCGTCCCGGCCGGCACCGTGAACCGGATCGATCACGAGGACAGGTCGGTGTGGCTGGACCTGACGACGGAGCAGGTCAAGGCGTCACCCGAGTTCGACCCCGCCGCGCACGAGGACGCGCACGGTCACCGGCGCACCGTCGGCGCCTACTACCAGGACATCGTCTGAACCGAGGCTCGTCCCGTTCGGCGCCCCGGCCTCCCGGTCCACGGCGCCGAACGGGCCCGCCCGACCCGCCGGTGAGGGCGGACTGCTGCTGCAGCTGACCAGGCGTGTGCCGTGGTCCGCCCTTGGGGGGCGGGACCACTGACCACCTCGGCTACGAGAGGCACGACAAGGCCGGGGTCTGCGGCGGCAACTCCCGCAACGGGGTCCGGTCGAAGACCGTGCTGACGGACGTCGATCCGGTCGGGATCGCCGTGCCGCGCACTCGCGAGGGCTCCTTCGAGCCGCAGGTCGTCAAGAAGCGCCAGCGGCGACCGTCCGGCGTCGACGAAACGGTGCTGTCCCTCTCAGCCCGTCGAGAACCGCGGCGTCGAGGACGTGTGCCCGGTCGTCTGCGACGGCCTGAAGGGCCTGCCGGACGCCATCGGCACGATCCGGCCGCAGGCGATCACGCGGACCTGCGTCGTCCACCTGATGCGCGTCGGCTTCCGCTACGCGACCCGCCGGGACCGGGACAAGGTCCCGGAGGCGCTCAAGCCCGTCTGCGCCGCCCCGACCCAGGACGCCGTCCAGGAGCGGTTCCGGCAGTTCGACGTCGAGATCCGCCGCGTCGTCCGCACGACGAACGCAATCGAGTCGGTCAACGCCCGCATCCACAAGGCCGTCCGGGCCCGCGGGCACTCCTCCGACGAGCAGGCGGCCCTGAAGTGCGTCTCCACGGCCGTCATGAGCCTCGGCCCCACCGGCCAGGGACGCAACCGCGGGACCATGCGATGGAAGCCCGCCCTCCAGGCATTCGCCATCGCCTTCGACGGCCGACTCTCCATCGTTCGCCGAGGACTCACACGGCATCGGATACACCAGCCACTGGACACACCCCCTCCTTGGGTGCGTGCGAGATCGGCCGAGCGCACGGCTCCCTCTCCGGGCCCGCCCCGTCCGGACCCGTTCGGTTCGCCCCCTTGACTCGTCCCGGACAACCTGCCACGGTTTGCGCAAAGATGCTCCGATGAGTCACTTATCAAGCATCTTTGAACACACCCTCCTGCGTTCCGGAGCTCCCATGAGACTTGATCGACGGCTGGCCGGGCTCGCCTCCGCTGCCCTGACGGCCACCGCACTCACCGTGGTTGCCCCGCCGGTGGCGACTGCCGACACCGTGGCCGCGAACACCAGCACCCCGATCGGCGAGAAGCCGATGATGGGGTTCAACAACTGGGCGCGCTTCACCTGCGCGGCCCAGGCCCGCCTGGACGGCACGAGGAGCGGCTACTCCTTCCAGCAGTTCATGCAGGACCAGGCCAAGGCCATGAAGGACACCGGCCTGGTCGCGGCCGGCTACACCAACCTGACCGTCGACGACTGCTGGATGCAGCGCACCAGCGCCGGCTACCTGCACGGAGCCGCCACCTGGGGCGGCAGCTCCCAGCCGGGATTCGACTGGGAGCTGACCGGTTACGCCGACTACCTCCACGGCCTCGGCATGGAGGCCGGCCTCTACAGCACCTCCGGCGTCAACACCTGTCAGGGCGTGCCGGGCGGCGTGATGGGCCACGAGCAGGCCGACGCCACCTCGCTGGCGTACTGGGGCATCGACTCGCTCAAGCTCGACAACTGCGGCACCAACAGCGGCAATCGGCAGCAGGAGTTCACCGCCATGGCGAACGCCCTGAAGACCGCCACCGCCGGCACCAGCCGCAAGATCCTCTTCAACGAGTCCGCCCCCGCCGGATACGGCCCGACCAGTGCCGAGAAGTACAACTCGATGGACTGGGTGCGCGGCCTCGGACAGATGTGGCGGGTGAGCCCCGACATCCAGGTCTGGCACTCCGACCAGCCCGACTCCGCCTGGAACTGGCCGCACGGCGGCGACTACTACGAGGGCGGCGTCTACCAGAACCTCAACGACACCGTGGCCCTCGCCCGCTACAACGGCCCCGGCAACCACAACGACGCCGACATGCTCCTGATCGGCGACAACAACCAGCTCACCCTCGCCGAGCAGCGCAGCCAGTTCGCCCTCTGGTCCGCGATGGGATCCCCCCTCATGATCAGCTCCGACGTCCGCAGGATGGCGGCCGACCCGGCCGCCTACGCCCCGCAGCTGGCCATCCTCAAGAACACCGACATCATCGCCGTCGACCAGGACTCCCTGGGGGCGGGCGGCTACCTCGCCTCCCGCACCAACGCCTCGGCAACCGCCGGGATCGACGTCGTGGTCAAGCCCCTGGCCGGCGGCCGCCGCGCCGTGGCCGTCCTCAACAAGAACGCCACGGCGACCACCTACACGCTCAACCTGGCCAACGTCGGCTTCGGCAACACCGGTTGCACCCGCACCGCCCGCGACCTGTGGTCGCACACCGACCTGCCGGTGCAGTCCGCCGTCACGACGACGATCGCCGCCCACGACACCGCCATGTACACCATCGACCCGGGCAGTTGCGGCTCCGCCGTCCCCGTCGGACAGATCCAGGCCCCGCAGGCCGGCTTCCAGGCCTCCGCCCTCTGCCTCGACGCCTACGGCGGCGCGACGACCGGGACGAAGGTCGCCCTCTACGGCTGCACGGGCAACGGGAACCAGCAGTGGCAGCGCCGGGCCGACGGCCTGATCTCCTCCCTGCAGAACCCCGCCCTGTGCATCTCCGGCGGCTCCACCGCCCTCACCCTTGCCGGCTGCAACAGCGGCGACACGAAGCAGCGGTGGACCTACAACCGGCAAGGACAGCTCCGCCTGGCCGACGGCACCTGCATGGACATCACCGGCTCCGACTTCACTGACACCACCGCCGCGGTCAAGACCTACGCCTGCGGCGCCCACCAGCCCAACCAGTCCTGGAGCGCCCCCTTCGCCACCCCGCCCGCTCCCTGACCGGCCCGTCGCCACCCGCGCTCCGTGCCCGGCGGGCACGGAGCGCACGGCTGCGTGCGGTCCCGTCGGAGGACGTTTCATCCCGTTGTCCGGTCGCGAGGTTCCGGGCTGACGGCGGCTCAGGTGCCACGCCGTGTCGAGGTGCTCTCGCCGGTGAGCCTTGCGGATGGTGGTGCGGCAGGTGGCGCCAGGGGACGCAGGTACAGTTCACGTGGAGGACCGCGTCCAGCAGGCTCCGCAGTCCGGCGGTCGGCCGATGTCCAGCCTTCACGTCCGTGAGGTGTGCAGGGGACCGTTCTGAACAGTACCCCCCTCCGTCTGGCCTGCGTGCCGGGCCCCGGTGCCGAACTCGACCGGGTCCTGGCCTTCACCTCCGGGGAGCCCGTAAGGCTGCTGCCCCCGACGACTACCGGGCGGAAGCCGCCCGACGCCGCTACCGCCCCGAGCGGACCTGGGCGGCCTGGGCCCCCGACGCCCGGCACCTGCCCCGGGCCGGGCGGGACGGGACAGGGGTGGCATGGTGGGCCTGCACCGGCCGTGCGGGGGGCTGCGCAGCCGGCCGGCGTGTGCGGGATCGGTCGTGGAACTCCGTACGGCCGCCGGGTTGTCCGGCCCTGTCAGGGTGACTCCGTTCCGCCGGAAGGGACCACCCCGTCGTCCCGGCCTGCCGCGGGCCCCTCGGCCCTACGGATGACTTCGCCGGCGGCGTTTCGCACGTCGTCGAGCACGCCGCCGGCCCACGGCCCTGTCGTCGTGTCGGAGAGGTCGCTGCCCAGCATGCCGGTGAGCACGGTGGCGGCACGGGCCATGGCGGCCGCCAGCGTACCGACGGCGTCGGCGACGGGATCGATCCAGCTGTCACCCGTCTCGTCGGAGACGACCGCCACTGCCACCTGGTCAACGTCGTAGAAGGTCCTGCTGGCATCGCGCGCCGCGGCCAGGATCCCGAACAACCGGTCGGCGAGCGCATCCCGTGCCCGCAGCACCGGCTGCCTCGGGCAGGTCATCGAATCGTGGCCGAGCACGACCTCGACCTCCCGTGCGATCGCCACGGCCTTGTCCACGAACCGCTGATTGGCTTCCGTGCTCTTCCTCGCCCACTCGCTCTCGAACGTCATTCGACGATTATGGGCGGGCGCCGTCAGGCCCCGCGACGGCCGGCTACGGCTTGTTGACGGGTCGAGAGCGGACTTGGATCCTGCATTGGGAGGGATCCCGCAGCGCCTACCGTGAGGGGGAGCTCTACGTCAGCGTTGCCCGCGCCTCCTACGACCGGCAGTCCTTCCGTGACGTCGTCGCCCGGACCAAGGGGCAGCCCGTCACGGAGCCCGGACTCGGCGACGCGGCGTACAGCTTCCACGTGCAGGGGGACTCGCAGGACTTCGTCCTGCTCGACGTCCTCAAGGACGGCAGGCTGGTGCAGATCACGGCGCCCTCCGCCGAGGAGGCCCGGAAGGCCGCTTCGACGGTGCTGGCACAACTGGGCTGATCGCACCCCGCCCGGACGAGCAGCCCGAGCACCCCGGCACGCCCGGCGTCGAGCCACCGGCCGCCCCGGCCGGGGCAGGAGGTGCTGCACGTGGGTGGCTCGAGCTCCCGCCCCCTCGCTGATCGAGGGGGCCGCGTCGACCGTGCTCGGTTGGTGGACGTGACCTCGGCGTGACGGACGGGATGCGAATCGGTGCGCCGGGCGGCGGGGTGCAGGTCGAGCACGACGGGTACGACAGGGGGCGGCTTGCCCACCGGTCGGGCGGCAAGCCGTCCGGGAGTCTCGGCTACTGCGGCGGGGTGTCCTGCGTCCCCTCGTTGCCCAGCTGTTCCTTGAGCCTGTCCTGAGCGGTGTCGACCTGGCCGCTGTACTTGCCCTGGGTCTTCTCGTCAGCGAAGTCCCCTGCCTTGTCGATACCCCGCGAGGCCTGGTCCTCGTGGCCCTTGAGCATTTGCTTCAGCTTGTCCATGACCGACATGTCCACACTCCTCGAAGCCGGTTCATCAGCAGTGGATCCCAGGATCACTCCCCGCGGCTGCAACCGCATCCGAGGAATCCTGCCCGGCCTCCTCCGCCGCGCCGTCCCGACCGGTGCCGCCCGTCCCGAAGACCTGCTGCCGCACGGCTCCGGCTCGGCGGAGGACGGGACGTGCGCCAGCAGGGGACGAGGTGCGCCTGCCGCGGCCGCGCCCGCGGTGCCCGCTGCCCGGTGGACTGGGCCGTCCGTCGTGGGCCGTGTTCCACCTGCCGAGGAAGGGGCTGCCGACGTTGATTCGGTACTCGGACGTCGAGTGGACGGTGAAGGTCACCGTGCAGCTGCCGCCGACCGGGACCGAGGACGGCGGCAGTTGCGAGGAGGCCCGCGGGCGGAGTGGCGGCCGGCCTGGTGGGGCGGTCGATGGCGGGTCTCCGACTGTTCGTTCGCACGGCGGCGGACCGGTGTACCAGGTCACGCCTTCGTAGCCGAGGCGGCCGCGGCGGTGTTGTCCCGCGGCCGCTGCGGGTGCGGCCGGAGGCGTCGCGACAGGGGTGCAGTACGGCGCAGCGTCACCGGCCGGTCGGTCGGTGCGGCAGGTCGTGGACGTCGTCCAGGGCGCGCAGACTGCCCTCCCAGCGGTGGCGGCGTTCCGGGAGGGTCTGCTCCCACCAGGGGGTTCCCCGCTCGCCCAGGCCGACCTTGGCCAGCTGCACCCGGGCCCGGGCGGCCTGCTCCGCGTCCCGGTCGTCGCCGGTGCGGGCCAGGGCCCGGCGGGCCGCCATCAGGTGGCGGGTCAGCTGCTCCCGGACCCCGTCCGGCAGTTCGGGGTCGCTCGCCCGCCAGCGTCGGCCGCCGATCACGACGTAGCGGCCGTCGGGTGTGCGCTCGACCTGCTCGTTCCTCGCCATGGGGCCATGGTCCCCCGGCTGGTGGCCGGGCACGCTTCGGTCCGTCCCGCCGACGGGCTGCCCGCACGCCCGCCCCGAGCCGGCCGGTGCGACCGACGGCCGGGCCCGCCGCCGCTCCGCGCAGCAGCACGGCCACCTCGCCGACGCGGCGGCGCTGGGGCGGCGCACGACGTCCGGGGCCCCGCGTCGCTGGACGCGGGGCCCCGGACGGCCCGGACCTGGTGGGTCAGACGGCGGTGCCGCCGTAGTAGCCGCCGACCTGGTTGCGGTAGGCCGGGTCGTCGGCGTGCTTGTCCCGGTCGTACTCCGGGGAGTTCTTCACCTCGTCCTGGGTGCGGTTGACCCACACCGTCTTCTCCGCGTCGTCGACCCGGGTGATGGTGCCCGCCGGGAGCAGCACCTCGCGGCCGAAGATCCACGGGCCGGTGTCGACCACGATGTAGCCCGCGCCGACGTCCACGGTGTGCTTGTCGACCTTCCCGATGTGCCCGTCCGTCGCCTCGACCCGGTACCCGGTCAGGTCCGCGCCCGCGGCGTAGCCCTCGGCACCTTCGTAGCCCCACATCGCCTCGGTCATCTGCTGCCTCCTCGTACTCGGCGTGCCTCGTTCTCCGTACGGCACGCCGCCTGCCCGGACGCCGGGCAAACATGCCACGTCCTGTCCCACCGACCTCAACGCCCTCATCCGCCCCCGCTCCGGCCCCGCTCCGCCCCGCCCGGCGCGGGCCGGGGTCGAGGCCGCTGAGCCACGGCCAAGGCGGTACCGGCCGAGCTCCTCGTGCAGTTCCCGGCACAACGCGGCGCGACCGGGCCTGCGGCCTGCGGGCAGCGCGTGTCGTACAGCGCCGGGGCGGCGGGAGCGGCGGTGGGCCGTGGGGGCGTGCTCGCCGTCCGACGGCCCGCCGTGCAGCTCGGCCAGGGCCCACTGCTCGGTGCCCACGATAGGGGGACAGCGCGGGCAGCGCCGTCTGCCACGGGATCCGGAGCGAATCACCGTTGCGCGGAACCCCGTGGTTCACACCTGCCCGTGCTCGGCGGCCCATCCGATGATGGCGACGAACGCCCGGTCGAGGCTGTTGGCGTGGCCCAGGCGCACGCTGTCACCGTGGCCCTTCCGCCCGTAGGTGTCCCATCCGCCGGCGTGGTTGACGGCCCATCCGATGGCCATGAACCCGTCGTGATAAGCGGGATGCCACAGGAAGACCGTCTCTTCTCCGAACTCGACTTCCCTGGTCGTCCGGTACCCGGCCCTGGCCAGTTCCTTCTGCATCTTCCGCGACGGCTCCGTCACAACTCCCCCTGAGTAGACGAGTGACTTCAGGCTAGGCGCTCGACGCGAGGTGCGGAAGAAGGCTTGCTCGGGGCGATCCACCGCGGACCAGCCTGCGCGAGGACGCGCTGAAGGCGATGAACGCGATCGTTCGGACGGGGGCGGCGACGCACGGGGACCGGTGCGTCGACCTCCACACCTCCGGCGTGGGCCACGACGTGTGCGCGCCCGGGGACACCCGGTGGACCGGAGGCATCTGCGGCGACGCCGGGCCCTCTGGCCGACCGCGTTCCCCGGCCTGCGTTCGACTGCGCCGCCAAGGGCGTGTTGGCGGCCGTGTCCGGCGCGCCGGTGGTGGTTCCTGCACGTCAGTCGGCGGGCCTATAGTGCTGGCCGACCTGCTTGACTCCTGCCGCGCCCGCGGCGCGCCCCGGCGCCGCGCGGCCTCCCACGTTCTGGAGCCGCCCCCGATGGCTGCTGTCTGCCCCTCGTGCTCGCTGGCCGACCGCACGGTGCCCGTTCCGACCGCGCTACAGGACCACGACGCCCCGCTGGACCGGTCGGCCCGCCGGCTGCTGGGCGTGCCGCCCGAGCCGGCCCGCGGGAGCAGGGTCTCGACGCTGTTGCTCCTGCTGGCGGTGTTGTCGGCGCTGCAGACGCTGCGCGGCCTGGTGATGCTGGTCCGGGCGGGGAGCGCGGCCGGGCTGCGCGAAGTGGTCTTCGTCGTGGTGGCCGGCGCGGTCGCGGTCGGCTCCTACTGGGCGAGTTCGGCGCTGCGCCGGGCCGGGGACCGGAAGGCGGACCGGCGGCGGGCGGCCGCGGGCGACTGGCCGGTCTCGTACGAGCAGTGGACGCTGGTGCACCAGGCGTGGCGGGCGTCCTGGCTGTGCCGGGCCTGCCGGTCCGCGTTCCTCCCGGCCGGGGCGCTGGGGGCGGACTTCCCGGCGTCCGGCCCGCTGTCGTTCGAGCACTTCAGGGACCGGCTGACCGAAACCGCCCGGCGGGCCGACCTGGCAGGCGGCTTCTCCCCCGTCGACGAACAGCCCGCCGCGGCCGCCCGTGAATGAACCCGCGCCCTGCGCGCTCCACCGGTGCGATCCAGTCGGCCCCTCTCGCCGGGTCCGGTTCCATGGACCGGACGAGCAGTGTCAACGTCTCCTGAAAACTGCCCCCGGCCGGTTCTCCGTGTTCACGCACCGATCAGCCGGGCCGCCTGCCGCGGGTCGCGCCACCCCTCGCTCTCGGCGACGATGTGGGTTCGCGCCCACTCCGGAACGCTCGACCGGCAGTAGTACTCGTACGAGCGGCATTGCTCGCACCACTCCCAGTACCGTCCTGTCCCGCACATTGCCACCCCGCGCTCCACCCAACGCCGTTCGGGCCCGTCGATGGTGAACGCCAGCTGCAGCCTCCCCGTCCCGCAGACCGGACAGCCACCCTCGAGGGTCACCACCTGCTCCTCGAGCATCGCGTTGCAGACGCTGCGCCACGCGACGTGGTCATCAGGCGCGTTCCAGGTGCCATCACCGGGTGTCACCAGTGGTCCCCCATTCCTCGGCCGTACGCTTCGAGCCAGTTTCCGATGCCCCACGGGGTGCAGTCCATGGAGTATTCGTGCCCATGGAACTCCACAGTGCAGGGTGAAACCGGCCCCCCATTGGCCCTCAGCTCCGCCGTGTGACAGCGAGATGGGTCCACCGCTCAAGCTACGTCGGTGTCCTGGCTGACAGCCTGGAGACGGTTCTTGAGGCGGTAGCCGTATCAACTTTGGCGCACAGTCACTCGTACGAGATGGTGCATGTTGACTCGTACGCCGACAACCCCGGTTGGTTGTGGCGGAAGCTGCAGTGACGCGGGGCTGTGCTCGTGGAAGTCTTCGGGGGCCTCCTTGCCCTTCGGGGGTGGCTCGGCCGGAGGAACCCGCCCGGTGGCCCTCGCCGTCGGACCCGGCGAGGGAGGGCGCCGCCTCCCCGGGATCGGCCGCCTGGGCCGACGCGCGAGGAGCAGGGAACCGCGGGCGGTCGCCCCGGCGAAAAGGGGGTGCGGGGAGGATGTCAGGCAAGTGCCATCCCGCTGTAACGGTGGTCCATTGACCGGCCGCACCCGGCTTGCGAGCATCCGGCGCACAAGGCCGTCGAACCGATCCCGACAGAGGAACCCCCATGCTGCCAGCGCTCGTTGCCAGGCCCGGCTCCCCGGCCGGCGTCGATCGGCCGGACAGTGCCGCCGCCGTGCTGCGGGCGGTGCTGGACCAGGGGCCGCTCGGTCGTACGGCGATCGTCGGGGAGACCGGGTTGAGTGCGGCCGCGGTGTCTCGGCACTCGGCCGACCTGCTCGCGATGGGGCTGCTCTGGCAGCCGCCGGAGCCCGCGCAGCGGCCGCGGCCGGGGCGGCCGCGCATTCCGCTGGACATCAACACCTCGCACCACCTGGCGGCGGGGGTGCACGTCGCGCTGCCGCGGCTGACCTTCTCGCTCACGGACCTGCGCGGGCGGATCGTGGCGTCCGAGCACCTGCCGAGGGCCGAGCGTTCGGGGGCGGTGCTGGCGGAGGTCGCCGCGCGGCTGCCCGGTTTCCTGGGGCGGTACGCGCGGGGGCGGTCGGTGCTGGGGCTGGGGGTGGTGACCGGGGGGTGGGTGGATCCGGAGGCCGGGGTGGTGGTGGAGAACGCCGCGCTCGGCTGGCGCGACGTGCCGGTGCGGGACGCGTTGCAGCGGGTGGTGCGCCTCCCGGTGCACGTGGAGGGGCACGCCCGGGCGCTGGCCCGGGCCGAGATGCTGTTCGGCCGGGTCGGCGAGGGGGTGCTGGTGCACCTGTTCGTGGGCAATGCCGTGGATGCGGCGATCGCCACCGGCGGGGTCCTGCTGCAGGGGCGGCGGCACGGCGCGGGCGGCATCGCGCACCTGCCCGTTCCGGGCTCGACGCAGCCGTGCCCGTGCGGCCGGACCGGTTGCCTGCAGGCGACCGTGGCGGACCGGGGCCTGCTGGGGCGGGCTGTGGCGGAGGGCGTGGTGCCGCGTCCGGACCTGCAGTTGTTGCTGCGGGCCGCGGGCGGGGGCGACGCCCGGGCCGTGGAGCTGTGCCGTTCCCGGTTGCGGATGGTGGCCCGGGCGGTGCGGCCGATGCTGGAGGTGATCAGCCCGGACGCCGTGGTGCTGACCGAGGCCGCCACCTTGCAACTGCCGTACCTCTTGGATGAGTTGAGTCGGGAGATCGGTGGGGCCGACGGTGTGGTGCGGACCGGCTCGTTCGGCCCGGACACCCTCGCGCTGGCGGCGGCGGTGCCGGTGCTCGCGGCCGTCTACCAGGACCCCCTGGGGCTGCGCACGGTGGGGGCCGGCCGGTGAGCGGCCGCCCGGCGGAGTTTCTTCCGCGCCGTCACAAACCGTTGTCCGCGGGGCGACCGGGGCAGCAGACTGCTGCCATGGACGCGCAGGAGAAGGCCACGATCCGGGCAGCCGCACAGCGGCTCCCCGTGAACGCCTTCCGCGCGCACCACTTCGCCGGCCTGCGCTGTCACGCCTGCTGACCGGCGTTCCGCCGACGCCCCGCCGGGCGTGCGCCGCTCCGTGCTGAGCTGCACGCGGCGTCCTCCGTCCCGCTCGCGGTGACCCCGGGCGGACGCGTCCCCGGCGAGCCGCACCCATCTGCACTCCGTCACGCATCTGTACCCCCTCACCCGCCTGCGCCCCCGCGCACCCCGGCACCGTCGTGCCGCGGTGCCCCCCCGGTGCCCGGGTGCCCGTCCGTCACCGAAAGGACCCCACTGTCATGAGCACGCTCACCGTACGTCCCGTCGCCGGTCACATCGGCGCCGACATCGACGGCGTCGACCTCTCCCGGCCGCTGGCCGCGGAGGACGTCGCGGCCGTCCGGCAGGCCCTGCACCGCCACAAGGTCGTCTTCTTCCGCGGCCAGGACCTCGACCACGCCGCCCAGATCGCCTTCGCCCGCCAGTTCGGCGAGCTCACCTACGCCCACCCGCACGACGACGCCCCGCCCGCGGACCACCCGGAGATCTTCACCGTCGACCCGCGCCGCTTCGAGGAGCGCTACGGCAAGGGCTTCCAGGAGGAGTACCGCAAGCGCCGGTACAGCTACGTCGACGGCTGGCACACCGACGTCACCGCCGCCGTGAACCCGCCCGCCGGGTCGGTCCTGCGGGCCGAGACCGTCCCCGCGGTCGGCGGCGACACCCAGTGGACCAACCTGGTCGCGGCCTACCAGGGCCTGTCCGCGCCCGTCCGGGCCTTCGTGGACACCCTGCGCGCCGAGCACCGCTACGGCGGCGGGCAGCAGGTGGCGGGCGACAGCGAGTACGGCCGCCGGATCAACGACAACCTGCTGGTGGCCGTCCACCCCGTGGTGCGGGTGCACCCGGAGACCGGGGAGCGTGCGCTGTTCGTCAACCCCGTCTTCACCAGCCACGTCGTGGACGTCACCGCGGTCGAGAGCCGACGCATCCTCGACCTGCTCTACGCGGAGATCACCCGGCCCGAGTACACGGTGCGCCTGCGCTGGGAGGCCGGGCACGTCGCCTTCTGGGACAACCGGGTGACCGCCCACCTGGCCCCGCTCGACCTGGACCACCTGGACGTCGAGCGGCGCCTGCACCGGGTCACCCTGATCGGCGACGTCCCGGTCGGGCCGGACGGGCAGCGCTCCGAGCTCGTCGCCGGACGCCCGTTCACCGCCGACCACCGCGTCGCGGTGGCCTCCTGACCCCGTACCGGCCCCGGCCGACCCGCTGCGAAAGGAACCGCACTCCCGTGTCCCCGCTCCAGGACCTCCCCGCCCCGAACCGGAGGCTCTTCCTCCGGACCCTGCTCGGCGCCGGTGCCGCGCTCGGCCTCGGCGCCTGCACCAGCGCCGCCGCCAGCGGCCCCGCGCTGTCGGCGGACGCCGCGCTGCCGACCGAGGTGCCCTCCGGCACCAGCCTGCGCATCGCCTCCTCCCTCGGCGCCCAGCAGCTCCAGCTCCAGCTCTCCGGCCTGATCCGGCAGATCCCGTTCGACGTCCCGTCGTGGCCGAACATCGGCGCGGGGCCGGACGTCATCAACGCCTTCCGCGCCAACTCCCTGGACCTGGCCAACAACGCGGGCATCCCGCCGATCCAGGCCCACTTCCAGGGCTACGACGCGCGCATCGTCGCGATCAACCTGACCCGCAAGCCGTCCTACCTGTTCGCGACCAAGCCGCACAGCGACATCCAGTCGGTGGCGCAGTTCGCGGGCAGGAAGCTGGCGTTCTCGCAGGGGCAGGCCCAGGGCGTGGTGCTGCTGCGGGCGCTGCGGCAGGCCGGGCTGAAGAGCTCGGACGTGCAGCTGGTGCCGCTGACCAGCAACCAGTTCCTGACGGCCCTGCAGGCCGGGCAGGTGGACATCGCCCCGCTGGGCATCGCGCAGGCCCCGGCCTACCTCAACCAGTACGGCGCGGACGGCGCGCACACCATCGCCACCGACGTGGTGGACCTGCTCAGCCTGCTGTGGGCCCCGGCCGGGGTGCTCGCCGACTCCCGCCGGGCCGCGGCGATCGCGGCGTTCGTCCCGATCTGGGCCAAGGGGCTGGTGTGGGTGTACGAGAACGCCCCGGTCTGGGAGCAGGAGTACTACGTCAAGTCGCAGAAGATCACCGCCGAGCAGGCCAGGCAGGTGACGGCACTGAGCAACAAGCCCCTGCTGCCGCCGAGTTGGGACGAGGCGATCGCCTGGGAGCAGCAGACGGTCGACCTGCTGGCCGAGGGCGGCTTCGTGAAGTCCTTCAAGGCGGACGTCCTCTTCGACCGCCGTTTCGAGCACCTCGCGGCGGCGGCCGTTCCCGCCGAGTACCGGAGCTGATGATGGCTGAACACGTGTCAACCGCCGGGCCGACAGGCCGGTCGACCGGCCTGTCGGCCGGCGTGGTGACCGGCGTGGTGACCGCCCCGAGGCGACCCGGCGGCACGGCTGCGGGGGCGACTGCTGAGCGGCCCGCGGTACCGCCCGAGGCCGTCGTCGCCGGGCCGGGGCCCGCTCCGGGCGGGCCGGTCGCCGGTCGCCCGCGGGCGCGCCGGCTGGGCCCCGGGCCGCGCCGTCCGTACGCCCGGCTGGTGGGTCCGCTGCTGCTGCTGGCGGTGTGGGCCGGGGCGAGCGCGGCCGGGGTGCTGGACCCGCGGGTGCTGCCCGCGCCGTGGTCGGTGGTGCGGACCGGGGCGGAGCTGTGGAGCGGGGGGACGCTCCGCACCGACCTGGGCACCTCGCTGTGGCGGGCGGCGCAGGGCTTCGCCATCGGCCTGACGGCGGGTGTGGTGCTGGCGCTGGCCGCGGGGCTGAGCCGGGTCGGCGAGGCGCTGATCGACGGGACGGTGCAGGTCAACCGGGCCGTGCCGACGCTGGGTCTGATCCCGCTGTTCATCCTGTGGCTGGGCATCGGCGAGACGTTCAAGGTGGTCATCATCGCGATCGTCGTCTACATCCCGGTCTACCTGAACCTGCACGCCGCGCTGGCGGGCATCGACGCGCGCTACGTCGAGCTCGCGGAGGTGCTGCGGTTCGGCCGCTGGCGGTTCGTCCGGCAGGTGGTCGTGCCCGGCGCGCTGCCCGGCTTCTTCGTGGGGCTGCGCCTGGCGGTCACCGGCTCCTGGCTGTCGCTGGTCGTGCTGGAGCAGATCAACGCCACCAACGGCCTGGGCTACATGATGTTCCAGGCGCAGAACTACGGCCAGACCCAGGTGATCGTCCTCGGACTGCTCATCTACGGGGTCTTCGGCTTCGCTTCCGACACCGCCGTCCGTCTCCTGGAGAGGAGGGTCCTGTCGTGGCGCCGATCGCTGAGCAGTTGACCCGGCCCGCTGTCCGACTCGCCGCCCTGACCCGTTCGTTCGGGTCGCGCACCGTCCTCGACGCGATCGACCTGGAGATCCCGGCCGGCCAGTTCGTCGCGCTGCTGGGCCACTCCGGGTCCGGCAAGAGCACGCTGCTGCGGGCGATCGCCGGGATCGACCACGACACCGCGGGCAGCGGCGGGCTGTCCGCCCCGGAGCGGGTGTCGGTGGTCTTCCAGGACTCCCGGCTGCTGCCGTGGTCCCGGGTGCTGGAGAACGTCCTGCTCGGCGTGGGGAAGCGGGACGCCGACGGCCGCCCGCCGGCCGAGCGCGGCCGGGCGGCGCTGGCCGAGGTCGGGCTGGCGGGCCGCGAGCGGGCCTGGCCCGGGGAGCTCTCCGGTGGCGAGCAGCAGCGGGCCGCGCTGGCCCGCGCGCTGGTCCGCGAGCCCGAACTGCTGCTCGCCGACGAGCCGTTCGGGGCGCTCGACGCGCTGACCCGGATCCGGATGCACGCCCTGCTGCGCGAGCTGTGGCAGCGCCACCGCCCGTCCGTGCTGCTGGTCACCCACGACGTGGACGAGGCGGCGGCGCTGGCCGACCGGGTGCTCGTCCTCGAGCGGGGGCGGATCTCGGTGGACCTGGAGATCGACCTGCCGCACCCCCGCTCCTACCGGGACCCGCTGCTGGGCGAGTACCGCGAGCGGCTGCTGGCGGCCCTCGGGGTGCGGCCCGACGGCGCACCCGCCACCGGGGCGGCGCGGGACGGCGCGGCCTCCGCGGGGTCGGCGGGGCCCGGAGGGGAGAGCTGAGGTGGGCGAGTTCCTGTGGTACCTCCCCAACACGGTGGAGCCCGGCCACCGCGGCGACGAGCCGCGGGAGGACTGGGGCAGCCTCGACCACTCGACCGAGCTCGCCCGCACGGTGGAGCGGCACGGCTGGGGCGGGGCGCTGCTGGGCACCGGCTGGGGCAGGCCGGACACCTTCACCGTCGCGACCGCCCTCGCCGCCCGCACCACGACCTTCAAGCCGCTGATCGCGGTCCGGCCCGGCTACTGGCACCCGGCCAACTTCGCCTCGGCCTCGGCCACCCTCGACCGGCTCAGCCGGGGACGGGTGCTGGTCAACGTCGTCAGCGGGCTGGACGACGCCGCCTCCTACGGCGACGGCGAGTTCGACCGCTCGCGCCGCTACGGCCGCACGCTGGAGTTCCTCCGCCTGGTCCGCCGGCTGTGGAGCGAGGAGCGGGTGACCTTCCGCGGCGAGCACTACCGGGTCGCGGACTCCGTGCTGCGGCCGCGGCCCTGGGGCGCCGAGCAGGGGCGCCGCCCGCGGCTGTACTTCGGCGGTGCGAGCGCGGCCGCCGAGCGGGTCGCCGCGCAGGAGGCCGACGTCCAGCTGTTCTGGGGCGAGCCGCTGGACGGCGTCGCCGAGCGCATCGGGCGGCTGCGTGCGCTCGGCGCGAGCCTCGGACGGCGGCACCAACCGCTGGAGTTCGGGCTGCGGGTGACCACCGTCGTGCGGGACACCTCGGCGGAGGCGTGGCGCGCCGCGGAGCGGAAGGTCGAGCTGATGGCCCGGCAGGGCGCGCAGGAGCCGGAGGCGTTCCGCAGCCGGGCGGCGGTGGGCCAGCGCCGCCTGCTCGACCTCGCGGACCGCGGCGAGGTCCTGGACGACTGCCTCTACACCGCGCCGGGCCGCTACGGGGGCGGGGGCGCCGGGACGACCTGGCTGGTCGGCTCCGCGTCGGAGGTCGCCGACGCCCTGCGGAAGTACCGCGCCCTCGGGGTGACGCACTTCGTCCTGTCCGACACCCCGTACCGGCAGGAGGCGGCCCGGGTCGGTGACCGGCTCCTGCCGCTGCTGCGGCGGCCCGATCCGGTGGCCGCGGCGTCCGGGGAGGTGCGCGGATGACCGCCGTGGCTCCCGACGGCAGGACCCTGCGGGCGGTGTACGGCGCCTTCCCCACCGGTGTGACGGCGGTGGCCGCGCTGGTCGACGGACGGCCGGTCGGGTTGGCGGCCAGTTCGTTCACCCCGGTGTCGCTGGCGCCGCCGCTGGTCTCGCTGTGCGTGGCGCGCACCTCGGGGACCTGGCCGGTGCTGCGGCGCGCCGAGCGGCTGGGCGTCAGCGTGCTCGGTGCGCAGCACGCGGCGCTGTGCCGCCGGCTGGCGGGGCCCGCCGCCGGGCGGTTCGCCGACGCCGCGTGGCGGGCGGCGCCGGGCGGGGCCGTGCTGCTGGACGGTGCGGGCGCCTGGTTCGCCTGCTCGGTCGAGCAGGAGGTCCGCGCCGGGGACCACGACGTGGTGGTGCTGCGCGTGCACGAGCTGCACCTCGATCCGGCCGTCGACCCCCTGGTCTTCCACGCGAGCACGTTCCGCTCCCTGAACCGCTGATCCCTCGCCCCCTCGATCCACCGACCGATCCACCGACTGTTCCACCGACCGATCCACCGACGGAGGACCGCCCCATGGGCAAGCAGCTGCACTTCAACCTGTTCATCCACGACACCGGCCACCACGAAGCCTCCTGGCGGCTGCCGGAGTCCGATCCCGCCGCCGACCTGGACCTGGCCTTCCACCAGCGGCTGACCCGCATCGCCGAGGAGGCGAAGTTCGACTCGGTGTTCCTCGCCGACAGCCCGTCGCTGTGGGGCGATCCCAGCCGCCGTCCCTCGGGCAAGCTGGAGCCGACCGTGCTGCTGGCCGCGCTCGCCGCCGGGACCAGCCGGATCGGACTGATCGCCACCGCCTCGACCAGCTACAACGAGCCGTACAACCTGGCGCGGCGGTTCGCCTCGCTCGACCACCTCTCCGGCGGCCGCGCGGGCTGGAACATCGTCACCACGGCCGGTGACGCGGCGGCCCGCAACTTCGGCCTGGAGGGGCAGCCGCTGCACCGCACCCGCTACGAGCGGGCGGCGGAGTTCCTGGAGGTGTCCACCAAGCTGTGGGACAGCTGGGCCGACGGGGCGCTGGTGGCGGACAAGGAGGCGGGCGTGCACGCCAGCCCCGACCGGGTGCGCCCGGTCGACCACCGCGGCCGCTTCTTCCGGGTCGAGGGGGCGCTGAACGTGCGCCGCTCGCCGCAGGCGTACCCGCTGCTGGTGCAGGCCGGGTCGTCGGAGGACGGCAGGGAGTTCGCCGCGCGGTGGGCCGAGGCGGTGTTCACCGCGCAGCCGACCCTCGCGGAGGGCCAGGCCTTCTACGCGGACGTCAAGCGCCGCGCGGCCGCCGCCGGACGCGACCCCGAGCACGTGAAGATCCTGCCCGGGATCGTCCCGGTGATCGGCGCCACCGAGGCCGAGGCGCGCGAGCTGGAGGCCGAACTGGACCGGCTGATCAGGCCGGAGTACGCGCGCGAGCAGCTGGCGACGGTGCTGAAGGTGGAGCCCGAGCGGCTGCGCTTCGACGAGCAGCTCCCCGCGGACCTGCCCACCGAGGACGAGGTCGAGGGCGCCAAGAGCCGCTACACGCTGATCGTGGACCTGGCGCGCCGGGAGCGCCTGACGGTGCGCCAGCTGATCGGGCGGCTCGGCGGCGGCCGCGGCCACCGCACCTTCACCGGCACGCCGGTGCAGGTGGCCGACACGATCCAGCACTGGTTCGAGCACGGCGCGGCCGACGGCTTCAACGTGATGCCCGCGGTGCTGCCGTCCGGGCTGGAGGTGTTCGTGGCGGAGGTGCTGCCGATCCTGCGCGGGCGCGGCCTGTTCCGCACCGAGTACGAGGGCACCACGCTGCGCGAGCACTACGGCCTGCCCCGGCCCGCCAACCAGTACGCGTTCGCCGGGGCCGCCGCCGTGTCCGCCTGAGCGTCCGAGCGCCCGAGGACCGGGCGCCGTGCTGCGGTTCAGGCGGCCGCCGGGGCGAGGCCGGCGAGGGCGGAGCGGACCTGGTGGCGGAACCAGCGCTGGGCCGGGTCGCTGTCGTGGCGCGGGTGCCAGCCCATGGAGATGTCGATGGGCGGCAGGGGCAGCGGGATCGGCAGCGCGGTCAGGCCGAGGGCGGCGACCAGGGGTGCGCCGGTGCGCGCCGGGACCTGGCTCACCAGGTCGGAGGCGGCGACGAGTTGGAGCGCGGAGGCGAAGGTCGGCATCGCCGCGACCACCCGGCGCCGCAGCCCGACGGCCTCCAGCGCGTCGTCCAGCGGCCCGCGCAGGCGCCCGCGCCGGGAGGGGACGACGTGCAGCGCGTCCGCGAGCGCGGCCGGGGTGAGGGGGCCGCGGGTGAGCGGGTGCCCGGGCCGGACGGCGGTGGCCATCGCGTCGACCAGCAGCGGCTCGACGCGGGTCTCCGGTGCCGGGGCGGTGATCACCCGGACCTCCAGGTCGGCCCTGCCCTCGCGCAGGACCAGGTCGTCGGGGTCGGGGCCCTCGGAGAGCAGGACGACGGTCACCTCCGGCGCGCTGCGGCGCAGGCGCGGCAGCAGGCGGTCGGCGAGGGCCCCGGCGAGCAGGTCGTTGGCGACGACGGTGAACGTCCGCTCCAGCCGGGCCGGGTCCACCGGGCGGTCCCGGGCGAACAGGGCGCGCGAGCGCTCCAGGACGGCCTTCACCTCCGCGTGCACCGCCTCGGCGCGCGGGGTCGGCACCATCGTCTGCCCGGAGCGGACCAGGATCGGGTCGTCGAACGCGGTGCGGATCCGGGCCAGCGTCCGGCTCATCGCGGGTGCGGAGAGGCCGAGCCGGTCGGCGGCGGCGGAGACCGAGCACTCGTCGAGCAGGACGTCGAGCGCGGTGAGGAGGTTCAGGTCGACGTCCCGGGTGGTGGTGGCGGCCACGGGTGCCCTCCCAGCTGGATGATTGCGTCCGGTGCACTGTACTCGTGCAACGGGTGCATTTGTCGTCATGGCGGTCCGCCCCTAGCGTCTCCCCCAGTGAGGTCCACGACCTGGAGGGGACGAGATGAAGACCGAGCACCTGTCCGTCGGGCGCGCCGCGCCCGGTGAGCCGACGAGCGCGAAGCGGGTGGGGGCCGGGGGCACCGTCGCCCTGATGTCCCTGTGCGCGGGGACGCTGCAGGCCATGGCCGCCGCAATGAACCTCGCGGTGCCCTCGATCGCGCGCAGCGCCCTGCACCCGGGCCCGACCGCGCTCGTGTGGATCGTGGACGCGTACCTGATCGCCTTCGCCTGCCTGCTCGTGCCCGGCGGTGCGCTGGCCGACCGGCTCGGGCGCAAGGGGGTCCTGCTGGCGGGGCTGGGCCTGTTCGCGGGCGGCGGGCTGCTCGCGGCCTGGGCCGGGAGCGTGCCGCTGCTGATCGCCGGGCGGCTGGTCGCCGGGGTGGGCGCCGCCCTCGCCCTGCCCGTCACGCTCGGGCTGCTGGTGCTGGTCGTCCCGCAGGCCGGTCGCCCGGCGGCCGTGGCGACCTGGACGGCGTCGCTCGCCGTCGGCGGCATCCTCGGCAACGTGGTCGGCGGCGTCGTGCTCGAACTCCTGCCCTGGCAGGGGCTGTTCCTGGTGTTCGGCACGGCGGGGGCGCTGCTCCTGCTGGCCTGCGCGCGGTGCGCGCCCCGGACTCCCCGGCGGGCCGTCCCGCTGGACGCGCCGGGCTCGGTGCTGCTGGCCGCGGCGATCGTCGCCCTGGTCCACGGCCTGATCGAGGGCCGCGAGCGCGGCTGGACCTCCGCCTGGGTGCTCGGCTCCTTCGCCGCCGCGGTGGCGGTAGCGGCGGTGTACGTCCGGGTGGCGCTGCGCCGCGAGCACCCGCTGCTGGACCCGCGGGTGTTCGCGCTGCGCCCGGTGCGGGCCGGGACGGCCGGAGTGGCGGTGGCCTTCGCCGGGGCGTTCGCGATGTTCTACGTCAACGCCCAGTACCTGACGCTGGCCCACGGCTACTCCCTCGCCCTGGCGGGCTTCGCCATCGCGCCGATCGCCGTCGCCATGACGCTGGCCTCGCGCTCCTCCGGCCGGCTGGTGGAGCGCTGGGGCGCGAAGCGGGTGGTCGCGCTCGGCTTCGCCGGGCTGGTGGCCGGTCTCGGCGCCTTCTCCTTCGTCGGCGCCGGCACCCCGTACGCCCTGTACCTCCTGTGCCCGGCGCTCGCCCTGGCCGGCATCGGCCTGGCGCTGCCCCCGCTGTCCGGCGGCATCATGGCCGCGCTGCCCGCCGACCGGGCCGGTACGGGCTCCGGGCTCAACGGCGCCGCCCGCGAGGTGGGCAGTGCCGTCGGTGTCGCGGCGATGGGCACCGCGCTGGGCGCCCACGCCGTCGGCTCCGGGGCCTCGGCCGCCGCCCTCAGCGCCGCGATGGACTCCGGCTTCCGGGTGGTCGCCGTCGTGGTGGCCCTGGCCGCCGTCCTCGTCGTGCGCTGGACCGACTGAGCGGGGCCGCTCCCGGCCGGAGGGCCGGACCGCCCCGGAGCGCCGGGCCCGCGGGCCGCCCGCGGGGCCCGGCCGAAGGACCTGCGCTCAGGGGCAGGTGGCGGGCGGCTCCGCGGCGGGGCGGGAGGTGCCGAGGTGCCCGGCGGCGCGGTGCAGTTCGGCCGTGAACTGCGCGCCCGCCAGCAGTGCCAGGTTGGTCAGCCACAGCCAGACCAGGAAGACCACCGTCCCCGCCAGCGAACCGTACAGGCGGCTGTAGGTGCCGAAGGCACTGGTGTACAGGGCGAAGCCCGCCGAGAAGACCAGCCAGAGCGCCGCGGCCAGGACGCCGCCCGGCAGGCTGCCCCACCGGCGCCAGGCCGGCTCGGGGCCGGTGCGGAAGACGACCAGCACCAGCGCCGCCGCCACCACCAGCAGCACGGGCCAGCGCACCACCGACCACACCAGCGGGGCCGTCCCGCCCAGGTGCAGCACCTCTCCCGCCTCCTGCGCGAGCGGGCCGCTCAGGATCAGCGCCAGGGCACTCACGGCCAGCAGCACCAGCAGCACGGCCGCGGTCGCCACGATCCGCGGGGCCTTGCGCAGCGGGGAGCGCCGGTCGCTGGTGCCGTGCATCCGATGCAGCGCCCGCCGGAACACCGCCAGGTAGCTGCAGCACGACCACAGCGCGCTGCCGGTCCCCGCGGCCATCAGCGTCCAACCGGTCGAGCCGCCGCCCAGCGCCTGGATCAGCACCCCGCCGAGCTCCGTCCCCGCCTGGCCCGGCACCACCCCCGCCAGGTGCACCGCCGCCTCCCGGGCCGCCGCCGGGCTGATCAGCGCGAAGCCCACCACCGTGGCCAGCAGCGCCGGGAGGATCGCCAGGATCGCGTAGTACGTCAGGGCCGCCGCGAAGTCGGTGACGTCCTCGTTCCACATCGTCAGCGGCGTGCGCCGCAGCGCCCGCCCCCACCGTCTCCTCCCGCCCGACGACCGGACCACCGCGAACCCCCACCGCTGAGAGAACCGAACGCGTCCGAGCGGCCGCCCGGACCGGCTTCCCGCTCCACCCGGCCCCAAACCGCGGGGCGGGCGACCGACGGGCCACGCCGCCGGGCCGCTGCTCGGGCAACGGGCCGGGGAGTCACGGCGCGGGCCGCCGACGGGGGTTGACCTCCACCAGGTCGTCCACTCCCAGTTCCCGGTAGCGGTGGTGCGCCCGGTAGCGGGTGGCCACGCTGAGCACCGTGGCCACGGACTGTCCGAGGACGTGCGGGTCGATGCCGGTGCGGGCGCGGTGGACCGCGGTGCCGAGGACGTGCAGGAGGTGGTCCTTGACCGTGCCCGGCCCCGGGCCGAACTCCTCCTCGACCTGCTCGCGGCAGAAGGCGTACAGCTCCGGGAGGAGGACCAGGGCGGACTTCGCCCGGTGCCCGCTCCCGGTCGGCGGGTACCCGGTGGCCGGCGCGTGCGGCAGGGGGACGGGTGCCGACGACGGGGCCTTCCGGTTCGGGTCGTCCGCGAAGGGGCCCGCGCCGGGAAGGGGCTGGGTCATGGGTACTCCTCGGTCGGGAACGGGAGCCGCTCGCACGGTCACGGCCCCGGCGCGGGGCGTCACGTGCGCGTCGCCCACCGTACCGGGCCGGTGGGCGGGTTCGGCCCACGGGGTGCGTGCGCGAACGCTCGGACGACTCCCCGGAGGCATACGCGCGTCCTCGGGAACCGGCGTGACCTCGAGGGCCGGTACGGGGTTGGGCAGGGCATGGACACCTACGGCGTGGTCGTCACCGGCCGCTTCCCCGCTCCCGCAGCGCTCGCCCCGGACGACGGCGGGGCCGGCCGGGGCGGGCCGGACCTCCGGTACGAGGACCTCCGGTACGAGCCGGACCTGCAGGAGCGGCGGGCGATGGCGCGGGCGCGCGGGGCCGGGGAACGCGCCGCGGCGTGGGTGCGGGCGCTGGCCGGGCGGCAGCCGGAGCGCTCCCACGGCCGGACGCTGCTGCGCACGGCCGCGGCGCTGGAGGCGGCCAGCGGGGCGGCGGTCGTGCCGGGCGGGGACGGCTCGGCCCTGGACGGCGGCAGCCGCTACCACCTGCTCGCGTCGTGGGCGATCGGCCCGGTCTACCACTACGGCCGGGACGCGCGGACGCTGCCCGAGCTGACCGGCGCCGAGCGCCTGGCGCTGGTGGCGGCGTGCGCGCTGGCCGCGGCGATGCCCGGCACGGTCGGCGGCGACTTCGCCCCGGAGCTGGACGTCCTGGCCGCCGCCCTGGAGGACGCCGTCCGGGCCGGACGGGGCGCCGCCCCCTCCTCCCCCGCCGACGCCCGTCCGCCGGAGGCTCCCTGACGACCGGTCGACGACGGCGGAGGGGGGCCGCCCGGCCGCGGGAGGCGCTCAGAAGGCGTAGCGCACCCGCAGCCACGGGGCGCGGGCGCCGATCAGCGCACGCAGCGTCTCGACGGCGGACGCCTTGACACCGGCGCGGTAGCGCACGTTCCGGCTGCCGTTCTGGGAGCGCTTGGGCTCCTGGAGGTCCTCCCGCCACAGGACGTCCTCGGCGCGCGGGTGCCAGCCGAGGTTGACCTCGTGCAGCTCCTGGTTGTGCGTGAGCATGATGATCTCCGCGGCAGCCTGGGCCTTGACCCGTCCCGGGAGCGTGTCGTCCATGGCGCGCAGCAGTTCGCCCCAGTCGCGTTCCCAGCCCGGGCGGATGACCACCGGGGAGAGGTTGAAGTGCACTTCGTAGCCGGCGTCCAGGAAGTCGGCAGCCGCGGCGAGGCGCTCCGGGACCGGGGTGGTGCGGATGTCGAGGTGCCTGGAGTCGTCGGGCGGCATCACGGAGAAGCGGATGCGGGTGCGGCCCCGGGGGTCCAGTCGCAGCAGGTCGGGGTTGACGAACTTGGTCGCGAAGGAGGCCTTGGCGGTGGGCAGGCGGCGGAAGGCCCGGACCAGGTCTGCGGTGTTGTCGCTGATCAGGTCGTCGACCGAGCAGTCGCCGTTCTCCCCGATGTCGTAGACCCAGGCGCGCTCGTCGCACTGGTTGGGCTCGCGCTTGGGGCCGGTGGAGGCGACGTGCCGTTCCACGGCGGCGAGGACGCGCTCGACGTTGGTGAAGACGGTGATCGGGTTGGCGAAGCCCTTGCGGCGCGGGACGTAGCAGTACGCGCAGGCCATGGCGCAGCCGTTGGAGAGGGCGGGGGCGATCCAGTCGGCCGACCGTCCGTTGGGGCGGATGCCGAAGGACTTGCGCTCGCCGAGGACCAGGGTGCCGCGTTTGACCCGCACCCAGCGTTCCACGTTGCCCGCGTGGCCGTGCAGGTCGGGGATGCGCCAGTGGGAGGCCGTCTCGACGATCCGCGCACCGGGGAAGCGGGCGATGATCTGCCGGCCCCGCCAGGAGCGCGCGGCTGCGGGTTCGGCGTGGATCTCGGTCACGTCGAGCAGCCTGCGCGCCTGTTCCCCGTCGCGGAACGAACGGTCCGCCCGCTCCGCGGCCGGTGCCGAGGCGGCCAGGAGTTCGTCCAGGTCGAACAGGCCCTCGGCACCGTCTTCCGGTCCTCCGGGACGCTGTCGCATGCCCACCAGTGTAGGGAGGGGCGGTGACCGTCCCGGGACGGCGCGGGCCCTGCCCGCGGGGGGGGGGGACGGTCGCGGGCAGGCCGGCGTCAGGCGGCGGCGACCAGGTCCGCGCGGCCGAACAGCAGGGCGTAGCCGCGTGGCAGGTGGTCGAGGAGGCGGTCGGTGAGGCCGTCGTCGTCGGTGAGGTCGGTGAGGGCGGCCAGGACGGAGGAGGCGTCCCAGCGGGCGGCGGTGAGGCTGGTGCCGAGGGCGTGGGCGAGGCTCTCGACGAAGGCGGGGGCGGTGACGGGGCGGGGCAGGGGCAGCTGGGCGGCGAGGACGGCACGGGCCCGTCCGGGCAGGCGGGCGGCCAGGTCGCAGCGTTCGTCACCGGTGAGCTGGGCGCCGAGGAGGGCCAGGACGGCCTCGAGGACCCGTTCGGCTTCCGCGTCGGTGGGGTAGCGGCCGAGGTGGCGGACGTGCCGGAGGAGGTGGTGGTAGCGGGTCATGACCATGGAGGGCCTTCCGGGACCGGCCGCCCGCGGGTGGCGGCGTACGAGGGTGGTCAGGGTCGTTCGCCTGCGGTCGGGCGGCCGAACAGCAGGTCGTAGCCGGGCGGCAGTTGGAGCAGGACGCGCCCGGTGAGGTCGTCGCCGGCGGCGTCGGCCACCGTGGACAGGACGGCGCCGACGTCCCACAGGGCCGTGGCGTCGGTGGCCCCCTCGATCCAGGCCGCGGTCGCGCGCACGAAGCGCTCCGGGCTGAGCGGCTCGGCGGCCTGCAGGGGGTTGAGCAGGACCAGGGCCATGGTCTCCGGCAGCCGGGCGGCCAGTTCCGTGCGGACGTCACCGACCAGGTGGGCGCCGAGCAGGGCCAGGACGACCCGGGCGGCCCGCTCGGCCTCCTGCGGGGTGTCGTACTCGCCGCGCTCCCGGACCTCCTCCAGGAACGCCTCCCATCGAAGGGTCATCGCCGTTCTCCCTACCGTTCCGACGGACGGGCGCGACAGGTGCCGGGCCGGGGCCCGGCGGTCGGGGGTGTTCCGGCCGCCCCTGGCATCGAGGGGGAGGGATCGGGGCGGCGCGGAACGGCTTCGGGGCGGGTCAGGCCGAGATCTGCTTGCGGCTCCCGCTGTGGCCGATCGCGACCTTGCGGGGCTTGGCCTTCTCGGCGACCGGGATGCGCAGGGTCAGCACGCCCTCGTCGTAGTCGGCGGTGATGCCGTCCGGGTCGAGGGTGTCGGCGAGCACGACCTGCCGGGAGAAGACGCCCAGCGGCCGCTCGGACAGCTCCCACTGCACGTCCTCGCCCTGCTGGCGCGGGCGGCGCTCGGCCTTGACGGTCAGGACGTTCCGCTCGACGTCGATGTCGATCGCCTCCGGGTCCACCCCCGGCAGGTCGAAGCAGATCACGTACTCGTCGCCGGCCCGGTACGCGTCCAGCGGCATCGGGGTCGGGCGGGACCAGGTCCCCGTGCCGCCCAGGAACTGCTGGGCCAGACGGTCCAGGTCACGGAACGGATCGGTGCGCAGCAGCATCGCGAAACACCTCCACTGGTCGAGTGGTTGCCGGTGCGCTTCACCTGACACCTTTCTAGCGCGTCATCTATCGGATGACAAGTGCCGGTGTCACCGATGGAGTGACTTCGCGGACGGGCGCGTTCCGCGGGGGGCGGGGCGCTCGGCCGGTGCCGTCAGGCGGGGAGCAGGAAGAGTTCGTCGGTGTAGCACCAGGCCCAGTTCTCGCCGGGTTCGAGGGACCGGGCGACGGGGTGGCCCTCCTGGGCGTGGGCGTGCCGGTGGGCGTGCTGCCGGGGGGAGCTGTCGCAGCAGCCGACGTGCCCGCAGCTCAGACACTCCCGCAGGTGCACCCAGGTGCTGCCCTCCCGCAGGCAGTCCTCACAGCCGGCGGCCGGAGGGGCGGGGACGTCCCGGACCGGGTCGAGGTGGTGGCAGACCGGCTGGACGACGAGTCCCCGGTCCACCGCGACGCGCCATGCTCGCTGCTCGTTCACACCGTCCACGGTAACCGGCTACCGCGCCCGCTCCGGCCCGTCGCGGGTGACGGCGTCCCGGCCGCCGGCGCCGAGCAGGCCGGTGGGGCGGAAGGGGTGGTGGGCGGCGATGCGCGGCACCTCGGTGCGGGACAGCCGGGTGACCAGCGGCGGCAGGGCGGCGCGGACGGGCTGGACGGCGCGCAGCCAGCCGGGGACGTAGACGGCCGGGGAGCGCCGTTCGACGGCCCGCACCAGCCTGGCCGCCACGGTGCGCGGCGGGTACACCTTGCGGGCGGGGCGGGGCATGTGCGTGCGCAGTTCCCGCAGGACGGTGTGCCGGTCGGCGTCGCGGACCATGTCGGTGTCGATCCAGTTCAGGTAGGCGATGCCGACCCCGACGTGCCGGTGGGCGAGTTCGGCCTGCAGGGCGTGCGCGAAGGCTTCGACGCCCGCCTTGGAGGCGCAGTACGCGCTCATCATGGGCGAGGTCCCCATCGCCGCCAGGGAGGCGATCTGCAGGAGGTAGCCGCGGGTGGCGAGCAGGTCGGGCAGGAAGGCGCGGGCGCTGGTCGCGCTGCCGGTCAGGTTCACCTCCACCACCCGCCGCCAGGTGGCGGGGTCGGAGTCGGCGAACGGCCCGCCCTCGGCCACCCCGGCGTTGGCGACGAGCACCGACGGCGTGCCCAGTTCCTCCCGCACCCCGGCGGCGGCGCGGTCCATCGCCCCGTCGTCGGTGACGTCGGCCTCCCAGCAGCCGCTGGGCCCGGGCAGGGAGCGGGAGACGCGTTCCAGCGCCCGCCCGTTGAGCCCGAGCAGCGCGACGGTCGCGCCCCGCTGCGAGAGTTCGGCGGCCAGGGCCGCGCCCAGGCCGCGCGCGGCACCGGTCACGACGGCGACCCGGCCCGCCAGGGGCGAGCCGCTCCCGCTGCCCGCCGGTGCCGTGGGGGACGTATCGTCAGGTCGTTTCACGGCGCTGCTTCATCTCGGCTTCGGCGATGTGGGCGCGGCCGTCGACCAGGGCCTCGCGGACCTGCCGTTCGACCTCGGTGAAGCGCCGGTGGTACCCGTCGTCGTAGGCCTCGACGACCTGGAACGTCCACATGCCCGGCAGGACGTCCGCCCCCTGGACCTCGCGTTCGACCAGGTCGGCCTGCTCGTCGTGCCCGGCCTCCCGCAGTCGGCGCACCGCCGCGCCGACCGCCTTGTCCGCGGCGCCGGTGAGCTGGTGGAAGTCGTACAGGCGCCCGCGGGCCCGCTGGGTGGTCTCCAGGGCCTCGGACAGCAGTCCGAGCGCCTCGACCGTCGCGTCGTCGGTGTCCGGCGGCCGTTCGTACCGCCGGGCCCTTCCCTCCGTGCCGTCAGCCATCTCGTCTCCCGCCTTCCTCCCCCGCACCGGGGGGCCGGGTCCGTCGACCGGCCCCGCCGCGTCTGCCCGGTCGGGCGCGGGCCACACGGGGCCGACCGGGTGGCAGCCGTCCCCGGGTGGCCCGTCGGGGGGACATGGGTGCATCCGGGGGGTGAATCGCGGTGCGGCGGACGACTGGGGCGCCGGGAGGGGGATAGACGAGGGGAGCCTTCTGCGCCGCTGATGCACGGCGCCCCCGGGTGCCCGCACAGGGGCGCGCCGGAACCCCACGGGAAAGCGAGTCCGATGTTCTCCGTACCACTGTCGGCGTCCGCGGAGGGCCGAGTCGGCCCGCCCGGGCGGGTCGGTCCCCCCGGTGCGCTCCCTCACCCGGCCGAGGGACGCGGCTCGCCCGGCGGAGCGGGGTGGGGCCCGGAGTCGGCCGGGTGCGTCGACGACGACGTGCCGGACGCGGTCGGCCGGGTGCTCGACCGGTTCCTGGACCACCGGGTGGCGCGGGCGGCCGCCGCCGACGGCACCTTCGCGGTCGACGTCGCCCGCCGGGTGGCGGAGTTCACCCGCAGCGGGGGCAAACGGACGCGGGGACAGTTCCTGTGGTGGGCGATGCGCGCGTGCGGGCGGGGGGACGGACCGGTCGGCGCCGCACTGGCCACGGCGGCGGCGCTGGAACTGCTCCAGACCTGTGCGCTCGTCCAGGACGACGTGATGGACGGATCGGCGACGCGCCGGGGCCGCCCGGCCCTGCACCTGGACGTGGCCGCCCAGTACGCGCCCGGCGCGGGCGGGCGGGGCGCCGCGGACCTCGGCGCGGCCGCGGGCGTCCTCGCCGGGGACCTGGCCCTCGCCTGGGCGGACGACCTGGCGGCCGCCGCGCAGACGGAGCTGCGGCCCCGGGCGGGGGCGCTGGTGCGGGAGGTCTGGTCGGACCTGCGGACGGAGCTGGTGGCCGGTCAGTACGCGGACGTGCACGGCCAGGTGACCCGGTCGCGTTCGCCGGGCCGGGCGGTCCGGACCGCCCGGCTGAAGAGCGCGATGTACTCGGTGGAGCGGCCCGTGCACCTGGGCGCCGTGCTGGCCGGGGCGGACCCCGGGCAGGTGGCGGAACTACGCCGCGCGGGCCGCTGCGCGGGAATCGCCTTCCAGCTCAAGGACGACCTCGACGGAGTCTTCGGGGATCCCGCGCGGATCGGCAAGCCCTGCGGCGAGGACGTCCGGGCGGGCAAGCCGACGTACCTGGTCACGGTGGCGCACGCCCGGGCGGCGGCCCGCGGCGACCGGGCCTCGTCGAGCGTGCTGGAACGGTGCCTGGGCGACCCGGACCTGGACGACGGCGGGTTGGCGGAGGTCAGGGAGGTGCTGGTCGGGACGGGGGCGGTGGCCGCGGTGCGGTCCCGCATCGAACGGCTCTCCGCGCGCAGCGCGGAGCACCTGGAGCGGGCGCGCCCGACGGGCCCCGGCGCCGGGCGGCTGGCCGACCTGCTGCGGGCGGCCGCCGGGCTGCCGCCCGCCGGGGCGGGCGGCGCGGGGGCGACGCGGTGAGGCGCGCCGTGCCGCCGTCCGACCACGTGGTCGTCGTCGGAGCGGGTCTGGCCGGGCTGTCCGCCGCCTGCCACCTGCTCGGCGCGGGTCGGCGGGTGACGGTCGTCGAGCGGGACGAGGAGCCCGGCGGGCGGGCGGGGCGGATCCGGCGCGGCGGGTACCTCTTCGACACCGGGCCGACCGTGCTGACCATGCCCGACCTGGCCGACGAGGCGTTCGCGGCGGTCGGCACCTCGCTGCGCACGCACGTGGACCTGCTGCCGCTGCACCCCGCCTACCGGGCCCGGTTCGCCGACGGCAGCACGCTGGACGTGCACACCGACGCGCAGGCGATGGAGGCCGAGGTGGCGCGCTTCGCCGGGGCGCGGGAGGCCGCGGGGTACCGGGAGCTGCGCCGCTGGCTCGTCCGGCTCCACCGGGCGCAGATGCGGCGCTTCATCGACACCAACTTCGACTCGCCGTGGCAGCTGCTCAACCCGGACCTGGTGCGGCTGGCCGCGCTCGGCGGGTTCGGTCGGCTCGCGCCGCGGATCGGGCGCCACCTGCGCGACGAGCGGCTGCAGCGGGTCTTCTCGTTCCAGTCCCTGTACGCGGGGGTGGCCCCGGCCCGGGCGCTGGCCGCCTACGCGGTCATCGCCTACATGGACACGGTGGCCGGGGTGTGGTTCCCCCGCGGCGGCATGCACGCGCTGCCCCGGGCGATGGCCGCCGCCGCCGGGGCGGCGGGGGCCGCGTTCCGCTACGGGAGCACCGTGGTGGGCCTGGAGCGGAGCGGGGGGAGGGTCACGGCCGTGGTCACGGACCGCGAGCGGATCGCCTGCGACGCGGTCGTCCTGACGCCCGACCTGCCGGTGGCGTACCGGCTGCTGGGGCGGGCGCCGCGGCGGGCGGTGCCGTTGCGGTTCTCGCCGTCGGCGGTCGTCCTGCACCTGGGGACCGACCGGACGTGGCCGGAGCTCGCCCACCACACCCTGTCGTTCGGCCGGGCCTGGGAGCGGACGTTCGACGAACTGACCCGCACCGGGCGCCTGATGACGGACCCCTCGCTGCTGGTCACCCGGCCGACCGGCACGGACCCGTCGGCGGCCCCGGCCGGGCGGCACACCCACTACGTGCTGGCCCCGGTGCCCAACACCGTCATCGGTCCGGACGCCGCCGCCTGGGGCGACCTGGCGCCCGGCTACCGCGACCACCTGCTCGACACCCTGGAGCGGCGCGGGTTGACCGGGATCGGTGCGGCGGTGGAGGAGGAGTGCCTGGTGACCCCGGCGGACTGGACCGCCCTGGGGCACGCGGCCGGCACGCCGTTCTCCGCGGCCCACACCTTCGCGCAGACGGGTCCGTTCCGGCCGCGCAACCTGGTGCGGGGCCTGGAGAACGTGGTGCTGGCCGGGTGCGGCACCACGCCCGGGGTCGGTGTCCCGACCGTCCTGATCAGCGGGAAGCTCGCCGCCGCCCGGATCACCGGTGCGGCGCGTCCGGCCCGCGCGCGTCGCCGTGCGTCCGCGGCCTGCCCCCCTCCGCCCGGCACCGGCGCGACGCCGGCCCCGCCCCCGACCGCAGGAGTGCTGCATGACGGTCCGTGAACTGGACGCCGCGGGGATCACCGACCCCGGCCTGCGGACGGCGTACACCGCCTGCCGCGAGCTCAACGCCCGGCACGGGCGCACCTACTTCCTGGCGACCCGGCTGCTGCCGCCGGAGCGCCGGAGCGCGGTCCACGCGCTGTACGGTTTCGCCCGGTGGGCGGACGACATCGTCGACGGGCTGGACCGCCGCGAGACGCCCGCCGAGCGCGACCGGCTGCTGGAGGTGCTGGAGCAGGACCTGGCCGAGGGCCTGCGGCGCGGCGACGCGGACGAGCCGGTGGTGCGGGCGGTCGCGGACACCGCGGGGCGGTACGGCATCGACCCGGTGCTGTTCACCGACTTCATGGCCGCGATGCGCGCCGACCTCACCGTCACCGACTACCCGACCTACCGGGACCTGTGCGGTTACATGCACGGTTCGGCGGCGGTGATCGGCCTGCAGATGCTGCCCGTCCTGGGCACGGTGACGTGCCGCGCCGAGGCCGAGCCGTACGCGGCCGCCCTCGGGGTGGCGTTCCAGTTGACCAACTTCCTGCGCGACGTGGGCGAGGACCTGGACCGCGGCCGGGTGTACCTGCCGGCCGACCTGCTCGCGGCCCACGGGGTGGACCGGCCGCTGCTGGAGTGGAGCCGCCGCACGGGCCGGGACGACGCCCGCATCCGGGCCGCGCTGGTGACCGCCGCCGCGCTGACCCGCGGCGTCTACCGGGAGGCCGAGCCGGGCATCGCGATGCTGGAGCCCCGGGTGCGGCCCTGCATCCGGACGGCGTTCCTGCTGTACGGCGGCATCCTCGACGCGATCGCCGGGGGCGGCTACCGGGTGCTGCACCGGCGGGCGGTGGTGCCGGTGCGCCGGAGGGCGGCCGTCGCGGCGTCGGGGCTGGTCCGCGTCGCGGCGGCCTGGGTGCGGCCCCCGGGGCGCAGCGGTGCCCCGCCCGGGCGCCCGCGCCGTCGGCGGGCGGACCGGGAGGCGGGGCGGTGAGCGCCCCGCGCCGCTGGAGGCCGCCGCTGCGGCTGCGCCGGGGGCCGGAGTGGGCGCGGCAGGAGCCGTCGTGGCGGGAGGCGAGGCCCGCGCTGATCGCCGCCGCGCTGGAGCGGGCGGGGGCCCGGCCCTCCGGGAACTGGTTCGCCGTCGGCGCGGCCGGGGAGGTCGCCGCCGGTGGTCGGCCGTGCGGGCGGCTGGTGGGCGGCACGGAGGTGGTGCTGTGGCGGGACGCCGCGGGCGTGCTGCGGGCCGGGCCGGGGGTCTGCCCGCACCTGGGCGCGCCGCTGGCGGACGGCCGGGTGGTGTGCGGCACGCTGGTCTGCCGCTGGCACGGGCTGGCCCTGGACGGCGGCCCGACGGCCGGGTGGGAGCCCTTCCCGGCGTACGAGGACGGGGTGCTGGCCTGGGTGCGGTTGGACGCGGTGGGGGGCGAGGAGCCCGCCGAGCGGCCGGTGGCGGTGGAGCGGCCCGATCTGCGGGGGGCGCTGGCGTCGGTGTACACGGGGCGGGGCCGCTGCGAGCCCGAGGACGTGGTGGCCAACCGGCTGGATCCGTGGCACGGCTCCTGGTTCCACCCCTACTCGTTCGCGGACCTGACGGTGCGGGAGGTGCCGGACGGCACCGGGGAGGACCGGTTCGCGGTGAACGTGTCGTTCCGGGTCGCCGGGCGGCTGGTGGTGCCGGTGCGCGCGGTCTTCACCGCCCCCGGGCCGCGCACGGTGGTCATGCGCATCGTCGAGGGCGAGGGGGCGGGGTCGGTGGTGGAGACCCACGCGACCCCGCTGACCGCGCCCGCCTCCCCCGCGCCGCGCACGGCGGTGGTGGAGGCGGTCGTCGCGTGTTCCGGGCGCCGGGGCTTCGCCATGGCCCGGGCGCTGGCCCCGGCCCTGCGGCCGCTGGTGCGCCGCACCGCGGGCCGGCTGTGGCGCGACGACCTGGCCTACGCGGAGCGCCGCTGGGCGCTGCGCAGCACCGGCCGCTTCCCCGGCTGAGGGCGCCGCCGGGCGGTCAGCGGGCCGCCCGGCGGGCCAGGGCGCGCAGCAGGCGGGAGCGGCCGGCCCGGGGCACCGACCACAGGGTCTGGCCGGTGACGCCCCAGCGGGCGAGCAGGGCGTTGGCGGCCTGGAAGCCGGTGGTGGCGGCGCGTTCCATCAGGGCGACGGGCAGGTCGGTGCGGACGAGGTCCCCGGCGAGGACGACGGCGGGGTGCGGGGTGGTGACGCCGGGGCGGCGGGGCCAGCCGCCGACCGGGAAGGCCGGGCAGTCCTGGCGCCATTCGTGGCGGACGTCCACCGTCCGGGCGTCGCGGGTCTCCGGGTAGACCTCGTGCAGCCGGGCCGTCATGCGTTCCTGGACCTCCTCGGGTGCGGCGTCCCCGTCCACGGCGTAGGCGTGCAGTTCGACCACGGACCCGCCGGTGCGGGCGGCCCAGCGGGCCGCTTCGCCCTCCCAGCGCTCCAGCACGCTGACGTTGTCCAGTCCGTCGTAGCCGCTGGTGCCGAGGAAGCCCGGCCGGTCGGCGGCGACGGGGCGGTCCAGCCAGAGCCGGGAGACCAGGAAGGGCGGCGCGGTGCGCAGCGCGGCGATGTCGGCGCGCCAGGCGGGGTCGCCCAGTGCCGCGGAGTTCGCGACGAGGGTGCGCAGGCCGGCCGGGTCCAGGGCGAGGACCACGGCCCGGTGGCGTTCGGTCCTCCCGTCCGGGGTGGCCACCTCGAGGTCCCCGCCGGGCAGCGGCCGGACGGCGTCGACGGCGGAGCCGGTGCGCAGGTCGACGCGGAGGGCGGTCAGGTAGGCGGCCAGCGGCTCCCACAGGGCCTGCGGGTAGGGCTCGGCGGGGACGTCGAAGAGCAGCCCCTCGGAGGAGCCGAGGAAGTAGATGTGGAACATCAGCAGCAGTTCGGCGGCGGACAGGTCGCGCGGGTCGGTGAAGAAGCTGCGGGAGAACACCTCGAAGGCGAGGTAGCGGGCGGCCTCGGGGAAGTTGATCCGCTGCAGCAGGTCGTGCGCGCTGGTGGTGTCGTGGCGTTCGAAGACCTCGGGGAGGCGGACGTCCAGCAGCGGGAGGGCGGCCCGGGCGTCCAGGGCGGCGAGGTCGCGCAGGCCGAAGGTCGGGCTGAGGGCGACGAAGCCGGCGGCGCTGAACGGCGGGGTGCGCGGCACCCGGGCGAAGCTGTCGGTCGTTCCGGAGCGCCGGCGCAGCGGGTAGTCGGGCAGGCCGACCAGCCGGGTCAGGCCGGGGTCGGTGCGCCGCAGCAGGCCGCGCAGGTTGTAGTACTGGCGGAAGAAGGCGTGGAAGCCGCGGCTCATGGTCGCGGTCGATCCGTCGGCGAGGCGGGTGCTCCAGCCCGCGACCCGCCCGCCCAGCACGGGTTCCCGTTCGTGGAGGACCACGTCGACGCCGCGTTCGGCGAGGGCCGTCGCGGCGGCCAGGCCGGCGATCCCGCCGCCGACGACGGCGACCCGGGGCGGCTCGGCCCCGGGGAAGCGGGCGCGGCCCGGGGCGGCGGGCACCACCTCGGCCCGGCGGTCCCGCCCGTGCCGGGTGGCGGACGGGGTGCGGCTCATCCCCGCACCGCCGGAAGGGCGGCGGCGGGGGCGGGACGGTGCCGGGGCTGGGTCAACGGTGGTCCTCAGGGTGTGCGGGGCGGGTGCCGGGCGCGGTCCGGCGGGGCAGCAGCGGCAGTTCGACGGCCGAGCGCAGCATGGGGCCGACGGGGCAGCGCAGGCCGATGCGGAGTTCCTCCAGGGGCGTGCTCGCCCCGTCCAGGAAGCGCAGCACCTGTGCGGCGGGGGTGCGGCGGAACAGGTCGGTGAAGAAGCGGGGTCCGTCGACGCGGCCGGTGTCCAGGGCGCGCAGCAGCACGGCGTCCATGGCCAGGGCCCGTCGGCGGTGGGGTGCGGGCGCCGGTGCGGGGCGGTGCGGCGCGGCCGGTCGGCCGAGGGCCTCGGCGATGGCGCGGCTCTGCCGCTGGACGGCGGCGAAGGTGTAGCCGGTGGCGGGGCGGGTGGCGCCGCCGGCCGTGCCGATGTGCACGTGCGCGGGGGCGGTGCGGCGGGGGAAGCGGCCGTCCGTCATCGGGATGGCGCCCTGTTCGACGTCCTCCACCGTGAGTCCGCCCAGCCCCAGGACTCCCGCGGTGTAGGCGCGCAGGGCCCGCTCGTACGCGGGGACGGTCAGCGGGTGCCGGGAGAACTCGGTGTACTCCACCAGGGCCCGGTCGGGGGCCAGCGGCAGGACGTACCCGAAGGCGAGGCCGTGGGCGGGCTGCGGGACGCGGAAGTCCATGAGGTCCGCCGCGCCCGGGTCGAAGCGCGGGCGGTCGGTGCGCACGAACCAGCCCCGGAAGTGCTGCAGCAGGGCGGTGCGGGCCAGCGGGGGCCGGGCGGGCGGCCGGGAGTCGAAGACGTACCGGGCGTCGAGGGTGAGCGGCCGCCCGGCTGCGTCGTCGGCGTGCACGCGGGCGCCGGGCCGTCCGTCCGGCCGTGCCCGCACGTGCCGGACCGTGGCGCGCAGGACCCGGGCCCGGGGGTGGGCCGCGAGGCGGGCGTGGACCAGTTCCTCGAAGGCGGTGGAGCGCAGCATCCGGTAGCGCAGGGGGGCGGGTGCCGCCTCGACGCTCCCGCCGTCGGGGCCGGTGATCCGCAGCCGGGACCACTGCGCCGTGACGGCCTCCTCGTACGCCCCCGGGCCGTCGTCCCAGAAGCACCACGTCCGGGGGGCCGGGCGCAGCGGGCCCTCCGGGGCCTCGACCAGGGTCACGTCGAACCGGGGGCCGCCGTCGGCTCCCCGCGGGTCGTGCCTGACCAGGCAGTCGGCCAGGCTGAGTCCGGCGGCTCCCCCGCCGACGACCACCAGCGTGAGGGGGGCGGCTTCCGGCGTGCTTCTCAACTCGCTTCCGCCTTCCGGTTCCGGACGGGGCGCGGGGCGTTCGGCCCGTCACCCGGCGCACTGCCGGGGCTCCGGGCGGCGGGCGCCGCGGGGGTGTCCCCACCCTGCCACCTCTGCCCCGGTCCGGCCGTGCCATTCGCCGGGACGTGCCGCCGTGTCCGCTGTCCGGCGGGTACGGCGGGTCTGGTGCGGAGGGTCGGGGAGGGCACGGCGGGGCGCGGCGGGTCGGCCTTCCGTCCGGACGGTGCGGAAAGGGTGCGCCTTTGCGCCCGGGCGCTGCCGGGTGGACCGTGGGGTGTGGCAGCGAACCCGCACGCCACGAGACTCGGGACCACCGGGAGGACGCCATGTCCGTCAGCCACTCCGTCCCCGCTTCGGCCCAGGTGCCCGGCCACTCCGTGCCGGTCGAGACCCCCGAGTGCGAGTCCTCGACCACGCACGGCATCTCCACGCCCGAGGCGGTGGAGCTGCACACGGCCTGGCCCGGCTGGATCCCGCTGCTGGTCATCATGGTCATGGTGGCCTGCTGCATCGGCTTCGTCGTCGGACGGATCTTCGCCTGAGGGCTGCCCTCCCCGCCCTCGGCGGGTCAGCAGTGGATGTTCCCGCGGTAGTGCCAGCGGAACGGGTCGTCGGGGTCGGACTCGTAGTTGGCCCGGGGGCCGGTCCGGTCCCCGGGAACGACGAGCCGGGCGCCCCCGGCGAGCTCGTCGGGGGTCCAGCCCGCGACGTCCAGGAGCTGGCCGTCGAACGGGCCGCCGTGGAGTTCGAGGTAGACGCCGTCCGGGGCCGGTCGCCTGCGCGGTGCGGAGCCGTAGACGGTGCGCCATCCGTCGTACTGCCAGTCCATGCGGTGTTCCTTCGGGGTGGGCAGGGTCAGGAGCGGCCGGGGAGGGCAGTGGTTCTCCCCGGGGCCGAGGCGTGGTGGACCGGTGGCGGGGGGCCGGGCCGGACGGTCGGCGGCCGGTCGGGGTGCGCGGTCCGTGCGTGGTCCTGAGCCACGAGGTCCCCCTCCTGTGGTCCTGGTCTTGCCGGTGCGGAACTCTACGCCCGCCGCCCCTCGGCGTCCACGAACCTTCTCCGCTGCCCGGGCCCGCACCTGCGGCGTTGCGCCGCTCCCCGCCGGTGGCGGGCGCGGCCGGAGGCCCGGGAGCGGCGCTCCCGGGCCTCCGGCCGCACGGGGTCAGCGGCGGCGGTCGGCGAGGGCGCGGGCCGCGGCGGCGATCGCGTCGCGGGAGATGCCGGCGGCCTGCAGGAGCTCCTCGGTGGTGCCGGAGCCGGGGAGGCCGGTGGCGGCGAGGTGGGTGACCGCGGGGTGGGCGTCGGCGGCGGCGAGGGCGGACAGGACGGCCTCGCCGAGGCCGCCCTCGGGGTGGTGGTCCTCGGCCACCACCAGGGCCCCGGTCTCGCGGGCGGCGCGCAGCAGGGCGTCGGTGTCGACGGGCTTGACGGAGTAGAGGTCGATGACCCGGACGGGGACGCCCTCCTCGGCCAGCCGGTCGGCGGCGGCCAGGCACTCGTGCAGGGTCACCCCGGCGCCGACCAGGGTGACCCGGTCGTCCGGGCCGTGGCGCAGGGTCTTGGAGCCGCCGACCGGGAACTCCTCCTCGGGGCCGTACAGCACCGGGTAGGCGCCGCGGGTGGTGCGCAGGTAGGAGATGCCGGGCAGGTCGGCCACGGCGGCGGTCAGGGCGGCGGTGGCGGTGGCGTCGCCCGGGTAGAGGACGGTGGAGCCGCGGACGGCGCGCATCATGGCGAGGTCCTCCAGGCCCATCTGGGAGGGGCCGTCGGCGCCGATCTCCACGCCGGTGTGGGTGCCGCACAGCGTCATGGTGACCTGGGAGACCGCGGCCATCCGGATGAAGTCGTGGGCGCGGGTGAGGAAGGCCGCGAAGGTGGTCGCGTAGGGCCGGAAGCCCCGTACGGCCATGCCGACGGCGGTGGCGACCATCTGCTGTTCGGCGATGTAGCTCTGGAAGTACCGGGTGGGGTGGGCCTTCGCGAAGTCCTCGGCGTGGGTGGAGTTGCCGACCTCGGCGTCCAGGGCGACCACGTCGGGGCGGGCGCCGAGGGCGGCGAGCGTCCTGCCGTAGGCGACCCGGGTGGCGACCTTCTCGCCGGTCTCGAAGCGGGGCACCTCGACCTCGGGGGCGTGCACCTTGAGGGCGGGGCTGCCGTGCGGGGGCTGCGGGCCGCGCACCCGCAGGTCGCGCTGCCCGCCGAGTTCGGCGACGGCGCGTTCGGCGAGGTCCTCGGGCAGCGGCTTGCCGTGCCAGCCCTCCTGGTCGGCGACCTCGGCGACGCCCTGCCCCTTGACGGTGCGGGCGACGATCACGGTGGGCGCGGTGCCGTCGGCGGCCGTGGTCAGGGCCCGGTCGACGGCGTCCAGGTCGTGGCCGTCGACGACCAGGGCGCGGCAGCCGAAGGCTTCGACCCGGCGGGCGTAGGCGTCGGTGTCCCACTGGAGTTCGGTGGGGCCGCTCTGGCCGAGGCGGTTGACGTCGATGATCGCGGTGAAGTTGGCGAGCCGGTGGCGGCCCGCCGCGTCCAGGGCCTCCCAGACGGAGCCCTCGGCCGTCTCGCTGTCCCCGCACAGCACCCACACCCGGAAGTCGCGGCGCTCCAGGTCGCGGCCGGCCAGCGCGATGCCCACGGCGTAGGCGACGCCCTGGCCGAGCGAGCCGGTGGCCAGGTCGACCCAGGGCAGTTCCGGGGTGGGGTGGCCCTGGAGGCGCTGGCCGAAGCGCCGGTAGGTGGTCATCAGCTCCTCGTCGTCGATCGCGCCCGCGGCCTTGAACATCGCGTACAGCAGCGGGGAGGCGTGGCCCTTGGAGAACACCAGGTGGTCGGCGTCCGGGTTGTCGGGCGCCTCCCAGTCGTAGCGCAGGTGGCGGGCCATCAGCACGGCCATCAGGTCGGCGGCGGACAGGCTGGAGGTGGGGTGCCCGGACCCGGCCGAGGTGCTGGCGCGGACGGCGTCGACGCGCAGCTGCTGGGCGAGGTCGAAGAGCCGGGCGGGTTCGGTGTCGGGGCCGAGCAGGGACGGGGTGGTCATGTCGGACGGCCTTTCTGGTCGTGGGTGCACCGGGCGGGGCCGCGGGGCGCCCCGTGGGGGCCCCGGGGCCGCGGCGCGCCTACCCGCTGCGGCCGGGCCGACGCGCGCCCCGCCCCGAGGGGCGGGGTGCGGCGGGTCGGGGTGTCGGGCGGGTCGGGGTGGGTAGGGGCGCAGGGAGTCGAGGAGGTGATGGAGATGGCAGCGACCACTGTGGTCCGACGCCCGGCGCCACCGCGTCCGCGTCCCCCGCTCGACCTGCGTACCCCCTCGGGCCGCCCGATGCCCTACTGAGCCCGCCGTCCGGCGCAGCCCGGAGGACGGGACCGCGGGTCCGGGGCCGGGATGCAGGGAGCGGTTCGTGCTCGTAGTGTCGAACGAGGGGGCGTCACCCGATCGGGTGGTGAAATCCAGACGAGGAGGCACATCTGATGCTTACTCAGTTCCGGACCGAAACGGCTCCGACGTCACGCACCGCGACGTCGACCGAGGCCACGGCCTTGGCGAGCCTGATGCTGGAGGACGAGGCCGTCGTGTCCGACGCGCCCACGTACTCCCCCGAGGCGGTGGGTGGTGGACTCCTGGTGCTGGGGCTGCTGCTGTCGCCGAAGCCCCCGAAGGAGAAGCCGACCCGCTAGGCGGGGCGGTTCGATCGCCGGGCCGGTCCGCCGCGCGGGCCGACCCGGTACCGCACCAGGAGGGACTTCGCAGATGCCGTTCGCCGAGACACCGCTGCGCGACGAGTACGCCGCCGCCGTCGAACGGGTGGCGCGCCTGACGCTCGACGCCCTCCGGGACGGCTCCCCCGCCGCCGCGCTCGCGGAGCAGCCGGCGGCGACCGCGCCCCGACCGCTGCTGGCGGCGGTCCGGGTCCTCGGCGCCGATCTCTTCGCCCCCCGCCTGCTGGCCGGGGCCGGGCCGGACGGGCCCACCGCCGCGCTGCTGGCCGAGGCCCGGCGGGTCCTCCCGGCCCCGCTGGCCCCCTCCGAAGAAGCCGCCCGGGTGCTCGGGTGGCAGGACTGGGCCGTCGGGCACCTGCTCGCCCGCACCCCGTACGGGGGCGCCGTGCCGCCGCCCGCGGCACTGCCCGGGCCGGAGGAGGTGGGCTGGCGGGCCTGGTCGGTGCGGATGGCCCAGCTGTCCGGGCTGGCGCTGCCCGGGCTCGACGGGCCGGTGCACGAGGGCGCCCGCCGACACGTCCTGGGGCTCGCCCGCGGCACCGTCCGCTCGCTGCTGCGCCACGACCTCACCACCGCCGCCCGGCTCGCCCGCTGGCTCGCCTGGACCGAGGCCGAGGGCCTGCCGCCGCGGCTGGAGCTCGGGCCCGTGCTGGACCGGATCCGACTGGCCGGGGACGGCAGCGCCCGCACCGGGCTGGACCTCGCCGTCGCCGGGCGCCTCGCCGCAGGCTCCGCGGGTTCCGGTGCTGCTGGAGGCGCCGAAGGCAGCGGGGGCTCCGCCGACGGGGGGCGGGCCGCGTGATCGACACCGAGGTCCTCGCCACCGCCCAGCGGCTCGGCTCCCGCGCGCTGTCCTGGCTGCACGCCGCGCACCGGGACGGCCTCGGGCGGATCCCGGACAACACCCTGATCGACTTCGCCGACGCCGACAACGCCTACAAGCCGCTCGGCGAGGTCGCGCTCGCCGCCTCGCTGGTCCTGCGCGACGGCGTCAGCGGCCCCGCCGACACCCGGGCCGCGCGCGAACTCCTGGACGGCTGCTGGGCGCAGCTGCGCGAGGGCGACCTGCTGTACGAGCGCCAGCTGCACCACTTCACCATGACGGACCCGCTGGAGACCTACGGCCACTTCGCCCGGGCCGGGTACCGGCACCCGGCGCTGGAGGAGCTGCTCGACTCGCTCGGCCGCCTGCGGGCCGCGCACGCCGAGGAGATCCGGCCCAACCGGCGCCTCGGCGTCGCCAACGCCCGGCGGGTCGTCGGGCTCGACCACCGGCCGGACTGGGAGGCGCTGGCCCGCGGCACCTGGCTCGGCGCCCGCCCGGAGCCCTGGGCCGTGAACTGGATGACCGGCTACGACATCACCCACACCGTCTTCCACCTGACCGACTGGGGCGCCCGCCCGGAGGGCCTGCCCGGGCCGATGCGCGACTACGTGCGGGACTGGCTGCCCGTCTGGCTGGACGTCTGGGCGGAGGTCGGGCAGTGGGACCTGGTCGCGGAGCTGCTGGTGGTCGACGCCTGCTTCGGCGAGCCGACCACCGGGCGGCAGGGCTGGGACGCGCTGGCCGCCGTCCAGCACGAGGACGGGCTGCTGCCGCGCGACGGCGACCCGGTCGACGGGGACCGCGAGCGGGCGTTCCTGGACCACCAGCACACCGCCGTCGTCGCGGTGGTGGCCGGGGACGTCACGCTCGCCCGGGCACTGCGGGCGACGGCCGACGCGTGAGCGGGGTGGCGGACCGCGCGGGCGAGGTGGCGGACGCGGTCGCGGCGGCCGTGCGGGCGGGCGCGGCCTCGTCCGCGACCGCGGTGGTGGTGGCCGTGGCGGTCGGCGACCGGGAGCAGGTGCGGTGCTTCGGGCGGACGGGCCGGGGACGGGCGGCGCCGTGCACCCCGGACACCGTCTTCGAACTCGGCTCCGTCAGCAAGACGTTCACCGCGCTGCTGCTCGCCGCGATGGCGGCGGACGGCGAACTGGCCCTGCACGACCCGGTGGCGCACCTGCTGCCCGCCGACTGGCCCGGGCCGACCGTCCGCTCCGGCGGTCCGGTCCGGCTGCTGCACCTGGCCACCCACACCTCGGGCCTCCCCCGGCTGCCGCCGGGCCTGCTCGTCTCGGCCCTGCCGACCTGGGGCGGCAATCCGTACGCGGCCTTCGGCGAGGAGGAGCTGCGGGCGGCCCTGGCCCGGACCACCGTGCGGGCCGCCCCGGGCAGCCGGTACCGGTACTCCAACTACGGGGTCGGGCTGCTGGGCCGGGCGCTGGCGGAGCGCGCCGGGCTCTCGTACGGCGGGCTGCTCGCACGGCGGGTGCTGTCGCCGCTGGGGCTGGGCGCCACGACCTGCGCCCCGGACGCGGCCGGACGGGCGGTCGGGCACCGGCACGGGCGGGCGCTGCCGCCCTGGCGGATCCCCGGCCTGCCGGGGGCGGGCGCGGTGCGGGCGAGCGGCGCCGACCTGCTGCGCTACCTGCGGGCCCACCTCGACGCCGGCCCCGCCGACCTGGCGGCCGCCCTGCGGGAGGTCCGGCGGCCGCGGCTGCGGCTGCCGGGCTCCGGCGACGAACTGTGCCTGGTGTGGAACCGCCGCCGCTCGGCCGGTCGGGACCTGTACTTCCACTCCGGCGGCACCCGGGGTTTCACGGCCTTCGTCGGGTTCTCCCCGCAGGGGTCGGTCGCGGTGGCGGCGCTGGCCAACGCCGGGCCGGTGCTGAACGGACGCTTCGTCCAGGCGGGGTACGAGGTGCTGCGGGCCGCGGGGCGGCAGGCGTGAGCGGCCCCGCACGGGAGGCCCCGGCCCGGAGCCGGGCGGGCGGGCCGCAGCGGGCGGGGCGGGGGTGGGGGCGAGCCCACGCGGCACCGGCCGGTGGCCGGACGCGGACGCGACCGACGACGGAGTCCGGGACCGCGGGACGGCGGGCCCCGCAGCGGACCGTCCGGCCCGGAGCCGGCGGACCGGCGGCCGGGAAGGGCCGGGCGGGGGCGAGCGCACGCGGCACCGGCCGGCGCACCGGACCGGGACGCGTCCGGCCGCCGGTCCGGGCGTCGCGCCCGGGACTGGGCGGGCCGTCGGCGGGGCAGACGGGCGGGTGGGAAGTCCGTACGGGAGTGGAGGCGAGCACATGGCACCGATCGGTGAGCCGCAACGGCCGGAGGGTCTCCCCGAGGACCCGGACGAGATCGCGGCGAAACTGGCCCGGATCGCCGCCGAGGCGGAGGAGCGGGACGGCGGGCCGCGGAACGGGACGGCGCACCGGGTGCGTGCGCTGGCGCGGCGGCTGCGCAACGGCCTGGCCCGCGGCGGCCACCGGCTCGGGACGGGCCCCCGCACCGGGCTGCGGCTGCTGACGGAGCGGCTGCTGGACGCGGCCCCGCGGATCCCGGTGCGGAACCTGGCGACGCTCCGGGCCCAGCACCCCGGGGCCCGGACGCCGGACGAGCTGGCGGACCTGCTCGTCGCCGGGTCGGTGCGGGCCTCGACGGCGGTCGGCGCGAGCGCCGGGACGGTGGCGATGATGCCCGTGCCGCTGGCGATGCCGGTCGAGCTGGCGTCCGAGCTGCTCGCCTCCGCGGCGATCGAGCTGAAGCTGATCGCCGAGCTGTACGCGGTCTACGGCCAGGTGCCGGAGGGTTCCGCGCGGCAGCGCTCGTACGCGTACCTGGCGGTGTGGAGCGAGGGCCGCGCCCTGGACCTGACCCGCCCGGGGACGCTGCTGGCGCTGAACCGGAGCGCGGCGCTGCGCCGCCAGGTGAGCAGGCGCCTGACGCGCTCGGGGCTGCGCAGGCTCCCGACCCTGGCCCCGCTGCTGGCCGGTGCGGTGATCGGGGCGCGGGTCAACCGCAAGGACACCCTGCGCCTGGCCACGACCGTCCGGGAGGGCCTGCGCGGGCGCCGGCCCGCCGACCCCGGCTACTGGGACGCCGCCGGGGCCTGAACGCGGGCCGTTCCGGTGGTCAGCCGCGCTCGGCGCAGTTCTCCGCCTCCGCCAGGTAGCGGGCTACCGGCCCGAGCGTCAGCAGTCCGCTCGCCGCGCCCGCGTGCTCGGCCCGGGCGGGGCGCAGGGCCGCCGCGGCGCGGGCGGCGGTGCGGGGTTCGCCGAGGCGGGCGGCGGCGTGGGCGGTGAGGCACCAGAGTGCCTCCTGCAGGTGGTCGTGGGGCGGTTCGGGGGCGGTGGCGAGGGCGGCGCGGGCCTCCTGCGGCCGGTGCTGGGCGAGCAGCACCAGGGACTGCGTCCAGGGGCGGTAGGGGCCCCAGTCGAGGGCGGGGTCGGTGGGCGCGGGGCGGCCGTGCAGGAGGCGCAGGCCCAGCAGGGCGAGGGGGAACAGGCCGCGGTGCAGTCCCGGCATGGCCGCCGACGCGGCGAGGGCGTCCTCGGCGGCGCGGTAGTGGGCCGCGGCGGTGGCGGCGCTCGGTCCGCCGGGTTCGGTGCTGCGGGCGGCCGTGGCCCGGGCCCGGAACCAGGCGGTGAGGACGGGGACGAGGGACGCCTCGGTGGTGGCGGCGAGCCGCTCGGCGGCCTCCGCGTGCCCGGCCGCGGCGTCCAGGTCGCCGCGGGCGGAGGCGGACTGCAGGCGGACGAGCCGCCCCAGCACGGCGAAGTTCGGCAGGCCGTGCCGGGTGGCCAGGTCGAGGATCTCGGCGCCGGTCGCGTCCCGGGCGGGCGCGAGCCCGGGGCGGGTGAAGGACTGGAGGAAGACGCCGTTCAGGGCGAAGACCAGCAGGGCGGGGTCGTCCAGGCCCCGGGCCAGCGCCTCCGCCTCGCGCGCGGCCCGGGCGGCGTGCGCCTCGGCGTCGGTGCCGGTCAGGTCGGCGCTGCGGCTCTCGACCGCGACGGTGGCCAGCAGGCGGGCGCGCAGCTCGGCGGGCCCTGCGGGGCCGAGCGCGTCGAGGGTGCGCTCGGCCGCTTCGACGACGGCCCGGGACTGCTCGGGGTCGTCGGCCCGGCTCCAGAGCGCGGGCACGTCGTAGGCGCCGATGACGCGGGCGGTCAGGGCGACGTCCCCGGTGCGCTCCGCGGCCCGGACGGCGGCGAGGCGGTCGCGCCGCGAGTGCGCCAGGGCGTCGCCGCCCGCCAGGGCCAGGGTGCGGGCCAGTTCGACGGTGGTGCGCGGGCCGAGCCGTACGCCGGTGGGCCAGGTGGTGGGCGTGGTCGGGGAGCCGGCCGGGGGCCGGGGCTCGGCCGGGGGCGGGGACGGTGGGGTGCCGCGGAGGATGTCCGTCTCCAGGCGGCGGAGGTCGGCGCCGGGGTCGAGGCCGAGCTGGTCGGCGAGCATGGTGCGGGCGCGGCGGAGGGTGGCCAGCGCGTCCGCCTGGCGGCCCGCCCCGTGCAGGGCGCGGGCCAGCAGTCCCCAGGCGGGCTCGCGCCAGGGATGTTCGGCGACGTGGGCGCCGAGTTCGGCGACGAGTCCGGCCCCCGCGCCCGCGCTCGCGTCGAGCAGGAGGCGGGCGCGCAGTTCCGTCGCCTCCAGGCGCAGTTCCTCCAGCCTGGTGCGTTCGCGCCGGGCCCAGGCGGCGGCGGTCACGTCGGCGTAGGCCGGGCCGCGCCAGGCGGCGAGGGCCGCGTCGAGGTCGGCCAGCGCGGCGGGGACGGCGGACGGGGTGGCGGGGGACGGGGTGGCGGGGGACGGGGTGGCGGGGGTGCGCCGGGCGCGGGTCAGGGCGTCCTCGAAGCGGTGGACGTCGACGGCCTCGCGCGGCAGGCGCAGGGCGTAGCCGGGGCCTTCGGTGACCAGGAGGCGCGGCGGAGTGCGGGGCGGCCGTTCGGGTTCCAGGGCGCGGCGCAGCGCGGCGACGAAGGTGCGCAGGGCGCCGACGGCGCGCACCGGCGGATCGGGCCACAGGTCGTCCACGAGGGTGTCGGTGGCGACCATCCGCCCCTCGGCGGCGACGAGCCGGGCGAGCACCTCGCGGTGGCGGGGGCCGCCCAGGTCGACGGGGGTGCCGTCGTCGTGGAGGGCCCGCACGGCGCCGAGCACGTCGATTCGCATGCCCCCATCTTCCGGGTCCGGGGGTGGTGGCGTCGAAGCGTGCTGATCGGCTGCTGATCGGCCTCGTCCAGGCTGGTCGCACCAGTCCTCGGACCGGCTCCGCCCGGTCCGCCGACCCCCTGGAAGGGGTTTGTCATGACGCTCTCCGTTCCCGGTTTCGACCGTGTCCGCCTGCCCGGTGCGGACGGGGTGGAGCTGACCGCCGCCGTCGGCGGCAGCGGCAGTCCGGTCGTGCTGCTGCACGGCTTCCCGCAGACCCACCTGATGTGGCGGCACGTCGCCGGACGGCTCGCCGACCGGCACACGGTGATCTGCCCCGACCTGCGCGGCTACGGCGCCAGCGACAAGCCGGTGGCCACCGGCCCCGAGGTGTACTCCAAGCGCACCATGGCCGCGGACGTGGTCGCCCTGGCGGCGGCGCTCGGCCACGAGCGCTTCGCCCTGGTCGGCCACGACCGGGGCGCGCTGGTCGCCTTCCGGGCCGGTCTGGACCACCCGGAGACGATCACCCACCTGGGCATCCTCGACGTCGTACCGACGCTGGACATGTGGGAGGTGCTGCACGGCGTCCCGGCGGCGGTCGGCTACCACCTCTTCCTGATGGCGCAGCCGCCGGGGCTGCCGGAGACGATGATCGCCAACAGCGCGGACGCGTTCTTCGGCTCGTTCCTCGACGCGTGGGCGGGCGACCCGGCCGCGCTGCCGCCGGAGGTGCGCGCCGAGTACCTGCGGGCCAGCGCCGCGGCGGTGCCGTCGATCGTCGCGGACTACCGGGCCTCGGCGGGCATCGACGTCACCCACGACCGGGCGGACCTGGACGCCGGGTCGCAGCTGGCGATGCCGGTGACGGTGATCCAGCAGGACTGGGGCGCCCAGCTGGGCTACGACGCCGCCGGGGTGTGGCGGGCGTGGGCACCCGACCTGGAGCACCGGCTGACCGGGGCGGGACACTTCATGGCAGAGGAGGCGCCCGACGAGATCGCGGGGGCGATCCGCGAACTGCTGCTCCGCTGAGCCCTGCGCCGGACGGCGGGCGAGCGGGCGGCGGGCCGGCGAGCGGGCCGACGGGCGGACCAACAGGCAGGCGAGCGGGCGAGCAGGTGAGCAGCCAGACCGAGGCACCGGCCGCCGGACGGCGAGCCACGAGGTGGGCGGGTGCCGCGGCAGGGGCGGTCGGCCAGCCGCGTCCGTGGGCCGCCCGCTCACCCGGCCTGACGGCAAGCGGGCAAGCCGACAGGCGGTCAAGCGAGCCGACAGGTGAGCAAGCAGGCAGGCAGGCGAGCAAGCAGACCGAGGCACCGGCCCCGGACGGCGAGCCACGAGGTGGGCGGGTGCCGCGGCAGGGGCGGGCGGCCGGCCGCGTCCGTGGGCCGCCTGCTGGTTCGGCCTGGCGGCGGGTCGGCTGCTCGCCGGTACCGGCTGCGGGGGGATGGGGGCGATCCGGATCGGGTGGGGTTTCGAAGGAATCCGGGAATTGTCCGCCACGCGTCAGGGCGGGGTGGGACGATCACGGTCGGGAGGGGGTCGGGTGGAGGCGATCGAGGTCGGGGCGGGGCGGGTGTGGGGGCCGTGGCCCGAGTTGATGGCCGATCGGCGGCCGGTTGTCGTGGTGCCGCTGGCTCCGGGGCTGGCCGTGTCCGCTGCGGAGGGGTGGAGCGGTGCCGAGGTCCTTCCGCGGTTGCAGGAGGGGTGGTCGGCCGCCTTCGACGGCGTCCGGCTGGTCGTCACCCGTCCCGACGGCACCGCCTGGTACGACGGTCCGCTCGCGGCGGCCCGCGACTGGGCCCGGGCCGTGCGGGCCCACCGCACCCTGCTGATCGTCACCGGCCCCTTCACCGCCCCGTTCGACCTGCACCCCGCCGCCGCCGCGGGCAGGCTGTCCGTGCTGGCGGTCCCGGCCCGGCTGGTCGACGCGCACGGACTGCCCGGGGCCGTCGGACGGGCGGCTCCCGGCCACGGCTAGGCTGACCGGTCAACCGCACGGGGAGGCAGTGGATGAGCCAGTACTACGACCTGGGTGACGAGACGCTCTGGAACCCGTCCAACGGGGCGTCCCGGCTGTTCCTGCACCAGGTGGCGGTCTTCGAGGCGGAGCTCGGCCTCCCGTCCGGCATCGGCCCGATGGAGATGGACGAGTCCCAGGTCGACCCGGCCGCGCTGGGCGTCTTCGCCAACGCCCTCCTGGACCGGTACCAGCAGTCGCTGCACGCCGTGGTGCGGGCCCTGACCGAGGGGTTCCTCCTCACGGTGCTGGCCCTCGCCGAACGGGCGGGCGTCGGGATCCGCTGGGAACCGTCCGCCCCCGCACCCGGCGCCGGGCTCCGGGACGTGCAGGTTCCGGTGGGCGCGAGTGCACCTGACGGGGTGGCGGAACTACGCCGGAAGGTAAGGGAGTTGAGCCGGTTCATGGCGCGCTGACGGCGGCGCGCCGGGTGAGTGGGGAAAGCCTGGCGGGTGGGCGGCTGGACGCGGAGCGGGTGCGGTCCCGGCAGGGGCGGACGGGTGCGGCGGCGGGTCTGCGGGAGTTCCTCGGAGGGCTCGGCGGGCGGGTGGCGGCCGGGGGCTGAGGCGGGACGGGTGGTCAGCCGTCCCCGCGGGCCGTCCGCTCGGCCTGGCGGCGGGTCAGCCGCCAGACCTGTTCCTCGCCGGTCTCGGCCGGGGCCAGGCGCTCGGCGGGGCGGCGGAGGTGCTCGGTGAAGCCCAGGCGGGCCGGTACCGCGCCGCTGGCGCGGTTGGCCGGGTCGTGGACGACCTCGACGTGGTCGACCCCGGGGAGGCGGAAGGCCGCCGCGACCAGGGCGCGCACGGCCCGGGTGGCCACTCCGCGGCCGGTGGCGGCGGGGTGCAGCCAGTAGCCGATCTCCCGGCCCCCGTCGGGGGTCTCCTCGCGCCGGAACAGGCTGCAGACGCCGACGATCGCCCCGTCCAGCACCACCGCGTAGCTGAAGTCCGCGCCGTCGGCCCAGCGTTCCGCGTGGCGGGCGAGGAAGTCGGCCGTCGTGGCCCTGCTGTGCTCCGCCACCCACGGCATCCACGGGCGCAGGTGTTCCAGTGACTCCTCGATCACCTGGAAGAGCTCGGGGAGGTCCGCCTCGCCGTCGAAGCGGCGCAGCACGAGGTCGTCCAGGCTGATCGCCGGTGGTGGGGATTCCATGCCGGAAGGATCGTGCACGGTCGCTGCCGTCGGCAACGGGTTTTGGGTGCGCGCCCCCGGTGGTCAGGAGGCGGCCGGTCGGTGCGGCGCGGTGCGGTGGGCCGGGGCGGGGGTGGCGGCGGCGGTGGTGCAGGCGGCGCGGACGAAGGCGGCGACGGCCGGGGAGCGGGCGTCCTGGGGCCAGGCGACGGCGAGGGTGGAGTCGGGGAGGCCGTGGACGGGGCGGTAGGCGATACCGGGGCGGGGGTGGCGGCGGGCGAGGGAGGCGGGGGCGAAGAAGACGATGCTGCCGGTCTCGACCAGGCTGAGGATCTCCGACAGGTTCGAGGCGCGCCGGGCGGCGGTGGGCCGGAGGCTGCTGGGGCGGGCGGGGCGGAGGCCGTCGGCCGGGGCGCCGTCGGGGAGTTCGCGGCCGGACAGGTCGTCCGGGTGGAGTGCGGTGCGGGCGGCCAGCGGGTCGGTGGCGGCGAGGGCGACCAGGGTGGTTTCGGTCAGCAGCGGTTCGCTGTCCAGCCCGCGGTCGTCGCACGGGAGTTGGAGGAGCGCGACGTCGGCGCGGCCGTCGCGCAGGGCCTGCGGCTGTTCGCCGTAGCCGCCGAGGACGAGTTCGGGGGGCAGGGCGGCGGCCTCGGCGGCGTAGGCGTCCAGGATCCGGGGCAGCAGGCCGCCGTCGAGGTCGGCCTTGAGGGCGATCCGCAGGCGGGGGGCGGTGCGGCCGGCCTGGTGGGCCCGGTGGGCGGCGGCGGTGACGGCCTCCAGGGCGGTGCGGGCGTCGCGCAGCAGGACCTCCCCGGCGGGGGTGAGGGCGACCTGCCGGGTGGTCCGTTCGAACAGCGTGGTGTCGAGCTGTCGCTCGAGGGCGCGGATCGCGCGGGACAGCGGGGGCTGGGCCATGTCGAGCCGGGCGGCGGCGCGGCCGAAGTGCAGTTCCTCCGCGACCGCGACGAAGTAGCGCAGCTGCCGCACCTCCAGATCACCCATACCGCCAGGGTATCAATGCCGACCGGACCGGTCCTTCACCCGTCCGCGCGGGGCCGGTTGACTCGGCGGTGGCAGCGCCCGCGGGGCCTGCTCCCCCGCCCGCGGACCGCACGGGTCCCGCGCGTCCCACGCACTCTCACGGAGGCACCTCATGATCGTCATCACCACGCCGACCGGCGCCATCGGACGGCAGCTCGTGGACCGCCTGCTGGACGCCTGGGAGCCGGTGCGGGTGGTCGTCCGCGACCCGGCCCGGCTGGCGGCGCACGTGCGGGAGCGGGTCGAGGTGGTGCCGGGCTCGCACGGCGACGCGGCGACCCTCGCCCGGGCACTGGAGGGCGCCGACCGGCTGTTCTGGGTGGTGCCCCCGGCCGGGTTCCGCGACGCCGGGCCCGCCGAGCGGTACTACGTGGAGTTCACCCGCGCCGCCTGCGGGGAGGCCGCCCGCCGGGGCGTGCGGATGGTGGGCGTCACCTCGCTGGGCCACGGCTACCGGGGCGGGGCCGGGCTGCTGTCGGCCGCGCTGGCGATGGACGGGCTGATCGGCGCCAGCGGCGTGGCCCACCGCGCGCTGGCCCTGCCGTTCTTCATGGAGAACCTGCTGCACCAGGCCCGCACGATCGGCGAGCAGGGGGTGCTCGCCCTGCCGAACGCCGCGGACCGGCCGCTGCCGACCGTGGCCACCCGGGACGTCGCGGCCGCGGCCGCGGAACTGCTGCTCGACGCCTCCTGGGACGGCCGGGCCCGCGTCCCGCTGACCGCCCCGGGGGACCTGACCCCGGTGGGCATGGCCGAGGCCGTCTCCGCCGCCCTGGGCCGCCCCGTCCGTTACCGGCAGGTGCCGCTGGACGAGTTCCGGGCCGGGATGCTGGCGCGCGGGGCGAGCCCGGCGCTGGTGCGGGACATGGCGGACATGGTCGCGGCGCAGAACGACGGGATCTACGACGCCGAGCCGCGCGAGCCGGGTGCGGCCGGTGCCACCGGGTTCGGGCAGTGGTGCCGGGAGGTCCTGGCGCCCGCCGTCCCGGCCTGACGGGGCGTCATTCGACCGCGGCGGCGGGGGCGGTGACGGAGCGCCCGCGCTCCTGCGGACGGCCCGCCCGTCGGTGGCAAAGAGGAGGCAAAGTACGATCGGTGCGCTGGTGATCCTTCGACTCTGTGAGGAAGTGCCCCGGATGGTGTTCAAGCGGCTTCTCGGCGCCCTGGGCGTCGGCGGACCGACCGTCGACACGGTGCTGTCCACCCCGACCGTCTACCCCGGCGGCACCGTGCACGGCCAGGTCAACCTGGTCGGCGGCGAGCGCGAGGCCGAGATCAACGGCATCACGCTCTGCCTGGCCGCCCGGGTCGAGGTCGAGTACGAGGACGGCGAGGGCCACACCACCAAGGAGTTCGCCCGGGTGCAGGTCAGCGGCCCGCTGCGGCTGGCCGCCGGGGAGCAGCGGGCCGTCCCGTTCGCCTTCCCGGTGCCGTGGGAGACGCCGCTGACCGCGATCGGGGGCCACCACCTGTCGGGCATGGTGCTGGGCGTGCGCACCGACGTGGACATCGCCGGGCAGCTGGACCGCGGGGACACCGACCCGCTCGCGGTGCAGCCGCTGCCGGTGCAGCAGCGGGTGCTGGAGGCGCTGTCGGCGCTCGGCTTCCACTTCCACCGGGCCGACCTGGAGGCCGGGCACATCCGCGGCACCGGCCAGACGCTGCCGTTCTACCAGGAGATCGAGTACAAGGCGGCGCCGCAGTTCGCCGGGCGCTGCAACGAGATCGAGCTGTCCTTCGTCACCGACCCGCACCGGGTCGAGGTGGTGCTGGAGTTCGACAAGCGCGGCATGTTCCACGGCGGCGACTCGGTGCGCACCTTCGTGCTGGACCACGGGGCCGGGCAGCACGACCTGACCGGCACGGTGGACGGCTGGATCCGGGGCGTGCTGGGCCACTGACCGCGGGGGGAGGCGCTCCTCGTCCCGGCCGGGGACGGCGACCGGGCTGGGCGAGGAGCGCCTCCGTGACGGCGGTGCGGGGAGGGGCCGTCGGGGCGGGTGGGGTTCGCGGGTGCACGGGTGCACGGGCGTGCGGGTGTGCGCGCCGGGTCGGGGGCGGTCTGCGGGACGCGCCCCGCGACGGAGGGCGGTCAGCCGGTGGGCAGGCCGATCCGGTCGCGTTCGAGCGTGGCGCGGAGCTCGGCGAGGAGCTGGGCGGCGACCGGTCCCGCGGGGCCGCGGAGGGTGGCCGCGGTCAGTTCGGTCAGCGTTTCGGTGAAGGTCGCCTCCGCCGCGTCGACGAGGCGCAGGCCGTCGTCGGTCAGCTCCAGCAGCGAGGAGCGGCGGTCGGCGGGGTTGGTGCGCCGCCTGGCCCACGCCTGTTTCTCCAGGCGGTCGGCGCCCTTGCTGGCGGCGCCGATCCCGATGGCGAACTCGGCGGCGAGGTCCGCCACCCGGGAGCCGGGGTGGTCGCGCAGGAAGCGCAGGGACTCGAACTGCGAGGTGACGATCCCGTGTCGCTCGCGCAGGCGGTCGTTCAGCGCGTTGTAGAGGCGCGTCTCGCAGCGGACGAGGTCGGCGAAGAAGGCCGGGAGGTCGGTGCCGCCACCGCTTGACTTGGTTGCCATGGCATATATCTTAGCTTACATGCCTGGGCACATACTTCCCCGGCATGCACTCGCGATGGAGGCGGCAGTGAGCAGGCAGCAGCGGGCGGAGATCGACGCGATGGTCCGGCGGCCCCGGCCCGAGGGCCCCCGGTCGGTGGAGGAACTCCGCGCCGGGTTCCGGGCCCTGATGGCCGGGATGATCGTCCCGGCCGGGATCCGCACCCGGGCCACGACGCTCGGCGACCGGTCCGCGGTGCTCGTCGAGCCGGTCGGCGCCCCGGAGGAGCCGGTCGGCGCCCCGGAGGCCGACACCCCGGGGACCGGCACCCCGGCGGGCGGGACGATCCTCTACTTCCACGGCGGCTCGTACGTGGCCGGTTCGCCGGAGACGGCGATGTCGCTGACGGGGAACCTGGTGGTCCGGACGGGGTTCCGGGCGCTCTCGCTGGACTACCGGCTCGCCCCCGAGCACCCGTTCCCGGCCGCGGTCGAGGACGGGCTGAACGCCTACCGCGCACTCCTCGACGACGGGGAGGACCCCGCGGCGATCGCGTTCGCCGGGGACTCCGCCGGTGGCGGCCTCACCGTCACCACCTGCCTCGCCGCCCGCGACGCGGGGCTGCCCGTGCCCGCCGCGATCGTGGCCCTCTCCCCCGGGCTCGACCTGACCCGGACGGGCCGGAGCATGGACGACAGGGCGGACCTCGACCCGTTCTTCACCCGCGAGGGCATGGAGCGCACCGGCGCCATGTACCTGGCCGGACAGGACCCGCGCCGACCCGCGCTCAGCCCCGCCGTCTACGCCGACCTGACCGGTTTCCCCCCGCTGCTCCTGCAGGCGGGCGGCAACGAGATGCTCCTGGACGACTCCACCCGCCTGGCCGCGCGGGCGAGGGAGGCCGGAGTGGACGTCGTCCTGGACGTCACCGCCGACGTCCCGCACGTCTTCCAGGCGTTCGTCGGCGTCCTGGACGAGGCCGACCAGGCACTGGAGCGCGCCGCGCTCTTCCTTCGCCAGCACCTCCGCACCGGGAGCACCGCCCCGGCCCCGACGAGCTGAGGGCCGCCTCGCCGGGGGCCGCCCCCGGAGGGGTCAGTGGTCGCGGGTGGTGGACCAGGCGGGGAGGTGGACGAAGAAGGCGACGGCCTCCGGGCGCCAGCGGGGGTGCCAGTCGGCGGCCAGGGCGGCGGCGCGCCGGGCGTGCCGGGCGGCCCGGTCGCGGAGGGCGCGGTCGATGCCGTGGGCGCGGGCGATGCGGCGGACCGGGGCGAGGACGTCCCGGTCGTGCTCGGGGGCGCCGAGGGCGGCGTGCAGGGTCCGCAGTTCTGCGGGGTCGGCGGCGGCGAGCAGGGCGCGGACGAGGTAGCTGCGGCGGCCGGAGCGCAGGTCGGTGCCGAGCGGCTTGCCGAGGGCGTCCGGGTCGCCGAAGAGGTCGAGCCAGTCGTCGTGGAGCTGGTTGGCGGTGCCGAGCGCGGTGGCGTACTCGCGCAGTTCGGGCTCGTACGGGGTCGGGTCGGCTCCGGCGGCGAGCAGGCCGAGGCGCAGCGGGGCGAGCACCGAGTAGCGGGTGGACTTGTACTCGGTGACGGTGTCCAGGAAGGCGGTGTCCGGTTCGGGCGGGAAGTCGCGTTCCAGGTCCAGGAGTTGGCCGTTGACGGCGTCGGCTCCGGCGTCGACGGGGACGGCGGCCATGGCCAGGGCGCGGTCGGGGGGCAGGTCGCCGGTGAGCAGGACCCGGACGGCGAGGAAGGCGGCCAGGTCCCCGGCGAGGACGGTGAGGGCGAGCGCGGTGTCGGGCCGGTCGGGGAACTCCTCGCGGTACGCCTGGTGGGTGGAGGGTCCGCCGCGGCGCACGGGCGAGCCGTCGATGAGGTCGTCGTGGATCAGGCCGTGGGTGTGCAGCAGTTCGATGCTGAGGGCGGCGGCGTCCAGGCCGGGCACCGGCCGGTCGGTGACCAGGGCGGCGGCCTCGTGCAGCAGGGCGACCCGCAGGCGCTTGCCGCCGCGCAGGGAGAGTTCGCGGACCAGGGCGAGGGCGCGGGTGGGGAACCCGCCGTGCGGGGGCGCGTCCAGGGTGCCGCCCGCGGCCGGGTCGGTCAGGGCGTCGAAGTAGGCCGCGAAGCGGGTTTCGAAGCGGCGCTGGTGGGCGGCCGCACGGTGCAGGGCGGCGGTGAGGACGTCGTTCACGCCGTCAGGTTTCCATGCCGCCGGGGGCGGTGGGCGCCACGGGGTCAGAGACCTTCGACGGCGGGGGCGGTGGCGGCGTCGGGGGTCAGGGCGTGGAGCAGCCGCAGCAGGGTGGCCCGGTCCTCGGCGGGGAGCGGGGCGAAGTGGGCGGTCAGGACCTCGTCCGCGACCTGTTCGCCGGCGGCGAGGACGCGCTCCCCGGCGGGGGTGAGGCGGTGCTCGAGGCGTCGTCCGCGCCCCGGGTCGCGGACGATCAGGCCCTGGGCGACGAGGCGTCCGGCGAGGGTGCCGAAGGACTGCTCGGTCTGGAAGGTGACGGCGGCGAGCTCCCGGGCGGAGGCGCCGGGGCGGCGGGCGACCGCCCGGAGGGCGTCCCACTGGGCGAGGGTGGTGCCGACGGCGGCCAGGGCGGTGTCGAGGGCGCGGTGCTGCCGGTACTGGACCTGCTTGACGGCCCGGCCGAGGACGTGGAGCTCAACGTTCATGCCTCCACCCTACCCGTAACTCAACTAGCTTAAATAAGCATCCTTAGTTATGGTGGGCGCATGACCACCGAACCCCTCCTCACCGAGGCCGGCACCGGCCGCCCCGTCCTGCTCCTGCACGGCGGCGGCGGTCCGGCCACCGTCGCCCCGCTGGCCCGTCACCTGGCCGGCTCCGCCCACGTCCTGACCCCCGTCCACCCCGGCTGGGACGGCACCGAGCGCCCGGCCGCGCTCGCCCGGGTCTCCGACCTCGCCGACGCCTACCTCGACCTGCTGCGGCGGCGCGGACTGCGCGACGTCCTCGTGGTGGGCTCCTCGCTCGGCGGGTGGATCGGCGCCGAGATGGCCCTCCGCGACGGGGACGGCAGCGGCGGCGAGGAGGGCGGCGCGACGGTGAGCGGGCTGGTGCTGATCGACGCCGTGGGCATCGGGGTGGACGGCGAACCGCTCGCCGACGTCTTCGCCCTGGACGCCCGCGGCCTCGCCGAGCACTCCTGGCACGACCCCGACCGCCACTTCGTCGACCCCGCGACGCTGCCCCCGGCCGAACTCGCCCGCCGCCGGGGCAACCTGGCCACCATGCTGGCCCTGGCCGGCGACCCCTACATGCACGACCCCGGCCTGCGCGAGCGGCTGCGGCAGGTGCGGGTGCCCGTCCTGGTGCTGTGGGGCGAGAGCGACCGGGTCGCCACCCCCGGGTACGGCGCGGCCTACGCCCGCGCCTTCGCCGACGCCCGCTTCGTGACGGTGCCCGGGGCCGGGCACCTCCCCCACCTGGAGCGGCCGGAGGCCGTGTTCGCGCACCTCGACGCCGTGCTGGCGGGCTGAGGCCCGCCCCCGGCCGCACCGCCCCCGGCCCCGGCCGCCGGGCTCAGGACTCAGGGCTCAGGACTCGGGCCTCGGGGCTCGGGGCTCAGGGCCGGGCGCCGACCAGGCGGCGGGCGAACCAGTCGACGGTCTGCGCCAGTCCGCGGTCGGTGTCGACGGTGGGCCGCCAGCCGAGCACGGTGCGGGCCAGGGTGATGTCGGGTCGGCGCAGCGAGGGGTCGTCGCCGGGGCGTTCGACGAACTCGACCGGGGAGGCGGATTCGCACAACGCGCGGATGCGGTGGGCGAGTTGGAGGATACTCAGCTCGGCCGGGTTGCCGATGTTGATCGGCCCGGGGTGTCCGGCGGCGGCCGCGGCCAGGATGCCGCCCACGGTGTCGTCGACGTGGCACAGCGAGCGGGTCTGGCTGCCGTCGCCCGCGACGGTGAGGGGCCGTCCGGTCAGCGCCTGGGTGATGAAGGCGGGCACGGCGCGCCCGTCGGTGGGGCGCATCCGCGGGCCGTAGGTGTTGAACAGCCGGACGATGACGGTGTCGGTGCCGCGGGCGGTGCGGTACGCGGTGGTGAGCGCCTCGGCGTAGCGCTTGGCCTCGTCGTACTGGCTGCGCGGGCCGATCGGGTTGACGTTGCCCCAGTACGTCTCGGGCTGGGGGTGGACGAGCGGGTCGCCGTAGACCTCGGAGGTGGAGGTCAGCAGGAAGCGGGCCCCCTTGCGGCGGGCGAGTTCCAGGGCGTGCTGGGTGCCCTGGGCCCCGGCCCGGAGGGTTTCGACGGGGTGGCGGGCGTAGTCGTGCGGGGAGGCGGGCGAGGCCAGGTGGACGACCAGGTCGACCGGGCCGGTGACGTCGAAGGGCTCGCAGACGTCCTGGTGGCGGAAGGTGAAGCCGGGGTCGTCGGCGCGGTCGGCGAGGTTGTCCGGGCTGCCGGTGAGCAGGTTGTCGAGGCAGACCACCTCGGTGCCGTCGGCGCGCAGCCGGTCGCACAGGTGCGAGCCGACGAAGCCCGCGCCGCCGGTGACCACGGCGCGGCGGACGGTGCGCGGGGACGCGGGGGCGGGGGCCGCGGTCACGACTCCTCCAGTGAGCGGCCGGTGCGGGCGAGGAAGACGTCGTCCAGGGTGGGGCGGTGCAGCGCGATGGTGGCGGTGGCGATGCCGGCCCCGGCCAGTGCCCGCATGACCTGCGGCATGGCGCTCTCGCCGGTGTCGACGGACAGCCGCAGCGTGCCGTCCGGGCGGACCTCGGCGCCGCGGACGCACTCCTGGGTGGTGAGCACCTCGGCGGCCTTGGGCGCCAGGTGGGGTTCGGCGACGCCGACGGTGACCACCTCGCCCGCGATCGAGCGCTTGAGTTCGGCCGGGGTGCCCTCGGCGACCAGGGTGCCGCCGTCGACGATGGCGATCCGGTCGCAGAGCGCGTCGGCCTCGTCCAGGTAGTGGGTGGTCAGGAAGACCGTCGTGCCCGCGTCGCGCAGGCGGCGCACCTCGGCCCACAGCCGGGCCCGGGCGGCCGGGTCGAGGCCGGAGGTCGGCTCGTCCAGGAACAGCACCGCGGGGCGGTGGACCACGCCGAGGGCGAGGTCGAGGCGGCGGCGCTGGCCGCCGGAGTAGCCGCGGCAGGGGCGGTCGGCGTACTCGGCCAGGTCGAAGGAGTCGACGGCGGCGGCCGCCCGGGCCTGCGCCTCGGCCTTGCCGAGGCCGTGCATCCGGGCCTGCAGCACGAGTTCCTCCCGGGCCGTCACCTCGTCCCAGGTGCCGCCGCCCTGGGCGACGTAGCCGATGCTGCGGCGGACCTCGGCGGGGCTGGCGAACAGGTCGGCGCCGGCCACGGTGGCCGCGCCGCCGTCGGGCGGGAGCAGGGTGGCGAGCATCCGCAGGGTGGTGGTCTTGCCCGCGCCGTTGGGGCCGAGGAGTCCGAAGATCTCGCCCTCGGCGACGTGCAGGTCCAGTCCGGCCACGGCGTCCACGGTGGTGGTCCGGCCGCGGCGGCCGGTCCGGTAGGACTTCCGCAGTCCGCTGGTCTCGATCATCGGGGGTCCTTCTGGTACGGGGTCGGGGGACGGGGTCGGCGGACCGGGCTCAGCGGACGGTGCGGGCGAAGCGGCGGGCCGACCAGAGCAGGGCGGCCAGGGCGACGGCCGCCATCAGGGCGAGGCTGCGCCAGACCGCGGGGTCGCCGGGGTGGCCCGCGAACAGCTCGCGCATGCCGGTCACCGCCCAGCTGAACGGGTTCCAGTCGGAGACCCGGCGCAGCCACAGCGGGGCCAGTGCGAGCGGCAGCAGGGTGCCGGAGAGCAGCATCAGCGGCTGGGCCAGGTTGTTGACCAGCTGGCCCAGCACGTCCGGGTTGCCGACCTTGAGCGCCAGGCCGTACGAGACCGCGGAACTGGTCAGCGAGATCAGCGCGAGCAGCAGGTACGCCAGCAGCAGGTCGGGGACGCGCACCAGGAGGCCGAGCGGGATCGCCAGCACGATGATCACGGCGGCCTGCACGGCCAGCACCACCACGTCCCGCAGCGAGCGGCCGAGCAGCAGCGCGACCCGGCTGACCGGGGTGACCCGGGCCCGTTCGATCACGCCGGAGCCGAGCTCGGCGAGCAGGCCGAAGCCGACGTACAGTCCGCCGCCGAGGGCGAGCGCGACCAGCATGCCCGGGACGTAGATCCGGTAGGCGTCGGCCATCGTGCCCGCGCCCATCGAGGCCAGCGCGGGCTTCAGCAGCGGCGCGAACAGGGCCAGGTAGACCACGGGTTGGGCGACCCCGAGGAAGATCTGCAGCGGGGAGCGGGCCATCAGCAGCAGGTGCCGCTGGAACACCAGCCAGGTGTCGCGGAGGCTTTTCACGGTGGGCGTTCTTCCTGTTCGGTACGGGGTCAGGGGCGGGTGGGACCGGCGGGGAGCAGGGTCTCCAGGTGGTCGGCGGCGGCCGGGGCGCCACCGGCGGCGGCGAAGGACTCCCGGACGCGCCGGGCCGCCGCGGCGTGGGACGGGTCGTCCAGGACGGCCAGCAGTTCCGTGCGCAGCTGCTGCGGGCTCGCGTGCGCGAACCGCACCCGGCGGCCCGCGCCCGCGGCCGCGACCTGGGCGGCGTTGATCGGCTGGTCGCCCTTGATCGGGGCGACCAGCAGCGGCACGCCGTGGGCGAGCGCCTCGCAGACGGTGTTCAGGCCGCCGTGGCTGACCACCGCGGCCAGCTTCGGCATCAGCTCGAGCACCGGCACCCGGGGCCGGACCAGGACGTGGGCGGGCGGGTCGGCGACCGTCCCGTCGGGCGCGGCGACCACCGCCTGGAGGCGGTCGCCGAGCGGGCGCAGCGCCTGCACCACCCGGGCGTGGAAGTCGGCGGCGAGGTCCAGCGAGAGGGTGCCGACGGTCACCAGCACCAGGCGGCGGGCCGGGTCGATCCACTCCCACGGGAAGGTCCGGTCCGGCTCCCGCGCGGCCAGCGCCGGGCCGACCAGCACCGCGTTGTCCGGCCACTCCAGCGGGCCGGTCAGCGCCTCGCCGGTGAAGGCGACCAGCAGGTGCGGCGAGAAGCGCAGGTCGTGCGGGGGCTCCCCCGGCAGCCCTGCGGCCCGCCACATCGCGGCCATCCGCTGCTCGATCCACTCCTCCACCCGGGGCACGGTCGTGCGGTACGGGCGGGTCAGCTCCATCGTGGTCGGCGCGAGCGACGCCCACGGCAGGCCCGCCCGGTGCGCGGCCAGCGCCCCGGCCACCGCGTGCTGGTCGACGGCCAGCACGTCCGGCCGGAACGCGGCCACCGCCCGCTCGATGCCGGGCAGCGTGTGCCGGGCGTGCGGGACGATGTAGCCGTCCCACCGCGACCTGGCCGCCGCCAGCCCCCGGTCCGCCTGCCCCCGGTGCGCCCGCAGCGGGATCGGCGCGATCGGCGTCCCCTCCCCCAGCAGCGGCCGCAGGAACGCCTCCGACCCGGCCCACAGCACCTCGTGCCCCCGCGCCGTCAACTCCCGGGACACGGCCGCGAGCGGGTTCACGTGCCCGAACAGCGGCAACGACACGAACAGGAACCGCCCCGGCCGGGTCCGGGCGCCGACCGCGACGGCAGACGGGACGGCCGACGGATCAGAGGGCGGAGACGGGGACGGGGAGAGGGAGGGCAGGTCGGGGACCGGCTCGGCCACACCGGGGGGAGCCCCGGGGGCAGCACCGGTGGGCCCCTCGGCCCGCTCACCCCCGTACGGCTCCGTCCCGTCCGAGGCCGCGACCTTTCCCGGGACCGGTGCCCCGGCCGCCCGGTCCTCGGCGGTCGCGGCCAGGGCGGCGACGTCGGCGAGGGTGACGGTGGTGAGGGCGTCGAGGTCGAGGGTGGTGAGGTGGGTGGCGAGGTCGGCGGCGGGGCCGTAGCGGGTGCGGAGGGCGAGGCTCCAGGTGGCGAGGTCGTGGCTCTCCAGGTGGAGTTCGCTGTCGAGGAGGGTGTCGGGGTGGAGGGTGTCGAGCCAGGCGGGGGGCTGGCCGAGGGTCCGGCGGAGGAGTTCGGCGACCTCGCGGAGCAGGGGGTGCGCGGTCATGGCCGGTGGGGTTTGACGGCTCGTAGGGCGCCGTAGGTGATGACGCCGGTGTCGAAGCCCTTCTTCATCAGCGGTCCGGCGTGGAAGAAGCCGAGGACGTCGACGCCGCGGCTGCGGGCCAGCTCGCGCATGGTGGCGGGGCCGTCGTCGAGGCGGGGGACGCGGGCGAAGGAGGGGTCCCAGGAGTTGGCGACGGCGGCGCTCCAGTCGGCGGTGGCGACCTCGGTGAAGCCGGCGGCGCGGGCGAGTCGTTCGTGCTCCTCGAGGGAGGAGAAGTCGGGCATCACCTGGTGCTGCAGGATCTGCCGGACGAGTTCCTGCTCCCCGGTGTCGAGGGCGCCGTCGCGGACGGCCCAGGTGGCGACGGCGAGGGTGCCGCCGGGGCGCAGCAGGCGGTGGGCCTCGGCGAAGAAGGCGGGGCGGTCGTCGAGGTGCATGAGGCTCTCCATGGCCCAGACGACGTCGAAGGCGTCGTCGGGGTGGCCGGTGGAGAGGGCGTCCTGCTGGTGGAAGCGGGCGCGGTGGGCGAGGCCGGCGGCGCGGGCCTTCTCGTTGGCGCGGGCGGCCTGGCGGGCGCTGAGGGTGACGCCTTCGACGGTGCAGCCGTGCGGGCCGGCCAGGTGGAGGGCGGGGCCGCCGATGCCGCAGCCGACGTCGAGGACGTGGGCGCCGGTGGGGACGGCGGCGTGGGCGACGAGCTCGTGGACGAGGCGGTCGGTGGCGGCCTGCCGGGCGGCGCCGTCCCGGGCGGGGGTCTGGTGCTCGTCCCAGTAGCCGTGGTGGACGTGTTCGCCCCACAGGTCCTCGTACAGGTCGAGCGTGATGTCGTAGTAGCGCTCCACGGCCGTGTTCAGGCCGGGGCCGGTCGCGGGTCCCCGGACGGGTCCGGGGGCTGGTTCCACTGCAGGTTCCACTGGGCCGATCCTCGAAAAGTTGACATGGATGCGCCCATAAATGACGGCCGAAATGCCGCGGAAATGCGCGCGATAACGTCGGATTGGTCTGGTCCATCGCATGATCGACCCACCGGGGAAACGACCCGTGGGCATGCGGAAGGCACTCCGCCCGCAGCGGTGGCGACGCTCGGGGGCGCCGGGCGGGACGAGGGGTGCGACTGACGGATCGTCAGCAGACGGACCGTCATGTGCTGGCAACAGGCTGCCGTACCAGGCAAGTTGGCCAACCGGCGGTCACACTAGCGAGGGGCTGGGCACTCGTCAACGCAGTCGGCGAGGTCGGCGGGAACCGGACCGGCGCGGTGGAATTCGGCCCGGATCGCGGATTCGGGCAACGGGTCTTGACACCCGGTCAATTCAGAGTTGAAAGTTCGGCGTGGGAATTTCACAGGTTCCCCACGACCGTGCCAGGAAGAGGTTCGGGTTCCCCATGAAAGATGTTGCGGCAGCTCCGACCAGCAGTATGGGAGCGCTCCCACAGGTCCCTTCCGGGTCGTTGGAGCCCGAATGGGTCGACGAGGTGCTCCTGCGCGGCCCGGGCGGCGAGCCCTGCCTCTTCTTCGGCGCCGACGCCCCGGTCACCCGGGACGGGCTGCGCCGGCTGGTCCGGGAGCGGCAGGCCGTGCTGGGCGCGGCCGGGCTGCGCCGGGGCGGGTCGGCGGCGATCCGGTTGGCGCCCTCGCTCGAACTGGTCGTCCAGTTGCTGGCCTGCTGGCGGACCGGGGCCCGGGCGGCGCTGCTCGACCACCGGCTGACCCCCTTCGAGGCCGAACGGGCGCTGGAGCGGCTGGCGCCGCAGGTGGTGGTCACGGCCGAGCACCCGGTGCCGGACGGCCCGCCGCGCGGCCACCACCCGCAGCGCGCGGTGGTCACCGCCCGGCCGGGGCGTCCGGCCGGAGGACCGCACGCGCTGGTGCAGCTCAGCTCGGGCTCGACCGGCCCGGCGAAGGTGATCGGGCGGACAGCGGCCGACCTGGTCGCCGAACTCGACCGGTACGCCCGGATCGACGGGGTGCCGCGGGCGGGCGAGCGGATGGTGTCGCTGGCCTCGCCGGTGCACGTGCTGGGCCTGGTCGGCGGCCTGCTGCACTGCCTGCACGCGGGCGTCCGGCTGGCCTTCCCGGACCGGGTGTCGGCACAGGGCGTCCTGGACGCGGTCGCGGCCGGCCCCGAGCCGACCACCCTGCTGGGCGTGCCGTTCCACCTGGAGCTGCTCGGCTGGCTCCCGGACCCGCCGCGGCTGCCCCAGCTCACCGGCATGACCACCGGCGGCGAGCCGGTCCGCGCCGAGCTGCACGAGGCGTTCGTCGACCGGTACGGCGTCCGGCTGGGCTGCATGTACGGGATGACCGAGGTCGGCGTGATCGCTACCGACCTGCACGGGGCGCACCGGCCCGAGCTGACGCCCGCGCCGGGCCTGGGGGTGCGGGCGGTGGACGGCGAGCTGCTGGTCACCGCCGCGCGCTCGCCGTACCTGGACGGGGCGGGGGCCGAGCGCTGGGCCGACGGCTGGCTGCACACCCGGGACGGCGGGTCCGTGGACGCCGCCACCGGGCGGGTCCGGGTCCGCGGGCGGCTGGACTCGCAGGTGTCGGTCGGCGGGCTGAAGGTCGACCTGACCGAGGTCGAGCACACCGTCCTCGCGCTGCCCGGGGTGGAGTCCGCGGTCGTCCTGCACGGCTCGGTGATCGAGGCGTACCTGGTGCTCGCCCCCGGCGGCACCGCGGCCCGGGTCGAGGAGCAGCTGGCCGAGCGGCTGGCGGCGTACAAGCGGCCCCGGCTGCTGCACGTGCTCGACCGGATGCCGCGCACCGCCACCGGGAAGCCGGTGCGCGAGCGCACGGCGCTGGCGGCGGCCGCGGCCGCGGGGCGCTGACGCCCCGTCCCCACCGACTTGTCCGATCCATCGACGAAGGTAGAAGAGGAAGGAACGGCGATGTCCATCGAGACCGCCCCCCTGGCGGAGATCCGCGCGTTCGTGCTGTCCGCGCTGCGCGAGATGAACTACGACACCACCGACGTGGACGACGACACCCGGCTCGGCCCGGCCGGCGCGGACCTGGAGTCGCTGGCGCTGGCCGAGCTGGGCGTCCGGGTGGAGGAGCGGTTCGGCGTCCGGTTCGACGACGACGAGGCCGAGCTGCTGGGCACCATGACGGTCGGCGAGTTCGGCGCGGCGGTGGCCGCCCGGCTGGGGTCCGCGGCGGCGGGGCGCTGACCGTGGCGGTGACGGCGCGGGAGGAAGTGGTGGCGCTGCTCGCGGAGTTCGGCGGGCGGACGCCGCAGGAGGTGCCGGAGCGGGTCGACTCGATGGAGCTGGCCTGGCTGGCCCACGTGCTGGAGCAGCGGCACGGGCGGCAGTTGGACGACGACACGCTGTCCCGGATCGCCACCGTCTCCGACGCGGCGCGGTTGCTGGAGGGGCTCCGGGCTGCCGAGCGGTAGCGGGCGGCAGGTAGAGCAGGGGGCAGGTGGCAGCAGGAAGCGCAGCGGGCGGGAACCGGCCCCGTACGGCCGGTCCGCCGTCCGCGTGCGCACCGGAACGCGCGGGAGAGCGCGGCGCGGTCAACGGCCCTGCGGGGCACGGCGAACCAGGGAGGTGATCGACGGTGACCGACACCGTACTGACGGCCCGTCGGGGCCCCCGGTCCGTGGTGGTCGGCGGGATGGGGGTGCTGAGCGCGTTCGGGCGGGGGGTGGAGCCGCTGCTCGGGGCGGCGCTGGCGGGACGGGCCGGGTTCGGGCCGGTGGGGCGGTTCGAGGTGGCGGGGCGGCGGGTGGACCGGGCCGCGCTGCACCCCGGGGAGCCTTCGCTGGAACGGGAGTTGGACCGGGTGGTCGACGAGGCGTGCGGGGCGGCGGGGCTGTCCGCGGCGCGGCGGGCCGGGTGTCCGCTGTACCTGGCGGTGCACGGCGATCCGGCGCTGGCCCGGGCGGCGCCGGTGCGGCGTGCGGAGCACGCGGTGGAGGCGTTCGCGGCCGGGGTGGCCCGGCGGGCGGGGCTGGCCGGGGGCGGCCGGGCGTACACCTCGGGGTGCACGGCCTCGGCGGACGCGGTGGCGGACGCGGCGTCGGCGGTGGCGCGCGGGCGGGCGGAGCGGGTGGTGGTGGCGGCCGGGTACCTGGTGGAGGCGGACCAGTTCGCGGTGTTCGACGCGGGCGGGGCGCTGGCCCGGGACGGGCGGGTGCGCCCGTTCAGCGCGGGCCGCACGGGGCTGCTGCTGGGGGACGGGGTGGCCGCGGTGGTGCTGGAGTCGGCGGACGCGGCCCGGGCCCGGGGTGCGGAGCCGCTGGCGGTGCTGGCGGGCTGGGGCCGGGCGGGCGACGCGCACCACGTGTGCCGGCCGCGGCCGGACGGGGCGGGGCTGGCCCGGGCGGTCGGGGCGGCGCTGCTGCGCGGCGGGGTCGGTCCGGAGCGGGTCGGGTACGTGAACGCGCACGGCGCGGGCAGCGTGCTGGGCGACCGGGCCGAGGCGGCCGCGCTGCTGCGGGCGCTGGGGCCGGTGGCGGAGCGGGTGCCGGTCTCCTCGTCCAAGTCGGTGCACGGCCAGGCCCTGGAGGCCGGGGCGCTGCTCGAACTGGTGGTCACGGTGGCCGCGTTGCGGGCCGGTCGGCTGCCGGTGAACGCGGGCCTGCTGGGGCCGGACCCGGAGTGTCCGCTGCACCTGGTGCGGGCGCCCGACCCCGTCGGTCCGCCGACGGGCCCGGTGGCGCCCGGTTCGCCGGGCGGTTTCGCGCTGAGCCTGAGCACGGCCTTCGGCGGCGCGAACACGGCGCTGCTGGTGGGCGTCCCGTGAGCGCAGCGGGGCCGTCGGCCCTCGCGGACCCGGACCCGTGGCGGGCGGCGGCGGACCTCGGGCTGCGGGTGCTGGCCGCCGGGCGGTGGCCGGAGTCGGGGGCGGACGCGGCGCCGCCGGTGCTGCCGGGGTTCACCGGCTCCTCGTTCAGCCCGCTGGCCGCCGAGGCCGCCCGGCGCTGCCTGGACGCGCACGCGTCCGGCCCCGGCGCCGCACTGCCGGTCACCGCCGTGGTGGTGGCCAGTGCGCTGGGGGACGTGGCGGGCGCGGCGCAGGTGGCGCGGGCGGTGGACGGCGGGGACCGGCTCGGGCCGCTGCTGTTCTTCCAGGCCGTGCCGAACGCGGTGGCCGGGCACCTGGCGGCGCGCCGGGGCCTGACCGGCCCGGTGGTGTGCGTCGGCGGGGTGCGCTCCGGGTTCGAGGTGGCCGAGGTGCTGCTCGCGGACGGGGACGCCGAGCTGGCGCTGCTGGTCCTGGTCGAGCAGGCGGCCGGGCCGGGCGGGGCGGACCGGGCCGCCGCCGTCCTGCTGGCCCTGCAGGAGCACTGTCCCACTCACCGTCAGCTGGAAGGAGCACGGCCATGAGCACAGCCCTGGGCGCACCCGTGGGCACGGACGTCGCGGTCACGGTCACCGGGATGGGCGTGGTGACGCCGGTCGGCGGGAGCGCCGCGGCGGTGTTCGACGCGATGTGCGAGGGCCGGTCGGGGCTGCGCCGGCCGGAGCCGGACGGGCCGCTGGCCGGGTCGCTGGAGGTGGCGGGGTTCGCCCCGCCGATCGATCCGGCCTCGGTGCTGCCCGCGCCGGAGACCCGGGTGGTGGACCGGTACATCGTGATGGCGCTGCGGGCGGCGGCGGACGCGCTGGCGGACGCCGGGGTCGTGGCGGGCCGGGACGTGGACCCGTACCGGATCGCGGTGGTGCTGTCCGGGACGGGCGGGCTGGCGACGCTGGAGTCGCAGGTGGTGGCGCGCACGGAGCGCGGGCGGCTGGGGGTGAGCCCGTACCTGCTGCCGGGGATGCTGCCGAACATGGCGGCGGCCCGGGTGGCGATCGGGCACGGCATCCGGGGCTACAGCTCCTCGGTGGGGACGGCGTGCGCGGCGGGGGCGCAGTCGGTCGCGGAGGGGTGGCGGCTGCTGCGCGAGGGCCTGGCCGACGTGGTGGTGGCGGGCTGCTCGGAGGCGCCGCTGTTCCCGACGCTGGCCGACACCTTCGCCAACGCCCGTGCGCTGGCCCGGGGTTGGGCGGACGATCCGGCGGGGGCGAGCCGTCCGTTCGACCGGCGCCGGGGCGGCCTGGTGCTGGGCGAGGGCGCGGGCGTGCTGGTGCTGGAGCGGGCCGCGCACGCGGACGGCCGGGGAGCGGCGGGGTACGCGGACGTGCTGGGCTGGGGGGCGACCAACGACGCGCACCACCCGACCACGCCGCACCCGGACGGGGACGGTGCGGCGGCCTGCATGCGGCTGGCCCTGCGCAGCGCGGGCCTGGCGGCCGGGGACGTGGGGTACGTGAACGCGCACGGCACCGGCACCCGGCTGGGCGACCGGGCGGAGGCGTCGGCGGTGCGCCGGGTGTTCGGGGCGGACGGGCCGCCGGTGAGCGCGACCAAGGCGGTCACCGGCCACCTGCTGGGCGCCTCGGGGGTGGTGGAGGCGGCGGTGTCGGTGCTGGCGCTGCGGCGCGGGCTGCTGCCGCCGACGCACAACCTGGACGACCCGGACCCGGAGTGCGCGCTGGACCACGTCCGCAAGGGGCCGCGTCCGGCGCCGGGCATCCGGTACGCGGTCGCGAACTCGTTCGGGTTCGGCGGCCACAACGTGAGCCTGGTGCTGGGGTCGCCGAGCACCCGACTGGCCCGGCCGGTCTGATCGACCTCCTTGCAGGACAAGCAATCCGACGCACCGTCGGTGAAGAGAAGGAACTGCTGAGCAATGGATTTCCTCGATCTCGACCACGTCGAGTTCCACGTGGGGGACGCGCGCCAAGCGGCGTACGTGCTGTCCGCGGGGCTCGGTTTCCGCCTGCTGGCGCAGGGCGGGCCGGAGACCGGCCTGCCGGGGCAGCGCAGTCTGCTGCTGGGGCAGGGCGGCTGCCGGGTGCTGCTGACCTCGGGCCTGGAGCCGGGGCACCCGGCGGCGCGCTACGTCGCCCGGCACGGGGACGGGGTGGCGGTGCTGGCGTTCGGCGTCCGGGACGCGGCGGCCGCGTACGCGGCTGCGGTGTCCGGCGGGGCGCTGGGGCTGGAGCCGCCGCGGGAGCGCGGCGGGGTGGTGACGGCGGTGGTGTCGGGGTTCGGCGACGTGGTGCACCGGCTGGTGGAGCGGCCCGGCGCGGGCGGGGGGTTCCTGCCGGGGCTGGCCGCGCTGCCGGGGGCGACTGCACTGCCGGTCCCGGAGCCGGGCCCCGAGCTGGTGCGGGCGATCGACCACGCGGCGGTGTGCGTGCCGGACGGGCAGTTGGACGCCACGGTGGCGTACTACTGCGGCGCGTTCGGGTTCGAGGTGGTCTTCGAGGAGTACATCGAGGTCGGCCGGCAGGGCATGTTCTCCCGGGTGGTGCAGAGCCCGTCGGGCGGGATCACCCTGACCCTGATCCAGCCGGACGGGGCGCGCGAGCCGGGCCAGGTGGACGACTTCCTGGCCTGGCACGGCGGCCCGGGCGTGCAGCACCTGGCGCTGTCCTGCGGCGACGTGGCGGCGGCGGTGGACGCGATGGCGGCGCGCGGGGTCGGGTTCGCGCCGACGCCGGACGCCTACTACGACACCCTGGCGACCCGTCCGGCGGAGCGGCTGCGCAGCCGCGGGATCCTGCTGGACCGGGACCACTGGGGCGAGCTGTACCAGATCTTCGCGACCTCGCTGCACGTGCGGCGGACGTTCTTCTGGGAGCTGATCGAGCGGCACGGCGCCCGCACCTTCGGCACCGCGAACATCCCGGCGCTGTACGCGGCCAAGGAGCGCGAGCTGGCGGCCCTGCGGGTGGCGGCGGTGACCCGGTGAGCACCGAGACGCTGCGGTTCGAACTGACCGACGGGGAGCTGGAGCTGCTGCCGAGCGCGGCGGACGTCGCGTTCTACGCGGAGCACGGCTGGTACCTGTCGCCGAAGCTGTTCACGGACGCCGAGGTGGACGCCCTGGCGGCGGCCGCCGAGGCGTACTACGCGGGGGCGCGCAGCCGGGAGCTGCCGGTGCGGCCGCCGCGGCTGGCGGCCTGGAAGCCGTCGGACGGGCCGGTGCAGCGGCACAACGACTACGTGCACTACGAGAGCGAGGCGATCGCGCGCGTGCTGTGCAAGCCGCTGCTGGGGGCGGTGGCGGCGCTGCTGGCGGGGGCGTCGGAGATCCGGGTGTTCCAGTCGACGCTGATCCTGAAGCCCGCGGTGGCGGGCGAGCCGAGCAACGTGGTGCCCTGGCACATCGACAAGCACTACTGGTCGACGTCGAGTTCGGAGCGGATGCTGACGGCGTTCGTGCCGTTCCACGACTGCGACGAGGAGATGGGCACCCTGACGGTGGTGGACGGCAGCCACCGCTGGCGGGAGGTGGGCCGGGAGGACTCGGTGACCCGGCACTTCGCGGACCGCGACCGGGACGACCTGGAGCGGCTGCTGGCGGTGAACGCGGCGCACAACGGCGCCGAGGTGCGCAAGGTGCCGCTGGTGATCCCGAAGGGGCACGTGTCCTTCCACCACTGCCGCACGTACCACGGCTCGGGTCCGAACGTCAGCGGGCGGCCGCGCCGGGCGGTCTCCTTCCACCTGCAGGACGGGGCGAACGAGTACCGGCGCTTCGCGCTGTCGGACGGCAGCGCGGCGGTGTACAACCACGACGTGCTGGTGCGGCGGCTGCCGGACGGACGGCCGGACTACGCGGACCCGGAGTTCTGCCCGGTGCTGTGGCGCTCCCCCGGTGCCGTGGCGCTCCCCGGGGCGGGCCGCGATGACGGCTGACGCGGGCCCGGACCCGGACCTGGACCTGGACCTGTACCGGACGGTGGCACTGGTCCGGGGCTTCGAGCGGCGGGCGGTGGAGCTCGTGCGGGCCGGGGTGGTGCCGGGCGGCATCCACCCGTGCACGGGGCAGGAGGCGGTCGCGGCGGGCGTGTGCGCGGCGCTGCGGCCGGACGACCTGCTCACCTCCACCCACCGCGGGCACGGGCACGTGCTGGCGAAGGGCGCCGACCCGGCCCGGATGATGGCCGAACTGGCGGGCCGGGAACCGGGGTTGAACCGGGGCAGGGGCGGTTCGATGCACGCGGCGGACTTCTCGCTGGGCGTGCTGGGCGCGAACGCGATGGTGGGCGCGGCGGTGCCGATCGCGGCGGGTGCGGCGTGGGCGCTGCGCCGGGCGGGCTCGGACCGGGTCGCGGTGGCGTTCTTCGGGGACGGCGCGGTGAACCAGGGCGTGGTGCTGGAGGCGTTCAACCTGGCGGCACTGTGGCGGGCGCCGGTGGTGCTGGTGTGCGAGAACAACGGGTTCGCGACCTCGATGCGGACCGCGGACGCGGTGGCGGGCAGCGTCCTGGGCCGGGCCCGGGCGTTCGGCATCCCGGCGCGGGCGGTGGACGGGACGGACCCGCGGGCGGTGCGGGCGGCGGCCGCCGAGGCGGTGGCCCGGGCCCGGGCGGGCGGCGGTCCGACACTGCTGGAGTGCGCGGTGTACCGCTTCGACGCGCACCACACCTGGGAGCACACGGCGCGGCCGGGCTACCGCTCGGCGGCCGAGGAGGCGGCGGGCCGGGCCCGGGACCCGCTGGAGGTGCAGGGGGCGCGGCTGGCCCCGGGCGTGCGCTCGGCGGTCGACGCGGAGCTGGACGCGCTGCTGGACGCCGCGGTGGAGTTCGCCCGCGGCGCGCCGCACCCGGACCCGGCCGCGGCGCTGGAGCACCTGTACGCGACGGAGGTGGGCTGAGGTGCCGAAGCTGTCGTACCTGAAGGCGTTGAACCGGGCGCTGGGCGACGAGATGGCGCGCGACCCGTCGGTGTGCGTGCTCGGCGAGGACGTCCGGGTCGCGGTGTCGAACGTGACGGCGGGGCTGGTGAAGCGGTTCGGACCGGAGCGGGTGCTGGACGCGCCGATCTCGGAGCAGGCGTTCACCTCCTTCGCGACGGGCGCGGCGCTGGTGGGGCTGCGGCCGCTGGTGGAGTTCCAGATCCCGTCGCTGCTGTTCCTGGCGTTCGAGCAGATCGCCAACCAGGCGCACAAGGTCTCGCTGATGTCGGGCGGCCGGGCGCGGGTGCCGGTGACGTACCTGCTGCCGGGCTCGGGCTCGCGGGAGGCCTGGGCGGGGCAGCACTCGGACCACCCGTACGGCCTGTTCGCGCACGTGGGCGTGAAGACGGTCGTCCCGGCCACCCCCTCGGACGCGTACGGGCTGCTGCTGTCGGCGCTGCGCGACGACGACCCGGTGGTGGTGTTCGCCCCGGCGGGGGCGCTGGGGGTGCGCGAGGACGTGGACCCGGCGGCGCTCGGGCCGGTGCCGCTGGGCCGGGGCCGGGTGCACCGGGCGGGCACGGACGTGACGGTGGTCGCGGTCGGCCACCTGGTGCACGAGGCGCTGGCGGTGGCGGAGGAGCTGGCGGGGCGCGTCTCGGTGGAGGTGTTCGACCCGCGCACCCTGCACCCGCTGGACCGGGCGGGCCTGGCGGCCTCGCTGCGGCGGACCGGGCGGCTGGTGGTGCTGGACGACTCCAACCGCTCCTGCGGGTTCGCCGCGGAGGTGCTGGCCACGGCCGCCGAGGGGCCGCGGCTGCGGGCCGCGCCGCGCCGGGTGACCCGGCCGGACGGGGCGGTGCTGCCGTTCGCCCCGGCGCTGGACCGGGCCTGCCAGCCGGGTCGGGCCGGGCTGCTGGCGGCGATCGGAGAAGTGACGGGCGTGATCGAGGAAGGTGGCGGGACGTGAGGGACACCGGTATCAGGGCGCGGCTGGCCGCCGACCCGGGGCTCGGCACGGGCAACGTGCTGACCTCGCTGCTGGCGCACGGCGCGGACCCGGACGGGCCGGGCGCGGCCTTCGACGTCCCGGTCGACGGCTTCCCGGCCGGGCACGGGCTGACGCTGGGCCAGCTGCGGGAGCGGGTCGCCGCCCGGGCGGCCTGGTGGCACGGGCGGGGCGTCGGGCCGCGCGACCCGGTGGCGCTGTACGTGTCGGGGTCGGCGGACTGCCTGCTGAACTTCCTGGCGCTGACCTGGCTGGGCGCCGTCCCGGCGCTGCTGAACCGGCACCTGCCGGGCGACGTGGCGGCCGAGTACGTGCGGCGGCTGCGGGCGACGGCGCTGCTGACGGACGCCGAGCACCGGGAGCGGCTGGCGGGCGAGGAGGTGGGGGTGGCGCTGCACGCGGACGCCTCGGCGCCCGGCGGCGGCGATCCGGCGGCGGCGCCCGCCCCGTACCGGCACCACGCGGACGACCCGGTGGTGATCACGCACTCCTCGGGGACGACCCGGATGCCCGCGGCGGTGGTGCACTCGCACGCCAGCCTGTTCGCGGCGGTGAAGCTGTTCCGGCTGGCGGCGCCGCGGGCCCGCGGCACCGAGCGGATCCTCAGCGCGCTGCCGGCCGCGCACGCGGCGGGCGTCTCCACGCTGAACCTGGCGCTGTGCCACCGCAGCGAGGTGCTGTTCCTGTCCGCGCAGGACGGCGACGGGGTGCTGGCGGCGATCGAGCGCTGGGAGCCGACCGGGGTGTTCGGCTTCGCCGCGACCTGGGCGCAGTTGGCCCGGCACGACCTGACGAAGCGTCGGGTCTCTTCGGTGTCGCTGTGGTTCAACACCGGTGACTGCGCGCACGAGCCGCACGTCCGCCGGCTGGTGGCGGCCGGGTCCCGGGTGACGGTGACCCGGGAGGGGGTGCGGCGGGTGCCCGGATCGCACTTCGTGGACGGTCTGGGCTCCACCGAGATGGGCCACTCCGCCTTCCACCTCACCCACGGCCCGGACACCGAGCGGTACGGGCGCTGCGTCGGCGTGCCGCACGGCTTCGCCGAGGTCGCGCTGCTGGACCCGGCCACCGGCCGGGAGGTGCCGGTCGGCGAGGTCGGCCACTTCGGCCTGAAGGCGCCGACCCTGGCGCCCGGCTACTGGAACGACTCGGGGGCGACCTACCGCAACCGGCTGAACGGCTACTACCTGACCGGCGACCTGCTGTACCGCGACGCGGAGGGCTACTACTTCCACGTCGACCGGGCGGTGGACGCCGTCGACCTGGGCGGCGGCGAGTGGCTGTACACCGCACTGAGCGAGGAGCGCATCCTGACGGCCTGCCCGGACGTGCTCGACTGCACGGTGGTGTCGCTGCGCGTCCCGGACGGCCCGGTGGTGACGGACGTGCTGCTGGCGCTGCGCCCGGACGCCGACCCGTCCGTCGACCGGACCCCGGCCGTCCGGGCGGCGCTGACGCCCGCGGCGGCGGCGACGCTGCGGGCGGTGCTGGTGATCGGCGAGGAGGAGCTGATCCTCGGGCCGACCGGCAAGGTCCGCAAGTTCCTGATGCGGGAGCGGCACCGGGCCGCGGCGGCCGGGACGGCTGCGGCGGCTGCGGCGGTGACGCCGTGACGGGCCCCGCCGAGCGGATCGAGGTGTCCCGCGCCGGAGACGGTTCGACCGTCGGCGAACTGTGTCCGGACACGGTCGAGGTGTCCTTCGCCGGAGACGGTTCGGGCGTCGGCGAACTGTCCTGGGGCATGTGGGAGATCTGGCACGCCATGGTCGCGCAGCGCAGCTCGCTGCCGATCGGCGGCACGGCCGCCCTCCAGGCGGACAGCACGGTGGAGGCGGTGGCGGCGGAGCTGCGCTACCTGATGGGCCGCTTCCCCTCGATGCGCACCCGGCTGCGCTTCGGCCCGGACGGGCACCCGACGCAGGAGTTGTTCGCGTCTGGCCGGATCTCGCTGGAACTGTACGACGCGCCCGCCGGGGAGGACCCGGCCGGGCTGGCGGCGCGGGTCGAACTCGCCTACCGGGAGCGGCCGTTCGACCACACCGGGGAGTGGCCGGTGCGGATGGCGGTGGTGCGGGCGGACGGCCGCCCGACGCACCTGGTCAGCATCATGAACCACCTGGTGACGGACGCCGCGGGCGGGGCGATCATGCTGCGCGAGGTGCGCGAGCGGGCCGACGGCCCGGTGGTCGGCCTGCAGCAGTTGGAGCAGGCGGCCTGGCAGGGCTCGGCGGCCGGAGTGCAGCAGAACGCCCGGGCGATGCGCCACTGGGAGCGGGTCCTGCGCACCGTCCCGGCCCGCCGCTTCGCTCCCTCCGCCGACCCGCGCCGCCCCCGGCACTGGACGGGCGAGTTCCGCTCCCCCGCCCTCCCGCTGGCGCTGCCCGTGGTCGCCGCCCGCACCGGCGGCGACCCGCGCACCGCGCTGCTCGGGCTGTACGCGCTGGCGCTGCGCCGGATCGGCGCGGCCGAGCCGGTGGTGCTCCGGCCGGTGGTCAACAACCGCTTCCGCTCGGTGATCGGCGAGACGGTCTGCATGGCCGCCCAGGCGGGCATCGCCGTCCTGGACGTGGGCGACGGCGACGTCCAGGACGCGGTCGCGGCGGCCCGGGGCGCGACCCTGGCGGCGTACAAGCACGCGTACTTCCACCCGGAGCGGCTGAAGGAGCTCCTCGCCCGGGTCTCGGCGGAGCGCGGCGAGGAGGTGGACGTGCAGTGCTTCTTCAACGACCGCAGCACGCTCGGCGCCGCGGTGCCCCGCCCGGCCGCCACCCCGGAGGAGCTGCTGGCCGCCCGGGCCCGCAGCACCTTCCGCTGGGTGCGCCGCATCGACCTCGCGGGGCGGATCCTGCAGGCCCAGTTCGAGGACGCACCGGAGGGGCTGCTGATGGAGGTCCTGACCGACACCCACCACGTCTCCCCCGCCGACGCCGAGACCCTGGCCCGCACGGTGGAGGAGCTGGCGGTCGAGGCTGCGCTGGGCTTCCTGGCGACGGGGGCGGACGCCGACGCCGACGCGAGCCCGGACACGAGCCCGGGCACGGTGGCGACGGGGGTGCCGCGGTGACCTCGCTGCTCGCGGTCTCCGACCACGTGCCGTCCGGCCGGGTGCCGGTCGAGGTGCTGGGCGAGGAGCTCGGGCTGACGCCGATGCAGGTGCGGATCTTCCGCCGCTACCACGGGCTGGGCGAGGTCAGTCGGGACGAGGGCGGCAGCCTGCTGGACCTGCTGCGCGGCGCGGCCGCGGGGCTGGTGGCGCTGCGCGGCCGGGAGCACCTGGTGCGCTACGTGCTGCACGCCCGTTCCTTCCCGACCGTCGTCCCGTACCCGCACGATCCGGTGCGGGAGCTGTGTGCGGAGCTGGGCCTGGACGCGGGGGTGCCGGTGTTCTCGGTGGGTCACCACGCGTGCGCCTCGGGCCTGTTGGCGATCGACGCGGCGGGACGGCTGCTGGCCGCGGACGGCGATCCGGACGCGTTGGCGCTGGTGCTGGCCGGGGAGAAGGCGTTCACGCCGGAGGCCGCGGCGGTGCCGGGCAGTTCCTTCTTCGGCGAGGGCGCCGGGGCCTGCCTGGTCTCGGCGTCCGGGGGGCGCGACCGGGTGCTGGCGTACGCCGTCGACCTGCGCGGGGAGTTCGACACCGTCGCGGACCGCCCGGAGCTGGAGTCGGAGTTCCAGCGGATCTACGGCGAAGCGCTGGCGGCGGTGGTGCGCGCGGCGGTCGAGCGGGCCGGGCTGTCGCTGGAGCGGGTCACCGCCGTGCTGCCGCACAACGTCAACCGGGTGGCCTGGCACCAGGTCTGCCGGGTCCTGGGCTATCCGCGCGAGCGGGTGGTGCTGGAGCACGTGCCGACGGTGGGGCACGTGTTCTGCGCCGACCACTTCCTCAACCACCGCACCGCCCGGCAGCGCGGCCTGCTGCGACCGGGCGAACCGTACGTGATGGCCGCGGCGGGCGCCGGGCGCGGTGCGACGTTCGCCGCCATGGTCCTCCAGCACTGACCACCCCCGTTCGAAGGGTTCCTCCCGATGACCTCCCGTACCGAACCGACCTCCCGTACCGAACTGATCTCCACCATCTGCGCGTTGCTGCCGGTCGTGCTCAAGCGCGAGGTGTCCGGCGCGGACGCCGACACCGCGCTGCTGGACGCCCTCGGGCTGAACTCCACCACCGGTCTGGAACTCGTCCTGGAACTGGAGGAGCGCCTCGGCCTGGAGATCAGCGTGGAGGACCTCGGCCGGGACGACTTCGCCACCGTCGGCTCGCTCGCCGCGTACGTCGCGGACCACCTGCTGGCGGACGCGTGAGCGCCCGCACCCTGCTCCCGCCCGACGCCGCCGCGTCCCCCTCGCACCCGCGGTGGGGCGTGCGCCGGGCGGCCCGGCTGGCGTTCCCGGAGCCGTCCGCGCTGGCCGCCGACCCGGTGCACGCGGCCCGGCTGCGCCGCTACCTGGCCGACCTGCTCGCCCCGTACGGCCTGCGTCCGGACCCGATCGTCGGCGGTCAGTCGTACGGGGAGATGGCCGAGGCGCTGATCGGGGCGGTCGTCCCGGCGGGCGAGCAGGTGGACCTGCTGGTGCTGGCGCACTCCGTCCCCGACCTGGCTCCGGGCCGGGCCACCGCCTGCCGTCTGGGCCACGTCTGTCCGGGCGGCCCGCTCTCCTTCGCCGTCACCGACCAGGGCGGTACGGCCGCGTCGACCGCGCTGCGGCTGCTGGCGGCGTACGCGGACTCGGCCGGGTTGCGGCGGGCGCTGCTGCTGGTGGTCGAGCAGGACCGGCTGCCGTACGACCCGGGTGTCCCGGTCGCGCTGCCCGCCGTCAGCCGGGGCGTGGCGCTGCTGTTCGGCGACCCGCTGCCGGGCGAGCGTCCGCTGCGGGTCGATCCCGCGGCGACCGCCCGGCCGGGCACCGGCCCGTGGTGGGAGCTGGCGGGGCGGGTGGCCGCCCGGTGAGCGCGCCCGCCACGCCTCTCCGGCTGACCGACTACCGGGAACCGGCGTACCGTCGAATCGCTTCCTCCGTACGGGACTTCGTCGAGGGCGGGGCCGGTGACGAGCGGGCGCTCGGCGCGGACCGGCGGGCCTTCGCCCGGGTCTCGCTGCGGCCCCGGGTGCTGGTCGACGTCTCGGCGCCCGACACCGCCACCGAACTGCTCGGCTCCCCGCTGGCCACCCCGGTCGGCGTGGCGCCCACCGCGTACCACCGGCTGCTGCACCCCGACGGCGAACTCGCCACCGCCCGCGGGGCGGGGCGCGCCGGGGCGCTGTACGTGGTGAGCGTGTTCGCCTCGCGAACCCTGGAGGAGATCGCGGCCGCGGCGGACGGTCCGCGCTGGCTGCAGCTGTACTGGCTGCGCCGCCGGGACGTGCTGGCGGGCCTGGTCGACCGGGCCGCCGCGGCGGGCTACCGGGCCCTGGTCCTGACCGTGGACGCCCCGTACCTGGGTCGCCGCCACCGGGACGCCCGCAACGGCTTCGCGGTGCCCCCGGACGTCCGGGCCGTCAACCTGGCCCCGGCCCTGATGGCCGCCGCCCACCGCTCCGCCCCCGGTCGCTCGGCGCTCGCCGCGCACACCGCCGAGGCCGTCGACCCGGGCGTGACCTGGTCCGACCTCGCCTGGCTGCGCGCCCGCAGCCCGCTGCCGCTGGTCCTGAAGGGCGTGCTGACCGCCGAGGACGCCCGGCTGGCCGTCCGGCACGGCGCCGACGCGATCGTCGTCTCCAACCACGGCGGCCGCCAACTCGACCGCGCCCCGGCCGGGTTGGACGTCCTGCCGGAGGTCGTCGACGCGGTCGCCGGGGCCTGTCCGGTGCTGTTCGACGGTGGGGTCCGCAGCGGCGCCGACGCCTACGCCGCCCTGGCGCTGGGCGCGCGGGCGGTGCTGCTCGGCCGACCCGTCCTGTGGGGGCTGGGGGCCGACGGCGCGGACGGCGTGGCCGGGGTCCTCGGCCTGGCCACCGCCGAACTCGCCCACACCATGGCCCTCACCGGCCGCCCGGCCCTCGCCGCCCTGGACCGCAGCGCCGTCTCCTTCACCCCCGCCCCGTGACCGCCGACCTCCGCCCGGTGAGCGACGGGCCCCGGGACACCGTCCTGCTCCACCTCGTCCCCGACCCCGGCCCGGGCCTGCCGCTGGCCCCGCTGCTCGCCGACCTCTCCCCCGCGGAGCGGCTGCGCGCCGACGCCTGCCGCGACCCCGACACCCGCCGCCGCTACGTCCTCGCCCACGCCGCCCTGCGCCGCGTGCTCGCCGAACGGCTGGGCACCGCCCCCGCCGAACTGCGCTGGCAGCACGGTCCGCACGGCAAACCGTCGCTCCCCGGCGACGCGCCCCGGTTCAACCTCTCCCACTCCGGCGCCTTCGCCCTGGTCGCCGTCTCCCCCGTCCGCCCGGTCGGCGTCGACATCCAACGCGTCCTGCCCGCCGCCGACCCCACCGCACTCGCCGCCCGCTACTTCCCGCCCGCCGAGGCCCGTCTCCTGCACAGCACCGTCGACCCCGCCCGCCGCGCCGCCCTCTTCGCCCGCCTCTGGTGCCACAAGGAGGCCCTGGTCAAGGCGCACGGCGGCCGCCTCCTCCAGGGCCTGCGCGTCCCGCTGCACGGCCCGCCGCCCGCCGAGGAGGCCTGGTCCCTCTCCTACCGCGTCAGCGACGCCCCCGCGCCGCCCGGCCACCACGCCGCCGTGGCCCTGGCCGGCACCGCCCCGTTCCGCACCACCACCCGCCGCTGGAGCTGGAGCTGACCCGCCCGCGGCCCCGCACCGCCGACGGGTCAGTCCGGCAGCCAGTGCAGCTCGTGCGCCAGGGCCCTGGCGACGGCGCGGACCCGGCGGTGCAGCGGCGTCTGCTCGCGCGGGAGGACCAGGTGGTAGGTCAGGGCGGGCGCGCCGCGCAGCGGGCGCCAGGTGAGGGCCGCCGGTTGGGCCGCGGTGGCGGTCTCCCCGGCCGGGGCGAGGGTGGCTCCGTCGAGCAGGTCGCGCTGGGACATGTCGAAGGGGACGGCGGTGGTGCGGAACCGGGGGTGCGGCCGGACGTCCCGGAACAGTGCGGACAGCTGGTCGTGGACCACGGGGTTGGCCGTCCGCTCCGGGAGCCGCAGCGGGTACGCGGCCGCGTCGGCGATCTCGATCTCCGCGCGTGCGGCCAGCGGGTGGTGCCGCGCCAGCTGGACCCCGGTGCGCACCCGCCGCAGCAGGAACCGGCGCACGCCGGGGCCCGGCTGTTCACCGCGGGTGATCCCGGCGTCGAGGCGGCCGTCGGCGACCGCGGGGGAGATCTCCGGTGTCGCCATCGGGGCCGCGCCGACGTCGAGCCCGCTGCTGCCGCGCATCAGCCCCTCCACCAGGGCCGGTGCCGTCCCGGCCCCGGCGCTGAGGCTGTACCCGAGGCGCAGCGTGCCCAGCTGCCCGGCCGCCGCGCTCCGGGCGGCTTCCCAGGCCCGGTCCAGGGCCGCCAGCGCGGGCGGCGCGTACTCCGCCAGGGCCGCCCCGGCCGCGGTCAGGGCGACGCTGCGCGTGTCGCGGACCATCAGGGCGGTGCCGAGTTCCGTCTCCAGCCGGCGCATCCGGGCGCTGAGCGCGGGTTGGGCGATGCCGATCCGGGCGGCCGCGCGGGTGAAGTTCAACTCCTGTGCCAGCACCAGGAAGTAGCGCAGGCTCACGGTGTCCGGCGCCACGGGCCCTCCCCCGCCGATTGACAACGATCCGTTCTGAGCCTATCCCGGACCGGTCTTTCCCCCGACGGTGCGTCACGTCCTAGCCTGCCCGTGCGGGACCGCCCCGGTCCGCGCGTCGAGGAGCAGCCGGACGTGTCCGGCCGATCACCGGAGGTTTCCGTGGCCAAGGGCTACTGGGTCAGTGCCTACCCCGCCGTCTCCGACCCCGGGGAGCTGGCTGCCTACAACGAGCTGGCCCGGGCGGCCGTCCGGGCCGCGGGCGGGCGGACCCTGTCCCGGGGCGGCCGGGTCGTCGCCCACGAGAGCGGGAGCGTGCAACGCGTCGTCCTGGTCGAGTTCGACAGCTTCGAGCGGGCCGTCGCGGCGTACGGGAGCGCGGCCTACCGGAAGGCGCTGGCGGCCCTCCCGGACGGCTTCGCGCGCGACTTCCGCATCGTCGAGGGCGTCGACTGAGCGGCGGACCCGGCGGGGCCCACCGGGGTTGCTCAGTCGCGGAGTTCGGCGGGGAGGAGCTCCTGCGGGGCGTCCTGGTAGGTGACGGGGCGCAGCCAGCGGTGGACGGCGGCGGTGCCGACGGAGGTGGTGGGGGTGGTGGCGGCGGGGTAGGGGCCGCCGTGCTGCATGGCGGGGGTGACGGCGACGCCGGTGGGCCAGGAGTTGAGGACGAGACGGCCGGCGAGGGCGGTGAGCCGGGCGAGGAGGGGGCGGGTGCGGGCGGGGGGTTCGTCGGGGGCGTGGTGGAGGGTGGCGGTGAGGGTGCCGGGGAGGCGGTCGAGGGCGGTGTGGAGGTCGGCGTCGTCGCGGTAGCGGACCAGGACGGTGAGCGGGCCGAAGCACTCGTCGAGGAGGAGGTCGTGGAGGTCGGCGGCGGCGACGGCGAGGATGCCGGGGCGGACGGCGAGGGGGGCCTCGGGGGTGGGGGCGGGGCCGGGGGCGAGCAGGACCTCGACGCCGGGGAGGGCGGCGCGCCGGGCGGCGCCGGTGAGGTAGGCGTCGCGGATGCGCGGGTCGAGCAGGGGGGCGGCGGGCGCCTGGGCGGCCGCGGTGACGGCGGCCTTCTCCAGGGCGGGGTGTCCGGCGGGGAGGAGGACGAGGCCGGGTTTGGTGCAGAACTGGCCGTGGCCGAGGGTGAAGGAGGCGGCGAGGCCGGTGCCGATCTGCTCGGGGCGGGTGGCGGCGGCGCCTTCGGTGACCAGGACGGGGTTGAGGCTGCCGAGTTCGCCGTGGAAGGGGATCGGGCGGGGGCGGGCGGCGGCGAGGTCGTGCAGGGCGCGGCCGCCGCGCAGCGAGCCGGTGAAGCCGACGGCGGCGGTGAGAGGGTGCTGGACGAGGTGGGTGCCCGCGGTGAAGCCGTGGACGGTGGTGACGACGTCGGCGGGCAGGCCGACGTCCTCGGCGGCGCGGCGCAGCAGGCGGGCGCAGAGTTCGCCGGTCTCGGGGTGGCCGGGGTGGGCCTTGACGACGACGGGGCAGCCGGCGGCGAGGGCGCTGGCGGTGTCGCCGCCGGGGACGCTGAAGGCGAGCGGGAAGTTGCCCGCGGCGAAGACGGCGGCGACGCCGAGCGGGGCCTTGGTGCGGCGCAGGTCGGGGCGTCCGGTGGCGGGGTCGGCCCGGTCGATCCGGACGTCGAGGTGGCCGCCGTCGGCGGCGGTCTCCGCGAAGGTGCGCAACTGGTTTGTGGTGCGGGCGAGTTCGCCGGTGAGGCGGGTCTCGCCGAGGGCGGTCTCGGCGTCGGCGGCGGCGAGGACCTCGGAGCGGGCGGCGTCGAGGAGGTCGGCGGCGGCGTGCAGCAGGGCGGCGCGGCGGTGGCGGTCGGCGAGGGCGTCGAGGGTGCGGTGGGCGGCGGTGACGGCGCGGTGGACGTCGGCCGGTCCGGCTTCGCGGGCGGGGTGGGCGCGGACGTTCCCGGTGCGCGGGTCGATGCTGGGGACGGGGGCGCCGGGGCGGGGTTCGGCGGTCATGGCGCGGGCCTCCTCGTGGGGCGGCGGGGTCGGGTAGCGTCCGGTAGCGCGGCGGTGTGCGGTCGGCCGCGGGGCCGGACGGTCCGGCAACCCTCACCCGTTCAGCCACTTGTTCAGTATGCTGAACGACAGTCAACTATTTGAACTTCGCGGGACGATACGCCGCGGGACAGAAGGGGTCAAGGATGCCCTCGCCGACCAACGCCGCCCGGGGCGGCACCAGCCCGGGCGGCGGCGCCCAGGTGAAGTCCGCCGTGCGGACGGTGGAGCTGCTGGAGTACTTCGCCGGCCGACCCGGCATGCACAGCCTGGCGGAGGTGCAGGAGCAGACCGGCTACCCGAAGTCGAGCCTGTACATGCTGCTGCGCACGCTGGCCGAGCTGGGCTGGGTGGAGACGGACGCGACCGGCACCCGGTACGGCATCGGGGTGCGGGCGCTGCTGGTGGGCAGCTCGTACATCGACGGGGACGCGGTGGTGGCCGCGGCCCGTCCGGCGCTGGACGTGCTGGCGGAGGACACCGGGGAGACCATCCACCTGGCCCGGCTGGACGGGGCGAACGTGGTGTACCTGGCGACCCGCCAGTCCCAGCACAGCCTGCGGCCGTTCACCCGGATCGGGCGGCGGCTGCCCGCGTACTCGACCTCGCACGGCAAGGCGCTGCTGGCGACGCTGGGCGACGAGGCGGTGCGGCGGCTGCTGCCGGAGCGGCTGGAGCCGCTGACCGAGCACACCCACACCGACCGGGAGGAGCTGATCCGGGAGCTGGCCGAGGTGCGCACCCGCGGCTACGCGGTGGACCGGGAGGAGAACACGCTGGGGCTGCGCTGCTTCGGGGTGGCGATCCCGTACCGCACCCCGGCCCGGGACGCGGTGTCGGTGTCGGTGCCGGTGGCGCGGCTGACGCCGGGCCGCGAGCAGACGATCCGGGACGCGCTGTTCGACGCCCGCGACCGGCTGACCCTGGCCACCCGGCACCTGTGACCGCCGCCCCGCGGCGCCGCTGACCCGGCGCCATGTACCTTTCGGCGCCCCGCACTCCGCGTGCGGGGCGCCGTCGCGTTCGGGCGTCGTACGCCTTGACAGGGCAGCGGGGGCTCCCTAGGTTGCGGACACGGATGCGACCGGCGTTCACGGACATGAACGGAAACGGCGTCCGGTCGCGTCGCCCGCCGCACGCACCACCGCACCGCACGCACCACCGCACCGCACGCGTGCACCCCCACCCGACAGCTCGACGAGGAGCCCCGTCATGCGCCTGCCCCGCTCCGTCCGCACCACCGGACCGCTGCTCGCCGTCGCCGCCCTGTGCGGCTCGCTGGCCTGCGTCCCGCCCGCCCGCGCCGCCGACCTCGGCCACTCCGTGCTGACCGCGAAGGACGGCTGGGCCTCGGCCACCACCGGCACCACCGGCGGGTCGAAGGCGGACGCCGCGCACACCGTCACCGTCTCCACCCGGGCCCAGCTGGTGGCCGCGCTCGGCGGCAGGAACTCCGGCAACGGTTCCAACGCCACTCCCAAGATCATCTACGTCTCGGGCGTCATCGACCTCAACACCGACGACTCCGGCAAGCACCTGAACTGCTCGGCGTACGCCACGGACGGCTACTCGCTGCCCGCGTACCTGGCCGCCTACGACCCGAAGGTCTGGGGCACCGCGACAGTGCCCTCCGGCGCCCTGGAGGACGCCCGCGCCGCCTCGCAGAAGAAGCAGGCCGACAAGGTGCAGATCAACGTCGGCTCGAACACCACCCTCGTCGGCGTCAACGGCGGCACGCTGCGCGGCGGCGGCCTGGTGGTGAAGAACGTCGACAACGTGATCGTCCGCAACCTGTCCTTCGAGAACGCCGCCGACTGCTTCCCGCAGTGGGACCCGACCGACGGGTCCACCGGCAACTGGAACTCCGAGTACGACGCGATGACGGTCTACGGCGCCACCCACGTCTGGGTCGACCACAACACCTTCTCCGACGGCGCCGTCCCGGACTCCAGCCTGCCGAGCTACTTCGGCCGGATCTACGAGGTCCACGACGGGCTGCTGGACGTGGTCAAGGGCGCGGACTACGTCACCGCCTCCTGGAACGTGTTCGAGAACCACGACAAGACCAACCTGATCGGCAACAGCGACAGCGCCTCCGCCACCGACGCGGGCCACCTGCGGGTGACCTTCCACCACAACCTGTGGCAGAACACCGTGCAGCGCGCACCCCGGGTCCGCTTCGGGCAGGTGGACGCCTACAACAACTACTACGTGCCGACGGCCGGGGACTACGAGTACAGCATCGGGGTCGGCAAGTCCTCGCAGATCGTCGCGCAGAACAACTACTTCGCGCTGCCCTCCGGCCTCACGGCCGCCAAGGTGCTCTACAACTGGGGCGGCACCGCGCTGACCGCGAACGGCAACTCGGTCAACGGCACCGTCACCGACCTGATCGGCGCCTGGAACGCCGCCAACTCCAGCAAGCAGCTGGGCACTTCGGCGGGCTGGACGCCCACCCTGCGCACCTCGGTGGACCCGGCGAACGCCGTCCCGGCGAAGGTCACGGCGGGCGCGGGCGCCGGTCGGCTCTGAGCCCCGCACGCACCGCACGGCGCGGGCCCCGGCGACCCTCCGCCGGGGCCCGCGCCGTCCCCGCCCCGCCCCGTCGCGTGCCGCCCGCCCCGTCCTTCCCGTCCCGCCAGGAGGAACCCCGTGCCCACCCGCCGCACCGTCCTGCTCACCGCCGCCGGGGCCCTGCTGGGCGCCGGCCCCACCGCCGCCCCGGCCGCCGCCGCCCCGGCCCGTCCCGGGCGGTACGGCACGCCCGCCGACCGGCTCGACCCCCGCACGCTGTACGTGGATCCGACCGGGGCCGGCGACCACCGGACCGTCCAGGAGGCCGTGGACGCCACCCCGGCCAACGAGGACCCGGCCACCGGCTGGACGCTGGTCCTGGCGGCCGGAACCTACCGGGCACCGGTGCGCGTCCCGGCCGACCGCAGGCACCTGACCGTGCTCGGTGCGACCGGCCGCGCCGAGGACGTGGTCGTGGTGCACGACAACGCGGCGGGCACCCCGAAGCCCGGCGGCGGCACGTACGGCACCACCGGCAGCGCCACCTTCACCGTGCTGGCCGACGGCTTCACCGCCGCGGACGCGACCTTCGCCAACGACTGGCTGCGCGCCGACCACCCCGGCTGGACCGGCACCCAGGCGGTGGCGGTGAAGGCCACCGGCGACCGGACGGCCTTCCTGCGCTGCCGCCTGCTGGGGCACCAGGACACGCTGTACGCCGACTCGGCGGGCCTGACGTCCTTCGCCCGGCAGTACTACGGCCGCTGCTACGTGGAGGGCGACGTCGACTTCGTGTTCGGGCGGGCCACCGCCGTCCTGGACCGGTGCGAGCTGCGCGCCCTGGCCCGCACCGACCTGGACTCCGTCCCGCAGGGCTTCGTGTTCGCCCCGAGCACCGCCCGGGCGAACCCGCGCGGCTTCCTGGCCACCCGGTGCGCGTTCACCGGCACCGCCCCGGACGGCGCCTTCCGGCTGGCGCGGCCGTGGGTGCCGAGCAGCGACACCACGGCCCGGCCGATGCTGACGGTGCGCCGGTCGCACCTCGGCGCGGGCATCGACCCGGCGGAGCCGTACGCGAACATGTCGGCCGCCCACCCGTGGCAGCAGCAGCGCTTCGCCGAGTACGCGAACACCGGGCCGGGCGCACGGGTGCCGGTGCCCGCGAACCGGCCCCAACTGACCGCCGAGGAGGCTGCCGCGCACACCCGGGAGGCGTACCTGACGGGCACCGACGGCTGGCGGCCGTGGGAGCGCTGAGACGGCGGCCCGCGGCCGCGGGCACGACCGCAGACGCCGGCACGACCGCGGGCACAGGGGCAGGCGCCGACACGACCGCGGGCGCTGGCGCTGGCGCTGACACAAGCGCAGACACGACCGGGGGTGCAGGCGCGACCGCGACCGCGGGTGCAGGTGCGCCCGTGCGGCCTCGGCGGGGCGGGGGTGCGGGCCCGGCGTCAGCGCGGGTTCAGCAGCTGCCGGACGGCGGCCAGGTCGGTGTCGGAGGCCAACCCGGCGTGGTAGAGCCGCAGTTCGTCGGCGCCCGCGACGTCCTGCGGCGGGCCGCCGCCGAGGGCGGCGACCATCGGGCGGTTGGCGGCGAGCACGGTGCCCGGGCGGCGGTGCGGGGCGGCGAGCGGCAGCAGGTGGTGCGGGAGGACCAGGCCGTCGGCCAGGTCGAGCAGCCAGCCGGTCTCGACGCCGGGGTTGGGGCCGCTGCGGTGCGGGACGGGGTCGGCGTGCAGCAGGATCCGGAAGCCGGGCGGGGCGGCGGCCCGGACGGCGGCGACGGCGGCGCGTTGCAGGCGGCGGGCGGCGGCCAGTCGGTGGGTGCGGGCGGTGGCGGCGAGGTCGGCGCCCAGCAGCCGTTCGATCCGGTCCCACTCCTCGGGCAGGTCGGGTTCGGGGGCGCCGCGCCACAGCGGTTCCAGGGCGGTGCGGACGGCCGCCCGCAGGGCCTCGGCGTCCGGGCCGTAGCCGGTGCGGCAGGCGGGGCAGAAGCACAGCGACATCAGGAACTGCCCGGCGGGGCCGAGCGGGACGCCGCCGATCTTGTCGTGGGCGTGCAGGTGGGCCAGGCCGTACCAGCCGCAGGACTCCAGTTCGGTGCCGGTGGTGCCGGGCCGGACGGCGGCTTCGGCGGCCAGGTCGGCGCAGTACTCGACGACCTCCTCCTGCGCGATGCACGGTGCCCAGGGGTAGTGCTCGCCGTACGCGTTGCGCACCGTGCAGCGCGGGTTCTCCCGGCCCAGGCGGGAGTTGTGGGCCAGCACCACCCAGGAGTGCACCTCCAGCCCGGCTCCGGCGAGGGCGGTGGCGGCCTCGCCGAACGGGTCCTCGCCGTCCAGCCAGTGCTGGGCGGCGGGGCGCAGCGCGCGGCCGCGCCAGCGGGCGGGGTCGGGGGGGTAGTAGGCGGCGAAGTGCGGGGCGGTGACGATCCGGCGGGCGGGGTGGCGGGGGGTCAGCGCCCGGGTGGAGTGGTAGGCGGCGGCGAGGGTGGCTCCGTGCAGGCCGAGCCCGGCCAGCAGGTCGGGGGCGGCGGGGTCGCCGGTGACGTCCCAGGGGTAGAGGAAGGCGGAGGCGCGCACGGGGGCTCCTGGTGGTGGGTGCGGGGTCGTGGCGTCGGGGGTTCGGGGCGCCCGGCCGGTGGCGGTCCGGCCGGACGGCGGGCGGGCGGGTCAGAGCAGGGCGCGGCCCCGGGCGACGAGCGCGGCGAGCTGGGCGACGTGTTCGGGGGCGGGTTCGGCCAGCGGGGCGCGGACGGTGCCGACGTCGAGGCCGTCGAGCCGGACGCCCGCCTTGACCAGCGAGACCGCGTAGCCGCGGCCCTGGTTGCGCAGTTCGACCAGGGGGCGGAAGAAGCCGTCGAGCAGGCGGTTGGCGCCGGCGTCGTCGCCGCCGTTGACGGCCTCGTGGAAGGCGAGGGCGAGGTCGGGGGCGAAGCAGAAGACGGCGGAGGAGTAGAGGGTGACGCCGAGTCCGCGGTAGGCGAGGCCGGTGAGTTCGGCGGTGGGCAGGCCGTTGAAGTAGCGGAAGTCGAGGCCGGGGTGGGTGGTGCGGACGGCGCTGATGACGCGCTGCAGCAGGTCGAGGTCGCCGATGCCGTCCTTGAGCCCGATGACGTTGTCGAGGGCGGCGAGGGCGGCGACGGTGTCGGGTTCGAGGACGGCGTTGTCGCGGGCGTAGACGATGACGCCGAGGTCGGTGGCGCGGGCGAGGTCGGTGTAGTGACGCAGCAGGCCCTGTTGGGAGGGCTTGACCAGGTAGGGCGGCAGGGCGAGGACGCCGTCGGCGCCGGCCCGTTCGGCGCGGCGCAGGAACTCCAGGGCGAGGGCGGTGCCGTGGCCGACGCCCGCGACGACGGGGACGGCCCCGGCGGTCTCGGCGACGGCGGCGGCGACCACGGTCTCGTACTCGTCGAGGTCGAGGGCGTGGTACTCGCCGGTGCCGCAGGCGGCGAACACGGCGCCCGCGCCCGCGTCCAGGCGGGCCCGGACGTGGGCCCGGAAGGCGGCGGTGTCGAGGCGGCCGTCGGGGGTGAAGGCGGTGACGGGGAAGAACAGCAGGCCGTCGAGGCGGCTGCGCAGGCGGTCGGGCGTGTCGGGCACGGGTTCCTCCGGTGGGAACGGCGGGGGCGGCGGGGCGGGCTGGGCCGGCGAGGCGGTGGGCGCCACAGCAGCGTTATACATCATTCTGATCGCAGTACACATCCATGAACGACAAATCAAAATCCTTGCGCGTTCGGAGGGTTGACGACCCCTCACACCCTCCCTAGTGTGTCCACGCATGTGAACGGCGTCCATGAATGTAGAGGAGGTGAGCTCCCCCGTGACGCTCGCCGGTCCGTACGGAGCCCGCACCCGCCGGGCGCTCACCCCGTACGTCCTGATCGCCCCGACCGTGCTGCTGCTGGTCGGCTTCCTGCTGGTGCCGCTCGGCAGCGTCGGCTACTACGCGCTGCAGCACCGGGTGGTGAACGAGCCGTACGACGACGCGTTCGTCGGACTGGACAACTTCTCCCGGATGCTGGGCGACCAGCAGTTCTGGCACAGCCTGGTGTTCTCCGCGAAGTGGGTGGCCGCCGAGGTGGGGCTGCAGCTGCTGCTGGGCCTGGTGCTGGCCCTGATCGTGAACGAGACCTTCGTCGGCCGGGCGGTGGCCCGGGCGCTGGTGTTCTCGCCCTGGGCGGTCTCCGGGGTGCTGACCACCGGGATCTGGCTGCTGCTGTACAACCCGGCCACCGGGGTGTTCCACCAGCTGTCCGAGTTCGGCCTCGGCGACCCGGCGACCTCGGTGCTGGGCGACCCGGACACCGTGTTCCCGGCCGTGGTGGTGGCCGAACTCTGGCGCGGCGTACCGTTCTTCGCCATCCTGATCCTCGCCGACCTGCAGTCCGTCCCGAAGGACCTGTACGAGGCGGCGGCGATCGACGGCGCGGGCCGGGTGCGCAGCTTCCTGCACGTGACCCTCCCCCACCTGCGGGACGCGATCGTGCTGGCCACCCTGCTGCGCGCGGTCTGGGAGTTCAACAACGTCGACCTGCTGTACACCCTGACCAACGGCGGCCCGGCCGGGGCGACCACCGGCCTGCCGCTGTACGTGGCCCAACTGGCCCGCAAGTCCTACGACTTCGGCTACGGCTCGGCGCTCACCGCGGCGGCCTTCGTGCTGCTGCTGTTCTGCTCGGTGCTGTACCTGCGGCTCAGCCGCTTCGAGGGCCGGGGCGAGGGGGTGCAGCGATGAGCGCCGACGCCACCCGCCTGCCCGCCGCCCGCCCCGCCGCCCGCTCCGCCCGGGGCACCGCGGCCCGCGCCGGCACCGGGCGCCTGCTGCGGCTGTTCCTGCCGCTGGGCCTGTACCTGCTCTTCACCCTGGTGCCGTTCTACTGGATGCTGCTGTTCGCGCTGCGCCCGGCCGGTTCCACCGCGCTGCTGCCCTGGCCGGTGACCTTCGAGCACTTCGACACGGTGTGGAACGGCATGGGCTTCCGCACCTACTTCACCAACAGCGTGCTGATCGCCGCGCTGACCCTGGTCTCGGTGACCGTGTTCGCCCTGATGGGCGGGTACGCGCTGGCCAGGTTCGCCTTCCGCGGGCGGCGGGCGTTCATGCTGGCGCTGCTGTGCACCCAGTTCGTGCCGGGCGCGATGATGCTGATCCCGCTGTTCAACGTCTTCCAGCTGCTGCACCTGATCGACACCCGGTGGAGCCTGGTGATCGCCGAGACGGTGTTCCAGCTGCCGCTGGCGATGATCCTGATGAGCGGCTTCGTGAAGAACGTGCCGGTGGAGCTGGAGGAGTCGGCGATGGTGGACGGCTGCGGCCGGCTGCGCGCCTTCCTCGCGGTGGTGCTGCCGCTGCTGCGGCCGGGCATCGTCGCGGTCGGCTCGTTCGCCTTCATCGGCAGCTGGAACAACTTCCTGTTCGCGCTGATGTTCCTCAACGACCCGGAGCTGCAGACCGTCCCGGTGGGCCTGCAGACCACCATCGGCGAGAACACCGTGGACTTCGGCGCGCTGGCCGCGGGCGGCGTGGTCGCCGCGGTGCCGGTGGTGCTGGTGTTCGCCTTCGTGCAGAAGTACCTCGTCCAGGGCATGAGCGCCGGCGCCGTCAAGGGCTGAGGCCGCCCGCCCCGCACCCCGCGAGCCCTGCAGTCCCCGCAGGCTCCCCGCCCCGTCACAGACAGGACCCCCACCCATGGCCCGCTCCCTGCGCACCGCCGCCGCGGCCCTCGCCGCGCTCGGCCTGCTGACCGCCTGCTCCTCGGGCGGCTCCTCCGGCGACTCCGCGAAGAAGACCGTGATCACCTTCTGGGACAACAACGCCGGTCCGGCCCGCACCCCGCTGTACCAGCACCTGATCGACGAGTTCGAGAAGGCCCACCCGGAGATCGAGGTCAAGTACGTCGGGGTGACCAGCGCGGAGGTCGCCGAGAAGTACAACACCGCGATCGCCTCCGGCTCGACCCCCGACGTGGGCGGCGTCACCACCGCCCTGCTGGCCTCGCTCACCGCGCAGAAGGCCCTCGTCCCGCTGGACCGGCGCCTGGCCGACAGCCCGCTGAACGGGAAGCTGTCGGCGGCGATGCTGGAGACCTCGAAGGCCGCGGCCGGCGGCAAGGGCCTGTACCAGCTGCCGTCCTCCGGCAACCAGGACGTCATCTGGTACCGGGCGGACAAGTTCCAGGAGGCCGGGGTGGCCGTCCCGAAGACCTGGGACGAGCTGTTCGCGGCCGCGGCGAAGCTCACCGACAAGGCGAGGAACCAGTACGGCTTCACCATCCGCGGCGGCGCGGGCTCCGGCTTCCAGGTGCTCGCCGAGGCGTACGCCTACTCCGGGCTGACCGGGATGTTCGACGCGAGCGGGAAGTCCACCGTCGACGACCCGCGGAACGTCGAGCTGATCACGAAGATCGCCGCCCAGTACCGGAACACCACCCCGGAGGCCGACGTCTCCAACGCCTACCCGCAGATGCTGGCCCAGTTCCAGGCGGGCCAGGTGATGATGGTGCACCACAACCTGGGCTCCACCAAGGACGTGAGGTCCGCGCTGGGCGACAAGGCGGCCGGGATGCTGCTGCCCGCCGGGCCGGACGGCACCGCGACGCTGGCCAACCCGGTCGACGGGTTCGGGGTGTTCAAGAACTCCAGGCACCAGGACGCCGCCTGGACCTTCCTGGAGTTCCTCGACTCGCACGCCTCCAACTCGTACTGGAACGAGAACGCCGGGCAGATCCCCGCCAACACCGAGGCGTACGCGGACGACTGGTACCTGAAGTCCGGCATCACCAAGCAGGCCGGGGACGCGCTGAACAGCGGGAAGCTGGTGCAGCCGCCGGTCTACCTGCCGCAGTACTCGAAGATCACCAAGACCGAGGCGGAGCCGAACTTCCAGAAGGTCCTGCTGGGCAGGATGTCGCCCGCGGACTTCGCCGGGTCGGTGGCCGACGCGCTGACCAAGGCGCAGGCCGACTACGCGGCGAAGAACGGCTGACGGCGGTGGCAGCCGTCGAATCGGTCGAGGTGTCCTTCTTCACCACCCTCGCCCGCACCGCCGTCGACCCGCACGGCCACCGGCACCCGGCCGAGCCGCACGAGGTCCGCGAGGCCCTGCTGACCGTCACCGACGCCGACGGCGTCGCCGGGCGGGTGCTGGTGCAGCCCGACCACCTGCGTCCGCACGTGCTGGAGAAGTACGTCCGGCCGGCGCTGCTGGGACAGGACGCGCTGGAGCGCGAGCGGCTGTGGACGGCGCTGGCCCGGCGCCAGCGCGGTGCGGGCGGCGGCCTGACCGACCGGGCGCTGTGCTTCGTCGACCTGGCACTGTGGGACCTCGCGGGGCAGCGGCTGGGCCAGCCGGTGTGGCGGCTGCTCGGCGGCGCCCGCCGGGAGGTGCCCGCGTACGCCTCCACCATGTGCGGCGACGAGATACCGGGCGGACTGGCCACCCCGGCGGACTACGCGGCCTTCGCGGTGCGGCTGGTCGAGCAGGGCTACCGGGCGATCAAGCTGCACACCTGGATGCCGCCGGTCGCGGGCGCCCCCAGCGTGGCCCTCGACGTCGCGGCCTGCACGGCGGTGCGCGAGGCGGTCGGCCCGGACGTCGAACTGATGCTGGACGCCAACCACTGGTACTCGCGCACCGAGGCGCTGCGGCTCGGCCGGGCGCTGCAGGAGCTGGGGTTCTACTGGCTGGAGGAGCCGATGGAGGAGGCGTCGGTCTCCTCCTACCGGTGGCTGGCCGAGCAGTTGGACATCCCGGTGATCGGCCCGGAGACCTCCTGGGGCAAGAACTTCACCCGTGCCGAGTGGGCGGCCTCCGGTGCCTGCGACATCCTGCGCACCGGCACCACCGACGTCGGCGGCATCACCCCGGCGGTGCGCACCCTGCACCTGGCCGAGGCGTTCAACCTGGACTGCGAGGTGCACGGCAACGGCTCCGGCAACCTCGCCCTGCTCGGCGCCACCACCAACGCCCGCTGGTACGAGCGCGGGCTGCTGCACCCGCTGGTCGACTTCGACCTGCTGCCGCCGCACCTGAACTCCGCCGTCGACGCGATCGACGAACGCGGTATGGTGCGCTTCCCCGAACGCCCGGGCCTGGGCGACGATTTCGACCTCGACTACATCGAGTCCCACACCGTGGAGGTGTCGTGACACTCGTCCTGCTCACCGGCGCGGCCGGCGGTGTCGGCACCCTGCTGCGCGAGCTGCTGCCCCCGTACGGCTACCGGCTGCGGCTGGCCGACCTGAAGCCCGTCGAGGGCGCCCCGGAGGCGCTGGCCTTCGACCTGGCCGACGCCGACGCCGTCCGGGCGGCGGTGCGCGGCGTCGACGCGGTCGTCCACCTCGGCGGGATCTCGCTGGAGGACACCTTCGCCAACATCGCGCACAGCAACATCGAGGGCACCTACCAGCTGTACGAGGCGGTGCGGGCCGAGGGCGTGCGCCGGGTGGTGTTCGCCAGTTCGAACCACGCGGTCGGCTTCACCCCGCTGGACGGCGACCTGCCGGTGCGCGCCGACACCCCGCCGCGGCCGGACACCTACTACGGCCTGTCCAAGGTGTTCGGCGAGTCGCTGGCCTCGCTGTACGCCGACAAGTACGGGGTGGAGACCGTCTCGCTGCGGATCGGCTCCTGCTTCCCCGAGCCGCGCTCGCCCCGGATGCTCTCCACCTGGCTCAGCCCCGGCGACTGCGCCCGCCTGGTGCACGCCGCCCTCACCGCCCCCGGCGTCGGCCACACCGTGGTCAACGCGATCAGCGCCAACACCCGCGCCTGGTGGGACCTCGGCCCGGCCCGGGCGCTCGGCTACGCACCGCAGGACGACGCCGAGGCGTACGCCGAACGGATCCTCGCCGAGCACGGCGAACTGGACCCGGACAGCGTGGACGCCCGGCTGCTCGGCGGGCACTTCACCACCCTGTAGGCACCACTTCGACCCGCTCGCGCACCAGGTCGACCGCGGTGATCCGGCCCGCCACCCGCCCTCCGGGGGGCGGGTCACCGCCACTCCACCGGACGGGCAGGCCGTCCAGTCCGGCCACCCCGTCCGCCCCGACCTCGACAACGACCTGCTCGCCGACCCGCAGCGCCCGCAGCCGGGCCCACCGGAAGTCCCCGGGGGCCGGGTCGGTCCGCCAGCGGGCCCGCAGCACGCCGTCGGGGTCGGGGCGGACGGCGGTGAACAGCGGGAGGTCCTCGCCCGCGTAGATCGACAGCAGGGCGGCGCCCCGGGCGGCGGAGAGGTCGGGGGCCGCGGTGCCGGGTTCGTGGACGCCGCCGGTGATCCGGCCGTCCGCGTGCTCGACGACCAGTTCGAAGGTGTCGTCCTCCTCGGTCGTCGCGGCCAGCCGCGCGGCCACCGCACCGGCGTCGCCGAGGACGTCCGGCCGCACCGAGAGCAGGGCGCGCGGGGCCAGGCGGGCCCGGACGACGTCGAGGTTCGCGGGGGTGAGCCGGTGCCAGCGGGCTCGGTTGTGGGCGTACCCCTCCTCCAGCAGCGCGGCCTCGCCCCGCTCCACGCACCGGCGCAGCCGTTCCCAGAACTCCCGGTCGGCCGGGCGCTGTTCGATCTCGCGCGGCTCGGGTTCGCCGTCGTACGGGGAGGCGGTGATCCGTTCGACGAACAGCCCGGAGGCGCCGGTCGCGGCGACGGCCCGCTCGCACGGCAGGTGGCTGCCGACGTACAGGTACAGGTCCCACCCGACGTGCACGGCGAACCGGCCCTCCACCTCCAGCCGGCCCCAGAACCCGCTGTCGCGCAGCATCGCCCGCACCAGTTCCTGCCCGGTCGGCAGGTCCACCGGCAGCCCGTCGTGCAGCCCTTCCCGGCCGCCGGGCAGCAGCGCGTCCAACGCGTCGCCCCCGTAGGCCGGTTCGAGGCCGAAGTGAACCGTACCGAACGGCAGTTGGGGCTCCCGGACCTCCAGCACGCCCACCCCGGAGTCGGCCGCGAACGCGGCGACGGCGGCGACGTACGCGGCCTCGACCGGGCCGTGGTCGCTGAGGGTGTCCTCGGTGCCGAGGTAGCGGCCGCGCTCGTCGCGGTCGGCGGGGTCGTACTTGGTGACGCGGTACACGTGCGGCAGCACCGGGTGGTCACCGCTCCCCGGGGGCGTCGGGCGCGTCGTCCCGGCCGATCCGCAGGCGGGAGTCCGCGACCAGGACGTCCCCCGAGCCGTCCAGCCAGAGCAGCCAGTGGTCGTACTCGTGCCCGTCCGGATCGGGGCGGTGGAGGGGGAAGGTGCGCAGCCGCAGGCCGCCGAAGTCGAAGGTGGTGGCGAGCGTGCCGGGGGTGATCAGCACGTCGGTGAGCGGGCGGCCCTCCAGGTGGTCCAGGGCCTGCTGGAGGGCGGCGTCCTCGCTGCCGGCCAGGACGCGGTCGGCGCTCTCCAGCCGCCAGGCGGGGAGGCCGAGCAGCGGGGCGATCCGCTGCCGGGCCTGTGCGGGGGTGACGGTGCTCATCCGCGCGCCTCCCAGCGGGCGCCGGGGCCGATGCCCAACTGGCGGCGGGAGGGCAGGCGCAGCACCCAGTCGGGGCCGCTGTCCGGGGTGTGGTAGGTGGTGGGGAAGACGGTCAGCCGGTGGTCGCCGAACTCGATCAGGGTGTCCCAGCCGGGTTCGGTGATCCGGACGTCGGTGATCTGACGGCCGACCAGCACCCGCAGGTCGGCGGCGAGCCGCGGGACGGCGTCGCCGGAGGCGGCGGCCACCACGGGCTCCCCCGGGCCGGTGAGGTCCAGCCGCCAGGCGGGGCTGCCGACGGTCAGCCAGCGGTAGGCGAGCCCGTTCCTGCCGTTCGGCCGGCGGTACGTCAGGGCGAGCAGCAGCGCGAACCGGCCCTCGCTCTCGCTGGGGACGTGCACCGAGGTCACCTTCCCGCCCTGCAGCACGGTCAGCTGCCGTCGCAGGGCGGGCAGGTCGGTCGAGGTGCCGGGGTACGGCTCCGGGGCGCAGTCCGTCTGGGTCGTCACCGCCACAGTCTCCGGTCCGGGCGGGCGGGCGTCCAACCGTTATCGGCGTGCCGCGTACGGGGGTTGACGCCGGTCCGGCGGGGCGGTTCAGCGGGGGGCGTGCGGGTGCATGCCGCGGGCCCGGGCGGTGGCGGCGGCCGCGTCGGAGGCGAGCAGGCCGACCAGGGCGCGGGCGCGTTCGCGGTGCGGGCTGCCGGTGAGGGGGGCGGCGGCGAAGGTGGAGGTGATGGCGGTGTCGCCGGGCAGCGGGCCGAGGATCCGCAGGCCGGGGAGGTCGGCGAGTTCGCTGTGCTGCTGGAAGGCGAGGTCGGCGCGGCCGTCGGTGAGCAGGGTGCCGGCGGGGGTGCCGGGCGGGGCCTGGACGAGGCGGACGCGGTCGGTGAGGCCGAGCCGGTCGACCAGGGCGCGCAGGGCGGTGCCGCTGGGTCCGGTGGAGTGGGCGACGGCGCGGGCGGTGGTGAGCAGGGTGCGCAGGTCGTCGACGGTGTCCAGGGCGGCGGGCGGTGCTCCGGCCGCGACGGCGGCGACGGTCGAGGAGTCCCACAGCGGCCGGGGCTCCTCGGTGAACCCTTCGGCGTGCAGGGCGGCGAGCGCGTCGGCGGCGAGCACGGCGAGGTCGGCGGGGGCGCCCGCGCGGATCCGGCGGGCGACCTCGACGCCGCCCGCGGCCTCGAACCGCACGGGGGGCAGCAGCGGGGCGAGGTCGGCGAGGGCGGGGCGGACGGCCATCGAGGTCAGGGCGAGCAGGTCCACGGGGTTTTCCTCCACGGGCGGGGTGCGAGACTGGCGGGATGAGTGCGAACCGGGTTTCGGCGGCGGGCAAGGTCCTCCAGGTGCTGGCGGTGTTCGACCGCGAGCACCCGGCGCGGACGCTGTCGGAGATCGCGCAGTGCACGGGCCTGGCGGTGAGCACGGCGCACCGGGTGGTGGCGGAGCTGGCGGCCTGGGGCGCGCTGGAGCGGGCCGAGGACGGCTCGTGGCACGTGGGGCTGCGGCTGTGGGAGGTCGCCTCGGGGTGTCCGCGCACCCAGATCCTGCGGGACGCGGCGCTGCCGTTCATGCAGGACCTGTACGAGGCGACGCACGAGAACATCCAGCTGGCGGTGCGCGAGGGCACCGAGCTGGTGTTCGTGGAGCGGATCGCCGGGCACCGCTCGGTGGAGCTGCTGACGATGGTGGGCACCCGCTTCCCGGTGGCCTCCACCGGGATGGGCCGGGTGCTGCTGGCGCACGCGCCGCGCGAGTTCCAGGAGGAGGTGCTGGCGGCGCCGCTGCGCGCCTGGACGCCGTACACGGTCACCGATCCGCGCACGCTGCGGGCGCAGTTGGACCTGATCCGCCGGGAGCAGGTGTTCGTGAGCGACCGTCAGCTGTCGGAGAGCACGGTGGCGGTGGCGGCACCGGTGCGGACCGGCCGGGCGGGGCCGGTGGGCGCGGCGCTGGGGATCGTGGTGGCGGCGCGCGGCGCGGAGCGGGCGCGGGGGCTGCGGGAGCCGCTGCTGCGGGCGGTGCACGGGATCTCCGAGGAGTTGGGGCGGCGGGCCCGCACGGCGCTGTAGGGCCTGCCGGGGTGTACCGCAGTCTGCGCGGCGGGGGCCGCCGGGGGCAGGCCCTTTCCGTCAGGCGGAAAGGGTGCGGACGGGCACCGCGCCGAGCTGCCAACGTTCGGGGCGGGCCGGACCTCGTCCGGGCCGGAACCCTCACCCCCGCCCCGCCCTGGAGCCGTCATGCCCGAATCCGTCGTCGACCCGGTCGACACCGTCACCGAGGTGCCCGTCGCGGTGGTCGGCGCGGGGCCCGCCGGGCTGATGCTGGCCCACCGGCTGGGCCGGGCGGGCGTGGCGGCGGTGGCCGTCGACCTGCGCACCCGGGAGGAGATCGCCACCACCCACCGGGCGGGCATCCTGGAGGCGGACGCGGCCCGCGACCTGGTGGAGACCGGGGTGAGCGACCGGATCCTGCGCGAGGGCCACGAGCACGAGGGCACCGAGCTGCGCTTCGGCGGCCGGGCGCACCGGATCGACTTCCGCGCCCTGGTGGGCGCCTCGGTGTGGCTCTACCCGCAGACCGAGGTGTTCACCGACCTGGCGGACGCCCGCGAGCGCGACGGCGGGACGGTGCACTTCGGCGTCCGCGACACCGAGGTGCTGGACGCGGCCACCGACCGCCCCCGGGTCCGCTTCACCGCGGCGGACGGGACGCGGCACGAGCTGCGGGCCCGCTACGTGGTCGGCGCGGACGGCTCGCGCAGCACGTGCCGGGGCCTCGTCCCGGAAGCGCTGCGCACCCGCTACGGCACCGAGTACCCGTTCGCCTGGTTCGGCGTGCTGGTCCGGGCCCCGGCCAGCGCCCCGGAGTTGGTGTACGCGCACTCGGAGCACGGTTTCGCGCTGATCAGCCAGCGCACCGAGAGCGTCCAGCGGATGTACTTCCAGTGCGGTCCGGACGAGCGGACCGAGGACTGGCCGGACGAGCGGATCTGGGAGACCCTGCAGGCCCGGGTCGCGGGCGCGGACGGCTTCCGGCTGGCCGAGGGCCCGGTCCTGGAGCGCTCGGTGCTGCGCTTCCGGTCCTTCGTGCAGGAGCCGATGCGCTGGGGTTCGCTGCTGCTGGCGGGCGACGCCGCGCACACCGTGCCGCCGACCGGCGCACGCGGGCTGAACCTGGCGCTGCACGACGTCAAGGTGCTGGCGGGCGTGCTGCTGCGGGCGCTGGGCGGCGAGGGCGAGGCGGCGCTGGCCGACTACCAGCCGCTGGCGCTGCGCCGGATCTGGCGGGCCCAGCACTTCTCCTCCTGGATGACCCGCCTGCTGCACACCGCGCCGGGCGCAACCCCCTTCGAGCTGCGCCGCCAACTGGGCGAGCTGGACAGCGTGGTGGCCACCCGCGCGGGCCGCGCGTACCTGGCCGAGCAGTACACCGGCTGGCCGACCGCCGCCTGACCCCCGTCCGCACACCCCTCAGGAGCTCCCGTGATCATCGACGCGCACGGCCACTTCACCACCGCCCCGCCGCAGCTCGCCGCCTGGCGCGAGCGCCAGGTCGCCGCCGTGGGCGACCCGGCCGCCGCCCCCGACCCGTCCGGGCCGCGGATCTCGGACGACGACCTGCGCGAGGCCGTCGGGTCCAACCAGCTGCGGCTGATGGACGAGCGCGGCACCGACCTGACGGTCTTCTCGCCGCGGGCCAGTTTCATGGCGCACCACGTCGGCGACTTCGCGGTCTCCGCGACCTGGGCGCGGATCTGCAACGACCTGGTGCACCGGGTGAGCGCGCTGTTCCCGGAGCGGTTCGCGATGGGCGCGATGCTGCCGCAGTCGCCGGGCGTGGACCCGGCGAGCTGCCTGCCGGAGCTGCGGCGGGCGGTGGAGGAGCTGGGCGCGGTCTCGGTGAACCTCAACCCGGACCCGTCGGGCGGCCGCTGGACGGCGCCGCCGCTGACCGACCGCTCCTGGTACCCGCTGTACGAGGCGCTGGTGGAGTACGACGTCCCGGCGATGGTGCACGTGTCGACCTCCTGCAACCCGGCGTTCCACACCACCGGCGCGCACTACCTGAACGCCGACACCACCGCGTTCATGCAGCTGCTGCAGGGGGACCTGTTCGCGGACTTCCCGACGCTGCGGCTGGTGGTCCCGCACGGCGGCGGCGCGGTGCCCTACCACTGGGGGCGCTTCCGCGGGCTGGCGCAGGCGCTGGGCGGGCCGACCCCGGAGCAGCTGGTGGGCACCAACGTCTTCTTCGACACCTGCGTCTACCACCAGCCGGGCATCGACCTGCTGGCCTCGGTGGTGCCGTCCGAGGGGGTGCTGTTCGCCAGCGAGATGATCGGCGCCGTCCGGGGCGTCGACCCGCTGACCGGCCACCACTTCGACGACACCCGGCGGTACGTGGACGCCACCGACCGCCTCTCCGACGCGCAGCGGGCCGCGGTGTACGCGGGCAACGCGCTGCGCGTCCACCCCCGGCTGGCCGCCCGCCTCGCCGCGCGCTGACCGCCCCGACCCCCAGGAGGAGAGACCCATGCACACCGAACTCGGTGTCGTCCGCACGAAGATCGAGCGGCCCGATCCGGCCGTGGTGGCCGCGCTGTCGGCCTTCGGCACGGCCACCGTCCACGAGGCGATGGGCCGCACCGGCCTGACCCGCCCGTACCTGCGCCCGGTGTACCCGTCGGCGCGGCTGTGCGGCCCGGCGGTGACGGTGCTGCTGCAGCCGGGCGACAACTGGATGCTGCACGTCGCGGCGGAGCAGGTGCGGCCGGGGGACGTGGTGGTGGCGGCCTGCACGACGGAGAGCGAGGACGGGTTCTTCGGCGAGCTGCTGGCGACCTCGCTGCGCGCCCGGGGCTGCGCGGGGCTGGTGATCGACGGCGGGGTGCGGGACGTCGCGGACCTGCAGGCGATGGACTTCCCGGTGTTCTCCCGGGCGGTGAACGCCCGCGGCACGGTGAAGGCCACCCTGGGCTCGGTCAACGTGCCGGTGGTGTGCGCCAACGCGCTGGTGCGGCCGGGCGACGTGGTGGTCGCGGACGCGGACGGCGTGGTGGTGGTGCCGCGCGAGCGGGCCGCCGAGACCGCGGAGGCGTCGGCGCTGCGGGAGGCGAACGAGGCGGGCAAGCGCGAGCGGCTGCGCGCGGGCGAGCTCGGCCTGGACATGTACGCGATGCGCGGCCCGCTGGCCGCGCTCGGCCTGCGCTACGAGGACTGACCGCGATGGAGCAGCAGAAGACCCCGGGCTGGCTGGACTGGCACCCCTCCCCCGGCCGCCCCTCCCTGGAGCTCCCGGCGGGCGCGGTGGACGCGCACTGCCACGTGTTCGGCCCGGCGGCCGCGTTCCCGTACGCGCCGGAGCGCAAGTACACGCCGTGCGACGCCTCCGCGGAGCAGCTGTTCGCGCTCCGCGACCACCTGGGCTTCGACCGCAACGTGATCGTCCAGGCGACCTGCCACGGCGCCGACAACCGGGCCCTGGTGGACGCGCTGCACCGCTCCGGCGGCCGGGCCCGCGGCGTGGCGACGGTGCGGCCGGGCGTCTCGGAGGCCGAGCTGCGCGAGCTGCACGGGGCGGGGGTGCGCGGGGTGCGGTTCAACTTCGTGCGCCGCCTGGTGGACGTCACCCCGCGCGCGGACCTGTGGGACGTGGTGGAGCGGATCGCCCCGCTGGGCTGGCACGTGGTGCTGTACTTCGAGGCCGCGGACCTCGCCGAGCTGCGCGAGTTCTTCCTCTCGATCCCGGTGCCGCTGGTGGTCGACCACCTGGGTCGCCCGGACGTCTCCAAGGACGTGGACGGCCCGGAGTTCGCCGGGTTCCTGTCCTTCCTGCGGGCCCGGGACGACGTCTGGTGCAAGGTCAGCTGCCCGGAGCGGCTCTCGCTGACCGGCCCGCCCGCCCTGGACGGCGAGCGCGCCGCGTACCGGGACGTGGTGCCGTTCGCCCGCCGGGTGGTCGAGGAGTTCCCCGACCGGGTGCTGTGGGGCACCGACTGGCCGCACCCCAACCTGAGGGACCACATGCCGGACGACGGCCTGCTGGTCGACTTCCTCCCGCACGTCGCCCCGACCGCCGAGCTGCGTCGGCGGCTGCTGGTGGACAACCCGATGCGCCTGTACTGGCCCGAGAACGAAGGGAGTTGAGCGGCATGGCGATCGACCGCAGCTACCGACTGGTCCCCGGCACGACGATCTTCGACGCCGAGCAGTCGGCCCGCGGCTACCACCTCAACCAGTTCTGCATGTCGCTGATGACGGCCGAGAACCGGGCCGCGTACCTGGCCGACGAGCGCGCCTACCTGGACGCCTGGCCGCTGCGCGAGGAGCAGAAGCGGGCGCTGCTGGAGCGCGACCTGAACGCGGCGATGCGCGAGGGCGGGAACATCTACTTCCTCGCCAAGTGGGGCGCCACGCTGGGGTTCTCGTTCCAGCAGATGGCGGGCTCGATGACCGGCATGACCGAGCAGGAGTACCGGGACATGATGGTCTCCGGCGGACGCTCGGCCACCGCCCCCGGCAGCCGGATCGACCACGCCGTGCTGGAGGCCGCGCACGCCGACCAGGCGCCGCCCGCCGAGCACGCCGCCGTCTCGGCCGCCGTGTTCACCTCGCACGTCCCGGCGATCGGCGCCGCGCTGGACCACGGCAAGACCGACGAGCCGTACTGGCGGCCGGTGTTCGCCGGGTACGAGCCCTCCCGGCGGTGGGCCGCCGAGCACACCCCGGACGTGGTGGTCCTGGTCTACAACGACCACGCCAGCGCCTTCGACCTCTCGCTGATCCCGACCTTCGTGCTGGGCACCGGCGCCGCCTACCCGACCGCGGACGAGGGCTACGGCCCGCGCCCGGTGCCGGGCATCGAGGGCGACCCGGAGCTGGCCGCGCACCTGGCGCACTGCCTGATCCAGGACGACTTCGACCTGACCCTGGCCAACGAGATGCCGGTCGACCACGGGCTGACGGTGCCGCTGTCGCTGATGTTCGGCGAGGTGGAGAAGTGGCCGTGCCGGGTGATCCCGCTGCACGTCAACGTGGTGCAGTACCCGGTGCCCTCGGGCGCCCGCTGCTTCGAGCTGGGCCGGGCGCTGCGCCGGGCGATCGAGTCCTACCCGCGCCCGCTGGACGTCCAGGTGTGGGGCACCGGCGGGATGAGCCACCAACTGCAGGGCCCGCGCGCCGGGTTGATCAACCGGGAGTGGGACAACGCCTTCCTGGACCGGCTGGTCGCCGACCCGGCGGGCCTGGCCCGGGTGCCGCACCTGGAGTACGTCGAGGAGGCCGGTTCGGAGGGCATCGAGCTGGTGATGTGGCTGATCGCGCGCGGCGCGCTGAGCGACGTCGACGACGGCGGCAGCGTGGACGTCGAGCACCGCTTCTACCACGTCCCGGCGTCCAACACGGCCGTCGGCCACCTGATCCTGAACAACCACCACCGCCTTGCCGAGGAGAACTGAGATGACGGAGCAGCAGCCCCTGCGGATCGCCCTGGCCGGCGGCGGCGCGTTCGGCGCCAAGCACGCCGCGGCCCTGCGCCGGATCGAGGGCGTGGAGGTGGCCGCCGTGGTCTCCTCCTCGCTGGACAGCGCCCGGAAGTTCGCCGCCGAGCAGGGCGTCGCCCGGGCGGCGGGCGGCCTGGAGGAGGTGCTGTCGGCGGACGACGTGGACGCGGTGATCCTGGCCACCCCGACGCCGCTGCACGCCGCGCAGACGCAGGCCTGCCTGGCGGCGGGCAAGCACGTGCAGGTGGAGATCCCGGTGGCGGCCTCGCTGCCGGACGCCGAGGCGTGCGTCGCGGCGGCCGGGCGCACCGGCCTGGTCGCGATGGCCGGGCACACCCGGCGCTTCAACCCGAGCCACCAGTGGGTGCGCCGCCGGATCGCGGCGGGCGAGTACGCCATCCAGCAGATGGACGTGCAGACCTACTTCTTCCGCCGCAGCAACCTCAACGCGCTCGGCCAGAAGCGCAGTTGGACCGACCACCTGCTGTGGCACCACGCCGCGCACACCGTCGACCTGTTCGCGTACCAGACCGGCTCGCCGATCGTCCGGGCCAACGCCGTCCAGGGCCCGGTCCACCCCGAGCTCGGCATCGCGATGGACATGTCGATCCAGTTGCAGGCGGCGAGCGGCGCGATCTGCACCCTCTCGCTCTCCTTCAACAACGACGGCCCGCTGGGCACCTTCTTCCGCTACATCGGCGACACCGGCACCTACCTGGCTCGCTACGATGACCTGATGACCGGAGAAGAGGAACCGATCGACGTCAGCGGCATCGACGTCTCACTGGACGGCATCGAACTGCAGGACCGCGAGTTCGTGGCCGCGATCCGCGAGGGCCGCGAGCCGAACGCCTCGCTCGCCCAGGTGCTGCCCTGCTACCGCACCCTGGCCGACCTGGAACGCCAGCTCGCCGCACCGGTGGGCGCATGAACACCCTCCGCAGGATCGGGCCGTTCGAGGTCCCGGCCGTCGGCCTGGGCTGCATGAACCTCAGCCACGCCTACGGCACCGCGCCCTCCCCCGAGGACGGCGCCAAGCTGCTGCTCGCCGCCCTGGACGCGGGCGTCACCCTGTTCGACACGGCCGCGCTGTACGGCTTCGGCGCCAACGAGGAGCTGGTCGGCCGGGTGCTGGGCCCGCACCGCGAGCAGATCGTGCTGGCCTCCAAGTGCGGCATGACCGGGGTGGACGGACGGCGCGTCATCGACGGCCGCCCGGAGACCATCCGGCGCACCGCGGAGCAGTCGCTGGCCCGGCTCGGCACCGACGTCATCGACCTGTACTACCTGCACCGGCTCGATCCGGCCGTCCCGGTCGAGGAGAGCGTCGGCGCGCTGGCCGAGCTGGTCGCGGCGGGCAAGGTCCGCGAGATCGGCCTGTCCGAGGTGTCGGCGGCCACCCTGCGCCGGGCGCACGCGGTGCACCCGGTCGCGGCGCTGCAGAACGAGTACAGCCTGTGGACCCGCAACCCGGAGCGCGGCACCCTGGAGGCCACCCGCGAACTGGGCGTCGCCCTGGTCGCGTTCAGCCCCGTCGGGCGTGGCTTCCTGACCGACGCCCCGCCCGCGATGGCCGACCTGCCGCCCGGTGACATCCGGCACGCCATGCCGCGCTTCACCGACGCCCACTACCCGGCGAACCTGGCGCTGCGCGAGCAGCTCGCCGCGCTGGCCGCCGACGCGGGTCTGACGGTGGCCCAGCTGGCCCTGGCCTGGGTGCTCTCCCGCGGCGAGCACGTGGTGGCCATCCCCGGCACCCGCTCGGTCGACCACCTGCGCGAGGACGTCGCCGTCCTCGGCCTGGACGTCCCCGCCGAGCTGCTGGCCGCGGCCGGCCGGGTGCTGTCCGACGAAACGGTGCACGGCTCCCGCTACGCGGAGGCCACCCTCCCGGAGATCGACACCGAACGCTGCGGCGCGGCGGGCTGACGTCCGCTCACCTCATCCGGCGGGGCGCCACGGCTCCACCCACGGATCGGCCCCCTGCTCGACGGCGGCGAGCAGCGGGTCGAAGGTGGCGCCGTCGATGCCCTCCCGGATGAGGTCGGCGTGGCCGCCGTGCCGGGCGGTCTCCTCGATCAGGTGCAGCAGCACCCAGCGCACCGACCACTCCTCGACCCCGGCGGGCACCCACGGCGCCCCCGGCGGGACGGGCACGGCCTGCCCGAGGTCGGGGACCGCGGCGACCACCGCGTCGGTCCGGGCGGCCGCGGCCGCGTAGGCGTCCAGCGCCCCGGCCAGCGTCTCGTCCGGGGCGAGGCGGAACTCGTCGTCCTGCGGCTGCGGTCCCTGCCGCCGCAGGACCAGGTCGGTCCAGAAGCCCTCGCAGCGGGCGGCGTGCTTGATCAGGCCGCCGATGCTCAGCTCCCCGGCGGACGCGGCCGTCCGGGCCTGTTCGTCCGTCAGGCCGTGGGCGGTGGCCCGCAGGGCGCGCCGCTGGTGGGCGAGGTAGGCGGTCAGCGCCGTGCGCTCGTCGGGGACGGGCGGGACGACTCTCGGCACGGCGGGCATCCTCTCGCACTGCAAAGCTTTGCAGAAACTTTCCGGCGAACCCTACTGCCAGTCGGTCCAAAGATCCACGGCCCCTCGCGAAGCCGTTGGCGCCGTGCGCCAATTTTCTTGCGCAAGATGCTGAAAATTCTTTCACCGAGGGCTTGACCACCCGCACCCCCGGGCGAGAAGGTCTGCCCCATGCCCGCACACGTACCGCCCATCGCCGACGAGCGCGACGGACTGCTCGCCTACCTCGCCCAGCAGCGCCGGGCCCTGCGCGCCACCGCCCACGGCCTGACCGAGGAGCAGGCCCGGATGACCCCCACCGCCAGTGCGCTGAGCATCGGCGGCCTGATCAAGCACGCGGCCCGCTGCGAGGCGGGCTGGACCGACCTGGTCCTGCAGCGGCAGCGCGGACCGCAGCGGAGCGCGGACGAGGACGACTCCGCCGAGTTCTCGCTCACGGAGCAGGAGACGCTGGCCGGGGTGCTGGACGCGTACGCGGCGGCGGCCCGGGAGACGGACGCGGTGGTCGCCGCGGTCGCCGACCTCGGACAGGCGGTGCCGGTGCCGCGCGGGGTGCCGTGGTTCCCCGCCGAGGTGGAGAACTGGTCGGTGCGCTGGGTGCTGCTGCACCTGATCGAGGAGACCTCCCGGCACGGCGGCCACGCCGACATCGTCCGCGAGAGCATCGACGGCGCCACCCTGTTCCCGCTGCTGGCCGCCGCCGAGCGCTGGCCCGACCCGTGGTTCGAGCCCTGGCGGCCCCCGGCCGCCGACTGAACCGGCCGTCCGCTCACCCGTCGGCGGGCAGCACCGCCACCGAGGCGGAGGTGGTGCGCAGGCGCACCCGGTGGCCGGCGTCCGGCTGCGCGGGGAGGGCGATCCGGACGTCGGCGGAGACCTGGTCGGAGTCGAACGCGTAGCCGCCGTCCCGCTCCGGCAGCCGCAGCGCCACCGAGGCGGAGGTGGACTCCACGCTCAGCTCGCCGGGCGGGGCGGCGAAGCCCAGGTCGGCGCTGCCGGAGCGGATCGACACCGTCGCGTGCTGCGGGCGCAGGCCGACGGCGGTGCAGCGGATCGAGGCCAGTGACAGCGCCAGGTCGCCGCGCAGGTCGGTGAGCGCGATCTCCCCGGACTCCTGGCGGACCGTCAGCGCGGTGTCCGCAGGGACGGTCAGCCGCAGCCGGCCGGCGCACCGGTCGAACGAGTCGCCGTGCGCGGCGGCGCACCGCACCGGCACGGCGCCGCCGTCTCGGGCCGGGCCGAGCCCGACCCGGCCGGGCTGCTCCGACCCCTCGGGCAGGTACTCGGCGGTGGCGGCGGACCCGCGGGCGGCGACGACCTCGACCCGGCCCGACACGCCGTCCAGCAGCAGCGCCCGCGGACTGCCGGGCAGCGCCTGCGGCCCCTCTCCGCCGCCCGCCCCGTTCCCGTCGGTCAGGGCCACCGCGCCCGCCCCGACCAGCACCAGCGCGACCGCCACCGCGCCCCACTGCCAGGTCCACCGCCTGCCTCCCGCCCGCGGCGCCACCACCGGCTGCGGCGGGGCCGGGGGCGGTGGTGGCACCGCGGGCTGCGGTGGCACCGACGGGGTCGGCGGGACCGGCGGCTGCGGCTGCGGATTCCGGTTCGGCTTCGGCGGGGTGCGCTCATCCATGCCCGGCCGTGTGCCCGCTCCCGGCCGCCGCATTCCCGGCCGGGGCCGCGCCGGGGGCCTGCACGGCGACCGGCGAGGAGGCACCGGGGACACGCAGGACGGGGGCGCCGGTCCCGTCGGCGGGGACGGTCCAGATGTCGGTGCTGCGGCCGTCGCCGCCCGGGAGGGCGTAGCCGAGGGTGGCGCCGTCCAGCCAGGCGGCCTGGTCGTCGACGCTGCGGGTCTCGGCGAGGGGGTGCTCGCGCAGGCCGTCGAGGTCGAGGACGTACAGCCGCCAGGGGGCGGCGGGATCGTCGGAGACCTTCTTCTTGAAGGCGATCCGGGTGCCGTCCGGGGAGAGCGAGGGGCATTCGACGTTCTCCCGCAGGGTGCGGGCGGACCAGGCGGCGAGGTCGCCCTCGACCAGGTGGGTGCGGCCGCCGGTGGAGACGGTGGCGTAGAAGCGGTTGTCGTCGGCGGCGAAGCTGACGCCCCAGTAGTTGACGTCGGCGGCGTGGTGGCGGGCGCCGTCCACGGTCAGCGGGATGTCCTCGATCGACTTGATCAGGTAGCCCGAGCGGAGGTCGAGGACAGAGGTGCGGGTGGAGAAGCCGCTGGCGGCGTAGGAGTCGCCGACGGCGAAGGCCGTCCAGGAGAGCAGGTTGCCGGAGGCGGAGACCCGGGCCCGGTTGGGGACGCCGGGCACGGTGATGCTCTGCAGCCGGGTGAACGCGCGGTCGTAGACGACGGCTTCGGTGCGGGCGGGGGTGCCGGGCAGGGCGCGCAGGCACAGCGAGCGTTCGCCGCCGGCGTGGAAGCGGTCGCAGGAGGGGCCGCCGGCCGGGCCGGACTCGCGAGCGACCCGTCCCGTGGCGGCGTCCCGGTAGTAGAGGCCGGGACGGTCCAGGGCGAAGGAGGCGTCGGCCGCGACGGCCCGGTGCGCGCCGCCGCGGCCGCGGGCGTGCAGCACGTAGCCGAGCGAGCCGCCGAGCAGGGCGAGCACGGCGACGCCGAGCACCAGCAGGCGCCACACCGGGGTTCGGCGCTCCTGCTCCGCGTCCTGCGGCGCCGCTCCGGGCAGATCGAGCGCGGTCATGCGGGTCTCCCTTCGGGCAGGATGCGGCGGGCCGCCACCAGGGCGGCGGTCAGGGCGAGCGCGGCGGCGGCCAGGGCGGGCCCGCTGCCCCACCAGGTCCAGGCCGCCCCGAAGGCGGCGGCGCCGACCAGGCGGGCCAGGGCCTGGCCGGTCTGGACGACGGCGAGTCCGCCGGCCCGGCCGCTCGCGGGCAGGGCGGCTCCGGCCAGCGCCATCAGGACGCCGTCGGTGCTCGCGTAGAAGACCCCGAGCAGGACGAGCACCGCGACGAGGGTGGCCGGGCCGGTCGGGACGAGCAGCAGCAGGTACCCGGCCAGCAGGGCGAGGTGCCCGACCAGGAACGGGGTGCGGCGGCCGGTGCGGTCGGCGAGCCGCCCGGCGGGGACGGCGAGCAGCAGGTAGCAGGCGGCGGCGCCGAGCGGCAGCAGCGGGAAGACCTCGGTCGGCAGGTCGAGGAGGCGCTGCAGCAGCAGGTAGAGGAAGGAGTCGCCGACGGTGGCGGCGCCGAGCAGCGCGGCGGCGCCGGTGATCCGTCGCAGCGCGGGGTCGCGCAGCAGGTGTCGGACCGTCGGCCGTTCGGGGCGGGGGGCGGCGCGGGGCTTCGGCGTCTTCGGTAGCGCTGCGGCGGCGCCGTCGCGGACGAACAGGGCGAGCACCAGGACGCCGAGCAGTCCGGTGGCGAAGGAGACCACGAAGACGGCGTCGTACGCGTCGGCGGTGGCCCGGAGCACGGCGAAGGCGGCCAGGGGGCCGAGCAGGGCGCCGGTGGTGTCCATGGCGCGGTGCACGCCGAAGGCGCGGCCGAGGTCGGCGGGGGGTGTGCTGAGCGAGATCAGCGCGTCCCGGGGGGCGGTGCGGACGCCCTTGCCGAGGCGGTCGGCGGCGAGGGCGGCGGCGATGCCGCCGGCGGCGCCGCCGGCCAGCAGCAGGCCGAGCCGGGAGAGCGCGGAGAGCAGGTAGCCGGCTCCGGCGACGCTCCTGTGCCGGCCGCCGCCGCGGTCGGCGAGCCGTCCGCCGAGCAGCCGGACGAGTGCGGTGGCGCCGTTGAACAGGCCGTCGAGGAAGCCGAACTGGAGGGGTGACAGGCCGAGGCCGAGCACCAGGTAGAGCGGCAGCACGGCGGTGACCATCTCCGAGGAGACGTCGGTGACCAGGCTGACCGCCCCGAGCGCGAGGACGGTGCCGGGGACGCGCCCGCCCGTCCCGGCGGGGCGGGCGGGCGCGTCCGTGCGGCGGCCGGTGGTGGCCAGGTACATCATCAGTGGCAGCTGTAGGCGGGGCTGGTGTCCTTGACCTGTCCGTCGGTACCGACGTAGGTCCAGCTGTAGCCGCTGTCCGTGAAGTCGAGCTTCAGGACGCCGTAGTCGCCGCTGATCCGCTTCTGGCTGTTGGGCTGGACCTGCTCGATCGGGTAGGGCTCGGCGCCGCCGGTGCCGCCGACGATCTCGACCAGGCCGTCGGCGGTGGCCCTGCCGTCCGGGTCCTGCGGGGCGAAGCGCTCGTAGTGGTGGTCGTGGCCGTTGAGGACCAGGTCGGCCCCGGCCGCGTAGAGGATCTTCCAGACCGGCTTGGAGACCGGGTCGTTGCCGTGGCCGCCGGAGGAGTAGAGCGGGTGGTGCCAGTAGGCGGCGATGCACTTCTTGCCGTTGGCGGCGAGGTCGGCCTTCAGCCAGTCGATCTGGGCGCTCTGGTCGAAGGAGTTGGAGTCGAGCGCGATGAAGTGCCAGTTGCCCTGGTCGTAGCTGTAGTAGCTCTTGCCCTGGGGGTAGGCGACCGCGCCGAAGTAGGACTTGTACCCGGCCAGCGACCCGGCCGGGTCGTAGGTCTCGTGGTTGCCGGGGACGGGGCGGGTCTTGGCCTTGAAGGCGCCCCAGGTCTTGTCGTAGTAGTTCTTGAAGTCCGCCAGGCGGGCGTCGTCGTACTGGCTGTCGCCCATGGTGATGTAGAAGGCGGGGTCGATCCGCTGGGCGAGCGCGGCGGTCTTCGGGTGGGCGCAGCCGCTGTCGGCGGCGGTGCACTGGGCGGCGATGTCGCCGGCCGCGACCACGGTGAACGCGCCGGTGGTGGGCGGCGTGCTGGACGAGGGGCTGGGGGTGGTGGCGCCGGTCCTCCCGTAGACCTCCATCTCGTACAGCGAGTACCCGTAGGAGGTGCCGCGGGCGGTGCCGTACATCCGGACGTAGCGTCCCTTCCCGGACAGGCCGGTGAACTCGTCGGTGCCGCCGTCACCGGCCTTCTCGGTGGTGAGGGCGGTCCAGGTGGTGCCGTCGGCGGAGGCCTCCAGCCGGTAGGCCTTGGCGTAGGCGGCCTCCCAGCTGAGCTTGATCCGCGTGATGGTGGCGGTGGTACCGAGGTCGACCTGCAGCCACTGCGGGTCCTTGCCCTCGGCACTGGCCCACCGGGTGCTGCCGCTGCCGTCGAAGGCCTTCCCGGCGGCGTACGAGGATCCTTCGGTGGAGGAGGCGGTGGCCGCCCTGCCCTTGGAGAGCAGCGGGTCGGCCGCCGCTCCGGCCCGTTCGGACCAGCCGAGCAGCAGTCCGCCGAGGAGGGCGAGCGAGACGGCGCAGCCGCCGATCCTGGCCCGCCGGGCCGTGATTGCCTGGTGCATCTGGACTCCCTGACCTGGAGGGGGAGAGCTGGAGGTGGGCGCACGCCGCGGACGGACCGCGCCACGCCACTGCCAGCGAGAGTAATAGAAAGTAAAGTTTCCTTCCAGTGGGAGTGACGATCGAACTTCCGTGCGCGCCAATGCCGTTCACCCTTCACGTTGACGCTCCGTCAGGTTCACCCGGCGGACGGCCGCCGCGGCGGCGAGGGTGCCCGCGGCGAGGGCGGGCCAGAGGGCGAGCGGGGCCAGGGCGGTGATGACGGCCGGGGAGAGCGCCAGTCCCAGGCCGGTGGAGAGCTGCAGGCGGGACAGTGCCCGGCCGAGTCCGCCGGGCGGGGCGAGGGCGGTGACCAGGGGCGTGGCGCTGCCCGCGTAGAGGATCTCGCCGAGGGTGCACGGGACGGTCACCAGGGCCACCGCGAGCGGGCCGAGCGCCGTGGCGGGCAGGAAGGCGAGGTAGCTCGCGGCGAGCACCGCCCCCGCCCGCGCCAGCACCCCGGCCCGCGGCCAGCGGGCCGCCGCCCACGCGGTGACCGGCACCTGGAGGGTGACCACCAGCACGGTGTTGGCGACGAACACCGCGGCGGGCCAGGCCGGGGAGGCGTGCAGGACCGTCACCAGCACCAGCGGCACCGCGACCTCGGGCACGTTGAGGCAGAACACGTACACCGCGTTGGCCAGCAGCACCGCCCGCAGCCGCCGCGTCCCGCCGTCCCCCGGCGCGGCCCCGGGGGCGCGTTCCGTCCGCCCGGCGGTGACCCGCACCGAGCGGGCCAGCACGGCGGCGGCCAGGAATCCCGCGCCGGAGACCGCGGCCAGCGCCCGCAGGGCGGGGGCGCCGCCGGTCAGGCAGACGGTGGCGAGCAGCGCGCCGAGGCCGAGCCCGGCGTTGCGGACGGCGCGGGCGGCGGCGAGCGCGGTGTCGCGCAGGCCGTCCTCGGCGACGGTGGTGACGAGGGCGGCGTGCGCGGCGGGCCACGCCTGGTTGCCGATGCCGAGGAACAGCGCGGCCAGCGCGAACGGGGCGACGCTCCCGGTCGGCGCGGCCAGCAGCACGGCCACGCCCGCGACCCGCACCAGCATCGCCGCGGCGACGGCGGCGCTGCGGGCGCCCCGGTCCAGCCAGCGGCCGAGCGGCGGCATGCAGGCCAGGCCCGCGACGATCCCGCCGGTCATCGCCAGCCCGGTGGTGGCCGGGTCCAGGTGCAGCACCGAGATGCCGTAGAGCAGCAGGAACGGGCGCAGCAGGCCCGAGCCGAGGGCGTCCACGAGCAGGGCGGTGGCGTAGCGCGGGCCGCCGCCCGCCCGGACGAGCCGGCGGAGGGTCGGGCGGGGCGGCGCGGCGACGGCGACGACGGCGGGGGCGGTGGTGGTCATGGCGCCACGGTGCGGGCGGGGCGGCGGGGCGGTCACGTCGGTTGACGCTTTCCGTCAACCGGGGCCGGGGCCCCGCCCGTGAGCAGCGAGAATACCGGGGTGACCCTGCGCATCGACCTCGCCGGGACGCCGCCGGAGCGGATCCGGTTCGGCGTCTCCCCGCTCGCCGAACTCACCGCGATGCTGCACGTGCTGGCCTCGCCGGAGCACCATCCGCAGCTCGCCGGGTGGGCGGCGGGCGTGTGGGCGGGGCTGCGGCCGGAGCTGGCCGAGCGGCTGCGCGAGGCGGAGTTCCTGTGGCGCTCCTCCCGGGCGGACTTCCTCGTCCCGGCCCGGCCGCGGGCCACCCTGGAGGCCGAGCTGGACGAGGTGGACGCGCTCGGCGACGAGCGGTACGCGCACGCGGCGCTGGTGACCACCTGCGGCTCCAACCGGCGGACCTTCGCCGACCGCTCCCCGCTGCACGACCCGGCGGCCCGGGCCGCCGCGCTGGAGCGGGCGCAGGCCCGCGGGCCCGTCCAGGAGGCGTTCGCGGAGCGGCTGCTGTCCGATCCGGCGGCCGTCCGGGCCCGGGTGCGGGAGACCCTGGAGCTGTGCGCGGAGGCGTTCTTCGACGCGGAGTGGCCGACGCTGGCCGCCCGCCTGGGCCGGGACGTGCGGGACAAGACCGAGCTGAGCCGCCGTCAGGGCCTGGCCGCGGCCCTGGCCGGGGTGTCGGCGGCGGTCGCCGTCGCGCCGGACGGCGGTTCGCTGGTCCTGGACAAGCTGCAGGACTCCACCGCGCGGGCGGGCCGGGCCGGGGTGACCTTCCTGCCGAGCGTGTTCGGCCACCCGCACCTGGTCGTGGTGCACGCCCCGGGCTGGCAGCCGGTGGTGCAGTACCCGGCGGCGGGCGGGGAGCGGGCGGCGGCCGTCCCGCTGGAGGCCGTCAGCCTGCGCCTGGAGGCGCTGGCCCACCCCGTGCGGCTGCGCCTGGTCCGCACCCTGGCGCGCGGGCCGCACACCACCGGCGAGCTGGCCCGGGCCTGGGACCTCACCCCGCCGGAGGTCTCCCGGCACCTGGCCGTGCTGCGCCGGGCGGGCCTGCTGACCGCCCACCGCCGGGGGCGGCACGTGCACCACGCCCTGGACCTGGCCGCCACCGGCACGCTCGGCACCGACCTGCTGGCGGCCGTGCTGCGCTGACCGTCCTGCGGGCCGGCCCGGGCGGTGCTCAGTCGCCGGGCGCCAGGAGGGCGCAGAGGGCGCAGAGGCCCATGAAGGACAGCAGGACGACGGGGACGGTGCGGTCCGGGGCGTCGGGGCGGGGGCCCAGGCGGGTCCCGACCGTGCCGCGCGGGTCCCGGGTGACCTGGAGCCGGTCACCGAGCGCGGGGTGGTCGCCCTTGGTGCTGATCCCGTGGAGCACGGAGCCGTCGTCGAGCTCCACGTCCACGGCGGTGACGGACGGGCCGACGCCGCCCATCGGGTCGGAGGTGACGATGGCGCGCACCACCGTGGCGTTCGAGGTGGTGCCGCGGTCGTGCAGGATCTGCTGCTCCTGCACGCCGAGCACGGCGATGAAGAGGGCGATCCAGGCCGAGTACAGCAGCATGACGGCCAGGGCGGCCGGTGCCTCGTCGTCCTTGACCAGCCGGATGACGCCCGTCACGCCGAGGGCCACCACCAGGAGGAAGCCGACGAAGCCGACCGGGCGCGCGGGCCCGTCGTGCAACGCCAGCACGCCCCACAGCAGCAGGACGGCCACCACCCCGCCGATCGGCCCCCACAGCAGCTTCTCCACGGCCTCACCCCCGACCGACCCGTACCCTGCGAGGGAGTCCCCAACTCCCTTCCGCAGCAGGTTTTCTGATGGGACGTCAGAGCGTGGTGGCGATCAACGCGAGCGCGCCCGCGCAGGAGACCACGAGGACGCCGGCGCGGGTGGCGGCGGGTGACAGGCGCGGGGAGAGCGCCGTGCCCGCGGCGGCTCCGGCGGCGAGGGCGGCGATCAGGGCGGGCCGGCAGCAGGGCCGCTCGCGTGCAGTCGGCGCGGGTGCCGCGCAGGCTCTCGTCCTCGTCCGCCGGCGGCCGCTCACGCGGCGGCGGCCCCGACCCGCTCCGAGCGCCCCGCCGCCAGCACCGGCGCCACCGCGGCCCGGAAGCCCGCCCGGTCGCTGCCGTACGCCGCGGACATCGCCCGCAGCCACCACGCCCCGATCACCGCCTCGCGCTCCACCGGGTCCTCCACCGGCCCGAGTTCGGCGTAGAACCCGGCCCGCTCCTCGTACGTGAGCGCCTGCTCGATGCCGTTGATGCTGCGCGGCACGCGCAACGTCCCGGACTCTGCCGTCGCGGTCATCCGTCCACCCTCCCACGTGTCTGCTCCGACGGTACCCGGCCGGACCCGGTCCGTCCCCCACCGCCCCGGACCCGACCCGGCTCCACGCCCCGCAGCGGGCCGGTCACGCCCGGCGGCCGCGGCGGCCCGCGCGCCGGGCGACCCCCTCGGGGAGGGCCTTGTTGAGCGAGCGCAGCGCCAGCAGCAGGACGCCGAGGTCGTCGATCAGGACCGGGTCGGGCATCAGGTCCACCGGCCAGACCAGGTAGGCGATCGCCGCCCAGAACAGCACCTTCTTCGACCGCGGGACGCCCGCGTCGACCAGCAGCCGCCTGGTGCGCACCAGTTTGACCACCAGCACGATCGCCGCGGCCACCGTCGCGACCAGGAACACCGCGGCGGCGATCCACAGCAGCGCACTCGTCCCCTCACCCATGCGTCCACCCCTTCGGTGTTCCTACCGGTTCCGTCGGAACACGTATGCCCCGCTTCGGGCGGAGTTCCCCTGTCCGGAGGAAGGTGACGGGCGGTCGGGCCGACGGCTCAGCGCAGCAGGGCGCGCAGGGCGCGGCGGAAGAGGAGGCGGCCGCACCAGGCGGTGGGGCGGTCGAGGAGGGCGGGCAGGGCGGCGACCCGCAGGTCCTCGCTCCAGCGGACGAGTGCGCCGCCGCGGTGGGGGCGGACCTCGATCCGGGCCCACCCGGTGACCACGGGGCCGCGTTTGACGAGGTGGCAGGTGCCGGTGCGGCCGCCTTGCGGGGGTTCCCAGCGGGTCAGGTCCATCGTGTCGTCGAAGCCGAGGCGGCCCGCGCCGGTGCGGGCCACCACCGTCCGCCCGTCGGAGCGGACGGTGGTGAACGGGACGCCCGCGCCGTGCCGGGGCCAGTCGGTGACGCGTCGCCACGCCTCCTCGGCGGTCAGTCCGGTGGCCTGCACGATGCGGAACTCGGTCATCCCTCGATGCTATCCGGCCGGTCAGGGGCGGGTGTGCAGGGCGAAGCCGGTGCGTCCGGCCGGTTCGAGGCCGGCCTTGAGGTGCAGCGAGGGGATCTCGTAGTCGCCGGAGTTCTGGGGGCGGTACGGGATCGGCTCGGTGGTCTCCAGGGTGAGCAGGCGCTGCTCCCAGGCCGCGGCGACGGCCGGGTACTCCTCGGGGGTGATCCGGTCGGTGCCGTGGACCACGAAGGGCGGCAGCACCTCCAGGCCCGGGTAGTAGAGGATGCCGTGCTGGATGGGGAACAGCAGGTCGTCGACGGGCCCGTTGATGCCGCGCTCCGCGTAGTGCGAGGCGGGGCCGCCGACGGTGACCGACAGCAGGGCGCGCCGCCCCGCGAGGGTGCCCTCGCCGAAGCGCTCGCCGTACTTGGTGTCGCTGTGCTCGCCGACGCCGTACGCGAAGTTGTAGGTGAAGACCCGGTCGACCCAGCCCTTGAGGATCGCGGGCATGGTGTACCACCACAGCGGGAACTGCAGGATGACGGTGTCGGCCCACAGCAGCTTCTCCTGCTCGGCGCGGACGTCCGCGGTGAGCTCCCCGGCGGCGAAGGCGCGGCCGGAGTCGCGGGCGACCTTCAGCGGGCTGGAGGCGTGCGGGCCGTAGTCCGCGGCGTCGACGGTGGCCTTCCAGCCCATCGCGTACAGGTCGCTGACCCGCACCTGGTGCCCGGCGGCCCGCAGCACCGCGACCGCGTGGTCGGTGAGCGAGCCGTTGAGCGACTTCGGCTCGGGGTGGGCGTGGACGATCAGGGTCTTCATCGGGGTCTCTCTCCTCCGGTCGGGCCGTCTGCGGCACTCCCGATCCTGGCCGCCGCGGGGCCGGCCGTTCAGGGGCCGCGGTTCCGTAGGACCGGACTTCCTGGTACTCGCAGGACCACCGTCCGCGGCGCGCCGCCGGGCGATACTGGGGCGCATGGACGATCTCGCGGGCTTCCTGCGGACCCGGCGCGCCCGGGTCGACCCGGCGGCGGCCGGGATCCCGGTCGACGGGCGCCGCCGGGTGGTGGGGCTGCGGCGCGAGGAGGTCGCGCACCTGTCGGGGGTGAGCGTCGACTACTACGTGCGCCTGGAGCAGGGGCGCGCCACCCAGCCCTCCGAGCAGGTGCTGGACGCGCTGGCCCGGGTGCTGGGCCTGGACCGGACCGAGCGGGAGCACCTGCACCGGCTGGCCCGGCAGCCCCGGCGCCGGACGAAGGCCCCGAGCGGGCGTGTCCGGCCGGAGCTGCTGCGGGTGCTGGACCTGGTCGTCGACGCCCCCGCGCTGGTCATGGGCCACCGGCTGGACGTGCTGGCCGGCAACCGCCTCGCCGGGCTGCTCTACGGCCGTCCGGACGTCGTGGGCCTGAACGTCGCCCGGCACCTCTTCCTGGAGGAGGGCGAGCACGGCCTCTACGCGGGCTGGGAGACCTGCACCCTCGACGTGGTCGGCCACCTGCGGCTGGCCGCCGGGAAGTACCCCGACGACCCCCGACTGACCTCGCTGATCGGCGAGTTGGCGGTGGGCAGCGAGCGCTTCCGCCGCCTGTGGGCCCGCGCGGACGTGCGCGCCCGCACGCACGGGTGCAAGGCGTACCGCCACCCGCTGGTGGGGCTGCTCGAACTGCACCAGGAGAACTTCGCGCTGCCGGACGGGTCGGGCACCGAGCTGCTGGTGCTCACCGCGGCCCCCGGCAGCCCCTCCGCGGACGGGCTGCGCCTGCTCGCGGGCCTGGACGCGGCGGGGGCCGCCGACGAGGGCGTCCGGGACGCGGCGGGGGCCCGGGCCGCCGAGTAGCCCGGGCGCCCGGAACCCGTCACCCGGCGCCGGGCTCAGCTCGCGGTCGTGCCCGTGGTCGCGCTCGTGTCCGTGCTCGCGGCGAGTGCCTGCGCGATGGTGTCGGCCAGCGGCGTGGTCGGGCGGCCGATCAGCCGGGACAGTTCGCCGCTGCCGCCCGCCAGCAGGCCGCGGGCGATGCCGGAGACGTCGACGTCCACCAGGATCTCGGCGAGCTGCGGCGGCAGGCCCGCGCCGGTGAGCACGCCGAGGTTGGCCTCGGCGGGCAGCTCGTGGTGGGCGACCTCCCGGCCGCTCTGCCGGGAGAGTTCGGCGGCGTACTCCTCCAGCGTCCAGGCCCGGTCGCCGCTGAGCTCGTAGGCGCGGTTCTCGTGGCCCTCGCCGGTCAGCACGACGGCGGCCGCGGCGGCGTAGTCGGCGCGGGTGGCCGAGCCGATCCGGCCGCCCGCGGTGCTGCCGACCACGCCGTGCTGCAACTGGACCGGGATCAGGGCGGTGTAGTTCTCGGTGTACCAGCCGTTGCGCAGGAAGGTGTACGGCAGGCCGGAGTCGAGGACCAGCTGCTCGGTGGCCCGGTGCTCCTCGGCGAGCCGGAAGTCGGCGTCCGGGCCACCGAGCACCCCGGTGTAGACCAGGCGGGCGGCCCCGGCGGCCTTCGCGGCCGCGACCACGGCGGCGTGCTGGGCGACCCGGCGGCCGACCTCGCTGCCGGAGACCAGCAGCACGGTGTCGCCGGGCCGGATCGCCGCGGCCAGCGTCTCGGGCCGGTCGTAGTCGGCGAGGCGCAGTTCGACGCCGCGGGCGGCCAGGTCGGCGGCCTTCTGCTCGTCGCGGACGGCGGCGACGACCTCGCCGGCCGGGACGCGGGCCAGCAGTTCCTCGACGACGAGGCGGCCGAGCTGTCCGGTGGCGCCGGTGACGACGATGCTCATGGGGATGCAACTCCTGGGTCGGTGCGACGGCTGTCGCACCCACCGTAGGAAAGTCACTAACCATTCGGAAGTACCCACTTTCGAGTAAGCTACTTCCATGAACCCCAGGGTGAAGGAACTGACCGGCGGCCTGCAGCCGAACGTCAACTCGGCGGGCTGCGCCTCCCGCGGCATCCTCGAACACGTCACCAGCCGCTGGGCGGTGCTGGTGCTGGCCGTGCTGCTGGACGGCACCCACCGGTTCAGCGAACTGCGCCGCGCGGTGGGCGGGGTGAGCGAGAAGATGCTCGCCCAGACCCTGCAGACCCTGGAGCAGGACGGCCTGGTGCACCGCGAGGCGCACGCCGTCATCCCGCCGCGGGTCGACTACACGCTGACCCCGCTCGGGGAGGAGGCCGCCCGGCAGGTCTGGGCGCTGGCCCGCTGGGCCGAGTCGCGCGTCCCCGAGGTACTGGCGGCCCGGGCGGCGCACGCCGAGGCGAAGGCGGCGGGGGTGCGGGCGGAGGTGACGACGCGGGCTTGACTTCAAGTCGACTTGAAGAAGGAGACTGGGCGGCATGCCGAACACCAGCGCAGCCACCGCAGCCACCGCCCGACCCACCGGCCCGGGCGACGACCTGATCCCCCGTCACCCCGCCGACGACCTCCCGCTCCCGGACGCCGTGCTCGACGAGATCGCCGCCCGGCTGGCCGCCGGGGCGGAGGTGGTGGGCCTCGGGGAGTCCACCCGCTTCTCCCGGGAGACCTTCGCCGTCCGGGACCAGCTGTTCCGCCGGCTGGTGCGGGAGCACGGCTTCCGCGCGCTGGCCGTCCAGGACCACGCGGTGGCCGCCGCCGCCCTCGACGCGTACGCGAACGGCGGCCCGGGTTCGGCCGCGTCCGCGCTGGCCGGCGCCTGGAAGCCGTGGCGCACCGCCGAGATGGCGGCGGCGCTGGAGTGGGTGCGGGCGTTCAACCGGGAGCACCCGGACGATCCGGTGCGGATCTTCGGCGTGCGTCCGGCCGAGGCGGGGCCCGCCGACTACGACGCCGTGCTGGCGTTCGTGCGCGTGGCGGCCCCGGAGCTGTCGGCCCCGGTGGCGGCCCACCTGGAGCCCGTCCGCACCGCCCACGAGATGGCGGAGCACGTGCAGCGTGCGCGGGGCGTCCACCCGGGGCGGCCGTTCGCCGAGCACGCCCGGGACGCGCTCGCGCTGGTCGAGCCGCTGCCCGGCGCGGACCGGCCCGGCGGCGCGGCCGAGCGGATGCGGCTGATCGTGCAGTTCCACGAGCGCAGCGTCGCCGGGCGCGGCAGCTACGCGGGCGAGGCGGAGCTGTGGGCCGGGGTGGTCGCGGACTTCCGGCGGCGGACCGGCCTGCGCGTCGTCTACTGGGACGGCATCGGGCACACCGTGGCGGCCGGGGCGGTGCTGGGCCTGGCGTCCGAACGCGGCGCGCAGGCCACCGTGGGCAGCGTGCTGCGCGAGCGCTACGGCGCGGGGTACGTCTCGGCGGCGATCGGCTTCCACCACGGCGACCTCGGGGTGGTCACCGTCCCGGCCCCGACCGCGGACCTGGTCGACGCCCGGCTCGGCGAGGGGGCTCCGGCCGCCCGCTGGCTGGACCTGCGCGAGGAGGACGTCCGCCGCCGGTGGGACGGCCCGGCGAAGGTCCGCGTCGTCAGCGGCGTCTACACCCCGGAACGCGACGCCGCCGAACACCTGGCCGTCGCCTCACTGGCCGCCGCCTTCGACGTCCTGCTCCACCTCCGCCGGGCCACCGCGGCGCACTGGCTGCCGTGACGCCCGACCGGGCGGCGTCAGGGGGCGACGACGAGTTCCGGGCGGTGCTGCTTCATCGTGGCGAGGAGCACCTCGGGCGTGACCGGGAGGGTGTTGACCGGGATGTTCGCGGGGCCGAAGCCGAGCCCGAGGTTCATGCCCGCGGTGGCGCGGACCAGGCGCGGGGCGCGGGCCAGGTAGGCGTCGGGGTCGTGCAGGACGAGTTCGACGAAGCGCTGCGAGGTGGTGCGCACCTGCTGCACGCGCAGCCGGACGGCGGCGATCTCGGTCCACTCGAAGCGGCCGAGACTGACGTGCTCCAGGCCGCCCGCGTCGATGACCAGTTCGGGCCGCCCGCTGCCGAGGCGACGGCCCAGGACGACCGCACAGGCACCGAAGAACGGTACGGCCACCGCCCCGGCGACGGTCATCTTCACCGTGCTGTGCGCGACCAGGAACGCCGCGCCCGCCGCCACGAAGGCCACGGAGCCGGCCAGGAGCAGCCAGAGCTTCCGCCGGGAGGAGTGGTACACCGCGGGGGCGGGCCGGTCGCCGTCTTCGATCACGGCCGCCACCGTAGCGCCGCGCCTCCCCCGCCGTCAGCCCTCTTTGCCAGACCTTGATCGACTTCCCCGTCGCGGGCCCGGTACCCCGGCGGCGTGGGCGGCGCGCGGGCCGGTGAGGGCGGCGCGCGGGACCGGCGGGTGCGGCAAGGAGGGGTCGTCCGGTCAACCGGCTCGGGGCGGAGCCCAGTTCGGGTCGCGACCGAGCAGCCTGAGCACCCGGTCGAACGGGTCGACCGCGCCTTCACCGGTCGCGTCCTCACCGGCCCCACCCCTACCGGCCGCGTCCTCCAGGACGGGGCCGAAAGCCGCGCCGGGGACCTCACGGGCGGGCCCGGCGGGGACGAGGGCGGCGATCGGGAGGACGGCGGCCACCAGGTCGGCGTCGAAGGCGGGGCGCAGGCCGATCGAGACGGCGACGTCCCAGCCGTGGACGAGGTAGTCCAGGAAGTGGAAGGCGATCGCCTGCCGGGCCGGGAACGGGCCGCCGTCGCGCACCTCGGGCAGCCAGAACGCCCGTTCCAGCACGCCCTCCTCGGCGAAGGCCGCGGCGACCTCGGCCGCCGAGGCGGCGAACACCCCCGCCGGGTCCGCCCCGACGGGGCGGTCCGCCCACTCGGCGAGTGCGCGGCCGCCACCGCGGGCGGCGGCCGCGAAACCGTGGTTCTGGCCGGTCATGTGCGCGAGCAGCTGCCCGAGCGTCCACGCCCCGCAGGGGGTCGGCCGGTCGAGGGCGGCGGCCTCGACCCGGTCGACGTAGGAGCGCGCGGCCTGCAGTGCGCGCCCGTCGAGCGCCCGGATGTCCACGTCCTGAGTGTCCGTCATGTCGCCGAGCATACCCGATATTTCAGCACGGTCGTGCGAATTCTTTTCCGGGCTCCTTCCCCGGGCTTCCTTCCCGGGCCGCGGCGGCGTCAGCGCAGCGCGTACATCCGGATCACCACGGTGCGCCCCTCGTCCTCGGGACGGGCCAGGCCGACGAAGACCGTCTCGGCCAGCCAGCGGTGGGCGGGGGCGTCGGTGCGGAAGACGGGGGCGGTGCGGAAGTAGACGCCCGCCTCGCTGACCTGCAGGCCGTCCTCCTCGTACTGGGCGGGGCAGTCGGCGCCGAGCCGGTAGTAGCCGCGGTTGACGACGTCGATGACGGCGCCGTCCTCGGCCTGCAGCAGGTAGCGGGCGTCGAGCTGGCAGACGGCGCCGCGGGTGCTGCCCCAGTCGCCGCCTCCGGGCAGCACGGTGCCGGTGAGGCGGGGGCCGGTGACGGTGCCACCGGTGATCGGGGTGAACGCCAGGCTCTCGCCGTCGCCGTGGCCGACGTGCCGGGCGGGGGCGAGGTGGGCGCGGATCTCGAAGGCGAGGTCGAGGGCGGGGGTCACGGGGTCACGGCCTTTCGTTCGGGCGGCGGGACGGACCGCCGGGCGGACTGCCGGGCGGGCTTCCGACCGGAGCGGGGGGACGGAGTCGACCAGGGCGCGAGTGTACGGGCCACCCGGGGCGCTGAACACGCCCCGGGAGCGGCCGGCCCCGACGTCGCCCCACACCCACTGCGGCCTGCCCGACCGGAGGACGGCCACGGCTTGCCCGGTGCGGCCGGGTTCGACGAGGCACTCGGCGCGTGCCTGTCGCCGGCCGGAGGCGGCCCGAGGCGCGCGAGGACCCCTTCGACACGGCCGGAAGCGGCGGGCAAATCGGCGGCGACCCAGCCCTCCCCGTACGCCTGCACCCCCTCAACCGCCGCACCGCCCCGCCCGTGGCGGACCAGCAGCCGCGCCGGCAGCACCGCGTGGTCCCCGCCGGTGCTCCGGATTGCCCGGGTGCCGGTAGGGCGCCGCCGCGCCGTCCACGTCACCGCGCGCCTCCAACTCCTCGGCCAGGCACTGCGTGGCGGACCCGTGGTGCTCGCCGGCCGCATAGACGCACAGCTCGTCGATCCGGCCCTGCCGGGCCAGCAGCCCCGCCAACCAGTCGCGGCCGTTGACCGATGCTGGGCCCGTGCATTGGAGGGCTCTGTCCAGTGCCGGCTACCAGAAGAGCCGCGGGAGCCGTTCAGGCCCATGGATCCGGAGGCTGACAAGATGGACCGCGCCACGGCTGGGTCGTCAGAAGGCTGGCACGTCAATGATCGAAGATCACCTTGCAAGGGCAGTGCTCTCAGCCATCATGCTGCTCGATCATTCATCGGCCGATGAGATCGATCGCGATATCGCCTCCCAAGGGCTCGAGAACATCGCAGCGGACCTGAACTCCATGAACGAAGCGGAGCGCCAGGAGTTCAGGCGCGTACTTGGCCGCATCGCCGAGGAAGAGCCCGACTACGCACCGTACATCGATGCATTGCCGGACCTGCTGGGCTGGTGAGATCGGTGCGGCCGGTGCTGCGATCCACCGCGCCCAGCACCATGAGGCTGTTGTCGAGGACATGCTCGTCGGCCGGATCCGGGCAGTACTGGATGTGCTCGGGACAGCGCTTCACGGCCCGACCGGTGTGTCGTTGAGGAGTCGTCGGATAGTGGTGAGCCGTCGCCGCCTCCATAACCGGGTGCGGGTCGGGTCCGGGAGCTGGGAGGCTGCACCCACTGACGGTGAACAGATGTCCGGGCCCGCCCGAGGGGAAATGGAAATGTCGAAGTTCGACCTGCTCGTGGTTCTGCCGCCCACCCCGCCGGAGCGGTACGACGCCGCGATCGCCGAGGCGATGGAGCCGTACTCCGCGCAGGAGTCCACATACGAGCGGGCGGACCCGAACGGCATCGCCTGGGTCGAGGAGCTCCGTGCGGGCGGGGTGCTGCCGCAGGGCGTCGAGCTGACCTGGCCGCAGGTCGCGGAGGCGTACAACTCGGCACACGGGTACGAGAATTCGCACAGCAAGGCGCTGCGCGTCGGCTGGGAGGGCCGTGGGTACTGGCTGCGGGAGTGGAACCCGAACGGTCGGTGGGACTACTACGGCGCGTATCGGCACGAAGGCCCCTACTTCCCGTACCGTCCGGAGGCTGCCGACGACTCCCGTCTGTGGATCGCTGAGTACCCGGAGGAGTTCGCCTCCCGGGGCCCTCTGGCCGGACTCACCGCCCGTTGCGACGGCGGTCCGCTCGGCCTGCTCGACCTCGAGACCCTGCGCGACACCCTCGGTCGGCTCGCCGCCGAGGACCACGACGCTTGGCGGGCCGGCAACGGCGATGCCCCGAGGTGGGATTGGTTCCGGTTCACCGAGGACCGTGAGGAGAACATCGCCAAGGCCCGCGCGTCCGCTGTCCCTGCCTCCGCACTGCTGCGGCTTGACGGCACCTGGGCCGACGCCGACGACTGGCGTGACGACCACGCGAGCTACTGGCAGTACGTCAATGCTTACCTGGATGCCCTGTCGGACGACACTGTGGTGCTGGCCGTCACCTGCCATTGCTGAGCACCCGGGCAGGGAGCCGTTGCAGCCGACGGACGTCGTTCCGGATCGTGCCGCCCGCCAACCTGGCTGATGCCCAGGTCAGGCCCCCGGCATCGCATCACTCCAGCCCGTCCGCCGAAACCGGCCCCCGGTCCTACTGAACCTGAAAGGGTGCTGTCGGGGCTGGCCGCTCGCCCACGGGTGGACGGACCAGCGGTGGACGCTCGCGCGGATCAAGACGCAGATCGGCCGGCCGTTCCACCTCTCGTGCACGTTCGAGGGCACGTGGCAGTCGCTCAAACGCCTCGAGTGGCCGTGGCAGCAGCCGACGCGTCGCGCGATCGAGCGCGCCAAGGGTGCTGTCGAGGTGGGGCGGAAGGAGACCTGGCCGCGGGTGAGAACTGCCAACAAAATGAGGTGATGGAATCCCCCGACCGGACGAGGGTGTCTCAGTACTCGCCGATGAGAGGGCAGCCATGGGCGACAGTGCTCCGCGGGAACTCCTCTCCCTAGCTGACGACGAGGGGAACAGCGTCACCGTCAACGTTCTGGGACCGAGCGCCAGCTGGAGTGCTGGCCTCGACGCTGAGATCGTCGTCAAGACGCCCTTCGTCGCCGGCCGCATCGACCTCACGTTGTACGTCTCGAAGCTGGAAAGCTGGGCGAACGCGCTGGACATGCTCGACGCTGGCGAAGATGTCTCCTGGATGGAGATGAGCAGAGGGCCGTCGATCTTCATCCAGCTCACCGGCGAGCGTGACTGCCCAGAGGTGGTCGTGGAGGACGAGTCGGGGTCCATGGTCACCGTGCGCGTCCCGCTCGTTCCGCCGGACGACTGGATCGCCGACCACCGGCAACGGCTGCACCAGGTGATGAACTACTGGGTGCCGATGCTGTCAGGGTAGGGAGACAGGCCGCCGCCAGCAGATGGACGATGGCGCGCTCCACGACCCGACGTTGGGTGCCGCGTCGGGCGATCGCCGGCTTCACGCCGAGGGCCCGGACGAGGTGACGGTACTTGTCGTGGTCGTCACCGCGGTCGCCGAGCACGATGCCCGGACGGCGCCTGGGACGACCTCGCTTGCCGCGTACCGGCGGGACGGCTTCGAACAGGTGGCGTCGGTGATCAGGTGGTGCTTGCTGCCGGTTCTGCCCCGATCGACAGGACTTCGTCCTGCCCTGGGGCCCCTTTGACGCCCGGATGTGGGAGCCGTCAACCGCCGACCGGGAGAAGTCCAGGGCATTCGCGCCCCGTAGCTTCGTCAGAGGAGTCTGGTGCAGCCGGGACCACACGCCGGCTTCCAGTCACGCAGGAGGTCGGCCCACGGCTCGGTCGACTCGCGCAGTCCCTCGCCAGGGCGATCAGTTCCTTCGTGCCGTCCAACCGGACACCGAGCAGGACCAGGGTGCACGAGTGCGCCTGGCCGAGTAGCAACCTTCGGGTGCACGCCGTCCGCCCTGGCGTAGACGGGTTCCCAGTCGGACAGGTCGCGATCCTGGAAGGCAGCGTGGTCGTCGGCCCACTGCTTCGTCAGTCGGGTGATCGTGGCCGACGACAGGCTGGCCGGGCCGCCGGGGGACCGCTTCAGTGCGGGCACGAGGTCCCTGGAGGACAGGCCGTAGAGGTGGAACAGCGGCAGGACCTCGGAGACCTTCAGGGATCTGCGGCACCACGGGGGAAGCTTCGTGGAGGAGAGCCGCTTCCAGCGCGGCGGCGGGCATCCGGCAGGTACTCTCGCGGGCGATTTCGTCGATCAGGGAGCCGGATCGTGCGGAGCCACTGTCGGTGACTACGCTGAGCACGGTGTACGTTCCCGATCCGCGCTGCAACGCTGGTCCACTCGGAGAGCTGACGGATCATTCGGGAAGGTACGCCCCCGCGTCCCCGACCGGGGGCTGATCCACAAGTGCTGCGCACTGCTCTCCGACGCGGGACACCGCCCCGAGGAGAGCTGCATGACCCACCTTCGACTGCCCGTCGTCGACCCGAGCGCCGCACTGGTCGTCCGGACCGACCGCACCGACCCGGCCGCCTGGCGGCGGCTCCTCACGGAACTGCGCCGCCTCCCCACCACCCCGCTGCACCTGGTGGACGACCCCGGCTGGGCGGACGCCGGGCCGCTGGCCGTGCTCGCCTCGGCGGCGGGGCAGGAGGACCTCTCCGTGGTCTTCCTCGCCGACCGCCGCACCATGCGCTCCCCCGACCTGGCCCTGCTCGCGCTCGACACCTCCGAGGAGGACGAGGACGACCCCGAGGAACTCGATCCGGCGTACTACCAGGACCTGATCGACCGGCTGCGCGCGGACCCGCCCGTCCGGGAGTTCCGCCTCGTCCCGGCGGCCGTCGACACCGTCCACGGCAACCTGTTCCTCGCGAACCTGGGCTTCGACGAGCTCGCCCGCCGGGCCGCCGAGTCGCCCGACGGCGTCCTGCGCGCCTGATCCCGCCGCGGCCGACCGGCGGTCAGCAGTCAGGCAGTCGGTGCGCTCAGGCGGCCGGTGCGGTCAGGTAGTCGCCGTGCTCCAGGTCCTCCAGCAGGGTCGGGCCGGTGGGCGACCAGCCGAGCAGTTCCCGGGTGCGGGCGCTGGAGACGGGGCCGTCGAAGGCGTAGGCGGTGGCCATGAACGGGCTGACGAAGTGGGTGGCGGCTTCGGCGGGGGTGAGCGAGGCGGTGGGCAGGTCGAGGCCCCGGGCGACGGTCTCGGCGATGCTCCGGAAGGTGACGCCGTTCTCGGCGGCTCCGTGCAGCACGCTGCCCGCGGGCGCCTGTTCCAGGGCCAGCCGGAAGAGCACCGCCGCGTCGAGCCGGTGCACCGCGGGCCACCGGTTGCCGCCGTCCCCGACGTAGGCCGAGACGCCGGTGCTCCGGGCGGTGGCGACGAGCATCGGGATGAACCCGTGGTCCGCGGGGCCGTGGACGGTCGGGGCGAGGCGGACCACGCTCGCCCGCACGCCCCGGGCGGCGAAGTCGAGGCAGGCCCGCTCGCCCGCGATCCGGAACGCGGCGATCCCGGCCGGGTCGGGCTCGTCCTGCTCGGTGGCCTCCCGGCCCACGGGCAGAACCAGGGTGCCCGAGGTGCTGACGAACGGCTTCCCCGTCCCTTCCAGCGGCCCGCCCAGCGCCCGGATCGCGGCGCAGTCGCGCCGCCTCATGTCGTCGGGGTCGGAGAAGTCGCCGCCGAAGGCCATGTGCAGGACGGCGTCGGCGGCCTCGGCACCGCTGCGCAGGCGGTCGAGGTCGTCCAGCGAGCCGCGGTGCGGCGCGGCGCCGAGCGACTCCAGCCGGGCGGCGGCCGCGTCCGAGCGGGCCAGGGCGGTGACGGTGTGGCCGGCCGCGACGAGTTCGGCGACGACCGCGGGCCCGGTCTGGCCGGAACCGCCGGTAACGAAGACGTGCATCTGAGCGCTCCCTATTTTTTTACGTCAGTGACTGGCGCTACGCGGCGCCGTCGCCGAGCCTAGGTAGCGTCAGTGACTGGCGTCAAGAAGCGCCAGTCACTGGCGCGTGCGCTACCCTCGGGGCGTGCCACGGAGCGGAGCAGAAGCTCGCCGCCGCCTTCAGCAGGCGGCTTTGGAGCTGTACCAGGAACACGGGTTCGACCGGACGACGACGGCCGAGATCGCCGCCCGGGCGGGCGTCAACGAGCGCACCTTCTTCCGGCACTTCCCGGACAAGCGCGAGGTGCTCTTCGACGGCGAGGCGGACCTGCGCGCCGTACTGGTCCGGGCGGTGACCGAGGCCCCCGACGGCCTGCCCCCGCTCGACGTGCTGCTGCGCGCCTTCCGGACGGCCGAACCGGTCCTGGAGCGCAACCGCCCCTTCGCCGAGCCGCGCCTGCGGGTCATCGCGGCGACCCCGGCGCTGCGCGAACGCGACCTGGCCAAGGCCGCGGCGCTCGGCGACGCCCTGGCCGAGGCGCTGCGGCAGCGCGGTGTGGCCGACCGGTCCGCCGCCCTGGCCGCCGTGGCCGGGTGGGCCGCCTTCCACCAGGCGGTCCGGTCCTGGATCGACACCCCCGCCTCCCGCCTGAACGTCCACCTCCGCCGGGCCTTCGACGACCTGCGCGCCCTCCTCGACGACTGACCCCCTCCCCCGGCCGTCACTCTCCGGAGCCGGACCAGCCGACCGGCCCAGGACGGCCGCCCCGGCCAACGGCCTTCCACCTGCGTCTACTTGGTTTCCCCGAACGGTGCGCCAGCCACCGGGCGGGCAAGTAGGGTGTCACCGTCCGCAGTCGGGGAGGAAGGGGCGCGGCATGCCCGAATTCGGGGAGTGGGACGGCCTGTTCGAGGGGATCGACGTCACCGGGATGCGCTGGGCGTGGCTGTCGGGGCTGTCCGGGCACCCCGCCCCGGACGTCCGGGTGCGGCTGGCGCCCTTGCTGTTCTCCATGGCGATGGACGAGGGGCAGCCGCCGGAGGTCGTCGACGCCGCCGTCGCCTCCCCCGACTGGCGGGTGCGCCGCTACTGGGCGGAGTACCAGCGGGGCATGACCCTCGCGCAGTGGGTGCGGCTGCTCGACTTCGACGGCCCCGACTGGCAGCAGCGGGCCCTCCGGCACTTCGCCCGCAGGAACGCACCGCGGCCGCCCGCGCAGTGGTTCGCCCGGCGGGCGGCCGATCCGGACCCGCGGGTGCGGCTGCGGACGCTGTGGTTCCGTGGCCTGCCCGGGGAGGTGGCGGTGGCGCTGGCCGCCGACCCCGACTCCGGGGTGCGTGCGGAGGTCTGCGGGTGCGCCTGGGAGCACCTGGGCGCGGAGCAGCGCGCGGTGCTGGCCACCGACCCGGACCCTGGCGTTCGGGAGGCCGCGCAGGGACAGGTGGAGTCCGAACGCCCCCTCTCCCCGGCTGAGTTCGAGGAACTGGACGAGAACGGTCGCATCAAGGCGGTCCACCTGCGGGAAGTCGAGGAGGAACTCGCCCGGCACCTGGTCGACCACCCGGACCCGAAGCTGCGCCGCTTCCTGGCGGGGCGGCCGCTGCCCCCGGACGTGCTGGCGGCCCTGGCCGCGGACCCGGACGAGGACGTCCGGGCCGAGATCGTCGCCCGCCCCGACACCCCGGAGGAGTTGCGGGCCAGGGCCTGCACCGGCCTGCCACCGAACAAGCCCTCCTGGGACCTGCGTTGGGTGGAGGAGTTGCACGGCGACCCCGAGGCCATGCGCCGCCTGGCCGCTTCGGCGAGCGCCGCCGTCCGGCGCTCCGTCGCCCGCGCCCGCACCCTGCCGCCCGACGTCCTGGCCCGACTGGCCCACGACCCCGTCAGCAGCGTGCGCACCGCGATCACCGCCCACAACGAGGCCGCACCCCCCGAACTGCTGCTGGAAGCCGCCCGGACCTGGAACTACCCGGGCTCGGTGCTGCACCACCCGCACTTCCCCTTCGACCGGCTGCGGGCCGCCTGGGCCGACGACCCCGAACCGACCGTGCGCCGCCTCGCCCTGTACGCACCCGACTGCACCCCCGAACTGGTCGAACGGCTCGCCGAGGACCCGGACGAGCGGGTGCACCAGCGTGCCGCGGCCGACCCGCGCCTGTCGCCCGCCACCGTGCTGCGCCTGCTCGACGCCACCGAGGCCGACTACCGGGCCACGCTGGAGACGCCCGGCCTGCCGGTGCCCCACACGTACGAGCTGCGCCGGGCGGTGATCCGCAACCCGCGGCTGCCGGTGCCGGTGCTGATCGGCCTGCTCCGCGACCGGGAGCAGGCCCAGGCCGCCGCCGCCAACCCGGCGGTCCCGGCGGCGGTGGCGCACCGGCTGGTCGACCTGGTCGCCGACCGGAAGGACTGAGCCGGCCCGGCCGTCCGGCTCGAAGGAACTCGAGGGAAGGGGAGTGGGAAGTGCCGGAGTCCGGGGAGTGGGACGCGCTGTTCGCGGGCGTCGAGGAGGTGCTCGCGGAAGGGGAGGTGGCCTTCGAGTGGCTGCAGGGGTTGTCCGCGAGCCGATCGGTGGAGGTCCTGGCGCGGCTGGCGACCGAGAACAGGTACCTGGCGTACGACCGGCAGCCGCCGGAGGTCGTCGACGCCGCCGTCGCCTGCCCCGACTGGCGGATCCGCCGCTACTGGGTCGAGAACCAGCGGGGGATGAGCCTCGCGCAGTGGGAGCGGCTGATCCGCGACGAACCGCCCCTCGACTGGCAGCGCACCTTCATGGCCTACCACACCCGCCAGCACGCGCCGCGGCCCACCGCGCAGTGGTTCGCCCGGCGGGCGGCCGACCCGGACCCGCGGGTGCGGCTGCGGACGCTGTGGTTCCGGGGCCTGCCCGCGGAGGTGGCGGTGGCGCTGGCCGCCGATCCGGACCCGCAGGTGCGCCGGGAGGTCTGCCTCCACGCCTGGTACGAGGCGGGCGAGGCGAGCCGGGCGGCGCTGCTCGCCGACCCCGATCCGCGGGTCCGGGAGGCCGCACGGGAGGAGGAGGGGGGCGAACCCCGCTTGTCCCTGGCCGAGTTCGCGGCGCTGGACGCGGAGGACCGTCTCGACGAACTGCACGAGCAGGGTGCCGCGGAAGAACTCCTGCGGCACCTGGCCGTCCACCCCGACCCGAAGCTGCGCCGCTACGCGGCCGGGGCCCGGCTGGACCCGGAACTGCTCGCCGCGCTGGCCGCGGACCCGGACGAGGACGTCCGGGCCGAGATCGCCGTCCGCGAGGACGTGCCCGACGCGGTGCGGGACCGGGCCGCGGCGGGCCTGCCGCCCGACCGGAAGTTCTGGCACCTGAAGTGGGTCGAGGACCTGCACGACGACCCTGCGGCCATGCGCCGCCTGGCCGCCTCCGCCAGCGTCCCCGTCCGGCGCTCCGTCGCCGAGGCCCGCACCCTGCCGCCCGACGTCCTGGCCCGACTGGCCCACGACCCCGTCAGCGGCGTGCGCGACGCGATCACCGCCCACAACGAGGCCGCACCCCCCGAACTGCTGCTGGAAGCCGCCCGGACCTGGAACTACCCGGGCTCGGTGCTGCACCACCCGCACTTCCCCTTCGACCGGCTGCGGGCCGCCTGGGCCGACGACCCCGAACCGACCGTGCGCCGCCTCGCCCTGTACGCACCCGACTGCACCCCCGAACTGGTCGAACGGCTCGCCGAGGACCCGGACGAGCGGGTGCACCAGCGTGCCGCGGCCGACCCGCGCCTGCCCGCGGCCGCCCTGCGGCGCCTGCTCGACACCACCGGGTCGGACGTCCGCGCGGGCTTCGAGACCGACGGGCTGCGCCGGGCGCTGGCCCGCAACCCGGCGCTGCCGGTGCCGGTGCTGATCGGCCTGCTCCGCGACCGGGAGCAGGCCCGGGCCGCCGCCGCCAACCCGGCGGTCCCGGCGGCGGTGGCCCTCCGGATGATCGACCTGGCGGCGGCGCGGCTGTGAACGGGCGTCAGTCGATGCAGAACTCGTTGCCCTCGACGTCCTGCATGACGATGCACGAGTCGTCGCCGCCGTCGTACAGCAGCTGGACCCGGACGGCGCCGAGCGGGAGCAGGCGGGCGCACTCGGCTTCGAGCGCGGCCAGCCGCTCTTCGCCGAGCAGGCCGGTGCCGACCCGGACGTCGAGGTGGACGCGGTTCTTGACCACCTTGCCCTCGGGGACGCGCTGGAAGTACAGCCGGGGGCCGACGCCGGTGGGGTCGGTGCAGGCCGACCAGGAACCGCGCTCCTCGGGCGGGCAGGAGGCCTGGTACTCTTCCCAACTGCCGAAGCCCTTGGGGGGACGGGACTCGTAGCCGAGCACCTCGCACCAGAAGCGGGCGACCCGGGCCGGGTCGGCGCAGTCGAAGGTGACCTGGAACTGTCTGAGCACTGCCATGGCGGGCACCCTAACAGCACGTCAGCCGGGTGTCGTCCGAATATCGGTCGCTCGTAACTGCCCGCTCTCCCCCGCCCCGGCGCCCCGTCAGGCGTAGAAGCGCACCTTGTTCAGGCCGTGGTTGACCTTGGTGGTGACGCCCTCCGCCTCCAGCAGTTCGGTGAACAGCGGGATGAACAGCGGGAGCGTCGGGTGGCCGTGCGCAACGGGCGCGCCGAACGGGCCGGTGGCGGCGCGCTCGGGGCCGGCCGGGGCCCTGAGGGCGTCGAGTCCGTTGACGGCGAGTGCCACGGGGAGGTGCCTTTCGGAGAGGAGAGGGGGTCATCCGGCGTGCAGGGCACGGAGCCGGTCCTTGAGGATCTTTCCGGTGGCGGTGCGCGGCAGTTCGTCCGCGAGCACCAGGGTCTTGGGGAGCTTGTACTTGGCGAGGAGCCCGGCCAGTGCGGCGAGCAGTTCCGCCGGGTCGGGCGCGGTGCCGGGTTCGGGGACGACCACGGCGCGGCCGACCTCGCCCCACCTGGCGTCGGGGACGCCGTGGACGGCGCACTCGGCGATGCCGGGCAGGGCGAGCAGGGCCTCCTCGACCTCGGCGGGGTAGACGTTCTCGCCGCCGGAGATGTACATGTCCTTGATCCGGTCGGCGATGGTGAGGTACCCGTCGGCGTCGGCCCGGGCGGCGTCGCCGCTGCGGAACCAGTCGCCGTGGAAGGACCGGGCGGTGGCCTCGGGCAGGCCCCAGTAGCCGGGGCCGACGTTGGGCCCGCTGACCAGCACCTCGCCGACCTCGCCGATCCCGGCCTCCCGCCCGTCCGGGGTGGTCAGCCGCACGTCGGTGAAGAAGTGCGGGACGCCCGCGCTGCCCGCCTTGGCGACGGTGTGCCCGGCGTCCAGGAAGAGCACGCCGGGCCCGGCCTCGGTCATGCCGTAGCCCTGCTGGAAGGACAGGCCGCGGCGCAGGTAGGTGTCGATCAGCGGGCGCGGGACGGGGGCACCGCCGCAGTTGAGGATGCGCAGGCTGCTCAGGTCGGCGTCGTCCCAGCCGTTCTGGCGGGCCATCAGGTCGAACATGGTCGGCACGCCGAACATGTAGGTGATGCGTTCCCGGGCGACCAGTTCCAGGGTCGCGGCCGGGTCGAAGGACTCGACCAGGTGGCAGGTACCGCCCTTGAGCAGGACGGGCAGGGTGAGCATGTTCAGGCCGCCGGTGTGGAACAGCGGGGCGGCGACCAAGGCGCTGTCGTCGGCGAGCAGGTCGGTGTCGACCAGGACGTTGTAGGCGTTCCAGGTGAGGTTGCCGTGGGTGAGCAGGGCGCCCTTGGGGCGGCCGGTGGTGCCCGAGGTGTACATGATCAGGCAGGTGTCGTCGAGGCCGACCGGCTCGTCGATCGGCGCGGTGCCGGCCCCGGCCAGCCAGGACTCGTACGCCTCGCCGGTCTCCACCGTCACCGGCACCGCGCCGGGCGGCACCAGCGGGGCGCAGCCGGGTGCGTGGACCAGCGCGCGGGCCCCGCTGTCGTCGAGCTGGAAGGCGATCTCGGGCCGGGCGAGGCGGGTGTTGAGCGGGACGAAGAGCGCGCCGAGCAGGCCGGTCGCGAACAGCGTCTCCAGGAAGGCCGGGTGGTTGGGGCCCAGGTAGGCGACCCGGTCGCCGCGGCGGACCCCGGCGGTGCGCAGGGCGTGGGCCAGGCGGGTGCTGCGCTCGTGCAGGTCGGCGTAGCTGTGGCGGTGTCCGGCGTGGACGAGGGCGGTGCGGTGCGGGGTCTTCCTGGCGCGGCGGGCGGGCCAGGAGCCGATTCCCTGGTTGCGCATGAGGGTGTGACAGCCTTTCGGGACTCGGGACTCGGGAGTGAGGGCTCAGGGCTCGGGACTCGGGGCTCGGGGCGGGGCCGCTCCCGCCCTGCCCGCGCATCCGGACCGCGGCGGCGCGGGCTCAGGTGAAGGTGCCGCGCAGGTGGGTGGTGACCACGGCGTCGCGCTCCTCGTCGGTCATCTTCCACAGCACCCGGTCGTGCAGGATCCCGGCGTCGGTGACCAGCACGTCGATCCGGCCGAAGGCGTCCACCGCCCCGTCCACCAGGGCCTGTGCGGCCTCGGGGTGGCGGCCGCGGCCTCGGCGACCTTGCCGGTCAGGTCCAGGTGCCGACCCGGGCTCAGGAGGGTTTCGCTGCTCATGGCCATTGAAGCTAGGAACAATCATTGTTGATGTCAATGATTGTTCCGGACATCTTCGCCCTGGCATGATGACCCCATGAACGACGCCCCCTGGATGCACGGCCTGCACGCCGACACCGGCTACCTGCTCTACCGCCTCGGCCAGCGCTCCGGCAGCGCGTTCAACGCCGCCCTCGAACAGCACGGCCTCCGCCTGCGCCACCACGCGATCCTGCGCTACCTCGCCACCGTCGACGGCGCCCGCCAGCGCGAACTCGCCGACCGCCTCGGCTACGACCCCAGCGCGATCGTCTCCCTGCTCGACGACCTCCAGCAGCTCGGCCTCGCCGAACGCCGCCCCGACCCCGCCGACCGCCGCAGCCGCCTCGTCGTCCTCACCCCGGCCGGCCACGCCCTCCTCCGCACCGCCGACCACGACAGCCGCCGCGTCACCGAGGACCTCCTCGCCCCCCTCTCCCCCGCCGACCGCGCCACCCTCAACGACCTGCTCCAGCGCATCTCCACGCTCTGAACCCCGGCCCGGCACCGCCCTGATCCGCCGTTGAGGAGCGCGACCGGGCGGCTGCCTGGCATGCTGACGGACATGATCGATCCTTCCGCCGCCCCGTCGGCCACCGCCGCGTCGGCCGCCGATCCGCTGGACGTGTTCACCGCGCACCGGGGGGTGCTGTTCGGCACCGCCTACCGACTGCTGGGCAGTGTCGCCGACGCCGAGGACGTGCTGCAGGACGCCTGGATCAAGTGGTCGGCGGCCGGGCGGGCCGAGCAGGTGGAGAACCCGCGGGCGTACCTGGTGCGGACGGTCACCAACCTGTCGTTGACCAGGCTGACGTCGGCGCGGGCCGTGCGGGAGTCGTACGTGGGGCCGTGGCTGCCGGAGCCGGTGCTGACCGAGGCGGACGCGGCGGAGGGGGCGGAGCTGGCGGACTCGGTGTCGACGGCGCTGCTGGTGGTGCTGGAGAGCCTCGGGCCGGTGGAGCGGGCGGTGTTCGTGCTGCGCGAGGCGTTCGGGTTCAGCCACGCGGAGATCGCCGGGTTCCTGGACCGCAGCGAGGCGACGGTCCGGCAGACGGCGCACCGGGCGCGTGAGCACGTCCGGGCCCGGCGGCCCCGCTTCGACACCGACCCCGAGCAGCGCCGCGAGGTCACCGGCCGGTTCCTGGCGGCCTGCGACGGCGGCGACCTGAACGCGATGCTGGAACTGCTCGCCCCCGACGTCACGGCCTGGTCGGACGGCGGCGGCAAGGTCACCGCGGCCCGCCGCCCGCTGCACGGCGCCGACCCGGTGGCCCGCTGGATGGTGGGCGTGCTCGCCAAGCCCTCGGTGCGCGGCACCACGTGGCGCTCGGCCTCCATCAACGGCGAGGAGGGCGTGCTGTTCACGGTGGACGGCCACCCGATCGGCGCGCTCACCTTCGACCTGGCGGACGGGCTGATCCGCAACCTGCGCTTCCAGGTCAACCCGGACAAGCTGCGCGGCCTGCTGCCCTGACCCGACGACGCCCGGCCCCGCCCCGGTCGATCGGGGCGGGGCCGGGCGTCGCGGTGGCGGCGGGTCAGGCGGTGACCGGCGCCGCGGGGGCCTTCGGGGCGAGGAGCAGCTGGAGCAGTTCGGCGTCGTGGCCGCGCAGCCAGTAGGTGTCCCCGCCGAACTGCACGGACGAGGTGTAGCCGAGGCGGGCCTGGGTGGGGTTCAGCTGCTCCCGGCCCGGCCGGAAGGTCGGGACCGGCGGGTCGATCGGCCGGGTCCCGGCGTTCTTGCCTCGGCCGCGCCAGGCGAGCGCCGTGCCGCCGTCGGGGGTGCGCCGCAGCAGCAGGTGGCCCAGGGTCTGGCTGCCGTCGTGCACCCCGAAGGAGAGCAGGCACAGCGGCACCCCGGCGGCGAGGCGGGCGGCGTCGCCCGCGGGCGTCCGCTTCCGGGCCGGGGCGGTGCCCGCGACCAGCTTGGCCGCCCAGCCCCGGTACACGGCCGAGGTGGCCTGCGCGTCCTCGACGCCGGGCAGGAAGGACGGCGGCAGCAGCGCCTTGACCAGGCTCTCCAGCACGTACCAGAGGACCAGGCCCAGCAGGGCCAGGGCGGGTCCGCCGATCGCGGCGCCGGTGAACACCAGCACCAGGGCCAGGGCCAGCGACGCGATCAGGTGGACCGTCAGACGGGCGTTCATGTTCTCCTCGTGTGTTCGTGCGGGGTGGTCGTCGGTGCGGATTGTTCCGGTGCGGATCGTTCCGGCAAGGATCGTTCTTGTGCGGATCGTCGGTGCGGACCCTGGCGCCCGGCGGCGGGCGCCGGACGTCCGGGGGCGGTTCAGCCCGTCCGCAGCCGGGGGTCGCGCTCGCCCAGCACCTGCTCGGCGGGCCAGCGTCCGGCGAGCACCCCGGCCAGCACCGGGCGCTCGGACTCCACCACCTCGCACAGGCCGACGGCCCTCTCCGCGACCGGCGGCCGGCCCTCCAGCACCACCGGCGCGTCGAGCAGGTCCCCGTCCCACGGCCGGACGCCGTTGGCCAGGGTGCCCGCGAAGCGGTGGCCGGTCAGGGTGCCCGCGCGCACCCGCTGCACCACCTCCTCGATGGTCGCGGCGTCCAGCCGGGCCCAGAGCAGGTGGTTGACCGTCCGGCCGTCCTCCAGCCGGACCGGCAGCCGCACCTTCAGGAAGTTGCCCACCCCCTCCACGGCCATGACCGCCCCGGTGTCCACCCTGGTCCGGTCGGCCCGTTCGGCCTCCGGGAGCCGCAGGACCGGGTCGGGCAGCGGCTACAGGAAGCCCGGGTGCTCGGGGTCGATCCGCCCGCCGCAGCCGCACGCGTCGCCGCAGCCGCACCCGTCGGCGTGGTCACCGTGGTCGGCGTGGTCGGCGGGGTCCTCGTCCCGGTCCGCGAAGAGTTCGGCGTTCTCCGGCAGCGGCAGCATCAGGGCGTAGTAGCGGGCCACCGCGGGCGCGGCCGGTTCGGGCAGGCCGAGCGCGGCCAGGGCGGCCGACGCGGCCTCGTGGCGTTCGCCGTTGACCCGGACCTCGGCCTGCACGGCGCCGGGGGCGCCGCCGTAGAAGACCTTGACGCCGTTGACGTGCGGGGAGGTCAGGTCCGCGGTGAAGGTGTGGGCGGTCCGGGGGAGCACGTTGGCGAGGAGCAGGGCGCCCTGCAGCTTGCGATTCTCCGTGACGTCGTGGCCGAAGCCGATCGCCCCGGAGACGATCAGGCCCCAGCCGGGCACTCCGCCCGCGTCCCCGGGGGCCACCCGCTCCGCGAAGTGGCCCCGCCCGTCGACGAGTTCGACCAGGCAGGCGCCGGTGGTCTGCGCCCAGGAGGCGGCGGTGTCCCGCTCGTCCGCGGAGAACGCCGTCACGCAGTCGGCGAACGTCCACTCCTGCCCGGGCAGTCGGAGGTCCGGTGTGGCGACCAGGTCGTAGTGGCGCCCCGTGCTGTGCTGCGGCGGCAGCAGGACGACCGCCCAGTCGTGCGGGCTCACCATCAGGTCGTCCTTGATCACGACGCCCTCGGTGAACCCGGGCGCGACCTCCTCCAGCGCCTCCCGCACCAGGGCGAGGAACCGGGCCGCGGGCAGGCGGCCGTCGGACGGAGCGGGGGCCTTCTTGCTGCGCCGTGTCCAGAACATGCGGCGCAGCCTACTCAGCGGCCCCGGCCGCACCAGTGGTTTTCCACCCCGTGGACGGGCCGGGCGGCCGGGCCCGTCAGGGACGGTCGTCGCGGCGGACGGTCCACTCGTCGTCCTCGTCCGCGTACGGGTCCGGTCCGTGCTCGTTCTCGTAGTCCTCGCGCAGCTTCGCGGCCCGCTTCTCGGAGGCCGCGCGCTCCTCCGGCGAGAGGTTCTCCGCGGCGGCGCGCATCTCGCCCAGGCGTGCGCCGATCGCCGACAGGTACCGGTCGGACTGGATCGCCTCCCGCATGCCGATCCGCCCGCTGAGCACCTCCCGGGCCATCTGCTGCAGCTCCGGCCCGACCTTGTCGTTGCTCGCCAACGTCCGCAGGGCGCGGTGCAGTTCGGCCGCCTGCCGCGGGTTGTCCGCGACGTCCAGCAGTTCGTCGTCGGTGATCTCCGGACCGCCCAGGTCGTCGTCCCGTCCTGCCGCCATGTCCACTCCCCCGTCGTCGGTTCCCTCCCCGTCCGGGCCCGGCCCGGCCCGGACGGGCGTTCGGTTCGTCAAGCCGCTCCGTGCGGGGGCGACTTGACGGGGAGATCATATGTCCTTCCCCCGAGGGGGGCACGGCGTCGGCCGGAGCGGGACGGCTATGCGCCCGCGCCCTCCAGCCGGGCCGCCACCATCGCCACGAAGTGCTGCAGCACCGCGAACGGCAGGGTGGAGCCGTCGCCGAAGAAGACCACCGGCTGGTCCTCCGGCTCCAGCGCCCGGACCACCACCGTCACGGCCGTCGGCCCCGGTGCGGGCGAGTCCGGCACCCCCGGACCGCCGCCCGGCACCACCCGGGCCTCGCTCAGTTCGAAGTGCCCGACCCGGCTCCCGTCCACTCCCGTCTCGGTGAACAGGGCGCAGTACAGGTCGCCGTCGTGGCTCCAGGTCGTCAGAGACATGGCGGGGATGTTCCCACACCCGCCTCCCCCGCCGACAACGGCCCCCTCCCGGCCGCCGGTTCACCGCAGCAGCGCGGTCCACCCCTCCAGCGAACGCAGCACCCGCGGCAGCTCCCGCGCCGTGTCGGTGACGACCCGCAGCCCGAACGCCCGCCGGTCGGCGTCCGCCCCGCGGTGGCCCAGCGCCAGCCACAGGCACCAGGCGGCGGTGGCCAGTTGGCCGCGCAGCAGGCCCGCGAAGGCAGAGGCGTCCGCCGGACCGGCCGGGCCGCCCGCGTCCAGGTAGGCGGCGAGCAGCGGACGGACCGTCCGGGGGTCGGGGTCGACGGCGGGGCCGTTGAAGGGGGTCGCGAAGCGGAAGGCCACGCTCACCGCCTCCCACCAGGGGACCTCCGGGCCGACCGTCTGCCAGTCGATCAGCGCGTACCCGTCGGGCGTGCGCAGCACGTTGGCCCTCGAGGTGTCGCCGTGCACCAGGACGGCCGCGGGGGCGCCGCGCGTCGCCTCCCGCACCAGGGCGGCGGCCTCGGCGACCACGGGCAGCAGTGCGCGGGCCGGGCCCGCCACCGGGAGGCCGCCCGCCTCCGCCTCGGCCACCCACTCCCGCCACTCCGCCACGGGGTGCGGCGGGGGCGGCTCCTCCCCACCGGTGTCCAGCAGCGCGATCCGGGCCAGCGTCCGTCCCGTCCAGTCGGCCGCCGCGGCGTCGGCGCCGCCCTGCCGCAGGTCGTGACCGTCCAGCCAGGCGCTCACCCGGACGACCGTGTCGCCGGGGCCGCGGTGCCAGTAGCCGACGGCGGGGGCGGGCGGCTCGACGGGGCGCGGCATCGCGACCCCGGCCGCCAGCGCCGCCTGCTGCAACCTCCTCACCCGGTGGGCCTGTCGGTGGTGCCAGTCGCTCAGCAGTCGGCCCGTCACCACCGTCCAGCGCCCGCCGGAGGTCTCCAGCACCCGGCTGTTCGTCGGGGCGCCCCCGTTGTCGAGCACCCGCCACGGCCCCAGGGCCCGCCCCAGCCCGAAAGCGGCCGCCACCGCGTCGTGATCGAGGTCCACCCCGCGAGTCTGCGCCCCGCCCCTCCCCCGCGCACCCGGTTTTCCACCGCGCCGGGAGCCGGTCCGGCCGGCTCCCGGCTCCGGGCGCCGGCGCCCGGAGGAGGGACAGCGGCGCCCGCCCCCGCAGCGCCCCTCAGACCACCGCTCCCAACCGCGTCGCCGCCTCCGCCGCCTCCGCTCCCCACCGCCCCGCGCCCGCCGCCAACCGGCTCCGCACCCCGCGCAGTTCGTGGCGGACGAGGGCCGGGAGCGGGGCGGGGTCGGCGGTGAGGAGGGGGGTGAGGGTGGCGAGGGCGGGGCGGGGGTCGTCGGCGCAGAGGTGGCAGTCGGCGATGCGGACGGTGAGCATGGCGCGGGCCGCGGGGAGTCGGCCGTCGCCGAGGAGGTCGAGGGCGGCGGTGGCGGCGGTGAGGGCGTGCCGGGCGAGGCGGGGGTCGGCGGTGGCGGCGGCCAGGTCGCGGAGGGCCGCGGAGGAGCCGGACTCGACCCGGAGGCGGAGCGCGGCGGGCGCCAGCCAGGGGACGCGGGCCTCGGCGTCGGGGAGGGCGCGGTCGGGCCGGTCGAGGTGCTGGCGGGCGCGGCCGAGGTGGCGGGCGGTGGTGCGGGCGTCCCCGGCGAGGGCGGTGGCGCGGGCTTCGCCGAGTTCGGCGAGGGCGTCGGACCAGTGGCGGTCGGGTGCGGCGCGGCGGATCTCGCGGGCGTAGTCGCCCGCGGCGGCGGGGTCGTCGTCGAGGAGGCCGAGGACGGCCATGTCGCTGAGGGCGGCGGCCTGGGTGGTGGGGTCTCCGGCGAGGGCGGCCCAGCCGAGGGCGCGGTCGAAGCAGGCCATCGCGGTGGCGGGCCGTCCGCCGTGCAGGCGCAGGCTGCCCGCGGCGTGGGCGTACTCGGCGGCGAGGCGGGCGAGGACGCGGCGGTGGCGGACGGGTGCGTCGGCGAGGCGGGCGACGACGGCGCGCAGGGTGCCCTCGATGACGGTTCCTGGTCCGCGTTCGCCCATCGCCCTTTCGGCGCCGTGGAGTTGGGTGCCGAGGACGGCACCGAGGACGGCGGCGAGGGCGTGCACGGTGTCGGTGTCGAGGGGGGCGGCGGGGTCGGCGCAGAACGCGGCGTGCAGGGCGAGGGCGGTGGCGGGGGGCGGGGGCTGGCAGCCGGCGGCGCCGTGCAGGGGGCACTGGACGTCGTGGTCGGGCAGGGTGGCGGGGCAGTCCTCGGCGGGAACGGGGCCGCCGCCCGGAACGGGGCCGGGGCCGGGGCCGGTGGGCAGCGGGGGGCGCAGCAGGTGCGGGGGGAGGGCGGGGCGGTCGCCCTCGGCGCTCTCGGCGCGGTCGTGGCTGCGGACGAGTTCGCCTCCGGCGCCGAGGAGTTCGTCGATCCGGCGGGCGAGGCGGGGGGTGGCGCGGCGGGCGCCGTGTTCGAGGCGGCTGACGGCGGTGTGGTCGTAGCCGACGGCGGCGCCGAGTTGGGCCTGGGTCCAGCCGGCGTGGCGGCGCCAGTGGCGCAGCAGGGCGCCGAATTCCTGCCAGCTTCCGCCGTCGGGCAGTTCGACCGGGTTGGGTGCCCCGAGCATCCGCCGACACCTCCCCCGGGTCCGTTCCTGCGGCCGTTCCTGTTGCCGTACCGCGACGGTACCCGCCCGGGCCGTGCCCCGTACATGGCGTGGTCTGTACCTCTTCTTTGCCATCGCCCTTGCTCCGGCCCTTGTCGGCGCCCCGGCCGGAGGGCTCCGGAACCCTTGCTGACGTTGCGCCAATTGCCTTCTGAGTCAGTGCATTTGACGGAATTTGCCATCCCGTGCCGGGGACTGTCAGCTCCGTTGACCGGGCCATGGCGGCGGTGTGAGGGTTCCGGGCACCCCCACACCCGAAGAGCTGAGGAGCTCTGATGAAACGCAGATTGCTGACCGCCGGCACCACCCTGGCCGTGCTGGGAGGCATGCTCGGTGCTTTCGCCGGGCACGCGAACGCCGCGCCCCCGCCCGCCCCATCGGCCCCGACCCCGCTGGCGGCCGCCGTCTCGGCGGCGGACCTGGCGGCTTCGGCCGGCCTGGACGCGCTGGCCAAGGGCCCGGACGAGAGCTACGAGCGCCGGAACGTCACCCAGTTCCTGAACGGCCTCTACTCGGTCTCGTACGAACGCAGTTACAAGGGCCTGCCGGTGGTCGGCGGCGACGCGGTGGTGCTCGCCGACGGCCAGGGCAAGGTCCGCGGCGTGCAGAACGCCGCGTCCGGGCCGGTCGGCGTGCCGACGAAGGCGAAGGTGAGCGCGGCGGCCGCGGAGCGGACGGCGCGGGCGCAGCTGGCGAAGGTCGACTCGGCCGAGGCGCCGCGGCTGGTGGTCCGGGTCAAGGACGGCACCTCGCGGCTGGCCTGGGAGTCGGTGCTGACCGGTTCGTCCGGGAACCGGCCCAGCCACCTGCACGTGTTCGTGGACGCGGTCACCGGCGAGGTGGCGGACAGCTACGACGACGTCAAGGCCGGCACCATCAACAGCAAGTGGAACGGTCCGGCGGGCCTGACCATCAGCACCACCGGTTCGGGCAGCTCCTACTCGCTGCGCGACCCGAGCCGTCCGGGCCTGCAGTGCTCGGACTACTCGACCGGCCAGGTCTTCAGCAAGTCCTCCGACTCCTGGGGCACGGGCAGCGCCACCTCCAAGGAGACCGGCTGCGCCGACGCGATGTTCGCGGCGCAGAAGGAGTGGGACATGCTCCGCGACTGGCTGGGCCGCAACGGCCACAACGGCAACGGCGGCAGCTGGCCGGTCAAGGTCGGCCTGAACGACGTCAACGCGTACTGGGACGGCTCGTCCATCTCGATCGGCCACAGCCAGGCCAACGAGTGGATCGCCGCGATCGACGTGGTGGGCCACGAGTTCGGCCACGGCCTGGACCAGTACACGCCGGGCGGCGCCAACAACGAGGCGGGCCTGGGCGAGGCGACCGGCGACATCATGGGCGCGCTCACCGAGGCGTACGCCAACGAGCCGGCCCCGTACGACTCCCCCGACTACACGGTCGGCGAGATGATCAACCTGGTCGGGCAGGGCCCGATCCGGGTGATGTACAACCCCTCGCAGGTCTCCGGGAACCCGAACTGCTACTCCTCCTCGATCCCCAACACGGAGGAGCACGCGGCGGCCGGCCCGCTGAACCACTGGTTCTACCTGCTGGCGGAGGGCTCCAACCCGGGCGGCGGCAAGCCGTCCAGCCCGACCTGCAACTCCTCGTCCGTCACCGGCATCGGCATCCGGGACGCGGGCCGGGTCTTCTACGGCGGCATGCTGCTCAAGACCAGCGGCATGACGTACAAGAAGTACCGGACCGCGACCCTGACCGCGGCCAAGAACCTCGACCCGTCCTGCACCTTCTTCAACCGCGCCAAGGCCGCCTGGGACGCGGTCAGCGTTCCGGCGCAGACCGGCGACCCGACCTGCGCCGCGACGCCGACCAGCGACTACTCGCTGTCGCTGAGCCCGTCCGCGGGCACCGTGCAGGCGGGCGGCTCGACCAGCGCGACCGTCTCCACCGCCGTCACCGCGGGCTCGGCGGCGAACGTCTCGCTGGCCGTGACCGGCGCCCCGTCCGGCACCACCGCGACGGTCTCGCCGTCCACCGTGCAGTCCGGCGGCTCGGCGACGCTGAGCGTCAACGTCGGCGCGAGCACCCCGGCGGGCACCTACACCCTGACCGTGACCGGCACCGGCCCGGCCACCCACACCGCGCAGTACCAGCTGACGGTGAGCGGCGGGGGCAACCCCGGCGGCTCGGCCCCGGACATCAACGTGGCCAACGTGCAGGCGCACCTGAGCCAGCTGTACACCGTGGCCCAGCAGAACGGCGGCAACCGCCGGGCGGGCACCGCGGGCTACAGCCAGTCGCTGGCGTACGTGAAGGGCAAGCTGCAGGCGGCGGGCTACACCGTCACCGAGCAGACCTGCACCTCCTGCACCTACACCGCCAACAACCTGATCGCGGACTGGCCGGGCGGCCCGTCCGACCAGGTCACCATGTTCGGCGCGCACCTGGACTCGGTCTCGGCCGGCCCGGGCATCAACGACAACGGCTCCGGCTCGGCCGTGCTGCTGGAGAACGCGCTCGTCCTGGCGCAGCAGAACCCGACCATGACCAGGCACGTCCGGTTCGCCTGGTGGGCCGGTGAGGAGCAGGGCCTGCAGGGCTCGCAGTTCTACGTGGGCCAGCTCTCCTCGACCCAGCGCTCGGCGATCAAGGGCTACTACAACTTCGACATGGTCGGCTCCCCCAACGCCGGGTACTTCGTCAACAACCTCAACTCGGCCACCGCGGCGCCGCTGAAGGCGTACTGGGACTCGCTGAACCTCCAGCCGGAGGAGAACGTCGAGGGCCAGGGCCGTTCCGACGACTACTCCTTCCAGCAGGGCGGCATCCCGACCTCCGGCTACGCGGCGGGCGCCGACGCCGTCAAGACCCCGGCGCAGGCCGCCAAGTGGGGCGGCACCGCGAACCGCTCCTACGACTCCTGCTACCACTCCGCCTGCGACACCACCTCCAACGTCGACGCGACGGTGCTGAACCGGAACGCCGACGGCGTGGCGTACGCGATCTGGAAGACCTCGGTGGGCGGCACCACCACCCCGGTCAACGACTTCACCCTCGCGGTGAACCCGGCCACCGGCACCGTCCAGGCGGGCTCCGCGGCCAGCGCCACGGTCGCCACCGCGACCAGCTCCGGCAGCGCGCAGAGCGTCTCGCTGACCGCGAGCGGCGCCCCGTCCGGCGTCACCGTCTCGTTCAGCCCGTCCTCCATCACCAGCGGCGGCAGCGCGACCATGACGGTCTCCACCTCCGCCTCCACCCCCGCCGGCACCTACACCGTCACGGTCACCGGCACCGGCGCCTCCGCCACCCACACCACCGGCTACACGCTGGTCGTGAACGGCGGCGGCACCGGCAGCGGCACCTGGGCCGCCGGGGTGGCCTACAACGCGGGCGACGTGGTCACCTACAACGGCGTCAGCTACCGGTGCCTGCAGGCCCACACCTCGCAGAGCACCTGGACGCCGGACGTCGTCCCGGCCCTGTGGCAGCGCCTGTAGCCACCCGGAGCAGGTGAGCGACCACAGCACCAGATGAGTACGGCGGGTGTGCCGCGACCGGTTGGGGGACGGGTCGCGGCACACCTGCGTTCCCGCGGCGGGCGGGCGGACGCCCTTACGCCGCACACACGCACGGTGCACGTACGATGACCGCCGTCCTGACCGACCGTCATCACCCGCCGCGCCCCTCGCCCGGGCGCGGCCCGACCGCCCCGGGCGGGAGCCACCGTGACCACCGCAGCCACCGAGTCCGACTCCGCCCCCGAGCCCGGGACCGGACCCGGGACCGCAGGACCGGACGGGCCGGAGGGAGCGCAGGCACCGGGCGGACGGGCTCGGCGGCTGCTGCGCCGGGCGTTCGGCCGCTCCCGCGCCCGCACCCTGCTGGGGTGCGTGGCCTCGGCGCTGCTGCTGTCCCTGCTGATCAAGACCTTCCTGGTGCAGGTCTTCGTCATCCCCTCGGGCTCCATGATGGGCACCCTGCAGAAGGACGACCGGGTGGCCGTCGACAAGTTCAGCCCCTGGCTGGGGGAGCAGCCCCACCGCGGCGAGGTCGTCGTCTTCCGGGACCCGGGCGGCTGGCTGACCGAGCCGCCCGCCCGCGGCAACCTCCTGCAGGACGTGCTGAGCCACCTCGGGCTGATGCCCTCCGCCGACGAGAAGGACCTGATCAAGCGGGTGATCGCGGTCGGCGGGGACACCGTCGAGTGCAACGCGGGCCAGCCGCTGAAGGTCAACGGCACCGCCCTGGACGAGCCCTACCTCTACCCGGGCGCCACCCCCTGCGACGACTACCCGGTCGGCACGGTCGAGGTCCCCGCGGGCTTCCTCTGGGTGATGGGCGACCACCGCAACGACTCCGCGGACTCCCGCTACCAGCTCCTGCACAACCCCGGGGGCGGCTTCGTCCCGGTCGACCACGTCATCGGCCGCGCCCGCGTCCTGGTCTGGCCCGCCGGGCGCTGGACCACCCTGCCCGTCCCCCCGACCTTCGACCGGCTCGGCTGACCCTCCGGGGCCCCGCGGGCCGTCAGGTGCCGCGGGTCGCCGCCAGTTGCCGCGGGTCGCCGCCGGTCGCCGTCAGTCGCCGTCCCCGAGCACGTACACCCCGGCCCGGGCCGCCGTGGCCGCCGCGGCGGCGGCCCGGTCGGCCTCCGCCGGGCCGACCGGCTCGCCGGTGACGTGCATCCGCAGGTAGAGGGGGGCGACGGTGGCCCGGACGACCTCGTGGGGGTCGGTGCCGGGCGGGACCTCGCCGCGGGCGATCGCCTCGGTGACCGCGACGGAGGTGAGTTCGCGGCGGCCGGCCAGCACCGCGGAGAGGGCCTGCTGCGCCTTGGGGGAGCCCGCGGCGGCGGAGACCATGGCGCGCAGCCAGGCCCGGTGGGCGGGGTCGCCGTGCAGGGTGACGACGGCGCGGGCGATGGTGCGCAGGTCGTCCTCCAGGCTCGGGCCGGCGCCGAGGGTGACCGTCACGGCGAGGTGGTCGGCGAGGTCGACGACGATGTTCTCCAGGCTGCCCCAGCGCCGGTAGACGGTGGTGGCGGCGACTCCGGCGCGGGTGGCGATGCGGTCGATGCGGGTCTCGGCGTAGCCGTGCTCGACGAGTTCAGCCAGGGCGGCCTCCAGGACGGAGGCCCGGGTGCGGGCGGTGCGGCCGCCGGGGCGGCGGGTGCCGGGCGCGGGCTCCGGAGCGGCCTCGGTCCCTGACGCGGTGTCACGTTCCTCGGGTGCCAAATGAAAATCCCCTTGCGTTAGTGGTGCGGGTTCCGCCAGGATCGAGCCTAACGCAGGATCACCTGCGTTTGTCCCGTGTCCTGGAGAGGGCTCCGCATGCCCCTGCCCCTGCCGCCGCTGCCCCGCGTGGAGCACCGTTTCGTGGACGTCGACGGCGTCCGCGTCTTCTACCGCGCCGCCGGGCCGGAGAACGCCCCGGTCCTGTTACTGCTGCACGGCTTCCCGTCGGCCTCGCACCAGTTCCGCCGCCTGTTCGACGCCCTCGGTGCCCGGTTCCGGCTGATCGCCCCGGACTACCCGGGCTTCGGCCACACCGAGGCCCCGGCCTCCTTCCGGTACTCCTTCGACGCGCTGGCCGAGGTGCTGGAGGGCTTCGTCGGGGCGCTCGGCCTGGAGCGCTTCGCGCTGTACGCCTTCGACTTCGGCGGCCCGGTGGGCTTCCGGCTGGCCACCCGCCGCCCGGAGCTGGTCACCGGCCTGGTGGTGCAGAACGCCAACGCGTACGCCGAGGGCCTGTCCGAGCTGGCCGTCGGGACGATCGCGCACCGCACCGGCGAGCCGGGCGCGGCGGAGGCCGTCCAACCGCTGTTCACGCTGGAGGTGACGCGCGGTCAGTACGAGGGCGGCGCCGCCGATCCGGCCCTCGTCCCCCCGGACGGCTGGACGCTGGACCAGCACTTCCTCGACCTGCCGGGCCGCCGCGAGGCGCAGACCGCGCTGGCCCTGGACTACCACGCGAACGTCGGGCTGTACCCGGTCTGGCAGCGCTGGCTGCGCGAGCACCGGCCGCCGCTGCTGGTGCTGTGGGGCCGCAACGACCCCTTCTTCCTGCCCGCCGGGGCCGAGGCCTACCGGCGGGACGTGCCGGGCGCCGAGGTCCACCTGTTCGACACCGGCCACTTCGCCCTGGAGGAGTGCGCGCCCGAGATCGCCCCGCTGGTCGCCGACTTCCTCGACCGGCTGACCGAGCCCCGTCCGCTGCGGATAGCCGTGCTCGGCGCGAGCGGGCAGCTCGGCGGGGAGGTCGCCCGCGAGGCCGGGCGCCGCGGCCACGCCGTCACCCCGCTCGGCCGGGCGGACGCGGACGCGGCGGACGAGGCCGCGCTGGTCGCCGTGCTGGCCGGGCACGACGCGGTGGTCGCCGCCCTCAAGGGGCCCGACCGGCTGGTGCCGCGGGCGGCCGGGGCGCTGCTGGCCGCGCTGCCGGAGGCGGGGGTGCCGCGGTTGCTGTTCGTGGGCGGCGGCGGCAGCCTGGAGCACGCGCCGGGCGAGCGCTTCGTCGACTCCCCCGACTTCCCCGCCCCGTACCTGGAGACCGCCCGGGACCAGGCGGCCGCGCTCGACCTGCTGCGCGCCGCCGACACCCCGGTGGAGTGGACGTACTTCAGCCCGCCCCCGGTGCACCTCGTCCCGGGCGCCCGGACGGGCCGCTACCGGGTGGCGGCCACCGACGCCCCGCTGACGGACGCGGCGGGCGTCAGCCGCCTCACCACCGGCGACTTCGCCTCCGCGGCAGTCGACGCACTGGAGCGGGGCAGCTTCCCGCGCGCCCGGATCACCGCCGCCACCCTCGGCTGACGGCGCCCGTCCGCCCCGGCCGGACCCCCACCCGGCCGGGGCCCCCGCTACTGCTCCGGCCGCTCCGGCCGCTCCAGTCGCGGCAGCCACGCGTGCCCGGGGTGCACGTCGCGCAGCCAGCGGGCCAGCGTCCGGCGGCGTTCGGCGTCCAGCCGGGGCAGGGCGCGCTCGAAGTCGGCCCGGTCCTTGTCCCGGACGGCCTTGGCCTTGAACAGCAGCACCAGTTCGGGCCGCAGGTAGGGGACGCCCGCGGCGGTCCGCTCGAACGTCTCGGGGTACGGCAGCCGCAGGCGCTCGTCGCGCCGGCAGATCCACGTCCCGCCCTCGTGCGGTTCGCGGAACACGTCGAAGCGGTACTGCCCGCTCGCCGGGTCGCGCGCCCAGGTCTGCCGGGTCGCCGCCAGCACCGCGGGCCCGGCGTCCGGCCAGGTCCGCCCCCAGCCGACGGCGTCGAACGCCAACTCGGGGAAGCACGCCCGCAGTTCCCCGAACGCCCCGGCCGGCACGGCGACCTCCAGGTCGCCGTGCGGCCGCGACTGCCCGCCGAGGAACAGGTCCAGCGCCCAGCCCGCCGCCACGCACCAGGGCGCGGCGAGCCCCGCCAGCCGCTCCGCGACCTGCTCGGGCCGCCAGGCCCCGGCCCAGCGGGCGTCCGCCTCGTCCCCGTCCATCCGCACGCCGCCGTCCGGCGGCCCTCCCGCGTCCATCCGCCGAACCTACCCTCCGCGCACCCCGTGCTATCCCCCCGACGCCCCCTCCCCCGGGGCGACCTGCCGTGCGAGGATCGACCACCATGGAGATCATCGACAGCGGCCGCTTCCGCCCCGCCCCGGACGGCTCGCCCGACTACGCGGAGCACCTGAGCGTGCCCGCGCTGAGCTTCGGCACCTACTCGCTCCCGGCGGGCTCCACCGACGATCAGTCACCGCACCTGCAGGACGAGGTCTACGTGGTCACCCGCGGCCGGGCCCGCTTCACCTCCGGCGGGCGCACCGTCGAGGTCGGGCCCGGCACCTCGCTCTTCGTCCCGGCCCGGGAGGAGCACCGCTTCCACGACATCACCGAGGACCTGGTCGCCCTGGTCCTCTTCGCCCCGGCCTACAGCGGCGTCCCCGCCCCGGGCGACCCGGCCTGAGACCCGCCCCGGCCCGCGGGAGCCCGGCCGGGGCGGAGCAGCACCTCGCTGCCCACGGGGGTGAAACCAGCGGCGAGGAAGGCGCGCAGGGAGCGGGCGTTGCCGGGGGCGACGGCGGCGAAGAGGGGCGTTCCGGCGGGGAGGAGGGTGAGGGCGTCGCGCAGCAGGGCGCGGCCGTGGCCGTGGCCGTGGCCGTCGGGGTGGGCGGGGTCGAGTTCGATGCTGAGTTCGTGGCGCCCGGCCAGGCCCTCGGCGAGGGTGACCAGCCCGCGTTCGTCGCCGTGGACGGTGACGCGGGTGCGCAGGCAGCGGGCGAAGCGGACCCGCGGGTGGTCGTCGAGGTGGTGGAGGGTGTCGAGCCGGGGCGGGCCGCCGGTGGCGCGGGCGGTGAGGGTGGCGTCGGTGACGCCGATCCAGCCGTCGGGGCCGGCCAGGTGGAGCAGGAACCGCGGGTCGAGGGAGCCGCCGAAGCCGTCCGCTCCGGCGGCGGTGACCCGTCCGGCGTCCTGGGCGGTGGCGATGACGGCGTGTCCGGTGAAGGCGACCGAGCACTCCAGGCCGCCGGGCAGCGGCGGCAGGACCGTCACCCCTCCGTCGGCGGGCGGGAAGCGGCCCTCGGCGGCGGCCAGCAGGTGGGTCAGCAGGGGGTGGGGGGCGTCGGTCACGGTCGGGGGCGTCCTTCGGTGGATCGGTGGGTCGGGAGGGGGCGCTGCGGTGTGCCTGGAGCCTTGGGCGGCAAGGCCGTTCGGTTCGAGTACGTCTTCCGGTGGGCCTATAGTGCTGGCCGTCCTGTTCTCCCTCCGCCCCGCCGCGGAGCGTCCGAGCCCTGGAGCCGCACACGATGACTGCCGCCTGCCCGTCCTGCTCGACGGCCGACCACACGCTGCTGGTCACCGCCGCGCTGAACGACCCGCGCGGGGAGCTGGACCGTCCGACCCGCGGGCTGCTGGACGTGCCGCGTGAGCCGAAGAGCCTGAGCCCGGGCAGCACGGTGCTGTACGTGCTGGCGGGCCTGACGGGCGCGCTGCTGCTCACGTCGTTCTTCGCCCTGCTGCAGGCGGAGGGCCAGGAGTTCGCCAACGACGCGACCGCCCTGGTGGTGTACCTGCTGTTCACCACGGTCCTCGCCGTGGCCGGCTGGCTGGTGCGCCGGGAAGCCCGCAGGCGCCGCCTGGAGCAGGGCGGTTGGCCGGTCTCGTACGAGCAGTGGACGCTGGTGCACAAGGTGTGGCGGGTGGCCTGGCTGTGCCGCGCCTGCCGGGTGGCGTTCTTCCCGCTGGGCGCGCTGCGGCCGGACTTCCCGGCCTCTCCCCCGCTGCGGTACGAGCACTTCCAGGACTGGCTGAACGAGACGGCCCGGCAGACCGAACTGGCGGGCGGCTTCCTCCCCGCCGCCGGAACGCCCGCCACCGGAACGCCCGCTGCCTGACCGGCCGTCACCCGGTCGGCCGCCGATCGGCAGACGCCCCGTCAGCACGGCCCGCGGAACCGGACGGTGCGCGCGACCCGGACGGTGCGTGGGCGCGGGCGGTGCGAGGACCTCCAAGCGGCGTTCCCTCCTCGTTCAGTACGCGTAGCGGGTGCAGCGGGACGAGGGCGAGGTCGGGCGGGGGCCGGTGAGCGGCAGGTCGGGGCCGTACGGGGTGCAGCGCTCGGCGGGGCCGGTGGCGTCGCCGGGTGCGAGCAGCACCCGGCCGAACGGGCCGGCCGGCACCCGCGACACGGGCACGTGGGAGCCGCGGGCCGCGGCCTCGCCCGCCGCGAGTTCCTCCCGGCGCCGCCAGGGCACCCCGGAGGGTTCGGGGTCGACCGCGTACGCCCCGGCGTCCGTCAGGACGGGCGTCGGATGGCCGTTGCCCACCGGGTGGTGGGCGTGCGGCGGGAGACGGGCCCTGGTGACGGGCCTGGTGAGGGCTGCCCCGCAGTGCGCGCAGGCGAGGATCTCCACACAGCGCTCCTTCCGGCGCTGGGAGTATGCGACGGGGCGCGGTTCGGACGCAAAGGGTTTTCCGACGCCCCGTCAACGCCCCGTCCGGTCAAGGCTCGCGCCCGGTCAAGGCTCGCGTCCGGTCAAGGCTCGCGCCCGGCCGCTCCTCACAACCGCCCCGCCCTCACAGCCGGTCGGCGTCGAGCACCGCCCGGACGAACTCGCCGGGTGCCTCCTGCGGCAGGTTGTGGCCGACGCCGTCGACGGTGCGGTGCAGGTAGGGCCCGGCGAACCGGTCGCGGTAGGCGCGGCCGTTGCCGGGGGCGGTGAACGGGTCGAGGGCGGGGTCGAGCGCGACGGTGGGGACGGTGATCACCGGCCGGTCGGCGAGCCGCCGTTCGTCGGCGTCGAAGCGGCGTTCGCCGCCCGCCAGGCCGAGCCGCCAGCGGTAGTTGTGGAGCACGATCTCGGGGTAGTCGGGGTTGTCGAAGGCGGTGGCGGTGCGGTCGAAGACGCGTTCCTCGAAGCGCCAGGTGGGCGAGACGGTCTGCCACACCAGTCGGCAAAGGTCGCGGCGCAACCGCCGGTCGAGCAGGGCGCGCCGACCGCGCTCGGTGGTGAAGTAGTACTGGTACCACCAGGCGTGCTCGGCCTCGGCGTTGAGCGGGTCGGCCTGGGCGTGGACGTCGGTGATCAGGTAGCCGCCGACCGTGACCAGCGCCTTGACCCGCTCGGGACGCAGCGCAGCGACGATGGCGGCCGTCCGGGCGCCCCAGTCGAATCCGGCTAGCAGGGCCCGGCTGATCCCGAGCGCGTCCAGCAGCGCGACCAGGTCCCGGGCGACGGCGGCCTGTTGGGCGTTGCGCGGGGTCTGCTCGGAGCGGAACCTGGTGCGTCCGTGGCCGCGCAGGTAGGGCACCAGGACCCGGTAGCCGCGGGCCGCGAGCAGCGGGGCGACCTCGGCGTAGCTGTGGATGTCGTAGGGCCAGCCGTGCAGGCACACCACCACGGGGCCGTCGAGCGGGCCGCACTCCGCGTAGCAGACGTTGAGGTCCCCGGCGGCGACCTGCCGCAGCGTCCAGGGCACCGCGAGCCCGTCCGAGAGGACCGGCCCGTAGGGCGCCGGGCGCGGGGGCACCACGTAGCCGGGCCCGGGCATCAGGTAGGCGGGTTCGGCATAGGCCGGTTCCGCGTAGGCCGGTTCGGCGTAAGCCCGTTCCGGGTAGCCCGGTTCGACGTAGGCGGGCGGCGGCGGGTACGCCTGGGCGGCGTAGGGAGGTGCCGGGTAGGACTGCGCCGCGTAGGCGGGTGCCGCGTACGCGGTGTGCGTCCGGGCGCCCGCGGCGGCCGCGAACAGCCCGGTGCCTGCCGCGACCCCCGCCCGGTGGAAGCTCCGCCTGTCCATCCGCCCGCCCTCCGCCCGCGTCCAGCCGACCGTTGCTCCTTGCTCAGTCAGCAAGCATGCCGGAGAGGGGGGTTGACCAGGACGAAGACGCGCCGATCGGACATTTCGGTCGTTCGCGGGTACAAACGCCCCAAACCCGTCCGCACGGGGCCCCGCGCGGACGGTCCGGGTCGAACTGCGGTGCGGTCGGCAGCCGTTGGGGACGTCGGTTCGGCAGCCGTTGGGGACGTGGGCTCAGCAGCCGTTGAGGATGTTGGTGAGGGCGGTCTTCTCGGCGCTGTCCACGGACAGGTTGTAGTAGTACTTCACCTGCACCCAGGCGCGGACGTAGGTGCAGCGGTAGCCGGTGACGGAGGGCAGCCACTCGGCCGGGTCCTTGTCGCCCTTGGCCTGGTTGACGCTGTCGGTGACGGCTATCAGCTGGGGGCGGGTCAGGTCGTTGGCGAAGGCCTGCCGCTGGGCGGTGGTCCAGGCGGAGGCACCGGAGTCCCAGGCCTCGGCGAGCGGCACCACGTGGTCGATGTCCAGGTCGGAGGCGGCGTGCCAGGTGGCGCCGTCGTACGGGGAGTACCAGGTGCCGGAGGTGGCGGCGCAGTTGGCGTCGGTGACCACGCCGGAGCCGTCGCGCTTGAGGACGGTCTCGCGGGTGTTGCAGGTGCCGGAGATGGTGATCCAGTGCGGGAACAGGTCGCGGCTGTAGCCGGTGCGGTTCTCGACCTTCACGCTCAACTGGGTCAGGTAGCTGCGGGCGGTGGCGGCGGAGACCGGGGTGGGCAGGGCGGCCTGGGCGGTGCCGCCGCTCGCGGTGACGGCTCCGGCGGCGAGGACGGAGGTGGTGGCGACGGCGGCGAAACGGCGGAGGAAACGATTCGGCACGGGGACGCTCCTGGGCTCGGCGGAGGGGCGGTTGGCGGTGCCGGGCCAGACTGGCAGCCGGCTGTCTATGCGGGTAGATACCGAGCCGTGAAGATTGCATTACCGTCATATGGCGATTCCGGCGCCCGATGTGAACGCCCGTCACCGGAGGTGTCCGGAGCAATGCGCGCGATGAACCCCAACTACCGTAGGAACAAAGCGAGTTGACGCTCCGTCCGGCACGCCGCGATCACCCCTTGACCGCCCCCGGACGGTGATCTACCTTCGTGCCTCGCCACGAGTTCCGGAGCGCGCCCCGCCCGACCGGACCGACCACGACCGGGAGGACGAGGGTGCCCACGGCTCTGTACGGCCGCCGCCACATCGACCTGCTCATGGTCTCCAGTTCGCTGTGTAGGTGAGCCCGCAGGCACCGCCGCCGCCCGGCCCGCTCCAGTCGCCCGGCCCAGTCGCCCGGCCCGGCCGCCCAGTCCAGCCCGCCCGCACCCCCGTGCCGGCCCGCGCCCGCCCGCACCCCCGTGCCCGCCCGCGCCCGCCGTCGCCCCCGCGCACCGCGAAACCGGAGAACCACCATGCCCAAGCCCCCTGCCGGACACGGCAGTTCGCCCACGTCAGGCCCCGCCCGCCACCGCCTCGGCGCGCTCGCGCTGACCGCCGCCGTCTTGGTCGCCGCCGCGGCCTGCACCAGCGCCAGGTCCGGCGGGAGCGCTTCGGGCGACGCCGCCGGTCCCGTCCTGACCATCGGCACCACCGACCAGGTGGTCAGCCTCGACCCGGCCGGCTCCTGGGACGCCGGCTCCGGCACGATCGCGGACGAGGTCTACGCCCCGCTGCTCAGCGCCGCGAACGGCACCTCCGACGTCACCCCGGACCTGGCCGCGAGCGTGAAGCTGACCGCGCCCACCCAGTACACCGTGACCCTGAAGCCCGGCCTGAAGTTCGCCAACGGCCACGACCTGACCTCCTCCGACGTCAAGTTCAGCTTCGACCGGCAGCTGCGGATCGCCGACAGGAACGGCCCCTCCACCCTGCTCCACAACCTCGCCTCGACCGCCGCCCCCGACCCGGCCACCGTCGTGTTCACCCTCAAGTCCGCGAACGACAGCCTCTTCCCGCAGGTGCTCTCCACCGGCGCGGGCTTCGTCCTGGACGAGGAGGTCTTCCCCGCCGACAAGGTCCTCGACGACGACGCCGTGGTCAGGGCCCGCCCCTGGAACGGCCCGTACGGCATCACCAGCTACGCCAAGAACTCGCTGGTCGCCTTCGAGGCCAACGGCGCCTACCGGGGTCGGCTCGGCACGCCGAGGACCGCGCGGGTGCGGCTGAAGTACTACACCGACCCGAACAACCTGAAGCTGGACGTCCAGCAGGGCGGCGTCGACGTCGTCTACCGCACCCTGCCGATCGCCGACCTGCAGGACCTCTCCGGCAAGCCCGGCGTCAGCGTCCACACCGGCTCCGGCAACGGCATCCGCTACCTGGTCTTCGACTTCGCCTCGCAGCCCTACGGCAGCGCCACCGGCCAGGCCGACCCGGCCAAGGCGCTCGCCGTCCGGCAGGCCGTCGCCCACTCCGTGGACCGGGCCCAACTCGCCTCCCAGGTGTACAAGAACACCTTCGAGCCGCTCTACACCTCGGTGCCGGACGGCATCACCGGCGCCACCCCGTCCTACCGGACGCTGTACGGCGACGGGAAGGGCGGCCCCGCCGAGGACGCCGCCGCGGCGGTGCTCGCCGCCGCCGGGGTGCAGACCCCGGTCACCCTGCACCTCCAGTACAACACCGACCACTACGGCTCCTCCTCCGCCGACGAGTACGCCCTGGTCAAGACCCAGCTGGAGGCGACCGGCCTGTTCAAGGTCGAGCTGCAGTCCACCGAGTGGGCGCAGTACGGCAAGGACCGGGTCGCCGACCTCTACCCGCTCTACCAACTCGGCTGGTACGCGGACTACCTGGACGCCGACAACTACCTCGGCACCTTCTTCGTCCCGGACAGCTGGGTGCACAGCGGCTACCGCGACCCGGCCGTGCAGGCGCTGATCGCGCAGGAGCAGACCGAGACCGACCCGGCCGCCCGCACGAAGCTGCTGGAGCAGGTGCAGGACGCCACCGCCCGGCAGGTGCCGCTGCTGCCGCTGCTGCAGGGCTCCACCGCGATCGTCACCCGCTCCGACGTGCGGGGCGTGCCCGAGCGGCTGAACAGCGCCTACCGGTTCCGCTGGGCCGAGATCAGCAAGGGCTGACCCCGGCCGCCCCCGCCACCCGCCATCCCGAGGACCACGCCATGACGCTCGCCCCGCCCCTGGACGGACGGCGCGACGGACCGCACGGCGGACAGCGGGACGGGGCGGGGCGCGGCCGGTTCCGACCGGCCGTGCTCCGCTCGCCGCTGGCCCGCTACCTGGCCGCCCGCCTGCTGCTCGTCCTGCCCACCGTCCTGCTCCTGCTCACCGCGGTCTTCTTCCTGATGCGGGCCACCGGCGACCCGGTCACCACCGCCTTCGCCGACCGGCTCACCCCGGCCCAGCTGCAGCAGAAGCTGCACGCGGCGGGCTACGACCGGCCGCTGCTCACCCAGTACCTGGACTACCTGCGGCAGGTCGCCACCGGCGACTTCGGCCGCACCGCCACCGACAACCGGGCGGTCGGCGAGGTCCTGCTCACCTACGGCGCCGCCACCCTCGAACTCGCCTGCTGGGCGCTGCTGGTGGCCGTCGCGGTGGGCGTCCCGCTGGGCGCGCTGGCGGCCCGCCACCGCGACCGCGCCCCGGACGCCGTGCTGCGGCTGGCGGCCGTCCTCGGCTACGCCACCCCGGTGTTCTTCGTCGGGCTGCTGCTGAAACTGGTCTTCGCGGTCGGGCTCGGCTGGCTGCCGGTCGCCGGGCGCGCCTCGGTGCAGACCGAGCTGCGCCTGCAGGACCTCGCCGACCCCACCGGCCTCTACCTGCTGGACGCCCTGCGCAGCGGCGACGGCGCCGCCGTCGCCGACGTGCTGCGGCACAGCGTGCTGCCCGCCCTGGCGCTGGGCCTGCTGCTGGCGGGGGTGCTGCTGCGGCTGGTGCGCACCCACCTGATCGCCACCCTGGAGGCCGAGTACGTGGTGGCGGCCCGCTCGCGCGGCGTCGGCGCCCGGCGCCTGCTCACCCGGCACGCCGCCCGGCCCGCGCTGGTGCCGGTGGTGACGGTGCTGGGCCTGCAGGTCGCCGGGCTGCTCGGCGGCGCGGTGCTCACCGAGACCACCTTCGAGTGGAAGGGCCTGGGCTACCAGCTGGCCCACTACCTGACGGTGCGCGACTTCGCCGCCGTCCAGGGCATCGTCGCGCTCTTCGCGGTGGTGGTCGCGGTGGTCAACTTCCTGGTGGACGCCCTGGCCGCGCTGATCGACCCCCGGGTGAGGTACTGATGTCCGACCGTCCTGCGGCGCCCGACCGGCCCCGGCACCCCGCGGCGCCCGACCGCCCCCGGCGCCTCGCCCGGTTGGTGCCGCAACGGGTGCGCGGCAGCGTCGGCCTGCAGCGCGCCATGCTGCTGACCGGCGCCGGGCTGACCGCGCTGCTGCTGCTGGCCGCGCTGCTCGCCCCGTGGCTCGCGCCCTGGGGCCACGCCCAGCTCCAGGACGGCGGCGCGCTGTTCGGCTCCCGGCAGCCGCCCGGCCCCGGCCACCCGCTGGGCACCACCGCGGGCGGCTACGACGTGCTGGCCCGCACCCTGTGGGGCACCCGCACCGCCGTCGCCGTGATCGGGCTGTCGCTGCTGCTGTCGGTGCTGCCCGGCACCCTGCTCGGGCTCTTCTCCGGCTACCTGGGCGGCTGGGCGGACCGGCTGCTGGTCGGGGTCGCCGACGCGCTGTACTCCTTCCCCTCGCTGCTGCTGGCCATCGTCATGTCGGTGGTGATCAGCGGCGGGCGCTCCAGCCTGGTCGGCGGGCTGACCGCGGCGGCCTGCTCGATCGCGCTGGTCTTCGTGCCGCAGTACTTCCGGGCGGTGCGCGCCGAGGTGCTGCGGGTCAAGGCCGAGCCCTTCGTGGAGGCGGCCCGGGTGATCGGCACCGGCCACCTGCGGATCATGTTCCGGCACGTGCTGCGCAACTCGGTGCGCTCGCTGCCGCTGCTGCTGACCCTGAACGCCGCCGAGTCGGTGCTGACCCTGGCCGGGCTCGGCTTCCTCGGCTTCGGCATCGAGCCCAACTCCGCCGCCGAGTGGGGCTACGACCTCAACCGCTCGGTCTCCGACGTCACCTCGGGCGTCTGGTGGACCGCGCTGGCCCCGGGCACCGCCACCGTCCTGACCGTCCTGGGCGTCACCCTGCTCGGCGAGAGCCTCAACGACCTGGCCGACCCGCGCCTGCGCCGCCGCCGCGCCCCGGCCGCGTCCACGTCCCCGACCGCGGCGAAGGAGCCGACCCGTGCCTGAGGAGCCGACCGATGCCCGGGAGCCCGCCCGTGCCTGAGGAACTGCTGCGGATCGAGGACCTGCACGTCTCCTTCGCCACCGACCGCGCGGCCGTGCCCGCCGTCCGGGGCGTCGACCTGACGGTGGCCGCCGGGGAGGCGGTGGCGCTGGTCGGGGAGAGCGGCAGCGGCAAGACCGTCACCGCGCGCAGCGTGCTCGGCCTGCTGCCCTCCTCGGCCGCCGCCACCGGACGGGTGCTGCTCGACCACGGCGCCGCGGGCCCGGTGGACGTGCTGGCCGCGGACCGGCGCACCCTGCGGGCGCTGCGCGGGACGGCGGCCGCCATGGTCTTCCAGGAACCCGCGACGGCGCTCAACCCGGTCTTCCCGATCGGCTGGCAGCTCGCCGAGGGCCTGCGGGCCCACGGCCGCGGCACCCGCGCCACCCGCCGCGCCCGCGCGGTCGAACTGCTCGGGCAGGTCGGCATCCCCGACCCCGAACGGCGGGCCGACCACTACCCGCACCAGCTGTCGGGCGGCCAGCAGCAGCGCGCCGTGATCGCGATGGCCCTCGCGCTGGGCGCCCGGCTGCTGATCGCGGACGAGCCCACCACCGCCCTGGACGTCACCGTGCAGGCCGAGATCCTCGACCTGCTGCGGCACTGCCGGGACGAGCTGGGCACCGCGCTGCTGCTGATCACCCACAACCTGGGCGTGGTCGCCGACCTGGCCGACCGGGTCGCGGTGATGCGCGCCGGGCGGATCGTCGAGCAGGCCCCGGTCGGCGAGCTGTTCGCCGCGCCGCAGCACCCGTACACCCGCCAACTGCTGTCCGCCGTACCGGTCTTCGGCAGCGCTCCGCCGTTGCCCGCCCGCCCGGCCGGGGCCGTGGACGCCCCGCCGGTGGTCGCGGCCCGCGGGCTGGTGGTCGAGTACCCGGGGCGGTGGGGGCGGCCGCCGTTCCGGGCCGTGGACGGGGTCGACCTGGAGATCGGCGCGGGCGAGGTGCTGGGGCTGGTCGGGGAGAGCGGCAGCGGCAAGACCACCATCGGCCGGGCCCTGGCCGGGCTCACCGCCACCGGCGGCGGCACCCTGACCGTCCTGGGCGAGACGCTGCGCCCCGGCCCGCGCCGCCGCACCGGCACCGCGGCCGGACGCGGCGGCCGGCTCGGCTTCGTCTTCCAGGACCCGGCCGCCAGCTTCGACCCCCGGCTCACCGTCGGCGCCTGCGTGGCCGAACCGCTGCGGGTGCACCGGCCCGAGCTCGACGGCGCCGCCGTCGCCGCCCGGGTCCGGGAGCTGCTGGAGCACGTCCGGCTGCCCGCCGACACCGCCGACCGGCACCCGCACGAACTCAGCGGCGGCCAGCGTCAACGCGCTTCGCTGGCACGGGCGTTGGCCCTCGACCCGGAGCTGGTGATCGCGGACGAGCCGACCTCCGCGCTGGACGTCTCGGTGCAGGCGCAGGTGCTGGAGCTGTTCACCCGGCTGCAGCGCGAACTCGGCTTCGCCACCCTGTTCGTCAGCCACGACCTGGCCGTGGTCGAGCGGGTCGCCGACCGGGTCGCCGTGCTGCACCGCGGCCGGGTGGTCGAGAGCGGGCCCACCGCCCGCGTCCTGGGCGCCCCCGCACACCCCTACACCCGGCGGCTGATCGCCTCGCTGCCCGTCCCCGACCCACGGCGGCAGGCCGCCCGGCGCCGCGCCGCCGCCCTCCCCCGGCAGGAGTCCCAGCAGCCCCAGCAGCCCCAGCAGGAGCAGCAGCCCCTCCAGCACCCCCTCCAGCAGCCCCACCAGCAGTCCCGGCAGACAGGAGCCACCACCCCGTGAGCAGCCACCACGACACCGTCCGGGAGGCGTTGCGCCGCACCCCCGTCGTCGACGGCCACAACGACCTGCCGGTCGCCCTGCGGGCCCGCGCCGGGGGCTCGGTGGAGGGCTTGGACCGGCACCGGCCGGAACTGCACACCGACCTGGACCGGCTGCGCGCGGGCGGGGTGGGCGCGCAGTTCTGGTCCGTCTACATGCCCTCCGACCTGCCCGAGCCGGACGCCGCCGTGGCCACCCTGGAGCAGCTCGACCTGGCCCACCGGCTGATCGCCCGCTACCCGGAGCGGCTGCGCCCGGCCGCCACCGCCGACCAGGTGGAGGCGGCGATCGCCCAGGGCCGGATCGCCTCGCTGCTCGGCATCGAGGGCGGCCACTCGCTGGCCTCCTCGCTCGGCGTGCTGCGCGCCTACGCCCGGCTGGGCGTGCGCTACCTGACGCTCACCCACAACCACCACACCCCGTGGGCCGACTCCGCCACCGACCCGGACTCCCCCGGCGTCGGCGGGCTCTCCGAGGCCGGGCTGGCCGTGGTCGCCGAGCTGAACCGGATCGGCGTGCTGGTCGACCTCTCGCACACCGCCGAGGCCACCCAGCGGGCCGCGCTGGCCGCCTCCACCGCCCCGGTGATCTTCAGCCACTCCTCCTGCCGGGCCGTCGACGACCACCCGCGCAACGTCTCCGACGAGGTGCTGGCGCTGCTGGCCGCCAACGGCGGCGTGGTCCAACTGACCTTCGTGCCGGACTTCGTGTCCACCGAGGTGGCCGCCTGGCGCGCCGAGCTGGCCGCCGAGCGCGCACGCCTCGGCCTGCCCGAGCAGCGCTGGTCCTGGCCGCGGCACCCGGCCCCGGACGAGAGCCCGGCCGACGCGGCCGCCGAGTACGCCGCCGCGTTCGCCGCCGGACCCGGGGCGCCCCCGCCGCCGGAGCTCCGGCGCTGGCTGGACGCCCACCCGCGCCCCGAGGCCACCGCCGCCCAGGTCGCCGACCACGTCGAGCACGCCCGCGAGGTCGCGGGCCCGGCCCACCTCGGCCTCGGCGGCGACTACGACGGCGTCGACCGGCAGCCCGCCGACCTGCCCGACGTCGCCGGGTACCCGGTCCTGCTGCGGGAGTTGGCCGCCCGCGGCTGGTCGGCCGCCGAACTGGAGGCGCTCACCGGCCGCAACGTGCTGCGGGTGCTGCGCGAGGCCGAGCGGCGGGCCGAGGAGCCGCTCTGGCCCCGGTGGTGAGCGCCGGTGGTGAGCCCCGGCGATCCCCTGTGGTGAACCCGGGGACGTACGGCCGTCGCCCCTACGGCTGCTGCCAGTACGTCCCGGTCAGCACCGCGAACTCCCACTCCTCCAGGCGCTCCGCCAGCACCTCCCGCCCGGCGGCCTGCCGCGCGACCAGTTCCGCCAGCGCGGCCACCAGCGGGCGGCAGGCACCGATGCCGTGGCGCTCCACGAACTCGTCCAGCAGCGCCGTCTCCGCCGCGCCGCCACCGGCGCGCACCAGCGCGATCGCCGCCAGCACCACCGAGTCGGCGAAAGCCTGCGGCCCGTGTCCCGTCTCCATGCCCCACCCTCCCCCGCCGCCGGACGCCGCCTTCACCCCCGTCCCCACGCCCGGGTGAACCCCGCCCCGCCCCTCCACCCGCCGGGGACCGGCCTGCTAGGGTGCGCGCCCGGCCCGGCGCGGGGATATCCGGTTGACCGGGGCGGCGGGCGTTGCGCATCATCCCGGCATGGAACCGGCCCTGTTGAACGTGGTGGACGTCGAGGCCACCTGCTGGGACGGGCAGCCGCCGCCCGGCCAGGTCAGCGAGATCATCGAGATCGGGCTGACGGTGGTCGACCTGTCCTCCCTGCAGCGGGTCGGTCGGCACCGGATCCTGGTCCGCCCGCGGCGTTCGACGGTCAGCGCCTTCTGCACCGAGCTGACCGGGCTGACCGCGTCCGAGGTGGCCACCGGCCTGTCCTTCGCCGAGGCGTGCCGCCTGCTGGCCGCCGAGCACCGGGCGGGGCGCCGCCCGTGGGCGAGCTGGGGCGACTACGACCGCCTGCAGTTCACCCGCCAGTGCCGGGCCACCGGCACCGCCTACCCGTTCGGCCGCCACCACACCAACGCCAAGGCCGCCTTCACCGAGGCCCACGCCCTGCGCAAGCGCCCCGGCATGGCCCGCGCCCTCGAACTCGCCGGCCTCCCCCTGGAGGGCCGCCACCACAGCGGCGCGGACGACGCCTGGAACATCGCCGCCCTCGTCCTGTCCCTGGCCGGGGCGGGCGACTGGCCGCCGCCCCAGGCGCGTTGAGCGTCTCCGGAAGGCAGCGGCCCCGGGGCGGCCGGCCGGGCGGCCCCCGTCGCGTCCTGCCAGCCTCTGCGACGTGAAGCGCGCCGCTGTGACGACGACGCCGGAGAGCGTCCCGGTGCGCCGGCTGCCCGACGGAGCGGCCGTGCGGCACCGCGCCGCGCTCCTGCGGGCCCGCGCCGTCCGTCACGGCACGATGACCAGCTTCCCCCGGGTGTGGCCGGTGCGGCTGGCGTCGAAGGCGTCACCCGCGCGCTCCAGGGGGAAGGTCTCGGCGACCTCCACGGTGAGGGCCTCCCGGTCGACCGCCGCCGCCAGCTCGGCCAGCTCGGCGCCGTCCGGGCGGACCCAGATCCAGTGCCCGCCGTGCTGCTCCACTCCCGGGTCGGCGACCGAGACGTGTCGGCCGCCGTCGGCGAGCACGGCCAGTGTCGTCTCCAGCTGGCCGCCGACGAAGTCCGCCACCGCCGACACCCCGTCGGGCGCCAGCGCCCGCACCCGCTCGACCAGGCCCTCGCCGTAGCTCACCGGTTCGCCGCCCAGCCCCTTCACGAACGCGTGGTTGCGCTCGGAGGCGGTGCCGATGACCCGGGCCCCGCGGTCCCGCCCGAGCTGCACCGCCAGGCTGCCCACGCCACCGGCCGCACCGTGCACCAGCAGCACGTCGCCGGGCCCGACCTCCAGCCGCTTCAGGCTCCGCAGCGCGGTCAGCCCGGCCAGCGGCAACCCGGCCGCCTGCGCCCAGTCGAGCGCGGCGGGCTTGCGCGCCACCGCCGGCGCCGCGACCGCGACGTACTCGGCGAAGGTGCCGCCCTGCACCACGTCCTTGCGGGCGTAGGCCATCACCTCGTCCCCCGGGGCGAACTCGGGCGTGTCGGGACCGGTCCGGACGACCACCCCGGCCACGTCCCAGCCGGGGACGACGGGGAAGACCGCGTCCATCATGCCGTCCAGGCCGCCCGCCATCACCTTCCAGTCGACCGGGTTGACGGCCGCCGCCCGGACCTCGATCAGCACCTGCCCCGGCCCCACTTTGGGCTCCGCCACCTCGCCGTAGCTCAACCGCGAGTTGTCCGGGGCGTACGAGTCGTAGGTCACCGCGCGCATGAACCGACCTCCAGGGGTGTGCCGTTGTCACCGTCCGGCGCGCCGTCAGCCGAGGTACGGGCGCCACCGCCCACGCTATCCAGGCGGGGGGTGTCCGGCGTTCCCGACAGGCCGTCGCAGCGCGCCGGAAAACGGGGCCGGGACGGAACCGGAACCCGCACCCGTCCGCGCGCCGCACCCGCTTCAGGACAGGGGTTCGTGGAAAGCGCCGTCGGGCGCGAAGTTGCGGGAGCCCGCCATCACGTCCTCGCCCCGGAGGTAGGCCAGCAGCCATTCGCCGAACGTCATCTCGTAGAGGACCCAGGAGAAGGAGTCGAACTCCTGGACCAGGACGCGCCAGGGCGACGAGGGGCCGACCGGGACGCGGAGGAAGACGGTCTCGCCGGTCCGGGCCGTCGCGACCGGCATCAACTCGCCGGGCCCCGCCCCTACGGGGCCGGGCAGGAACTCCGCCGAGTCCTCCTCCTGCCAGAACCGGAGGTTGTCGCGGACGGATTCCCGCAGGTTGCGCCGGAGGTGGCCGGCCGGATGCTCCAGGTACAGCTGGTCGTTGACCAGGACCGACCCGTAGGCGTCGACGACCTCACGGAAGTCCGCCGGGAACTCGAACCCGAACTCCCGCTCCGCCTCCGCCCACGGAGCCGGATCCGACCAGTTGAACCGGGGCTCGCCCAACAGCGACCGAACCTCCGGGAACGGTGCCACCACTGCGCCCTCCCACCGGGTTGCGGACGTCCCGACCGGAGCACCCGCACCGGCAGCATACGAGCTGCCGCCCCGCGCCCGAGCGTCGTGATACGGGATCCGGCCGGTCGGACACGGCCGCCGTCGGCCCGCTCGAAAATGATCAGCAGTCGAACGGCTCCTGTCCTACCCTTCCCGCATGGAACGCGTGAACGTCAGCACCCTCGCCGAGCGACCCGAACTGGCCGACGCCCTGTGGGAGATGCCGGACAGCTGGCCCACCTTCATGCTGCAGGACCCCGTCGGCAGCGCCTGCATCAGCCGGCTCCCCGAGGTGTTCCGCGACCACGTCCTGGTCGCCACGGACGGCGACGGCGCGCTGGTCGGCCGCGCGCTCGGCGTCCCGTTCCGACTGACCGGCCCCGGGCGCAGCGGTGAGCTGCCCTCCCGCGGTTGGGACGAGGTGCTGCTCCGGGCTTTCGCCGACCACCGTCGCGGCGAGGCGCCGGACACGGTCAGCGCGATCGAGATCGCCGTCCGCCCCGATCTCCAGGGCCGCGGCCTGTCCGGGCGCTTGCTCACGGCCCTGCGCGAGAACGCCCGCGGCCGCGGATTCGCCGAAGTCGTCGCTCCCGTCCGGCCCAGCGCCAAGCACCACGAGCCGGGGACGCCGATGGGCGAGTACGCCTTCCGGACGCGGGAGGAGGACGGGCTCCCGCACGACCCCTGGCTGCGGGTCCACGTTCGTGCGGGAGCGGTGATCGAGAAGGTGGCACCGGTCTCGATGACCATCGCCGGGTCCCTCGCCGAGTGGCGTGACTGGACCGGCCTGCCCTTCGACCGGCCCGGCGACGTCGTCGTGCCCGGCGCGCTCGCACCCGTCCACTGCCACCTGGAACGTGACTGCGCCGTGTACGTCGAGCCGAACGTCTGGGTGCGGCACCGCCTCTGAGCGGCCGGAGGCGACGGGAACCCTTGACGGCCTCGTCGGTGGGCCGTACGTTCTGCGCTGCCGAAAACGTTTCCGGCAAGTTGCAGTCGGATTGCAGAAAACCCGCGCAAGCCGAGACGTTCCGGCACTCCCCGCCTCCCACCCCACCCGGAGGAACACCGTGGACCACCCCTCCCCCGCACCCCGCCACCGGCGCCGGGCGGCGCTGACCGCCACCGCCCTGGCCGTCGTCACCGCGGCCACCGGCCTGGCCACCGCCCCCACCGAGGCCGTTGCCGCGACCCCGGGCAGCAGGACCGTGACGGCCACCCTGTTCGAGTGGTCCTACGCCTCCGTGGCGAAGGAGTGCACCAACGTGCTGGGCCCGAAGGGCTACGGCTACGTCGAGGTGTCGCCCCCGCAGGAGCACGTCCAGGGCAGCCAGTGGTGGACGTCCTACCAGCCGGTCAGCTACAGGATCGCCGGACGGCTGGGCAGCGCGACCGCCTTCGCCGCCATGGTCAGCACCTGCCACGCCGCGGGCGTGAAGGTGGTCGCGGACGCCGTGGTCAACCACATGAGCGCGGGCTCCGGCACGGGCACCGGCGGGACGGTCTACAGCAAGTACAACTACCCCGGCTCCTACCAGAACCAGGACTTCCACTCCTGCCGGACGAACATCTCCAACTACGCGGACCGCTCCAACGTGCAGAACTGCGAGCTCTCCGGCCTGGCCGACCTGGACACCGGCAGCGACTACGTCCGCTCCACCATCGCCGCCTACCTCAACAGCCTGATCGCCAAGGGCGTCGACGGCTTCCGGATCGACGCCGCCAAGCACATCGCCGCCACCGACCTCGCCGCCATCAAGGCCAAGCTGACCAATCCCGGCATCTACTGGGCGCAGGAGGTCATCTACGGCGCGGGCGAGGCGGTGCAGCCCGGTGAGTACACCGGCACCGGCGACGTCGACGCCTTCATGGGCGCCTACGACCTCAAGCGGATCTTCAGCAGCGAGAAGCTGGCCTACCTGAGCAACTGGAACGACTCCTGGGGCGCGGGCTACCTGCCGAGCGGCAACTCCCGCACCTTCACCGACAACTGGGACACCGAGCGCAACGGCTCCACCCTGAACTACAAGTACGGCAACACCTACACCCTGGCCAACGTGTACCTGCTGGCCTGGCCGTACGGCTCGCCGAACGTCTACTCGGGCTACGAGTTCAGCGACATCGACGCCGGGCCGCCCAACGGAGGCACCGTCAACGCCTGCTACCAGGACGGCTGGAAGTGCCAGCACGCCTGGCGGCAGATCGCCAACATGGTCGGTTTCCGCAACGCCGTCAACGGCACCGCGGTCACCAACTGGTGGTCCAACGGCAACAACGCGATCGCCTTCGGCCGCGGCAGCAAGGGGTACGTGGCGATCAACCACGAGACCACCGCCCTCACCCGGACCTTCCAGACCTCGCTGCCCGCCGGGAGCTACTGCGACGTCCAGCACGGCGACCCGAGCGCGGGCGGCGGGTGCAGCGGCCCCAAGTACACCGTCGCCGCCGACGGCACCTTCACCGCCACGGTCGGCGCGGGCGACGCCGTCGCGCTGTACGCGGGCGCGGGCGGCTGACCGCGCACGGCGTGCCCGGGAGCCGGACGGTCCGGCTCCCGGGCGCGCGGCCCGGCTCAGGACCGGCTCAGGACCGGCTCAGGACCGGTCCGGACCCGGCTCAGGGCCGGGTCAACCGCAGGCCGACCCGGGCGTACGGGGTCGGCTCCCGCGCGAGGTCACCGCTCGGGGTACGGCTCCCCCATCGGCGGCTCGTCCGGGCCCGTCGCCCGGCACCGACGTCCCACGGGCCGTTCACCAACCAGCCGTCGGGGGCAGGCCCTTGAACGGGCCGGTGATCTCCTCCGTGATCCAGCCCCCGTAGAACCCGCCCTCCTGCGGTCGCACGACCTCGCCGGCCACCGTGCAGCGCTCCATCCGGCTCGGGTAGAACGCCAGGTGGCCGCGGAGTTCCCGGTACCCGGGCGCCGGGTGCGGGTAGCTCCACGCCGCCCGGACCGAGAACCGGCCGTCGACCTCGACGTCCCAGTACTGCGCGCGCCCCTTCCACTCGCAGAAGGTCGAACCGTCGACGGGCCGGAGCAGCTCGGTCGCCACGTCGGCCGGCGGGAGGTAGAACACCGGCGGGTGGCTGGTCTCCAGGACGCGCAGGGCCCGTCGACTGGAGGCGATGACCCTCCCGGCGAAGGACACCTCGACGAGCCGGTCGTCCGGCACGACGACGGGCGGCCGAGGGTAGTCCCAGACCGATTCGGCGGTCCGTACGTCTCTCTGCGCCATGCCTTGCCTCACCTGCTTCCCGTGCGGTGCGCCCTGCGGACGCCGGTCCTCCCCCTGGGGAAACAGGCTCCGTCGCGGCTCCGGAGCGGTCCACTCGCACCGTTCGTGCACCGTTCGCGCACCGCCGCGCACCCGCCGGAGCCCGGCCGCGACCGGGCAGCGACTGAAGCAGACAGTACATCTGTTGGATGTATCGAGTTTTCTGTATCTTCTGTTCCACCCCTGCAGGGTCCCTCAGGCATTCCCCCACAGCCGAGTTGGAGGCCCCGTGCCCATCCGAACCACCACCCGACGCCGCGCCGGTCGCTCGGTGGTCGCCGCCGCCCTGGCGGCCGCCGCGGTCCTGTCGCTGCCCGCGGTCGCCGAGGCCAAGGTCACCCGCTACCGCCAGGGCAGTGCGAGCGACGTGGCCCGGACCGCCTGGAGCGGCCCCGCGTACACCATGAACGGGTCGGGCGCCGTCATGCCGGACACCATGGCCAAGGCCGTGAACGCGATCCGGGGCGGCAGCGGCAGCATCGACGTCACGGTGCTCGCGGCGTCCGCCGCCTCCGGCAGCCCCACGCCGGAGTGCGACGTGATCATCGGCCTGCCCGGCGTCAACTCCTGCACCACCGACGTCCTGACCTCGACCCAGGACGCGTCGAACAGCCAGGTCAACGCCGACGTGCGCAATGCGGAGTTCGTCTACTTCGCCGGCGGGAACCAGTGCAACTACGTCCGCTGGAAGGGCACCGCGCTCCAGGCGTCGGTGCAGTCGGTGGTCGCGAAGGGCGGCGGCGTCGGCGGCGGCAGCGCGGGGCACCACGTCAACAGCTCCGTCGTCTACGACGCGTGCACCGCGAGCACCGACTCCGCCACCGCCCTGGCCGACCCCTACGACCGGAGCGTCACCTTCACCACCGGCCTGTTCAGCTGGCCGAACTACGGCGACACCGTCAACGACTCGCACTTCGTCACCCGGGACCGGATGGGCCGCACCATGGCCTTCGTCGCCCGCGCGGTCAAGGACGGCCTGACCACCTCCGGCAAGGCCTGGGGCGTCGGGGTCGAGGAGGGCGGCTCGCTGTTCCTGGACCGCAACGGCCTCGCCACGCTGTCCGGGCAGGACGCGTACGTCGTCCTGGGCGACCACCAGCCCGAGCAGGCCGTCCCCGGGCGCCCCCTCACCTACTCGAACTTCAAGATCTGGCACCTGACCGCCGGACAGACCTTCGACTTCAAGAACCGCCCCACCTGCGGCTACTACACCCGCAGCGTGGTCAACGGCACCCCCGACACCAACCTGTACTCCGGGACGCCCGTCTGCTGACGCCCCGTCACCGGGGCGGGCCTCAGGTGAGGCCCGCCCGGGTGGCGGTCTCCTCGTTGTGGCGCATGTGCTGGTGGGCCCGGTCGCCGAGTTCCGCGATCAGTCCGGCGACGAGGCTCTCGACCACGGCCAGCGTCGGCACCAGGCTGTCGTACGGCGAAGGGGCGCCGACCTGGCTGGAGAAGACGACTTCGGCGTGGGTGCTCACGGGCGAGAGCCAGGTGTCGGTGAACAGGACGACGCGTCCTCCGGCCTCGCGGACGAGTTCGGCGACGGTGACCTTGTCCTCCTCGTAGCGGCGGTAGTCGAAGACGACCAGGACGTCGCGGCGGGTGAGCGAGGAGAGCAGCGCGGTGCGCTCCACGGGCCGGTCGGGCAGGAAGCGGACGTCGTCGCGCACCTGCATCAGGTGGAGCCCGAGGTACTGGGCGAAGAGGTTCGTGAAGCGGCCGCCGACGAGGGTGATGCGCCGCTTGGGGTCGGCGAGGAGCTGGACGGCCCGGTCGAGGTCGTGCGGGGTGACCTCGGCGAGGGTGCGGTCGAGCGCCGCGGTGAACACCTCGCGGCCGTGGGCGAGCAGGTTCTCGGCCTTGGCCCCGACGGCTGCGGGGTCGGCGGCGGCGCTGCCGTAGTTGCCGCTGCTGTAGAGCGTCACGGGCGAGGCGTGGCGTTCGTCGAGTTCGGCGCGCAGGGCCGCCTGGAAGTCCGGGAAGCCCCGGTAGCCGAGGCGGTTGACGAACCGGATGACGGTGGGGGCGCTGACGTCGGCGCGCTCGGCGAGGGTGGCGATGGTCTCGAACCCCGCGGCCGGCCACCCGGCGAGCAGGATCCGGCCGACCTTGCGCTCGGCGGGGCTGCAGTCGCCGAGTCGTTGGCGGATGTCCTCGGCGAGCGTGACGGTGGCCATGGGCGGTTCCCCTTCCCGGGCTGCGGGCGGTGGTGGTGCGGCGCGGAACGTGCCTCCGCAGCCTAGCGAAGTGCCGGGCTGCGGAGATCACGGAACGGTTCGGTGCCCCGGAGCGGGGCCGGGATCAGTCGGCGGCCGGGTGGACGCCGACCTCCAGGTCGGTGAAGGAGGCCGTGGTGGTGCCGTCGGCGGTCCACGCCCGGGTGCCGCCGCGCTTGTGGAGGAGGGCGGTGAACGCGGGGGCGGACTCGAAGGTGTCGGCGGTCGCGGTGCGCTGGGCGGTGGTCGCGGTCAGGGCGCGGGCCGTGCCGGAGAAGGAGTAGGGGTGGCCGTCCGGGTCGGCGGCGGAGTAGAACGCGTCGTGGTTGGGCGGCACGGGGGTGTCGGAGGTGGCGGTGAGGGGGCGCTTGCCCGCCCCGGCCTGCGCGTGCCAGGTGCGCGGGTCGTAGCGGTCGCCGTCGGTGAGGTAGCTGTAGCGGACCCCGTCGATCGTCCAGTGCCCGCCGGTGGTGCCGGTCCGGGCGGCGCGCAGGTCGAACACCGAGACGCCGTGGGTGCCGAGGACCCGGATGCTCTCGCCACGGGTACCGGCGTGCTCGACCTCGATCGCGGTGTTCTCGTCGAGGGCGAACACCCGGTCGTGGCCGGTGTCGGCGGCCAGCCGGATCGCGCGGCCCTCGCGGCCGTAGGTGCCGGTGTGGGTGTCGAGCAGCCCCGCGTCGAAGAGGCCGAAGCCGCCCTGCGGGAGGTAGCCGAGCCGGGTCGGGTCCTCGAAGTAGCCGGGGGCGCTGCCGTCGCGCAGGGCCTGGTAGCTGTCGCCGCCGGTGACCATGTCGGGTCCGGAGGCGATCTGCGCCCCGGCGCTGGAGCCCGCGACGACGGCCCCGGCGGCGAGCTTGCGGCGGATGGCCGCCATGACCTTGGAGTCGGTGCGGGCGTCGCCGTGCAGCAGGCTGGTGACGTAGCGGTACTGGTCGCCGCCGCCGAAGAAGAAGCCGCTCATGGACTCGACCTGGGCGACCACGGCGTCCGAGTCGGCGGCGTCGACGTGCTCGATGTCGATCGGGATCCACTCGGCGTCGGCCGCGCCGTGGTGCTCGAGGAGGGCCGCGTAGTAGAGGCCGTTGCAGCGGGAGTTGGAGCAGGCGTCGGGGTCGGCGGCGTCGGGGTCCTGGCTCTCGGGGACGGAGGCGGCGGTCAGCACGCCGATGCGCGCCTTCCCGGCGCCGCCGGCCTTCTGGACGATCTCGCCGTAGATCTCGCTGTTGTCGTCCTTCAGGCCGCCGCCGACGAGGATCAGGGTGCCCCCCGCCGGGGCCGGGCGGGCGGCGGCGGTCTGGGCGGTGGAGGCGAGGAGGGTCAGGGCGGCCGCGAGGGCGAGGGCGGTGCGCCCGCAGCGGGTGCGGAGGTGTCGGTTCATCCGGGAACTCCGTGGTCGTTGGATTCTGGAACCGTGCGGCGCCGGGTGCGCGTCCGGGGGGGGCGCGCACCCGGCGGTGGTGCGGCCCGCGCGGGCGGGGTGAGCCGGGCCGCGCGGGCCGGTCAGGGGTGCCCGACGGGGTGTCAGCGCCGTCCGAGGCGCTCGACGAGCATCGCCAGCAGGGCGATCCGGTCCGGTGCACCGGCGGTGTCGAGCCACTCCTCGGGGGTGTGGTCGGCCCCGCCGACCGGGCCGAGGCCGTCGAGGGTGGGGATGCCCAGGCCCGAGGTGAGGTTCGCGTCGCCCACCCCGCCGGTGGCGGCGCCGCGGATCCGCAGGCCGAGGTCGGCGCCGGTGCGCAGGGCCGTGGCGAGCACGGCCGCGGCCTGCGGGGTGTGCTCCATGGGCGGGCACAGGTCCAGCTGGTCGACGCGGGCCGTGGTGCCCTCGACGACGGTCCGGGCGGCGACCGCGCGGATCTCGGCGATCGCGGCGTCCAGGCCGACGGTGGTGGTGGCGCGGACCTCGACGTACAGCTCGGCCCGCGGGCACACGATGTTGGTGCGGGTGCCCGCGCGGACGACGCCGACGTTCAGGGTGACGCCGGGCCGGGTGCCGTTGAGGGCCTGCAGGGCGACCACCAGGTGGGCGGCGGCGAGGGCGGCGTTGGCGCCGCGCTCGGGCTCGATCCCGGCGTGGGCGGCCCGTCCGGTGACGGTGACCAGCAGGTCGGCGACGCCCTTGCGCGCGATGACCAGGTCGCCGTTCTCCCGGGCGCACTCCAGGCCGAGCGCGTAGTGCGCCCCGCGGGCGGTGCGCTCGGTGACCGGTCGGCTGGCCGGCGAGCCGACCTCCTCGTCGGGGGTGGCGAGGACGACGAGCTCGGCGAAGGCGGTCCGGCCGTGGCGGACCAGGAGTTCGGCCGCGGTGACCCCGGCCAGCAGTCCGCCCTTGTCGTCGCTGACGCCGGGTCCGTGGGCCCGGCCGTCCAGGACGCGGAACGGGCGGGCCGCGGCGGTGCCCTCCTCGAAGACGGTGTCCAGGTGGCCGACGAGGACGATCCGCGCTCCGCCCTCCTCCACCGGCACGGACCCGGTGAGCCTGGCGACGAGCACGTCCCCGAAGCGGTGCCCGTCCACCCGCCCGGGGGTGGTGCGCTCGGTGCGGAACCCGATCGAGCGCAGCCGGTGCTCGAACCAGTCGGCGACCCGGTTCACGCCGTCGGCGTCGTAGGAGCCGGAGTCGATGGCGACGAGTTCGGCCAGGTCGGCGAGGTAGCGGGGCAGGGCCTGCTCGGCGGCGGCGGCCAGTTCGGCGGCGGCCGCGCGGTTCGCCGGTTCGGCGGGGGCGCTCACAGGACCTTGGAGAGGAACGCCCTGGTGCGCTCCTGCTCCGGGTCGACCAGGACCCTGCGCGGGTCCCCGGCTTCGACGACCACACCCTCGTCCATGAAGACGGCCGTGTCGCCGACCTCGCGGGCGAAGCCGATCTCGTGGGTGACCACGACCATCGTCATGCCGTCGGCGGCCAGGTCGCGCATCACGTCCAGCACGTCGCCGACGAGTTCGGGGTCGAGGGCGGAGGTCGGCTCGTCGAAGAGCATCAGCTTGGGCTGCATCGCCAGCGCGCGAGCGATCGCCACCCGCTGCTGCTGGCCGCCGGAGAGCTGGGCGGGGTAGTGGTCGGCGCGGTCGGCGAGGCCGACCCGCTCCAGCAGGCGCAGGGCCTCCTGCCGGGCGTCGGTGCGGTTGACCCCGGCGACCCGGACCGGCGCCTCGGTGACGTTCTCCAGGGCGGTCAGGTGCGGGAAGAGGTTGAAGCGCTGGAAGACCATGCCGATCTCGCGGCGGCGCTCGGCGACCTCGGCCTCGCGCAGCTCGTGCAGCCGGTTGCCCGACTGCCGGTAGCCGACCAGGTCGCCGTCGACGGTGAGGCGTCCGCCGTCGACCTTCTCCAGGTGGTTGATGCAGCGCAGGAAGGTCGACTTGCCGGAGCCGGACGGGCCGAGCAGGCAGCAGACCTGTCCGCGTTCGACGGTCAGGTCGATGCCCTTGAGGACCTCCAGCCTGCCGAAGTGCTTGCGCACGCCCTCAGCGTGCACCATGGGGCGGGCCATCGGTTCAGCCCTTCCGTTCGCGGGTGGTGGGGAGCAGGCCGGGGAGGCCGGTGAGCATCCGCCGCAGCGGGGAGGCGTGCCCGGCGCGGGCGGTGCCGCGTCCGTAGCGGCGCTCCAGCCAGGCCTGCGGCACGGACAGCACGGTGACCAGCGCCAGGTACCAGAGGGCGGCGACCACCAGCAGCGGGATGATCTGGTAGTTCTGGTTGTAGACGTCCTGGATGTTGGACATCAGGTCGTGCGCGGCGATCACCGAGACGTACGCGGTGGTCTTGAGCATGTTGATGGTCTCGTTGCCCATCGGCGGGATGATCACCCGCATCGCCTGCGGCAGCACGATCCGGCGCATCGTCAGGGCGGGCTTCATGCCCAGCGAGTGGGCGGCCTCGGTCTGGCCCGGGTCGACGGACTGGATGCCCGCCCGGACGATCTCCGAGGCGTAGGCGGCCTCGTTCAGGCCCAGCGCGAGCAGCGCCGCGACGGAGGCGGGCAGCAGGCTGTTGGTGTCGAACTCGACGAAGGTGACCGTGGTGAACGGGATGCCGATCATCAGGTGCTTGTAGAGCGCGGCGGCGTAGCCCCAGAAGAGGATCTGGACCAGCAGCGGGGTGCCGCGGAACAGCCAGACGAAGCCGGTGGAGAGCCCGTACAGGACGGGGTTGGCCGACAGCCGCATGACGGCGACCAGGGTGCCCAGGACCAGGCCGACCGCCATCGCGGCGGCGGTCAGCCACAGGGTGGTGAACAGGCCGTCGAAGATCAGGTCGGCGAACAGGTAGTGGCCGACGACGTCCCACTTCAGGTTGGGGTTCTTGGCGAGCGAGCCGACCAGGCCGACCAGGCCGAGCACGGCGACGGCGGCGGCGGTCCACTGCCCCCAGTGCCGGACCGGGACGGCCACCAGGTCGTCCGGCCGGGCGGGGGCCGCCTCGGCGGGGCGTTCGGTGACGGGCATGTCAGTCCACCGCGCCGTTCCTGGTGGCCTGCTTCACTGCGATCGAGGCGACGCCGTACGTGTCGTAGATCTTGGCGAGCGTGCCGTCGTCGATGAGGGCCTGTACGGCCTTCTGCACCGCGTCGGTCAACTGCGGGAGGTTCTTGGCGACGGCGATGCCGTTCGGGGAGGCGTGGTAGCCGCCGAGCGCGGCCGGGTCGTCGACGACCTCGAACGCGGAGCCGCCGTCGGCGGTCTTGGCGGTCCAGCCGGCGGCGGGCTTGGTGAGCACGTCGGCGACCACCTTGCCGGAGCGCAGGGCGAGTTGGGCGTCGGAGTCCTTGGGGAAGGTCTGCACGTCGATGGCGCCCCGGCCGAGTTCGCGGCACTTGTCCTGGTGCTGGTCCAGGAGCTTCTGCTGGTTGGTGGCGCTCTGCACGGCGACGGGGTGGCCGCACAGGTCGTCGAGGGTGGTGATCTTCTGCGGGTTGCCCTTGGCGACCAGGACGCCGCTGCCGGAGACCGAGTAGTCGACGAAGTCGACGACCTGCTCGCGCTCCTTGTTGTCGGTGATCGCGCTGATCGCGGCGTCGTACTTGCCCGCCTGGAGGGCGGGGACGATGCCGTCGAACTTCTGCGCCTGGAACTCGAACCGGACGCCGAGCTTGGCACCGACGGCCTGCCCGAGGTCATGGTCGAGGCCGGTCATCTCCTTGCTGCCCTCGGAGACGTACATCTCGAACGGCGGGTAGGGGACGTCGGTGGCGACGCGGACCTTGCCCGCCTTCCTGACCGCCTCGGGCAGCGCGTCGTGGAGGGCGGGGTCGGCGCTGATGCTGACACCGGCGACCGTGACCGGGCCGGTGGCCGCGGGACCGCTGGTCCCGCTGCTCCCGCAGGCGGTCAGGGCGAGGGAGCCGCACAGGAGGAGGGCGACCGCGGCCGGCCGGGCCGGTCTGCGGGGGGTGGAGGGGTTCACGGGCAACCTTTCGAGGACCTGAGCGGCGCTGAGGGGCCGCGCCGCACGCCAGGACGTTACAGGTAAACCATCTTGATGGCTATATGTAATGAAGGCTACGAATGCGTAACGCTCGACAGGCCCCAAGAAAAGCACTGATGGGCCCTCAGATGTCAGAGGACCCCGCACGAAAGGTCGTTACAACTACCGAGAACCATCACAGTTCTGTATGTTCTGCTTCGGCCTCAGCGGACCAGGTCGGTACCCGCGAACAGCGCGTCCAGGACGGCACCGGCCCACGGACCGGGGTCGCTCCCGGCGGGCAGCCGCGGCGGGGCCCCGGCGAGGGCACGCGCCGCGAAGCCGTTCGCCAGGTGGGGGAGCCGGGCCTCCAGGACGCCGACCGCCCTGGCCCGCTGTTCCAGGCGCGCGGTCTCCAGCCACCCGCCGAGCGCCGCCTTCGACGCGCGGTAGGCGCCCGCCGAGGCCGTCGGGCGCTCGACGACGATCCCGGTGACGGCCCCGACGGCACCGCCCCTGCCGACGGTGCGCAGGGCCCCGCGCAGGACGGCGATCGGGGCCAGCGCGTTGACCGCCATCAGGTGCTCCTCGATCTCGGCCGACGTCTCCTCGGCCCGCCCGAAGGCCACGGCACCGATGCTGACGAAGGCGGCGTCGAGCCCGCCCAGGTGTCCGGCGGCCAGTGCGGCGAGCGCGGAGCAGCGGTCGAGGTCGTACGCGTCGAAGGCCAGCGCGGCCGGGGAGCCGGTGCGCCGGGCCACCGCCGCGAGCCGCCCGGCATCGCGCCCGGCGGGCACCACGCGCGCCCCGCGGTCGGCCGCCAGTGCGGCCACCAGCGCGCCGAACTCCCCCGTCGCACCCACCACGAGCAACCGTGCACCGTGCACGTCCATGCCGGGCCTCCCTCTCGTCCGTCGAACCCTTCGGCTCCCGCGGACCCCGACGGTGTCGGGGGCCGCGGGAGCCGTCTTGCGTCCGGTCGGGGCCGCGCGTCCGGCTACCGCGCCGGGCCGGTGATGCCCGGACGGGCCTCCGGGGCGCCGAGCAGCCGCGCCGCCACGGGTTGGGCCGCCTCGGACCGGGCCCCCTCGGGGTGGCGGTGGCGCCAGTACGGGTTGTCGAGCGGCAGCTTGGAACTGACCCGGCCGTACATGCCGAACGTGGCGATGACCAGGCCCATGACGAAGCTGAACAGGACGTTGGGGATCCGGAAGGCCAGGACGTTGGCCCCCGAGTCCAGCAGGGCGAGGTTGACGAACCCGCTCAGGACGAAGAGGGTGCCCACCACGATGTTGATCGTGGAGGCGGTGTTGCCGCCGATCGCCGCCCCAACGATCAGCACCGCCGCGGTGGCGATGGAGACCAGGCTGAGCAGGCCGTTGCTCGTCAGCCCGGCGACCCGCTCGCCGCTGGTGCTGAAGAACGCCAGGCCGTCCGCCAGGCCCAGGCAGCCGAAGACCAGCAGCACCACGCCGCACAGTCCGGCGCCGATCCGGTAGACGTTGGCGAGTCGGTGGTCGACGGGAAGCTCGTCGCGGAAGTCCATGACAGCGCTCCATTCGTGCCTCGGGGGTGGTTCCCCGCCATCCACTCTCGCCGGAGGCTCCGCCCGGCGGAAGTCGCATCGTCTGCGCACCGTTCGGCGTGTCCGGTCGGCCGGAGGGGGGCGGACGGGCTACCCGCCGACCAAGCGGCGGGGGTCGAGCAGTTCGTCGAGGACCTCGGGCGGCAGCACCCCCGCCTCCCCCGCGACCTCGCGCACCGGACGCCGCTGCGCCACCGCGCGCCGCGCGAGTTCGGTGGACAGCTCGTAGCCGATGACCGGGTTGAGCGCGGTGGCGAGGGCGGCGGACCCGCTGGCGTGGCCGTACGCCCGCTCGGCGTCGGCCCGGATCCCCTCGATGCACGCGGTGGCGAGCAGCGTGCAGGCGGCGGCGAGGTGCCGTTGGGCGGTCAGCAGGCGGTGGGCGATCAGCGGTTCGAACGCGTTGAGCTGCAGCTGGCCGGCCTGGGCGGCCAGCGAGACCGCGGTGTCGGCGGCGACGACGTCGAAGCAGACCTGGGTGACGGCTTCGGGGACGACGGGGTTGACCTTGCCGGGCATGATGCTGGAGCCCGCCTGCAGCTCGGGCAGTGCGATCTCGGCGAGCCCGGCCGACGGGCCGGAGGACAGCAGGCGCAGGTCGTTGCAGAGCTTGACCAGGCGGAGCGCGAAGCGCTTGAGGGCGTGGGAGAGCTCGATGAACGCCCCGGTGCTCTGGGTGGCCTCGACGAGGTCGCGGGCCGGGTGCACGGGCACCCCGGTGATCTCGGCGAGGTGGTCGGCACAGGCCCGCGCGAAGCCCGGATGGGCGTTGAGGCCGGTGCCGATGGCGGTTCCGCCCATGGTGATCTCGCACAGGGCGCGGGTGGAGCGGAGTAGGACGGCGGTGTCGTCGCGGACGCCGAGCGCGAAGGCCCCGAACTCCTGACCGAGCGTCATGGGCACGGCGTCCTGCAGCTGGGTCCGGCCGAGCTTGACGACGTCCGCGAAGGCGGCGCCGCGTTCGGCGAGCGCGGCGGAGAGGCGCTCCATGGCCGGCGCGAGTGCGTGGGCGGCCTCGTGGAGCGCGAGCTTCACCGCGGTGGGGTAGGCGTCGTTGGTGCTCTGGCCGAGGTTGACGTGGTCGTTGGGGCTGAGCAGGGCGTAGTCGCCGGGGGCGCTCCCCAGGATCTCCAGGGCCCGGTTGGCGATGACCTCGTTGGCGTTCATGTTGGTGGAGGTGCCGGCGCCGCCTTGGAGGACGTCGACCACGAAGTGCTCGTGCCAGAGCCCGGCGCGGATCTCCCGGCAGGCGGCGACGACGGCCTCGCAGCGGCGGGCGTCCAGGACGCCCAGCTCCCGGTGGGCGAGCGCCGCGGCCTGCTTCACCGCGGCGAGGGCGGTGACGAGTTCGGGATGGACGGAGACGGGCGTCCCCGTCAGGGGGAAGTTCTCGGTGGCCCGGAGGGTGTGGATGCCGATGTAGGCCCCGGCGGGCAGCTCGCGCTCGCCGAGGAGGTCGTGCTCGACGCGGCGGGGGCCGCTGCCGGGCTCGGTGGGCGTGGGGTGGGGGTTCACGGTGTCCCGGATCTGTCGCGGATGCCGCACAGCTCGTACTGTACGTTTCAAAACCAGTAACTAGCAGAGCTTTCGTAACGAATCAATAGCCCTGCGCCCGGCAGTCAGCCGCACGGAACGCGCGGTCACCTCGCCCCTCGACACCGTTGCGCGAACGTAACTCTCGATACATGTTCGCCAAACATGAGTCAGATGTAACTTCTGTTCGCGCCGCGCACACACTCCTCCGAGGCGCACGATCGAAGGGCTCCCCCATGACCTCCTCCCGTACCGCCACGATCAGACTGATCGCCTCCACGGCCCTGGCGACCGCCTGCGGCCTCGCCCTGACCGCCTGCGGATCGTCCGCCGCCGACCCGGCCCGCAGCGGCGGGACCGCCTCGCCGGCCACCACCGTCGTCAAGGGCGTCACGATCTCCTCGGACCCGAAGCTCACCGAGCAGCTGCCCGAGGCGGTCAGGAAGGCGGGCAAGGTCCGGGTCGCCACCGACGTCCCGTACCCGCCGTTCGAGATGTACGTCTCCGAGGGCAGCCAGGAGATCACCGGCATCGACCACGACCTGGGCCAGGCGATCGGTGCGCGGCTGGGCGTCCGGTTCGAGTTCACCGGCCAGAAGTTCGACGGCCTCCTCCCGGCGGTGCAGGCCGGCAAGTTCGACGCCGTCATGTCCGCCATGACGGACAAGAAGGCGCGCGAGGAGGCCGTCGACTTCGTCGACTACGTCAACGCCGGGCCGGGCTGGCTGGTCAAGGAGGGCAACCCCGACGGCATCAGGGTGGTCACCGACGCGTGCGGCAAGAGCGTCTCGGTGCAGGCCGGCACCAACCACCAGAAGATCCTCGACCAGCGCCAGGAACTCTGCCGGCAGGAGGGCAAGCCGCCGATCACCGTCCTCGCCTTCCCGAAGGACTCCGAGGCGCAGCTCGCGCTGCGCTCGGGCAAGGTGTCCGCCGACTTCCTCGACGAGGTGACCGCCGCCTACGTGGCGGACACCGCGGACGGGGGCAGCACGTTCGACACCGTCCTCGGCAAGGCGGCCGTCGGGCCGACCAGCGCCTCGCCGATCGGGATCGGCGTCTCCAAGTCGGTCCCCGGGCTGAAGGAGGCGATCCGGGCCGCGCTCCAGTCCCTGATGGACGACGGCTCCTACGGCAGGATCCTCGACGCCTACCACGTGCCCAGCATCGCCATTCCGCAGGCCACGATCAACGGCGCCCTCGACTGACGCCCCCCGCACGGGGAAGGACCCGGGTCCGGTGCACCGTGCACCGGACCCGGGTCGGGTTCTCCGCCTCCACCGCCCGCCGCTCCGACCGGCGGCGGCGCTCAGCCCGCCTCGGCGGTGGCCGCCCGGCGGTCGAACCACGCGCTGCGGTGGTCACCCGCCTCGCCACCGGCCCGGCTCTCGTACTGCGCGAGGGCCAGGCCGAGGCCGAAGAAGGTCGGTGCCCACTCGCCGACGAAGATGCCCCACCGGTCGGCCCGTTCGACGCCCGCCTGCTCGGCCTTCATGGACACCACCCAGCTCAGCAGGGAGAGCCCCACCGAGCCGAGCGCGGCCGCGTAGGCGTGCTCGCTGGTGACACCGGCTTCGTGCAGCTTGCGAACGATCATCATGGCGATCACTCCTCGTTCCGTAGGCCCCCGCCGACCACCGTGCACCCGGGCGCCCCCGGCCGGGAGTCGCATCGATTGCGCACGGCCTGGGCCGCAGACCCTTGGAAAAAGCTTTGCCACCGCAACGGGCATTACATCTATCGATAAAGCAACAGCAGATGTAACTTCTGCTACGCACCCCTCCCCACGGCGGTGCGCCCACCCTCCCCCACACCCAGGAGTGCCCCCATGCGCCCAGCCCTGTCCCGCCTCCGCTCCACCAGATCCGCCGCGCTGCTCGCGCTCGCCCTGACCGCCGCCGGGGCCGGGGCGGTGGCGTCCCCGCAGACCGCACACGCCTCGGTGACCCGCATCCGCCTCGGCAGTTCCTCCGACGTCAGCCGCACCTCCTGGAGCGGCCCCGCCTTCACCTTCAACGGCGACGGCGCCGTGGTGCCCGCCACCGCGGCCAAGGCGATCGCCGCCATCACCGGCGGGAGCGGCAGCATCGACGTGACAGTGCTCGCCGACTCCGCCTCCACCGGCACCAGCCAGACCCCCGAGTGCGACGTGTTCATGGGGCTGTCCGGCGTCAACTCCTGCACCACCGACGTGGTCACCTCCGCGGCCGACGGCAACAGCTCCCAGGTCAACACCGACGTGCGCAACGCCGAGTTCGTGTACTTCGCCGGTGGCAACCAGTGCGTCTACGCCTCCTGGAAGGGCACTGCGCTGCAGGCATCCGTGCAGTCCGTCGTCGCCAAGGGCGGCGGCTCCGGCGGCGGCAGCGCCGGGCACCACATCAACAGCTCCGTCGTCTACGACGCGTGCACCTCCAGCACCGACTCCGCCACCGCCCTGGCCAACCCGTACGACAGCAGCGTCACCTTCACCACCGGCATGTTCGCCTGGCCCAACTACGCGGACACGATCAACGACTCGCACTTCGTCACCCGGGACCGGATGGGCCGCACCATGGCCTTCGTCGCCCGCGCGGTCAAGGACGGCCTGACCACCTCCGGCAAGGCCTGGGGCGTGGGCGTCGAACAGGGCGGCGGCTCGCTGTTCCTGGACAAGAACGGGCTGGCCACCCTCTCCGGCGCGGACGCCTACGTCGTGCTCGGCGACCACCAGCCCGAGCAGGCCGTCCCCGGCCGCCCCCTCACCTACTCGAACTTCAAGATCTGGCACCTGACCGCCGGCCAGACCTTCGACTTCAAGAACCGTCCCACCTGCGGCTACTACACCCGCAGCGTGACCAACGGCACCCCCGACGCCAACCTCTACAGCGGCACCTCGGTCACCGACTGCAGCGGCGGGGGCGGCGGCACCGGCACCGGCTCCTCGTACACCGAGACCGAGCCCAACGACGGCACCGGCACCGCGAACGACATCACCGGCCTCACCTACCCGGCGACCGTCACCGGCAGCATGAGGTCCACCTCGGACCGCGACTACTACAGGCTGTCCCTGACCTCGGGTCAGACCGCCACCGTCACCTGCACGATCCCCTCCGCCTACGACGCGGACCTGTACTTCCTGAACGCGAGCGGCAGCACCCTGACCCGATCGGTCAACGACGGCAAGGGGGTCGGCGAGTCGCTGAGCTGGACGGCGACCGGCAGCGGCACCTACTACGCGGACCTGGAGGCGTACAGCGGATCGGGCAGCGCGACCTACTCCTGCCGCGTCACCAAGAGCTGACCCGGTTCGGACCGGAGGCCGCCGCGCCGCCCGGTCCGAACCGGACGGACACCCCCGGCGAGAACAGGACGCTCGCCGGGGGCCCGGACACGTCGACGCCCGCCGCCCGCAGCAGGGTCTCGTCGAGGTGCTCCACCTGCGCCTGGTGCAGCGGCCACGGCGGGTGCTCGACCGGCAGGTAGAGCGTGCGCCCGGCGGTGCGGGTGTGCAGTCCCCAGCGGGCGGTGAGGAAGTCGGCGAGCGGGCCGGGGCGTTCGAGGCGCGGTCCGACCCGGGCGCGCAGCACGCACCGGGCGCCGCCGCCCCCGGCCCGGCGCACCCGGGTGGCGAGGTGCAGCGCGTCGCCGTCCACCGTCCAGCGGGTCCGCGACCAGCGGTAGGGCAGCCCGAGCGCCGCGTGCGCCACCAGCACGGCGGGCAGCCGGGGGCAGTCGAGCGAGCGGAACACCACGCCGCGGCGGCCGCGCCCGTCGACGGAGTAGAGCCGGACGTTGACCTCGGGGAACGTCCCGACGTACGGAAGGGGCGTGCGGCCGGGCCCCAGCCGCTGCATGGAGAACGCGACCAGTCCCACCCAGGTGGTGCCGTTGCGGACGTCCGGGAAGGTGCCGGCCGGCAGCAGCGGCGCGACCGCGGCGGGGTGGACGGGCCAGTGCAGGAAGAGCACGTCGCGCCAGTCCTGGGACAGCAGCGTCGGCCGCACCGTCCGCGGGGCGCGGGCGGTCACCGGTTCGGGCAGCACGGGGTCCCCTTCCGTCCGGACGGGTCGGCGGCTTCCGTCCGTCATCGCCGTCGACCGGGCCCGCCGCCCGCGCTGCGGGGCCCCGGACCGGGACGGGTGCCGCCGGACGGGGCCCGGTCCTCGACCGCCTCGCGGAGCAGGTCGAGGGCGGCTTCGAGCGTGCGCGGACAGGCGAGCCCGGCCGGGTGTCCGTGGCGGTTCCACCCCGGTCCGGCCGTGACGACCAGGGCGTCGACCCGCGAACCGGCGGCTCCCCACGAGGCTCGGCCCACCTCGCGCGCGAGGTGCGGGTCGGCGGTGGTGCGGCCCTGGGCCCACAGCAGCACCGCCGAGGGGCCGAGCCGGGTGACCGCGTCGAGCAGCGCCCGCGGGGGCACCGCGGCGCCCAGCATCCGGTAGGGCAGGCCGTGCACCGCCATCCCGGCCGCCACGGCCTCCAGCGGGAGCGTGTGCTGCTCGCCCGGCATGGCGGCGAGCAGCACCGGCGGGGCCTCCCGGAACCGCACCGGGGCGACCGCCGCGGTGCGCAGCGCGGCGGAGACGTGCCAGGAGAGCAGGTGCTCGACCTCGACGTACTGCTCGCCGTCGGCGGCCCACTTGCGGCCCGCGGCGCGCAGGGCGGGCATGATCACCTCGGTCCAGGCCCGGACGGGTCCGAGCCCGTCCACGGCGCCGCGCAGGATCTCGGCCACCTCGGGCCCGTCGAGCCGGACGGCCGCGCGGGCGAGGCCCCGGCACTCGGGGCGGACGGTGCCGAGCGGCATCGCGCGGCTGCCGCCCGGGCGGCGCGCGAGCGGCCCGGTGCCCCCGGCGCCCTCCGCCGGGGGCGGGACGTCGTCGGGCACCGGGAGCGCGCCCGGCACGGCGGAACGCGCCGCCCGGGCCGCCTCCGCGGGCGGGATGCCGCGGGCGGTCAGCCGGCACATCTCGTCCAGCAGGGAGACGTCCTCGGGGTACCACCTGCGGTGCCGGCCCGGGCCGCGGTGGGAGGGGCCGATGCCGTAGCGGCGCTCCCAGGAGCGGATCGTGGTGGGCGACACGCCCAGTCGGCGGGCGACCGCCCCGGTGGGCACGCCGACGCCGGGGTCGACACCGGGGTCGACACCGGGGTCGACACCGACGTCGCCGGGGGCGGGCTCGGGGGCGGGGCCGGGGCGCGCGGGCCCGTCCTGGTCGCTTCCGTTCCTCATCGCGGGTGCTCCTCCGGGTCGGGGCGGGTGACGGTCATCTCGTCGCACAGGGCGCTGCGCAGGCGCAGCAGGCCGTCCCTCGTCCGGGACTTGACCGTACCCAGCGGCAGGTCGAGGAGGGCGGCGATCCGGCGCTGCGAGTAACCGCAGTAGTAGGCCAGGACGAGTGCCTCGCGCTGGCCCGCGCTCAGGGCGGACAGGGCGCGCCGGATCCGGGCCGCCTCCATGGTCCGCTCCACCTCCTCGGCGACCTGCTCCGGCCGCGCCGTCTCCTCCCGGAGGACGCGCTGCTCGCGCTCGCAGGACGCCCGGACCGAGCGGACCCGGTCCACGGCGCGCCGGTGGGCGATCGTGCACGCCCAGGTGGTGACGGAGCCCCGACCGGGCCGGTAGGACGGCGCCGAGCGCCACACCTCCAGCAGCGCCTCCTGGGCGACCTCCTCGGCCTGCGCCGGGTCCCTCAGCACGCGCAGCGCGATGCCGTAGACGCTCGGTGCGAGCTCCTCGTAGAGGCCGGTGTACGCCTCGCGGTCGCCCCGGGCCGTCCGGTCCACCAGGCCGCGCAGCCGTTCGGCGCGCGGCGGGCGGACGTCCTCGGGAAGGGACGGCGCGGGGGCGGGGAGGGAGGTGGATCTCATGGTCCGAACGTGCCGCGAACCGCTGCGCCCTGCCACTTGCAGTGTTGCTGCATCGTTTTCCGCGCGACCGGGGCGGAAGGCTGCCGCCCTTCCCGGTCAGGGCGCGGCGCTCCCGCGGGCGGCCTCGGCCGCCAGCACCTCGGGGAGGTCGTCGAGCCGGTCGAGCCCCGCGACGGCGCGGGCGGTGCGGTGGTTGGCGGCCAGCAGGGCCCGGTGGCGGTGGACGAAGGGCCAGTAGCCGGCGGTGAACGGGCAGGCCCGCTCCCCGCTCCGGTCGCCGGGCCGGTAGGCGCAGGGGCGGCAGAGGTCGCTCATCCGGTTCAGGTACGCACCGCCGCAGGTGTAGGGCTTGGTCGTCGTGGTGCCGCCGTCGGCGTACTGCGACATGCCGATCACGTTCGGGACCATCACCCAGTCGTAGCCGTCCACGAAGCTGCGGTGGAACCAGTCGGTGACCGCGGCCGGGTCGTAGCCGTGCTGCAGGGCCCAGTTCCCGAGCACCATCAGCCGCGGGACGTGGTGGACCCACCCGGTGTCCCGCACCTGGGCGAGCACGTGCGCGAGGCAGCGGGCCCGCACCGCGTCCGCGTCCAGTTCGGCGAACCAGTCGGGCAGGGGCGTGCGGTGGCCGAGTCCGTTGCGGTGCCGGTGGTCCTCGCCGAGGTACCAGTACAGCTGCCAGACGTACTCGCGCCAGCCCGCCACCTGCCGGACGAAGCCCTCAACGCTGTTGAGCGGGGCGCTCCCGGAGCGGTACGCGTCCTCGGCCCGGCGCACGCACTCCCCCGGGTCGAGCAGGCCGAGGTTCAGCGGGACGGAGAGCAGGCTGTGCGCCATCCACGGGTCGGCCGCCAGGACGGCGTCCTCCCAGCGTCCGAAGTGGGGCAGGCGGGCGGTCACGAAGTGCTCCAGCGCACGCACGGCCTCGGCGCGGGTGGCGGCGAAGCGGCGGGGACCGTCCCGTCCGACGAAGCGCACCTCGCCCGAGCGCTCCCACCGGTCGAGGTCGGCCCGCACCTGCTCGTCGATCTCGTCCTCCTCCGGCCACCACGGCGGCGGGACGGGGAGGACGGACCTCCCGCGCGGCGGCGGCTCCCGGTTGTCGGCGTCGAGGTTCCACCGGCCGCCGGCGGGCTCCCCGCCGGGTTCCAGGAGCAGGTGCTCGGCCCGGCGGACCCGCCGGTAGAAGTCCTCCATGAGCAGTCGCCGCCCCCCGAGGCCGTCGGCCCAGCGGCGGAAGTCCCCGAACGGCACCAGGAAGCCGCGCGGCGGGAGCACCTCCACCTGCGTCAGTGCCGTGACCAGGCCGAGCGCCGCCCGGGACGTCGGGTGGCGGACCGTGACGGCGCGCTCCCCCGCGGCCTGCCGCAGCCCCTCCCGGTAGGTCTCGGCCCGCACGTAGCGGGCCCGGTCGCCGAGTTCGGCGGCCCGGTGCCGCATCGCGGACAGCACCAGGTGGGCCTTGGCCCGGTGGAAGCGGCGGCGGCGGAACACCGAGCGCGCCTCGACGATCACCACGGGCGCGTCGGGCCCCGGCCCGTCCTCGGACGGGGCGAGGAAGTGCGGGCCGAGCTGGTCCCCGAAGAGCCAGTGCGGCCGGGCCCCGCTCACCGGGCCCGCCCGGCGGCGGCGGTCGGTGCGGGGCGCCGGTGGCGCCGCGGTCGGACGTCCATGAGGGGTCTCTCCTTCGCCGGGGAGGCGGGCGCCTCCACCCTCCAGGCTCGGCGCCCCCGCCCGACCCGGGAAAACCGCACCGCTCCCGCAGCGTTCCCGCAGCGGAGCGCCCGGGGCGGCCCGGTCTCCGGTCGGGTGTCACGACGCGTCCGGGGGAAGGCCCGGCAGCGGTCCTCCCGTGGTGATCGCCGTGACGGAGCGGGCCGCGAGCGACTGCCAGGCTCGGGCCCCGCCGATCATCGCGTGCCCGCCGCGGGGCATCGCGACGAACCGCACCTCGGCCCCGGCGCGCCGGGCCCGGGCCGCGAGGGCGCGGGAGGCGCCCGCGCCGGTGACGCGGTCGGACGGGTCGTGCAGGACGACCAGGCGCCTGCCGCGCAGGTGGTCCACCGGGTCGCCCGGCTCGCACCACGGCGCCAGCAGGACCGCTCCGCGGACCTGCGGGTGGCCCGCGACGGCGAGTGCCGCCCGCCCGCCCATGGAGTGCCCGAGCAGCACGACCCCGACGCCGGGCGCGTGCGCCGCGAGTTCCCGCAGGGCCCGCTCCGCGTCGGCGACGGGATGCGCGTGCCCGCCGTTCCACCCCCGGTAGCGGTACGCCACCTCGATCTCCACCAGCGACGGATCGGCCACCCGGCGCCGGACGGCCGCGCCGAAGGCCCGCATGCGCAACCTGGCCAGGCCCAGCCGGGGCTGGGGTGCGAGGCTCTCGGCCCTGCCCCCGTGCAGGACGAGCAGGACGGACCCGGTCCCGGGCGGGAGGCGGTCGGTACGGGCGGGCATGGGGTTCCTTAAGAATGTGGGGCGGTCCGGGGGGACCGGGTATGGCTGATGGGGTTTCTGCCGTTGATGGCTCCTGGAGAGTGGCCGCCCGGTTCTCCGGGACGCTCCGACCACTGATTGAGAACTGCGGTCATCGCTGGTTAAGGACCTGTCGGCGGAGTGTTCTCCGGGCCATGGACGGACTTGGTCAGGGTGGGACGGAGCAACGGGCGTGAGCACACCGCACGAGCGGATATGGGTCGGCATCGACGCCGGCAAGGGGCGCCACTGGGCGGTGGCGGTCGACGCCGAGGGTCGGTCGCTGTTTTCCACGAAGGTGATCAACGACGAGTCGCAGATCCTCCGACTCATCGCCGCGGCTCGGGAGAAGGCCGGCGAGGTCCGGTGGGCCGTCGACATATCCGGCCGGGCCTCCGCACTGCTGCTGGCCCTGCTGATCGCGGATGGCCAGCAGGTCGTCTACGTGCCGGGACGGACCGTCAACCGAATGACCGGCGCCTACCGGGGCGAGGGCAAGACCGATGCCAAAGACGCTCTGGTCATCGCCGACCAGGCGCGGATGCGCCGGGACTTCACTCCCATCGAGACGCCCTCGGAGCTGGTCTCCACGCTGCAGCTGCTGACCGCCTACCGCCGCGACCTGATTGCCGACCGGGTTCGGCTGATCAACCGACTGCGCGACCTGCTGGTCGGCATCTGCCCGGCCCTTGAACGGGCCTTCGACTACTCCGCCGCCAAGGGCCCGGTCGTGATGCTGACCGAGTACCAGACCCCGGCCGCGCTGCGCCGGACCGGAGTCAAGCGGCTGACCACTTGGCTGGAACGCCGCAAGATCCGCGGCGCCGACACCGTCGCCGCGAGGGCGCTCGAGGCCGCCCAGTCCCAGCTCACGGCCCTGCCCGGAGAGGCCCGGACCGCCAAGTTGGTGCACGACCTTGCCCACCAGCTCCTGGCCCTGGACGAGCGGATCAAGGACAACGACAAGGAGATCCGCGACACCTTCCGAACCGACGAACGCGCGCCGATCATCGAGTCCATGCCCGGTATGGGCCCGATCCTCGGCGCCGAGTTCGTCGCGATCACCGGCGACCTGTCCGGCTACCGCGACGCCGGCCGCCTGGCCTCTCACGCCGGTCTGGCCCCGGTCCCCCGCGACTCCGGCCGCCGCACAGGCAACCACCACCGACCCCAGCGCTACAACCGGCGCCTGCGCTGGCTGTTCTACATGGCCGCGCAGTCCGCGATGATGCGCCCCGGACTCTCCCGGGACTACTACCTCCGCAAACGCGCCGAAGGGCTGCTGCACACCCAGGCCCTGCTCTCCCTCGCCCGCCGCCGGGTCGATGTGCTCTGGGCGATGCTGCGCGACAAGGAGCCGTTCACCTCCGCCCCGCCAGCCGCGCAGACCGGTTGACACAGTCATTGAGATTCTCCTCCGTGGTCGGCCGCGCCGGTCGGCAGCCGGTGCTGCTCCCCGGCGGGCGGCGGCTTCCGCCGGAACGGCGGGGGGTGGCGACGGGCCGTCGTCCCGTCAGCTCCCCCACCGCTCGGCGGGCCTGACGGTCCCGTCCCCGCCGCCGGGGCGGCGGGCCAGGATCTGGTCGACGCCCATCCGCCCCTCGGCGAAGGCCAGCGAGCTCCCGGCCAGGTAGAGCTCCCACAGCCGCACCGTCGGCCGTCCGACCAGTGCGGTGAAGCGGTCCCGGTGTGCGGTGAGAGCGGCCCGCCAGGCGTCGATGGTGCGGGCGTAGTGCGGGCGCATCGCCTCGGCGTGCAGGACTTCCAGGCCGGCCGCTTCGATCAGGTCGACGGTCTGGCCGAGCGGGCGCATGTGCATGTCCGGGGCGATGTACGCCTCGATGAACGCGCCGCCGCCGGGCGCGGTGGCCCCGCGCGACATCTGCTGGACCAGCAGTCGGCCTCCGGGGCGCAGCAGGGCGTGCAGGCGGGCCGCGAAGGCGGGGTACTCGTCCCGGCCGACGTGTTCGCCCATCTCCACGCAGCTGACGGCGTCGTAGGCGTCCGCGACGATCTCCCGGTAGTCGCAGCGGCGGACGTCGACCAGGTCCGCGACGCCCGCCTCGGCGACCAGGGCGCGGGCGTGGGCGTGCTGGCGGGCGGAGAGGGTGACGGCGGTGACGCGGGCCCCGTGGTGGAGGGCGGCGTGCCGGGCGAGCGCGCCCCAGCCGCAGCCGACGTCGAGCAGGCGCGTGCCGGGGCGCAGGTCGAGCTTGCGGCAGATCAGGTCGAACTTGGCCTCCTGGGCGGCCTGCAGGGGCTGGTCGTCGGAGGTGTAGTAGGCGCAGGAGTAGGCCATCGCCGGTCCGAGCAGCAGGGCGTAGAACTCGTTCGACAGGTCGTAGTGGTGGCTGACCACCGCCCGGTCGCGGCCCCGGCTGTGCAGGGGCCCGCGGACCTTGGCCCGGCCGCCGGGCCGGGGCGGCGGCGGCCCGACGACGCCGAGCCGGGCGGCCGCGGCGGCCAGGGCGGGCCAACTGCGCGGCGCCGGGCGCCCGGGGGCCCGCCCGGCGAGGCCGCGCCGGACGGCGGAGAGGGCCTCGGCGAGGTCGCCCTCGACGTCGAGCTCCCCGCTGATCCAGGCGTCGGCCAGGCCGAGTTCGCCCGGCTGCCACAGCAGCCTCCGCAGCGCCCGGCGGTGGCGCACCAGCACCGTCGGCCCGTCCGCCGGACCGGTGGCCGAGCCGTCCCACAGCCGCAGGGCGAAGGGCGGTGGTCCCGCGAACAGCTCGTGCAGGACCGGTTCGAGCACGTCGGCGGCGCTCGCCCCCCGTCCGGGGGCCGGGGTGGTGCGGGTCGTGGGTGCGGTCATGGGTTCCCCTCCGCCGGACGGGCCGTGGCGCGGCTCCGTGGTCGTCTGCTCCCCTTGCTTCGGAGCGACGCCCGGTGCGGCTTGGTCCGGCGGGACACCGGCCGCTCCGGCGGGTCAGTTCCGGGAGACCCGCAGCGCCCAGGCGATCAGCGGGGCCTGGAGGGGCAGCCGGGCCAGGGCGGCGGCGCGCTGCGGGGCCGGGCGGTGGCGCCAGTCGTACGCCATCTTCACGTTGGCGGGGAAGACCGCCGCGAACAGGCCCGCGGCGGCCAGCGCCCCGGTGCGGCGGCTGCGCGGGTGGAGGACGGCGGCGCCGACGGCCAGTTCCGCGGCGCCGCTGATCCGGGTCCAGGTCCGGGGCGAGCCGGGCAGGGAGCGCGGGACGATCGCGTCGAAGGGCTTCGGAGCCGCGAAGTGCGCGATCCCGGCGGTCAGCAGCAGGCCGCCCAGCAGGCGGGCGGAACGGTCGGATGCCATCAGCGCTCCAGGGACGTGTCGGCGGAGAAGGTGCTACCGAACAGTAGCTTCGGCGGGCCGGGGGCGGAACACCCTCGGCCCGCCGGCGGTGTTGCCGGAGGACGGGCACCCGGGACGCACCGCCGGTTCCCCGGTCGGAGGAGTCGGAAAGTGCGACCAATCCGGGCCCACCGGGGCGCCGAACCGCAGATGTGACCGATGAACCGACTCCCCCCGCCGCCCCGCCCGGCCGCCGCCACCGCCTCCTGCGCACCGCCGGTGCGGCCGCGGTCGGCCTGGCGTCCGCGGCGGCCGCACTGGGGGCGGGTGAGCTGGTCGCGTACGCGACGGGGGCGCCGACCGCGCCGGTGATCGCGGTCGGGTCGGCGGCGATCGACCTGACGCCGACGCCGCTCAAGGAGTACGCGGTCCGCACCTTCGGCACCCACGACAAGGCGGTGCTGCTGGGCGGCATCTACCTGACGATGACGCTGCTCGCCGCGCTGGCCGGACTGCTGGCGGTGCGTCGCCCGCTCGCCGGGGCGGCGGTGTTCGGGGCGTTCGGCGCCCTCGGCGCCTGGGCGGCGCTGTCGCGTCCCGGCGCGGCCGCCGCCGACTGCGCGCCGTCGATCGTCGCGGGCCTGGTCGGCGCCACGGCCGTCCTGCTGCTGGCCCGGCTGTGGCGCCGGGCGCTGTCCACCGCCGCCACGCCGCGTCCGGGAACAGCGGAAGTCGGGGAGACGGTGGAGAGGCCGGAGGACACGGAAGCCGAAGTACCTTCACCACCAGTCGGGTTGACCAGCCGCCGGACGGTGCTCGCCGCCACCGCCGGGACCTTCACGGCGGGCGCGCTGGCCGGGTTGGGCGGACGCGCCCTGACGGACCGGCGCTACGACGTCACCGCCGCCCGCGACGCCGTCCGCCTCCCGGCCCCGGCCGCCCCGCTGCCCCCGCTGCCCGTCGCCGTGCACCCGAACGTCCCCGGCCTGTCGCCGTTCACCACCCCGAACGCCGACTTCTACCGGGTCGACACCGCGCTGACGATCCCCAAGATCGACCCGCGGGACTGGACGCTGCGCGTCCACGGCCTGGTGGACCGCCCGCAGTTGCTCACCTTCGACGAGTTGCTGCGCGAGCCGCTCGAAGAGCTCGACCACACGCTGTCCTGCGTCTCCAACGAGGTCGGCGGCCCGTACGTCGGCACCACCCGCTGGCTGGGCGCCGCGCTGCCCGCGCTGCTGCGCCGCGCCGGGGTCCGTGCCGGGGCGGACCAGTTGGTGGGGCGCTCGAAGGACGGCATGACCATCGGCACGCCGCTGGAGTCCGTCCTGGACGGACGCCGCGCCCTGCTCGCCGTCGCGATGAACGGCGAGGCGCTGCCGCTGGCGCACGGCTTCCCGTGCCGCAGCGTGGTGCCCGGCTTCTACGGCTACACCTCGGCCACCAAGTGGCTGGTCGACCTGGAGGTCACCACCTTCGCCGCCTTCGACCCGTACTGGGTGCGCCGCGGCTGGGACCGCACCGGCGCCGTCCGCACCGCCTCCCGGATCGAGGTGCCCGCGCCGTTCGCGAAGGTCCCGGCCGGGGGCGTCGACGTCGCGGGCACCGCCTGGGCGACCCACCGCGGGATCGCCGCCGTCGAGGTCCGCGTCGACGAAGGGCCTTGGCAGCAGGCCGAGTTGGCCGCTGATGCCGGGCCCGACCTGTGGCGCCAGTGGTCGTACCGCTGGCCCGCCGCGACCCCCGGCACGCACCGCATCGAGGTGCGCGCCACCGATGCCACCGGCGCCGTGCAGCCCGAGAGCCGCGCCGCGCCGTTCCCCGCCGGGGCGACGGGCTGGCACAGCACCGTCGTCACCGTCACCTGACCGATCGACCGACCACCATCCACCAACAGCACCACGTCACCCCAGCACCGAGGAGAGATCCGCCATGTCCGCGCAGACCCGCAACCGCCGCACCCTCACCGCCCTGCTCGCCGCCGGGGCCCTCGCCCTGACCCTGGGCGCGTGCAGCAGCAGCGG
>NZ_BSSA01000013.1:0-181688 GCF_030268885.1 Kitasatospora phosalacinea
GGTCATAGCGTGAGGGAAACGCCCGGTTACATTCCGAACCCGGAAGCTAAGCCTCACAGCGCCGATGGTACTGCAGGGGGGACCCTGTGGGAGAGTAGGACGCCGCCGAACAATCTTTCAGAGAAAGGGCTCCAGCCATGCGGCTGGGGCCCTTTCCGCATTTCCGGGCCAGGTCGGAACGGGCCAGCTGCCATCCGAATACCCGTCCGTATTCCGAGCGGAGGCGTCATGATGATCGGCATGACGACGACTGACGGAGCCGGGCCGAGGGCGCACCACTACGGGTACGCGCACCGGGTGCTGCCGGGGCTGGTGCGGGATCTCGGGGGGAAGATGCTGGACCACGAGCCGACGGCCGGGTTCACCGGCGGGCTCACGGCGATCTGGCAGGGGTACGGCGAGAAGCTGTCGGAATCGGAGCGGTTGCCCGCTGACGGGCTGTCGGCGGACCTCGTCCAGGGGGACGGTTACCGGGCTCTGTTCGTCGTCCTGCCGCCCGCGGGGGCGCCGTCCGAAGCGCACTTCGTCGCGGTGGTGCAAGCTGCCGGGGCCGAGGGGTGTCGGTACCTGACGCTCGAACACGGGGTCAGCCCGGTCGACGGCCAGGCGTACACGGTCCTCGGCGAATGGACGGCTGACGGCCGGCACCTCAACCTCGGGTCCGGGCCTGCTGCGGAGCCGGGGGACTTCCTCGCAGCGGTGGGGCGGGTTCTGGCCCAGTCCGTTCCGGTCCACGCGGCCACCCGGGCCGGCGTGCCGGAGAGCGGGAAGTCCGGGGGACGGGGGCTGCGGGGGCTGCGGGGGCTGTTCGGGCGGTGAAGTGGTGGCTCCGGGCCGGACGTTGGGGAGGGCTCAGAGGCGGCCGGCGGCCTTGAGGGCGAGGTAGGTGTCGGAGAGGGCGGGGGCGATGGACTCCGGCGGTGCGTCGAGGACGGTGACGCCGCGGCGGGTGAGGAGGTCGGCGGTGCGGCGGCGGTCGGCGCGGGTCTGTTCGGCGGCCGCGGCGCCGTAGACGTCTTCGACGGTGGTGCGGGGGGCGTGGACGAGTTCGTCCAGGCGGGGGTCGGAGACGGAGGCGAGGACGAGTTCGTGGCGCTTGGTGAGGAGCGGGACCTGCGGGAGCAGGTGCTCCTGGATCTGGTGGGCGTCGAGACCGGTGAGCAGGACGATCAGGGAGCGGTGGGGGGCCATCCGCAGGGCGGTGGAGGTGAGGGCGCGCAGGTCGGTCTCGATCAGGGCGGGTTCGAGCAGGGCCATCGCGTCGGTGAAGGCGGGGAGTACCTCGGCGGGGGAGCGTCCGGCGACGGCGGCGCGGCGGTGGCGGTCGTGGGCGAGCAGGTCGACGCGGTCGCCCGCCTTGGTGGCGAGGGCGGTGAGCAGGAGGGCGGCGTCCAGGGCGGCGTCCAGGCGGGGGGCGTCGCCGACGCGGCCGGCGGAGGTGCGGCCGGTGTCGAGGACGATCAGGACGTGGCGGTCGCGTTCGGGGCGCCAGGTGCGGACGGCGACGGTGCTGCGGCGGGCGCTGGCGCGCCAGTCGATGGAGCGGACGTCGTCGCCGGGGAGGTACTCGCGCAGGGAGTCGAACTCGGTGCCCTGGCCGCGGGTCAGGACGGAGGTGCGGCCGTCGAGTTCGCGCAGGCGGGCGAGGCGGGAGGGGAGGTGCTTGCGGCTGGTGAAGGGGGGCAGGGCGCGGATGCGCCAGGGGGCGTCCAGGTTGGCCTGGCGGCCGGCCAGGCCGAGCGGGCCGAGGGAGCGGACGGTGACCTTGCCGGAGTGGTGGTCGCCGCGGCGGGTGGGGGCGAGCGGGGTGGTGAGGCGGCGGCGTTCGCCCGCGGGGACGGTGACGGTATGCCGGGAGGCGGTGAAGGCGGTGCCGGGGGCCCAGGCGGAGGGGTACCAGGCGTCGCGGATCCGGGCGCGCAGCGGGCGGCCGGAGGGGTTGGCGACGAGCAGGTCGACGGTGGTGGCCTCGCCGAGGCGGACGGTCGGGTCGCCGGAGCGCTCCAGGGTGAGGCGGCGGACGGGGGCGGCGAGCACCAGGTCGGCGGCGACGGCGGCGAGCAGGGGCAGCACGACCGCGCCGACGCCCGTCCAGGAGGGGAGGACGATTCCCACCAGGAGGGCGCCGAGGGCGGCGACGAGGGCCGTTCGGCCGGTCAGGGCCATGGGGTGCTGGGCTCGCTTTCTGGCGCAGGGGAGTTGCGGGCCGGGGGAGGGCGTCCCCCGGCCGCGGGGGTGCCGGGTCCTAGCGGGGCGCGGGCGTCTGGGCGAGGACGGCCTGGATGACGCTGTCGGCGGTGATGCCCTCCATCTCGGCCTCGGCGCGCAGCTGGACGCGGTGGCGCAGGGTCGGCAGGGCGAGCGCCTTGACGTCGTCGGGGGTGACGTAGTCGCGGCCGGCCAGCCAGGCCCAGGCCCGGGAGGTGTTGAGCAGGGCGGTGGCGCCGCGCGGGGAGACGCCCATGGCGAGCGAGGGCGACTGCCGGGTGGCGCGGACCAGGTCGACGATGTAGGCGAGGACCTCGGGGGAGACGGTCAGCCGGGCGATCTGGGCGCGGGCGGCGGCCAGGTGCGCGGCGTTGGCGACGGGGCGGACGCCGGCCGAGGCGAGGTCGCGCGGGTCGAAGCCGCTCGCGTGCCGGGACAGGACCTGGAACTCCTGGTCGCGGGTCGGCAGCGGGAGGATCAGCTTGAGCAGGAAGCGGTCGAGCTGGGCCTCGGGCAGCGGGTAGGTGCCCTCGTACTCGACGGGGTTCTGGGTGGCGGCGACCAGGAACGGTTCGGGGAGCTTGCGGGGTTCGCCGTCGACGGTGACCTGGCGCTCCTCCATGGCCTCCAGCAGGGAGGCCTGGGTCTTGGGCGGGGTGCGGTTGATCTCGTCGGCGAGCAGCAGGTTGGTGAAGACCGGGCCGGGCTGGAAGGAGAACTCGGCGGTGCGGGTGTCGTAGACCAGCGAGCCGGTGACGTCGCCGGGCATCAGGTCGGGGGTGAACTGGATGCGCTTGGTCTCCACGTCGAGGGCGGTGGCCAGGGTGCGGACCAGGAGGGTCTTGGCGACGCCGGGGACGCCCTCCAGCAGGACGTGGCCGCCGCAGAGCAGGGCCACGACGATGCCGGTGACGGCGGCGTCCTGGCCGACCACGGCCTTGGCGATCTCCTCGCGCAGGCCGGTGAGGGCGGCGCGGGCATCGCCGGTCTGCGCCGGGACGGTCTTGAGCAGCTGGTCGGTCACGGCTGTCGTACCTGCCATTCCATGTCGTCGAGCTCGTTGGCGAGCCGCAGCAGCGCGGCGTCGTCGGTGGGGGCCGGGCCGTACAGCAGGTGCTGGAGGTCGGCGGTGGGGCGTCCGAGCCGGGCGGCCGCGGCTTCGAGGAGGGCGGTCGGGTCGGGGTCCCCGGAGGTGTGCGGGAGGCCGAGGGCGGCGGCGGTGCGGCGGCGGGCGGCGCGGCGCAGCGTCTCGGCGGCGTGGCCGCGGGCGTTGGCGCGGCGGTAGAGCCGGGCGCGGCCCTCGGTGGTCTCGGAGGCGCGGACGACGGCGGGCAGCCGTTCGGTGAGCACCGGTCCGAGGCGGCGGGCCCGCCAGGCGACGGCGAGCAGTCCGGCCACCAGGAGTTGCAGGGTGCCCCAGTACCAGCCGTCGGGGATGTGGTCGCCGAGGCTCTTGGGGCGGCCGGTGGAGGTGGCGTGGTCGACCTGGTCGAGGGTCTGCCAGACCAGGTGCGGGTGGGCGCCGAGCAGGCCGAGGGCGAGGGCGGCGTTGCCCTCCTTGTCCAGGTACCGGTTGGTGAGCGGGTCGCCGTTGCCGAGGACGACGACCTGCTGGGTGCCGCGGGTGCGGCTGAGCAGCAGGTCGCGGCCGCCGACGGGGTAGCAGGCGGTGTCGCCGGGGCGGCCCTCGTAGCTCTGGCCGCCGAGGTCGACGGCCCCGGCCTCGCGGGCCTCGGGCAGGGTGCAGCTCGGGGTGGGCGCGGTGCCGGTGGGCTCGGCGTAGCTGGAGGCGGTGACGCCGGGGGCGAAGGCGTTGAGCAGGGGCTGCTCGGGGGCGATCAGGACGAGGCGGGTGCGTTCGCCGCGGGGGAGCGCGGAGAGCCCGGCGAGGTGCTGGTAGCTGAGCTCGTCGGGGTAGGTGAGGACGACGGTGGTGTCGTCGGCGCGCAGGGCGGCGGCGAGGTCGTCGGTGCGGGAGGCGGTGCGGGAGGAGATCCCGTGCCGCTGCAGCAGTTGGTCGACGGCGCGGGTGCCGTGCGGGTCGCCGCTGCGGGGGTCGAGCGGGTCGTGGACGGAGCCGCCGGGGATGCCGGCGATCAGGCCGCCGACCAGCAGCAGGACCAGGACGCTCAGCAGCCACCAGCGGGAGCGCCGCCAGTGGGCGCGCAGGCGGCTGCGGGCGGGGGCGGGGTCCGCGGGCGGGGCGGCGGGGGCGGCCTCGGCGGTGGCGGGCGGCGGTGCGGTGACGGTCATGCGGTTCCTCCGCCGGCCGGGACGGGCGTGGGGCGGGTGCGTCCGAGGGTCCGGTCGAGGTCGGCGAGCAGCCGGTAGGAGCGTTCGTCGGCGGGGTGCTCGCCGAACGCGATGTCGTCGAACAGCCGTGCCGCGGAGGCGAGTTCGCGGGCCTGGCCGGGCAGGGCGCGGCCGGCTTCGGCGGCGGCCTCGTCGGCGGTGCGGCCTGGGCGGGGGGAGAGGACGGTGCGCTCCTCCAGGCCGCGGACCAGGGCGCGCATCTGCTCGCGGACGGCGTCCTCCCACGCGCCCCGGGCGGCGTGCGCGGCGGCGTCGGCCCGGTGCTGGGCGGCGCTGCGCGGGCCCTGGGCACCGGTGAACAGCCCGCCGGCGGCGCGGGCGGCGCGGCGGGGCGCGCCGTAGCGGCGCCAGAGCACCACGCCCAGGACGAGCAGCAGGAGCAGCAGCACGACGAGCGCGGCGTTGCCGCCGCCGCCGAGCGGGGAGGCGACGCCGTCCACGGTCTTGCTGAACTCGTCCTTGATCCAGTCGAGGAGGCGTTCGACCGGCCCGGGCTCGTTCTGGTGGTAGACGGCCTTGCGGAGCTCCTCGTGCGCGGCCTCGCGGGCGGCGTCCCGCGGTACGTCGACGGGGGCGCCGTCGGTGAGCAGCGCCCCCTCCCCCCGGAATCCCATGGCGGTCAGGCTCCCGACGGGGCGGCCGCGGCGGGCCGGGCGTAGCCGGGCAGGCCCGCGGCGTGGGCGAGTTCCAGGTCGAGGGCCTCGCGGCGGATCCGCTGGTCGGCGTAGATCAGGGTCTGCAGGGCGCCTTCGAGCGGGATGGTGACGGTGCGGGCGACGATGCCGCAGACGGCGACGGCGGCGATGCTGATCGCGGCGGGGCCGTCCCCGGCGGCGCCGTTGCCGGGGGTGCCGCCGAGGACCATGGCGACGATCTCGCCGGGGCCGGCCAGGACGGTGGCGACCACGGTGAGGCAGATCCGGAAGACCAGGGTCAGGCCGAAGATCCGCCACCAGGCGCCGCGGGTCAGCCGCCAGGAGCGCTTGAGCGCGCCGAGGACGGGCTGCTTCTCCAGCATCAGGGCGGGCACGGCGAGGGTCAGTCGGATCGACAGCCAGATCACCGGCGGCACGGTGAGCAGCAGCAGGGCGAGCAGGCCGGGCAGGTCGGTGGCGAAGGCCAGCAGGGCCAGCGGGACGATCGCGAGGGCGAGCGAGCCGATGCCGATCGCGGCCAGCAGCAGGCACAGGCCGATCAGGCGGCCGAGCTGGCCGCGGACCCGGGCCCAGGCTTCGGCGAGCGGGGTGTCGCGGCCGAGCAGGCCGTTGCTGACCACGGGGGCGAGCAGGCCGGAGGCCAGGACGCCGAAGAACAGGGCGAGCGGGGCCAGGTAGTTGTTGGACAGCACCGCGTCGGTCCGGCTGCCGCTGGTGTGGATCCACCAGTCGATGCCGGCCTGGAGGAGTTCGAGGACCGCGGCGAGGGCCAGGGTGAGCCCGAACGCGGCCCGCCAGTTGCGGCGGACCAGGGCGAAGGTGCCGTCCATCAGTTCGCCGAAGCCGAGCGGCCGCAGCGGGATCAGGCCGATGCCCGGGCCGGTGGGGGCGGACTGCGGGGGGAGGGGCGCGGCGGGGGCCGCGGGGGGCGGGGTGGGCGCCGAGTGGCCGGTTCCGGTGGGGCCGGGCGGTGCTTCGGGAGAACCGGGTGAGGTCCAGCCCGGGGTCTCGGTCATCGACGCTCCTCGTCGGGGCACCCTGGCTCGGGTGCTTCGGGGTGCTTATCGTGCCATGGTGCGCACGCGTACCCCAGGGGTATCCCGTTGCTGATCCACAACGGTCCGGACAAGCCCACCGAGCCACAACCTTTGCGATGGTATGACTGGTTCGGCGGGGGGGTGGAGGCGCGGAGCGGCGGGGCCGTGCGGCGCAGGTCACATTCGGGTGATGAGAAGATGGAGACATGAAGGGACGTGTCCTCGTCGTCGATGACGACACCGCACTGGCCGAGATGCTCGGCATCGTGCTGCGGGGTGAAGGTTTTGAGCCGTTTTTCGTCGCTGACGGGGACAAGGCGCTGGCCGCCTTCCGGGAGACCAAGCCGGACCTCGTACTGCTCGACCTGATGCTGCCCGGACGGGACGGCATCGACGTGTGCCGCCAGATCCGGGCCGAGTCGGGCATTCCGATCGTCATGCTCACCGCGAAGACCGACACGGTCGACATCGTGGTCGGCCTGGAGTCCGGCGCCGACGACTACGTCACCAAGCCGTTCAAGCCCAAGGAACTGGTCGCCCGGGTGCGCGCCCGGCTGCGCCGGGCCGAGGAGCCCACGCCGGAGCAGCTGACCATCGGCGACCTGGTGATCGACGTCGCCGGGCACTCGGTGAAGCGCGAGGGGCGCGGCATCCCGCTGACCCCGCTGGAGTTCGACCTGCTGGTCGCGCTGGCCCGCAAGCCCTGGCAGGTGTTCACCCGCGAGGTGCTGCTGGAGCAGGTCTGGGGCTACCGGCACGCGGCCGACACCCGCCTGGTCAACGTGCACGTGCAGCGCCTGCGCTCCAAGATCGAGAAGGACCCGGAGCGCCCGGAGATCGTCGTCACCGTGCGCGGTGTCGGGTACAAGGCCGGGCCCAGCTGAGGATGAGCGACACCAGGGCTGACCGCTCCCCGTCGGACGACATCGCCGGCGGGGAGCACGCTGTGCGCGGCGACGTGCTGAGCTCCACCACCGGTCGGCCGCACCGGCGCCGGTGGTGGGCCGGGCTGCTCGCCCCGCTGGTCCGCCCGTTCCGGCACCCGGTGGGCCGGGTGCTGGCGCTGTACCGCCGCTCGATCCAGCTGCGGGTGGTCGCGATGACCCTGCTGCTGTCCTTCGTCGTGGTGCTGGTGCTCGGCGTGGTGGTGGTCGCCCAGGTGCGCACCGGCCTGCTGGAGGCCAAGCAGAAGTCCGCGCACGGGCAGGCCCTGGGCGGCTTCCAGATCGAGCAGGACAAGATCAACGAGGCGATCAACCTGCAGGCCAAGGCCGGCGCCACCGCCGACCCGACCCGCGACCAGATCAACGCCTGGCTGACCAAGCAGGTCTCCGACCTGGCCTCCGGCGGCTCCGGCGTCTACTCGGTGATCGCGCTCGCCCCCGGCGACCAGGAGGCCAGCGCCCCCAGCGCCGGGCTGCGCGGCGCCCGCTACTCCGGCTCGATCCTGCCCGACTCGATCACCCCGGAGCTGCGCGCCAAGGTCGCCGCCGACTCGTCCAACCCGCAGGAGCAGCCGGTCAAGCTGCACCGCGCCCCGAACAGCCAGACCCCGCCCGGCGACGACAAGGGCCTGGCGATCGGCAAGCAGTTCACCGGCCCGGACGGCACCCCGTACCAGCTGTACTACGTCTTCTCCTTCTACCAGGAGACCTCCACCCTCAACCTGGTCATCGGCACCCTGGCCACCGCCGGGCTGTTCCTGGTGATCCTGCTCGGCTGCATCGCCTGGGTGGTGGTCCGGCAGGTCGTCACGCCGGTGCGGATGGCCGCCGGGATCTCCGAGCGGCTCGCCGCCGGGCACTTCGACGAGCGGATGAAGGTCACCGGCACCGACGACATCGCCCGCCTCGGCGAGTCGTTCAACCGGATGGCCAACGGCCTGCAGGCGCAGATCCGCAAGCTGGAGGAGCTCTCCCGGGTGCAGCGCCGCTTCGTCTCGGACGTCTCGCACGAGCTGCGCACCCCGCTGACCACCGTCCGGATGGCCGCCGACCTGATCTACGACAGCCGCGAGGACCTGGACCCGATGGCGGCCCGCTCCGCCGAGCTGCTCCAGGACCAGCTGGACCGCTTCGAGTCGCTGCTCGCCGACCTGCTGGAGATCAGCCGGTTCGACGCGGGCGCGGCGATCCTGGACGCCGAACCGGTCGACCTGCGGGGCATCGTGACCCGGGTGGTGGAGGCCGCCGACCCGCTGGCCCGGGCCAAGGGCAGCGCGGTGCTGATCCGCGGCGCCGAGGAGCCGGTGCTGGCCGAGGTCGACGGCCGCCGGATCGAGCGGATCCTGCGCAACCTGGTGGTCAACGCGCTGGAGCACGGCGAGGGCCGGGACGTGGTGATCCGGCTCGGCTCGGGCGAGGGCGCGGTCGCCGTCGGCGTGCGCGACTACGGCATCGGCCTCAAGCCCGGCGAGGCGTCCCGGGTGTTCCACCGCTTCTGGCGGGCCGACCCGTCCCGGGTGCGGACCACCGGCGGCACCGGCCTGGGCCTCTCCATCGCGGTCGAGGACGCCCACCTGCACGGCGGCTGGCTGCAGGCCTGGGGCGAGCCCGGCGGCGGCTCGCACTTCCGGCTGACCCTGCCGCGCACCCGCGGCGGCGAGATCTCCCGGGCCCCGTTCCGGCTGGAGCCGGAGGACTCCCGGTACAACCGCGGGATGTCCTCGGCCGGCGCCCCCTACCGCCGCACCGCGCGCGGCGCGGGCGCGCTGCCCGCGGGCGAGTCCACGTCCGTCCCGGAGACCCCGGACACCGAGCGGCACACCTTCGGCTCCGGCCTCGGCGGCGTGCTCAGCATCGGCCCCGGCCTGGGCCGGCCCGCCGCCGCCCCGGTCTCCGACCCCTCGGACGTCACGGGTTACGGTGCCACCGGCGCGCAGGTCGTGGTCGACCGCGGCCGCCCGACCCAGCCGGCCCCGACCGATCCGGACGGCGCCGAGACCGACCAGGAGGGGACCGCCGGTGGACAGGACCGACAGGACGGCTGACCGGCGGGCCCTGGCGATCGGCTGGGCCGTGCTGCTGGCCACCGTCACCACCGGCTGCGTCTCGATGCCCTCCGGCGGCGCCCCCCAGCGCCTGGAGGCCCCGCAGAACGCCGCCGACGGCCTCCAGGTGCACGTCTACCCGGTCGCCCCGCGCAAGGGCGAGAGCCCCCGCGACCTGCTCGCCGGCTTCCTCGACTCCTCCAACGCCGACCAGGCCAACTACGACACCGCCAAGCAGTACCTGACCGCCGCCGCGGCCAAGTCCTGGAAGCCCGACGCGGGCGTGGTGGTGCTGGCCGGCGCCCCCAGCCCGAGCGGCCCCACCCCGTCCGACGACGACGTCACCGTCCGGCTGACCGTCGAGGGCAAGCAGGTCGCCGCGCTGGACGAGCAGCACACCTACCAGGCCCACTCCGGCGAGTCCTACCAGCGGGCCTTCACCTTCGTGAAGGAGTCGGACGGCCCCGACAAGGGCGAGTGGCGGATCAGCGACCTGCCCGACGGCCTGATCGTCGACCAGACCAACTTCAAGAACACCTACAAGCCCGTCCACCGGTACTTCTTCGCGCGGACCGACGCCTCCGCCGCCCGCCCGCAGGGCGCCCAGGTGCTGGTGCCCGACCCGATCTACCTGCGCCGCCGGATAGACCCGCTGACGGAGGCCGCCCAGGCCACCGTCGACGGCCCCTCGCACTGGCTCGGCCCGGTGGTGACCTCCAAGCTGGGCGGCGTCCGGGTGGAGAGCGCCGCGATCGGCGACAACCGGGTGGCCACCGTCAAGCTGCAGGGCGGCGACCCGGCCGCCTGCAAGCAGATGGCCCAGCAGCTCTTCCAGACCCTCGCCGACCAGCAGAGCAAGCTGGACCGGCTCGACCTGTCGGTCAACGGCGCCGCCTGCTCGCTCAGCAGCGCCGAGGCCGCCCTGGTCGCCCCCGGCGCGCTGGCCGGCGCCGACAACGGGGTGCAGGCGTTCATCCAGCTGGAGGACGGCCGGCTCACCCGCTACCTGCCGGAGGTGACGGAGCCGCTGCCCGTCCCCGGGGTGCTCGGCCAGGCCCCGCAGGCCGGGCAGTTCCACCCCGGCACCGTCGCGGTCCGCCGGGACGCCGCCGTCGCCGCCGTGATCGGGGCCGACGGCCGCGACCTGGTCGAGACCGAGCTCACCGAGGGCGGCAAGTACGGCGAGCCGGTCGTCAGCAGCCGCTCCACGCAGCCCGGCAGGGGCCTGGCCTCGCCCAGCTGGGACGGCCGCCAGGACCTGTGGCTGGTCGACCGCGACCCGGCCGGGCCGCGGGTGCTGATGGTGCGCGGCCGCACCGTCGTCCCGGTGCAGGTCGAGGGCCTGGACGGGCGCACCGTGCAGTCGCTGCGGATCTCCTCCGACGGCACCCGGATCGCCCTGCTGCTCAGCCAGGGCGGCGGCCCCACCCGGCTGGTGCTCGGCCTGGTCGAGCACGGCGGCACCGCCGAGGCCCCCACCGCGAGGATCACCGCGCTGCGCGACATCGCGCCGCAGCTGTCCGAGGTCGCCGCCGTCTCCTGGGGCGACACCGACCAGCTGGTGGTGCTCGGCAAGGAGACCGACCGGCTGCAGCAACTGCACTTCCTGGGCACCGACGGCTCGCAGTCCACCGACTCCCCGCTGCAGGGCGGCGAGTCGATGACCGCGCTGTCCGCGACCGAGGCCCGGCCGCCGGCCGACCCGACCAGCCCGTCCGGCCCCGCGGTGCTCACCTCCTCCGAGAACGGCCTGTACCGGCTCAAGGACAACCAGTGGCACGAGGTGCCCAGCAAGTCCGCGGCCAAGGCGTTCATCTACCCGGGCTGAGCCCGGCCTCCCCGGCGGCCTCCCCCGTCGCCGCACCGCGCCGCCCCGGCACCGCGCCGCGCCGGGCGGTGGCCGCGACGGTGGCCGCCGCCCGCGGCGGGCAGCCCGCCGCGCGCAGCGCCCGGGCCGCCTCGGCCAGGCTCGCCCCGGTGGTGACCAGGTCGTCCACCAGCACCAGCCGGTGCCCGGCCAGCCGGGGCGCGACCCGGGCCGGCACGGCCAGCGCCCCGTCCAGGTTGCGCCGCCGCTCGGCCGCTCCCAGGCCCGCCTGGTCGGCGACCGGGCGGCCGTGCCGCAGCACCGGCGCGACCAGCGCGGCGACGCCGCCGCGGCGCAGCTCGCGGGCGGCGGCGCGGGCCAGCCGCAGCGTCGGGTCGTGGCCGCGGGCCCGGGTCGCGGCGCGGGCCGAGGGCACCGGCACCAGCAGCAGCGGGGCGGCGCCCGCTCCGGTGGCGGAGCGCACGGCGGCGGCCAGGGCGCCCCCGAGCGGGGCGGCCAGTCGGAGCGCGCCGCGCTCCTTGTGGGCGAGCAGCAGTTGGCGCACCGGTCCGGCGTAGGGCGCGGCGGCGTGCACCGGCGGCAGTCCGGGCGGCGGGCGGTGCGGCCCGGCGGGCCCGGCGGCGGCGCCGTCGAGCAGCGCGCGGCAGGGCGGGCAGAGGCCGGAGAACCCGCTCCCGCAGCCGGCGCAGCGGGCGGGGAGCAGCAGGTCGAGCAGGGCGGCGAGGACCGGGGCGGGGTCGGATCCGGGCTGGTGGGCGGTGCTGCGACTCGTCACGGAACCCCTCCGGAACGCTCGCCGGGCGGCGACACAGCCATACGGTGGGCGGTGCCGGGCGTGTTGTCCAGCCGTTCGCCGGTGTTTCACCCGTAGGTGGGTAAACAGGGGGGAACAGCCGGGCCGCCGACCGTCCGTCGGTACGTTCGTTCGACCGAGGGGGTGCCGGAGGAGCGCTGGGGAGGCGAGATCCCCGCGGCAGGTGTTGCATGAGGCTTCCAGGGGTTTCGAACGCTCCTGGTGGGGAGGAAGTGAGGTAAGGGCCGGTGGTCCTCGCTGGTTCTCCGGGCGGTGCCCGGCGGGCGGCGGCGGCCGGCCGGTCCGGCTGGGTCTCACGCCGGTTCGGGACGCACTCCGGGCCGGTCAGCACGAGGGATCGGAGTTCTGCGTGGACATCGTCGTCAAGGGCCGCAAGACCGAGGTGCCCAAGAGGTTCCGCGAGCACGTGGCCGAGAAGCTGGAGAAGGTCCAGAAGTTCGACACCAAGGCGATCAGCCTGGATGTCGAGGTGTCCAAGGAGCCCAACCCGCGCCAGGCCGACCGCGCCGACCGGGTGGAGATCACCCTCCGCAGCCGGGGTCCGGTGATCCGGGCCGAGGCGTCCGCCAGCGACCCGTGGGCGGCCCTGGACCTGGCCTCCGCGAAGTTGGAGGCGCAGCTGCGCAAGTCCGCCGACCGCCGCCGGGTGCACAAGGGCGGCACCAACGGGCGGGCGCCGGTCAGCGTCGCCGCGGCGACCGCCGCGCTGGCCGACCTGCCCGCGACCGAGGCCGCCCCGAGCGTCAACGGAACGGCCCGCAAGACCGTCGCGGGCAACCTGGAGGTGGAGGGCGACGGGCCGCTGGTGGTCCGCGAGAAGACCCACGCCGCGGCGCCGATGTCGCTGGACCAGGCGCTGTACGCGATGGAGCTGGTGGGCCACGACTTCTACCTGTTCCAGGAGAAGGACAGCGGGCTGCCGAGCGTGGTCTACCGCCGGCACGGCTACCACTACGGCGTGATCCACCTCAAGGAGGACATGGCCGCGGCGGTGGACGTCGCCGGGGCGGGCGGCGCGATCAACAACGGGGCCGACGAGGACTGACGACGGGCCCCGCCCGCGCGCCCGGGGTCACCCAGCCGGGCGGTTCGGCGGCGCAGGGTGACCGGGACGGGCCCCGGCCGTGGAATGATGGGCGCGTCGACGTGACCTGAGGGCGGGGGAGGGGCGGATGGGGGAGCTTTCGCGCGAGGGCCTGGGCTCGGGGGACGCCGGGTACCCCCCGCACCGCGCGGAGCCGATCCGGGTGCTGGTGGTGGACGACCACGCGCTGTTCCGCCGCGGCCTGGAGATCGTGCTGGCCGAGGAGCCGGACATCCGGGTGATCGGCGAGGCCGGCGACGGGGCGGAGGCCGTGCTGAAGGCCGCCGACCTGCTGCCGGACATCATCCTGATGGACGTCCGGATGCCCCGGCGCAGCGGCATCGAGGCGTGCACCGCTATCAAGGACGTGGTGCCCAGCGCCAAGATCATCATGCTGACGATCAGCGACGAGGAGGCCGACCTCTACGAGGCGATCAAGGCGGGGGCCACCGGCTACCTGCTGAAGGAGATCTCCACCGACGAGGTGGCCACCGCGATCCGTGCGGTGGCGGACGGGCAGTCGCAGATCAGCCCCTCGATGGCGGCCAAGCTGCTGACCGAGTTCAAGTCGATGATCCAGCGCCGCTCGGACGACCGGGAGCTGCTGCCCGCGCCCCGGCTCACCGACCGGGAGCTGGAGGTGCTCAAGCTGGTGGCCACCGGGATGAACAACCGGGAGATCGCCAAGGAGCTGTTCATCAGCGAGAACACCGTGAAGAACCACGTGCGCAACATCCTGGAGAAGCTCCAACTCCACTCCAGGATGGAGGCCGTGGTGTACGCGATGCGTGAGAAGATCCTCGAAATAGGCTGAGTGCGGGCCGGGAGCCGCCGGGCGGCTCAGCCCAGCAGCTTCTCCAGCTCCGGCCGCAGCGACTCGTCCGCCAGCCGCTCCACCCGGACGTCCGAGCAGCCCACCCACTCGGCCGCCTCGCGCAGCGCCTCGGCCAGCGCGGGGACGAACTTCGGTGCCTCCAGCGAGACTTGGCGGGCGACCAGGGTGCGGCCCTCCCGCGCCGGGTCGACCCGGCCGACCAGCCGGCCGGCGGTGAGCAGCGGCATCGCGAAGTACCCGTGCACCCGCTTGTGCCTGGGGGTGTACGCCTCCAGGCGGTGGGTCATGCCGAAGATCCGCTCGGTGCGCGGCCTGTCCCAGATCAGCGAGTCGAACGGGGAGAGCAGGGCGGTGCGGTGGCGGCCGCGGGGCTCGGTGGCCAGCGCCGCCGGATCGGCCCAGGCGGGGGCGGACCAGCCCTCGACCTCGACCGGGACCAGGCCCGACTCCGGGAGCACGGCGTCCAGTTGGGCGCCCTTGAGGCGGTGGTAGTCCATCAGGTCGGCCCGGGTGGCCACGCCCAGGGCGGCCCCGGCCCGGGCCACCAGCTCCGTCAGGCACGCGGCGTCGGACGGCTCCCGGCCGAACAGCTCGGCCGGGACGGCCCGTTCGGCCAGGTCGTAGACCCGCTTCCAGCCGCGGCGCTCGGTGACCACGACGTCACCGAAGGCGAGCGCCCGCTCGACGGCGATCTTGGTGTCGGACCAGTCCCACCACTCCGACGTCCGCTTGGCGCCGCCGAGCCCGGTGGAGGTCAGCGGGCCCTCGGCGCGCAGCTGGTCGATCACCGCGGCGTACGCCTCCGGGGAGACCCGGTGGCCCCAGACGTGGCCCTTGTCCCGGTAGGCGCGGCGGCGGAAGGCGAACAGCGGCCACTGCTCGATCGGCAGCACGCAGGCCGCGTGCGACCAGTACTCGAAGGCGGTGCCCCGCCCCCAGTACGCCTGCTCGACCAGGCGGCGGCCGACCGCGCCGAGCCGGGCGTACGGCACCAGTTCGTGCGAGCGGGCCAGCACCGAGATGGTGTCCAACTGGACGGCGCCGAGCTGCTGCAGCACGCCGCGGGCACCGGCCCGGCGGTCGGGCGATCCGAGCAGGCCCTGGGCGCGCAGCGCGAGCCGACGGGCGTGGTCCGCGGTGATCCGGAGGGCGGGGGAGGGCAGCGCGGCGGGGGCCGCAGCGGGGATCTCGGCAGGGGTCTGGGCCATGGGCCGAGGCTAGGCCACGGCACTGACAACCGGCCGTCGGCGAACCGCTTTGACCGTTTGGACCCGGCATCGGCCGATGTGCTCCCAGGGGTGACACAGGAATAGCGTGCTGACGGACCTCCCGGCCGCTCGGGCTCCTCGCATACGATGGCCCGTACGGTGGGGTGCACTCCCCACCGGCAGTCATCCAGAGCCGAATGAGGCAAGGAGCCCGCTCACGTGTCCGTCTTCGACAAGATCCTGCGCGCAGGCGAGGGCAAGATCCTCCGCAAGCTGCAGCGGATTGCCGCCCAGGTCAACTCGATCGAAGAGGACTTCGTCAACCTCACCGACGAAGAGCTGCGCGCACTGACCGACGAGTACAAGTCCCGCCTGGCCGACGGCGAGAGCCTCGACGACCTCCTCCCCGAGGCGTTCGCCACCGTCCGCGAGGCCGCCAAGCGCGTCCTGGGCCAGCGCCACTACGACGTCCAGATCATGGGCGGCGCCGCCCTGCACCTCGGGTACGTCGCGGAGATGCGCACCGGCGAGGGCAAGACCCTGGTCGGCACCCTGCCCGCGTACCTGAACGCGCTGACCGGCAAGGGCGTGCACCTGATCACCGTCAACGACTACCTCGCCGAGCGCGACTCGGAGTGGATGGGCCGGGTGCACCGCTTCCTGGGCCTGGAGGTCGGCGTGATCCTGGCGAACATGTCGCCGGCCGAGCGCAAGCGCCAGTACGCGATGGACATCACGTACGGCACCAACAACGAGTTCGGCTTCGACTACCTGCGCGACAACATGGCGTGGTCGCAGGACGAGCTGGTGCAGCGCGGGCACAACTTCGCGATCGTCGACGAGGTCGACTCGATCCTGATCGACGAGGCCCGCACCCCGCTGATCATCTCCGGCCCGGCGGACCAGGCCACCAAGTGGTACAACGACTTCGCCAAGCTGGTGCAGCGCCTCAAGATCGACCGCGACTACGAGGTCGACGAGAAGAAGCGCACCGTCGGCATCCTGGAGGAGGGCGTCGGCCGGGTCGAGGACTACCTCGGCATCGACAACCTCTACGAGTCGGTGAACACCCCGCTGGTCGGCTTCCTGAACAACGCCATCAAGGCCAAGGAGCTGTACAAGGTCGACAAGGACTACGTCGTCATCAACGGCGAGGTCATGATCGTCGACGAGCACACCGGCCGCATCCTGGCCGGCCGTCGCTACAACGAGGGCATGCACCAGGCGATCGAGGCCAAGGAAGGCGTCGAGGTCCAGAACGAGAACCAGACGCTGGCCACCATCACCCTGCAGAACTTCTTCCGCCTGTACGACAAGCTGTCCGGCATGACCGGTACCGGCACCACCGAGGCGGCCGAGTTCCACCAAATCTACAAGCTCGGCGTCGTCCCGATCCCGACCAACAAGACCCCCAAGCGGATCGACCAGCCCGACCTGATCTACAAGTCGGAGCCGGCCAAGTTCGCCGCCGTGGTCGAGGACATCGCCAAGCGCCACGAGGCGGGCCAGCCGGTCCTGGTCGGCACCGTCTCGGTCGAGAAGTCCGAGTACCTGTCGCAGGAGCTGCGCAAGCGCGGCATCCCGCACGAGGTGCTGAACGCCAAGCACCACGAGCGCGAGGCGCAGATCGTCGCGCAGGCCGGCCGCAAGGGCGCCGTCACCGTCGCCACCAACATGGCCGGCCGCGGCACCGACATCATGCTCGGCGGCAACTCCGAGCACCTGGCCGCCGCCGAGCTGGCGCAGCGCGGCATCACTCCCGAGGAGACCCCGGAGGAGTACGAGGCCCAGTTCCCGGCCGCGCTGGAGAAGGCCAAGGCCGCGGTCAAGGCGGAGCAGGAGGAGGTGCAGGAGATCGGCGGCCTGTACGTCCTGGGCACCGAGCGCCACGAGTCCCGCCGGATCGACAACCAGCTGCGCGGCCGCTCCGGCCGCCAGGGCGACCCGGGCGAGTCCCGGTTCTACCTGTCGCTGGGCGACGACCTGATGCGCCTGTTCAAGGCCGGCATGGTCGAGCGCGTCCTGTCGATGGCGAACGTCCCGGAGGACGTGCCGATCGAGTCGAAGATGGTCACCCGCGCCATCGCCTCCGCGCAGACCCAGGTCGAGCAGCAGAACTTCGAGATCCGCAAGAACGTCCTCAAGTACGACGAGGTCCTCAACCGCCAGCGCGAGGTCATCTACGGCGAGCGCCGCCGCGTCCTGGAGGGCGAGGACCTGCAGGAGCAGGTCGGCCACTTCATGGACGACACCGTCGCCGCGTACGTCAACGCCGCCACCGGCGAGGGCTTCGAGGACGACTGGGACCTCGACAAGCTGTGGACCGCGCTCAAGCAGCTCTACCCGATCCAGCTCGACCTGGACGAGCTGGAGGAGGAGGCCGCGGACAGCGGCGGCCTCACCCCCGAGTTCCTCACCAAGGCCATCCAGGAGGACATCGCCGCCGCGTACGGCCGCCGCGAGGACCAGCTCGGCGAGCAGATCATGCGCGAGCTGGAGCGCCGGGTCGTCCTCTCGGTGCTGGACCGCCGCTGGCGCGAGCACCTCTACGAGATGGACTACCTGCAGGAGGGCATCGCGCTGCGCGCCTACGCCCAGCGCGACCCGCTGGTCGAGTACCAGCGCGAGGGCTTCGACCTGTTCTCCGCGATGATGGAGGGCATCAAGGAGGAGTCCGTCGGCTACCTGTTCAACCTGGAGGTCCAGGTCGAGCAGCAGGTCGAGGAGGTCCCGGTCTCGGACGACGAGCAGGTGCTGCTCGACAAGCTGGAGAAGGACGCCGCCGTCCCGGCCGCCCGCCCGGAGATCCGCGCCAAGGGCCTGGAGGCCCCCGAGCGCAAGAAGCTCCACTACATCGCCCCGTCCGACGAGGTCGGCGGCGGCGTCATCGAGGGCGACTTCGACGAGGACGGGCTGCCCGTCGAGGGCGACGGCCTGACCCGCGCCGAGCGCCGCAAGGCCGCCAAGGCCGCGAAGAGCGGCCGCCGCCGCAAGGCCTGACCGGTCCGCCGGTCGCCGGGGCGCCACTCCCTGCCGGGGGTGGCGCCCCGGTGCGTTCCGGGCGGCTCCCGCGGCCGCCGCGGGGCGCCTCACCGGGTCTCCACGGCCGCGCACTGCCACTGGCCGGTGCGGGTGTGCCGCTCCAGCCGGAACGCCAGCACGTGGTGCCGGGGCCCCAGCTCGACCCGTACGCACGCCTCCACCGCGCCCGGGCCCGGCGCGCAGTCGTGCACCCGGCCCAGCCGCGGACGCAGCACCCGGCCGCGCGGGCGCAGCGGGCCGGTGCGGACCAGCGCCGCGAGCTGGTGGAAGCCCGGCAGCGTGGTGTGCCGCTGCAGCTGGTGCACCGGGCGGGCCCCGCACAGCACCTCCACCAGCCGGTGCGCGAACCGCCCGGCCAGCTCGGCGTGCCCGGTGCTGCCGGGCGCGGCCGTCCGGGGCCGGAACGGCGGGCCGGAGCCGTCGCAGGCCGCCCGCGGGCTGCGGGCGGTGCGGGGCGCGGTCGGTCCGGCCGGGTGCGGTTCCGGGTGCGGGTGGCGCACCGGGCGGCGGGCGGCCGGGCGGACCAGCGGGCGGACCAGCGGGTGGGCCGGGGGGTCGACGGGGTGGTGGGCCGGGGGGACCAGGGGTCCGGGCGTCCGGGTGAGCTGCTCGGTCATCGGGGCCCTCTCGGTGGGGTGCGGGGTGCGGGGTGGGTCGGACGGGCCCATTGCTACCGGGCGGGCGGAGGCCGCTCCAAGGGGGTTTCCCGCGTTCCGGCCGTTCCCGGAAATCCACCCGTACGGGTGGCGGGCCGGTGGTCGCAAGGCCGGTGCGCCCGGTGCGGGGACGGAAGTTGACGCCAGGTCGGGTGCCGGAACGGCCCGTAGGGGGACGCCGGGCGTGACCTGATCGGCGCACCGGGCGGGCGGGCGGACCGGCCATCGCGGGCGGCCGGGCGGGCTGCGTATTCTTGACCCGTCGCACAGTGAGACCGTCAGAAGGGTGCCCCGATGCGCGTGTACGTGCCGACCACGTTGAAGGACCTGGCGGTGGCGCACCCCGAGGGCGTCCTGGAGCAGAGCGTCGCCTACGCGGTGACGCCCGCGCTGCGCGAGTGGTACGTCAGCGACGACCTGGAGGAGCTCGAGTACGCGGCCCTGAACCGGGCGGCCCTCTCCTCCGTCCGCCTGCTGGCCGCCGACCCGGACGCCCCGCGGCGCCGGGTCGTCCTCGCCGTCGAGGTCGCCGACTCCGCGGTGACGCCCTTCCCCGGCGACGAGTACCAGGACCAGGCCTCGCTCGGCCGGGTCGTCCTGGGCGGCCCGGTCCGGCTCGCCAAGGCCGCCGCGGTGCACGCCGACGACACCGACCCCGACGTCCTCGCCGACGTCACCGCCGCGGTCGGCGCGATCGCCGCCGCGGACGGCGGCGACCAGGACGCCCAGTTCACCGTGGACGGCGCGGAGGACCACGAACTGCTCTGGTTCGCGATCCAGGAGATCCCCGGCCTGATCGCCTGACGCCCGCCCGTCCGCCCCGAAGACCCCGCCACGGCCACCCGGCCGGGGCGGGGTCTTCGCGTTGCGGGGCGGGAGGGGAGGACGGCGGGGCGGGGCAGTGAGTTCCGGGGCGCGGGCGCGAGGTTCGTTGCGTTTGCAAGTTTGTGCGTCTGCAATTATTGTCGAAGCACGTAAGGCGCACCGGCAATCACCTGGAGGTCCGTGCCATGCCTCTCGCGCTTCTCGCCCTGGCCATCGGGGCGTTCGGGATCGGTACCACCGAGTTCGTGATCATGGGGCTGCTGCCCGAGGTCGCCTCCGACTTCGGGGTGGGCATCCCGACGGCGGGCCTGCTGGTCACCGGCTACGCGTTCGGCGTGGTGGTCGGGGCGCCGCTGATGACCGTGCTCGGGACCCGGATCAGCCGCAAGCGGATGCTGATGCTGCTGATGGGGCTGTTCGTCGCGGGCAACCTGCTGTCCGCGTTCGCGCCCGGGTTCGGGGCGATGCTGGCGGGGCGGATCGTGGCCTCGCTCGCGCACGGCGCGTTCTTCGGGATCGGGTCGGTGGTCGCTGCCGAGCTGGTCGCGCCGGAGAAGAAGGCCGGCGCGATCGCGACGATGTTCACCGGGCTGACGGTGGCCAACATCGTCGGCGTGCCGCTGGGCACCTTCGTCGGCCAGCAGGTCGGCTGGCGGACCACCTTCGCGGCGGTGGCCGGGCTCGGCGTGGTCGGGCTGCTGGGCATCGCGAAGCTGGTGCCGGAGCTGCCCCGGCCGGAGGGCGCCCACCTGCGGCGGGAGCTGGCGGCGTTCAAGAACGTGCAGGTGGTGCTGGCGATGGGCATGACGGTGCTCGGCTTCGGCGGGGTGTTCGCCGCGATCACCTACATCAAGCCGATGATGACGGAGGTCGCCGGGTTCTCGGAGGGCTCGGTCACCTGGCTGCTGGTGCTGCTCGGGACGGGCATGTTCCTGGGCAACCTGCTGGGCGGCCGGTTCGCCGACCGCCGACTGATGCCGATGCTGTTCACCACGCTGGGCGCGCTGGCCGTCGTGCTCGCGCTGTTCACCGTCACCGCGCACAACGAGGCCACCGCCGCCGTCACCCTGCTGCTGATCGGGGCGCTGGGCTTCGCCACCGTGCCGCCGCTGCAGAAGCGGGTCCTCGACCAGGCGCACGGCGCGCCGACGCTGGCCTCGGCCGTCAACATCGGAGCATTCAACCTGGGCAACGCGCTGGCCGCGTGGCTCGGCGGGGCCGTGATCAGCGCCGGGTACGGCTACACCGCCCCGAACTGGGTGGGCGCGCTGCTGGCCGCCTCCGCGCTGGTGCTGGCCCTGGTCTCCGCCGCCCTGGAGCGCCGGGAGCAGGCCGCCCCCGCAGCCGTCCGCGTCCCCGCACTGCACTCCTGAACAACCTCGAACTCCCGTACTGGAGAAGGAACATGAGCACCACCGTCCCCAACGTCACCCTCAACAACGGCGTCGAGATGCCGCAGCTCGGCTTCGGCGTCTTCCAGGTCCCGGACGAGGAGACCACCGCGGCCGTCGCCGCCGCGCTGGAGGCCGGGTACCGCAGCGTCGACACCGCGGCGGTCTACGGCAACGAGCGCGGGGTCGGCAAGGCGCTGGCCGCCTCCGGGCTGCCGCGCGAGGAGCTGTTCGTCACCACCAAGCTGTGGAACGCCGACCAGGGCCACGACGCCACGCTGCGGGCCTTCGACGCCAGCCTCGACAAGCTGGGCCTGGAGTACGTCGACCTGTACCTGATCCACTGGCCCACCCCGGCCCGGGACCTGTACGCCGAGTCCTGGAGGGCCATCGAGCGCCTCGCCGCCGAGGGCCGGATCCGCGCCGCGGGCGTCTCCAACTTCCAGCCCGCGCACCTGACCCGGCTGATCGAGGCGGGCGGACTCGTCCCCGCCGTCAACCAGGTCGAGCTGCACCCCGGCCTCCAGCAGGCCGAGCTGCGCGCCTTCCACGCCGCGCACGGCATCGTCACCGAGGCGTGGAGCCCGCTCGCCCAGGGCGCCGTGCTGGACGACCCGGCGGTCACCGCGATCGCCGCGCGCACCGGCAAGTCCCCGGCCCAGGTGGTGCTGCGCTGGCACCTGCAGCTCGGCAACGTGGTCATCCCCAAGTCGGTCACCCCGGCCCGGATCCGGCAGAACCTGGACGTCTTCGACTTCGCGCTCACCGAGGACGACCTGGCCGCGATCGCCGCCTCCGACCGCGGCCTGCGCACCGGCCCGGACCCGGACGCCTTCAACTGACCGCGCGTACCCTTGCCGGGTGCGTACACACATAGTCTGGGACTGGAACGGCACCCTGCTGTCGGACATGGCGGCCGTGGTGGGGGCGAGCAACGCCGCCTTCGCCACGGTCGGCATCGCGCCGATGACGCTGGAGGAGTACCGGGCGCAGTACGAGATCCCGATCCCGCGGTTCTACGAGCGGTTGATGGGGCGGATGCCGAGCCCGGCCGAGTGGCTGGCGCTGGACGACGCGTTCCACGTCAAGTACACGGAGCTGTTCCCGGAGTGCGGGCTGACCCCGGGCGTCGAGGCGCTGCTGGAGGGGTGGACGGCGGCCGGTCGCAGCCAGTCGGTGCTGTCGATGTACGAGCACGCGAAGCTCGTCCCGGCCGTGGACGCGTTCGGTCTGACCCGGCACTTCCTGCGGGTGGACGGGCGGCGCGGCGCGGCCGGCGGGCGCAAGGCCGGGGAGCTGGCGGTGCACCTGGAGGCGATGGGCGGGGCGATCGACCGCGGGCGGACGGTGCTGATCGGGGACGCCGCGGACGACGCCGAGGCGGCGCTCGCGGCGGGCATCAAGTCGGTGCTGTACACCGGGGGTTCGCACACCCGGGAGAAGCTGGTGCACCTCGGCGTTCCGGTGGTGGACTCGCTCGCGGAGGCCGTCGCGGTGGCGGAGGAACTCGCCGGGTAGGCGTGTCACGGCGCGGCGGCGGGGGCGGGCGCGTTCAGGGTGGGGGGAGCAGTACGAGGCAGCCGACCCCTAGGGAGCACCCCCGCACCATGCCGATCGACGCGGTCACCACCGTCCCCGCCCCCGTCCCCGAGCCGCCCCGCGGGTACGCGCCGGGCAGTGCCGAACGGGCCCGGCTGGTGCGGAGAATGGACGAGCTCGCCGGGCGGCACACCTCGCTGCCGATGGTGGTCGGCGGGGAGCGCAGGCTCGGCGGCGGAGAGCGGACTGAGCTGGTGCAGCCGCACCACCACGCGGCGAAGCTCGGCGTGCTGGGCGAGGCGACGGCCGCCGACGTGCGGGCCGCGGTGGACGCGGCGCTGGCGGCGGGGGAGGGCTGGCGGCAGCTGTCCTTCGACGACCGGGCGGCGGTGCTGCTGCGCGCCGCGGACCTGCTGGCCGGGCCGTGGCGGGAGACGCTGGTGGCGGCGACCGTGCTCGGGCAGTCGAAGAGCGTGCAGCAGGCCGAGGCCGACGCGGTGTGCGAACTGGCCGACCGCTGGCGCTCCGACGTGCACGCCGCCCGCCGGGTGCTGGCCGAGCAGCCGCGCTCCGGGCCCGGGGGGTGGAGCCGGGCCGACCACCGCCCGCTGGAGGGCTTCGTCTGCGCGCTCACCCCGTCCGGCTCCACCGCGGCCGCCGGGAGCCTGCCCACCGCGCCCGCCCTGCTGGGCAACACGGTGGTGTGGAAGCCCGCGCCCGCCCAGACCCTGGCCGCGCACCTGACGCTGCTGCTGCTGGAGGAGGCCGGACTGCCGCCCGGGGTGGTCAACCTGGTCACCGGCGGCGGGCAGGCGGTGGGCGAGGTGGCGCTGCGCGACCCGGCGCTGGCCGGGGTGCACTTCGCCGGGTCGACCGCCGTGCTGCAGCGGCTGTGGCGGGAGGTCGGCGCGAACATCGCCCGCTACCGCGGCTACCCGCGGATCGTCGGCACGGCCGGCGGCGGCCGGGACTTCCTGCTCGCCCACCCCTCGGCCGACCCGTCGGCGGTGCGCACCGCGCTGATCCGCGGCGCCTTCGAGCACCAGGGCCAGGGCCGCTCCGCGCTGTCCCGGGCGTACCTGCCGCGCGAGCTGTGGCGGCGGATCCGGGCGGACCTGCTCGGCGAGGTGGACGAGCTGGCGGTCGGCGACGTCAGCGACCTGAGCAACTTCATGGGCGCGCTGATCGACCGGCGGGCCTTCGACGCGGCCGTGGACGCGGTCGAGCGGGCGAAGGCCGACCCGGGGGTGCAACTGCTGGCGGGCGGCCAGTACGACGACGCGATCGGCTGGTTCGTCCGGCCCACCGTGCTGCTCGGCGGCACCGACCGGTACGGCGGCGCCGGGCCGCTGCTGGCCGTGCAGGTGTACGAGGACGCCCGCTGGGAGGAGGCGTTGGAGCTGGTCGCCCGGGAGGCCCCGGCCGGCGACCCGGCCGGCGGCTCGGTGTTCGGGCGGGAGCGGTCGGCGCTGGCCGGGGCGGTGGAGCGGCTGCGCTTCGCCGCGGGCGACCTGCGGGTCAACGGGGAGCCGTCCGCGGACGGCGGCGCGGACGCGGCCCGCGACCTGCTGCGCTGGACGTCCACCCGCTCGATCAGGGAGACGTTCACCCCGCCGACGGACTACGTCCACCCGCACATGGAGTGGTCACCCGAATGACGGACACCGAAACGGAAAGGCGTTGGACAAGGTGTCCAGGAAGGTTGGATCTTCCTGCGGGATTGTGCCTCGGTGTCCCCTGACACCTTCGTTTCGTCAGGCTAGGCTGACGGCGTCGCCGGTTATCGGTCAGGCAGGCCAAACGTGCTGTCGTACCCGGGCGGAACGCGACTCATGCGTGCCGTGAGCGCTTTTCACCCCTCGCGTACGGGAGGATTGCCGTGACGGGGCCCGGCGGTGCACCCACAGTCATCACCGAGTCACGCAACGGCGCGCGACAGGAGCCAAACAGCCATGCAGACCAAGCTGGACGCAGCCAAGGCCGACCTGCTCAGGAAAGCAGCAGCAGCCGCTGAGAACAGCCAGGTGGGGGGAGCGGCGCCGGGGGAGGGCCTGAGCAACGGTGCTCTGGCCGCTTACCTGCACCACTACTACCTCCACACCGCCCCCGAGGACGTGATCAACCGGGACCCGGTGGACGTGTACGGGGCCGCGGCCTCCCACTACCGGCTGGGCCTCAAGCGCCCGCAGGGCACCGCCGAGGTCCGGGTGCACACCCCGAGCGTCGAGGAGAACGGCTGGTCCTGCGGCCACACCGTGGTCGAGGTCGTCACCGACGACATGCCGTTCCTGGTCGACTCGGTCACCAACGAGCTGACCCGCCTGGACCGCGCCATCCACCTGGTCGTGCACCCCCAGCTCGCCGTGCGCCGCGACATCACCGGCAAGCTGCTGGAGATCCTCGACACCGACGCGTGCAACCGCGCCCAGGCCGGGGGCGCCGAGCTGCCCGCCGACGCCGTGGTCGAGTCCTGGATGCACATCGAGATCGACCGGGAGACCGACCGCGAGGACCTGCGCACCCTGGAGACCGGTCTGCGCCGGGTGCTGGGCGACGTCCGCGAGGTCGTCGAGGACTGGTCGAAGATGCGCGACTCCGCGCTCCGGCTGGCCGACGAGCTCGCCGAGCAGCCCCCCGCGCACCTGCCCGAGCAGGAGGTCGGCGAGGCCTGGGAGCTGATGCGCTGGCTGGCCGACGACCACTTCACCTTCCTCGGCTACCGCGAGTACGACCTGGTCGAGCACGAGGGCGAGGAGGTCCTCAAGGCCGTCGCGGGCACCGGCCTGGGCATCCTGCGCGCCGACCCGCTCAGCCACGACACCGACCACCACCCGGTCTCCGAGGCCTTCGGCCGGCTCTCCGCCCCCGTCCGCGCCAAGGCGCACGAGAAGAAGCTGCTGGTCCTCACCAAGGCCAACAGCCGTGCCACCGTGCACCGCACCGCGTACCTCGACTACGTCGGCGTGAAGAAGTTCAACGCGGCGGGCGAACCGGTCGGCGAGCGCCGCTTCCTCGGCCTGTTCTCCTCCGCCGCGTACACCGAGTCGGTCACCCGGATCCCGGTGGTGCGCCGCAAGGTGCAGGAGGTCATGAACGGGGCGGGCTTCTCCGGCGACAGCCACGACGGGCGCGACCTGCTCCAGATCATGGAGACCTTCCCGCGCGACGAGATGTTCCAGACCGCCGCCGCCGAGCTCCAGTCGATCGCCACCAGCGTCCTGTACCTGCAGGAGCGCCGCCGGCTGCGGCTGTTCCTGCGCCAGGACGAGTACGGCCGCTACTACTCGGCGTACGTCTACCTGCCGCGCGACCGCTACACCACCCGGATCCGGCTCGCCCTCACCGACATCCTGAAGACCGAGCTGAGCGGCGACACCATCGACTACACGGTGTACGCCACCGAGTCGGTCCTCACCCGCCTGCACTTCGTCGTCCGGGTCGCCCCCGGCACCGAGCTGCCGCAGCTGTCCGACGCCGACATCGAGCGGATCGAGAACCGGCTCGCCGAGGCCGCCCGGTTCTGGATGGACGGCTTCAACGACCAGCTGCAGAGCGAGTTCGGCGAGGAGAAGGCCGCCGAGCTGTCCCACAAGTACGCCACCGCCTTCCCCGACGGCTACCGCGCCGACTTCCCGCCGCGCACCGCCGTCGCCGACCTCAAGCAGATCGAGTCGCTCAGCGGCGAGGGCGACTTCCGGCTCAACCTGTACCAGCCGGTCGGCGCGGGCGACGACGAGCGCCGCTTCAAGATCTACCGGGTCGGCGGCCCGATCTCGCTCACCGAGGTCCTGCCCGTCCTGCAGCGCCTGGGCGTCGAGGTCCTCGACGAGCACCCGTACGCGCTGCGCCGCACCGACGGCACCACCGCCTGGGTGGTCGACTTCGGCCTCAAGCTCCGCGAGGGCACCGACCTCACCGAGGAGGACCGCGAGCGCTTCCAGGACACCTTCTCCGCGACCTGGCTCGGCCAGGCCGAGAACGACGGCTTCAACGAGCTCGTCCTCACCGCCAAGCTGACTTGGCGCCAGGCCGTGGTGCTGCGCGCGTACGCCAAGTACCTGCGCCAGGCGGGCTCCACGTTCTCCCAGGACTACATGGAGGACGCGCTCCGCAACAACACCCACACCACCCGGCTGCTGGTCAACCTGTTCGAGGCCCGGCTCTCGCCCAGCCACCAGTCCGGCAGCGAGGAGCTCACCGAGGGCATCCTGGAGGAGCTCGCGGGCGCCCTGGACGAGGTCGTCTCGCTGGACGAGGACCGCATCCTGCGCTCCTTCCTGCACCTGATCAAGGCCACCCTGCGGACCAACTTCTTCCAGCACGACAGCGAGGGCCGCTGGCACTCGTACGTGTCGATGAAGTTCGACCCCAAGGCCATCCCCGACCTGCCCGCGCCGCGCCCCGCCTTCGAGATCTGGGTGTACTCGCCCCGGGTCGAGGGCGTGCACCTGCGCTTCGGCAAGGTCGCCCGCGGCGGCCTGCGCTGGTCCGACCGGCGCGAGGACTTCCGCACCGAGATCCTCGGCCTGGTCAAGGCCCAGATGGTCAAGAACACCGTCATCGTGCCGGTCGGCGCCAAGGGCGGCTTCGTCGCCAAGCAGCTGCCCGACCCGTCGGTGGACCGCGACGCCTGGCTCGCCGAGGGCATCGCCTCGTACAAGACCTTCATCTCCGCGCTGCTCGACATCACCGACAACCTGGTCGCGGGCGAGGTCGTGCACCCGGTCGACGTGGTGCGCCACGACGAGGACGACACCTACCTGGTGGTCGCCGCCGACAAGGGCACCGCGACCTTCTCCGACATCGCCAACGGCGTGGCCGAGCAGTACGGCTTCTGGCTCGGCGACGCGTTCGCCTCCGGCGGCTCGGCGGGCTACGACCACAAGGGCATGGGCATCACCGCCCGCGGCGCCTGGGAGTCCGTCAAGCGCAACTTCCGCGAACTCGGCCTCGACACCCAGTCCGAGGACTTCACCGTCATCGGCATCGGCGACATGTCCGGCGACGTGTTCGGCAACGGCATGCTGCTGTCCGAGCACATCCGGCTGGTCGCCGCGTTCGACCACCGGCACATCTTCCTCGACCCGAACCCGGACGCGGCCGTCTCGCACGCCGAGCGCCGCCGCCTGTTCGACCTGCCGCGCAGCTCCTGGGACGACTACGACAAGTCGCTGATCTCGGCCGGCGGCGGCGTCTACCCGCGCTCCGCCAAGGCCATCCAGCTCTCCGCGCAGGTCCGCGAGCGGCTCGGCATCGACGCCGCCAAGCTCACCCCGGCCGAGCTGATGAAGGCCATCCTGCAGGCCCCCGTCGACCTGTTCTGGAACGGCGGCATCGGCACCTACGTCAAGGCCGCCACCGAGACCAACGCCGAGGTCGGCGACAAGGCCAACGACGCGATCCGGGTCAACGGCGGCGACGTCCGCGCCCGGGTCATCGGCGAGGGCGGCAACCTCGGCTGCACCCAGCTCGGCCGGATCGAGTTCGCCTCCAGCGGCGGCCCCGAGGGCACCGGCGGCTGGATCGACACCGACGCCATCGACAACTCGGCCGGCGTCGACACCTCCGACCACGAGGTGAACATCAAGATCCTGCTCAACCAGGTCGTCGCCGACGGCGACATGACGGTCAAGCAGCGCAACGCCCTGCTCGCCGAGATGACCGACGAGGTCGGCCACCTCGTGCTGCGCAACAACTACGCGCAGAACGTCGTCCTGGCCAACGCCGTCGCCCAGGCCGCCAGCATGGTCAACGTGCACGCCCGCATGATCAACCGGCTGGAGTCAAACGGACAGCTCGACCGGGCCCTGGAGTACCTGCCCACCGAGAAGCAGATCCGCGAGCGCCAGCAGGCCGGGCGCGGCCTGTCCCAGCCCGAGCTGTCGGTGCTGCTCGCCTACACCAAGATCACCCTGGCCGACGAGCTGCTCGCCACCGACCTGCCCGACGACCCGTACTTCCGGGACGTGCTGCACGCGTACTTCCCCAGCGCGCTGCGGGCCCGCTTCGCCGAGCAGATCGACCACCACCCGCTGCGCCGCGAGATCATCACCACCCTGATCGTCAACGACACGATCAACCGCGGCGGCTGCACCTTCGCGTTCCGGCTCCGCGAGGAGACCGGCGCGACCATGGAGGAGATCGCCCGCACCCACGCCGCGGCCCGCGCCGTCTTCGGCCTGGAGCAGATCTGGGACCAGATCGAGCGCCTCGACAACCGGGTCGCCGCCGGCGTCCAGACCAAGATGCGGCTGCACGCCCGCCGCCTGGTCGAGCGCGCCACCCGGTGGATGCTCAACAACCGGCAGCCGCTCGACATCGCCGACACCATCGCGTTCTTCCACGACCGGGTCAACCAGGTCTGGGACGCGCTGCCCAAGCCGCTGGTCGGCGAGGACCTCGCCTGGTTCCAGTCCGTCCACCGGGAGCTGTCCGCGGCCGGCGTCCCCGACGAGCTCGCCACCCGGATCGCCGGGCTGTCCTCCGCGTTCCCGACCCTCGACATCGTCGGCGTCGCGGACCGCTCGGACACCGACGTGATGGAGGTCGCCGAGCTGTACTACGACCTCGGCGACCGGCTCCAGATCAGCCACCTGCTCGACCGCGTCATCGACCTGCCGCGCACCGACCGGTGGTCCTCGATGGCCCGCGCCGCGATCCGCGAGGACCTGTTCGCCGCGCACGCCGCCCTCACCGCGGACGTGCTCGCCGCCGGGCCGGCCGGGTCCAGCCCCGAGGAGCGCTACACGGCCTGGGCCGAGCTCAACAGCACCCTGCTCAGCCGGGCCCGCACCACGCTCGACGACATAAGGGGTTCGGACAACTACGAGCTGTCCAGCCTCTCCGTCGCCATGCGGGTGATCCGCACGCTGCTGCGCAACGGCCGCTGAGGCGGCGGAGGTCCGGAGGCCGGCCGGGGGCCGGGAGCGAGAACTCGCTCCCGGCCCCCGGCCGTTGGGCGGGCGGGCCCCGACGGGCCCGCCCGTCAGCTCTCCGTCGCGCGGCGCAGGGCGGAGGCGAGCAGGGCCAGGTCGGTGGGGCCGTTGCCGAGTTCGCGGACGGGGCGGGGCGAGGGCGCGGCGCCGTGGTCCTCCAGGCGCTGGGCGACGACGGTGGGGCGGAGCGTCGCGGTGCGGGGGATGCGGCCGCTGACCCGGGCGCCCTGGAAGGCGGTGACCGCGCCGTCCGGGCGGCGCAGGTAGCCGCGGCCGGGGGTGGTGCCGGGGAGGGCGGCGGCGTCGGGCAGGTGGACCAGCAGGTCGGAGTCGCCGGACTGCTCGGTGCGCAGGGCGATCCGCAGCTGCGCGGCCTCGTCGACCTCGGTGCCCGCGGTGCTCTCGGGCGAGCCGGTCGCGGCGATCACGTGCACGCCGAGCCGGGCGCCGTGCACCGCCACGGAGGCCAGCGCGCGGGCCAGCGGGCGGCCGCCCGGGGAGGCGGGGCCCAGCAGCGCGTCGTAGTCGTCGACCAGGACGACCAGCCGGGGCGGGGCGGGGTCGGCCGGGGGCGCGTCGGGGGAGCGGCGGGGCTCGACGACGCGGACCTGCGCGGTGGCGTCCGCGGCGGCGGGGCCGCCGACCAGGGCGGGGGTCTTGTCGAGGGCGAGGGCCCGCCGGGTGTGCCACTCGGTGAAGGTCAGGCCGTCGAACAGGGCTTCGCGGTGGGCGAGTTCGTCACTGAGCCGCTCGGCGGCCAGCAGCGCGCCGCGCGGGTCCTCGGCGGCGTTGACGTGGCCGGTGACGTGCGGGAGGTCGGTGCAGCCGGCCAGGCCGCCGTCCTCGGCGCGGTCCCCGTCGACCATCAGCAGGGCGAGGCGGTCGGGGCGTTCGGCGACGGCGAGCGAGGCGGCGAGGCTGCGCAGCAGTTCGGACTTGCCGGAGCCGGGGCCGCCGCCGATCAGCAGGTGGTCGCCGTCCTCGGCGAGGTCCACGGTGCAGTCCTCCTCGCCGTCGGCGGTGCGGGCGGTGCCGAGCAGGGCGGTGGCGCCGCCCGCCCCGGCGGGCAGCGACTGCCAGCCCTCGGCGAGCCGGGCGGGGGAGAGCGATTCGGCGCGCAGCAGGTCGAGCAGGCGCAGCGCCTCGGGCAGCGGGCCGCGCGGCGGCGCCTCGGTGTCGGCCTCGGCGAGCGGGGCGAGGGTGCGGGCCAGGCGCTCGGCCCAGGCCGGGGAGACCGCGTCGAGGGCGACGTCGGTGAGGCGCTCGCGGGTGCCGTTGGCGGGGCGGTCGAGGGTGAGGCGGGTGGAGACCTCGCCGGTGACCACGCCGAGCGCGCCGAGGCCGGTGGGGAGCTCCTCGGGGGCCTCGGCGAGGCAGAGGACGAAGACCCCGGCCGCGGGGCCCTGCCGCAGCAGCAGGCCGAGGGCGTGCCGCCCGGCGTCGGTGCCCGGGTCCCCGTCGACCAGGACGACGGTGGCGGGCGGCCCGGCGGTGGCGGCGGCGAGTTCGGTGAGCCGGGCCTCGGCCTGTTCGGGGCCGAGGCCGTACAGCAGGCGGCAGGCCTGGCCGTGGGCGGGGCGCAGGTGCGGGAGCCACTGGGCCCAGGCCCAGTCCTCGGCGGGCCGGTCGGCGCTGACCACGACCAGGGCGAGGCCGCTGGGCGGGTGCAGGGCGGCGAGCTGGGCGAGGGCGGCGCGGGCCAGGCCGGTGAGGCGGTGCCGGGGCCCGGCCAGGCCGAGGCTGCCCGCGGTCTGCAGGTCGACGGTGACCGGGACGGCGGGCAGCAGGCTGCCGGGGGCGGTGCCGGGGCCGCCGGGCAGGTCGGCGGTGCCGAGCCGGAGGGTGAGCGCGTCGGGGTGGTCGGGGCCGCGCTCCCACAGCCGGGGGCCGGTGCCGAGCGCGGTGAGCAGCAGGGCGGCCGGGTCGGGCCAGCGTTCGCGCTGGTTGGCGGCCTGGCGCAGGCGGGCGGCGTCGTGCTGGCGGCCGGGGTCGGCGGCGGCCGGTTCGGCCTTGCCGCGGCGCAGCCAGCGGCTGCCGCGCCCGGCGGCGGGGGCCGGTTCGGGCTCGGCGGCGGGGGGCGCGGCGGCGCGGCCGTGGGCGCTGCGGGCGCCGGTGCGCGGGGCGAGCCGGATCCGGCCCTCGCCGTCGGGCGCGGTGGGGCGGGCCGCTATGCCCTCGGCGCGGGCGAGCTGGAGGGTGGACTCGCCGATCCGCAGCAGGGCGCCGGGGGCGATGTCGGCGCCGTCCTCCGGCAGCCAGTGCTCGTCGAGGCGGGTGCCGTTGGTGGAGCCGAGGTCCCGTACGGTGGCGCGGCCGTCGGCGGTCAGGTGCAGGGAGAGGTGCAGGCGGGAGACGTCGGGGTCGTCGACCGGCACGTCGGCCTCGGTGGAGCGGCCGATCCGGATCAGTTCGCCGTGCAGGCGGTGGACGCCGCCCGCGTCGGGGCCGCCGACCACGCGCAGTTCGGCGGCGGCGGGCCCGTCGGCGGCCTCGGCCTCCGGGTCGGGTTCGCCGAGGGCGAGGACCGCGCCGTCCACCAGCGGGGGGTGGCCGAGCGGGGTCTGCTCGTCCAGCCGCCGTTCCCCGTCGTAGAGGTGGACGTGCGTGGCGGAGCGGGCGCCGCGGACGCCGACCGCGCCGGCCAGGGCGGTGGCGACGGCGCCGAGCACGGTGCCGACCGGCGCGGTGACCAGTACGTCGGCGGCGGTGCCGGCGCTGCCGGGGGCGGCCGGGCCGCTGCGCGGTCGAAGGACGGTGAGCCGGATCTGCATCTCGCCCGGGGTCCCTTCTGCACACGTGTGGTGCCTGCCATCCTGCCACTCGGGACGGACAGTCCGCGCACGGTACCGGATTTGACGATCTTGCGATCATCGCCATGGTGAATCCGACGGCACATCAGGTCAAGGACGCCCGGTCGCCCCGCCGCCCGACCGCGCGCGGCCCGGCCGGGGAACACCTCGGAAACCCGCGCGGGCACCGTTAGAGTTGCCGAAAATACGGAGTCCGCCCGGCCGGGAGGGCTCCTCAGGCCCCGGCGCCGTTCACGGGAACGGGGGAGTGCCGGAACGCGGCCCCGGCAGCGGGCGCCGGGTGACCGAACGGAGTGCACAGGTGCGGCCTGTCGGCAGCAAGTACGTGTTGGAGGAGAGCCTCGGGCGCGGCGCGACCGGAACGGTCTGGCGCGGCCGGGTGCGCGAGGACGCCGCGGTGCCGGGCCTGGTGCCCGGGCAGGCGGTCGCGGTCAAGGTGCTGCGCGAGGAGCTCGCCGCCGACCCGGACGTGGTGATGCGCTTCCTGCGCGAGCGCTCCGTCCTGCTCCGGCTGACCCACCCCAACATCGTCCGCACCCGCGACCTGGTGGTCGAGGGCGAGCTGCTCGCCCTGGTGATGGACCTGGTCGACGGCCCCGACCTGTACCGCTACCTGCGCGAGTCCGGCCCGCTGTCGCCGATCGCGGGCTCGCTGCTGATGGCCCAGGTCGCCGACGCGCTGGCCGCCAGCCACGCCGACGGCGTCGTGCACCGGGACCTCAAGCCCGCCAACGTGCTGCTGGCCACCCTCGCGGTGGACGGCGACGAGCGGATGCACCCGATGCTCACCGACTTCGGCATCGCCCGGCTCGCCGACTCCCCGGGCATCACCCGCACCCACGAGTTCGTCGGCACCCCCGCGTACGTCGCCCCCGAGTCCGCCGAGGGCCGCCCGCAGACCGCCGCGGTGGACGTCTACGGCGCGGGCATCATGCTGTACGAACTGGTCACCGGCCGCCCGCCGTTCCAGGGCGACAACCCGCTGGCGGTCCTGCAGGCGCACCTCGCGCAGGAGCCGCAGCGCCCCCGCACCATGCCCGAGCCGCTGTGGACGGTGGTCGAGCGCTGCCTGCGCAAGGACCCGGCCCAGCGCCCCACCGCCACCTCGCTGGCCCAGGCGCTGCGGGTGGTCGCCGCCGGGGTCGGCGTGCACTCCGCCCCGGCCGCGGTGGACGCCGCGCTGGCCGTCGGCGACCTGCTGGTGCCCGACCCGGCGCTGGCCGCCGCCGCGCCCGTCGCCGCCCCGCACGAGGCCACGCTGGCGGGCGTCGGGTACGACCCGGCCGCCGCGACCCAGGTGATGGCGCACCGGCCGCCGGTGCCCGGGGCCGAGGACCGCACCCAGCTGATGAGCCCGCAGCCGCCCGCCGCCGCGCCCGCCGCGCCGTCCGGGGACCGCACCCGGGTGATGCCCGCGATGCCGCCCGGCCCGGAGCAGGCCCCCGCCCGGCCGGAGGACCCGCACCCCTGGCAGACCCAGCTGCGCGCCGCCCGGGACCGCAACGCGCAGACCCGGATCGGCCACTTCGAGCCGGAGGACCTGGGCGAGCCGCAGGTCGCCCCGCGCCCCTACCAGGCCGGCCAGTACCCGCAGCAGGGCCAGTACCCGCAGCAGGGGCAGGGCGGCCGTCCGCCGGTCGCCCCGCCGCCCTACCAGGGCCAGCCGGGCCGCCCTCCGCAGGACGGCCGCTACGCCCCGCAGCAGGGCCCGTACCGGCCCCACCAGCCGCAGCAGCAGCACCCCCAGCCGCCGCAGGGCCGCTACCCGCAGCAGGGGCAGGGCGGCCGTCCGCCGGTCGCCCCGCCGCCGTACCAGGCCCAGCAGGCGCCGCAGTCCGCCCCGCCCGGCGCCTACGGCGGGCAGCCGCCGGGCTACGGCGCCCCGCAGCGCCGCCCCGAGCCCGCGCCGCCGCGCCACCAGGAGCCGCCGCGCCGGGAGCCGGAGCCCGCCCGCGAGGCGCCCCGGGAGCGGGAGCCGCGCCGCCGCAGCCCCAACCGGATGCGGATCCCCGGCCTGGGCTGCCTCAAGGGCTGCCTGCTGGTGCTGGTGGTGCTGGCGCTGGGCTGCCTGGCGCTGTGGAACTTCACGCCGCTGCCGCACTACTGGGACAACGTGGTCGGCTGGTACCACACCGCGAGCGACTGGGTCACCAGCCACACCTGACCTCCCGGGGGACCGGACGGCCGGTCCGGGAGGCGGAATTGACGCTTTGTCGACAATCCCGCGAAATTCCACCGGATCGGTACCTCCGAGGGGCCCCTCCAAGCCCCCCGGAGGCCCCGCGGGCGCGTAGGTTGTTCGTCGAGCACCGACCTCACGAGCCCACGGAGCAGCATTGGCACGCAAGATCGGCAGCCGGTACACCGTCCACCAGGTGATCGGCCGCGGCTCGGCCGGCACCGTGTGGCTCGGCGAGGGCCCCGACGGCCCGGTCGCGGTGAAGCTGCTGCGCGAGGACCTCGCGGCCGACCAGGTGCTGGTCGGCCGCTTCGTCCAGGAGCGCGCCGCCCTCACCGGCCTCGACCACCCGCACGTGGTCGGCGTCCACGACATGGTGGTCGACGGCAGCGACCTCGCCCTGGTGATGGACCTGGTCCAGGGCAGCGACCTGCGCACCCGGCTGGAGCGCGACGGCGTGCTCAGCCCGGCCGTCGCCGCCTCGGTGATCGCCGACGTCGCCGACGGCCTGGCCGCCGCGCACGCCGCGGGCATCGTGCACCGCGACGTCAAGCCGGAGAACGTCCTGCTCGACCTCGCCGCCCCGCCCGGCCCCGGCGGCGCCCCGCGCGCCAAGCTCACCGACTTCGGCATCGCCCGGCTGGTCGACGCCCCGCGCCGCACCCGCGCCACCCGGATCATCGGCACCCCCGACTACCTCGCCCCCGAGATCATCGAGGGCCTGGAGCCGCGCGCCGCCGTCGACATCTACGCCACCGCCACCGTGCTGTACGAACTGCTGACCGGCACCACCCCGTTCGGCGGCGGCCACACCGGCGCGGTGCTGCGCCGGCACGTCACCGAGAACGTCCCCCCGGTCGAGGGCATGCCGGACGGCCTGTGGCGGATCATCTCCGAGTGCCTCGCCAAGGCCCCCGCCTCCCGGCTGCGCGCCGCCGAGCTCGCCGCCCGGCTGCGCGCCCTGCTCCCCGAGCTGTCCGGCCTCGGCCCGATCGCGGTGCCCGCCCAGCGCGGCGCCCCCGAGGAGGTGCCCACCCCCGGCGAGGCGGTCTACGCCGAGGCCGACGCCTTCGCGGGCAGCGGCACCCACCGCCGCCGCCGCGGCCCGGCCGTCCCGCTGGTGCCCGGCCCGCAGCCCGACTCCACCCGGGACACCCACACCAGCCTGCGCCGCCCCTCCCCCCGGGAGCTCGCCTCCTACGCCGAGGAGTCCCGCGCCCAGCGTGCGCAGCCCGCCACCCACCGCCGCACCAGGGCCCAGATGATCCGCCGCCGCCGCACCCTGGCCGTGCTGATCGCCGTCGTCCTGCTGCTGGCGGGCGCCGCCGCCGCGTGGACGGCGTTCGCCGCCGAGCCCCCCGCGGGCGCCTCCGCCGCGGTGCACGCCTCCTGGCACCCCCGGTTGTAGCCGAGCCCCCCCGCGGAACCATTACCCTTGAGGCGTGGCAGCCGTCGATCCTTCCGAAGAGCTCAAGAACCTCGACTCGACCATGGCGTCGATCGAGGCAGTCCTCGACCTGGACAAGATCCGGGCCGACATCGCGACCCTGGAGGAGGAGGCAGCCGCCCCCACCCTGTGGGACGACGTCGCGAACGCGCAGAAGGTCACCAGCCGGCTCTCCTTCCTGCAGGGCGAACTGCGCAAGTTCGAGTCCCTGCGCGGCCGGGTCGAGGACCTGGGCGTCCTGTTCGAACTGGCCGAGGCCGAGGACGACGCGGACACCCGCACCGAGGCCGAGGCCGAGCTGGTGTCGGTCAAGAAGGCCGTGGAGGAGCTGGAGGTCCGCACCCTGCTCTCCGGCGAGTACGACGCCCGCGAGGCCCTGGTCAACATCCGGGCCGAGGCGGGCGGCGTCGACGCCGCCGACTTCGCCGAGCAGCTGATGCGCATGTACCTGCGCTGGGCCGAGCGGCACGGCTACCCGACCGAGGTCTACGACACCTCGTACGCCGAAGAGGCCGGCATCAAGTCCGCGACCTTCACCGTCAAGGCCCCCTACGCCTACGGCACCCTCTCCGTCGAGCAGGGCACCCACCGCCTGGTGCGCATCTCCCCGTTCGACAACCAGGGCCGCCGCCAGACCTCCTTCGCGGGCGTCGAGGTGCTCCCGGTCGTCGAGACCTCCGACCACGTCGACATCGACGAGGGCGACCTGCGGATCGACGTCTACCGCGCCTCCGGCCCCGGCGGCCAGGGCGTCAACACCACCGACTCCGCGGTCCGCATCACCCACCTGCCGACCGGCATCGTGGTCTCCTGCCAGAACGAGCGCTCGCAGATCCAGAACAAGGCCTCGGCGATGAACGTCCTCCAGGCCAAGCTGCTGGAGCGCCGCCGCCAGGAGGAGCGCGCCGCGATGGACGCGCTCAAGGACGGCGGCTCCTCCTGGGGCAACCAGATGCGCTCCTACGTCCTGCACCCGTACCAGATGGTCAAGGACCTGCGCACCGAGCACGAGGTCGGCAACCCGCAGGGCGTGCTGGACGGCGACATCGACGGCTTCATCGAAGCCGGCATCCGGTGGCGCAAGCAGCGGGAGAGCTGACAGCGGGCGTGAGGAGGCCGGCTGAGATGAACATCGGGCGCAGCATCGAAGCCGGCATCCGGTGGTGCAAGCAGCGGGAGAGCTGATCGCGCACCCCGCACGCACGCGAAGGGCCCCTCCGCCTCGGCGGAGGGGCCCTTCGGGGTCTCTCGGGTCAGTGCAGCAGCAGGGCGAGCATGAACAGCGCGGCGAACAGCAGGGCCAGCAGCACCGCGGGGTTGAGCGTCGCGAACGGCCCGTGCTGCTCCTGCTGGAGCCGGGCGCGGTTGGCGCGGCAGACCGGGCAGCGGCCGTCGCTCACGCGGCCGTTGCAGTTGGCGCACACCAGTTGGTCGCAGGTCATGCGATCTCCTCCTTGCTGCAGAGCCAACGCGCCGGAGGCGGATTCGGTTCCGACTGCCTACCACTCTGCCAGGTTCCGCACCCCTCGGCTCCCGGAGGAGAAGGGTTACCGATCTGTGACGTACCTCGCAATTTCCGGTCCGAACCGGAACAACACCTGACGAAACCACGGTCAGTAGGCGTCCGGCGACTGCGGGTGCAGTGGGGCATCGCGTAAGGTCACTGGCTCCGATCCACCTAGGATGGCCCCCGTGATGCAGCCGTGATCAGATTCGACAACGTCTCCAAGACCTATCCCAAGCAGAACCGTCCGGCCCTGGACAACGTCTCGCTGGAGATCGAGAAGGGCGAGTTCGTCTTCCTGGTCGGTTCGTCCGGTTCCGGCAAGTCGACGTTCCTGCGTCTGTGCCTGCGCGAGGAGCGCCCGACCACCGGCGCGGTGCACGTGCTGGGCAAGGACCTGGGCAAGCTCTCGAACTGGAAGGTGCCGCACATGCGGCGCCAACTGGGCACCGTCTTCCAGGACTTCCGCCTGCTGCCGAACAAGACGGTCGGGCAGAACGTGGCGTTCGCCCTGGAGGTCATCGGCAAGCCGAAGAGCGCCATCAACAAGGTCGTGCCCGAGGTGCTCGACCTGGTCGGCCTCGGTGGCAAGGAGAGCCGGATGCCCGGTGAGCTCTCGGGCGGTGAGCAGCAGCGCGTGGCGATCGCCCGCGCGTTCGTGAACCGGCCGATGCTGCTGATCGCCGACGAGCCCACCGGCAACCTCGACCCGCAGAACTCGGTCGGCATCATGAAGCTGCTCGACCGCATCAACCGGACCGGCACCACCGTGCTGATGGCGACCCACGACCAGGCCATCGTCGACCAGATGCGCAAGCGCGTCATCGAACTCGACAAGGGCCTGCTGGTCCGTGACCAGGCCCGCGGCGTCTACGGCTACCAGAGCTAGAAGAGAGAAGCATGCGCGCCCAGTTCGTTCTGTCGGAGATCGGCGTCGGTCTCCGCCGCAACCTGACCATGACCATCGCCGTCGTGGTCAGTGTCGCGCTGTCGCTCGCCCTCGCCGGTGCCTCGCTGCTGGTCCGCGACCAGGTCAACTCCATGAAGGACTACTGGTACGACAAGGTCGAAGTCAGCATCTACTTCTGCATCAAGGCGGACCACAACTCGCCGCAGTGCGCGTCGGGCGAGGCCACCGACCAGCAGGTCGCCGACGTCAAGGCCGCCCTGGACAAGATGGCGCCGCTGGTGCAGAGCTCGACGTACGAGTCCTCCCAGGAGGCGTACAAGCACTTCAAGGACAGCAACCCGGACAACCCGCTGCTGGCGGCGGTCGGTCCGGACGCGATGCCGCAGTCGTGGCGGGTCAAGCTGAGCGACCCGACCAAGTTCGACGTCATCCAGAGCGCCTTCGCGGGCAAGCCCGGCGTCAAGTCGGTCGACGACCAGCGGAAGATCCTGGAGAACCTGTTCGGCCTGCTGCGCGGCCTGCAGACCGCGGCGTTCGTGATCATGGTGCTGATGCTGTTCGTCGCACTGCTGCTGATCGTCAACACCGTCCGGGTGTCCGCGTTCAGCCGACGGCGCGAGACCGGCATCATGCGGCTGGTCGGCGCGTCCAACTTCTACGTGCAGATGCCGTTCATCGCGGAGGCCGCGTTCGCCGCGCTGCTCGGTTCGGCGCTGGCTTCCGGGCTCCTGATCGGCGGGCACTTCTTCGTCCAGCACTGGCTGGCCAAGAAGGTGCAGTTCATCACCTTCATCGGCCTGTCCTCGGTGATGGCGGTCATCCCGCTGCTGGTCGTGGTCGGTATGGGGATGGCGGCGGTCGCCGCGTTCTTCACCCTCCGCAAGTACCTGAAGGTCTGACGCCCCGTCGGTGCTACCGGTGGGCGCGCCCGCCCGCCTAGACTCGCAGGCATGCCGACAGCACCGCGGGTACGCCAGGGGATGACGCTCGGGCTGGTGTTCGGCGCGGTGCTGTTCGCCGGAGCCGCGTCGGGGGCCTGGGGGGAGCCGGAAGGCTCCACCCGGGCCCCTTCGTCGTCCGACGCCCGCCCGCCCGCCGACCTCACCGGGGCCGACCTGACCCCGCAGCAGGCCCGGCAGCTGGTCGGCAGCAGCGGCGACCGCTGGGCCGCCTACCTGAGCCCGCAGCAGTACGCGGACCTCACCGGCGGCCGGTACGCGGGCGTCGGCCTGAGCGTGGACCGGGAGGCCGGCGGCCCGACCCTGGTCGCCGAGGTGCTGCCCGGCTCGCCCGCCGCCCGGGCCGGGATCGCGGCGGGCGAACGGCTGGTCACCGTCGACGGGACGCCCGCCGAGCAGCTGCCGGTCACCGAGGTGGTCTCCCGGCTGCGCGGCGGACCGGCCGGCAGCGCGGTGGCCGTGGGCGTCCGGGGCGACGAGGGCGGGCCGGTGCGCCAACTCACCCTCACCCGGGCCGAACTGGCCGCCCGCGAGGTCGAGGTCGACCACCCCGCGCCCGGCGTGGCCCGGATCGCCGTGCACGCCTTCACCGAGGGCGTCGCCGACCAGGTGCGGGCCGCCGCGGCCGACGCCCGGGGCGTGGTGCTCGACCTGCGCGGCAACTCCGGCGGACTGGTCGCCGAGGCCGTCGCCACCGCCTCGGTGTTCCTGGACGGCGGCCCGGTGGCCAGCTACCAGGCGAACGGCGAGCACCGCGAACTGACCGCGACCGGGGGCGGCAGCACGCCCGTCCCGCTGGTGGTGCTGGTCGACGGCGGCACGATGAGCGCCGCCGAGCTGCTGGCCGGGGCGCTCCAGGACCGCGGCCGGGCCGTCCTGGTCGGCAGCCGCACCTTCGGCAAGGGCACCGTCCAGCAGCCCAGTCGGCTCGCCGACGGCTCGGTGCTGGAGCTCACCGTCGGCCGCTACCAGACCCCGGCGGGCCGCTCCCCGGAGGGCACCGGCGTCCAGCCCGACGTGCCCGCCGCCGGCGAGGACCCGCGGGCGCTGGCCCTGCGGGTGCTGGAAGGGCTCAGCAGTTCCGCCCCCGCGTCCCCCGCAGCCCCGGCGGCCCCCGCGTCCGGCCCGCCCGCCGGGTCCGCCGCGCCGTAAAGGGGCTGCCGCGGCCGCCGCCGAGGTGCGAGAATGGCCGGGCTATGGCAAAGGAAACGGGCAAGAAGCTGGTCGCGCAGAACAAGAAGGCGCGGCACGAGTACACCATTCTCGACACCTACGAGTGCGGCATGGTGCTCACCGGTACCGAGGTCAAGTCGCTGCGCGAGGGCCGGGCCAACCTGGTCGACGGCTACGCGTACGTCCAGGGCGGCGAGGCCTGGATCGACAACGTCTTCATCCCCGAGTACGCGCAGGGCACCTGGACGAACCACTCGGCGCGGCGCAAGCGCAAGCTGCTGCTGCACAAGATGGAGATCCGCAAGATCGAGTCCAAGGTGAAGGAGACCGGCCACACGCTGGTCCCGCTGTCCCTGTACTTCAAGGACGGCCGCGCCAAGCTCGAACTCGCCCTCGCCGTCGGCAAGAAGCTGTACGACAAGCGGCAGACCCTGCGCGAGCGCCAGGACCGCCGCGAGGCCGACCGCGCGGTGGCCGCCGCCCGCCGCCGCTCCGGGCAGGGGTGAGGCCGGCCGGAGCGCCACGGTCCGTTAATGCGCTGGACCCTTGACGCGCCGATTGAGTACTATGGCGGTGCACCACCCGGAGAGGGGTTCGCCTCCCGCCGGAGCTGTTTGTCAAGAAAACATGGGGATGATCGGTTTCGACAGTGACAGTCGAAACAGGAGAAGCGAGCCGAGGAACGCGGCAATGATCTCGTTAACCATCTGTCGCAAAAAAATAATCGCCAACTCTAAGCGCGATTCCCAGCAGTTCGCTCTCGCTGCCTGATCAGCGAAAGTGAATGGGTGTCAGCCCGGGGCGTTCCCGACCCGGATCCTGGCATAATCTAGGGAACTCAACCTTCCACCCCGGTCGCGGGGGTGGCGGGGAAACCAAACAGTGACTGGGCCTGTTGGCGGCTTGTCCGCGTGACCGCCAGGGCCGAGAAAATCACAGCGGACTGCGCTCGGAGAAGTCCTGAATCCACTTCACTGGACCCGGGTTCGATTCCCGGCATCTCCACCACCCCATGTGCATCGCAGAGCCGTCCTCCACCCCGGAGGGCGGCTCTCGTGCGTTCCGGCGCCCTCACACGGAAGCCTCCCGGCGGGTGAGAGGACGGTTCCGCGCCCTTCACACCGCACAACGAACCCGAAATCGTGGACTCCTAGCGTCAGTGGCACAGGGTCTTGGACACCCGCACTCGAAGGAGCGACCCATGGACGGCACCACCACGAACGGCAGGACGGGCGGCCGCTGGATCCAGCACTGGGACCCGGAGGACGCCGCGTTCTGGGAGGCCACCGGCCGCCGCACGGCCCGGCGCAACCTCGCCTTCTCGGTGCTCTCCGAGCACATCGGCTTCTCGATCTGGAGCCTGTGGTCGGTGATGGTGCTCTTCATGGGCAAGGGCTACGGCATCGACCCGGCCGGGAAGTTCTTCCTGGTCGCGATGCCCACCCTGGTCGGCTCCTTCGTCCGGATCCCCTACACCGTCGCGGTCGCCCGCTTCGGCGGTCGGAACTGGACGGTGGTCTCCGCGCTGCTGCTGCTCCTGCCCACCCTCGCCGCCGCGTACGTCATGCACCCCGGCACCTCGTACACCACCTTCATGCTGGTCGCGGCGCTCACCGGGTTCGGCGGCGGCAACTTCGCCTCCTCGATGACCAACATCAACGCCTTCTACCCGGCCCGGCACAAGGGCTGGGCGCTCGGCCTCAACGCGGGCGGCGGCAACATCGGCGTGCCGGTGATCCAGCTGGTCTCGCTCGGCGTGATCGCCTGGACCGGGGCCGGGCACCCGCGGCTGGTGCTGGGCATCTACCTGCCGCTGATCGTGGTCGCCGCGCTGTGCGCCGCCCTGTTCATGGACAACCTGGCCCCGATGAAGGCCGACACCGGCTCGCTCGCCGCGATCGTCCGGGAGAAGCACACCTGGCTGATGTCGGTGCTGTACGTCGGCACCTTCGGCTCCTTCATCGGCTTCTCGTTCGCCTTCGGCCTGGTGCTGCAGAACCAGTTCGGCCGCACCCCGCTGCAGGCCGCCCAGCTGACCTTCCTCGGCCCGCTGCTGGGCTCCGTGGTCCGCCCGCTCGGCGGGAAGCTCGCCGACCGGTTCGGCGGCGCCCGGATCACGCTGTGGAACTTCGCCGCGATGGCCGTCGCCGCGAGCGTCGTCACCTACGCCTCGTCGATCCGCTCGCTGTCGGTCTTCCTGGTCGGCTTCGTCGCCCTGTTCGCCCTCGCCGGGCTCGGCAACGGCTCCACCTACAAGATGATCCCCGGCATCTTCGACGCCAAGGCCCAGGACCGGATCGCGGCCGGCGCCACCCCCGAGGAGGCCGCCGCCTGGTCCCGCAAGATGTCCGGCGCCGCGATCGGCGTGATCGGCGCGGTCGGCGCCCTCGGCGGGCTCTTCATCAACCTCGCCTTCCGGCAGTCCTTCCTGGTCGCCAAGTCCGGCACCCCCGCCTTCGCCTCCTTCCTCGCCGCCTACGCCCTCTGCTCCGCCCTCACCTGGGCCGTCTACCTCCGTCGCCCGGCGGCCGCCGCCTCGACCGCCGACGCCCCCGCCCTCGCACAGGTCTGAACCACCGTCACGCCCCCCGGGACCGCTCCGACCGGCGGTGAAACACGCCGGTAATCGGAGCGACCCGGGGGCGACACCGCGAGCGGACACGATTGATCACCCACCCACCCGACCACCGCCGCCCCCGTCCCCCGCCAGGACGCCGGGGCGGCGCACCTAAGGACGACACCGCATGGCCGACCCGACCCGACGCCTGCAGGACGAACCCGAGCCCGCCGAGACCGGCCCGCTCGCCGGCTGGACCATCGGCATCACCGCCGCCCGCCGCGCCGACGAGCTCGCCGCCCTGCTGCAACGCCGCGGCGCGAACGTGCTGCGCGCCCCCGCCCTGCGGATCGTCCCGCTCGCCGACGACACCGAACTCCACACCGCCACCCGCGCGCTGATCGCCGACCCGCCCGACCTGGCCGTCGCCACCACCGGCATCGGCTTCCGCGGCTGGATGGAGGCCGCCGACGGTTGGGACCTCGGCGAGGACCTGCGCACCGCCCTCGGCCGCGGCTCCGTGCTCGCCCGCGGCCCCAAGGCCAAGGGCGCGATCCGCGCCGCCGGGCTGCGCGAGTCCTTCTCCGCCGCCACCGAGTCCTCCGCGGAGGTGCTCGCCCACCTCCTGGACCAGGGCGTCGACGGCCGCCGGATCGCCGTCCAACTGCACGGCGCCCCGCTGCCCGGCTTCGTCGAGTCGCTGCGCGCCGCCGGGGCCGAGGTCGTCGAGATCCCGGTCTACCGCTGGCTCCCGCCCGTCGACCTCGGCCCGCTCGACCGCCTCCTCGACGCGACCTGCGCCGGTGCGCTCGACGCCGTCACCTTCACCTCCGCGCCCGCCGCGATCAGCCTGCTCGACCGGGCCGCCGAACGCGGCCGCACCGAGGAACTGCTGCACGCCCTGCGCCGCGACGTCCTCGCGGTCTGCGTCGGCCCGGTCACCGCCGCCCCGCTCGACGAACTCGACGTCCCCACCGTCTGGCCCGAGCGGATGCGCCTGGGCGCGATGGTCCAGACCCTCACCGCCGCCCTCCCCGAACGCACCCGCCGCCTCCCGGTGGCCGGCCACACCCTCGAACTCCGCGGCCAGGCCGCCCTCGTCGACGGCCACCTCCGCCCCGTCCCCCCGGCGGGCATGGCCCTGCTGCGCACCCTCGCCCGCCACCCGGGCTGGGTGGTGCCCCGCGCCGACCTGCTCAAGGCCCTACCGGGCAGCGGCGACGACGAGCACGCCGTCGAGACCGCGATGGCCCGCCTGCGCCAGGCGCTGGGCGCGCCGCGACTGATCACCACCGTCGTCAAGCGGGGCTACCGGCTGACGCTCGACCACTGAGCCGGGCCCCGGCAGGGGCCCTCCAGGGGTGCGGCGAACGGCGGGCCCGGGGCTCTGCGGGTTCACTGCCGTGGCGTGCCACGGGCTTCGGGTCCTGTTCCTGCGGCCCGAAGCAGCACGGACACGCCGATGGGTTCCGGCCGCCAGCAGCACGGACTCGCCGTTCCCCGAGCCCCTGGCGGGGCTCTGCCTGTCGGAAAGGTGTCCGGTTCCCTGTAAGATCTTCCGTCCGCCTTTTTCTCCGCACCTTTGGGGGCTCCTTGGGCGCGCACGGTACAGCCGAGCACCGATCCGACACTGTCCGCGACCGCGAGATCGCGGGGGAGCAGCAGCATCTCGACACCGTCTACCGGCGGTTGGAGGAGAAGCTCGCCGAGGCGGAGTACATCCTCGAGGACGCCGCCCGGAGGGTGCAGGTCGGCACGCCCGGCGCGCTCGCCGAGCGCGACGCGCAGGTGTACCGGGCCGGGGCGCACCTGCAGCGGCTGAACAACGAGTTCGAGGACTTCCTGTTCGGGCGCATCGACCTGCAGCAGGCCGACGCGCCGGAGGAGCACGGGATCCCCTCCCAGACGCCGCTGGACCCCGCCGACCCGGCGGTCGCCGAGACCCTGCACATCGGGCGGCTCGGCGTCCTGGACGCCGAGTTCGGCCCGCTGGTGATCGACTGGCGGGCCCCGGCGGCCGCGCCGTTCTACCGGGCGACGCCGCTGGAGCCGGGCCGGGTGGTCCGGCGGCGGGTGATCCGGTCGAAGGGCCGGAAGGTGATCGGCGTCGAGGACGACCTGCTGCGTCCCGACCTGACGCCGACGCTGGACGGCGAGGAGCTGGCCGTGGTCGGCGACGGCGCGCTGATGGCGACGCTGGGCCGGGCCCGCGGGCACTCGATGCGCGACATCGTCTCGTCCATCCAGAAGGAGCAGGACGAGGTGATCCGGGCGCCCGCCGCGGGCGCGACCCTGGTGACCGGCGGCCCCGGCACCGGCAAGACCGCGGTGGCGCTGCACCGGGCCGCGTTCCTGCTCTACCAGGACCGCCGCCGGTACGCGGGCGGCATCCTGGTGGTCAGCCCGACGCCGCTGCTGGTCTCGTACACCGAGGGCGTGCTGCCCTCGCTGGGCGAGGAGGGGCAGGTGGCGATCCGCGCGGTCGGCAGCCTGGTGGACGGGATCGAGGCGTCCCGCTACGACAGCCCCGAGGTGTCCCGGATCAAGGGCTCGGCGCGGATGGTGCAGCTGCTGCGCCGGGCCGCCCGGGCGGCCCTGGAGCTGGGCGCGCCGACCGAGCTGAAGGTGTTCGCCCGCGGCCGGGCGCTGCGGCTGGACGCGGGCCGGCTGAAGGCGGTGCGCGGCAACGTGGTGGGCGGCGGCGGCACGCCGCTGAACCTGCTGCGCCCGCGGGCCCGCCGCCTGCTGCTGGACGCGCTCTGGTCGGAGGCGGTGCGCGACCTGCCCAAGCCGACCTCGTACGCGGAGCGCGAGCAGCGCCAGGAGGAGCGGGAGTCCTTCGACGAGTACGTGTCCGACGAGGCGCCGTTCCTGGCCTTCCTGGACGCCTGGTGGCCCGCCCTGACCCCGCGCCGGGTGCTGGCGACCCTCAGGCAGCACCGGCACACCAACCGGATCGCCCGCCGCGCGGTCACCCCGGAGGAGTCCCGGCTGCTCGCCGCGTCCTGGCGGCACCTGGACGAGCGCGGCGCGGGCGAGCTGTCCGCGCACGACGTGGCGCTGGTGGACGAGCTGCAGGTGCTGCTCGGCGAGCCGGCCCGCCCGAAGGTGCGCGAGGTGGACGCGGTGGACCTGCTGACCGGCCTGGACGAGGTCACCACGTACGGCGAGCGGGCGTACCGCCAGCGCGAGCGCGAGCGCGTCCCGGAGGAGCGGCGCGAGTACGCGCACGTGATCGTGGACGAGGCGCAGGACCTGACCCCGATGCAGTGGCGGATGATCGGGCGCCGCTCGCGGACGGCCACCTGGACGATCGTCGGCGACCCGGCGCAGTCCTCCTGGCCGTTCCCGCAGGAGGCGCAGGCGGCGATGGACGAGGTGCTGGCGGGCAAGCCGCGCCGTCGGCACACGCTGACCGTGAACTACCGCAACCCCGCGGAGATCGCCGAGGTGGCGGCGAAGGTGCTGGAGCTGGCCGCCCCGGGCACCCCGTCGCCGAGCGCGGTGCGGGCCACCGGCGCGCACCCGCGGTTCGCGGCGGTCCGCGAGCCGGACGCGGCGGCGTTCGGCGCGGCGGCCCGGGCGGAGCTGGAGCGGCTGCTGGCCGAGGTGGACGGCACCGTCGCGGTGGTGGTCCCGATGGACCGCCGCGCCGAGGCGGCGGGCTGGGCCGAGGGCCTGGGCGACCGGGTGGTGGCGCTGGGCAGCCTGGAGGCGAAGGGCCTGGAGTACGACGCCACGGTGGTGGCCGACCCGACCGGCATCGCGGGCGAGTCGGAGGCGGGCCTGCGGGTGCTGTACGTGGCGCTGACCCGCGCGACCCAGCGGCTGACGGTGCTCTCCGGCCCGGACGACCTGCCGGACGCCGCGGGCGTGCCCGCGCTGCTGAAGTAGCGGCCGGGAAGACCGGAGGCCCCCACCCGGTGGGTGGGGGCCTCCGTCACGCTGAACACCGACCCGCCATGCTCGCCTCGCGGCAAGTGGTCCCTCGAAGGGACGAAGGTTGGGCCCGGGGGCTTGGATCGAGCCGGTGCCGTTCCAATGTAACGCATCCACGCCGACGGGCAAGGAGAACCAGGTGCGGGCCGGTCGGTTTGTCGGATCCGCACACTCAATGCACGTTATTTCTGGCAACCCCTTGGTCGGTGCGACCATCGAGGTCTAGCATGCCGAGCGGCATGAACTTCAACAATTTGTTGATTCAGGAAGAAGGAACGTCGATGGCGACGGCGCCCAGTGTCTCGAACTCGATCACCGTCCGGTTGGAGGTCCCGGCCACCGGCAACGCGGTGAGCTCGATCACCACCGCGGTGGAGTCCTCCGGCGGTTCGGTCACCGGCCTCGACGTCACCGCCTCCGGCCTGGAGGCGCTGCGCATCGACGTCACCGTGGCGGCGTCCTCGGTCGCGCACGGCCAGGAGATCGTCGAGAAGCTGCGCACCATCGACGGCGTCAGCATCGGCAGGGTCTCCGACCGCACCTTCCTGATGCACCTCGGCGGCAAGATCGAGATGTCCTCGAAGCTGCCGATCCGCAACCGCGACGACCTGAGCATGATCTACACCCCCGGCGTGGCCCGGGTCTGCATGGCGATCGCCGAGAACCCGGAGGACGCCCGCCGCCTGACCATCAAGCGCAACAGCGTCGCGGTGGTCACCGACGGCTCGGCGGTGCTGGGCCTGGGCAACATCGGCCCGAAGGCCGCGCTGCCGGTGATGGAGGGCAAGGCGGCCCTGTTCAAGCGGTTCGCGGGCATCGACGCCTGGCCGCTGTGCCTGGACACCCAGGACGCCGACGAGATCGTGGCGATCGTGAAGGCGATCGCGCCGGGCTTCGCGGGCATCAACCTGGAGGACATCTCGGCGCCGCGCTGCTTCGAGATCGAGGCCCGGCTGCGCGAGGCGCTGGACATCCCGGTCTTCCACGACGACCAGCACGGCACCGCGATCGTGGTGCTGGCCGCGCTGACCAACGCGCTGAAGGTGGTCGGCAAGGAGATCGGCGAGATCCGGGTGGTGATGAGCGGCGCGGGCGCCGCGGGCACCGCGATCCTCAAGCTGCTGATGGCGGCCGGCGTCGCCCACGCCACCGTGGCGGACGTCCGCGGCGTGGTCCACCGGGGCCGCGACGACCTGAACGACAGCCTGCGCTGGATCGCCGAGAACACCAACCGCTCCGGCCGCACCGGCACCCTCAAGGACGCGGTGGCCGACGCCGACGTGTTCATCGGCGTCTCCGCCCCGAACGTGCTGGACGGCGACGACCTGGCCACCATGGCCAAGGACGCGATCGTCTTCGCGCTGGCCAACCCGGACCCGGAGGTCGACCCGGCGGTGGCCCGGCAGACCGCCGCGGTGGTCGCCACCGGCCGCAGCGACTTCCCCAACCAGATCAACAACGTGCTGGTCTTCCCCGGCGTCTTCCGCGGCCTGCTGGACGCGCAGAGCTCCAGCGTGGACACCGAGATGATGCTGGCCGCCGCCCGGGCGCTGGCCACCACCGTCACCGACGAGGAACTGAACCCGAACTACATCATCCCCAGCGTCTTCCACCCCGGCGTGGCCAAGACCGTCGCGGCCGCCGTCCGGGACGCCGCGGTGGCGGCCCGCGGCGACGCCGAGATGGCCCCGGAACGGCCCACCGCGGGCATCGTCGGGACGCTCGACACCGGTGCTTTCCCGGCCGTTCAGCTCTGAGCTGCGCCGCTCCGGCGCCCCCGCCGCGCGCGGGGGCGCCGGAGCCCTTGCGACACAAGGGCAAGGGGCGTGTTTGGGCTTGTCGGTGCCAGGGCGTACGGTAGCCCTGCGACGGGGAGGCGTGTCCGACAAGTACGGTACGTCCCCGGTTGTGCCACGGCGTGCCGTCCCGGCCGCCGCCCGCTCCGGCCCTGCCGGAGCCGACGGAGCGTCACACCTCCGCCTGGCGGGCGCTGTTCGGGTCAACCACGCCGGTTCCCGATTGGCTTTCTCAGTGCCGGTCGGGGCAGGATTCGTACCCAGGCGGGCAGTTTGCGGCGCTTCGCGGTGCGAGCCCGGCCCCTGACCACCCCTCGCCTGAACGAACACCGTCGCGCGGACCGGCCATGCCTCCGCGCACGGCAGAGCAACAGACCACAGGAGTACACATGAACCGCAGTGAGCTGGTGGCCGCGCTGGCCGAGCGCGCCGAGGTGACCCGCAAGGACGCCGACGCCGTGCTGGCCGCCTTCGCCGAGATCACCGGCGAGGTCGTCGCCAAGGGCGACGAGAAGGTCACCATCCCCGGTTTCCTGACCTTCGAGCGCACCCTGCGCGCCGCCCGCACCGCCCGCAACCCGCAGACCGGTGAGCCGATCCAGATCGCCGAGGGCTACAGCGTCAAGGTGAGCGCCGGCTCGAAGCTGAAGGAAGCCGCGAAGGGCAAGTGACCCCCCGCAGCTGAACGCACCGGTGGCCGGCCTCCCCTCGGGGAGGCCGGCCACCGGCTTTTCCGCGGGCCGCGCTCAGGCGGTCAGCTGGACCTCGGCCACCTCGGTCGCCGACGGCAGCTCGATGTGCGCGCCCAGGTCGCGCAGCTTGTCCATGAAGTTCTCGTAGCCGCGGTTGATCAGGTCGATGCCGTGCACCGTGGAGGTGCCCTCGGCCGCCAGCGCCGCGATCAGGTACGAGAAGCCGCCGCGCAGGTCGGGGATGACCAGCTCGCCGCCCATCAGCTTGGACGGGCCGGAGACCACCGCGGAGTGCTTGAAGTTGCGCGCCCCGAACCGGCACGGGGTGCCGCCCAGGCACTCGCTGTACAGCTGGATGTGCGCGCCCATCTGGTTCAGCGCCCCGGTGAAGCCCAGCCGCGACTCGTACACCGTCTCGTGCACGATGGACAGGCCGGTGGCCTGGGTCAGCGCGACCACCAGCGGCTGCTGCCAGTCGGTCTGGAAGCCCGGGTGCACGTCGGTCTCCAGGGCGATCGCCTTGAGCTCGCCGCCCGGGTGCCAGAACCGGATGCCCGCGTCGTCGATCTCGTAGGCGCCGCCGACCTTCCGGAAGGTGTTCAGGAAGGTCATCATCGGGATCTGCTCGGCGCCGCGGACGTAGATGTCGCCCTTGGTGGCCAGCGCCGCGCACGCCCAGGAGGCCGCCTCCAGGCGGTCCGGCAGGGCCCGGTGGGTGTAGCCGTCGAGCTCGTCCACGCCGGTGACCAGGATGGTGCGGTCGGTGCCCAGCGAGATGATCGCGCCCATCTTCTGCAGCACGCAGATCAGGTCGACGATCTCCGGCTCGATCGCGGCGTTGCGCAGCTCGGTGACGCCCTCGGCGAGCACCGCGGTCAGCAGCACCTGCTCGGTCGCGCCGACCGAGGGGTAGGGCAGCTCGATCTTGGTGCCGCGCAGCCGCTGGGCGGCGACCAGGTAGGTGCCCTGCGGGTGCTTCTCGATGGTCGCGCCGAACTGGCGCAGCACCTCGAAGTGGAAGTCGACCGGACGGCCGCCGATGTCGCAGCCGCCCAGGCCCGGGATGAAGGCGTGGCCGAGGCGGTGCAGCAGCGGGCCGCAGAACAGGATCGGGATCCGCGAGGAGCCGGCGTGCGCGTCGATGTCCGCGACGTTGGCGGCCTCCACGTGCGACGGGTCGAGGATCAGCTCGCCGTCCTCGTCGCCGGTGCGGACGGTGACCCCGTGCAGCTGCAGCAGGCCGCGGACGACCTTGACGTCCCGGATGTCCGGCACGTTGCGCAGTCTGCTGGGGCCCTGGCCGAGCAGTGCGGCGACCATGGCCTTGGGGACCAGGTTCTTGGCGCCGCGGATCTGGATCTCGCCTTCGAGCGGGTTTCCGCCGTGGACCAGCAGGACGTCGTCGGTCATCGTTCTCGCAATCCGGGTGCGCAGGAGGTTTTCGGCTGCGGAGTCGGGGGAAGGGCCCCTCGCCACCCCTAGATGGTAGGGGGTGGGTGATTGGTTCCCGTGTGCCCTAATGGTGATCATGCTGTAGGAGCGGCTCCACAGCACCGCCACTGGGCCGTCCGGGTGGCCCGCGCGGAGGGCCGCCGGGTGTCCCGGGGAGGCCGGTACGGGGCATGATGTCAGACATGGAAGCGGCCCCCTCGCTCACCGGGCGACTGCTCGTGGCGACGCCCGTGCTGACCGACCCGAACTTCGCCAGGTCGGTGGTCCTGCTGCTCGACCACGACGACCAGGGGGCGCTGGGCGTGGTCCTCAACCGGCCCACCCCGGTGGACGTGGCCGCGGTGCTGGACGGCTGGGCGCCGCTGGCGGGCGACCCGCCGGTGCTCTTCCAGGGCGGCCCGGTCGCGCTGGACTCCGCGCTGGCCGTCGCCGTCGTCCCCGGCGAGGAGCACCACGAGGCGCCGCTCGGCTGGCGCCGGGTGCACGGCGCGATCGGCCTGGTCGACCTGGAGGCGCCGCCCGAGGTGCTGGCCGGGGTGCTCGGCGGGATGCGGGTGTTCGCCGGGTACTCGGGCTGGTCGCCCGGGCAGTTGGAGGACGAGATCGCCGAGGGCGCCTGGCACCTGGTCGACTGCGAGGCGGGGGACCTCTCCTGCGCCCGGCCCGACCGGCTCTGGCGGGAGGTGCTGCGCCGCCAGCGCGGCCCGCTGGCGATGCTCGCCACCTATCCCGACGACCCGCTGCTGAACTGAGCCGGGCTCCCGTCCGTGGTGGCCCGGTTCCGGGCGGCCCCCATAGACTTGGCACCCATGAGCACTCTTGAGCCCGAGCGCGGTCTCGGCACCGGCACCCTGGTCGAGCCCGTCCCGCAGACGTCGCACGGGGACGGCGACCACGAGCGCTTCGCCCACTACGTCCAGAAGGACAAGATCATGGAGAGCGCGCTCTCCGGGTCCCCCGTGGTGGCGCTGTGCGGCAAGGTCTGGGTGCCCGGGCGGGACCCGAAGAAGTACCCGGTCTGCCCGATGTGCAAGGAGATCTTCGACGGGCTGAACAACCCGGGCGGGGACGACAAGCAGGACTGACCGCGGGGCGACCTGCGGAAATCCTCCCCAACTGGTCTATGCCAGTCGGGGAGGTCCGGGGCAGGATGGGGCGCATGGACCTCATCCCCGCCCCGTTGCGCGTCCAGCCCCGCCCCGACGCCCCGCCCTTCGTCCTGCACGCCGGCTCCCGGATCGCCGTCGCCCCCGGCGCCGAGGCCGCCGCCCGCCGGCTGCGCGCCGAGCTCTCCGCCGCCACCGGCTTCGACCTCGACCCGGCCCCCGCGGGCGAGGACGGCGACCTCCGGCTGGCCCTCGACCCGGAACTCGGCGCCGAGGAGTACCGGCTGAGCGCCGACGCCGACGCCGTCCGGCTCACCGGCGGCGGCCCCGCGGGCCTGGCGCACGCCGGGCAGACCCTGCGCCAGCTGCTCGGCCCCGCCGCGTACCGCAGCGCCCCGCTGCCCGGGGCGGACTGGACGGTGCCCGCGGTGGAGGTCCACGACGCGCCCCGGTTCGGCTGGCGCGGCGCCATGCTGGACGTCGCCCGGCACTTCATGCCCAAGGCCGGGGTGCTGCGCTTCGTCGACCAGCTCGCCGCGCACAAGCTCAACGTCCTGCACCTCCACCTGACCGACGACCAGGGCTGGCGGATCGAGGTCCGGCGTTACCCGAAGCTCACCGAGGTCGGCGGCTGGCGCGAGCGCTCGATGGTCGGCTTCCGGGCGGGCGGGCGGCGCGACGACCAGCCGCACGGCGGCTACTACACCCAGGACGACCTGCGCGAGATCGTCGCGTACGCGGCCGCCCGCGGCGTCACCGTCGTCCCCGAGATCGACCTGCCGGGGCACAACCAGGCCGCCGTCGCCGCGTACCCCGAGCTCGGCAACACCGACGTGGTCGACACCGCCGCGCTCGGCACCTGGACCGACTGGGGCGTCAGCGAGAACATCCTGAACGCCTCCGAGGCCACCCTGCGCTTCTACGAGCACGTGCTGGAGGAGGTGCTGGAGGTCTTCCCCTCGACCTTCGTGCACCTCGGCGGCGACGAGTGCCCCAAGGAGCAGTGGAAGCGCTCCGACGCCGCGCAGGCCCGGATCGCCGAGCTCGGCCTCAAGGACGAGTTCGAGCTGCAGAGCCACGTCATCCGGCACTTCGACCGCTGGCTGGCCGAGCGCGGCCGCCGCCTGATCGGCTGGGACGAGATCCTGGAGGGCGGGCTCGCCCCCGGCGCGGCCGTCTCGTCCTGGCGCGGCTACGAGGGCGGGATCGCCGCCGCGAGCGCCGGGCACGACGTGGTGATGTGCCCCGAGCAGCACGTCTACCTCGACCACCGGCAGGCCGACGGCCCGGACGAGCCGGTGCCGGTCGGCTGGGTGCGCACCCTGGAGGACGTCTACCGCTTCGAGCCCGTCCCGCCGCAGCTGGACGCGGCCGCCGCCGCGCACGTCATCGGCACCCAGGCGAACATCTGGACCGAGTTCATGCCCACCGGCCGGGAGGTCGACTACAAGGCGTTCCCGCGGCTGGCCGCGTTCGCCGAGGTCGCCTGGTCCGACCTGCCGCGCGACCCGGCCGCCCGCGACTGGGCGGACTTCGAGCGCCGGATGGCCGCCCACTACCCGCGGCTGGACGCGCTGGGCATCGAGTACCGCCGCCCGGAGGGCCCGCGGCCCTGGCAGCGCAGGCCCGGCGTCGTCGGCCGCCCGCTGGAGGGCCCGCCCGGCCCGTCCGCCGGGGTCGCCGCTCCGTGACGGAGCGTCAGCACGAGGGAACTCCGGGCGGGGCCCGCACGTCATGACCAGGTGAACAACCGATCACCTCGGTCACGACCTGATCGTGGTCGCGTCCGGAGTTGTCCCGAGTTGTTCGGACCTGTCCGCGACCCGGGAAGTGATCAGCGGTCTTTGTGTGCCAGAGTTGCCCAACCCGCACCGATCGCCCGTACCCTACGGGCGGCAGGCCGCACTGCAAATGGAGCACGGTGGGAACCTGGTGAACCGGACGATCATGTTGCCGGCCTCGGTCGACGAGGCGGTCGAAGCGCTGGCCGTCACCCCGGGGGCGGTGCCGGTGGCGGGTGCCACCGACCTGATGGAGGCCGTCAACGCCGGGCGGCTGCGGCCCGCCGCGCTGATCGGACTCGGCCGGATCACCGAACTGCGCGGCTGGCGCTACGAGGACGGCGGCACCGCCGTCCTCGGCGCCGGACTCACCCACGCCCGGATGGACCGCCCCGACTTCGCCGCGCTCATCCCCGCCCTCGCCGACGCCGCCCGCACCGCCGGGCCCCCGCAGGTGCGCAACGTCGGCACCCTCGGCGGCAACATCGCCACCGCCGCCCCGACCGGCGACACCCTCCCGGTGCTCGCCGCCCTCGAGGCCACCGCCACCCTCGCCCGGGCCGGCGCCGTCCGCGAGGTGCCGATCAGCCACCTGCTCACCGGCCTCGACCCGCTGCGCCCCGGCGAGCTCCTCACCTGGGTGCGGGTCCCGCTGCTGCACGCCCCCCAGGTGTTCCTGAAGTCCACCGGCCGCAGCGGCCCGGCCCGCGCCGCCGCCTCCGTCGCCCTCGTCCTCGACCCCGCCCGGCGCGGCGTGCGCTGCGCCGTCGGCGCCGTCGCCCCCGTCCCGCTGCGGCCGCTGGAGGCCGAGAGCTGGGTGGCCGGCTGCATCGACTGGGACGCCCGCGGCGCCGAGGGCGCGGTCCTGATCGACCCCGCCGCGCTCGCCGCCTTCGGCGAGTACGTGGCCGGAGCGTGCGTGCCCGAGGGCGGGGCACACGGAGAGGGGGCGGGCTCGGCCGCGGCCCGGCTGCGGCGTACCGTGGCGGTGCTGGCCCGCAGGGCACTGGGAAGGGCGCTCAAGTGACGGACGAACTGCTGAACCACCCCGGGGCGCTCACCGGCGACGTGCGCCCCACCGCCTCGTACACGCTGCGCGTCAACGGCGTCGAACGGCCCGTCACCGACGCCTGGATCGGCGAGAGCCTGCTCTACGTGCTGCGCGAGCGGCTCGGCCTGGCCGGCGCCAAGGACGGCTGCGAGCAGGGCGAGTGCGGGGCCTGCTCGGTGCAGGTCGACGGGCAGCTGGTCAACGGCTGCCTGGTGCCCGCCGCGCTCGCCGCCGACAGCGAGATCGGCACCGTCGAGGGCCTGTCCGGCGCGGGCGGCGCCAGCGACGTCCAGCAGGCGCTCGCCGACTCCGGCGCCGTCCAGTGCGGCTACTGCACCCCCGGCCTCGCGATGGCCGTGCACGACCTGCTGCAGCGCAACCACCGCCCCGGCGAGGTCGAGGCCCGCCAGGCGCTGTGCGGCAACCTGTGCCGCTGCACCGGCTACCGCGGCGCGCTCGCCGCCGTCCAGGCCGTCGCCGACGCCCGCGAGGCCGCCCTCGAAGCCGAACTCGACGCCGCCGAACAGGCCGCCGCCGCGGGCCCGGCCGCCGAGCCCCCCGCCGCGGCCCCGCCGCAGCCCGACCACGGCGCCGAACTCCCGCTCTACGCCGACTCCGAGCTCTGGCACGAGGCCGACCAGCTGATCCCCGCCCAGCCGCAGGGCGAGACCCCGCGCACCGGCGGCTACGCCTACCCGCCCACCCCGCCGCACGGCACCCCCGTCCCGGCCGACTGGCAGCAGGCCCCCGGCGAGCCCTTCGGCGCCCCCGCCCCGGGCACCGACCCGTTCGGCACCGTCACGTACCAGGACGCGGGCCCCTACGACGGCACCGTCTACGCCACCGACGGCTACGGCACCCAGTACCCCGGCTACGACGCCACTCCCGCCCACGGCATCCGCCTCCCCGAGGACGAGAACGCATGACCTCCGCCACCGAGCTCCCGGCGCCCGCCCCCGCGGACCCCGGGACGGGCACCACCGGCCTCGGCACCTCCCCGCTGCGCACCGACGCCCTGCCCAAGGCCCTCGGCATCTACCCGTACGCCGCCGACCTGTGGGCCGAGGGGCTGCTCTGGGGCGCCGTGCTGCGCTCCCCGCACCCGCACGCCCGGATCGTCTCGGTCGACACCGCCCCCGCCCTCGCCATCCCCGGCGTGCACGCCGTGGTCACCGCCGCCGACCTGCCCCCGGGCCCCGACGGCACCCCCGACGGCGCCCCCGCCGGGCCGGTCACCGCCGACCGCCCGGTGCTCGCCGCGGGCGTCGTGCGCCACCACGGCGAACCCGTCGCCGCGGTCGCCGCCGACCACCCCGACACCGCCCGGCTCGCCGCCGCCGCGATCCTCGTCGAGTACGAGCCGCTGGAACCGGTCACCGACCCCGAGGCCGCCTTCCACGCCGCCCCGCTGCACCCCGACGGCAACCTGCTGCGGCACCTGCCGCTGCGCACCGGCGACCCCGACGCGGTCGGCGCGGTCGTCGTCGAGGGCCTCTACCAGGTCGGCCGCCAGGACCCGGCCCCGATCGGCGCCGAGGCCGGCCTCGCCGTGCCCCGCCCCGACGGCGGCGTCGAACTGCACCTGTCCTCCACCGACCCGCACGGCGACCGCGACCGCACCGCCGCCTGCCTCGGCATCGACCCCGACCGGGTCCGGCTCGTCGTCACCGGCGTGCCCGGCGCCACCACCGACCGCGAGGACCTCTCCTTCCAGGTCACCCTCGCCCTGCTCGCGCTGCGCACCGGCCGCCCGGTCAAGATGACCCTCACCCGGGCCGAGTCCTTCCAGGCCCACACCACCCGCCACCCCGCCCTGCTGCGCTACCGCCACCACGCCGACGCCGAGGGCCGGCTGGTCAAGGTCGAGGCGCAGATCCTGCTCGACGGCGGCGCCTACGCCGACGTCTCCGCCGAGGCGCTGGCCGCCGCCGTCGCCTTCTCGGTCGGCCCCTACACCTGCCCCAACGTCTTCGTCGACGCCTGGGCGGTGCGCACCAACAACCCGCCGGCCGGCCGGATGCGCGGCGAGGGCGCCCTGCAGACCTGCTTCGCGTACGAGTCGCAGCTCGACCAGCTCGCCAAGCAGCTCGGCATCGACCCGGTGGAGATCCGCCGCCGCAACGCCATGACCACCGGCGACCCGCTGCCCACCGGCCAGGCCGTCACCTGCCCCGCCCCGGTCCGGGCCCTGCTCGACGCGCTCGACACCACCCCGCTGCCCGCCCTCCCGCTCGACGACCCCGAGGCCGACTGGCTGCTGCCCGGCGGCCCCGGCGGCGCGGGCGACCCCGCCGCGGTGCGGCGCGGCATCGGCTACGCCGTCGGCATGGTGCACATGCTCGGCGCCGAGGGCGAGGACGAGGTCGCCACCGCGACCGTCCGGGTCTCCGGCGACCACGCCACCGTCATCTGCGCCGCCGTCGACTCCGGCCAGGGCTTCGCCACCCTGGCCCGGCAGATCGTGCAGAGCGTGCTCGGCGTCAGCGAGGTCTACATCGCGCCCGTCGACTCCGACCAGTCCGCGGCCGGCCCGTCCGCCCGCGGCCGCCACACCTGGGTCTCCGGCGGCGCCGTGGAGCGGGCCGCGCTGATGGTCCGCCACCAGATGCTGCAGCCGATCGCCGCCGACTTCGGGATGTCCGTCGAACTGCTCACCATCAACGACGGGAAGATCACCAGTTACGACGGCGTGCTCGGCATGCCGGTCAGCGAGGCGCTGGAGGGCCGCGAGCTCTGGGCCACCGCCCAGTGCCGCCCGCACCCCACCGAACCGCTCGACCCCGAGACCGGGCAGGGCGACGCCTTCGTCTCCATCGCGTTCTGCGCGATGCGCGCCGTCGTCGACGTCGACATCGAGCTCGGCGCCGTCCGGGTCGTCGACGTCACGGTCGCCCAGGAGGTCGGCCGGGCGCTGAACCCCCGGCAGATCGAGGACCGGATCGAGGGCGCCGTCGCCCAGGGCGTCGGACTCGCCCTGCTGGAGAACCTGCGCACCGAGGGCGGTGTCCCCGTCAACGCCTCGCTCACCGGCTACCGGCTCCCCACCGCGCTGGACACCCCCGACATCCGGATCGCCGCCCTGCTGGAGGAGCGCGACGTGGTCGCCCCCTTCGGCGCCAAGGCGGTCAGCGCCGTGCCCGCCGTGGTCGCCCCCGCCGCGGTCGCGGCCGCCGTCCGCGCCGCGACCGGGCTGCCGGTCGGGCGGCTGCCGATCCCGCCGGAGGACGCCATCGTGCCGGTCTGACGGGGCTCCGTCGGACCCCGGCCGTGGCTCCGCCGGACTCCGGCCGTGGCTCCGCCGGACCCCGGCCGTGGCTCCGCCGGACCCCGGCCGTGGCTCCGCCGGGCCCCGGCTCCCGGCCGGGCTGCCGGCTCAGCGCCTGGCGGGCACGGCCGAGCGGACGTGCGCCGCCCAGGCCGCCTGGAACTGCGCCAGGGGCTGGCCGGTCGCCGCGGTGACCTGCTGCTCGTACTCCTTGGGCTGCCCGTACTGCGCGGCCACGAACGCGAACACCTTGGCGTCGCCGTACTTCGACGCCATGAACCGCAGCGCGTCGCCGGACAGCGTGTAGTTCGCCGTCCGGCGGTCGGCGTCGCTGGCGTAGAACTCGTCACCGTTGCCCGGCAGTTGGCCGTCGAAGGGGACGTCCTTCAGGTACGCGTTCAGCTCGTCGCGGGCCAGCGAGTCCTTGCCGCGCAGCGCCATGTACTCCGCGAAGCCCTCGGAGACCCAGTCGCGCGGGCCGCCCGACCCGTCGAAGCCGCCCGAGGTGGTGAGCAGCGGGGCGACGATCGCGTGCGCCATCTCGTGCCGGCCGATGTCCGTCACGCCGCCCTGCCACTGGTCGCTGGTGAAGCGGCTGCCGGTGGTGTCCATCACGATCCGGCTGCCGCCGATCAGCAGTTCGCCGTCGCCCGCCTTCGGCCCCTGCGCGGCCTGCATCGGCATGTTGACGCCCGCCTCCAGGCTGTCGTTCGGCTTCCCGTCGCCCCGGTACAGCTTGTTGTAGACGTCCCGGTTCTTCTCCAGCACCACGAAGAACCCGCTCGCCCCCTTCCGGTCACCGGTCGGCGCCGGACCGTACTTCTGCCAGGCCGCCAGGTCGTCCGCCGCCGCCCGCGCCAGGACGTCCACGTCCCGGTTCAGCTCGGCCGCCTGCCCCTTGTCCGACATCACCACCAGGTGGTCGCGGACCTGCACCGCCAACTCGTCGTACGCGTCCCACGGGGCCGGGTAGTAGCCGAAACCGGCGTCCTTGCCCCGGTCGTCCTTCACCCCGCCGACCTCGGTGACCACCTCGTCCACCCCCGGCGGCGGGCCCGCCATCGGGTCCGGGCTCGGCCCCGACGCGGCGGACAGCACCTTCCACCCGTACTGCTCGGTGATCGGGAAGTTGTCCACCCCCTTCACCTGGTGCACGAAGTCCACCGTCAACTGGCCGTCCATCGTCAGGCCCGGCTCCCAACGCGCCGTCTCCCACGGGATCTTGACCAGGTTGCGGAACACCAGCCGCTGCTTCTCCTTCGTCGCCCCCGCCGCGAACGGCTTGACGAACGCCTCCTCGTCCTTCGCCGCCAACGCCGCCGTCAGCCCCGCCGTCACCTTCTCCCACGCCCCGCCACCCCCCGACGACGACAACGGCTGGCGCACCGGCGCCCGTTGCCGCGCCACGTGCAGCAGCACCGCCCCGCCCGCCACCACCCCCAGCAGCACCACCAGCACCACGCCCGCACACGCCAACTTCCGCCCCGCCCCGCCCCGCCGCACCGGCTGCGGTGCCCCGTACGGCGGGAACGGCTGCTGCTGCGGGAAGTGCGGCGGAAACTGCTGCGGGTACTGCTGCGGGAGCCCCGGCCCGGACGGACCCTGCGGGTACGGCGGCTGCGGGTACGGCTGCTGCTGCGGGTGCGGCGCCTGCGGATACGGCGGCTGCTGCTGGTACGGCGGCTGCTGGTAGGGCGGCACCGGCTGCCCCGCACCGGACACGCCGGACTGCGGCGGGTACGTCACAAGATCCCCCTGGATGAACGACGCGCCATTCATAGCACAGCCCCCCACCACCCCCACCGGCCCTTTTCCCCGCCACCGGGCCGGCCGGAGCAGTCGTACGGACCGCCGCCGGCGGCACCGCCGGACCCTCCGCACCAGCGGACGCCGCATCAGCAGCCTTACCGGGGCGGCAGTTGGCAGGAGGTCATGATCAGGTGAAATGTGGTGCGCCTGTCACGACGGCCCGGTGCCGGGGCGAGGGGCGGACGATACGATCGGACCGTCCCACGTTCCGGGGGCGCTGCGAGAACGAACGGGCTGTCGATCGACTGACGGGGTACTGATGACGCTGACCAAAGCCGTGCGCCTGCTCGGCGCGACGACACTGACCGGGGCCCTGCTGCTCAGCGCCGCACCGACGGCGTCGGCGGACCAGGTGCGGGACGCGCAGTGGACGAACGCGTACTTCGACCTGGACAAGGTGTGGTCGGTCAGCAAGGGCGACGGCGTGATCGTCGCGGTGATCGACACCGGCGTGGACGCCTCGCACCCGGACCTCACGGGGTCGGTGCTGCCGGGCTACGACCCGAGCGGAGCCGGGCAGGACAAGCGGCCGTCGGATCCCCACGGCACGAACATGGCGGGCCTCATCGTCGGGCACGGACACGGGGACGGGGTGGGCGTGGTCGGCCTCGCACCCGGTGCGAAGGTCCTTCCGCTCTACCGGGAGACCGCGGCCGGTGGTGACGCGATCCCGGAGGACATCAAGTGGGCGGTCGACCACGGGGCCAAGGTCATCAACCTCTCGCAGGCCGGCGTCGGCGAGCCGAAGGGGGACTCGGCGCTGACCGAGGCGGTCGCCTACGCCGCCCGGCACGACGTGCTGATCGTGGCGGGTACCGGGAACGACGGCCGGGGCAAGGTCGCCAGCCCGGCGAACGAACCCGGTGTGCTCGCGGTGGGAGCGACCGACAAGGCGGACGTGATCTGGCCGAAGTCCAACTACGGCTCGCAGACGATGCTGGCGGCTCCCGGAGTGGGCGTGGTCACTCCCGGTTCCTGCGGGGGGAACCAGTACTGCATCGGCGACGGGACGTCGAACTCCACGGCCTTCGTCTCCGCCGCGGCGGCACTGGTCCGGGCCAAGTTCCCGGAACTGACCGCAGGTCAGGTGGCTGACCGGTTGGTCAAGTCGGCGAAGGTTCCGACCGCGCTGAAGGGCGGGAAACTGCCCGACCCGCACTACGGCTACGGAATCCTGTCGCCGTACGACGCGCTGACGAAGGACATCCCGGCAGGTTCTGCGCAAGGTCCCCTCGCGGGGACTTCCGGCAGTGGAGCCACCGCTGCGCCGAGCGGCGCGGCGACCGTCGGCGCAGATCCCAAGCAGCCCGACGCGCTGCCGCAGGCCAGGAGTTCCTCCGACTCCGGCCTCGGTGTCGGAGTGCTCGCCGCCATCGGCGCGGGTGCCGTTCTGGTGGTCGTCCTCATCGTGGTCGTGGTGGTGCGGAGCCGTCGGCGCCCCGCCCCGGTGCCGCCCCAGGGGCAGCCGCCGTACGGTACCCAGCCCGGTTGGCCGCAGCCGCAGCCTCCGTACGGCGGCCAGGCGCCGCAGCAGGGGTATCCGCCGCAGCAGCCCTACGGCGGCCAGCCTCCACAGCAGGGTTACCCGCCGCAGCAGGGCCCCTACCAGAACCCGTACGGCCAGGGCGGGAACCAACCGCAGCGTTGACGCCGGTATGGGTGCGGAGCCGTGTCGGCGATACCATCAGAGTCTCAACTAGCCGAATTCTGAAGCCTTTTGGCTGGTCGGACTTACGGGGAAGAACTCAAGACTCCAGGGGGAGGAGAGGGCCGCGTGGCCAACGGATACCGCGTCAACACGGACGAGCTGGAAGCGGTCGTGAAACGACTGCAGGTGATCCAGCAGAACATGGCCCAGACCAGCGAGCGCAGTGCGTACGGCACCGACGTCTCAGGCTCCGATTTCGGGTCGAACTTCAGTCATGCTGCCAAGGTGCACGAGGCCCACCAGAACATGCAGGCCTGGCTCACCGAGACCATCACGGGCCTGACGGAGCTGATCAACGACTTCGGGAACAAGACTCAGACGGTCAACAACGCGTACAAGGGGCTCGAGACCGAGGGCGTGGCCAACATGACGTACCAGGGAGGGGCGAGCTGACATGGAGCGCATCCACGAGTTCGAGCAGCAGGCGCTGATCCCGCTCAAGGGCATGTTGGCGGACTCCCAGCCCGAGAAGCTCACCAGGGTCGCCGAGCACTGGGGCACCGCGAGCGAGGACCTCCAGGCCGCGGCGAGGGACCTCCAGCAGGCACTGGAGCACGCACAGAGCAACTGGGAGGGCGCGGCGGCGGACGGCTTCGCGGCGCGGGCGGCAAAGATCCAGACGATGCTCAGCAGCACGGCCGACCACGCGGCCAAGACCTCGTCGGCGATGCACCTGGCGGCGAACGCCCTGCAGGCGGCCAAGGCGCAGATGGACCGGATCTCGGTCCCCAGCCAGTTCGACAGCGGCGTCAAGTGGCTCAGCGACCTGGGCGACCGGTCGGACGCCCAGTTCAAGGCGGACCTCGCCAGCGGCATGAACCGCTTCGACGCCGTCAACAAGAACTACGACGAGCTCTCGGCCACCGAGATCCAGCACCAGTACGCCATCGGCACGATGGAGTACCTCGCGCCGTACTACGAAGAGGCCGCGAACCAGATGCCGCCGCCTCCCAAGGGCAGCATCGTGGACCCGCAGCCCTTCCCGCCGCCGCCGGACGACCCGGGCGGCAAGGGCACCGTTCCTCCGGTGGGGAGGCTGCCGGAGATGCTGCCGCCCAAGGAGCCGCCGCAGCAGACCACGCCGCCCAAGCAGGTGTCGCCCGGCCTGCCCGGGATTCCGGACCCGACCTCGCCCGGGCACCCGACGACGCCCGGGATCCCCCCGGTGTCGACGCTGCCCGCGCCCGGGCACCCGACGTCGCCGACGAGTCCGGGGACGTGGATCGACGGGGTCAACCTGCCGCCTTCGGTGGGGGTGCCGATCGGGCCCGGGACCGGAGGGCCCGGCGGGGTGGGGACGTTGCCGGGGGGTGGTGCCGGAGGTGGTGGCACCGGCGGCGGTGGCGGCCTCGGCGGTGGCGGGTTCCTGCCGGGGGTCGGCGGTGGCGGGTACGTGACCGGTGGTGGTGGTCTCGGTGGCGGCCGGGTGTCCGGCGGCGGGCTGGCGGGGACCACGGGGGCCGGTGGCGGCCGGACGGCCGGTTCGGGTGCTGCGGGGTCGGCGGGCCGGGGGGTTGCCGGTGGGGCCGGGGCCGCGGGAGCCGGGGCTGCGGGTGCCGCGGGTGGCCGCGGGGCCGTGGGTGCCGGCGGGATGGGCGGCATGCACGGTGGTGCCGGTGGCGGTGCGCGGGGCGGTGCCGGGGGCAAGAGCAGCGGCAGCGGCCTGGTGCGCAAGGCCGGTGGCACGATCGGCGGGGCCAAGGCGGCCGGTGCCGGTGGACGGGCGTTCACCGAGGGCGGGTCGGGCATCGGGAAGGGACGGGCCGGGCAGGCGGGCGCGTCCGGGATGCACGGCGGCTCGGGCAGCGGCGGCAGCAAGAAGAAGAACCAGGGGCACCGTCCCGACTACCTGGTCGAGGACGAGGACACCTGGCGCGGTGGCGAGGCCAACCCCGGCGTCATCGAGTAGCCGGGCGTCCGGACGGGCCCGGGCGGGCGTCGACGGCGGTCCTGGGGACCGCGGTCGGCGCCCGCCGCCGTTCCCCGGCGGGGGAGGACTGCGAGAATCCCCCGGAGAATCCCCCGCGGAAAAGGAAAAGGGCAGCGGAATTCACCGGTCGCCCGCTCCGCGAGGAAAGGCGACCGGTGAATTCCGGACGGAGACCATGACGGGAATCGAACCCGCGTAAACCGTTTTGCAGACGGTTCCCTGAACCACTCGGGCACATGGTCGTGGAGTGGAGCGAGCCGACGGGAGTCGGCGGGCAGGCGTCAACGGGCCTGCTGCTAGGGGTGGTTGCGACTCAGGCGCAACAGCTGCAACGACAGGAACGCGCGCAGTCGGGACAGGGGGCACAGGTGCGGGGCGCCGCGTGGGCCACCGTCTTCCTGTTCATCGCCATCTCCTGTCGCGGGGTGCGGACTGCGCCGGATTCGTTCCGGTGAATTCACTATAGCGGGCGCCGCCGGGTCCGCGTCAATATTCGACCGTGAATTCTGTGTGTCGGCGCCGTGCTACCGTCGGAGGGGAGGCGGCCGTTCGCGGCGGCCCCGGACGAGGTGCGTCGTACCCGGCACGACAAGACGGCGCGGTAGGTGTTTCGACTACTGCGGAGGAGTCCGTCGTCATGGCCTGGGTGGTTCTGATCGTTGCCGGGGTGCTGGAGACCGTGTGGGCGGTGGCCCTGGAGGCGTCCAAGGGGTTCTCGCGGCTGGTGCCGAGCGTGGTGTTCGCGGTGGCGTTGGCGCTGTCGATGGGCGGGCTGGCGTACGCGATGCGGTCGATCCCGCTGGGGACGGGGTACGCGGTGTGGGTGGGCATCGGCGCGGTGGGCACCGCGCTGTACGGGATGGCGGCGATGGGGGACGCGGTGAGCGCCGCCCGGATCACCTGCCTGGTGCTGATCCTGTCGGGCGTGGTCGGGCTCAAGGTGCTCCACTAGGTCCGGCCGCGGGTCCTAGGGCCGGGGGCGGAGGCCGGGTTCCGCCTGCAGGTCAGGATCGAAATGCGGATGTGGCACTTACCATGGCTCGGTGACCAGCACTTCCCCGGCCGAAACGGCGGCACCCGCGCACCCCCTCCCCGACGGCACCGGCAGCGACGACGGCACCGGCGGGGTGCTCAGCGGCCCCTGGCGGGCGCTGACCCTGGGCATCGTGTCGGTGGTGCTGCTGCTGGCCTTCGAGGCGACGGCGGTGAACACCGCGATGCCGACGGCCGCCCAGCAGCTCGACGGGATCGGCCTGTACGCCTTCGCGTTCTCCGGGTACTTCACCACCACGCTGCTGGCGATGGTGGTCTCCGGGCAGTGGTGCGACCGCAGCGGCCCGCTCGCCCCGCTGTTCAGCGGCATCGCGGTGTTCGCGGCGGGCCTGGTGACGGCCGGCACGGCGGTGAACATGTGGATGTTCGTCGCGGGCCGGGCGGTGCAGGGCCTGGGCGGCGGCCTGGTGATCGTCGCGCTGTACGTGGTGGTCGGCCGGGCGTTCCCGGAGCGGTTGCGGCCCTCGGTGTTCGCGGCGTTCTCGGCGGCCTGGGTGCTGCCCTCGATCCTCGGCCCGGTGATCTCCGGCGCGGTCACCCAGCACCTCGGCTGGCGCTGGGTGTTCCTCGCGGTGCCGGTGCTGGTGCTGCTGCCGCTCGCGGTGATGGGCCCGGCGCTGCGCCGCTCGGAGCGGTCCCAGGCGTCGCTGCGGGCCGGCGCGTACGACTGGCGGCGCACCCGGGACGCGGCGATGGTCGCGCTCGGTGCCGCGCTGCTGCAGTACGCGGGCCAGCGGCTGGACGGCTGGGCGCTGCTGCCTGCGGCGGCGGGGGCGGCGCTGCTGGGCCCGGCGGCGCTGCGGCTGCTGCCGCGCGGCACGCTGCGGGCGGCGCGCGGGCTGCCGACGGTGATCCTGCTGCGCGGGGTCGCGGCGGGCGCGTTCTTCGCGTCCGAGCTGTTCATCCCGCTGATGATGCAGACCCAGCGCGGGCTGTCGGTGACGATGGCGGGCCTGACGCTGGCGCCGGGCGGGCTGTCCTGGGCGTTCGGCTCCTGGTTGCAGGGGCGGCCGGGCGCGGAGCGGCACCGCGGGGCGCTGATCCGGATCGGGTTCGTGTCGACGGCGGTGGCGGTCGGCGGGGCGGCGCTGGTGCTGTTCCCGGCGGTGCCGGTGTGGGTGACGGCGGTGTTCTGGGGGGTCGGCGGCGCCGGGATGGGCCTGGCGATCGCCAGCATCAGCGTGCTGATGATGAAGCTGTCCAAGCCGGAGGAGACCGGCGGGAACTCGGCGGCCCTGCAGCTCAGCGACGCCCTGGGCAACGTGCTGCTGACCGGCCTGGCGGGCGTCCTGTTCGCGGCCCTGGGCGGCGGTGCGGTCGGCGCGGCGGCCCACGGCGCGGACGGCGGGGCGGCCCTCCCGGCGGGGGCGTTCGCCGCGGTGTTCCTGACCATGCCGGTGGTCGCGCTGGTCGGCGCGGTGCTGTCGGGCCGGGCGACGGCGAAGGCCGGAGCCTGACGAGCGGCTCCGGCCTCGCACGAGGGGGACGGGAGGGGAGGCTGGGCTACTTGCCGCCCGCGACCGCCGGGACGGACGGGGACGCCGCCCCGCCCGCCGGGCTGCCGCCGGTGCCGCCGAGGTAGGCGTTCCAGCCGCCCGCCGGGGCCTGGCCGGGGGCGAGCGCCTGGAGCTTCTTGAGGACCGCCGGGTCCTGCGCCTCCAGCCACTCGACGAGCTGCCGGAAGGAGACCATCCGGACCTCGGGCTTGTCGGCGATCTGCTTGATGGTCTCCTCGACGGCGTTCATGTAGATGCCGCCGTTCCACTGCTCGAAGTGGTTGCCGATGATGAACGGCGCCCGGTTGGTGGTGTAGGCGCGCTCGAACCCGGCCAGGTACGCGTCGCGGGCCTGGTTCTGCCAGAACGCCTGCTTGCCCGGGTCGCCCTTGGTGTTGTCGCCGGACTGGTTGTACATGATGTTGTAGTCCATCGAGAGCACCTGGAAGCTGTGCCCGGGGAACGGGATGGACTGCAGCGGCATGTCCCACAGCGCGCCGCCGGCGAACTTCTGCGGCCACACCTGCAGCCCGCCGGGGCCCGAGCTGTCGTACTTCCAGCCGCGCTTGACGGCGGTGGGCAGCAGACCGCGCTGGCCCTCCAGGCAGGGGGTGCGGCCGCCAATGAGCTCCTTGCGGTAGTCGAAGGGGAGCGCGGGCAGCTCGGTGTTGCCGGTGTTGGTGCGCCAGTTCATGACGAAGTCCATGGCCTGCTGGATCTCGCTGTCCCAGTCCTCGGGCGACCACCGTCCGCCGCCGTTGGCGCCGCAGAAGTGGCCGTTGAAGTGGGTGCCGATCTCGTGGCCCTCCAGCCAGGCGGCGCTGACCTGCTCGATGGTGGCGCGGATGTGCTGGTCGCTGAGGTAGCCGATGTCCGAGGCGCCGACCGGGTGCTGCGGCGGGTGGTAGAGCGACTTCTTCGACTCGGGCAGGGTGTAGATGCCGCTGAGGAAGAAGGTCATGGTGGCGTCGTGGTCCTTGGCGAGCTTGCGGAACCGGCTGAACAGCTGGTTGTCGAGCTCGCCCGCGCCGTCCCAGGAGAAGACCACGAACTGCGGCGGCCGCTGACCGGCCTCCAGCGGGACGGCCTGGGGCTGGTTGGGCTGCGGGCCGGTGTCGGAGGTGGAGCCGTCGCCGATCAGGGTGGCGGGCGGCTTGGGGACGGCGCTGGGGCTGCCGTTCGCGGCGAGGCCGTCGGCCTGCGCGGGCGGGGCGGCGCCCCCGCTCCCGGAGGTGCTCGCGCAGCCCGCGGCGAGGGTGGCGGCGGTCGCCGCACCGGCGGCCAGCAGGGTCCGGCGGGAGAGGGCGTCCATGTCTCACATCCGTTCACCAGGGAGTCAGGGGAAGTCACCGGCCGGATGAACCGTCCATCGGATGGAATGGAGAGATGCGTCGTCCGGGGAGTCGGCCTCAGCATGGCACGCGTCCGCCCGCCGCGCCGGTAAGCACGGCCCGGGTACGGATGACCGGGGGACGCCACGCCGGAGCGCTCACCTGTTCGGAGCACCGGACCGGAGCGGCGGCACCGCCGGGGAGTTGACTTGACGTCAGATGGCACGGCACGCCCGCCCCGCCGACATGGAGGTCGCACCCGCCGATGTGGCAGCCGCTGATCGACGCCTACCGGGACCGGATCGTCGACACCGGGCGGGAGCCGCTGTTCCTGCTGCTGCTCGGCCTGGTGCTGGCGTTCCTGTTCATCCGGCTCAGCACCCGGATGATCCGCGCCCGGGTCCGCTGGTGGCCCGGCAACGTGACCCCGGGCGGGCTGCACATCCACCACGTGGTGTTCGGCCAGGCCCTGCTGCTGCTGTGCGGGGTGGCCGGGTTCGCGCTGCGCGGGGACGGCGGCGCCTGGTGGAACCTGCTGGGCTTCGGGTTCGGCGTCGGCGCGGGCCTGGTGCTGGACGAGTTCGCGCTGGTCCTGCACCTCGAGGACGTCTACTGGTCCACCCAGGGCCGCGCCTCGGTGGACGCCGTGGTGTTCGCCGTCGCCGTGATCGGGCTGCTGCTGATCGGCGAGCTCCCGCTCGGCGGCTTCGTCCGGAACCCGGACGGGCCGACCCTGGCCGGGGCGGCCGTGCTGCTGGCGCTGGTCGTGGTCAGCCTGCTCAAGGGCAAGACCTGGACGGGGCTGCTGGGCATCATGCTCTGGCCGCTCGCCCTGGTCGGCGCCGTCCGCCTGGCCCGCCCGGCCAGCCCGTGGGCCCGCTGGCGCTACCGCGCCCGCCCCCGCCGGCTGGCCCGCGCCGAGCGCCGCGAGGAGCGGTTCCACCGCCGCCTGGTCGCGGCCAAGACCGCCGCGTACGACCTGGTGGCCGGCACCCCCGACGCCGACCCCGAGCCCGAGCCCGCTCCCGCCGTCCCCGCCGCGCCCGTCGAGCCGCTGCCCGAGCCGCTGCCCGAGCCGTCGCCCGAGCGGCCGCCCGCGCCCTGGCGGCTGCGCTGCGCGGCGCTCGCGCAGTGGTACCTGCGGATCGCCACCCTGCTGAACCTGCTCGGCGCGGTGGTCGCCCCGTTCCGGGCCCAGGTCGAACGCGCCGACCGGGGCGAGTACTTCACCCCGGTGCTGGTCACCTCCGGCTTCACCACCGCGCTGCTGACCGGGTTGCTCGCCGTCATGCTGCGCCGCCGCAAGCGGGCCGCCTGGATCGCCGCGCTGGCGCTCACCGGGCTGCACGCCGTCGGCTACGCCCTGGCGCTGGCCTTCCCCGAGTACCGCGCGCACCCGTTCAACTGGGTCTCGGCCGCCCTGACCCTGGCGCTGCTGCTGGCCCTGCTGGCCGCCCGCCCGGTGTTCCGGGTCCGCGGCGGGCGCGGCAACCTGCCGCTGGCCGCGGCCGTGCTGCTGCTCGGCGGGGCGCTGCTGACCGGCGCCGGGGCCCTCGCCGTCCGGCACACCGGCGGGGCGCCCGGCTGGGGCGAGGCCGCCCGGTACGCGGTGCTGCGGCTGGTCACCGTCTCCGGCACGGTCGAGGTCGACGGCGTGGACGTGCCGGGCTGGCTCGACCTCGGCCTCAACCTGCTCGGCACCGCCCTGCTGCTGCTCGTCCTGCGGATCCTGCTGCGCTCCCCGCGCGGCACCGACCGGCAGGGCCCCGAGGACGAACGGGCGCTGCGCGCCCTGCTGGCGCGGCACGGCGGCCGCGACTCGCTGGGCTACTTCGCGCTGCGCCGCGACAAGTCGGTGTGCTTCTCGCCCAGCCGCAAGGCCGCCGTCGCCTACCGGGTGGTCAACGGCGTGGCGCTGGCCTCCGGCGACCCGGTCGGCGACCCGGAGGCCTGGCCGCAGGCGATCGAGGAGTGGCACCGGCTGGCCCGCGCGCACGCCTGGGTCCCCGCCGTCACCGGCGCCGGGGAGCGCGGCGGCACGGCGTACGCCCGGACGGCCGGGCTGCGTGCGCTGCACCTGGGCGACGAGGCGGTGGTCGACGCGGCGGGCTTCACCCTGGAGGGCCGGGAGTCGCGCGGCCTGCGGCAGACCTGCCGCCGGGTGGAGCGGGCGGGCTACACGGTGCTGCTGCGCCGCCACCGCGACGTCCCGCCCGGGGAGTTCGCCGATCTGGTCCGGCTGGCCGACGCCTGGCGGCACGGCCGCACCGAGCGCGGCTTCTCGATGGCGCTGGGCCGGCTCGGCGACCCGGCGGACGGCGACTGCCTGCTCGCCGAGTGCCGCGACGGGGCCGGGCGGACGGCCGCCCTGCTGTCCTTCGTCCCGTGGGGCGCGGACGGCCTGTCGCTCGACCTGGTGCGCCGGGACCGGGAGTCCGACAACGGGCTGGTCGAGTACGCCGTGGCCGCGGTGCTCGGCCGGGCCGCCGAGTTCGGGGCGGTGCGGGTCTCGCTGAACTTCGCGATGTTCCGCGCCGCCTTCGAGCCGCGGCTGGGCGCCGGGCCGGTGCTGCGGCTGTGGCGCGGGGTGCTGCGGTCCCTGTCCCGCTGGTGGCGGCTGGAGGCGCGGTACCGGGCGAACGCCCGCTACCGGCCGGGGTGGGAGCCGCGCTACGTGCTGTACGAGAGGGCGTCCGAGCTGCCCGCGATCGGGCTGGCCACCGCGCTGGCGGAGGGCTTCCTGGCCCGGCCCCGGCTGCGCCGCGGCGGCCGCGCTGCGGACGGCCCGCCCCCCGGCGCGTCGCTCGGCGCGTCACCCGGCGCGTCACCCGGACAGAACGCACGGGGTGCTGCGGCCCCGGGCGGCGGGTGAACTGGGCGGGTCGTGGTGTCGGCGGGCGGAGGGCGCGGTGGGCGAGCGGACGTGGACGGGGGCGGTGGCGGCCGCCGGGGCGGTGGTCACCGGGGCCTGGCTGCTGCACGGCGGGCTGGCCGGCACCCTGCCGCCCGCGCCGGTCGCCGCGCAGGCGTACGACGGCACCCCGGTCGGCCCGGCCGTCCCCGCGCTGCCGCCCTCGCCGCCGGTGCGGGTCCGGATCCCGGTCCTCGGGGTGGACGCGCCGGTGGCCCGGCTCGGGCTGGACGGCGAGGGGCGGCTGCAGCCGCCCCCGGAGGAGGACCGCAACCTGGCCGGCTGGTACCGGGACGGGGCCGCGCCCGGCTCCAGCGGGGCGGCGGTGCTGGCCGGGCACGTCGACAACGCGCACGGCCCGGCGGTGTTCTACCGGCTGGGCGCGCTGCGCAAGGGCGACCAGCTGGAGGTCGCCCGGACGGACGGCTCCGGCGCCTGGTTCCAGGTCGACGGCGTGGAGGTCTACCCGAAGAGCGACTTCCCGGACCGCAAGGTGTACGCGGCCACGCCGGACGCCCAGCTGCGGCTGATCACCTGCGGCGGCAGCTTCAGCCGGGAGGGCGGCTACGACGGGAACGTGGTGGTGTACGCGCACCTGGTGCGCACCCAGAAGGCCTGAGCGGCCGCCGTCCTGGCGGGGCGTGAGGGCACCCGGCCGGGACGGCGGCCGTTCAGGACAGCAGCTCGGCCAGCGCCCGGTCGCAGTCCAGGTGGCGCAGCTCCTGCCCCTCGGGCACCACCAGGTAGCTGTGCCACAGGAAGCGGCGCAGCTCGGTGCGGTCGAACTGGAGCAGGGCGACGCCGTCGGGGGAGCGCAGCTCGACCACGGTGCGCTGGCCGAGCGCGGGGCGGACGTGCACGTCCCCCTCGCCGCTGGGCAGGTCCAGCCCGGTGGCGAGCAGTTGCCGGGCGAACACCCACTCCACCCCGTCCACCGGGGCCGGCTCGGCCGGGAGGTCCGCGGCGGCCTCCAGCGGGTCGGCGGTCGGATCGGCGGCCTCCAGCGCGTACTCGGCGGGGAAGACCATCCGGACCGCCAGCGGGTCGTCGGCGCGGTACCGCAGGGTGACCCGCAGCAGTGCGGAGCGGTGGGTGCTGACGATCAGCCGGGCGTGCGTGGTCTGCTCGACCGGCGCGGGCGCTGAGAACACGGTGGTTCCTCCGGGAGGTGCGGGCGGTACGGACGGTGCGGATGCGACCGGTGTCGCCTCCTGATGATGAAGAGTCAGGAGGGGCAGGTGCGATTACACCGGTTTCGAGTCCGTCCCCAGTGATCCGCGTCACACCCGGACGGACCAATCCGGTCATTCCGGGCCGGTGGCATGGGCATTCCATGGGCAGCGGCGGGGGCGCCCGGGCAGGATCGCGAAAGCCGTGCGGGCCCCCCACCCCATCGCCCGCGCGGCGACCCAGGGGAGGGCCGAGACCATCGAGGAACGAGTGCGGACGGCCGGGCGGACCCCGCTCGCCGCGTACACCGAGCTGTACCAGCGCCACCACCCCGGCCTGCTGCGGTACGCCGGGAGCCTGACCGGCGGCGACCGCTGGCGGGCCGAGGACCTGGTCGCCGAGGCGCACCTGCGGGTGTGGCGGCGGCTCGCCGACGGGCACCGGATCGAGGACCCGCGGGCCTACCTGGCCGCCACCGTCCGGCACCTGGCGGCCGCGCCCGTGCGCGAGAGGGCCGCCGGGGAACTGCCCGGCCGGGCCGCGGGGGAGGAGGCCGCCGACCCGGCGCCCCGGGTGGCCGAGACCGACCGGATGCGCGGGCTGCTCGCCCAGCTGCCCGCGCGCTGGGCGCAGGCGCTGTGGCTCTCCGAGGTGGAGGGCCTGCCGCCGGGCGAGGTCGGCGACCGGCTCGGCGTGGGCCGCGGCGCCGCCGCCGTGCTGCTGCACCGGGCCCGCGAGGGCCTGCGGCTGGCCTACCTGCGGGCCTACCCCGGTGCCCCGCGCGACCCCGGCTGCGCCGGGCACTGGGCGGCGCTCGCCGGACAGGCCCGCGGCCGGGCCGGGCGCCGGGTCCAGCGGCACCTGGCCGACTGCGCCGACTGCCGGGGCCGCCTCGCGCTGCTGCGCCGGGTCAACCGGCGGCTGGCCGTCCTGGCGGGCAGCGCGGCGGCCCTGCTGGGCGCCCTGGCGCCGGCCCCGTTCGGCGAACCGGGCCGCGCCGACCCGGCCGAGGCGGGCTGCGAGGTGCGCTACCGGGGCACCCGCGAGAAGGACGACCGGTTCACCGCCCGGATCGCGCTGCGCAACACCTCCGACCGCCCGGTGAACGGCTGGACGCTGCGCTGGCCGCTGCCCGCGGGCGAGCACCTGCTGGCGGCCTGGCCGGGCACCGGCGAGGGACGGGAGGGGGCGGGCGAGGCCGCGATCCACGACGGCGGCTGGAACGCCGTCCTGCCGCCCGGCGGCTCCACCGTCACCGGTTTCTCCGGCAGTTGGACGCACCCGCAGCCGGCCCCGGCGGCGATCACCCTGAACGGCCGCCCGTGCCGCGTGAAGGTGTGGTGACAGTCGTACGAATTGGCTGGGACGGACGCCACAGGGGCGTGCCGCGGCGGCCGTCCGCCCTCCGGGAGGAGCTAGGCTGGGCGGGTTCCACGACCGCCCGCCGACCGCGGGGGAGGGGCCTCGCACAGGCCCTGACCTGCGACGACCCCGTTCGGAGACCGTGACTACCGCCGCCTCCTCCTCGATGGCCCCGCTGTTCTCGCACGCAGACGGCACCCACCCCCGCCCGAGCGGCACCTCCGCCGCCGCGCACCTCTCCCCGGCCTTCCCGGGCCGCGCCCCCTGGGGCACCGCCGCCAGCCTCCGGGCCTGGCAGCAGGGAGCGCTGGACCTGTACATCGAGAAGCAGCCCCGGGACTTCCTGGCGGTCGCCACCCCGGGCGCCGGGAAGACCACCTTCGCCCTGACCCTGGCGTCCTACCTGCTGCACAACCACCTGGTGCAGCAGGTCACCGTGGTCGCGCCCACCGAGCACCTGAAGAAGCAGTGGGCCGAGGCCGCCGCCCGGATAGGGATCCGGCTCGACCCGGCGTACTCCTCGGGCCCGCTGTCCAAGGACTACCAGGGCATCGTGATCACCTACGCGGGCGTCGGGGTCAACCCGATGCTGCACCGCAACCGGACCGAGGCCCGCAAGACGCTGGTGATCATGGACGAGATCCACCACGCCGGCGACTCCAAGTCCTGGGGCGAGGCCTGTTTCGAGGCCTTCGAACCGGCCACCCGCCGACTCGCCCTCACCGGCACCCCGTTCCGCTCCGACACCAACCCGATCCCGTTCGTCCAGTACGAGGCCGGGAGCGACGGCATCCGCAAGTCGGTCGCCGACTACACCTACGGCTACGGGCACGCGCTGGCCGACCACGTGGTCCGCCCGGTGATCTTCCTCAGCTACTCCGGCAACATGCGCTGGCGCACCAAGGCCGGCGACGAGCTGGAGGCCCGGCTCGGCGAGCCGATGACCAAGGACCTGATCGCCCAGGCCTGGCGCACCGCGCTCTCCCCGCAGGGCGAGTGGATCCCGGCCGTGCTGCAGGCCGCCGACCGGCGGCTGACCGAGGTCCGCAAGGGCATCCCGGACGCGGGCGGCCTGGTGATCGCCACCGACCAGACGGTGGCCCGCGCGTACGCCAAGCTGCTGCGCGAGATCACCGGCGAGAAGGTCACCCTGGTGCTCTCCGACGAGGCCGAGGCCTCCCAGCGGATCTCCGACTACGCCGAGGGCACCTCGCGCTGGATGGTGGCCGTCCGGATGGTCTCCGAGGGCGTCGACGTGCCCCGGCTGTGCGTGGGCGTGTACGCCACCTCGATCTCCACCCCGCTGTTCTTCGCCCAGGCCGTCGGCCGCTTCGTGCGCGCCCGCAAGCGCGGCGAGACCGCCTCGGTGTTCCTGCCGACCATCCCGATGCTGCTCGGCTTCGCCAACGAGATGGAGCTGCAGCGCGACCACGTGCTGGACCGGCCGAAGAAGGAGGGCGAGGGCCTCTTCGACGAGGAGGACCGGCTGCTCGCCGAGGCGGAGAGGGCCAACGACGGGGCGGACACCGGCACCGAGGAGTTCTCCTACGAGGCGCTGGGCAGCGACGCGGTCTTCGACCGGGTGCTGTACAACGCCATGGAGTTCGGCATGCAGGCGCACCCCGGCAGCGAGGAGGAGGAGGACTACCTCGGCATCCCGGGCCTGCTCGAACCCGACCAGGTGCAGATGCTGCTGCAGAAACGTCAGCACCGGCAGATCCAGCGCTCCAAGGCCAAGCCCGCCGAGGAGGCCGACCTGCTGGAACTCCCCGCCGGGGAGCGCCCGGTGGTCACCCACCAGGAGCTGCGCGAACTGCGCAAGGAGCTGAACGCGCTGGTCGCCGCCTGGCACCACCGCACCGACCAGCCGCACGGCAGCATCCACAACGAGCTGCGCCGTCAGTGCGGCGGCCCGCTCACCGCGCAGGCCACCGCCAACCAGCTGAAGGCGCGGATCGCCCGGATCCGCGAGTGGGCCAACCAGGGCTGACGGGACGGCGGCGCGGCCCGGCCGGACGGGGCCGCGCCCAGATATCGGACACTCGGGCGCCCGCGGCGCGAGTTATGTGCGCCTTATCCGATTTTTCATCACGACTTCCCATCGATACTGACCGAATTTTGGACAACCACTTCCACGGGGCGTCCTCCGTTCATTAGCGTCTCCCCACACTCATCCGGGCCCCACCCGCCGGCCCGGACGAGTGCCGCGGAGCCTGCGCCCTGTCGACGTCGCCTAGGCCGGACTCCCGCGCCGGACACCCTTCCTGCGCGCGACCAATTCCGGTGCGGCCCGCGGCAGTTGTGTCGTAGGGTCGGACTTGCCGCGGAAAGGACCTGGCGCCCCGTGACTGCTGAGACTTCCCAGACGCTGGACAGAGGTGTCCGGGTACTGAAACTGCTCGCTGACTCCGAGCGCGGGCTCACGGTGACCGAGCTGGCCGCTCGGCTGGCCGTCAACCGCACGGTGGTCTACCGCCTGCTGGCCACCCTGGAACAGCACGGCCTGGTCCGCCGGGACATCGGTGGCCGCGCCCGGGTCGGCCTCGGCGTGCTCCGGCTCGCCCACCGGGTCCACCCGCTGCTGCGCGAGGCCGCGCTGCCCGCGCTGCGCTCGCTCGCCGAGGACCTGGGCGCCACCGCCCACCTCACCCTGGTCGACGGCAACGAGGCGCTCGCCGTCGCCGTGGTCGAACCGACCTGGACGGACTTCCACGTCGCCTACCGCACCGGCCTGCGCCACCCGCTCTCCGAGAGCGCGGCCGGCCGGGCCATCCTGGAGGCCCGCAGCTTCCCCGGCCAGCGCCGCCCCGAGCAGGGCTGCGTGATCACCCGCGCCGAGGAGCAGTCGGGGGCCAGCGGCGCGGCCGCCGCGCTGATCGGCCTCAGCGGCATCGAGGGCAGCGTGGGCGTGGTGATGCTCAACGGCCTCGTCCCGGAGCGGGTCGGCCCGCGGGTGATCGAGGCGGCCACCGAGGTCGCCGACGCGCTGCGCTGAGCCCGGCCGCACCGGGCGGTCCGCGCGGCCGTCCGTGGCGGGTGCCGCGGTGTGTTTGGATGCGGGGGTGGCTTCCCAGAACCCGTCCCCGGTCCTGACCTCCCCGCGCACCCGCGCCCTCGGACTGTGCGCGCTGCCGGTGCTCGCGCTGTTCGCGGTGGCCGCGTTCGTGCCGCTGCCCTACACCCTGGAGTCGCCCGGCGCCACCGCCGACACCCTGGGCGCGTACAACGGCGCCCAGGTGCTGACGATCACCGGAACGCCGGTGCGGCAGACCGGCGGACAGCTGCGGGTGGTCACCGTCAACGCGACGCCGCCGGAGCAGCGCAACAGCCTGTGGGACGCGCTGGCGGCCTGGGGCGACCCGAAGCGCGCGGTGGTGCCGACCGAGGAGGTCTTCCCGCAGAGCGACCCGGACAAGGCCAACCAGGTGACGCTGCAGCAGATGACGCAGTCCCAGGACAGCGCGACCCTGGCCGCACTGAACTACCTGCACCTCTCGCCGGACCAGGTCAAGGTGCAGGTCGACCTCGGTGACATCGGCGGCCCCAGCGGCGGCCAGATGCTCGCGCTGGGCATCATCGACAAGATCGCCGGGGACGGCAGGGGCGGCGAGCTGACCGGCGGGCGGAACGTGGCGGGCACCGGCACGATCGACGCGGACGGGCAGGTCGGCCAGGTCGGCGGCATCCCGCTGAAGACCCAGGCGGCGCGCGAGGCGGGCGCCACGGTGTTCCTGCTGCCGCGCAGCGAGTGCGCGCAGGGCAGGGTCAACACCCCCGACGGCCTGCAGCTGATCCCGGTGGACACCCTCGCCGACTCGGTCGCCGCGCTCCAGGCGCTGAACGGCGGCGGCGCCGTCCCGCACTGCTGACGGCCGGTGGCCGCTCGGGCGGCTGCTGATGGGACCGGGCGTGGCACCCCCGTGCGCCCGGCCCTCGTACGTGGTCCTCCCCCGGGAGAGTGCGTCCGGTCCTACAGTCCGAACGCGGCCGTCACCAGGTCGTCACCGACCCGGGTGCGCAGCTGGGCGGCGATCTCCGGTAACCGGTGGGCCTGGGACATCGGCAGCGACACCGCGACCGCGGCGAGCCCGCTGCCCAGCACGATCGGCACCGCCGCCCCGGCCGTGCCCAGTGCGTACTCCTGGTACTGGGTGATCGGCACGGCCCGCTGCGGCCCGTGCCGGGGCAGCAGCGGCAGGTGGGCGGGTTCGCGCAGGGTGTACGGGGTGAAGGGGACCATCGGGTAGCGGGACAGGTGGCTCCGCCGCTCCTCGGCGGACATCAGGGCCAGCAGCGTCTTGCCGGCCGCGTGGGCGTGCGCCCCGGCCCGGAAGTGCCGCGGGTCGACGGTGGGGGCGCCGGGGGCGGCCGCCGCGGCGAGCAGGTCGACCTCGCCGTCCTTGTAGCGGGCGAAGTGCACGGCCGCGGACAGCTGGTGGGCGATCCGGCCGAGCAGCCCGTCGAGCCGGGACCGGCCGGCCGCCGGGCTCTCCGCCCGGCTCAGGCCGGAGACCGCGGGACCGGTGCAGTACAGGCCCTCGCGGCGCTCCAGGTAGCGGTCGTGCACCAGGGTGCGCAGCAGGTGGTAGGTGGTGCCGAGGGCCAGCCCGGTGTCCCGGGCGAGCTGCTTGGCGGTGGCGCCCGAGGGGTACCGGGCGGCGGCCTCCAGCAGCCGCAGGGCCCGTTGCGCCGAGGCGATCAGGGTGGTCTGCGGCTCGGTGACCCGGCTCATCGCGCGGCCCCCCGTGGTCGAACGGCCCGGCCGGGCCGTGGTGCTGACGACGGGGCGGCTGGTGGGCACTCAGGGAGTGCGGTCCATATGCTCATGGCTGCGATCTTTGCGTGCACGAGCAAAAGGCATATGCCAAAAAACCGCGGGCAAGGGGAGGCGCGCCCTGGAACGGACGAGGTGACGGGGGGTCAGGCGGCCCCGCCGCCGCCCGCCGCCTGCTCCACCAGCGGCAGCACCCGGTACGGCACCGGGTTCTCCAGCGCGATCGCGGTGGACGCCCGGACGATCCCGTCGAACCCCACCACCCGGTCGATCACCCGCTGCAGGTCCGCGTTCGAACGGGCCACGATCCGCACCAGCATGTCCCCGTGGCCGGTGATGGTGTGCAGCTCCAGCACCTCCGGCACCGCCGCCAGGTGCGCCCGGACGTCCGCGCCCTGCCCCTGCGAGATCTCCAGCGTGGCGAACGCCGTCACCGGGTAGCCCAGCGCCGCCGGGTCCACCTGCGGGCCGAACCCGCCGATCACCCCGCGCGCCTGCAGCCGGTCCAGCCGGGCCTGCACCGTGCCGCGCGCCACCTGCAGGCGGCGCGAGCACTCCAGCACGCCGATCCGCGGCTCCTCGGCGAGCAGCCGGATCAGCTTTCCGTCCAGCGCGTCGATGGCGTCGGGCTGCGGGGGCACGGGGCGGCTCCAGGGGGCGCGGGCAGGTCGGGCGTCGACCGACATTGTGCGGCCGCCCCGGTCCGCGCGTCAGCCCGGAGCGGCGGCCGGACGCCCGCCCCGGGGGTCAGTTGCCGATGACGTACGTCTGCACCACGGGCTCGGTGCCGTTCCAGCTCACCGAGACCGAGGAGACCCGGTCGTCCTTGGAGAAGTCGACCCGCAGCCACTGCTCGCCGTGCCAGACCTGCATCGACCAGCCCGGCTCCGGCACCGCCGACACCAGCCGGGCCTCGGTGGGCCGCTGGTCCAGCGCCACCCGGCCGCCCAGCACCGGGTAGCTGTGCACCGTGCTGGGCGGAGCGGTGCTCTTGCGGGCCGCCGAGGTCGGCCGCGAGGTCGTGGTCGCCCCCGGCGTCGGGGACGGGTCCGGCGTCGGCGACGGTGGCGGGGCCGCCGCGGACGGCGGCGGATCCTGGGGGGAAGCCGCGGGCGGAGTCGTCTCCGCCGGCTTCGTGGAAGCCACCGAGGGCAGCTGAACCGCCACCGGCTGCTCGAACACCGTATCGACGAGCACCGCGTGCACGCCGAGCCAGGACAACGCCACCGCTGCTCCGGTGGCTGCCGTCCAGGCGCCCAGTTGAACCAGTCCGCTCCGCATCGCGGGCCCATCCTGCCGTACGAAGGTCACGGGCGGGTCAGTGGGCCGGGTCATCCGCAGGAACCTTGTGGAAAAAGGGGGCCGAGCCTTCAGGGAAGCTCAAGTCCCTGCCCGTTCCCGGGGGCGCCGAACCCCCCGAGGTACAGACCACTCGGCCGCCATGCCGTACCGTGCAGCCCCATGGCAACAGTGCTTGTGGTCGAGGACGACCCCTTTGTGCGTTCCGCCCTGATCCGCCATCTGGCCGACACCGGCCACGCCGTGCGCTCCGTCGGCACCGCCCTGGAGGCCCTGCGCGAAGTCGCCCAGGTCGGGTGCGACCTGGTGGTCCTCGACCTGGGCCTGCCGGACCTGGACGGCAGCGAGGCGCTCAAGATGATCCGCGGACTGACCAACGTCCCGGTGATCATCTCGACCGCCCGGGACGACGAGGCGGAGATCGTCCGGCTGCTGAACGACGGCGCCGACGACTACCTGGTGAAACCTTTCTCCGGAGAGCACCTCACGGCCCGGATGGCCGCCGTCCTGCGCAGGCTGGGCGGCGGCGCCCTGACCGCCCCCCAGATCCTCCGGGTCGGCGGCCTCGCCATCGACCCGCAGCGCCGCGAGGCCCTGCTCGACGGACAGCGGCTGGACCTCACCCGCCGCGAGTTCGACCTGCTGGCCTTCCTCGCCGCCCGCCCGGGCGTGGTCGTCCCGCGCAAGGAGATCCTGGCCGAGGTGTGGCGGCAGACCTACGGCGGCGACCAGACCATCGACGTCCACCTCTCCTGGCTGCGCCGCAAGCTCGGCGAGACCGCCTCCAGCCCGCGCTACCTGCACACCGTGCGCGGCGTCGGCGTCCGGCTGGAGGCACCCTCCGGACCGGCGGGGTGCACGACGTGAAGCGCATCCTCCGCTCGCTGCGCTGGGCGATGGTCAAGGCGGCCATCGCCGGCACCGTCATGGTCGCGCTGGCCTTCCTCATCCCGCTCGGCCTGATGGTCCAGCAGACCGCCCGCGACCGGGCCTTCACCGCCGCCGAACGGCAGGCCTCCGCGCTCGGACCGGCCCTCGCCATCACCACCGACCAGGACGCCGTCTCCCGGGCGATGGCCTCCACCGACGCCGGGGCCCGCGAGCGGCTGGCCGTCCACCTGCCCGGCGGCGTCACGGTCGGCACCGCCCACACCGACAACGACCAGCTGCCCGGCAACGCCAACCAGGGCTGGACCCGCACCGTCCGGGCCGGGACCGTCCGGGTCGACGGCGGGTACGCGCTGCTGCAGCCGGTCGCCGTGGACGGCGGCGGCATCGCCATGGTCGAGGTGTTCGTCCCCAACTCCGACCTGTCGCGCGGCGTCGGCACCGCCTGGCTGGTGCTCTCCGGCGTCGCGCTCGCCCTGGTCGCGGTGTCCGTCGCGGTCGCCGACCGGATGGGCACCCGGATCATCCGCTCCGCCCGCCGCCTCGCCACCGCCGCCCGCTCGCTCGGCTCCGGCAACCTCTCCGTCCGGGTCCCGGTCGAGGGGCGCGAGGCGGCGGGCGCGCCCGAGGAGCTCCGGGAGGCCGCCTACGCGTTCAACGCCATGGCCGACCGGGTCGTCCACCTGCTCGCCGCCGAGCGCGAGCTCGCCGCCGACCTGTCGCACCGGCTGCGCACCCCGCTCACCGTGCTCCGGCTCAACGCCGCGGCGCTCGGCGAGGGCGACGCCGCCGACGCCACCCGGCACGCCGTCGCCCAACTGGAGCGCGAGGTCGACCAGATCATCCGCTCCGCCCGCCGCCAGCCCGAGGACGCCCCGGCGGTGGCCCTGGGCTGCGACGCCGTCGAGGTGGTCCGGGAGCGGGTCGGCTTCTGGTCCGCGCTCGCCGAGGACGAGGGGCGCCCCTGGCAGCTGGCCGGGGACGAGGCGCCCGCGCCCGTCCCGGTGCAGCGCGGCGACCTGGCCGCCGCCGTCGACGCGCTGCTCGGCAACGTCTTCCGGCACACCGCCGTCGGCACCCCCTTCGCCGTCGACCTGCTGATCGGCGAGGACGCGGTGACCGTCCTGGTCGGCGACGGCGGACCGGGCTTCGCCGACCCGGCCCCGGCCATCCGCCGCGGCGCCGGACACGGCGGCGAGGGTTCCACCGGCCTCGGCCTGGACATCGTCCGCAAGCTCGCCCAGGGCACCGGCGGCGACGTCACCCTCGGTCGCTCCGCCGTCCTCGGCGGCGCCGAGATCTCGGTGCGGATCAACACCCGCACCGAAGTGGAACTGCCGCGGCAACAGCGCCGCCGCACCGGCCGACTGATCCGCAAGGACTGAGGGCCGGGGGCAGGGGCCGGGGACCGAGGACGACCGGTGTCGACGCAGGAGCTGTTACCGCGGGGGCGACAGCTCGGTGTCGCTCCTCTCCCTTAAATGCGTCCTAGGCCGTGCTCAACGCTGCCTCATCCCGCCCGGGCGCGGGCGAACGGGCCCGCCGGCCCGGATAGCGTCAGCCGACACCGGGGTACGGGACCCCGGAACCGGTGCGCCGACGGGGCCGGGCCGGCTCCGACCGGACGGTGCGGCCGCCGCGCGTGACCAACACCACCGCGCGGCCCGCCCGGTGCCCACGGCCTGCCGGTGCTCGCCGGGAACGGCACCGCCGACCGACCGGCCGCGGCCTGCGCCGTTCCCGCCGGCCGCGCGAACCCGCGGTCGCCCCGGGCCGGGCCCGTCCGTCCGGCCGCTCTCCCCGGCGGCCGGACGGCAGCCCCAGGAGGGGAGCCCGGGGCGACCGCGACCGGTGGCGCCCGCCGACCGTTCGGGTAGTGTCGGCTGCTGGCCCAGCGGAGGTCGACGGCGGACGGAGCAACACAGTGACCACGGTGCAAACGGAACGGGGCACGCACCCGGGCGACCCCGCCCGCTCACCCGCCCCGGCCTGGCAGCGCGTCCTCACCGCCCCCGTCCGACAGGCCGGGGCCGTCGCCGCGGCCCTGCGCGCTGCCCCCCGGCGCCCGCTGCTGGCCGCCGCCGCGCTCTCGCTGCTCTCCCTGCTCGTCTACGCGGTGGTGCGGCACTTCGTCCACACCTCGATGGTCGACATGATGGTCTACCGGGCCGAGGGCGCCGCCGTCGCCGACGGCCACGACCTGTACGCGCTGCGGGTCACCCAGTGGAACCTGCCCGCGACCTACCCGCCGTTCGCCGCGATGCTGTTCGTGCCGACCACCTGGTTCGGCGTCCCGTTCCTGCGCCTCGCCGTCACCGCCGGGAACCTGCTGCTGCTCGCCACCCTCGCCCACCTCTCCTTCAAGCTGGTCGGCTGGCCGCGCCGCGACCTGCGTCCGATCGGCGTCCTGCTGGTCACCGGACTGGGCGTCTGGCTGGAGCCGGTCTTCACCACCCTGCGCTACGGCCAGATCAACCTCGCGCTGGCCTGCCTGATCCTCTGGGACCTCACCCGCCCCGACGCCGCCCGCAGCAAGGGCGTCGCGATCGGCATCGCCGCCGGGATCAAGCTCACCCCCGGCCTGTTCGCCGTCTACCTGCTGATCACCGGCCGGATCCGCGCCGCGTTCGTGGCCGGCGCCACCTTCCTCGGCACCTTCCTGATCGGCGCGCTGGTCCTCCCGGACGCCACCCGCGGCTTCTGGACGAAGTACATGTTCGACTCCAGCCGGGTCGGCAGCACCGTCATCGTCGACAACCAGTCGCTGCGCGGCCTGGTCGCCCGGTACCTGCAGGTCGAGAACCCCGGCACGGTCGCCACCGTGCTCGGCGCCCTGGTCGCCGTCGCCGGACTCTCCGTCGCCGTCTGGACGCACCGCAGCACCCGCTGGTCGCCGCGCGCCGACGCCTGGAGCGTGTGCACCGCCCTGGTCACCGCCGTGCTGGTCTCCCCGATCAGCTGGACCCACCACTGGGTGTGGTGCGTACCCGTGCTCGTCCTGCTCGCCGCCGAGGCCGCGCACGAGCGCTCCCGCCCCGCCGCCGTCCGGCGCCTGCGCTGGCGGGCCATCTTCGGCCTGACGCTGGCCGGCTTCCTCTCCTTCGCGATGTGGGCCGTCCCGCACAAGGGCGACCTGGACCTCCACCTGTCGGTCCTCAAGCAGTTCCCGGCGGGCGTCTACCCGCTGATGGGCCTGTGCTTCCTCGCGGTCGCCGCGCTCCGGGTCCGCTCCCGGCGGCTCGCGGCCGGCGCCCCGCTGGTCCGCGTCCCCGCCCCGCGCGCCGACTCGGACGGGCTCGGCCGCTCCGGCAGCCAGAAGGCCCCCGCGGCCCGCTGAACCGGGTGCCGCGCTCGGCCCGTTCCCTCCTGCTCGCCCGTTCCCTCCGGTCGGCCCGCTCCTTCCGGCCGCCCCGTTCCCTCCGGTCGGCCCGGCCGCCCCGAAGGCGGGCGTTCCGGCGGACGGCCGGGCGGGCGGGTCGGGCCGGACTGCGCCCGCACCCGCGCTCGGGAGGGCCGTACGCGCCCCCTCACGCCAGCAGCTCCGCCAGCGAACCGTCCAGGTCCATCGCCTCCAGCTCCGCCCCCGGCGGCACCAGCCGGTGCGCCCGCTCCAGCCAGGCCGCCACCGTCGGCAGCGGCGCCTCCAGCAGCGCGTCCCCCGCGGGCGAGCTCAGCGCCATGCACAGCACGCTGCGCCGCCCCGACCGGGTCGGCCAGATCCGCACGTCGCCCTGACCGCACGGCCGGAACGTCCCCTCCACCAGCAGCTCGCGGGCGAACACCCAGGTCACCGGCGTCCCGCTGTCCAGGTGGAAGGTCACGTACACCGCGAACGGGTCGTGGCTCCCGTACGACAGCCGGGCCGCCACCGGGACGCTGCGCTCCGGCGACAGCACCAGCTCCAGCTCCAGCTCCTGCTCCACCACTCCGGTCGACTGTCCGGCCATCGCCCTCACCCTCTCCGCCACGCGGGCCGCGATTCGGCCCCGCACCGGTCGAGAGCGCGGTCGCCCCGGACTCTTACACGGGTTGCGCGAGTTCCCGCGGAACTTTTTTCCGGCCGCGCCCGGCAGAACCTTTTCCGCCCCGTCCCGGTTGTTCCGGGCGGGAACACCGGAACAACCGGAGCCGCCCGACCGCTGCTCCGCCACCGCCCCCGGAACGGCCCCGGCCGTCCCGGGCGCACCTGCCGTACCACGTGTCCCCGCTCGTTACACGAGTTCCGGTGAACCCGGGGGACGAGGTCGTTCGAGGTACTACCCTTTGTGACTGCCCGGCGACTCTCCGCCCGCGGCTCCCCCATGCACGTCCGCACACCCGCACGCCGCGGTGCCGGTACGAAGGAAGACGCGACGCCATGACGGACCGGCCCTCCACCGCAGGCTCGATGCCCGGCGCGACCCTGGCCGGGGACGCCGGAGCCCCCGGCTACTACCCCGACCCCTCGGTGCCCGGCTTCGTCCGCTACTGGGCCGGCCATGCCTGGGTCCCCGGCACCAGCCGCCCCGCCCCCGCCCCCGGCGAACCGCTCGACCCGCCGCGCTTCGTCGCCCGCTACCTCACCGCGCCCCCGTACGGCCTCCCGCCCGGCCCGGCCCCCGCGAACCCGGCCCCCGCGAACCCGGCGGCGGCCGGGCCCGGGGCGGGAGCGGGGGCGGCGGCGGGGGTGTCCGCGGGGTCGGTGGTCGAGACCGGGCCGATCTACCTGGACGAGACCGGGGCGCAGGCGCTCTTCACCATGCCCGTCCACCCCGGGGCGGGCGGTCCCGGGGCGGGAGGGGACGGGGCGGGAGGGGACGGGGTGACGGCCGACGCGGCGGCCGGTGGGGCGGCGGACTCCGGGCCGGGAGCGCTGGAGGTCCGGCCCCGCAGCGAGGTGGAGTCGCTGCGCCCCGTCGAGGTGGCCCCCTGGGCGGTCGCCGGTAACGGGCTGCAACCGGTCGCGGCCGAGTCCTGGGCCACCGCGGCCGCGCTGCACCTGGGCAGCGGGGGAGCGGGCGTGCCGGTCGGCGCTGTCGTCGCGCCGCGGAAGGGGCGGGACGCCCGGGACGACGGCCGGGACGGCGCCAGGAGCGGGCGGGGCGCGCGGTCGGCCCGGGAGGTGCGGGAGGTGGAGGCCGCCGCCCGGCCGCTGGAACTGGCCGGGCCCGCGGTCACCGTCGAGCCGGAGTCCGGCCTCGGCGCGGCGATGCCGCCGCGGGCCGCGCAGCCGCTCGGGGGGACGCCCTGGCACGGAGCCGCCGCCGGGGAGGGGATCGGCGGCGGCGACGGTTCGGTGGGGTTGGTGGCCTCGCCGGGGGCGCTGTTCGAACCGGTGCCGTCGGCGGGGCCGGCGGAGTCGGAGCCGCCGGTGGAGTCGGTGGAGCCGGTGGAGTCGGCGGAACCCGGGCGGCCGTCGGCCGAGCCGCGGTCGGACGCGCTGCCGCAGCCGCGGTCGGCCGACTCCGCCTCGGGGTGGCGGGCCGACCCGCGGGCGCAGCGCGGGCTGATGGAGACGGGCGGGGCGCCGCGCTGGGTGTCCTGGGGCGTCGACCCGGAGCCCGGTGCCGGTGCCGGGGGCGCCCCCGTACCGGAGCAGGCCCCGGCGACGGTCGAGGCCGAGCGGCCCGGGCGGGAGCCGCGGGCGGCGCACGTCACCAGCGAGCGGGTCCGTCCGCCGCGCCGGGACGGGGGGCCCGGCGCCGCTGAGGGCGCTGCTCCGGCTGCCGCTGCTGCCGCGACCACCGCCACCGCGACCGCGACCGCGACCACCGCCACTGCCGCCGCCAGCGCCAAGAAGCGGCGTACCGGGGCCCCGGCGCCGGTACCCGCGGGAGTGGGGGCGCGGGCGCTCGCGTGGCTGGTGGACGGCGCGGTCACGGCGGTGGTCGGCGCGGCCGTCGCGGTGCCGCTGGCCGGGACGGTGCGGGCGCACGTCCAGTCGAAGATCGACCAGGCCGCACTGGTCGCCAGCATGACGGGCCGTCAGCGCCAGGTGTGGCTGCTGGACGGGACGGTGCTGGGTCGGGTGGGCGTGCTGCTCGGGGTGCTGCTGGTGTTCGGGCTGCTCTACCAGGTGCTGCCGATCGCCCGGACCGGCCAGACCTTCGGCAAGCGGCTGGCCCGGGTCAGGGTGGTCGCCGCGGGCGGGACGGGCGCGCCGGGCTTCGGCCGCTCCCTGCTGCGCTGGCTGGTGCGCGGGCTGGGCACCGTCGTCCTGCTCGGTCCGCTCGCCGCGCTGCTGGACCGTCCGGCCCGGCGCGGCTGGCACGACCGGGTGGCGCGGACCAGGGCGGTGCGGGCGGAGCGGGGCTGACGTCCGGGGCGGTGCGGGGCTGACCTCCGGGGGGTGCGGGCAGCGGTCCGGCCCGGGGCGGGCGGCGAAACGGGCGGAAACGGATCAAATATCCCAACATCGTAGTATTCGCGGTGTTCTACTCGTGCCATGAGCACCAGCGACCCCTCCGGAACCGAGCCGGAGGAGGGCGGACGGCCTTCCTTCGACAAGCAGCCCCCGTCGCCGGGCAGCCCGTACGACACCCCGCCCGGCTACGGCGGCCAGTACGGCGCCCCGGCCGACTCGGGCTCCCCCTACGACACCCCGCCCCCCGGCTACGGCCCCCCGCCCGGCGGTCCGGTCGGCTCGGGGGGCCCCGGCGCTCCCGGCGGCCCCGGCGACCCGTACGGCTCGCCCTACGGCGCGCCCGGGCCCGGCCCCGTTCCCGGGATGCCCCCGCTCGGCGGCTGGGGAGCGCGGATCCTCGCCCGGGTGGTCGACTACCTGTTGGTGCAGGTGATCGCCATCGTGGTGCTGCTCCCGTTCCTCCACTTCAACGAGCGCAACGGCTGGGCCGGCTCCTTCTGGCTCGGCGGCGCGATCTACCTGGTGTACGAGGGCCTGATGCTCAGTCGGGACGGGCAGACCCTCGGCAAGAAGCTGATGAAGGTCCGGGTCGCCATGCTCGCCGACGGCTCCTCCCCCACCCCCTCCGCCGCCTGGACCCGCGCCGCGGTCTTCATCTTCCCCGCGCTGATCTGCTGCGGCGGCCTCTGGTGGATCGTCGACGGCCTGTTCGGCGTCTTCGACAAGCCCTACCGCCAGTGCATCCACGACAAGGCGGCCAAGACCGTGGTGGTCTCCACCGCCTGACCTCTCCTCCACCCCACTGGGCCCCGGGCGCGCGGCAGCCGTTGACCTGCCGCGGGCCCGGGAGTCTTCGCGTGTCCTCGTGCGTCCTCGGGCGTCCTCGCGTCGGTGCGCGCCCCGCCTCAGCGCCCCTGGTGCGCGTACACCGGCTCCCGGGCGGCGGACGGCGCGGGCTGCGCCCTCTCCCGCGACGCGGTGGCGACCGCCCGCGACGGCGGCAGGCGGCGGGCCGCGACGGGGGACAGCAGGACGGCGGACAGCGTGCCGAGCGCGACGGCGAAGCCGACCAGCACCGCGATCCGCCACACCCCCGACTCCCCGGACACGGCCAGCAGCGCCACCGCGGCCACCACCGCGACCAGCGTGCCGACACCCAACTGCAGGGCACTGAAACGACTTCCGGACACCAACGCGGAAGCCCGGGACGCGGCAACGGCACGGGACGGAACGGCGGGGCGCGGCATGGCGGTCGACCCTTCGCGCGGAGCGGGAGCGGGAGCGGGAACGGGAACGGGAACGGCGAGCGGTGCAGAACGGTAAGTACAGCCTAACCGCCAGGAGTTGCCCTACTCCGGGGCACGGGGGGCGCACGGACTCACTCCCGGCGGTCGCACTGCCGCACCCGGCGTGCGCGACCGCCCGCTAACGTGCGTGCGTACGGACAACCGCGGGGCACCGAGGGGCGCACCGTCCTCCGCGTCCGTTCCTGTTCCTCCCCCCTGTTCCTGACCCGTCCCCGTCGCTGACCACCGGAGCCGCCATGACCGTCCCCGCCGACTGGCCCACCACGGCCGAGGCCGCCCGTGCCGAACAGGAACGCCTGCGTCCCCTGGTCGTCCCCGAAGGCCCCGAACCGCCGCGCCGCCCCGGCACGTTGATCGCCGGGGTCGATGTCGCCTACGACGACGAACGCGACGTCGTCGCCGCCGCGGCCGTCCTCCTCGACTACGCCACCCTCGACGTCGTCGAACAGGCCACCGCCGTCGGCCGGGTCGCCTTCCCCTACCTCCCCGGCCTCCTCGCCTTCCGCGAACTCCCCGCCGTCCTCGACGCCCTGTCCCGCCTCACCCGCACCCCGCACCTCGTCGTCTGCGACGGCTACGGCCTCGCCCACCCCCGCCGCCTCGGCCTCGCCAGCCACCTCGGCGTCCACACCGGCCTCCCCACCCTCGGCATCGCCAAGAACCCCTTCACCTTCACCCACCAGCCCCCCGCCGACCACCGCGGCGCCTGGTCCCCCCTCCTCGACGGCCCCACCCCCGTCGGCCGCGCCCTGCGCACCCGCCAGGGCGTCAAGCCCGTCTTCCTCTCCGTCGGCCACCGCATCGGCCTCGACGAAGCCACCGCCGTCACCCTCGCCCTCACCCCCTCCTACCGCCTCCCCGAAACCACCCGCCGCGCCGACGCCCTCTGCCGCCAGGCCCTCGCCGCCACGGCTCCCGCTCCCTGATCCCACCCGCACCCACCAGGGGGCGTGTTGACAGCCCGTTCCATGTGTTAGACATAGAGATTGGAGCCAACTTTCTTACAGGCCCCAGGCGGTCGAGCAGGAGTCGCGCGGGGCAGCAGGTACGGGGGAGGTACGAGACACATGACTACGGGCGGCAACGGCTTCCAGGTGGAGGTCGACAACCTGCGGGCGTTCGCGTCCCAAGTGCGCGGCTTGCTGAGCGAGTTCGAGAGCGGTGCGGGCAAGTCCGCGGTGTACGGGGCGAGCGGTGTCGGCTCGGGGGCCTTCGGGAGCTTCGGTGAGGCGCAGGAGCTGAGTGCGTCGTACAACATGGTGCGCGTCCGACTGAGCAACATCCTGGCTCAGATCCAAGAGACCATCGATGTGGCGCAGCAGAACGCGGACCACACTGCGATGAACTACGAGGAGCACGAGCAGGACACCAGCAAGCGCATGACGATGGCGCAGGACGGGTGGGCCACCACCTGGAGCCAGGCCGAGCTGAACGCACAGCAGACCTCTGCCAATGTGCCGCAGAGCCAACCGACGACCACGGCGAGGCCGCAGTGGTGAAGGCGCGGAAGATCCAGGGAACGGACGAAGGACGGGGGGCTCCACAATGAGGATGCTGGACCAGGGCGGCGACGGCGGCGGCGCGTACACCGACTTCTCCGCCCACAGTCACGCCGAGTTGATCTCTATGGTGCACTCGCTGGATTCCGGCTCGGTCATGGCAGCAGCCGATCCTTGGCGGCGAGCCCATGAGACGCTGACCCGGATTCAGGCTTCGCTGGCGACTGCCACCAGTGATGCCACCAGCACCTGGCAGGGAAGCACCAGCGATGCTTTCCATCAGCACATGACCGAGTTGGCAAACAACGTTGGCAAGGCGGCTGAGAGCACGCACTATACCGCCACCGTGCTGCAGGAGTTGTCGAAGTCGATCGACCAGGCGAAGGCCGATATGCCCGAGGAGCCAGGCTTCTGGGACAAGGTCGGTGACAGTGTCAGCGACGTGGCCAAGGAATCGGTTGGAGTCGACGACGCGGACACCCAGCACAGCATCACCGAATCGCGCAAGCAAGAGGCGGTTGGAGTGATGCAGGTGCTGGCAGCCAAGTACAGCGTCGCCACCAGTTCTCTGGGGAGGTTCGGGCTTTATGACGATGACCCGAACGCGGCGAAGCAACTGACACCGCCGAGCGACGGTGCTGCGGGGTTCATCGCGGCAATCGCCGGTGTCACTGCGGGTTCCTTCCAGGGGAGCACCCGAACGGTTGCTCCCTCTGGTTCGCAGACTTCACTCAAGGGTTCGTCGAGTAGCCGACCTCCCCAGGCTCCGAAGATCCAGCCCACCGTAATCCGTCCGACCGATGCGGGAATCTCCGGCGGTACGGCTAATGCGCTTCCCCAGCCGAAGGGCCCCGGTACGGGGATCGACGGTATTCAGGGTGGTGTCCAGGGCGGTGCGCGTGGAGGTACCACGACGGTCGGTGGCCCCGGCAGCGTGCATGGTCCGGTCGCCGGTGGCGGCGGAGGTGGACTGGCCGGTGGTGGCACCACCGGCGGCCTGATCGGCCAGGGTGGGGGAACCCTGATGGGTGGCACCGGTCTCGGTGGTAGCCGCGCTGGGTTCAGCGGCAACAGCGTTTCCAAGGCCGGGACGTTTGGCGCCAATGGTCTGAGCAGCAGTTCCGGTGCGGGTGGCACGGCGTCCGGTGGTGCCAATGGTGCCGGTGGGCGGGCTGGCGGCGTGGGTGGCGGTATGGGCGGTGGTGCCGGTGCGGGTGGTGCCGGTGGCGGGGGCCTCAAGGGGCGTTCCGGTAGCGGTCTGACCGGCAAGGCCGGCGGTGTCGTCGGTGAGGCCGCGCAGGGCGGTGCCGGTGGGCGGTCCTTCTCGCAGGGCGGCTCCGGTATCGGTCGGAGCCGCTTCGGCCAAGGTGCCGCAGGTGGCGCCGGTCAGGCGGCCGGTGGCGCGGGCCAGGGCGGTGCGGCCGGGCACGGCGGCATGGCCGGTCACGGGCAGGGCAGCAAGCGGGCCAAGAAGGGCACGTCGGACCGCCCGGACTACCTGGTGGAGGACGAGGAGACCTGGGCCTCCGGCGAGAAGGCCAACCCGAACGTGGTGGAATGACGTTCGGTCAGTAGAACAGTCGGACATGACCTGGCCGCCCTGCAGATCCGAGGGTCTGCGGGGCGGCCGCTCAACGAGGGGTGACGAGGCTTGACGACCAGCCGATCCGTGCGCGGTCTGGCCGCGCTTGCTGCGGGAGCCCTGTTGTGGGGCGTGAGCGCCGGGACTGCCGCAGCGGACCAGGACCGTGAGCAGCAGTGGGTGCTGAAGAACTACAGCCCGGACGTGAAGGTCTGGCCCATCAGCCAGGGCGAAGGCGTGACTGTTGCGGTTATTGATACTGGCGTTGATGCCAGTCATCCGGACCTTTCCGGACAGGTCCTCCCTGGTCTGGATCTCACCGGTTCTGGTGGTGATGGGCGTACCGACGAAAAAGGTCATGGTACGGCCATGGCTTCCAATATTGCTGCGCACGGCCACGGCGGCGATGCGGGAGTGATGGGGCTTGCTCCCAAGGCAAAGATCCTCCCGATAAAGATCGACCTCGGGGACAAGATGCAGCTTGGGGAGGGGGTGGATTACGGGAGCCTCGCCAAGGCGGTTCGATACGCGGTTGATCACAACGCGAAAGTCATCAATATGTCCTTCGGTGGAGGTGGAGGTGCACCGAAGGAGTTCAAGGATGCAATCAACTATGCGATCCAGAAAGACGTTGTGCTGGTCGCTGCTACTGGAAACGAGGGCGCCCCTCTTCCTTCCTTTCCTGCAGGATTCCCCGGCGTAGTTGCGGTTTCGGGGGTGACGGAGAGCGGCGATATTTGGAAGGGTTCAAACACGGGCCCGCAGGTTACGCTTGCTGCTCCGGCTGGTGACATCCATCACGCTGGCCTCAATCATGGGTATGCGACTGCTTCTGGAACTTCCGACTCCACGGCTTTTGTGTCCGCAATTGCTGCGCTCGTGCGCTCGAAGTACCCCAATCTTTCAGCGGGCCAGGTCATCAACCGGATGACCAGTAGTGCGTTCCACCCGGAGGGCAAGGGGACCTTCCCGAACGACAAGTACGGGTACGGCATCGCGTCTCCGTCGGGGGCACTGGCCGAGAACCCCGCGGTGGACAACGGGCCGAAGGAGAACCCTCTGCTCAACCGGGCGGAGCCGGACTGGGCCAACATCGACAGTCCTGTCGCCTCGCCGTCCGCCGGGGCCTCGAAGCCTGCGACGGGCGGGGCCAAGACGCCCTCGAACGGTGGCAGCTCGACTGCTCCGCAGGCGAGTGGTGACTCGGACAGCAAGAGCAGCACCGGGATGCTGATCGCGATCGGCGGCGGTGTCATCGCCGTGATCGTGGTCGTGGTGATCATCGTGCTGGTGCGCCGCTCCAAGAACGGCAACAACGGCGGTGGCCCGGGCGGCCCCGGTGGGTCGGGGGTGCCGGGCGGGCCGGGTGGGCCCGGGGCGCCGGGGTACGGGTATCAGCAGCCGCAGCAGGTGGCGGGGTACGGGCATCCGCAGGGGCAGGCGCAGCCGGGGTACCCGCCGCAGCAGCAGGGTGGGCAGCCGGGGTATCCGGTGCAGCCGCCGGCCGGCGGGAATCCGTACCAGGGCTGAGGTTCGGTGGGTGGACGGCCCCTCGTGGGGCGGCTGGGTGGGGCCCGGTCGCTCTGCGGGGGGCCGTTGGTGTGTGGAGGGCGGGTGGGGGACACGCCGCGGATGGGGGAGGGTGTTCGGGCGGGGTGGGGGTGGTGGGGTAGGAGATGGCGGGAGTGTGGTCGTCGGATACCCGGAGGTGGTTGCTGTGGTGCGGTGGAAGTCCGTGGTGGCGGGGTTGGTCGTGGTGGTGGCGGGTGCGGTGGGGGCGTCGGGGGTGGCGGCGGCCGAGGGGGTGCAGGACGAGCGGCAGCGGGAGGTGTGCGAGCGGTTGCTGGACGGGTTGTTGCCGGGGTTGGTGCCGACGTCCTCGGTGTGTGCGGTGAACGGGGTGGGGCAGGGCTGAGGACGGCCGTAGGGTGGGGGGATGACGGGTGGGGAGTGTTACGCGTGCGCCCGGGAGGGCGAGTTCGAGCGGTTGCCGGCGTACGAGCGGATCGCGGCGGACGAGCACTGGCGGGTGGTGCACGCGGTGGACTGCGCGTTGCCGGGGTGGCTGGTGCTGCTGCCCCGGCGGCATCTGGAGTCTATGGCGGAGCTGAGTGACGCCGAGGCGGCTTCGCTGGGGGTGTGGCAGGTGCGCTTGGCGCGGGCGCTGGCGGTGGTGACGGGGTGCCGGAAGGCGTACGTGGCGCAGTTCGGGGAGGCGGAGGGGTTTGCGCACGTGCACTTCCACGTGGTGCCGCGGGGGGAGGAGTGGCCGGTGGAGTGGCGGGGGCCGCGGGTGTTCGGGTTGTTGGGGGCGGGGGAGCGGGCGGTGCCGGTGGAGCGGATGGAGGAGCTGGCCGGGCGGTTGGCCGCCGTGCTGGGGGAGTGAGGGCGGGTGGCGGAATGTCGACGGCGGCTGGCGTTCTCGCTGCTGGTGGGGCGGGTGGCGGGTCGGCCATGCTGGGCTCATGATCACTCCTGACACCAAGGACTGGACCTGGGTCCTCGAGCGTCCCTGCGCCGACTGCGGCCTGGACACCCCTGCGGTCGCCTTCGAGGCGGTGCCGGGCATGGTGCGTGCGAACGCGGAGTTCTGGGTCGCCCTGCTGGGCGGCGACGGGGCGGTGCTGCGCGAGCGGCCGGCGCCGGGGGTGTGGTCGCCGCTCGAGTACGCCTGCCACGTCCGGGACGTGTTCCGGCTGTTCGACGTGCGGCTGCGGTTGATGCTGGACGAGGACGGCCCGCTGTTCGCCAACTGGGACCAGGACGCCACCGCCGTCGAGGAGCGCTACCACGAGCAGGACCCGGCCGTGGTCGCCGTCGAACTGGCGGCGGCCGGGGAGCAGTTGGCGCGTTCCTTCGAGTCGGTGGCGGAGGCCGACCGGCAGCGCACCGGGAACCGCAGCGACGGCGCCCGGTTCACCGTGGAGTCCTTCGCCCGCTACCTGATCCACGACCCGGTGCACCACCGCTACGACGTCACCGGGCTGGCGCACCAGGCGAGTTGACCCTAGATCGGACGCAGGGCGGGGTCGTCCTGCTCCAGGGTGCGGGCGGGCAGGCCGTGCGGCCTGGCCTCGGCGAGCGTCTGCTGCGGGCCGGTGCCGAGCCGGGCGGTGAGCAGGAAGCGGTGGGTGGCGCCGACCCGGCGGGGCTCGAAGGCGAGGTGGAGGAACGGGGCGGCGGGGGTCGAGGCGGCCGCCAGCCGGGCCAACTCGCCTTCCACGGACCGCCATTCCTCGGCGGGGACGTACTGCCGCATGATCGAGTGCCAGACCACCGTGAGCGCGCCCTCGGCGGTCCCGACGTCGCGCAGGAAGGCGGCCGCGCCGAGCCGTTCGACCGGGGCGGGCGTCTCCGCGGCGAGGGCGAGGGCGCCGTTCAGCCGCTGCACGCGCGGGAGTTGGTCCGCCCACAGGTAGGCGCGCAGGGCCAGGGCGCCGTCGGCGGAGCGGGGGTCGATCGGAGTGGGGTCGCAGCCGCGCCGCTCCGTCACCCGCTGGAGCGGGGCGCCGGGCAGCCAGGCGGGCGGCTCGCCCTGCCAGGCGTCGGCGAGGACGACGGGGGAGTCCGGCGGGCCGTACGAGAAGCCCGCGGAGGTGCAGCGGAACCGGTCGGCGAGGAGGTTGAGGCCCGCGCTGGAGCCGAGTTCGTGCAGTCGCACCGGGAGGGGCGGGGCGGCGGCGAGCTGCTGCTGGGCCCAGGCGAGGCCGGTGAGCAGCAGGTTGGCCCGGCCGACCTCGTTGGTCTGCGGCGGGCGGGTGAGCCACTCGCGGACGAACGGCAGGTGGTCGGCGACGGCGGCGCGGAAGGCGGGCCAGGGGACGTCCGGGTCGGCGGGGTCGAAGTGCCCGCCGACGCTGGGGTAGTGCGCGGCGAGGTCGGGGGCCAGGTCGGACAGCACCAGGGCGTGCACGGCGCCGAGCAGGCGCAGGGCGACGGCGTCCGGGCCGGGGGCGTCCTCGTGTCCGGCGATCGCCTCCGCGCACGGCCCGCCCGCGGCGAGGTCCTCGGCGGCCCGGCGCAGCAGGGCGGCGGACAGCGGTGAGCCCAACTCGGCGCAGGAGTCCGCCTGGTGGCGGAACATGGCGGCGGCGTGGGCGAGCGGCATCCCGGGGTCTCCGTTCTGGTCGGTCGGGCCGACGGTGATCGGCCGCCCCCATCCTTCGCCCGCCGGGCGCGCGGGGGGTAGTGCGCCGGGGGTGATCTCGATCACCGGCCCTTCGGGTGCGACCGGCCCGGGCGGGGGAGGAGCGGCGACCGGCCCGGTGGCCGCGGTCCGCGCCCGGGGGAGCGCCGTCGGCGGTCGAGGCGACCCGGGGGCGTGCGGCCCGCTCCGTGCGCCCGTCGGGTGCGGGGAGCGGGGCGGCGGGGTCACCAGTCGGTGGCACGCCTGCGGTGGGTCTGGCGGAGCTGGCTGGTGATGCTGGCGGTGTCGCCGCCCACCACGTCCGCGATCTCGGGGGTGGCCAGGCCGACCACGTAGTGCAGGATCGCCAGGTCCTCGTCGCCGTCCACGTCGGGACGCAGACCGGCGGGTTCGGCGAGCCCGTGCTGCTCGGTGACGGTGTCGCGGAGGATCTGCCAGGCCTCGGCGGCCGGGTTCGGGCTCTCCAGGACGGTCGGCCACACCGAGGCGATCGCGTGCAGGGCGAGCCGGACCACCCGGTGGGCGGCCCCCGGCTCCTGGAACCAGACCCGGGCGTAGCTCTGGTACCTGGGCTCGTGGAGCTCGCAGAAGGCGGCGAACTCGACGGACACGTGCGGGAGTTCGGTGGACCGATCAGCGGATGCCGAGTCTGCGGCCGGGACATGACGGTCAGTCACATCAGCTGCCTCTCGATCTGGGTCCGGACGGGGAGCGTCAGCGCTCACTCTAGGCCCTCGGGTGGGTGCTGTGGGTGACAAGTCTGCTGAGATGCCCGGAGCCGGAGCGGATTCGGGCCGTTGTGTGACGACACGTCAGCAAATGCCGCCCGCCGAGTGCAGCTGCGAGGGCATCGCACCTGGTCAGAGGTGGTACATCGGCAGTGGCTGCAGGGGAGTTGGTGTGCCACTGTAAGCCGCATGGGTGAACGCTGGAACGGCGACGGGACTCACCTCCACGGGCGAATCCCGGGCCACGGGCATGACCACCATCACACACCGGACCGGCCGGAGCTCCCCGGCCGCGAGCCCCACGACCACCACCACCCGCCCGGCGGCACCGCCCCCGGAGCGGAAACTTCCACCGCGGATCGGCGCACGGAGCACCGGCACGCGCCCCACGCCACGCGCCACCACCGGCAGCACCGGCACGACGACCACGGCCACCACGGTCACGATCACGGCCACGGCCACGGTCACGATCACGGCCACCACGGTCACGATCACGGCCACGGCCACGGTCACGATCACGGCCACCACGGCCAAGAGCACGATCACGGCCACGGCCACGACCACGGCGGCCACGACCACGGCGGTCACGGCCACCCGGGCCTGCGGCACCGCCTGGCGCACCTGCTGCGCCCGCACTCGCACGACGCCGCCGACCGGGTCGACGCGGCGCTGGAGTCCTCCGCCGAGGGCCTGCGCACGCTCTGGGTCTCGCTGCTGGTGCTGGGCGCGACGGCCGCCGCGCAGGCGGTGATCGCGGCGCTGTCGGGCTCGGTGGCGCTGCTCGGCGACACCGTGCACAACGCCGCGGACGCGCTGACCGCCGTCCCGCTGGCCGTGGCGTTCCTGCTGGGGCGGCGGGCGGCGAACCGCAGCTACACGTACGGGTACGGGCGGGCCGAGGACCTGGCGGGCGTCGCGGTGGTGCTGGCGGTGGCGGCGTCCTCGCTGGTGGCGGGGTGGACGGCGGTGCAGCGGCTGCTGGACCCGCAGCCGGTGGGGCACCTGTGGGCGGTGGCCGCCGCGGCCCTCGCGGGGTGCGTCGGCAACGAGTGGGTGGCCCGCTACCGGATCGCCACCGGCCGCCGGATCGGCTCCGCGGCCCTGGTCGCGGACGGCCTGCACGCCCGCACCGACGGGCTGACCTCGCTGGCGGTGCTGCTCGGCGCCGGGGGCAGCGCGCTGGGCTGGCGGTACGCGGACCCGGTGGTGGGGCTGCTGATCACGGTGGCGATCCTGGGCGTGCTGCGCGGCACGGTGCGCGAGGTGGGCCGACGGCTGATGGACGCCGTCGACCCGGCCCTGCTGGACGCGGCGGAGCGCGAACTCGCGGCGGTGGACGGGGTGCGCGGGGTCGGCGCGGTGCGGATGCGCTGGATCGGCCACGCGCTGCGGGCCGAGGCGGACGTGGTGGTCGACGGCGCGCTGACGGTGGTGGCCGGCCACCAGGTCGCGGAGGCGGCCGAGCAGGCCCTGATCCGGGCCGTGCCCCGGCTGCTCGCGGCGACCGTGCACGTCGACCACGCCCCGGCCGAGGCGGCCTGACCGCGTCGGAGGGGCCGCCCGGTCGGCTGACGCACCGTCAGAAAGCCCACCGAGGGGGCTGGTAGGCCCCCTCGGCGGGCTTCTGCGGCCCTCGCGGAGCGGCCGGAGTCTTCTCGGGCGGCTCCGGCGCGTCCGGGCCGTCGACGGGCCGTCCAGCGCTTCCCCGTGCGCGCCGTCCAGCGCTCGCGCGCAGCGCTCCTGCGCCGCTCAGCGCTCGCGCGCCGCCCGGCCCGCCCGGCCCGCCCGGCCCGTCCGGTCGGACCGGTCCGCCTCCGCCGCCGACCGGACCGCTGCCTCCGCCGCCGTCCGGGCCTCCACCGCGGCCCGTGCCGCCGCGCTCTCGGCCGCCCGGGCGGCAGCCGCGACGCTGTCGGGTTCGCGGCGGGTCTGCTCGGGGATGCCGGCGCGCGGGTCGGTGCGGGCTTCGGCCCGGGTGGTCGCCTCGGTGGCTTCGAGGCTCTCGCGGGCGGCCAGGTACGCCTGCACCGCGGCGATGCCGTAGACCGGCTGGATGAGCTGGTGGCCCTTGAAGAAGGGCCGGGCGGGGGCGAAGCCGGCGGCGGTCACGAGTTCGCGGATCTCGGTTATCTCCGCTTCGCTGCGCGCCGTGAAACGCACTTCCCAGCCCTTCTTGTACGTACGTCCGTCCTCCCCGCCGCGCCGGGCGGGATCCGGTTGGCGGACGTAGCCGGGCAGGCGGCCGAGGCGTAGTCGGGCGGCGCGCTGGGCTGATGTCTCGTCGCGGGGCATGTGCCCGATGGTAGGCAATTCGGGGCGGTGGACGACGCCGGGGGCGGTGACGTTGGGTGTGTGGTCGGTCACGTGGGGTCAGATCGCCCAGGTCGGCGCCGCGGACTCGATGGGATCGCAATGCTGTGTCGATCCGATGAAAATCGGATAGTAGAAAACAAGTCCGATCTATTACGGCAGTGGAGTGAACATCCGATACGCCGAATGGGTGAGGGTATGGGGACTTTAGTGCGGAGCAGTCCCGGTTTGACGACGGTTGCGTAACAGGTCGTCAGGTCGGGGGCCGGCTGTCAGCGGTGCGGGGGAACGTGGACGTCATGAGCTACCGGATTCCGCAGCAGCCCGTGTCCCTCGAAGAACTCGCCCGGCGCCAGCAGAACGTGGTGACCGCCAGCCAGCTCCGCGCCCGCGGGGTGCCCGCCCGGATGGTGAGCGAGCACTGCCGCAGCGGCGGTCCCTGGCAGCGGCTGCTGCCACGGGTCTACCTGCTGCAGGAGGGCGCGCCCACGCCCGAGCAGCGGATGTGGGCCGCCCTGCTGTACGCGGCGCAGAACGGGCCGGCCGGGGACGGGGCCCGCGAGGGGGCGGTGATCACCGGGGCGGCGGCGCTGGCGCTGTACGGGTTCGTGTCGGTTCCGCGGCTGCCGGCCGTGCTCGGGGTGGAGGTGCTGGTGCCCCGGCAGCGCCGCCTGCGGGACGCCGGGCAGGTGCGGATCCGGCGCACCGGGCGGGAGCTGGAGGCCAGGTCGGTGCACGGGCTGGCGGTCGCCCCGGTGGCCCTGGCGGTGGCGGACGCGATCCGCGAGTGGAACGAGCGGGGCGCGTTCGAGTCCGGCCGGATCGGTCCGGGCCTGCTGCGGGCGCTGCTGCGCGAGGCGCTGGCCGGAGGGGGCGGCGGCTGCACGGCGGAGCAGCTGCTGGCCGAGCTGGCCGAGGCGCAGCTGCTCGCGGATCCCCGGGTGCGGGCCGCGGTGGACGAGCTGCTGGCGGCGCGCCGGGAGGCCGCGTTCGGCGAGCTGGTCGGGCTGGCGGTGGAGCTGGACCTGCCGGTGCCGCTGTGCGGCCCGGAGCTGCGGATGCGCGGCGGCACCTACGTCGCGGTGCCGGACCTGTACTGGCCGGAGGCGGCGGTGGCGGTGGAGGTCGACTCCGAGCTGCGCTGCGTCAGCGAGGGCGAGGCGGCCTGGGTGCGCGGCGGCCAGCACCGGATGGAGTACCTGGGGGTGCGGGTGGTGTACGTCTCCTCCGCCCGGCTCGCCGCCGAACGGGAGGCGGTCGGCGGCGAGTTGGCCGAGGCGTACGGGATCGGCGGGGAGGACGTGGTGGAGATGGTGGTCACCGACCGCTGAGCGGGGTCGAATTGACCGTCTGTCAGCTGCGGACGATCGGCGTTCCGGTCAACTCGACTCCTGCGGCGCGCAGTTCGTCCAGCGCGGTGGCGGTGGTGGCGGGGGCGACGCCGGCCGTGAGGTCGAGCAGGACGCGGGTGGCGAAGCCCTCGCGGGCGGCGTCCAGGGCGGTGGCGCGGACGCAGTGGTCGGTGGCGATGCCGACCACGTCGACGTCGGTGACGCCGCGCTCGTTCAGCCAGTCGGTGAGGGTGCCGCCGTGCTCGTCGAAGCCCTCGAAGCCGCTGTACGCGGCGGCGTGCGCGCCCTTGGAGAAGACCGCCTCGACCGCGCCGGAGGTCACCGAGGGGGCGAAGTTGGGGTGGAAGCCCACGCCCTCGGTACCGGCCACGCAGTGCGCGGGCCAGGAGCGGACGTAGTCGGGCTCGGCGGCGAAGTGCGGCCCGGGGTCGATGTGGTGGTCGCGGGTGGCGACGATGTGGGCGTAGCCGGGGGCGGACTCGGCGATCAGGTCGGTGATCGCGGCCGCGACCTCGGCCCCGCCGGCGACGGGAAGGCTGCCGCCCTCGCAGAAGTCGTTCTGCACGTCGACGACGATCAGGGCCCGGTGCATGGCTGGCTCTTCTCTCGTGGGCTCGTTCGGATGGGTGCGGGCCGGGGAGGTCCCGGCCGCGGTGGTGTCGGGGAGCCCGGGCGGGCCCGGACGGTACGGCGGTTGGCACTCTAGGCAGTGCCGGGGCGGGCGCGGAAGGCCCGGCGGGCAAAGCCGGGCAGGGGCTCCGGCCCAGGGCGGGCCGGGCTCAGCCGGCGTACCGCTCGGTGGTGATCACCGGCTCGCCGCGGGAGAGCTGGGTGGCCGACAGCGGCAGGGCGGCCAGGGCCCGGCGGTGGCGCTCGCGGGCGGCGTCCAGCGGCTCGCGGCCGACCACCTCGCCGTCGGTGATCAGCGGGACGTGCAGCAGGTGCGGCTCCAGGTCGGCGGGGACGGGGCCGGTGCCGACCACCTCGGCCTCGGCGACGCCGTCCCGGTCGGGGCGGCGGGCGGCCCACTTGCGGCCGCCGACGCTGGTCTTGCCGCCGGCCGAGCGCTTGGCGACCGGGACGAGCTCGCCGCCGGGCACCGACTCGCGGGCGACCAGCTTGTAGACCATCGCGCAGGTCGGGTGGCCGCTGCCGGTGACCAGGCTGGTGCCGACGCCGTAGCCGTCGACCGGGGCGGCGGCGAGCGCGGCGATGGCGTACTCGTCCAGGTCCGAGGTGACGATGATCCTCGTGTCGGTGGCGCCGAGCTCGTCGAGCTGGCGGCGCACCCGGTGGGCGAGCAGGGTCAGGTCGCCGGAGTCGATCCGGACGGCGCCCAGCTGCGGGCCGGCCACCTCGACCGCGGTGCGGACGGCCTCGGCGAGGTCGTAGGTGTCCACCAGCAGGGTGGTGCCGCGGCCCATCGAGTCGACCTGGGCGGTGAAGGCGTCCTTCTCGGTGTCGTGCAGCAGGGTGAAGGCGTGCGCGGCGGTGCCGGTGGTGGGGATGCCGTAGGTGAACCCGGCCTCCAGGTCGGAGGTGGCGGCGAAGCCCGCCAGGTAGGCGGCCCGGGCGGCGGCCACCGCGGACTGCTCGTGGGCCCGCCGGGCGCCCATCTCGATCACCGGGCGTCCGCCCGCGGCGGCGGTCATCCGGGAGGCGGCGGCGGCGATCGCCGAGTCGTGGTTGAGGATCGACAGGATCACCGTCTCCAGGATCACCGCCTCGGCGAAGCTGCCCTCGACGGTGAGCAGCGGCGAGCCGGGGAAGTACGCCTCGCCCTCGGGGTAGCCGTGCACGCTGCCGGTGAAGCGGTAGTCGGCGAGGAAGCGCAGGGTGTCGTCGTCCACCACCTGCTGGTCGGCCAGCCAGTCGAGCTGCGGCGCGGTGAAGCGGAAGTCCTCGATGGCGTCCAGCACCCGGCCGGTGCCGGCCAGCACGCCGTAGCGGCGGCCGTCGGGCAGGCGGCGGGTGAAGACCTCGAAGACGGAGCGGCGGTGGGCGGCGCCGCTGCGCAGCGCGGCCTGCAGCATGGTGAGCTCGTAGCGGTCGGTGAGCAGCGCGGAGCTGCGGTGCGCGGTGATGGCGTCCATGGGAATGATGCTACTACCACTTAGCGTCAGTTTGACGATTTCTCTCGCGGGGTCTCGTGCCGTGCCGCACCGGGCACCCTGATTCGCTCCTGCGTCCCTCGGATGGAAGCATGGGACGGGGGGAAGCCGAGGTCGACGAGGAGAGACGGACTGTGAGTGTCGCGCCGGTGGAGATCGAGCGCCCCGAGGTGGAGGGGGTTCCGGTCACGGAGCCGGACACCCCGTGGGTGACCATCGTCCACAACGACCCGGTCAACCTGATGAGTTACGTCCAGTACGTGTTCCAGAGCTACTTCGGCTACCCGAAGGACAAGGCGCACCAGCTGATGATGGACGTGCACCACAAGGGTCGGGCCGTGGTCTCCAGTGGCACCCGCGAGGAGATGGAGCGCGACGTGCAGGCGATGCACGGCTACGGCCTGTGGGCCACCCTGCAGCACGACTGACGGACCGTCACCCACCATCCACGAGGGACTGAATCCAGACACATGGCCGGTTTGTTCGAGAGTGCGGGCGACGGCGGCGCGGCGATCGCGCTGGACGAGTTCGAGGCGTCCATCCTGCGCTCGCTGGAAGTGCAGATGCTGGAGCTGATCGGGCCGCCGCCCGGCGGGGGGAGCGACGACCCGCTGGCCGCGCTGTTCGCCGAGGGTCCGAGCGAAGCCCCCGCGGACCCGGCGCTGCTGCGGCTGTTCCCCGACGCGTACGGCGGGCCGGGCGCCCCGGAGGACCCGCGGACGGCCGAGATGGCGTCCGAGTTTCGCCGCTACACCGAGCTGGACCTGCGGGCCCGCAAGCGCGAGGACGCGCTGCTGGTGGTCCGCGAGCTGGACGGGCTTGGCGGGGAGGGCGGGGTGCTGGAGGTGGAGCCCGGCGACTTCCCGCACTGGCTGGGCGCGCTGAACGACCTGCGGCTGACCCTGGGCAGTCGGCTGGAGGTCACCGAGGAGGACGAGGAGGGCCTGTACCGGCTGCCCGACTCCGACCCGCGCAAGCCGCTGGTGATCGCCTACCTGTGGCTGGGCGCGATGCAGGAGAGCCTGCTGGAGGCGATGGCGGGCTGAGCCCGTCCGACCGGCCGTTTCCTTCATATTGTCCGATTGCTCAGGAGACGCTCAGATATCAGGCGTTCCGGGCCCTTCGCGTGGTTCACTGCTGCCTCCCCGGGAAGACGGGGCCCGTCGGCCGACCGGCCGGCGCGGACCGGGAGGCGAGGCGGCGGATGACGCAGCAGGTGACGGACGGGACGGCCGGGCCCGTCTCCGAGGAGGAGGGCTACCAGCGCGGTCTGGGCAGCCGACAGATCCAGATGATCGCGATCGGCGGCGCGATCGGCACCGGCCTGTTCCTCGGCGCGGGCACCGCCATCTCCAAGGCCGGGCCCAGCCTGATCCTCAGCTACGCGGTGGCCGGCGTGGTGATCTTCGTGATCATGCGGGCGCTCGGCGAACTGCTCACCTACCGCCCGGTGTCCGGCAGCTTCGCCGAGTACGCCCGCGAGTTCCTCGGCCCGTTCGCCGGCTTCGTCACCGGCTGGACGTACTGGCTGTTCTGGGTGGTCACCGGCATGGCGGAGACCACCGCCGCCGCCGTCTACGTCCGCTTCTGGGCGCCCGGCATCCCGCAGTGGACCACCGCGCTGGTCTTCCTGGTGCTGCTGTACGCGGCCAACCTGATCTCGGTGAAACTGTTCGGCGAGATCGAGTTCTGGTTCTCCATGGTCAAGGTCACCGCGATCCTCGGGATGATCCTGATCGGCGTCGGCGTGCTCACCCTCGGCTTCTCGGACGCCGGGGACACCGCCTCGATCACCAACCTGTGGCAGGACGGCGGCTTCTTCCCCAAGGGCGTCGGCGCCACCGTGATGACCCTGCAGATCGTCATGTTCGCCTACGTGGGCGTGGAGCTGGTCGGCGTCACCGCCGGGGAGAGCGAGGACCCGGAGAAGACCCTGCCGCGGGCCATCAACACCCTGCCGCTGCGGATCGCGCTGTTCTACGTCGGCGCGCTGGTGGTCATCCTGTCGCTGGTGCCGTGGAGCGAGTTCCAGCCCGGCGTCAGCCCGTTCGTCGCCGCGTTCGGCAAGGTCGGCATCCCGGCGGCGGCCGGGATCGTCAACTTCGTGGTGCTCACCGCCGCGCTCTCCTCCTGCAACTCCGGGATGTACTCCACCGGCCGGATGCTGCGCGACCTGGCCCTGCGCGGACAGGCCCCCGGACGGCTGACCCGGCTCAACGCCCGCCGCACCCCCGCCGCCGCGATCACCGTCTCCTGCCTGCTGATGGGCGTCGGCGTGGTGCTCAACTACTGCGTCCCGGAACGGGCCTTCCAGTACATCACCTCGGTCGCCACCGTCTGCGGCCTGTGGACCTGGGGCGCCATCCTGGCCAGCCAGATCCGCTACCGCACCGCCTGGACGTCCGGGCGGCTGCCCGCCCCCAGCTTCCGCGCCCCCGGCGGCAACTGGACCCGCGCCCTCGCGCTGGCCTTCCTCGCCCTGGTCGCCGTCCTGATCGGCGTCGACCCCGACACCCGGATCTCGCTGTACGTCTTCCCCGGCTGGGCGTTGTTCCTGGTGGTCGGCTACGCGCTGCTGCGCCGCCGCGACCCGGCCCTCGCACCCGCCGGCGGCCGCCCGGGGGAGGGCCGCTGACGCCTCGCTATCCTGGCCGCATGCTGACCATCACCCGAGAACTGCGCGACCGGATCGTCGCCCACGCCCGCGCCGACCACCCGGACGAAGCGTGCGGCGTGATCGCCGGACCGGCCGGCACCGGGCGTCCCGAGCGGTTCGTCCCGATGCTCAACGCGGCCCGCTCGCCCACCTTCTACGAGTTCGACTCCGGCGACCTGCTGAAGCTCTACCGCGAGATGGACGACCGCGACGAGGAGCCGGTGGTGATCTACCACTCGCACACCGCGACCGAGGCCTACCCCTCCCGCACCGACGTGAGCTACGCCTCCGAGCCGTTCGCCCACTACGTCCTGGTCTCCACCGCCGAGGGCACCGGCGAGGAGGACCCCTACCAGTTCCGCTCGTTCCGCATCGTGGACGGCGTGATCACGGAGGAAGACGTCGAGGTGGTCGAGGACTACGCGGCCTGACCCCCGCCCGCCCGACGACGGGCCGGTCCGACCTGCGCCCCGCGCGGCGGATCGGCCCGTTTTCTCATGCCTCGGAACGCTGCCGACCGGATGCCGAGACAAGCATGTCAAAGCGGGGCCGGGAATCTATACGATGAGTCCATGCGTTCCGTCGATGTGAGCAATCAGGCCCCAGGCATCCGCCTCGTGGCGCGCCTGCACGTCGACCTGTGCCGGCTCGCCAGCGCGATCTGTCCCGGCACCGCCGCGCGCTGACCGCCGACCGGCGGAGCCGCCCGCCGCACCAGACCGCCCGCCCCGCCGCCCCGGGGCCCTTCCCCCTGCCGCGCCCCGCCCGGCCCGGCAGCCCGAACCCACTCCACAGGAGCGCAGCCATGGCCATCGAGGTCCGCATCCCGACCATCCTCCGTACCTACACCGACGGCGCCAAGGCCGTCGACGGCAACGGCGCCGACCTCGGGGAGCTCTTCACCGACCTCGACTCCCGCCACCCCGGCATCGCCGCCCGGCTGCTGGACGGCGGCGAGCTGCGCCGCTTCGTCAACGTCTACCTGAACGACGAGGACGTCCGCTTCCTGGACGGCGTCTCCACCGCCCTCTCCGACGGCGACAGCGTCACCATCCTCCCGGCCGTGGCCGGCGGTATGAAGTAATGCGCTACGACAGCCCGATCGAGGCCATCGGCAACACGCCCCTGGTGCGGTTGCCGAGGCTCTCGGCCGGCGTCCCCGGGAACGAGGACGGCCGGGTCACGCTCTGGGCCAAGCTGGAGGACCGCAACCCCACCGGCTCGATCAAGGACCGCCCGGCGCTGCGCATGATCGAGCGCGCCGAGGCGGAGGGCCGGCTCACCCCCGGCTGCACCGTCCTGGAGCCCACCAGCGGCAACACCGGCATCTCGCTCGCCATGGCGGCCAAGCTCAAGGGCTACCGGATGGTCTGCGTGATGCCGGAGAACACCAGCGAGGAGCGCCGCGAGCTGCTCCGGATGTGGGGCGCGGAGATCATCCCCTCGCCCGCCGCGGGCGGCTCCAACACCGCGGTCCGGATCGCCAAGGAGCTCGCCGCCGAGCACCCCGACTGGGTGATGCTCTACCAGTACGGCAACCCGGACAACGCCGGTGCGCACTACGCCACCACCGGCCCGGAGATCCTCGCCGACCTGCCCACCGTCACCCACTTCGTGGCGGGCCTGGGCACCACCGGCACCCTGATGGGCATCGGCCGCTACCTGCGCGAGAAGGTCCCGGGCGTGCAGATCGTGGCCGCCGAGCCCCGCTACGACGACCTGGTCTACGGCCTGCGCAACCTGGACGAGGGCTTCGTCCCCGAGCTGTACGACGCCGAGGTGCTCACCACCCGCTTCTCGGTCGGCTCGGCCGACGCCGTCACCCGCACCCGCGAACTGCTGCAGCTGGAGGGCATCTTCGCGGGCGTCTCCACCGGCGCGGTCGCGCACGCCGCGATCGGCGTGGCCCGCAAGGCCGCCAGGGCCGGGGAGCGGGCGGACGTGGTGTTCGTGGTCGCCGACGGCGGCTGGAAGTACCTGTCCACCGGCATCTACACCGCCGAGACCACCGAGGCGGCGGTCGAGGCGCTGCAGGGCCAGCTCTGGGCCTGAACCGGCGGAAGTCCCCACGGCGCGGCACCCCTTCCGGGGGCCGCGCCGTCCGTTCGTCCGATCGTCGTCCCGCTGTGACACTGCGGCATTTGTCCGTCCCGGGTGACCGGTTCGTCACGGAACCGCCACCGCGCCGGTCACGCCCCGGCCGCCGCGGACCGCCCCGCCAGGCTGGCGGCGCACCACTGGTTCGCCGTCTGGAGGTGGGCGCGATGCCCGGCCGAGAGCTCTGGTCCTACGTCGAGATCGGTCTGCACATCAACGTGCAGACCGAGACCGTGCGCAACTACAAGCGCCACGGACTGCTCCCCGAACCCGACCGGGTGGACGCCGCGGGCCACCCCCGCTGGTACCCGGAGACCATCCGCGCCTGGGCGCTGGCCCGCCCCGGCCGCCGCTAGCCCCCGCGTTCGAACGCCCCCGCCCCGTCCTGGTGATTCCGCCCACAGCCCGGCACGGGAGAGGGGGCAAAGTGCCGCCCGGCCCTTACCCTCGACAGTCAAAGCACCGACGGAGTCGAAGAACCCCGCCCGCCCGACCGGCGGTGCGGACGGCCGCGGACGATGGCCCGACGGGGCGGGAAGGGCTCGGCATGAAACTGACCGTGGTGGGGTGCTCGGGGAGCTTCCCGTCCGTGGACTCCCCGTGCTCCAGCTACCTGGTGGAGCACGACGGCTACCGCCTGGTCCTCGACCTCGGCAACGGCGCGCTCGGCGCGCTGCAGAAGTACACCGGGCTGTACGAGGTGGACGCCGTCCTGATCAGCCACCTGCACGCCGACCACTGCGTCGACCTGTGCGCCTACTGGGTGGCCCGCAACTACCGGGTCGAGGGCTGCCCCGACCCGCTGCCCGTGCACGGGCCGAGCGGCACCGCCGGGCGCCTGGCCCGGGCCTACGACATGCCGGAGAAGCCCGGCATGACCGAGGTCTTCGACTTCCGCGACCTCAGCGACGGCGCCCGGCTGGAGCTCGGCCCGTTCACCGTCACCGCCGCCCGGGTCAACCACCTGGACTGCGAGGCGTACGGCTTCCGGGTCGAGGCGGACGGCCGCAGCCTGGTCTACTCCGGGGACACCGGCATCTGCCCCGAGCTGGTCGAACTCGCCCGCGGCACCGACCTGTTCCTGTGCGAGGCGGCCTACACGGACGGCAAGGAGACCTTCGACTCCATCCACCTCAACGGCACCCAGGCCGGGGAGCACGCCACCGAGGCCGGGGCCGCCCGGCTGGTCCTCACCCACATCCCGCCGTGGACCGACGCCGAGCGCAACCGCGCGGACGCCGCCGCGGCCTTCGCCGGACCGGTCGAACTCGCCCGGGCCGGGGCCGTCTACGAGCTGTGAACCGGCGTCAGCCAGTGCCGGTGGCGGGCGTCCGCGCCACTGACCGCGGCCCGGTACGCCTCGGCCAGCTTCTTGGTCAACTCGCCCTCGGCAGACGGTAGTTCACGGTTGTCCAGGGAGGCCACCGGGACCACCCCGGCCGCCGTCCCGGAGATGAACAGCTCGTCGGCCGCGTACAGGTCCGACCGCAGCAGGCTCTCCACCCGAACCTCCACGCCCAGCTCCCGGGCCAGCGTCAGCAGGGTGTCCTGGGTGATGCCCTCCAGGGCGCCCGCGCTGGCCGGAGTGGTGCGCAGCACGCCGCCGCGGACCGCGAACACGTTCTCCGAACTGCACTCGCTGACCGTGCCGTCCGGTGCCAGCAGCAGCGCCTCGTCGAAGCCCGCGTCGGTCGCCTCCCGCCGGGCCAGCGCCGAGTTGAGGTACGGGCCGGTGGCCTTCGCCGCCGGGGGAACGGAGTTGGGGTCGGTGCGCCGCCAACTGCTGGTCATCAGCCGCAGTCCGCGCCCCGCCTCCAGGTAGGCCGGCCACTCCCAGGAGGCGATCGACACGCTGGTGGGGGAGTGGCGCATGTCCAGCCCCATCGAGCCGTAGCCCAGGAACGCCAGGTGCCGCAGGTAGCAGGAGCGGTGGCCGTTGGCCGCCACCAGCGCCACCGTCGCCGCCGCCAACTCCTCCTGACTGTACGGGAGTTCGATGCGCAGCATCCGGGCGCTGCGCTCCAGCCGGGCCAGGTGCTCGTCCAGCCGGAACACCGCGGGCCCGTCCGCGGTCTCGAACACCCGGGTGCCCTCCAGCACCCCGGTGCCGTAGTGCAGCGCGTGCGTCAGCACGTGGACGCGGGCCTCCTGCCAGGGCACCAGCGCGCCGTCGAACCAGATCACGGAAGACTCGGGAATCGCCATGCCGCCCATCCTGGGGACCCCCGGCCGCCCGGCGAAGCCCCCCGGCCGCGCCGGATCAGGCCATGGCCGCCACCGGAGCACCCGTCTCGGATGCCGGTCACCCGCCGCCGCTCCCGGCCCCGGACCCCCGCCCGCCGTCTCGCATGCTGAAAACCGCGGTCCGCCCACCGGCTGCGGCCCTAGGCTCCCGGAGGGTGGAGACCAGCACCGCCCTGTACGCCCGCCTGCTCGCCGACCCCGGCTTGCCGCTGGACTCCCTGCGCAAGGAACTCGGCTGTACGGAACGGGAGTTCGAGCAGGCGATGGGCGAACTGCGCGGCCTCGGCCTGCTCCGGCAGACCTCCGCCACCGGCAGCGGGGTCACCGTCGTCTCGATCGACACCGCCGTGCGCCGCCTGCTCGCCGACTCCGACCGCCGCTTCACCGAACTGCTCGGCGAGGCCCGCCGCACCCGCGAGCAGGTCGAGCACCTGCACGCCCGCTACCTGCCGCTGCAGACCGGCACCGCCCACGAACTCGTCCGCGGCGCCGACCGGGTCGCCGCCCTGCTGGAGGACGCCGCCCGCGGCGCCCGCACCGAGGCGCTCTCGCTGCGCCCCGGCCAGGACCAGTCCGAGAGCGGCCTGGCCGGGAAGCTCGCCCGCGAGCGGATCGCGCTGGCCCACGGGGTCACCCTGCGCACCATCTACCCCGCCGCCGCGCTCCACCAGGGCGCGGTGCTGGCCCACGTCCAGGCGCTGACCGCGGCCGGTGCGCACATCCGGGTCGCGCACACCCTGCCGCTGTGGCTGATCGTGGTCGACGCGGGCCTGGCGGTGCTGCCCGCGCCGGGGGAGCCGCCGGGCAGCGCGGCGGTGGTGGTCCGCGACCCGGCGGTGGTCGGCGTGGTCCGCGAGCTGTTCGAGCACTTCTGGGCGGCCAGCTGGATCCCGCCGGAGCTGCTCGGCCGCACCACCCCCGACGACCGCCACCGCGAGGTGCTGCGGCTGCTCGCGGCCGGGCTCACCGACCAGGCGATCGGCCGCAAGCTGGAGATCTCCGACCGCACGGTGCGCCGCCTGGTCGCCGACCTGACCACGGCGCTGGGCGCCCAGTCGCGCTTCCAGGCGGGCGTGCACGCGGCCCGGCTGGGCTGGATCTAGGCCCCCGTCCGGCCTACCCGTCCTCGAAGCCGTCGTCCTCCTCGCGCCCCGGGGTCCTGAGGTCGAACCTGATGATGACGAAGCGGAACAGCGTGTAGTAGACCGCCGCGAAGCACAGGCCGATCGGGATGACCAGCCACGGTTTCGTGGCCAGGTTCCAGTTCAGGACGTAGTCGATGACGCCCGCGGAGAAGGTGAAGCCGTGGTGCACGCCCAGCGCCCAGGTGACGGCCATGGACAGGCCGGTGAGCACGGCGTGCAGGGCGTACAGGACGGGGGCGATGAACAGGAAGGCGAACTCGATCGGCTCGGTGATGCCGGTGGCGAAGGAGGTCAGCGCGAGCGAGAACATCATGCCCAGGACGGCGCGGCGGCGCTCCGGGCGGGCGCAGTGGGCGATGGCGAGGGCGGCGGCGGGCAGGCCGAACATCATGATCGGGAAGAAGCCGGACATGAACTGGCCGGCCGCGAGGTCGTGCTGGAAGAACCGGGTCTGGTCGCCGTGGAACTCCTGGGTGCCGACTCGGTACGTCCCGGCCTGCTGCCAGAAGAAGGTGTTGGCGAACTGGTGCAGGCCGAACGGCAGCAGGGCCCGGTTGATCAGCCCGAACAGGCCGGAGCCGAGCGCGCCGAGGCCGATCGTCCAGCTGCTGAAGCGGTCCACGACGCTGCCGATCGGGCCCCAGCACAGGCCGAAGAAGACGCCGAGGGCGGTGCCGACGAAGGCCATCACGATCGGGACCAGCCGCCGCCCGTTGAAGAAGCCGAGCCAGTCGACCAGCCGGGTGCGGTGCAGCCGCTGCCACAGGACCGCGGACAGCAGGCCGACCACCACGCCGCCGAGCACCCCCGGGTCCTGGTAGGCGGCCTCGACGTCCCGGCCGGGCAGCACCTGGTAGCCGGACTTCGGGAAGGCGGTGAGGACCTGGTGGTAGGTGAGGAAGCCGACCAGGGCGGCGAGCGCGGTGGAGCCGTCGGACTTCTTGGCGTAGCCGATGGCGATGCCGACGCAGAACAGCAGCGGCATCCAGTCGAAGACGGCGTGGCCGGAGGCGGAGAACACCTCGGCCACCCTGGTCCAGCCCAGGCCCTGGTCGCCGAAGACGTCCTCCTTGCCGAGCCGCAGCAGGATGCCCGCGGCGGGCAGCACGGCGATCGGGAGCTGGAGGCTGCGGCCGATCTTCTGGAGGGACGCGAAGACCCGGGAGCGCAGCTCCCGTCCGCCGGGTGCCGCCGCGGGCCGGGAGTTCTGCGCGGTCGTACTCATAGCGGTGGTTCCTCACGGCAGCGCGATCCTGGTCTAGACCACTTAAGGTCTCGTTCAGCTTTCTAGCACGGGCCGAACGGGGTCCGGAACCCTCTTAAGGTTCACGGGGGACAAGCGCTGCGGGATCGAAACCTGGGTCGGGTTGACGCCGGATCAATTGACCGGGATTTCCCTCCTTTTGGATCGACCGGAAACAAAAGTGTGCCCCCGGCGGGAATGCCTCCCGCCGGGGGCGCCGGGGCCGCTGACCTGGGATCAGGCCTTGGTCACGTCCTCGACCTCGTCGTCGTCCTCGCGACCCGGGGTCTTGAGGTCGAACTTGACGATGATGAAGCGGAACAGGACGTAGTAGACCACCGCGAAGCACAGGCCGATCGGGATGATCAGCCAGGGTTTCGTGGCCAGGTTCCAGTTGATGACGTAGTCGAGCAGGCCGGCCGAGAAACTGAAGCCGTCGTGGACGCCGAGCCCCCAGGTGATGGCCATCGAGGCGCCGGTGAGCAGGGCGTGGACGGCGTACAGCAGGGGGGCGACGTAGGCGAAGGAGTACTCGATGGGTTCGGTGACGCCGGTGACGAAGGAGGTCAGCGCGACCGAGAGCATCAGGCCGTAGATCTCCTTGCGCCGGTGCGGCTTGGCGGCCGCGGCGATGGCCATCGCCGCGGCGGGCAGCGCGAACATCATGATCGGGAAGAAGCCGGAGGTGAACTGGCCCGCCGTCGGGTCGCCCGCCAGGAAGCGGTTGATGTCGCCGTTGACGACCGTGCCGTCCGGCTTGGTGAAGGAGCCGAACTGGAACCAGAGGAAGGTGTTCAGCAGCTGGTGCATGCCGATCAGCAGCAGGGCGCGGTTGGCGACGCCGAAGATGCCGGAGCCGCCGGCGCCGAGGTCGGCCAGCCACTGGGAGAAGTCGTTCATGCCGGTGCCGATCGGCTTCCAGATCCAGGCCATCAGCGAGCCGAACAGCAGGCCGACCAGGGCGGTGATCATCGGGACCAGCCGGCGGCCGTTGAAGAAGCCCAGCCAGTCGACCAGCCTGACCCGGTGGTAGCGCACCCACAGCCAGGCCGAGAAGAGGCCCATCAGGATGCCGCCCAGGACGCCGGGGTTCTGGTAGACGGTGTTGGCCGCCTTGCCGCCGGCGAAGTCGATGCACTGGTTGCCCTTGAGCACGGTGGGCGCCGGGCAGTCCTCGGGGAACGCCTGCAGGACGGCGTAGTAGACCAGGAAGCCGGCCACCGCGGCGAGCGCGGTGGAGCCGTCGGCCTTCTTGGCCATGCCGATGGCGACGCCGATGCAGAACAGCAGCGGCAGGCCCAGCGAGGAGTTGAGCAGCGCGCCGCCCGCGGCACCGATGGCGGTGGCGACGTTGTCCCAGCCGAGGCCGTCGGAGCCGAAGATGTCCGGCTGGCCGAGGCGGTTCAGGATGCCCGCGGCGGGCAGGACGGCGACCGGCAGCTGGAGGCTGCGGCCCATCTTCTGCAGGCCGCCGTAGAAGGTGTGCCACCACGTGGTCTGGTGCGCCGTGGCGCCTGGTGAACTCATCGTCGGCCCTCCGCTGCCGTTCCCGTTGCCTCTGGGGTCCATCCGTGCGCGGGGCCAGGAACACCGGCGGACCGTTCTGCGTTGTCCCGAGTACACCTAGGATTGGTGTAGACCATTTTCGAGGCAGTGGCGGTCCGCGGGTTCGAGAGCCCGATGATCGTCATCCTCCGGCGGCCGCGGAGGCGGCCGCGCGCGGGGATAGCCCGAAAGGGGACTAACGTGGCATGTCGGTCGGAATCGGGTGATGCTGGTCGCGCCGTCGGAAGACGCGGCAAACTGATCCCGGGTCACCTCCGGCCGGCACCACCGCACACGCAGTACGGCACCCGGCGACCGACCGCCGAAGCGCCGAGACAGAGGGAGAAAGACCATGGCCAGCAAGGCTGAGAAGATCGTCGCCGGTCTCGGCGGAATCGAGAACATCGACGAGGTCGAGGGCTGCATCACCCGGCTGCGCACCGAGGTCCACGACGCCTCCAAGGTCGACGAGGCGGCGCTCAAGGCGGCCGGCGCCCACGGTGTGGTGAAGATGGGCACGGCCATCCAGGTCGTCATCGGCACCGACGCCGACCCGATCGCCGCCGAGATCGAGGACATGATGTGAGCTGAGCCTCCCCGCAGGCCGCTCCACCCGCACGGCCCGCCCGCCGGAGACCACCGGCCGGCGGGCCGTCGCGCGTGCGCCCCCGCCGGAGGCCGGGCGGCGACCCGATACGCTCGGGGCATGTCTCGCATCGACGGCCGCACCCCCGACCAGCTCCGCCCCGTCACCATCGAACGGAACTGGAGCAAGCACGCCGAAGGCTCCGTCCTGGTCTCCTACGGCGACACCAAGGTGCTGTGCACCGCCAGCGTCACCGAGGGCGTCCCGCGCTGGCGCAAGGGCAGCGGCGAGGGCTGGGTCACCGCCGAGTACGCCATGCTGCCCCGGGCCACCAACACCCGCGGCGACCGCGAGTCCGTCCGCGGCAAGATCGGCGGCCGCACCCACGAGATCAGCCGGCTGATCGGCCGCTCGCTGCGCGCCGTGATCGACCACCGGGCGCTCGCCGAGAACACCATCGTGCTGGACTGCGACGTCCTCCAGGCCGACGGCGGCACCCGCACCGCGGCGATCACCGGCGCGTACGTGGCCCTGGTCGACGCGGTCTCCTGGGCGCGCGAGAAGAAGCTGCTGCGGGCCAAGGGCCAGCCGATCACCGGCGGCGTCAGCGCGGTCAGCGTCGGCATCATCGACGGCGTGCCGATGCTCGACCTCCGCTACGAGGAGGACGTCCGGGCCGAGACCGACATGAACGTCGTCTGCACCTCCGACGGCCGCTTCGTGGAGGTCCAGGGCACCGCCGAGGGCGCCCCCTTCGACCGCGAACTGCTCGACCGGCTGCTCGACCTGGGCAGCCTGGGCTGCGCCGAGCTCGACGAGATCCAGCGCAAGGCCCTGGAACTGTAGGGAACCGCGGTGGGCTGAACGGCCGTCAGGGAGGGAGGGACGGGCCGACGGGTGCTGTACAGGCGCGCGGGCCGGGCCTTAACGTTCGGGGTGAGCCCGCTCACCCTCCTGGAGGACTCGCCGATGCAGCAGCCGCTGAGCATCAACCGCACCACCGCGCTCGCCGTCGCCGCACTGGCCCTGGTGCTGCCGCTGAGCGCGGTCAGCTGCTCCGCCGCGGAGAAGGCGCTGAGCTGCGCCAACACCGCGGTGCAGATCACCACGCACGTCACCGAGCTCGGCGAGGCGGTCAACAACGTCGACCAGGACCCGAACGCCACCGGGCAGGCGCTGCAGAACCTCAAGGGCGACCTGGACAAGCTCGGGCGCAACTCCGGCGACGCGGACCTCTCCAAGGCGGTCACCGACCTGCAGGGCCAGGTCGACAACGTGCAGAAGGCCGTCGACGCCCACCAGGCCCCCGACCTCGGGCCGCTGGTCAGCGCGGCCGGGCGGGTCAGCAAGGTGTGCACCGGCTGATCGGCCGGACCGGGCGGGCGGCGGCACTAGGCTGGGGGCCATGACCAAGCGACTCGTTCTCGCCACCCGCAACCAGCACAAGGTCGCCGAGCTGCGCGACATCCTCGGCGCGGCCGGGCTGGACGTCGAACTGGTCGGCGCGGACGCCTTCCCCGAGGTGCCCGACGTGCCGGAGACCGGCGTCACCTTCGCCGAGAACGCGCTGCTCAAGGCACACGCGCTGGCGAGGGCGACCGGGCTGCCGGCCGTCGCCGACGACTCCGGGCTCTGCGTGGACGTGCTGGGCGGGGCGCCCGGGATCTTCTCCGCGCGCTGGGCCGGGCGGCACGGCGACGACAAGGCCAACCTGGACCTGCTGCTGGCCCAGCTCGGCGACATCGCCCCCGAGCACCGGGCCGCCTCCTTCGCCTGCGCCGCCGCGCTCGCCCTGCCGGACGGCACCGAGCGGGTGGTCGAGGGCCGCCTGCACGGCACCCTGCGCACCGAGCCGGCCGGGACGAACGGCTTCGGCTACGACCCCGTCCTGCAGCCGCTCGGCGAGAGCCGCACCTGCGCCGAGCTGAGCGCCGAGGAGAAGAACGCGATCAGCCACCGCGGGCAGGCGTTCCGCTCGCTCGCGCCGGTGGTCGCCGAACTGCTCGGCTGAGGACGCCGCGCACGCGCGAAGAGGCCCGCCCCGGGGAGCCGGGGCGGGCCTCTTCGCGCACTGAACGCCGGTGCGGCCTGAGGGACTCGAACCCTCACGAGATCTCTCTCACGGGCACCTAAAACCCGGGCGTCTGCCAATTCCGCCAAGACCGCCGATACGTGACGTCCGCCATGCTACTGGCCCGTTGCGCAGGCGTGCACCACCCTTTCGGGCGGCGGTTCGGGGCGTCCTGGCTTGTTCAAGAATTGGTACAGACCTATTGACCGGTGTGGTCCAGACCACGTACGTTCGCGCCGATCCGCGGAAAACCGGGTCCCGGGCGGTGCGCAACGGCCGGGCCCAGGCACGTCTTCCTCCCCCACGGCGCCCGGCCCCCCACCCCGGGCGCGAGCATTGGAGCGTCCCATGCCCGAACGCGCCACAGCCGCGCGCTCCGCCGCCCGCACCGGGCGGCGTCCGCTGAAGGCCGGCACCGCGCTGGCGACCGCGACCGCCCTGGTGGCCGGTGCCGCCGGACTGGTCACCGCGATCGGCGGCGCCTCCTCGGCCGCCACCGTCAACCTGCTCGCCAACGGCGACTTCGAGAGCGGCACGCTGAGCGGCTGGAACTGCTCGGCCGGGCTCGGCTCGATCACCTCCACCGCCCCGCACGGCGGCACCAGGGCGCTGCAGGCGGCGGCCTCCGCCTCGGACACCGCCCAGTGCTCGCAGACCGTCGCGGTCAGCCCGAACACCACGTACAGCCTGAGCGGCTGGCTGAAGGGCAACTACACCTACCTGGGCGTCACCGGGACGGGCACCACCGACACCAGCGCCTGGGGCTCCAGCGCCGACTGGGCCAACCGCAGCACCACCTTCACCACCGGCGCCTCGACCACCTCGGTGACGGTCTACACCCACGGCTGGTACGGCCAGGGCACCTACTACGCGGACGACCTGGTGCTCACCGGCCCCGGCGGGTCGGGCTCCAGCAGCCCCTCGACGAGCGGGAGTTCCAGCGCGAGCGCCAGTGCTCCGGCGAGCGCGTCGGCCTCGGCGAGCACCTCGGCGTCCGCCTCGCCCTCGCAGAGCGCCTCGCCCTCGGCGAGCGCCTCGCAGAGCGGGACGCCGGGCGGGGACGGGGTGGTGACCACGCCGACCGGGCTGACCGCGAGCGTGTCGGGCACCTCGGTGACGCTGAAGTGGAACGCCTCGACGGACAACGCGCAGAACGGCAACAGCGCGGTCTACCGGATCTTCACCGGCGGCACCACGAACCAGACCGCGACCTCGATGGGCACGACGGTGACCGTCTCCTCGCTGCTGCCGAACACCTCGTACAGCTTCACCGTGCAGGGCTACGACAAGGACGGCCACAGCAGCGGGTTCACCGCCCCGGTGACCGTGACCACCGGGGCGGCCCCGACCGGCGCGCTCAAGTCGGCGTACTTCGCGCAGTGGGGCATCTACGGGAACAAGTACTACCCGTCGACGATGGCCGCCACCGGCGCCGCGGGCGGGCTGAACACGATGACCTACGCGTTCGCCAACATCAACCCGTCCACGCTGACCTGCTTCGAGACCATCAAGGCCGCGGACACCAACGACAACAACCCGAGCGCCGGCGACGGCGCGGGCGACGCGTTCGCGGACTACCAGAAGGGCTACACCGCGGACATCGCGGTGGACGGCACCACCGACGCCTGGACCCAGCCGCTGAAGGGCAACTTCAACCAGCTGCGCGAGCTCAAGGCGAAGTACCCGAACCTGAAGATCACCATGTCGCTGGGCGGCTGGACGTACTCCAAGTACTTCTCCGACGCGGCGGCCACCGACGCCTCGCGCAAGAAGCTGGTCTCCTCCTGCATCGACATGTTCATCAAGGGCAACCTGCCCTCGATCCAGGGCGACGCCACCGGCGGCACCGCCGCGGCGATGGGCATCTTCGACGGCATCGACATCGACTGGGAGTACCCGGCCTCCGCGGGCGGCCACACCGGCAACCACTACTCGGCCGCCGACACCGCCAACTTCACCGCGCTGCTGGCCGAGTTCCGCAACCAGCTGGACGCGTACGGGCAGACCGTCGGCAAGAAGTACCTGCTGACCGCGGCGCTGCCGTCCGGCCAGGACAAGATCGCGCTGCTGCAGACCGACCAGATCGGCAAGTACCTGGACTACGGCAACGTGATGTCCTACGACATGCACGGCGCCTGGGACGCGACCGGCCCGACCAACCTGCAGGACCCGCTGTACGACAGCCCGAACGACCCGAGCAACCCGGTCGCCCCGGGCACCCAGAAGTACACCGTGGACAACGCGGTCAACGCCTACCTGAACGGCGCCCCGGCGTACGGGATCAAGGGCGGCTTCCCGGCGAAGAAGCTGGTGCTGGGCGTGCCGTTCTACTTCCGCGGGTGGACCGGCGTGCCGGCCGGGTCGAACTACGGCCTGTACCAGACCGCGACCGGCCCGGCGGCGGCGCAGGGCACCAGCCAGACCGCGGGCGTGGCGTTCTGGAAGGAGCTGGTGGCGGCGGGCAGGAGCACCGGCTCCTCGGTGCACTGGGACCCGACCACGCAGAGCTCGTGGATCTACGACGGCACCAACCTGTGGACCGGTGACACCCCGCAGGCCATCGCGGCGCGCGGCGCGTACGCCACCTCCAAGGGCCTCGGCGGGATCTTCGCCTACTCGCTGGAGGCCGACGACCCGTCCGGAACCCTCGTCAACGCGATGACCGGAAGCATGAAGTAGCGTCAACTCGCCCTAGGGAGGGCCGGATCGTCCGAATGCGGACGGTCCGGCCCTTCATATCAAGTTGGTACAGACCTGTTGACGCGGGTGGTCCAGACCTTTTAGGTTCGGCGGAACTTCCCCCACAGGCGCACGGCTTCCCACGGCCGGGCGCCCGACACTCTCTCCAGGAGGACCGAGTGTTGATCCGAAACAAGGCGGAGCAGCGTCCCACCGCTGCGGGCCGCCACCTCAAGGGCCGCAAGGTGGCGTTCGGCGCCGCCGCGGCCGCGGGGCTGGCGGGCCTGCTGATGGGCACGCTCGGCGTGGCCCCGTCCGCCGCCGCCGTCGACAACCAGGCGTGCCGCCCCGACGGCATGTACACCACGCCCGGCGTCGACGTCCCGTACTGCAACGTCTACGACACCAGCGGCCGCGAGCAGATGGGCGCCGACCACCAGCGGCGCGTCATCGGCTACTTCACCAGCTGGCGCACCGGCAAGGACGGCACGCCCGCCTACCTGGTGAACAACATCCCCTGGGACAAGGTCACCCACCTCAACTACGCGTTCGCGCACGTGGCCTCCGACAACACGCTGTCGGTCGGCACGGACGGCCCGGACAACGCCTCCACCGGGATGACCTTCCCCGGCGTGGCGGGCGCGGAGATGGACCCGGCGTACTCGTACAAGGGCCACTTCAACCTGCTCAACAAGTTCAAGAAGCAGTACCCGAACGTCAAGACCATGGTCTCGGTGGGCGGTTGGGCCGAGACCGGCGGCTACTTCGACGACTCGGGCAAGCGGGTCAACTCGGGCGGCTTCTACTCGATGACCGTCAACGCGGACGGGTCGGTCAACCAGGCCGGCATCAACACCTTCGCGGACTCGGCCGTCGCCTTCATCAAGAAGTACGGCTTCAACGGCGTCGACCTCGACTACGAGTACCCGACCTCGATGAAGGACGCGGGCAACCCGCTCGACTACTCCCTCTCCAACGCCAAGCGCGCCTCCCTGATGAAGGGCTACGCCGCGCTGATGAAGACCATGCGGGAGAAGCTCGACCGGGCCTCCGCCGCCGACGGCAAGTACTACCTGCTCTCGGTCGCCGCCCCGTCCTCGGGCTACCTGCTGCGCGGCATGGAGACCTTCCAGGTCACCCAGTACCTGGACTACGTCAACATCATGTCGTACGACCTGCACGGCGCCTGGAACAAGTACGTCGGCCCGAACGCGGCGCTGTACGACGACGGCAAGGACGCCGAGCTGGCGGCCGCCAACGTGTACGGCACCTCGCAGTACGGCGGCATCGGCTACCTGAACACCGACTGGGCCGTGCACTACTTCCGCGGCGCGATGCCGGCCGGCCGGATCAACCTCGGCGTGCCGTACTACACCCGCGGCTTCCAGAACGTCCAGGGCGGCACCAACGGCCTGTGGGGCACCTCCTCCACCACCACCTGTCCGGCCGGCTCCGGCCTGACCACCTGTGGTGACGGCGCCGTCGGCATCGACAACATCTGGCACGACCTGGACGACAACGGCAAGGAGTCGCCCGCCGGCTCCAACCCGATGTGGCACGCCAAGAACCTGGAGGCGGGCGTCCTGCCGGACTACCTGTCCAAGTACGGCGTGAGCGACACCGCGCTCAAGGGCACCTACTCCCGCAACTACAGCTCGGCGCTGGTCGCGCCGTGGCTGTGGAACGCGGACAAGAAGGTCTTCCTGTCCACCGAGGACGACCAGTCGATCGGCGCCAAGGCCGACTACGTGGTCAACCAGGGCGTCGGCGGCGCGATGATCTGGGAGCTGGCCGGCGACTACAAGTGGGACGCCACCGCCAACGGCGGCAAGGGCGAGTACGTCCAGGGCAGCACCATGACCTCGCTGCTGTACGACAAGTTCAAGTCCGCCCCGGCGTACGGCGCGACCCGCTCCACCATCGCGCTGCCGCAGCAGACCCTGCCGATCGACGTCTCCTTCACCGACTTCGCGCTGGGCGACAACAACTACCCGATCAACCCGAAGATCCACATCGTCAACAACTCGACGGTCACCCTGCCGGGCGGCACCGAGTTCCAGTTCGACTACTCGGTCTCCGCGCCCAGCAACGCCGCCGACCAGTCCGGCTTCGGCTCCAAGGTGATCCGGGCCGACCACACCGGCAGCAACGTCGGCGGTCTGAAGGGCACCTACAACCGGGTCTCGCTGAAGCTGCCGACCTGGCAGACGCTGGCGCCCGGCGCCTCGGTGGACGTCGCCTTCGTCTACTACCTGCCGGTCTCCACCCCCGCCAACTGGACCGTGAACGTCGGCGGCACCCTGTACGGCATCACCGGCGACTACACCCGCGGCACCACCGCGGGCACCGCCTCGCCGTCCGCGTCGGCCTCCGCCTCGGCCTCGCAGTCCGCGTCGCCGTCGGCCTCGGCCAGCGCCTCGGCCTCCCCCTCCCGGTCGGCCTCCCCGTCGGCCTCGGCCTCCGCCTCGCAGTCGGCCTCGCCGTCCGCGTCGGTCACCGCCGGTGCCTGCACGGGCGCCCCGAGCTGGAGCGCCGGGACGACCTACGCCACCACCACCAAGGTGTCGTGGAAGGGCCACTACTACCAGAACAAGTGGTGGACCGCGGGCGAGGACCCCTCGTTGAGCGGCGCCTGGGGCGTCTGGACGGACCTCGGGGCCTGCTGAGGCTGATCCCGAGCCCATGAACGGCGGTGGCGGTCGACCCGGTCGGGGGGTCGGCCGCCACCGCTCCTTCGCGCTCCGACGGCTACTGGCCGACCTTCAGGTCCTTGAGCAGCTTGGCGACGTGCCCGGTGGCCCGGACGTTGTAGAGCGCCCGCTCCACCCTGCCCTGCTCGTCCACCACGACCGTCGAGCGGATCACGCCCTGGTAGGTGCGGCCGTAGTTCACCTTCTCGCCGTACGCGCCGTACGCCTCCAGCACCCGGTGCTCCGGGTCGGACAGCAGGGTCACCTTCAGGTTCTCGGTCTCGCGGAACTTCCCGAGCTTCTCCGGCTTGTCCGGCGAGATGCCGATCACGTCGTAGCCCGCGCCCGCGAACACCTCCAGGTTGTCGGTGAAGTCGCACGCCTGCTTGGTGCAGCCGGGGGTCAGCGCCGCCGGGTAGAAGTAGACGATCACCTTGCGGCCGAGGTGGTCGGCCAGCGACACCTCCTGGCCGTCGGCGTCGGGCAGGGTGAAGGCGGGGGCGGTGTCGCCGGGCTGCAGGCGCTCGCTCACGGTCGGGCTCTCCTCGGGAGGGGACGGGTGGTCGTGCTGCGGGCCAACCTACCCCCGTTGGTGGGTGGCGCTGCGCGCGTGCGGCGGCGAGCTGACAGACTGTCGGTGGAGAAGAAGTACCTAGCGGTAACAGAGATGGGGTGGCCCCAGTGGCAGCGAGCGGCAAGGACACGTCGGCACCGCGTACGACGGCCCAGATCGAGGCGGACATCGCCGGGACCAGGGACCGGCTCGCCGCGACCCTCGACGAGCTCGCCATGCGCGTCCACCCGGCCACCGTCGCCGCCCAGACCAAGGCCAAGGTCCGCGCCTCGGTCGAGCAGAAGGCCGGGCAGGCGTACGTCGCCGCGAGCGGGGCCGTCGAGCAGGTCAGGTCGAAGTTCGTGGACGAGGAGGGCCGGCTGCGGGCCGAGCGGGTGGTGCCGGTCGCGCTGGTCGGCGTCGGCGTGGTGCTGCTGATCGCCTCGGCGCGGCGGCGGCGCAAGGGCTGACGCCGGTACGGTCGGGGCCCCGGGCAGGCGCCCGGGGCCCCGCCGCCGCGTGCCGGTCCGGTACGGTCGGGGCGTGAGCGAGAACGACACCCAGAACACGGCCGCAGCCGGTGAGGACGCCCCGCACGGGCGGCACGACCGGCTCGGGGAGAAGCTGCCGATCCGGATGCTGCACGACCGGGTGCTGGTGCGGACCGAGACCGGCGAGGGCGAGCGGCGCTCCACCGGCGGCATCCTGATCCCGGCGACCGCCGAGCTGTCGCGGCGCTGCGCGTGGGCCGAGGCGGTGGCCGTCGGCCAGAGCGTCCGCTCGGTCGAGCCGGGCGACCGGGTGCTGTACGACCCGGAGGACAAGCTGGAGGTCGAGGTCCGCGGCGCCACCTACGTGCTGCTGCGCGAGCGCGACCTGCACGCGGTCGCGGCGGGCCGGTTCGGCGACCTGGAGGGCTCGACCGGGCTGTACCTGTAGGACCCGGAGGAGGAACGGAGGGCGCCCGCGGCGGGCCGGTACACGCCGCGGGCGCCCTTCGCCGTGCCGCGGGCGCGCTCCGCCGTGCCGCGGGCGCCGTCGAAAACCGGGTGCGGGCGGCCGGGCGGCGGGCATAGCTTGGTGGGTCGCGTCCGCGTGCGGGTGATTGTCGACAAGGGGACAAGTGTGTTCGACGGGGTCTACTTATCGGTCGCCCGCGGGGCCTTCCGGCGGTACTCGACGTACCGGGCCGCGACGGTGGCCGGGACGGTCACCAACACCGTGTTCGGGATGATCCTGGCCTCCACCATGCTCGCCCTGTGGCGGGCCAGACCGGGCCTCGGCGGCTACGACGCCGCGCAGGCGGTCACGTATATCTGGATCAGCCAGGGGCTGCTGGTGACCGTCGCGGTGTGGGGCGGCGGCTTCCAGGACGACCTGCAGGCGCGCTTCCGCAGCGGGGACATCGCCGTCGACCTGTACCGGCCGGTGGACTTCCAGGGCTGGTGGCTGGCCACCGACCTGGGCCGGGCCGGGTACCAGCTGCTGACCAGGGGCGCGCTGCCGATGCTGGCGGGCGCGGCGCTGTTCGACCTGGTGCTGCCGGGCGACCCGCTGGTGTGGGCCGAGTTCCTGCTCGCGGTGGCGCTGGCGGTGGTGGTCAGCTTCGGACTGCGCTTCCTGGCCTCGATCACCGGCTTCTGGCTGCACGACTCCGACGGGGTGCGGGCCGCGATGGCCGTGGTGTCGATGTTCTTCTCCGGGATGCTCCTGCCGCTGGCCCTCTTCCCCGGCGCGCTGGGCGAACTGGCCCGGGTGCTGCCCTTCTCGGCGATGGTGCAACTGCCCGCCGACGTGCTGCTGCAGCGCCGCACCGGCACCGCCCTGCTCGGCCTGTACGGGTTCCAACTGGCCTGGGGAGCCGCCCTGCTGGCGCTCGGCCGGGCCGGACAGACGCTCGCGGTGCGCCGGGTGGTGGTCCAGGGTGGCTGAACCCGGCCGCGGCACGGCGGCGCGTGCGGGCTGGGCGGTGCGCTCCTGGTGGCTGATCACCGGGATGTGGATCCGCTCCACGATGGCCTACCGGGCCTCGTTCGCGCTCTCGCTGGCCGCCAACACGCTCATCACCTTCCTCGACTTCGCGGTGCTGCTGCTGATGTTCGCCCACACCCGGCAGCTGGCCGGGTGGACGCTCGCCGAGACCGGCTTCCTGTACGCCACCTCCTCGGTCGCGCTCGGCGCCGCCAACGTCCTGGTCGGATCGGTCGGCGGACTGGGGGAGCGGGTGCGCTCCGGCAGCCTGGACACCATGCTGATCCGGCCCGCCCCCGCGCTGGCCCAGCTCGCCGCCGAACGCTTCTCGCTGCGCCGCCTCGGCCGGCTGGTCCAGGCCTTCGCGGTGCTCGGCTGGTCGCTCACCGCACTGGACGTGCACTGGAGCTGGGACCGGGTGCTGATGGTGCCCGCCCTGCTGCTGTGCGGCACCGTCATCTTCTGCGCGCTGTTCGTGGGCTGCTCCTGCGTGCAGTTCTGGTGGGGCGAGGCCGCCGAACTGCAGAACGCCGTCACCTACGGCGGCGCGACCGTCCTGCAGTACCCGCCCACCGTGTTCGCCAAGGAGCTCGTCGCCGGGACGGTCTTCGGCGTGCCGCTGGCGTTCGTCAACTGGCTGCCCGCGCTGCACGTGCTGGGCCGCACCGACCCGCTCGGACTGCCCGCCGCCTTCCGGTTCGCCTCGCCGCTGGCCGCCGCGCTGTGCGTGCTGGCCGCCGGGCTCGCCTGGCGGGCCGGGCTGCGCGCCTACCGCTCCACCGGAAGCTGAGAGAAGGGGAACCATGGCCGTGATCGAGGTCGAGGACGTCCGGCGGAGCTTCACCGTCCGCACCAAGGAGGGGCGTTGGCGCCGCGGCAAGCGCGAGGTGCGGGCCGTCGACGGGCTGAGCTTCACCGTCGCGGAGGGCGAGTGCGTCGGCTACATCGGGCCCAACGGCGCCGGGAAGTCCACCACCGTCAAGATGCTCACCGGCATCCTGGTGCCCAGCGGCGGACGGCTGCGGGTGGCCGGGGTCGACCCGGCCGCCCGGCGGGCCGAACTCGCCCGCCGGATCGGCGTGGTGTTCGGCCAGCGCACCACCCTGTGGTGGGACCTGCCGCTGCGCGACAGCTACGAACTGGCCCGGCGGATCTACCGGATCCCCGACGCCAGGTACCGGGCCAACCTCGACCGCTGCGTCGAACTCCTCGACCTGGCCGCGCTGCTGGACACCCCCGTGCGCCAGCTCTCGCTCGGCCAGCGGATGCGCGGCGACCTGGCCGCCGCCCTGCTGCACGACCCCAGCGTGCTGTACCTGGACGAGCCCACCATCGGGCTCGACACCGTCAGCAAGGCCAAGGTCCGCGCGTTCCTGCGCGAGACCAACCGGGAGCGCCGCACCACCGTGCTGCTCACCACCCACGACCTCACCGACATCGAGCAGCTGTGCGGCCGGGTCATGGTGATCGACCACGGCCGCCTCGTCCTGGACGGGCCGCTGGAGCGGCTGCACGAGATCGGCGGCAGCGAACGCACCCTGGTCGTCGACCTCGCCGAGGCGCACCCGCCGATCGACCTGCCCGGCGTCCGGGTCGCCCGCACCGAGGGCCCCCGGCAGTGGCTGGCCTTCCCGGCCCGGCAGAGCGCCGCGCCGATCGTCGCCGCCGTCGCCGAGCGCTACCCCCTGGTCGACCTGTCGGTGCGGGAGCCCGCCATCGAGGACGTGATCTCCCGGATCTACGCGGGCGATCCCGCCGCCGTGCCCGCGCCCTGAGCCGCCGCCCGGGCCCCCGGACGGTCGCCCTCACTCGTTCGAGTGGCGGAGGTGACCAGACGGCCGGTACGGGAGTTGACACCTCGTGACCGAGCAAGGACCGGACGTCAGCGTGGTGATCGCCGTCCACGACACCATGCCCTACCTCACCGCCTGCCTGGACTCGCTGGTGGGCCAGAGCATCGGACCGCAGCGGATGGAGGTCGTCGCCGTCGACGACGGCTCCACCGACGGCAGCACCGAGGAGCTCGCCCGCTACGCCGCCGCCCACCCCGGCCTGTTCCGCACCGTGCGGCAGCCCGCGTCCGGCGGCCCCGCCAGACCCACCAACCGCGGCACCGAACTCGCCCGCGGCCGCTACCTGCTGTACCTCGGGGCCGACGACTGGCTCGGCCCCGAGGCGCTGGAGCGGATGGTCGAGGCCGCCGACCGCTGGGAGTCCGACGTGCTGATCCCCAAGCAGGTCGGCGAGCACGGCCGGATCGTCCCGCAGGGCATCTTCGACCGGACCGCCGAACGCGTCGGCTTCACCGACTCCGCGCTCGCCTGGGCGCTCGGCGACACCAAGCTGTTCCGCCGCGACCTGGTCGTCCGGCACGGGCTGCGCCGCCGCGAGGACCTGGTCATCCACTCCGACCAGCCCTTCACCCTCGGCGCGCTGCTGCACGCCCGCAAGGTCTCCGTCCTCGCCGACTACGACTACTACCACCTGGTGCTGCGCCGGGACCGCTCCAACGTCACCCACCGGGCCGGGCCGATGGACCGACTGCGCGGCTTCACCGCCGCCCACGAGGTGCTCGACCGCTCCACCCTGCCCGGCCCCGCCCGGGACGCCGTCCGCGCCCGCTACTTCAGCTGGGACGTCCCGCAGCTGCTGCAGGCCCCCTTCCTGGACGAGCCGCCCGCCATGCAGCGGCGGATCGTCCAGGAGATCGGCCGGTTCACCGAACGGCACTGCTCGCCCGCCGTGTTCCGCACCCTGCCCGTCCCCGCCCGGCTGCGCCTCGCCCTCGCCCGGCGCGGCGAACTGCACGCCCTGTGCGACCTGATCGCCTGGGAGCGGGACCACGGCGAAGCCGCCCCCGTCCGCCGCGGCTCCAGGCTCTACGCCCACTACCCGATGTTCCGCGACCGGCGCTTCGGCCTGCCCGACGCCCTGTTCGAGCTCGGCCCGGCCCCCGGCCCGGACGGCTGGCGCCGCCTCGTCCCCGCCCCGCTGCGCCGCGCCCGGTGGGCCGCCAAGCGCGCCCTGCGCCGGGCCCGGCGGGACGGCCTGGGCGCGGCCCTGCGGGGGGCCGCCCGGTGAGCGCCCTCGAACAGCAGGACGCCCTGGACGTCTGCGTGGTGGGCCTCGGCAAGATCGGCCTGCCGCTGGCCGTCCAGTACGCCGCCAAGGGCCACCGGGTCACCGGCGCCGACACCGCCCCCGCCGTGGTCGCCGCCGTCACCGCCGGGCGGCCGCCCTTCCCGCGCGAGGCCGACCTCGCCGAACGCCTCGCCGCCGCCGTCGCCGCCGGACGGCTGCGCGCCACCGCCGACACCGCCGCCGCGACCGCCACCGCCGACGCCGTGGTGATCGTCGTCCCGCTGGTCACCGACCCCGACGGCAGCCCCGACTTCGCCCTGCTGGACGCCGCCACCGACGCCGTCGCCGCCGGGCTGCGCCCCGGCACCCTGGTCAGCTACGAGACCACCCTGCCGGTCGGCACCGTCCGCGGCCGCTTCGCCCGGCGGCTGGAGGCGGGCTCCGGCCTGGCCGCCGGACGGGACTTCGCGCTGGTGTTCAGCCCCGAACGCGTCCGCACCGGGCGGGTCTTCGCCGACCTGCGGCGCTACCCCAAGCTGGTCGGCGGCGTCGACGAGGACTCCACCCGGCGCGGCGTCGACTTCTACCGGGCCGTCCTCGACTTCGACCCGCGCCCCGACCTGCCGCGCGGCAACGGCGTCTGGGCGCTGTCCAGCGCCGAGGCCGCCGAGTTCGCCAAGCTCGCCGAGACCACCTACCGGGACGTCAACATCGCGCTGGTCAACCAGTTCGCCCGGTACGCGGACCGGGTCGGCGTCGACCTCGCCGAGGTCATCGACGCCTGCAACTCGCAGCCCTACAGCCACCTGCACCGCCCCGGCATCGCGGTCGGCGGCCACTGCATCCCGGTCTACCCCCGGCTGTACCTGTGGAACGACCCCGGCGCCAGCGTGGTGCGCACCGCCCGCGAGGCCAACGAGCAGGTCCCGGCGTACGCGGTGGGCCTGCTGGAGGGCGCGCTCGGCCCGCTGGAGGGCGTCGCCGTGACGGTGCTCGGCGCGTCCTACCGGGGCGGGGTCAAGGAGACCGCGTACTCCGGCGTCTTCCCGCTGGTCGCGGCGCTGCGGGCGGCCGGGGCCCGGGTCGGCGTCAGCGACCCGCTGTACGCGCCGGAGGAACTGGCCGCGCTCGGCCTGCCGCCGGACGAGGGCAAGCCCGCCGCCGCGCTGGTCGTCCAGGCCGACCACCCCGAGTACCGGGACCTCGGCGCGGTCGACTTCCCCGGCGTCCGGGTGCTGCTCGACGGCCGCCGGGTCACCGACCCGGCCCGCTGGGAGGGCGTGCGGCGGATCGTGCTGGGCGGCGGGGGCTGAGGCACCGCGGGCGCGGATTTCGCGGGGTGGCGGCCGTTTCGCGCGGTCCGTGTGCCAGGCTGGCGGGGTGAGCACGGACGAGACGGCCCCCGGAGTCAGGTTCACCGCTGCCGACGAGGAGAAGCGGCGCGGCGTGCGGCGGATGAAGACCATCGCGACCGGCCTGCTCGGCCTGGCCACGCTGGTGTTCGCGCTCGCCACCTGGGCGAAGGCGTCCGGCGCGGGCGCCTGGGCCGGGTACGTCGCGGCCGCCGCCGAGGCCGGCATGGTCGGCGCGCTCGCCGACTGGTTCGCCGTCACCGCGCTGTTCCGCCGCCCGTTCGGGCTGCCGATCCCGCACACCGCGATCATCCCGACCAAGAAGGACGCCTTCGGCCGCTCGCTCGGCGACTTCGTCGGCGACAACTTCCTCTCCGCGCCGGTCGTCCGGGCCCGGCTCGGCAGGATCGGCGTGGCCCGGCGGCTCGGCGAGTGGCTGTCCGCGCCCGGCAGCGCCGAACGCGTCACCCGGGAGGCCGCCGCCGCGCTGCGCGGACTGCTCGCGGTGCTCCGCGACGACGACGTGCAGGCCGTGGTCGCCGAGGCGGTCACCCGGCGGGCCGCCGCCACCTCGGTCGCCGAACCCGCCGGGCGGCTGCTGGGCAAGGTCGTCGCCGACGGCGGACACCGGGGCCTGGTCGACCTGGTCGCGGTGCGCGCCCACGACTGGCTGGTCGAGCACCACGGCGAGGTGGTCGCCCGGGTCACCGCCAAGACCCCCGGCTGGACGCCCAAGTTCCTCGACCAGCAGGTCGGCGAACGCGTCTACAAGGAACTGCTGCGCTTCGTCGGCGACGTCCGCGACGACCCCGTCCACCCGGCCCGCGGCGCCCTCGACAACTTCCTCGCCGACTTCGCCCGGGAGCTCCAGCACGACCCCGCGACCATCGCCCGGGTCGAACGCGCCAAGGCCGACCTGCTGGCCCGCCCCGAGGTGCAGGACCTGATCGCCTCCTCCTGGGCGGCCGTCCGGGCCCTCGTCCTGAACGCCGCCGAGGACGAGGACAGCGAGCTGCGCCGCCGCCTCACCGGGGCGCTGCGCACGCTCGGTCGCCGACTGGCCACCGACGGCAAACTTCAGGCAAAAACTGACGGCTGGCTGCTGGACGCCGCCGAGTACGTGGTCTCCACCTACCGGGAGGAGATCACCTCGCTGATCTCCGAGACCGTGGCCGGGTGGGACGCCGCCGACGCCTCCCGCAAGATCGAGGCCAACGTGGGCCGTGACCTGCAGTTCATCCGGATCAACGGCACCGTGGTCGGCGCCCTGGCCGGACTGCTCATCCACACCGTCAGCACCGCCCTCGGCGGCTGACGGCGCCCCCGGGCCCGGCCCGCTCCCCGGGCGGGCGGTGCGTGTCCGACCGCTCGGCGCCGTGGGCTAGGGTGAGCGACCGATCGGCGCGGCCAGGGGGGTCGAGCGCCTGTTCTCCACGGGGGAGTTGACGGACATGACGGTGCGTACGCGAAAGCTCGGACTGCGGGTCGCGGCCCTGGCGGCCACCGCGCTGGTGCTGACCGCCTGCAACGACGACGGGTCCTCGGACCAGGCGGCGGCCGGTGCCTCCTCGCCCGCGGCGGCCGCGCCGAGCGCGAGCGCGACCGGCAAGGCCAAGGCCAGGCCGACGGGCAGCGGCAAGCCGAGCAGCGCCCCGGCGGCCGGGGACAAGGCGGCGCAGGCCAGGCTGGGGAAGATCGTGCTGAACGCGCAGGACGTCGGCGAGGGCTTCGTCGGCAACGGCGACGACGACACCAGCACCGACAGCTACACGATGGACGCCTCCTGCGTCTCCAAGGCCGACGGCAGCGCCATCGCCGGGCTGACCGCCACCGTCACCCGCTACCTGCGCGAGGACCACGAGAGCAACTCGACCTTCCTGTCGACCGGCGCGGACCAGTTCACCGGCCCGGACGCCGCGCACCGGGACATCCAGGACGCCAAGGACGAGGACCGGCGCTGCCCGGCCAACACCAACGACGCCGGGGACAAGTTCACCGGCACCCGCACCGTCCAGGCCCCCGCCGTGACCGGCGCCGACGAGGTGTACGCCGTGGAGGGCACCGTCACCTTCGCCCCCGGCGACAACGGCCCGAACAAGCCCGCGCCGTTCACCTACTACATGGCGCGCAAGGGCAGCGTGGTGGTGAGGGTGTTCGTGGCCGGCGACCCGGGCTGGAACCCGCAGATGGCCAAGGACGACGCCCGCCGGGCGCTGGCGAAGCTGGCCACCCGCTGGTGACGGCCCGGCGGCGGCCCGCGGGTTAGCATGCGAGGTCTGTCCGGGTCCGGGTGAGAGTAGACGGGAGCGTGCCGTGGCCGAGGGTGTCCAGGGGATCGAGGCGTTCATCGCCGGAATGCCGAAGGCGGAGCTGCACGTGCACCACGTGGGTTCGGCCTCGCCGAGGGTGGTGGCCGAGCTGGCGGCGCGGCACGCCGGGCGCAGCAAGGTCCCGGTGGACCCGCAGGCGCTCGCCGAGTACTTCACCTTCACCGACTTCGCGCACTTCATCGAGGTGTACCTGAGCGTCGTCGACCTGATCCGGGACGCCGAGGACGTCCGCGCGCTGACGTACGGCGTCGCGCAGGACATGGCCCGGCAGAACATCCGGTACGCCGAGCTGACCGTCACCCCGTACTCGTCGGTCAGCCGCGGCATCCCCGACGTCGCCTTCATGGAGGCGATCGAGGACGCCCGGCTGTCCGCCGAGAAGGACCTCGGCATCGTGCTGCGCTGGTGCTTCGACATCCCCGGCGAGGCCGGGCTCGCCTCCGCCGAGGAGACCGCCCGGCTCGCCCTCGACCTGGCCCCCGACGGGCTGGTCTCCTTCGGGCTCGGCGGCCCCGAGATCGGCGTGCCGCGGCCGCAGTTCAAGCCGTACTTCGACCGCGCCCGGGCCGCCGGGCTGCACAGCGTGCCGCACGCGGGCGAGTCGACCGGCCCCGAGACGGTCTGGGACGCGATCCGGGTGCTGGGCGCGGAGCGGATCGGGCACGGCACCCAGTCGGTCAAGGACCCGGCGCTGGTCGACCACCTCGGCGAGCACCGCATCCCGCTGGAGGTCTGCCCGACCTCCAACCTGGCGACCCGGGTGGTCGAGCGGATCGAGGACCACCCGATCCGGCAGATGGTCGACGCCGGGCTGGTGGTGACCGTCAACAGCGACGACCCGCCGATGTTCGGCACCGACCTGAACACCGAGTACGCCGTCGCCGCGAAGCTGCTCGGCCTGGACGAGGCCGGGATCGCGGCGCTCGCCCGCAACGCCGTCGAGGCGTCCTTCCTGGACGCGGCGGGCAAGCGCCGGCTGACCGGCGAGATCGACGCCTACCTGGCGGCCTGGCCCACCGCCTGAGGGACGGCGCCGTGGGCGGCCGGGCGGTGCAGGTACCACCGCTCGGCCGCCGTCCAGGCGGTGGAGGTCAGCAGGTGGAGGCCGCCCGCGAGGGGCAGCAGCAGGGCGAACAGCGGCGTGCCGAAGGCCAGCCAGCGCAGCGCACCGGCGGGGGCGTTCGCGGCGGCGGCCTTCCGCGCGCGGCGGACGTTGGAGCAGGCCAGGGCGAGCAGGGCCGCCTCCAGGGCGGCGAACACCGCGAACTGCGCCGGGGCGTGGGCCGCCGCCGGGTGCGCGGTGAGCGGGACGCCCGCGAGGGTCGCGTCCAGCAGGTGGCCCGGGGCGGTGGTGAACAGGCGGTACATCACCGAGAAGAACGGCGCCTGCAGCAGCGCGGGCAGCAGCCCCGCGAACGGGCCGACGCCCTCGGCCCGGTGCAGGGCCAGCAGTTCGCGGTTCAGCCGCCCGGGGTCCTTCGCGTGCCGCTCGCGCAGCTGCGCGACCCGCGGCGCGAGCCGCAGCCGGGCCCGCTCGGCCCGGGCCGCGGACCGGGCCAGCGGGTGCAGGGCCGCGCGGACGGCCAGCGTGAACAGGACGATCGCCACCGAGGTGGGGACGACGGTGGCGAGGGCCGCGACGGCGGCGTGGGCGAGGTGGACGGCGGGGTCGAGGAAGCTCAGGACGGACACGGTGGCTCTCCGGGAGTCGGGCGGTGCCCGGGCGGCAGGGCCCGGGCGACGGTGACGGTGCTCGGAGGGCGGACGCGACGAGGGGGCCCGGGCCGACCCGGCGACGCGGTGCCCCGCGCGGGCGTGCGGGCGTGGCGGGAGCCGGGACGGCGGGCGGTCGCGCGCGGTGCCCCGCGCCCTGGCGGGCGCGGGGGAGTGCGCGGAGTGCGGAGGAGGGAAGGACGGGCCCCTCAGGCGGCCGCGGGCCGGTGCCCCGGGGCCCGGGGGCGCGGGCGGCCAGGGGCGTCCGGGTCGCGCGGGGGGAGGTAGGCGGTGCGGTGGGCGCGGCGGCGCAGGGCGGCCGCGTGCACGGCCGCGGGGGTGCGGGCGTCCGGCGGACGGGCCGTGGTGGCGGCGACGGTGACGGCAGCGGCGAGCAGCAGCAGCGCGGCCGCGGTCAGGGCGCCGGGGCCGGTGGGCAGGTCGCCGGTGAGGACCCGCAGCAGCGCGAGGAGGAGCGGCGTGACGAGCACGGTGCGCACCTCCTCGGGTCGGGTCGTCCGGGACCGATGCTACGTCAACGGCGGGGCGGGGGAGGGGAGTTCCCGTCCGGGCGCCGGGGCCGGGCGGCGGCCCGCCCCGGCGGCGGGTCAGGGGAGGCGGACCACGGAGGCCGTCGCCGCGGAGGCGCGGGCGGCCTCCAGGACGGCGAGGGTGGCGACCGCGTCGCGCGGGTCGACCGGGGGCGGGGTGCGGTCGGCGAGGGAGGCGGCGATGCCCGCGTAGTAGGCCGGGTAGTCGCCGGGGTCGGTGGGGACGGGCTCGGCGTCGCCGTCGCTGCCGAGCAGCCCGTACGCGGCGGGGTCGTCGTCGCCCCAGTGGTCGTCCGGCCCGCCGGGGCGGCGGCCGGCCCGGAGGGCGGCCTCCTGCGGGTCCATGCCGAACTTGACGTAGCCCGCGCTGTCGCCGAGGAGCCGCAGGCGCGGTCCGGCGAGCGGGGCGAGGGCACCGGCCCACAGCTGGGAGCGGACGCCGCCGGTGTGGGTGAGGGCGAGGAAGGCGTCGTCGTCGACCACCGCGCCGTCGCGGCGCACGTCGACCTCCGCGTACACCGTCTCGACCGGACCGAACAGGGTCAGCGCCTGGTCGACCAGGTGGCTGCCCAGGTCGTACAGGGTGCCGCCGACCTCGGCCGGGTCGGCGAGCTCGCGCCAGCCCGGCTTGGGCTTGGGGCGGAAGCGCTCGAACCGGGACTCGAAGCGGTGCACCCGGCCGAGCCGGCCCTCCTCGACCAGGCGGCGGGCGGTCAGGAAGTCGCCGTCCCAGCGGCGGTTCTGGAACACCGACAGCAGCAGGCCGGACTTCTCGGCGAACTCGCACAGGTCGCGGGCCTCGGCGCTGGTCGCGGCGAGCGGCTTGTCGACCACGGTGGCCAGGCCCGCCAGCAGGGCGGTGCGGGCCAGCGGCACGTGGGTGCGGTTGGGGGAGGCGATCACCACCAGGTCGAACCGGTCGGCGTCCTCGAACAGCTGCTCGGGTGTGTCGAGGGCGCGGGCGCCCGGGTGGTCGCGGTGCAACTGGGCGCGGCGGTCGGGGTTGGCGGTGACCACCGCGTCCAGCTGCAGGCCGGGGGTGGTGGCGATCAGCGGGGCGTGGAAGGCGGAGCCTGCCAGGCCGTAGCCGATCAGGCCGACGCGGAACGGGGCGGGGGGCGTGCTGCTCATGCCCTCAACTCAACCACCCCGGCCCCCCGGACGGTGGGATCAGCGGCCGTTGCGGGGGCGGCGCCGACACAGCACCACGAACGCCGCGCCGGTCAGCAGTAGCACCGAGCCCAGGGAGAGCAGGACCCCGTCGGCCGTCCCGTCGCCACCGGTCCGGGCGAGCTGCTGCTGGGCGGGGGAGGGGCTGGGGGAGGCGGAGGCGGAGGCGGTGGGGGCCGGGCCCGGGTCGGCGGCCCGGGCGGCCGGGGTGCCGAGCAGGGCGGCGGCGGCCAGCAGGGCGGCGGCGGCCCAGGCGGCCCACAGGGCGGTGGTGCGGCGGACGGAGGCCATCGGAGGCTCCCTTGCGTCGTGCGGAGAGGGTGTGACCGGGACGCTAGCCAGCCCGAGGGGCCGATCTGACGGTACGTCAGGGTAGTTACGGGCGGCTTAAGGCCGCGTTGAGGCGCCCCGGACCGCGGGCGACGGTCCGGGGCCGGGCGGTCACTCGCCGTTCGCGAACAGGACGGTCGCCGCGCGGTGGGTGTCGGTGTACTCGCGGACGGCGGCGATCCGGCCGTCGCGGACGGTGAAGACGCCCAGGTTGCGGTTCTCGTAGACCGCGCCGCGCACGGTGGTGCAGCGCGAGGTCCACTCGGCGACCACCCGGTCGCCCTGCACGACCGGCTCGTCGACCAGGGCGACCTCGACGTCGGTGCCCGGGGCGATCAGGCCGCCGATCGAGCCGAGGAAGCCCTCGACGACGGCCTTCCGGCCGCGCCACTCGCCGCTCAGCGGCAGGTCGCCCGGGTAGGTCCAGACGACGTCCTCGGTGAAGGCCTCGTAGACGGCGTCCGCGTCGCCGCGGTCCACGGCGGCCACGTAGTCGGCGACGACGGTGCGGGGGTCGGTGCTCATGGCGGATCTCCTTCTGGGAGCGGTCAGTCGAGGGTCAGGACGGTGTTGCCGCGGACGCGCCGACCGCGCAGCGCGGCGACCGCGTCGGCGGTGCGCTGCCAGTCGTCGACCAGGCCGAGCTCGGGGTGCAGCCGGCCCTCGGCGGTCAGCCGGACCAGGGTGTGCAGGTCCGGGCCGTCCGGGTGGTCGACGTCCGCGTAGCTGAAGTGCTCGACGGTGGCCGAGACCGGGCCGTGCAGCAGGGCGAAGAAGTCCAGCCGGACCGGCTCGCGGGAAGCCTGGCCGAACCAGACCAGCCGGCCGCGCGGCGCCAACCGGGCCAGCGCCAGCGGGAGTTCGGAGCCGCCGGTGGACTCCAGCACCAGGTCGTACGGGCCGCGCGCGTCCGCCACCGCGTGCACCACCTCGGCGCCCAGCTCCCGCAGCCGCTCGCCGCGTTCGGCGTTCGCGGTGACGGCCGTCAGCCGTGCCCCGGCGGCCACGGCCAGCTCGGTCAGGTAGTGGCCGACGCCGCCGGAGGCGCCGGTCAGCAGCAGCCGCCGCCCGGTCACCGCGCCCGCCCGGCGCAGCAGCCGCAGCGCGGTCAGGCCCGCCAGCGGCAGCGCGGCGGCCGTGGGCGCGTCCAGCTGCTCGGGCAGCACCGCCAGCGCGTCCGTGCGCACCGCCGCGTACTCGGCCCAGCCCGCGCCCGGCGGGTGCGCCACCACCCGCTGCCCGACCGCCGGGCCGGTGCCGTCCGCGGCGGCCTGCACCACCAGCCCGGCGACGTCCTTGCCGGGCCGCCAGCGGGGTGGCGGGTCCTCCAGCAGGAAGGTCTCGCCGCGGTTCACCGAGAACGCGTCGACCTTCACCAGCACCTCCTCGGGGCGCGGTTCGGGTTGCGGGACCTCGGCGAACTCGACCGTGCCGCGGGCCGGGACCAGGGCCTTCATCGGTGACTCCTCTGCTCGTACCGGTCGTTCGGTGACGCACCCAGTCAACGGCCCGGGCCGGGAGGGGGTCCAACAACCGGAACGGCCCCACGACAACCGGCGGTTGTCGGCGATGATGGCCCGGTGGACGACCCCGACCTGCGGCAGTTGCGCGCCTTCGTCACCGTCGCCGAGCAGCGCCACTTCGGGCGCGCCGCCGAGCAGTTGGCGATCACCCAGCAGGCCGCCTCGAAGCGGATCGCCGCCCTGGAGCGGGAGTGGGGCGTCCGGCTGCTGGAGCGCGGCCCCGGCTCCGTCCGACTGACCGAGGCCGGGCACCGGTTGCTCGCCCCCGCGCGGGCCGCCCTGGCCGCCGGGCAGGCCGCCGTCGCCGCCGTCCGGCGGCAGGCCGCACCCGCCCGGCTGGACGTCTGGGGCCACCTGTACGAGCCGCTGCGCACCGTGCGCGAAGCGCTCGCCGCGGCGCCCGGGCTGAGCGTCGAGGTCGGCCCGGCCCGGGACTTCGCCGCCGTCGCCGCCACCCTCGTCCGGGGTGAGGGAGCCGCCGGGTTCGGCCGCCACCAGCCGGGCGCCGAACGGGAGTTGGCGCACCGCCTGGTGCGGCTGGAACCGCTCGACGCGGTGCTCCCCGCCGACCACCCGCTGGCCCGCGCCGAGCGGCTGCGCCCCGCCGACCTGGCCGCGCTGCGGCTGGTGCTGCCCGCCGACCCCGCCCGGCTGGACTTCCTGGCCCGGTTCGGCGAGCGCTTCGGCGTCCCGCTGCTGCCCGGCGAGGCCAACCTCGGCCTCGCCCACCTGCTCGACCGGGTCCGCGCCGTCCCCGACGGCTGCACCCTGCTGCCCGCCGAACTCCCGCTCGCCGTCCCGCCCGGCCTGGCCGTCCGCCCGCTCGTCGACCCCGTCCCGCTGTACGCCTGGTCGCTGGTCTGGCACCGCGAACGCCCGCACCCCGCCGTCCCCGCCCTGCTGCGGGCCTTCGCCGACCGCGGCCGCGACCGCCGCTGGCTGGAGTACCGCCCCGACCGCGACTGGCTGCCCGGCACGGACGCCCGCGACCTGGCATGACGCAGGCCCCCGGCGCGGTGCGCGCCGGGGGCCTGCGGGGAGCGGCGTCAGACCAGCTCGACCAGGTCGGCGATCGAGTTGACCACCTGGGTCGGCCGGTACGGGAAGCGGTCGACCTCGGAGGCGTGGGTCAGCCCGGTCAGCACCAGGAAGGTCGACATGCCCGCCTCCATGCCGGAGACGATGTCGGTGTCCATCCGGTCGCCGATCATCGCGCTGTTCTCCGAGTGCGCGCCGATCGCGTTCAGGCCCGCGCGCATCATCAGCGGGTTCGGCTTGCCGACGAAGTACGGCTCCACGCCGGTCGCCTTGGTGATCAGCGCGGCCACCGCACCGGTCGCGGGCAGCGCGCCCTCGGCGGACGGGCCGGTCTCGTCCGGGTTGGTGGCGATGAACCGGGCGCCGTCGTTGATCAGGCGGACGGCCTTGGTCATCGCCTCGAAGGAGTACGTGCGGGTCTCGCCCAGCACGACGAAGTCCGGGGCGGAGTCGGTCAGCACGTAGCCGACGTCGTGCAGCGCGGTGGTCAGGCCCGCCTCGCCGATCACGTACGCGGTGCCGCCCGGACGCTGGTCGTCCAGGAACTTCGCGGTCGCCAGCGCGGACGTCCAGATGTGCTCGGCGGGCACGTCCAGGCCCATCCGGGAGAGGCGGGCGTGCAGGTCGCGCTGGGTGTAGATCGAGTTGTTGGTGAGCACCAGGAAGGGCTTCCCGGAGTCACGCAGCCGCTTGATGAAGGCATCGGCCCCGGGGATCGGCACGCCCTCGTGGATGAGGACTCCGTCCATGTCGGTCAGCCAGGTCTCGATGGGCTTGCGGTCTGCCACGTGGGTGTCTCCTTGGTCTTGCACAGGTCGAACGATCTTCGTGATCGCTCCGACCGGACACCGCTGGCCGGTCGGGCGCCACAGGCTGCCCCAACGCCGATCAGCCTAGTCGTCCGGGCCGGTCGGCCACAGGGGCGTCCGCGCCCGCGGACCCCCGCCGACCTCCCGCGGACGCCGACGGCGGGCGGCCGGGAGACCCCGCACCGCCCGCCGTCCGCACCGGCCCGCCGTCAGCCCGCGTACGGGTTCCCGCCCGACGGCGGCTGCTGCTGCCCGTAGGCGGGCGGCGCGGGCGGCTGCTGGCCGCCGTACGCCGGGGGCGCGGGCGGGGCGCCGTAGGGCTGCGGCGCGGGCGGCTGCTGGCCGTACCCGGGGGCGGCGGACGGTGCGGCGGGCGGCTGCTGGCCGTACGGCTGCTGCGGCGGGGCGCCGTACGGCGCGCCCGGCGGCACCGGGCCGGGGCCCGCGGAGCGGTTGCGCCGGACGAGCAGCACCACCACGAGCACCAGCACCAGCACGCCCGCCACGGCACCGCCGACGATCAGCGGGAGCTTGCCCGACCCGGACGACTCCTTCCCCCCGGCGGTCGGCGCCGCGGCCGGAGCCGGGGGCGCGGCCCCGGCCGAGGCGGCCCCCGAGGGCGCCCCGGCGCCGTCGCTCGCGGCGTCGCTCGGCCGGGCCCCCGCACCGTCCGACGGCGCGGGCGAGGCGGCCCCGCCGCCGCTGCCGGCCGCGGCGGGCAGCGGGCTGACGTCCGCCGGGCCCGGGTCGCCGGGGGTGGTCAGCGCGATCCGGGGGCGGATGACGCCGTACCCGAGGAAGTCGCTGCGCTGGCCCTGGCCGCTGGCGGTGTTGATCAGCACCCGCAGCACCTGGTTGCCGGTCCAGTCGGGGTGCGCGGACCAGATCAGCGCGGCGGAGGCGGAGACGAAGGCGGCGGAGTCGGAGGTGCCGTCGCCCTTGCAGTAGCCGGACGAGCCGGTGCACGCGCCGTAGATGTCCACGGCCGGGGCGGCCAGCACCACCTGCGGACCGTGCTGGGACTTCGCCCACGCCTTCCCGTCGCGGTCGGCGCCGCCCACGCCGACGACGCCGGGCAGGGCGGCCGGGTAGTCGACGGGGTTGCCGACGTCGCCCTCGTTGCCGGTGGCGGCTACCACGAGCGCGCCGAGGGAGTTGGCGTGGTCGACGGCGGCCTGGAGCTTGCTGCGGTTGGCGGCGCTGAGCCCGCCGATGCCCTGGGAGACGTTGATGACCTTGGCGCCGTGGTCGGCCGCGTAGCCGATCCCCTGGGACAGCTGGTCCACGTACCGGTCGTCGTTCTGGACGGTGCCGCCGGCCATGTCGTTGATCTTGACGGGGAGGATCTTCGCGCCGGGGGCCAGACCGTACGCACCCTGGCCGTTCAGGCTCTTCCCGGTGCCGGCGATGTCGCTGGCGATGTGGGTGCCGTGGCCCGCCGGGTCGGAGAGCACCCCGCCGGGCAGGCCACTGAGGTCGGTGCCGGGGAGGAGCTGGCCGGCCAGGTCGGGGACGTCGCCCTGCACGCCGGTGTCGACCACGGCCACGACGACGCCCTTGCCGGTGCTGGTCCGCCACATCTCGTCGGCGTGCATGGCGTCCAGGTGCCACTCCTGGGCGCGGATCGAGTCCGCCGCCGACGCGGGACCGGCCGACCACCCCCACAGGACGGCACCGACCGCCGCCGCTGCGGCGAACCGCCGCCCCCGTCCTGCCCTGTCCGTTCGCCGCATCACGCTCTCCTTCGTGCTCCGTCGTGTGCACCGGGAGCGCCCCGCCGCACGGTTCGGCCCGGTCGCGGGAGCCGCAGCCCCCGCGACCGGGCCGTCGAAACCGGTCGTTACTCGATCACGTTCGGGTTGACCGGGCCCATCCCGGACGTCCAGGTGTTCTCGTCCTCGGTCAGGTAGTCCGGGCGGTTGCCCTGGCCCTTGCCCTTGCGGTTGGCGCTGCCGCCGCCGTGGCCGCCGCCGAACGAGCCGCCGGCCCGGCCGTCCGCGCCCCGCTCGGCCCGGCCGCGCAGGCCGGTGCCGCCCGGGGTGAACTCGCCGCGCCCGCCCGTGCCGCGGCTGCCGCCGACGGTGCCGCCCGCGCGGCTGACCATCCCGCTGCTGCGCGAGCCGCCCGCACCGCCGCGGGCACCGCCCGCGCCGCCACCGCCGCCGTGCATGCCGCCGCCCATGCCGCCCGCGCCCGCGCGGCCGCTCTGGCCCGCGGCGCCCGCAGCGCCCGCGGAGGCCGAGGAGGTGCCGCCGCCGGGACGGGCGCCCGTACCGGAGGTGCCGGCCGAGCCGCCGCTGCCGGTACGGCCGCCGCTGGCGGCCCCGCCGCCGAGGGTGCTCCCGCCGACGCCGCCCAGGCCGCCGGGGATCCCGCCCCCGCCCACGTAGCCGCCACCGCCGTAGCCGCCGCCACCCGAGCCGCCGAGGCCGCCGCCCAGGCCGCCACCGCCACCGGTGTACCCGCCGCCACCGCCACCGCCACCGAGGGGCGGAGTGACGACCGGCGGGTCGGTGTGGGCGATCTGCAGCGGCGGGGGCGTGGGCACCGGACCGGTGACCGGCGGCGAGGTCCAGGGCGGGGTCGGGTGCGGACCCGGGGTCGGCGTCGGCGTGGGCACCGGACCGGTGGTCGGCGGCGACCAGGACGGCGGCCGGTACGTCGAACCGCCACCACCACCTCCGCCGCCGGTGCCGCCGCCCCCGCCGGTGTACCCGCCACCGCCACCGCCGCCGGTGTACCCGCCGCCGCCACCGGTGCCGCCACCGCCGCCGATCGGCACGTCCTGCAGGTCGTCCTTCTGTCGCGACCCCGGCGGGGCCGGGAACACCGGCACCTGCGCCGAGTTGAGCTGCGTGGTGGCGTGCTCGTACGACTGGCTGAGGCGCTCCATCTGCGTGATGGCCTCCTGGTGCGCCTCGAAGATGCGGTCGGACGCGGCGCGGGCCTGGTCCTCGGTGACCCAGTCGGAGTCGAACATCCCGGCGACCTTGCTGCCGACGAAGCCGCCCACGACGGTGCCGACGCCCGGCATCAGGACGCTGCCGACCACGGCGCCGCCGATGGTCGCGGCGGTGTTGTCCTGGGCCTGGTAGCGGCGCACCGTCTCGATGTCCTCGTGCGGGACCGGCGGCAGGCCGTACTTGACGGTGCTGAGGGTGTCGGCCGCGGAGGTCATGTAGGTGCCCGCGGTCCGCGAGTACGAGGCCAGGTCCATGGTGGAGCGGGAGACCTGGCCGCCCCAGGCCTTGAAGCTGTCGGCCGCGGTGCCCTCCCAGTCGAGGCCGCTGATGTGGGCGTGCAGCTCCTCGCTGATCTGGTCCAACTGCGCCGCGGCGTCGGACAGTTGCTGACCTACGGAGGACACCGCGAACGGGTTCGCGTCCTGGACCATGGCCAGCAGTTCCTCGTGGCTGGCGCGGCCGATCTCGCCCGGCTGGAGGCGGACCAGCCTTTTCTCTTCGAGTTCCATCGCGTTTCTTCCCCCTGGAGTGTGGACGGACCGGCCGTCAGTACGAGCCCTGCTGGGTGCCGGTGAGCGGGGCCTGCGGGGCCTGGGCGCCGGCGGCGCCGTACCCGCCGGAGGCCCCGTACCCGCCGGCCGGCGGGCGGTTCGCCTGGGCGCCCGCCTGGTTGAGGATCGAGTGGAACTGCTGCTGCTGTTCGGCGTCGGCGTTGTCGTAGCCGCGGGCGGCCATGTCGATGCTGGCGCTCATCGCCTCGATCTGGAGGGACAGCGTCCGGGAGAGTTGCTCCAGGTTGGCGTGCACGGTGCTGTAGGCGCTCATCAGGTCGCCGGCCTGGCCGAAGTTCTGGCCGAGCTGACCGGGCGTCAACTGCTGCTGCGAGATGGTGCCCTGGGCGGCGGGCGAGCTGTTGAGCGTGCTGAGGATGCCGTCCACCCGGGACTTGAAGGTCTGCAGGCTCTCGATCTCGACCTTGACCGCGCCCGCGCCGACCTGACTGGCCAGCGCCTGGGTGGCGGCGAAGGCGGCGTTGACGGCGGAGACCGCGCCGCTGAAGAAACCGGTGGGGGCGGTCGTACCGCCACCACCGCCGTCGGTGGATGCCTCGAGCATCGTGGTTCCCTTCCCCCGTGGGCGCGGACTGCCGCGCCCCTCCCTGCTTCCACGGTCGGCGCCCGCTCCCCAGGGGCCCGGCGGGTCCGTTCCCGCGGCGGGTGCACGGAGCGCCAGGGCAAAGATAGCGGTCCGGGGGGACAGCCGAGCAGGGGCCCTGCGCGCACGTCCGACCGGCGCCGGACGGGCGGGGCCGGTAGCCTGGGCCGGTCGCGCGCCCGGCCGGTGCCGCAGTGGCGCCGGGGCGGTCCGGGTGGGGCGTCAAGGGGCGCGCCGTTCGGGGGAGTTGGCGATGGAGGAGAAGCGCGTCACCTGGGCCGAGCTGTACTTCGACCTGGTGTTCGTGTTCGCGGTGACGCAGGTGTCGGGGCTACTGCACCACCACCACGACTGGGCGGGCTGCGGGCGCGCCCTGGTCGCGTTCGTCCCGGTCTACTGGTGCTGGGTCGGCACCACCGTGCAGGCCAACATCCGGGACGTGGACAACCCGCGCGACCGGATCGGCATCTTCGCGGTCGGCCTCTGCGGCCTGTTCACGGCGCTGGCGCTGCCCGGCGCGTACGGCTCCCGCGGGGTGCTGTTCGGCGCCGCGTACTGGGCGGCCCGGCTGGTGCTGGTGGGCCTGCTGGCCGGCCGGATCCGGCGGATCTGGTTCGGCCCGTACGGGGTGGCCGCGTTCGTCACCGGGCCGCTGCTGCTGGTCGGCGGGCTGGTCGACGGGCCGGGGCGCGAACTGCTGTGGGCCGTCGCCGCGGTCACCGACCTGGCGGCCCCGCTGGTGTTCCGGCGCCACCTGGCCGAGGTCGCGTACCACCCGGGCCACCTGCCCGAGCGCTTCGGCCTGTTCCTGCTGGTGGCGCTCGGCGAGTCGATCGTCGGGATCGGCGCCCCGGTGGCGGCCGCACCGCTGCACCCGGGCCGACTCGCCTCGGTGGCCGTGGCGTTCGTGATCTCCTGCGCGCTGTGGTGGCAGTACTTCGGGTACGCGTCCGACGCGATGCGGCACGCGATGGAGACCGCCGCCTCGCGCCGCGACCTGATGCGGCAGGTCTTCTCCTACGGGCACCTGGCGCTGATCGCCGGGGTGATCACCGTCGCGGTGGGCTTCGCCGAGACGGTGGCCCGGCCCGGGCAGTCGCTCGGCGGCGGCGCCCTCGGGCTGCTGTACGGCGGCAGCGCGCTGTACCTGGTGACCTTCGCCTACACCCGCCGGATGATGTTCGGCCTGCTCTCGCCGACCCGGCTGACCGCCGCGGCCGCCGTCCTGGCCCTGCTGGCCCTGCTGCTGCTGACCCCGCTGCACCGGCTGCCCGCGCTGGCGGTGCTGGGCCTGCTGGCGGCCGTCCTGGTCGGCCTGAACGGGTGGGAGGCCCGGCGGGTGCGCGGGGCGCGACGGGCCGAGCGGACTGTCGGCGCGACTGTGTAGCGTTCACCGCAGCAGGTCCGGGACGGGCCCGCGGAACGGTACGTACGAACGAGAGCGGTCGCCGTGCGGCGCGGCCGGTGGGAGGTACAACGTGACGGAGCTGGCCGAGGCGTCCACGAGCGGCGCGCCGGAACTGCCCGCGTCCTGGCAGGCGGTGCTCGCCGAGGAGACCGGCAAGCCCTACTACGCGCAGCTGAACGCGTTCCTGGCCGCCGAGCGCGCCGAGCACGAGGTGTTCCCGCCCGCCGGGCAGGAGTTCGCGGCGCTGGAGGCGACGCCGTACCAGGACGTCAAGGTGCTGATCCTCGGTCAGGACCCGTACCACGACAACGGCCAGGCGCACGGCATGAGCTTCTCCGTGCTGCCCGGTGTGAAGACCCCGCCGTCGCTGCGCAACATCTACAAGGAGCTCAGCACCGACCTCGGCCTGTTCAAGGACCCGGAGACCGGCGCCTTCCTGCCGCCCGACAACGGGTACCTGATGCCGTGGGCCGAGCAGGGCGTGCTGCTGCTCAACGCGGTGCTCACGGTGCGGGCGCACGAGGCCAACTCGCACAAGAACAAGGGCTGGGAGAAGTTCACCGACGCGGTGATCAAGGCGGTCAGCGCCCGCGAGGAGCCCTGCGTGTTCGTGCTCTGGGGCGGCTACGCGAAGAAGAAGCTCCCGCTGATCGACACCGAGCGCCACGTGGTGGTGCAGGGCGCGCACCCCTCGCCGCTGTCCGCGAAGCTGTTCCTCGGCAGCAAGCCGTTCTCGCAGATCAACGCGGCGCTGGAGGGCTTCGGCCAGAAGCCGGTCGACTGGCGGATCCCGAACCTCAAGGACTGACCGCACGGCCGCGGGGGCCCGGGAGCGCACCGCTCCCGGGCCCCCGCGGCGTTCAGCCCGCCAGCACCGGGGGTTCGGTGGCGGCGCGCACCTGCTCCAGGGTGACGCCCTCGGCGAGGGAGACCAGGCGCAGGCCCTCGGGGGTGACGTCGAGGGTGGCGAGGTCGGTGACGACGCGGTGGACGACGCCGCGGCCGGTGGCGGGCAGGCTCAGCTCGTTGACGATCTTCGGGGTGCCGTCCTTCGCGGTGTGCTCCATCACCACGATCAGGCGGCGGGCGCCGTGGACCAGGTCCATCGCGCCGCCCATGCCCTTGACCATCTTGCCGGGGATCATCCAGTTGGCGAGGTCGCCGGCGGCGGAGACCTGCATCGCGCCGAGCACCGAGACGTCGATCCGGCCGGAGCGGACCATGCCGAAGGAGGCCGCCGAGTCGAAGTAGGCGGCGCCGGGCAGCACGGTGACGGTCTCCTTGCCCGCGTTGACCAGGTCGGGGTCGACGTCCTCCTCGGCGGGGAAGGGGCCGGTGCCCAGGATGCCGTTCTCGGAGTGCAGGACGACGTGCACGCCGGGCGGCAGGTGGCCGGGGACCAGGGTGGGCAGGCCGATGCCGAGGTTGACGTACTGGCCGTCGCGCAGTTCGCGGGCGGCCCGCGCGGCGAGCGCCTCGCGGGGGTCGGGGGCGGCGGTCATCGGGACTCCTTCGCGGCGGCGGGACGGCTGACGGTGCGCCGCTCGATCCGGCGGTCGGCGGGGTCGGCGGCCACCACCCGGTCGACGTGGATGCCGGGCAGGTGGACGGCGTCCGGCGGGAGCTCGCCCGCCTCGACGATCCGGTCCGCCTCGACGAGGGTGACCCGCCCGGCGGCGGCGCACAGCGGGTTGAAGTTGCGGGCGGCGGCGTGGAAGACGCAGTTGCCGTGCCGGTCGGCGACGGCGGCGCGCACCAGCGCGAAGTCCGCGACGATCGCCTCCTCCAGCAGGTGGCGGCGGCCGCCGAACTCGCGCACCTCCTTGGGCGGGGAGGCCACCGCCACGGTCCCGCCGCCGGGGGCGTAGCGCCAGGGCAGCCCGCCCTCCTCGACCTGCGTCCCGGCACCGGCGGGCGTGTAGAAGGCGGGGATGCCCGCGCCGCCCGCCCGCAGCCGCTCGGCCAGGGTGCCCTGCGGGGTGAGCTCGACCTCCAGCTCGCCGCTGAGGTACTGGCGGGCGAACTCCTTGTTCTCGCCGACGTAGCTGGAGGTCATCCGGGCGATCCGGCCGGCCCGCAGCAGCAGGCCCAGCCCCCAGTCGTCCACGCCGCAGTTGTTGGAGACCACCCGCAGGCCGGTGGTGCCCGCGTCGACCAGGGCGCCGATCAGGGTGGACGGGATGCCGCACAGGCCGAAACCGCCGACCGCGAGCAGAGCGCCGTCGGGAATGTCCGCGACCGCGCGGGCCGGGGAGTCCAGGACCTTGTCCAAGGGGGCCGCCTTTGTCCGAGGGAGGGGCTGACTGCCGCACCACCCTCCCCGCGGGCCCCGGGGCTTTCCATGGCGGGCGCCGCCATGGGGCGGGCCCGGGCCATGTGCCCGCCGCACACACCGGGCTGGCGGCCGCCGCGACATGGCGGCGGGTCACACAGCGCGGGCCGCCGATGCGTGGGCCCGTCACATGTCGTCCCCGGGGGTGCGCCCCTACGGTTCCGGCATCCCACCAGCACCGGCACGTCAGGAGCCCCCCACCATGTCAGTCACGGACGCCACCCCCAGACGCCCCGTCCGGAAGCTCGCCGCACTGGCGGCCTGCGCGCTGCTCGCCGCGGGCTGCGCGAAGGCCGGCACCGCCGGGAGCTCCACCGACGCGGGGGGCAGCAGCCCGGTGAAGGTCGGCCTGGTGTACTCGAAGACCGGCCCGCTGGCCGCGTACGGCAAGCAGTACCTGGAGGGCTTCGAGGCGGGCCTGGCGTACGCCACCAAGGGGACCGGCGCGGTGGACGGGCACCGGGTGGAGGTCGTCGAGCAGGACGACGCGGGCGACCCGGCGAAGGCGGTCTCCGCGGCCAAGGACCTGATCGGCAGGAACGTGAGGATCCTGGCGGGCTCGACCGCGTCCGGCGTGGCGCTGCAGGTCGGGCCGATCGCGGCGCAGAACAAGGTGCTGTTCATCTCCGGCCCGGCGGCGGCCGACAAGGTCACCGGCCTGAACAGGTACACCTTCCGCTCGGGCCGCCAGTCGTACCAGGACACCCGGGCGGCGGCGTCGTTCATCGGCGACGCCAAGGGCAGGAAGGTCACGGTGCTGGCCCAGGACAACGCGTTCGGGCAGGCCAACGTGGCCGCGGTCAAGGAGGTGCTGGGCGGGGAGGGCGCCACCGTGGACGCGGTGCTGGCGCCGCCCTCGGCCACCGACCTGACGCCGTTCGCGACCCAGGCCAAGGCGGCGAAGCCGGACCTGCTGTACGTGGCGTGGGCGGGCGACACCGCCTCGGCGCTGTGGACCTCGCTCACCCAGCAGGACGTGTTCTCCGCGACCAAGGTGGTCACCGGCCTGGACGTGGCCGCCTCGTACCCGCTGTTCGGCCCCGCCGCCGAGAAGATCGACTTCCTGAACCACTACTTCGCGGGCGCGGCGGGCGGCACCGACGCCGAACTGGCGATGACCGACGCGGTCACCAAGGCCGGTTCCAAGCCGGACCTGTTCACCCCGGACGGCTTCACGGCCGCGCAGATGGTGGTGCACGCGCTGGAGGCGAACAAGGGCTCCGACACCGACACCGACGCGCTGGTGAAGTCGCTGGAGGGCTGGAGCTTCGACGGCGTCAAGGGCAGGCTGACCGTCCGGGCCGAGGACCACGCGCTGCTGCAGCCGATGTTCCAGGTCAAGCTGACCGGCACCGGCGCCGCGGCCAAGCCCACCGCCGAGAAGATCCTGACCGCGGAGCAGGTCGCCCCGCCGGTCGTGAAGATGGCGGGCTGAGCGGCATGGGCGGCTCCGCCCCGGTCCTGCGGCTGGACGGGCTCGGCTGGTCCGTGCGCGGCGTCCCGATCGTGCAGGACGTGAGTTTCGAGGTGGCCGAGGGCGAGTTCGTGGCGTTCATCGGCCCGAACGGGGCGGGCAAGACCTCCCTGTTCAACCTGGTCTCCGGCATCCACCCCGCCACGCAGGGCGCGCTGTACCTGGACGGGGCGGACATCACCGCGCTGCCGGTGCCCGCCCGGGCCCGGCGGGGCCTGGGCCGGACCTTCCAGACCTCCTCGCTGTGGCCGGGCCTGACGGTGGCCGAGCACGTCCGGCTGGCCGCGCAGGCGGCGGCCGGACCCGGCGCCTCGTACCGGATCTGGCGCCGGGCGGGCGGCTACCGGCAGCAGGTGGAGCAGACGCTGGAGCGCACCGGCCTGGCCGACCGGGCCGACGACCCGGCCGGCTCCCTGTCGCACGGCGGCAAGCGGAAGCTGGAGCTGGCGGTGCTGCTGGTGGGCGACCCGCGGCTGATCCTGCTGGACGAGCCGATGGCCGGGGTGAGCGCCGAGGAGGTGCCCGCCCTGGTGGAGCTGATCCGCTCGGTGCACCAGGAGCAGGGCCGCACCGTGCTGATGGTCGAGCACCACATGGACGTGCTCCTCGGCCTGGCCGACCGGCTCGCCGTGATGCACCACGGCACCCTGCTCGCACTCGACACCCCGGACGCGGTGATGGCGGACGCCACCGTGCAGGGGGCCTACCTCGGGGAGGCGCTGTGAGCCTGCTGACGGTCCGTGACCTGCGGGTGGTGATCGACGGCCTGCACATCCTGCACGGGGTGGAGCTGGACGTCGCCGCCACCGGCGTCACCGCCCTGCTGGGGCGCAACGGCGCGGGCAAGACCACCACCGTCAGGGCGGTGATGGGCCTCGTCCCGCGCACCGGCACGGTCACCTTCGACGGCGCCGACATCACCGGCCTGCCCACCCACCAGGTGGTCCGGCGCGGCATCGGCTACGCCCCCGAGGACCGCGGCGTCTTCGCGCAGCTGAGCGTCGCGGAGAACCTGCGCCTGGCCGAACGCGACCCGGACCCCGCCTACGACCTGGTCTTCGAGCTGTTCCCCGAGCTGAAGCAGCGCCACAGGCAGGCCGCCGGGACGCTCTCGGGCGGGCAGCAGCAGATGGTCGCCATCGCCCGCACCCTGCTCAACGGCAACCGGCTGGTCATCGCCGACGAGCCCACCAAGGGCCTCGCCCCGAAGATCGTCACCGAGGTCGCCGACGTCCTGGCCCGCGCCGCCGAGTCCGTCCCCGTCCTGCTGGTCGAGCAGAACCTCGCCCTGGTGCGCCGGATCGCCGGACGCTGCGCGGTCCTCGCCGACGGGCGCACCGCCCACCAGGGCGACGCCCGCGCGCTGCTGGCCGACGAGGACGCCGCCCGCCGCCTGCTCGGCGTCGGCAGCCACCAGCCCGAGACCACCGCCCCCGAGGGGAGTTCACGTTGAGCACCGTCGTCCTGCTCGCCTGCACCGGACTGGGGCTGGGGGCGCTGTACTTCCTGGTCGCCTCCGGCCTGTCGCTGATCTTCGGCCTGATGGACGTCCTCAACTTCGCCCACGGCGCCCTGCTCTCCGTCGGCGCGTACGCGGCCTGGTGGGCGGCCACCGACGGGGGCACGGGCTTCTGGCTCGCGGTGGTCTTCGGCACGGTGGTGGGCACCGCGGCCTCCGTGCTGCTCGAACTCGCCCTGATCCGGCCGCTGTACGTCCGTCCCCGCGACCAGATCCTGGCCACCGTCGGCGTCGGGCTGGCCCTGCCCGCCCTGCTGATGGGCGTCTGGGGCTCCGACGCCCGGCCCTTCCCGCAGCCCGCCGCGCTGTCCGGCACCGTCGGCCTGCTGGGGGCGACCGTCCCGGTCAACCGCTTCGTGCTGATGGCCGCCGCGCTGGCCGTCCTGGTCGCCCTGCGGCTGTTCCTGGCCCGCACCCGCTACGGCCTGATCGTCCGGGCCGGGGTCGAGGACCGGGCGATGGTCACCGCGCTGGGCATCGACGTCCGCCGGGCCTTCACCCTGGTCTTCGCCATCGGCGGCGCCGCCGCCTCGCTCGGCGGGGCGCTGGCCGGGCTGTACTTCGGCTCGGTCAACCCCTCCCAGGGCACCGGCCTGCTGATCTTCGCCTTCGTGGTGGTCGTGATGGGCGGCATGGGCTCGGTCACCGGCGCCGCGGTCGCCTCGGTCGGCGTCGGACTCGTCCAGCAGTTCGCCAACTACTACACCGCAGCGGGACTCGGCGACCTCTCCGTGGTCGTCCTGCTCGCCGTCCTGCTGCTCGTCAAGCCCCGAGGACTCACCGGGAGACTCGCGTGACCGCCCACCTCAAGCGCTGGTGGCCGCTGGCCCTGCTGCTGGTCCTGATCGCCGCGCCGTACAGCGCCCTGCCGCTGCCCGGCCTGCTCGACGGCCCGCTCGGCAGCCCCGGCAGCCTGCAACTGATCGCCCTGTGCCTGCTCTACGGCGGCCTCGCCACCGGCTACGACCTGCTGCTGGGCCGCACCGGACTGCTCTCCTTCGGCCACGCCCTCTACTTCGCCACCGGCCTGTACGCCACCGACCTGGCCATGCTGGAGCTCGACCTCGACCTCCTGCCCGCCGCCCTGTTCGGCACCGCCTGCTCCGTCGCCCTGGCGCTGGCCCTGGGCGCGGTCTCGCTGCGCGTCACCGGCATCGGCTTCTCCATGGTCACCCTCGCCTTCGCCCAGGCCGGGGCGATCCTGGTGCAGCGCAACCCGGGCGGGTACACCGGCGGCGAGGAGGGCCGCTCCGCCCCCGCCCCGCACCTGCCCGACGCGCTCGTCGGCATCCAGAACACCGCCAACCTGTACTGGATCGCCCTGGCCTACCTCGTGCTGACCCTCGCCGTCGTGCACTGGACCACCGCCTCGCCCACCGGCCGCGTCTGGGCCGGCATCCGCGAGAACGAGCGCCGGGTGGAGGTCCTGGGCCTGCGCCCCTACGGCTTCAAGCTCCTCGCCTTCACCGTCTCCGGCGCGCTGGCCGGGGCGGGCGGCGTCGTCTACCTGCTGCTCACCGGCGGCGCCACCCCGCAGGCCGCGAGCTCGGACGCCACCCTCGCCCTGCTGGTGATGGTCGTCCTCGGCGGCTCCGGCACCCGCTGGGGCCCGCTGCTCGGCGGCGTCCTCTACACCTGGGCCGCGCACCGCCTCGGCGACCTCGCCAACTCCGCCGCCGTCGCCGACCTCCCGGCCGCCCTGCGGGTCCCGCTCTCCCAGCCGCTCTTCCTGCTCGGTACCCTCTTCGTCGCCGTCGTCTACCTGCTGCCCGGCGGCCTCGCCAAACTCCCCGCCCGGCTGCGCACCGGCCGCACCCCCACCGCCGCGGCCCCCGCCGCCGCCCTCCCGGAAGGCGCCGCATGACCGACCCCCGGCCCGAAGCCCTGACCGTCCCCGTCGAGGGCGGCGACCTCGCCGTCCTGCACTGGCCCGCGACCGGGCCCGACGCGCCCGTGCTGGTCGCCGTGCACGGCATCACCGCGAACGCCCTCGCCTGGGCCGGGCTGGCCCGGCTGCTCGACGGCCGCGCCGCGCTGTACGCCCCCGACCTGCGCGGCCGGGCCGCCAGCCGCGACCTGCCCGGCCCGTGGGGCCTGGCCCGGCACGCCGAGGACGTCGCCGCACTGGTCACCGCCCTGGACGCGGGCCCGGTCCGGCTGGTCGGCCACTCGATGGGCGCCTGGGTGGGCGCCCTGACCGCGACCCGGCACCCGGACCTGGTCGCCGACCTCACCCTGGTCGACGGCGCCGTCACCTTCCCGCTGCCGCCCGGCGTCGAGGAGCAGGACGCCCTCGCCGCGGTCCTCGGCCCGGCGCTGGCCCGGCTCTCGATGACCTTCGCCAGCCGCGAGGCGTACCGGGAGTTCTGGCGGGCCCACCCGGCCTTCGACCCGTGGACCGCCGAACTCGACGCCTACACCCAGCGCGACCTGGTCGGCGAGGCCCCCGAGCTGGTCTCCTCCTGCGTCCACGAGGCGATCACCACCGACGGCACCCAGGTCCTGCTCGACCCGGAGGCCGCCGGCGCGGTCCACCGCCTGACCGTCCCCGCCCGGCTGCTCTACGCGCAGCGCGGCCTGCTGGACGAACCCCGGGCCCTCTACGACCCCGAGCGGCTGGCGGCGGCCGGGGTCACCGTCCCCGCCGAGCTGGTGCCGGACACCAACCACTACTCGATCATCTGGTCCGAGCGCCTGGCGGCGGAGCTCCTGCGGGCGCCCGAGCGGGCCTAGCCGCCCAGGAACGCCTGCCAGCCGCCCGCCGGGGCCTGGCCGACGTTGAGGGTGCGCAGCTTGCGCAGGGTGGACTGGTCCTGGGCCTCCAGCCAGTCCACCAGCTGCCGGAAGGAGACCAGGCGGACGTCCGGCTTGTCGGCGATCTGCTTGATGGTCTCCTCGACGGCGTCCATGTAGATGCCGCCGTTCCACTGCTCGAAGTGGTTGCCGACGAAGAACGGCGCCCGGTTGGTGGTGTAGGCCCGGTTGAAGCCCGCCAGGTACGCGTCGCGGGCCTGGTCGCGCCACTGGCCGTACTTGCCCGGGTCGCCCTTGGTGGAGCCGCCGGACTGGTTGGCCAGGATGTTGTAGTCCATCGACAGCACCTGGAAGTTGTGGCCGGGGAACGGGATGCCCTGCAGCGGGAAGTCCCAGATCTTGCCGTCCTGGACCTTCTGCGGCCACATCTGCAGGCCGCCGGGCGAGCTGGCGTCGTACTTCCAGCCGAGCTTGGCGGCGGTGGGCAGCAGCGCCTTCTGACCCTCCAGGCAGGGGGTGCGGCCGCCGATCAGCTCCTTCTTGTAGTCGAAGGGGAGCGGGTCGACGTCGGTGAAGCCGGTGTTGGTGCGCCACTGGGTGACGAAGGACACCGCCTGCTGGATCTCGCTCTCCCAGTCCTCCGGGCTCCACTTGTTGACGCCGTTGTGGTCGGAGCGGGTGGAGCAGAAGTGCCCGTTGAAGTGGGTGCCGATCTCGTGGCCGGCCAGCCAGGCCTGGCTGATCAGCTTGATGGTGTTGCGCACCGCGTTGTCGGACAGGAAGGGGATGTCCGAGGCGCCGACCGGGTGCTGCGGCGGGTGGTAGAGGGAGGACTTCTCCTTCGGCAGGGTGTAGATGCCGGAGAGGAAGAAGGTCATGCTCGCCTTGTGCTCCTCGGCGAGCTTGAGGAAGCGGGCGAACTGGCCGTCGTCGGTGGCGCCCGCGCCGTCCCAGGAGAAGACCACGAACTGGGGCGGGGCCTCGCCGGGCTTGAGCTTCTCGGCGACGGGCTGGTGGGGCTGGGTGCCGGTGTCGGCGGTGGAGCCGTCGCCGAGCGGGGTGCCCTTGACCGGGGACTGGCTCGCACCGGGGGTGCCGGTCGCGGGACCGCCGTCGGAGCCGGGGCGGTTGGTGGCGGCACCGCCCCCGCTGGAGCAGGCGGAGACGGCTCCGAGGGCCGCCGTGGCCGCCGTGGCGGTCAGCACTGTCCTGCGCGAGATGGTGCTCATGATCGTCTCCCCTGCCCCATGGGCCCGTGCAGAAGAAAACCGGGGCCGACGGTCGGCTCCGGGGTCAACTTCTGGCAAAATCGGACAATTTGACGGTAACGCCACCCAAGGATGGCATGGCCGGGGTGGCCGGTCCAACGCCGCCCACCCTCATCGGGTCATCACGTGGCAAAGCTTCGTCCGGCTCCCGGGCCGACCGTCTTATTACCGTCCTGAGACAGGGAACGCCGAGGTCGCGGGCAGGGCGGCCGACGGCTCGCCCTCGACCAGCACCGCCAGGCGGCGGCGCCGCCGGACGAGCTGCACCACGGCCGAACTGATCACGGTCGCCGCCAGGCAGGAGATCGCGAAGCTCAGCCACGCGGTGTCGAACCAGTGCTGGTTGAGCCAGCCCAGGGTGACGATGTACGCCGCCCACACCACCCCGGCCACCGCCGACCAGCGCAGGAAGGTCCACGGCCGGTGGGTGGTGGAGTGGCCGACCGCCACGTCCAGCACCGTCCGCCCGGCCGGGACGAAGCGCGCGATGATCACGATCGCCGCGGCGGCCCGGCTGGTGGTGCGGCCGGTCAGCGCCCGCTGCACCCGCTCCACGCTCTCCGCCAGCCGCGGCCGGCGGGCCAGCCGCCGGTGCACCGCGGGCGCGCCGCGCCGGGCCAGGTTGAGCAGCAGCAGGTCGCCCAGGAAGGACGCCACGGCCACCCCGGCGGCCAGCAGCAGCGGCGAACCGCCGACCTGCCCGGTCTTCAGCACGGCCAGGATCACCAGCGTCCCGCTGGGCAGGAACGGCAGGAAGGCGTCGCCCAGGACGGCGACCAGCGCCAGCGCGCAGTACCAGGCCGGTCCGACGACGGCGTTCAGGTCCACGGTCTCTCTCCCTCCAGCACGCCCGGGGGGAGCAGCTGCAACGGGGGTCAACGCTAGCGCGGGCAAATTTCATGGCATGAAGCACCCCCGTGTGGCATACCGCACACGCGCCCGGGCACGCGAGAGCCCCCGGGGCGGGGTGCCGCTCCGGGGGCTCGTGAGGATCGAACGGCGCTGGTCCAGCCCGCCGATCTGTCGCTGGTGCGCGGAGCCGGTACGTCCTCCGCGCTGGTACCAGCGTGCCCCATCCGGGAGCCCGCTTCGACCGCCGGACCTGGCGACTTCTCGCTGTGGCGTGAAGTCGCCACGCAGCGTGGCCTGTTGGCGGGCCGTCAGCGCCACCCCGGCGTGTCGCGCCCCACCACCCCCGGCGCGCCGCGCCCCGCCGCGGGGCGCCGACCGCCCCCGCGGGCGGGAACAGGCCGGGCGACGGGCGGGTTGTGCTCCGACGAACGCCCGGGCACCCGGCCGGGGCACCAGGAGGACGCACCGCATGAGCACCGCACCGGAGCCGACCGCCCCCGACAGCGCCGCCGGGCCCGCCCCGGCCCCCACCGCCGACCGGATCCGCGGCCGGGCCGCGGGCCGCGCCCCCGCCCCGCTGTCCATCCTGGACCTCGCCACCGTCGGCTCCGGCCACACCGCGGGCGAGGCGCTCGCCGCGACCACCGAACTGGCCCGGGCCGCCGAGGGCTGGGGCTACCACCGCTTCTGGGTCGCCGAGCACCACGGCATGCCCGGCGTGGCCTCCTCGGTCCCCGCCGTCCTGCTCGCCCACCTCGGCGCGCACACCACCACGCTGCGCCTGGGCTCCGGCGGCGTGATGCTGCCCAACCACGCCCCGCTGGCGATCGCCGAGCAGTTCGGCCTGCTGGAGGCCCTGCACCCGGGCCGGATCGACCTCGGCCTCGGCCGCGCCCCCGGCACCGACCAGGCCACCGCCCGGGCGCTGCGCCGCGGCCTGGCCGACGGCGCGGAGGACTTCCCGCGCCAGCTCGCCGAGCTGCGGCACTTCCTGGACGGCGACTTCCCGCCCGGCCACCCGTACGCCCGGCTGGAGGCGGTGCCGCGCTCGGCCTCCCGCCCGCCCCTGTGGCTGCTCGGCTCCTCCGGGTTCAGCGCCCAGCTCTCCGCCCGCCTCGGGTACCCGTTCGCCTTCGCGCACCACTTCAGCGCGGCCAACACCGTCCCCGCCCTCGACCTGTACCGGGAGGGCTTCACCCCGTCGGAGGTGCTGGAGGAGCCGTACGCCCTGATCGGGGTCAGCGCGGTCGCCGCGGAGAGCCGGGAGCGGGCGCTGTGGCTGGCCCGGTCGGCGGGCCTGGGCATGCTGCGGCTGCGGCAGGGCCGACCGGGGCCGATCCCGACGCCGGAGGAGGCCGCCGCGCACCCCTACACCCCCGCCGAGGAGGACTTCCTCGACTCCTGGCTGGCGAACGTGGTGCTCGGCACCCCGGCGGAGGTCGCCGAGGGCCTGGAGGCACTGCGGCGGCGCACCGGGGCGGACGAGCTGATGGTCACCTCGCACATCCACGGGCACGAGAACCGGCTGGCCTCCTACGGGATGATCGCCGAGGCGTACGGGCTCACCGGCTGAGTGCGTCCAGCACCGCCAGCTGCTCGGTGACGCGCTCCGCCGACCAGGTCCGCACCCAGTCGGCGAAGTCGCCGGCGTACGCCCGCGGCACGGCCTCGACCCGCATGATCAGCGCCAGGTAGATCCGGTACAGCGCGAGCCGGGCCCGCCCGGCGTCGTCCACCGCGAAGGCCGGGTCGACCGAGCGGTAGCCGGCGACGAAGTCCCCGTCCAGCTCGGCGGCGCCCAGCGGGTCCAGGCCGACCAGTTCGGCCAGCGGGTCGCCGAAGAACGCCCGCTCGCCGTCGATCACGCCGGTCAGCTCCCAGCCGCCGCCCGCGCCGGGGGTGAGCAGCAGGTTGCCCTCCCAGGCGTCGAAGTGCACCAGGGCGGGGCGGCGGACCTCGGCCAGGGCGGCTCCGAAGCGCTCCGGCAGGGCCCGCAACTCCTCGACGGGGGCGGGCAGTTCGACGCCGTAGCGCTCGGCGTCGGCGAGCAGCGCGCCGAACATCGCGGCGAACGCGGCCGGCCAGCTGTCGGCGGACAGGCCCGGCCCGGGCTGCGGGTAGCCGTAGCGCTCCCCGGTGGCCCGGGCCACCCCGGCCGCCCAGGCGCCCAGGGTGCGGCGCAGCCCGGCCCGGTCGGCCGCGGAGAGCTGCTCGCGCAGGCTGTCCCAGGTGGTGCCCTCCACGTAGCTGAGCAGCAGCCACTCGCGGGTGTCGGCGTCCCCGTCCGGGTCGTGGTGCAGCACCTGCGGGACGGTCAGCCCGGCGTCCGCGGCCAGCGCGTGGAACAGCCGCTCGGTGCCCAGCAGCCCGCGCTCGTGCGCCAGCCCGGGGGTGCCGGGCGGCGGCGCGCACTTGAGCACCAGGCGCCGCCCGTCGGTCAGTTCGAGCAGCCGGGCCGCGTTGTACAGGCCCCCCGACATCGATGTCCCGGACACCACGCTCGCCCCGTCGAGCACCGCGTTCACGCGTTCCATCGGCCCTGCTCCCCTCCGTACCGGAAAATCCGCCGCGCTACCGCCGCGGTTGGTCACGGAGTATCCCGGCGATCAGCTCGGGACCGCCAGGGCGGGCGTAGTACCAGCCCTGCGCGGTGTCGCAGCCGGTCTGGCGCAGCCGCTCGGCCTGGGCGGCGTTCTCGATGCCCTCGGCGGTGACGGTCAGGCCCAGGGCGTGCGCCAACTGCACCATCGCGCCGACGATCTGCTCGTCGGCGGCCCGCCGCCGGCCGTCCGCGCCGGGCGCGGACTCGCGGAACGCCTCGATGAAGGTGGCGTCCAGCTTGAGCGCGTGCACCGGCAGCCGGGACAGGTAGGCGAGGTTGGAGTAGCCGGTGCCGAAGTCGTCGATGGCGATCCGCACGCCCGTGTCGGCGAGCGCCTGCAGGGCCTGCAACGGGCGGCCGCTGGGGCCCAGCAGCGCGCTCTCGGTGATCTCCAGCTGGAGCAGCCGGGCGGGCAGCCCGGTGCGCTCCAGCACCTCGGCGACGTCGGCGACCACGTCGGAGTCCCAGATCTGGCGGGGCGCCAGGTTGACGCTCACCAGCACCGGCTGCTCCGGGAACCCGTCCAGCCACTGCCGGGCCTGGCGGCAGGACTCCTCCAGCACCCACTTGCCCAGCGGCACGATCGCCCCGGACTCCTCGGCGAGCGGGATGAACCGGTCCGGCGACAGCAGCCCGTACCGGGGGTGGTTCCAGCGCACCAGCGCCTCCGCGCCGCGCACCGCGCCGTCGGCCAGGCCCACCAGCGGCTGGTACTCGACGGTGAACTCGCCGCGCTCCACGGCCGGGCGCAGCGCGGCGGCCAGCTCGTGCCGGGTCAGCTGGTCGGCGCCCCGGTCGCGGTCGTACAGCGTCCAGCGGGCGCGGCCGTCGGACTTCGACCAGTACAGCGTGGAGTCGGCGTCGCGGACCAGGTCGGTGGGCGTGGAGCCGCGCACCGGGCGCTCCACCACGCCGACCGAGGCGGTGACGGTCAGCCGCTGCCCGGCCACCTCGAAGGGCCGCTCCAGGTCGGCCACCAGGGCGGCGGCCAGCCGGGTCAGCTGCTGGTGCCCGGTGCTGCCGGTCACCAGCACGGCGAACTCGTCGCCGCCCAGCCGGGCCACCAACTGCCGCCCCTCCCGGGCGAACCCGTGCTCCAGCCGAGCCGCGACGGCCACCAGCAGCTGGTCGCCGACGTGGTGGCCGAGCGTCTCGTTGACGGCCGCGAAGCCGTCCAGGTCGACGTAGCACAGCCCGATCCGGCGCTCGCCGCCCGCCGGGCCGTCCTCCCCGTCCGGCTTGAACGCGGCCTCCAGCCGCTCGTAGAACAGCGTCCGGTTCGGCAGCCGGGTCAGCGGGTCGTGCAGCGCCTGGTAGGCGAGCCGGTCGCCGAGCTGCCGCCGCTCGGTGACGTCCTCGACCATGACCAGCGTGTAGTACGGCTCGCCCGCGCCGTCGCGGATCAGCGAGACGGTGACCCGGCCCCAGACCTCCCGGCCGCCGCGGTGCTTGAGCCGCTTCTCGGCCCGCATCCGCTCGCGCTCGCCGCGCACCAGCTCGCGGTAGTGGTGGCGGGACGGCTCCTCCGGGTCGATGATCTGGTGGATGTGCATGCCCGGGAGCTCGGCCACCTCGCGGCCCAGCATCGCGGCGAACACCGGGTTGCCCTCGATCACCAGGTCGTCGCGGTCGATCAGCGCCATGCCGATCCCGGCGTCGGAGAACGCGGCCCGGAACCGCGACTCGCTGGCCCGCAGGGCGGCGGCCAGCCGCTCGGCCTCGGTGTCCGGCGGGGCACCGCAGGCGGCGCACGGAGCGGACCGGTCGGTTCCGGCTCCCGGGCGCGGCGCTTCGGACCACCCACCTCGGTGGTGGGCGTCGGCCCCGACGTTCCGGCCCGGCACGGCACGCTCCCGTCCGCTGCTGCCACTGGTCGCGCCGGAGGCTCCGTGCGGGCGGCGACCGGCCAGGCGGCCCGCGCCCGCCCGGCGGCCCCGGCCGGTGGCAGGGGAACGGACGGCGGCCTCGGGCCACGCCCGCCGATCATAGGCCGCCGGTGTAACTGTCCGCGACCGCCGCCAGAGTGATTGGCGAGGAACGTCCGAAAATGCCCGTTACATTCTGTGTGAAGCCGTCCGGAACCGGACAGCGCGTCCCGGAACCCGGGCGCGCACGGCGAAACCCCCGGTGACCGCGGGAAGGGCGGACGCCGGGAGAGTGCGCCGCCGCTCACGCGCCGTGACGGAGCGTGAGCGGCAGGGGAGTTGACGGTCGGAGGACCGGACGGCCGGACGGGTCGTCGGGCCGGGCGGGTCGTCAGGCCAGGCTGGCGGAGAGCGTGATGGTGGTGCCGGCCAGCGCCTGGCTGACCGGGCAGTTCGCCTTCGCGTCCTCGGCGGCCTTCACGAAGCCCGCCTCGTCCAGGCCGGGAACGGTGCCGACCACGGTCAGGTGGATGCCGGTGATGCCGGTGCCCGGCTGGAAGGTCACGTCCGCCTTGGTCTCCAGCTTGGTGGGCGGGGTGCCGGCGCCGGTCAGGCCGTGCGAGAGCGCCATCGAGAAGCAGGACGAGTGCGCGGCCGCGATCAGCTCCTCCGGGCTGGTCTTGCCGTTCGCGGCCTCGGCCCGGGAGGGCCAGGACACCGGGAACTCGCCGACGCCCGAGGAGTCGAGGGTCACCAGGCCCTTGCCGTCGAGCAGGTTGCCCTCCCACTCGGTGTGCGCGGTGCGGGTCGTCGCCACGATCAGGTACCTCCACATGAGAACGGACAGCAGACGAACTGCTGTACCGGCAGCCGGACTTCCGGCCGCGGCCCGCCCAGCCTACGGCCCGCACCGCGCCTCGGTGGGCGAACGCCGCGCGGAGCGCCGGGCCCGGCCCGGACGTCCGTGCGGACGGCGTCCGGACACCTGCCCGAACGCCGCCCGCGCCCCTCCCACCGGCCGCTCCACCAGCCGTCCCACCGGCCGTCCCACATGCCGGAACAGGCCGGTCATCAGGGCGAACGCGGCCCGTCCGCCCTGTTAGATTGGCCGTTCGCCACGCCCGAGCGACCACCCGTAATCCCGCATCGGAGCCGCCCCACATGACGGACCAGCCCACCCCCTCCCCGGCGGGGATCGACGACGCCGTGCTGGCCGAGCTGACCCGCCTGCGCGAGTCCATCGACAACATCGACGCCGCCGTCGTGCACATGCTCGCCGAGCGCTTCAAGGCCACCCAGCAGGTCGGCCGCCTCAAGGCCGAGCACCAGCTGCCCCCCGCCGACCCGGCCCGCGAGCGCCGCCAGATCGACCGCCTGCGCGCACTCGCCCTCAGCGCCAACCTCGACCCGGTCTTCGCCGAGAAGTTCCTCAACTTCATCATCGCCGAGGTGATCCGCCACCACGAGGCCATCGCCAAGGAGGGCTGAGGGCCCGCCCGCCGGGGTTGTCGGCTCCGGGTAAGAACCCGATTTCGCGCTGCCCCCGGTACGGGTTAGCGTGCAGTCCTTGCCAAGGAGGCGGTGTCGGTGTCGGTGGCGGTGGCCGAGGAACCCAGCCAGGAGCAGCGTCCGCGCAGGCGGCGGCCCTGGTACGTGGAACTGCCCGTGATGATCGCGATCGGCCTGGTCGTCGCCGTGCTGATCAAGACCTGCCTGTTCCAGATGTTCTCCATCCCGTCCGGCTCGATGGAGAACACCCTGCAGGTCGGCGACCGGGTCGCCGTCAACAAGTTCGCCACCCTCACCGGTTGGACGCCCAAGCCCGGCGAACCCGTGGTGTTCAAGGACCCGGGCGGCTGGCTGCCGCCCGCCCCCGAGGGCGGCAACGTCCTCACCCGCGCCGTCCACTCCGGCCTCAGCGCCGTCGGCCTGCTGCCGCCCGGGGACGACTACCTGGTCAAGCGGGTCATCGCCACTGGCGGCCAGACCGTCTCCTGCCACGGCAGCACCCTCACCGTCGACGGCCGGGCCGTCACCGAGCCCTACCTGCACCCCGGCGACGACTCCTGCGCGGGCATCGACTTCGGCCCGGTCACCGTCCCCGCCGACCACGTCTGGGTCGAGGGCGACCACCGCAGCGACTCCGCCGACTCCCGCTACCACCGCGACGGACCGGACGGCGGGGCCGTCCCCGTCTCCGACCTGGTCGGGCCGACCACCGCCGTCGTCTGGCCACTCGACCACTTCACCTGGTTCGGCTGGAGCGGGCGCTGAGCCACCGGGCCGGACGGCGTCAGGCCGCGACGCCGCGCCGCAGCCGCACCGCGCAGCCCGCCGCCGCCGCGCCCGACAGCAGCACCAGCGCCCCCGTCTCGACCCACTGGAACGGCCAGTAGCGGCGGGCCGGCTGGTACTCGACGCGCTGCACCAGCCCCAGCGCGTCGATCGCCTCCCGGCAGGCCCCGACCGTCCCCGCCTCCGGGTGGCACACCTGCGGCACCGGCCCGGTGAAGGTCCGCCCGGCCGGGTCCACCGACCCCACCGACAGCACCCACGCCCCCGGCAGCGACACCGGCGTCGACGCGTACAGCCGGTCGCCCTCGATCCGGATGACCCCCCGCTCCGCCTCCAGCACCAGCGGACCCTCCGACCGGACCGGCGCCGCCAGGTGCGGGCGCACCAGCAGCGGCACCAGCACCTGCGCCGCCGCCAGCACCCCCAGCACCACCGCCGTCGCCGCCACCTGACGGCGCAGCAGCAGCCCAGCCGTCACCCCCGCCGCGAACCCGAACAGCGCCCAGCCCACCGGCACCGCGCCGCGCGCCGCGAACACCAGCGGCCCGAACCGCCCCGGCAGCCCCGCGTCACCCGCGCCCGGCAGCGCCTCCGCCCGGTCCAGCGGCGCCGCCCACCAGGACACCGCCAGCGACAGCAGTCCCGCCACCGCCGCCACCGCCGCACCGACCAGCGCCAGGCGCACCAGCAGCCAGCGCGTCCGGGACACCCCCTGCGTCCACGTCAGCCGGAACGCCCCCGACTCCAGGTCGCGGGCCACCAGTGGCACCCCCGCGAACATCCCGACCCCGGCGGGCAGCACCAGCAGCAGCACCACCCCCAGGTGGAACAGCCCGGTCAGCAGGCCGTCCGCGCCCACCGCCGCCGCGAACGCCGCCTGGGCCCGCTCGCAGCCCGTCCCCGTCCGCGCGCAGTCCGGCAGGCCGCTCGCGTCGTACAGGCCCGCCAGCCGGGGCCCGGTCGCACCGTACAGCGCCCCGACGACCGCCAGCAGGGCCAGCGCGCACCACGCCTGCGCCCGGTACTGGCGCCAGGTCAACCAGCTCACGACCGCTCCTCCGCCCGCTCGTCGCGGTCCTGCTGCAGGTGTTCGAGGACGACGTCCTCCAGGTCGCGCCGCCGCCCGTCCGGGCCGGTCAGCAGCTCCGCGAGCGGGCCCGCCGCGCGCACCCGGCCCCGGCCCAGCACGATCAGGTGGTCGCAGTCCCGGGCCAGGTCGCCGATCAGGTGCGAGGACAGCAGCACGCTGGGGCCGTGCTCGGCCCGGGCCGCCGCCAAGCGGTCCAGGAACTCCCGCCGGGCCAACGGGTCCAGCGCCGCCACCGGCTCGTCCAGCACCAGCAGGTCCGGGCGCTTCGCCAGCGCCAGGGTCAGCGCGAGCTGCGCCCGCTGCCCGCCCGAGAGGCGACCCGCCCGCTGCCCCGGGTCCAGCCCCAGCTCGGCCACCCGACGCCGGGCCCACCCGTCGTCCCAGCGGCGGTTCGTCCGGCGGCCGAACACCAGGTGCTCCGCCACCGTCAACGACCGGTGCACCGGGGCGTCCTGCCCCACGAACCCGATCCGCGCCAGCCACTGGGCGCTCGAACCCGGCCGCTCGCCCCACACCCGCAACTCGCCCTCGCTCGGCGGCAGCAGCCCGGTCACCAGGTGCAGCAGCGTGCTCTTCCCGGCCCCGTTCGGCCCGACCAGCCCCACCGTCCGCCCCGCCGGCACCTCCAACGTGCACTCCCGCAGCGCCCACCGCCTCCGGTAGCGCCGCCCCGCACCCCGTGCCTCGATCACGACCCCTCCTCCGTCCCGTTTCCGAACGCCCCCACCCTGGCCCGGGGCGCCGCGACGCCGCATCGGACCCGGGACCACGCCCGGAGTGGTACTCCGACGGGACGGGGGGCCCGATTCGTCCCCTTCGTCGTTCCCGTCCTTGCTCCCCGGTACGACGTCCGCTCTCGTCCCCAGGGCCGATCCGCGCCGCCCGCACCGCCGCTACCGTGGCGGGCATGGACTGGCACCGGCCGCTCGGCCCCCGCTGGCAGGCCGTCGGTGACGGGGCGGCGGCCGCCGCGCTGACCGCGCTGCCCCTGGTCTCCAGCTGGAACACGTACTCCGGAGGGGCGTCGTCGGGCCCGCGTCCGGCGGACCTGGTGATGGTGGCGGTGGCCGCGGCGGCCGCGCCGTCGGCCCGGCGCCGACCCCTCGTGGTGCTGGGGGCGGTGCTGGGCCTGGCCGCGCTCGGGGCGGGGCAGTCGTCCTCGCCCGCACCGTGGGTGGCGGTCGCGGTGGTGCTGTACCGGCTGCCGCGGGCGCTGCCGCGCCGACGGGCCGGTCAACTGCTGGCGCTGTCACTGCTGCTGGCGGTGCTGTGCCTGTCCGGGCTGCTGGGCCGGTTCTGGCCGCACCCCGGTTTCGGCGGGCCGACGGCGGCCGTCACGGCCTGCCTGGTCTTGGTGACCGGCTGGACGGCGGGCTGGGCGGTGGACGAGCGCCGTCGCCGCCGCACCGAGCACGCCGCCGCCCGGGAGCGCGAGGAGCGGCTGCTGATCGCCCGCGAGCTGCACGACGTGGTCGCGCACAGCCTGGGCGTGATCGCGGTGCAGGCGGGCGTCGCCAACCACGTCGCGGCCGAGCAGCCCGAGCAGGCCCGGCTGGCGCTGGCGTCGATCGAGGAGACCAGCCGGACGGCGCTGAACGAGATGCGGGCCCTGCTGGGCGTGCTGCGCACCGGCGGGGGCGAGGGGGAGCGGCTGCCCGCGCCGCGGCTGTCCGACCTGGACGGGGTGGTCCGCCGGGCGGCCGCGGCGGGCGTCCGGGTGGACGTCCACCTGGTCGGTGAGCGGGCCGAGTTGCCGCCCGGGCTGGAGCTGGCGGGCTACCGGGTGGTGCAGGAGGCGGTGACCAACGTGGTGCGGCACGCGGGCACCGACCGCTGCCGGGTGCGGGTCGACTACCGCCCCGACGCGCTGGAGCTGACCGTCACCGACGAGGGCCGCGGCGGCCCCCCGTCCGGTACGGGCGGCGGGCACGGGCTGGCCGGGATGCGCGAGCGGGTCGCCGTGCACGGCGGCGCGTTCCGGGCCGGGCGGCGGGCGGCCGGGCGGGGCTTCGAGGTGTCCGCGGTCTTCCCGCTGGCGGTGGCCGGGTGATCCGGGTGCTGGTGGCGGACGACCAGGCGCTGGTGCGCGGCAGCTTCCGGCTGCTGGTGGACTCCGCGCCCGACCTGGGCGCGGTCGGCGAGGCCGCGGACGGCGTCGAGGCGTTCGAACTCGCCCGCGCGCAGCGGCCGGACGTGGTGCTGATGGACATCCGGATGCCCCGGCTGGACGGCATCGAGGCGACCCGGGCGATCACCGCCGACCCGGAGCTGGCGGGCGTCCGGGTGCTCGTGCTGACCACCTTCGACCTGGACGACTACGCCTTCGCGGCGCTGCGCGCGGGCGCCGCCGGGTTCCTGCTCAAGGACACCCGCCCGGCCGAACTCCTCGACGCGGTACGGGTGGTGGCCGCGGGCGAGGCGCTGCTCGCGCCCCGGGTGACGCGTCGGCTGATCGAGGAGTACACCCGCCGCCCCGAGCCGTCCGCGCTGCCCGGCCCGGCGGGGCCGGCGGGGGTGACCGAGCGGGAGCGGGAGGTGCTGGCACTGGTCGGGCTGGGCTTCTCCAACGAGGAGATCGCCGCCGAGCTGCACGTCAGCCTGTCCACCGCGAAGACCCACATCGGCCGGCTGCTGCAGAAGCTCGCCGCCCGCGACCGGGCCCAACTGGTCATCGCCGCCTACGAGTCCGGCCTGGTCCGGCCCGGTACCCGGTGACCCTCCGGCGTACGATGACCGGGTGTTCATCCTCGAACTGACCTACACCGCCCCGCTGGAGCGCGTCGACGCCCTGCTGCCCGCCCACGTCGCCTGGCTGGAGCAGCACTACGCCAGCGGCACCTTCCTCGCCTCCGGCCGCAAGGTCCCCCGCGACGGCGGGGTCATCCTCGCGGTGGCCCCCGACCGCGCCACCGTCGAGGCCCTCGCCGCCACCGACCCCTTCGTCCCCGCGGGCGTCGCCGCCTACCGCGTCACCGAGTTCCTCGCCACCACCGTCGCCCCCGCCCTCGCCGCCCACCGCGAGACCCTGCCGTCCTGAGGCCGGTCCGCCCCTCCGGGCGGGGCGGACCGGCCTGCTGTCCGGCTACTCCGGCTGCACCACCTGCAGGGCCCATCCGAGCGGGGCGCCGCCGGCGTCCACGTACACCGAGAAGGAGCCCTGGACCACGCCCGGTGCCAGGGTCACGGACCCCAGGCCGGTGGTGCCCACCGGGCAGTCCACGGTGAACGCGGCGACCTCGGCCTGCTCCGTCCGCATCGTCACCCGCACCGTGCCGCCGCCCTCGCAGGCCACCGTCAGCACGGTCGGCAGGCTCGCCCAGGCCCCGCCCGACACCAGACCGCCGTCCCCGACCCGGTCGTTCACCCAGACCAGGCCGTCCGGCCCGGGGTAGGGCAGCGCGACGCCGTCGGCCGCCGCGGCCGGCCCCGCGCCGAGACCGGTCACCGCGCACACTGCCAGGGCCGCCGCCCCCAGGGTCCTCGCACGCCTCATGGCTGTTCCTCCCGTGGTCGCCGTCGATGCCGGACCCATCCTGACCGGGTCCGCCGGGAGGCACCTGAGTACGGGTACTCAACCGGCCGGCCGCGGGCGGCTACCCCCGGCCCGCCGACTGGGCCGCGAACGCGCCCGCGAGGACGAGCGCGCCACCGGCGAGCTGCGGGGCGCCCAGGTGCTCGCCGAGCAGGACCCAGGCGAGGACGGTGGCGACCACGGCCTCCAGGTTGGCGACCACGCCCGCGACCGGCGGGGAGAGGTGCTGGACGGAGACCACGCCGGTCAGGTAGGCGAGGACGGTGGCGACCAGGACCATCCACAGGGCCGGGACGAGGGCGGGCAGCTGGTGGCCGTTCATGCTGACGGAGCGGCCGAGCAGCGACCAGTCCGCCTCCCAGGGGCGGGTGGTCGCGGTCAGCAGGACGGCGCCGATCAGCAGGCCGTACGCGGAGACCGCCAGCGGGTCGACCGGGCGCTCGCCGCGGCGCCCGGCGTCCGCCAGCACGAAGTAGCCGACCTGGCAGCAGGCCGCGCCCAGCGCGAACAGCACGCCCAGCGCGTCGAAGGACAGGCCGTTCCACACCTCGACCACGCAGGCCAGGCCCGCCACCGCGACGCCCGCCCCGGCCGTGGCCCGCCGGGAGACCGGGCGGCGCTGCACCAGCCGCACGTAGGCGATCAGCAGCGGCGGGCCCAGGTACTCGATCAGCAGGGCGACGCCCACCGGGATGCGCGAGATCGCCGCGAAGTAGCAGGCCTGCACGCCCGCCACCGCGAGCAGCCCGAAGCCGAGCAGCAGCCCGGGCCGCCGCCGCACCGCGTCCCGGTGCCGCCAGGCCACCGGCAGCAGCACCAGCGCGGCCCCGGCCACCCGCAGCCACACGGTGTGCGCGGGGGAGAGCCCGGCCTCGATCAGCGGCTTCGCGGCCGTGCCCGACCCGCCGAACGCGGCCGCCGACACCAGCGCCAGCACCAACCCGAGCGAGACCGCCCGCTGCCGGACGGCCGGGGCGGGCGCGGGGGAAGGGGCGGGCGCCGGGGACGGCGGGGCGTCGACCGGGACGGCGGAGGGGTCCGAGCTGCTGCGCATCGCCGCATTCTGTCAGCCCGGACCCCTCCGCCGTAAGGCGTTACCCCGCCTGTTGGTACTGATCGCCGAGCAGGCCGCCCGTCCCGCCGAGGCCCGGCGTGCTGCTCGCCGACGGGCTGCGTCCGGCCCCGCCGTTGGGGCGGCCGGAGGGGGAGCGGGAGGGCTCGCCGCCGGTGCCGCCGGTGGGGCGGGCGGTGGCGGAGCGCGAGGGCAACTGCTCGTTCCCGGCGGACGGCGAGGGCGAGCCGCCCGCGTCCCCGTCCGCGTCCCCGCTCGCGTCCCCGCCCGCGGACGGGCTCCCGCTGGGCGTCGCCGAGGGGCCGGCGGTGGTGGAGGGGGTGCTCGCGGCCGGGGCCCGGGTCGGCCCGGCGAAGTCCTTGACCGGCTGTCCGGCCAGCGCGGCCTTCATGTACGCCGTCCAGATCTGGGCCGGGTACTTGCCGCCCGCCGCGCTGCCGGTGCCGCCGACGCCGTCCAGGCTGACCTGCTTGCCGGTGCCCGGCTCCTGGCCGAACAGGCCGACCACGGTGACCAGCTCGGGGGTGTACCCGGCGAACCAGACCGACCGGGACTCGTCCGTGGTGCCGGTCTTGCCCGCCGTCGGGCGGTTCAGCGCGGCGGCCCGGTAGCCGGTGCCGCCCGGGTCCTCGACGACGCCCCGGAGGATCGCGGTGGTGGCCCGGGCGGCGTCCTGGGAGATCGCCCGGGTCGCCCTGTGCTCGGGCAGCGCGACCTGCTCGCCGCCCAGCTCCAGGCCCTTCACCAGCCACGGGGTGATCTGCTGCCCGTCGTTGTCCAGGGTGGCGTACACCCCGGCCAGGTCCAGCGCGCTCGGCGTGGCGGTGCCCAGCGGGATCGAGGCGAGCGCCTTGAGGTCCGGCGTGTCGGCGGGCAGGCCGAGCGCCACCGCGGTGGCGCGGACCCTCTCCAGCCCGGTGTCCTGCGCGAGCTGCGCGAACACCGAGTTCACCGACCAGTCGGTGGCCTGCTGGAGGGTGATCTGCCCGTACGAGCGCTCGCCCTCGTTCGGCGGCGCGTACGGGGTGCCCTTCGCGCCGCGCACCGGCCGCCGGTTGGTGCCGTCGTACACGGTGTCGGCGGTGATCCGCTCCCCGGACTGGGTGCGCGCCCCGGAGTCCAGGGCGGCCGCCAGCGCGATCGCCTTGAAGGTGGAGCCCGCCTGGTAGTCGGTGCGGGTGGCGTTGTCGATCCAGTGCTTGGTGGCGTCCGAGCCGCCGTACAGCGCCAGCACCTGCCCGGTCCTCGGGTCCACCGACACCGCACCGGCCTGCGCCGCCGCGTCGACCTTCCGGCTGTCCGGCTTGAGGTTGTCGGTCAGCTGGGCCTGCACCGCGTCCTGCAACTGCTGCTGCTTCTTCGAGTCGACGGTCAGCGTGATGGTGTACCCGCCCTGGGCGAGCTGGGCGTCCGAGACGATGCCCTGGCCGGTCAGGTACGAGGTCGCCGCGGCCACCAGGTAGCCCGCCTGCCCGGACAGGCCCGGCGCCGACTTCGGCGCCAGCACCTCGGGGAACGCGGTCTGCTGCCGCTCCTCGGCGCCCAGCCACTTCTTCGCCACCATGCCGTCCAGCACGTAGTTCCAGCGCGCCACGGCCTTCTGCCTGCCGGCCTCGCTCGCCGAGGACACGTCGAACGCGCTCGGTGCGTTCAGCAGCGTCGCCAGGTAGGCGCCCTGCGCGGCGGTGAGCTGGCTCGCGTCCACCCCGAAGTACGCCTGCGCGGCGGCCTGGATGCCGTAGGCGCCGCGCCCGTAGTACGAGGTGTTCAGGTAGGAGGAGAGGATCTCGTCCTTGCTCAGGGTCGCGTCGACCTTGATCGCGATGAAGACTTCCTTGACCTTGCGGCTGACGGTCTGCTTCTGGTTCAGGTACGCGTTCTTCACGTACTGCTGGGTGATCGTCGAGCCGCCCTGGGTGGCGCCGCCCGACGCGGTGTTGAAGGCGGCCCGGGCCATGCCCTTGAGGTTGACCGCGCCCTCCGAGTAGAAGTTGCGGTCCTCGGCGGCCAGCGCGGCGTGCTGCGCCGCGGGGGAGACCTTGTCCAGGGAGACGTTCTGCCGGTTGGTCTGGCCGGTGCGGGCCAGCAGCGAGCCGTCCGAGTAGAGCCAGGTGTTGGACTGGGCGGTGGCGGCCGCGTGCGCGTCCGGCACCTTCACCAGGGTGATGCCCAGGGCGAACAGCCCGATCCCCAGCAGCAGGGACGCGGCCAGTCCGAGCAGGGTGAAGCGCCAGGTGGGTATCAGCCGGCGCCAGCCGGTCCGCTTCCTGCGCTCACGAGGCTTTCGAGGCAACGGAGACCTTCCCGCAGGCCCCGGACGGGCTGCTCGCTCGGGCGACGGCGTGAACCTCGCCAGCCTGACTGATCGACTTGTCAGATGTTAGGGACCTATGTCCCATTTCTCCTAAGACGATCTTTAAATCCCCCTTAGCTTCACATCCTCCCCCTTCTCAACGAGCGTGCCCGGCAAGGGACATGGCGACGCGGCCGGAAAACGCCGAAGGCCCCTCGCTCTCGCGAAGGGCCTTCGACCTGTCTGTGCGCCGCCAGGGACTCGAACCCCGGACCCGCTGATTAAGAGTCAGCTGCTCTAACCAACTGAGCTAGCGGCGCGTGCTGACGGAGAGAACACTACACCCTCCCCGACCTGCGGCGAAACCGGCTTCCCGCGAGGGGTTCGCGAGAGGTTCGCGGGGGAGGGGGAGGGACGGGCCGGAAACGCCGAGAGCCTCCCCGGAGGGAGGCTCTCGACCGTCTGTGCGCCGCCAGGGACTCGAACCCCGGACCCGCTGATTAAGAGTCAGCTGCTCTAACCAACTGAGCTAGCGGCGCCTGCTGACCCGGAGAACACTACACGCCCCGGGCCCGTCCGCCGAAATCGTGACGCCCCGGCCACGCAGCGTGGCTCAGCGCGGTGGCGGCAACCGGTTCAGGAACACCTCGAACGCGGTCGGCTTCACCGCGTTCGCCCCGTCGAACGGGTAGTTCATCTCCTTGATCGCGATCAGCGACAGCGCGATCAGCCCGGCCAGGCTGAGCACCATCGCCAGGTGCGCCCAGGTGTTGGAGAGGCCGAACAGGAAGGTGAAGGCGACCGTGACCACCGCCCCCGCGATCAGCGCCGCCCACAGCAGCGGCGGCACGCAGTTGGTGATCAGGTTCAGCCGGGCCCGCCGCTTGCTGGCCAGGCCGTCCACGTGCTGGATCACGTTCTGGTAGATCGCCGACTGCTGGTCCCCCTGCGGGTCGAAGGAGAGCGCGCCGTCGCGGATCTTGTACATCAGCGCGGTCGCCGCCGGGTCGCTGTGGTGGTCGGCCATCAGGCGCCACTCGGTGTTCACCACGGCGTGCGCGTAGGCGAGCGTCAGCCCCTCCAGCTCCGCGCCCTGCGGCAGCGGCATCTGCCGCGACATCCAGTACACCCCGGCCAGCTCGTCCGCCTCCTCGAAGGTGGTGGCCTTCGCCGTCGAGGTGTTCTCCCACACCGCGATCACCACGAAGGCGACCAGCACCGCGTAGAACGCGCCCACCGCGGCGAAGATGAACCCCGCCACGTCGTTGCAGCTCTCCCGGGCCGGGACGGAGGCGTACCTCTGCACCAGCAGCATCCCCGCCGCGGTGCCCACCAGGGTGCCGACCATGATCACCACGTCGGTCCAGTTCACGGCCACCCCCGCTGTTGCCCTCGGTGCACGACAGTACGCATACGGTCATCACACCGCGGCCGGGCGGGGCCCGGCGAGCGGGGCTAGTCCGACCGGCCCCCAGGGGGGGGCGGGCGCGGCGCGGGGCGGGAGGGGCCCGCGCCGGCGGGACGGGCGTCCCGCCGGCGCGGACCGGGCCGTCCGTGGTGCGGGGCGCCGGGCGGACGCCGCGCAGCGCTGTCGGGCAGCGCGGTGATCACGAGGAGTTCGGGTCCTGCGGTCCACGGGAGCCGGTCCCGTGCCCACCCTCGTCCTTGACCTTCCGCGTTGCCCGCGAAGCGCCCTCGTCGTCGTCCGTCCATCCGCAGAGGAATCTATCGGTCCAATTCGGACAGACGGGACAATCGACGCAACACGCGCCGAAATGGGCCAACCTGTCACTCGGATCGCGCACTGCGGCGTCAACTCTGCCTGACGCGTAGCCAAATCGGGTGTATTCGGGCGAATCGGCGTGCCGTGCACGGTGCGTGCGCCGTTGGGCCGGGGCTGCCAGGATCGCCGGTGTCCAACTCCCCTGCCGTGCGCGCCCCCTGCCGCGCGGCCCGCGCACCCGAGGCAGAACGATGAACGCCGCCCCCGACCCCTTCCGCCCGGTCCGCCGGATGCTGGCCCGCGACCGCGGCGAGTCCCACCGGGTCGCCACCCCGCTGGAGTTGTTCTTCGACCTGTGCTTCGTGGTGGCCGTCTCCCAGGCGGGCCGGGAACTGGCCCACGCCCTGGCCGCGGGCCACCTCGCCCACGCGCTCACCGGGTTCGCCACGTCCTTCTTCGCGGTCTGGTGGGCCTGGATGAACTTCACCTGGTTCGCCTCCGCGTACGACGTCGACGACGTCCCCTACCGGCTCACCACCCTGGTGCAGATCACCGGCGTGCTGGTGCTCGCGGCCGGCGTCCCGCGGGTCTTCGAGGACCAGGACCTCGCCCTCGCCGTGGCCGGGTACGTGCTGATGCGGCTGGCCATGGTCACCCAGTGGCTGCGCGCCGCCCGCGGCGAGAGCGGGCCGGCCCGCACCTGCGCGCTGCGGTACGCCGTCGGGATCACCGTCGTCCAGCTGTTCTGGGTGGCGCTGCTGTTCCTCCCGCACGGCACCCAGGGCCCGCTGTTCCCGGTCGGGGTGCTCGCCGAACTCGCCGTCCCCGTCTGGGCCGAGAAGGACGAGCAGACGCCCTGGCACCGGCACCACATCGTCGAGCGGTACGGCCTGTTCACCATCATCGTGCTCGGCGAGACGGTCGCCGCCGCCACCGTCGCCATCCAGACCGCGCTGGACGAGCACCTGGCCGTCGCCGAACTGCTGCCGATCGCGGCGGGCGGCCTGCTGATCTGCTTCGGCGCCTGGTGGATCTACTTCGCCGACGACGGCCACGGCCACCTGCGCAGCAACCGGCAGGCGCTGCCCTGGGGCTACGGCCACTACGTGGTCTTCGCCTCGGCCGCCGCGATCGGCGCGGGCCTGGAGGTCGCGGTCGAGCACGCGGTCGGCGCCGCGCACGTCTCGGCCCGGGCCGCGAGCGCGGCCGTGACCGTTCCGACCGCGCTGTTCCTGTTCACCGTCTGGCTCCTGCACGCCCGCCACCACAAGCGCGGGGCCGCCCAGGCGGTCCTGCCGCTGGCCGCGCTGTCAGTACTGGCTGCGACCCTGGCCGGGGAGAGCGGTGTGCCGATCGCCGGGCTCCTGGTGGCGCTCGCCGTCGCCGCCGGCCTCGTCCTGTCCGCGAAACGGAGCTGACCGTGCGTCTCGAAGACCTCCCGTACGCCCACCTGCTGCAGCGTCACACCGGCCCGCTGCGGCCCGACGGCCGGTACGACACCGTGCACTTCGACGAACTCGCGCTGACCGGGCAGTTCGGCGGCGCGCACTTCCTGGAGTGCGCCTTCACCGGCGTGCGGATCGAGGAGGCGAAACTGCGCCGGGCCGCCTTCAACGAGGTCTGGGTGCACGGCGGCCGGATGGTCGGCGTCGACCTGGCGGAGAGCGAGTGGCAGGACGGCGAGGTCGACTCCACCGTGCTGGCGGGCGTCTCCGCGTACGGCTCGGCGGTGCGGCGCACGGTCTTCCGGCAGTGCAAGCTGGAGGCGGTCAACCTGCGCGGCGCGGTGCTGCGGGACGTGGTCTTCGAGGACTGCCTGCTGCGGGACGTCGACCTCTCCGAGGCCAGGCTCACCGACGTCTCCTTCCCCGGCAGCACCCTGGAGGAGGTCCACCTGCGCGGTGCCACCCTGAAGAACGCCGACCTGCGCACCGCCGCCCGCCTCGGCCTGCCCGACGCCCACCTGGGCCTGCGCGGTGCGATCATCTCGACGCCGCAACTGCTCGACCTCGCGCCGCAGTTCGCGCACGCGCTGGGCATCGCGGTGAAGGACTGAGCGCTCCCCGCCGTTCACCCGCCGGTCGCCGTTTCAGCTGTCGGTGAACAGTCAGCCAATCCTTGCCCCGAGCCGCTGACCCGACCCCCCGTCCCGGGCGAGGATGCTCGGCGTTCGGCACGAAGGTGTCTGGACAACATCGCCAGCAGCCGAGGGGACGGTCGGGTCGAAGTGGCAGAGCTGAGTCGTAGGAAGTTCATGGCGTGGTCCGCGAGCGCGGCGGCCGGGGCGGCGGTCGCGGGCAGCGCGGCGGGGGCGTCACCGGCGGCGGGGGCGACGGGGACCCTCGCGGACGCCAAGCACGTGGTGGTCCTGATGCAGGAGAACCGGAGCTTCGACCACTACTTCGGCACGCTGAAGGGCGTGCGGGGCTTCGCGGACCGGGCGACGATCCAACTGCCCGGTGGTTACAGCGTGTTCAACCAGCCGAACCTGCTGGGGCGGCAGTACCCGTGGCAGTTCTCCGCGACCAAGCCGGCCGGCGGCGCCGACCCGGAGCGCCTGGCGCAGTGCAACGGCGACCTCGCCCACGGGTGGAGCGACCAGCACAAGGCGTGGAACAACGGGAAGATGGACTCCTGGGTGGCGGCCAAGGGCAACGTCCGCACCCTCGGCCACCTGACCCGCGCCGACATCCCGTTCCACTACGCGCTGGCCGACCACTGGACGGTCAACGACGCCTACCACTGCTCGGTGCTCTCCGCGACCGGCCCGAACCGCACCTACCACTGGTCGGGCCAGATCGACCCGGCGGGCGCGGCGGGCGGCCCGGCGTACGACGGCGGCGACGAGTCGGGCCTGAAGTGGCAGACGTACGCGGAGGCGCTGGAGGCGGCCGGGGTCAGCTGGAAGGTCTACCAGAACGCCGCCGACAACTACGGCGACAACGCGCTCGCGTACTTCACCCGGTTCGCCTCGGCCCCGGCGGGCAGCGCGCTGGCGGTCAAGGGCATGGGCTCGGTGCCGAAGGCGACGGGGCGGACGCCGGACGACATCGTGGCCGCGATCCGGGCGGACGTGCTGGCCGGGACGCTGCCCCAGGTCTCGTGGATCGTCCCGGACCAGGCGTCCTCGGAGCACCCGTACGCCACCCCGGCGGACGGCGCGCACTTCGTGCACAACGTGCTGGACGCGCTGAACGCCGACCCGGCGGTGTTCGACTCCACGATCCTGTTCCTCAACTACGACGAGAACGACGGCTTCTTCGACCACGTCCCGCCGCCGGTCGCCCCGCCCGGCACCGCGGACGAGTTCTACAACGGCACCAACATCGGCCTGGGCTTCCGCGTCCCGATGATCGCCATCTCGCCGTGGAGCCGCGGCGGCTGGGTCTGCTCGGAGACCTCCGACCACACCTCGGTGCTGCGCTTCCTGGAGAAGTGGACGGCCGCCATCGGCCGACCCGCGACCTGCCCGAACATCTCGGCCTGGCGGCGCAAGGTCACCGGCGACCTGACCCGCATGTTCGACTTCGCCAACCCGGTGTACGGGATGCCCGCGCTGCCGGACACCTCGCAGACCATCGGCCTGGCCGCCTGCGCCCCGCTGCCCAACCCGGCGCCGGTGAACAACCAGCTGCCGGTGCAGGAGCCGGGCACCCGCCCGGCCCGGCCGCTGCCCTACCAGCCGGTGGCGAACCTGGACCACCTGGAGTTCGGCTCGGGCGGGGTGATCAAGGTGTGGATCGCGATGGCCAACCAGGGCAGCGCGAGCAGCCACTTCGCCGCGTACGCCAACGCCTACCGCTCCGGCGGCCCGTGGCCGTACACGGTCGACCCGGCGGGCGCGACCAGCGACTTCTTCAACTGCGGCACCGGCTACGGCGGGGGCAAGTACGACCTGACGGTCATCGGCCCGAACCGCTTCCTGCGCCGCTTCACCGGCGACGCCACCGCCTCCGGCAAGAACGCCTCCGTCACCGCGACGTACGCGACCGCGCCGGACACCGGCAAGCTGGCGCTCCGGTTCGAGCTGGCCAACGCCGGGACGTCGGCGGTGACCTTCACCGTCACCGCCAACGCCTACCGCACCGACGGCCCGTGGACGTACACCGTCGCGGCCGGGGCCCGCACCGGCGACTGGTTCAACGCGGTCGCGTACAGCAACGGCTGGTACGACTTCACGGTGACGGTCAGCGGGGACGCGAGCTGGTCGCAGCGGTTCACCGGCCACCTGGAGACCGGCGCGCCCTCGGTCTCCGGCTGAGGGCCGGGCCGCCGGCCGACGGGTGCTCAGACGGCGTGCAGGCCGTGCGCGGCGAAGGCCCCGCGCGCGGCCCGCACCTGTTCGGCGGTGGGCACCGGGGTGTCGGCGAGGGCGAACTCCCGTCCCAGCGACGCCCACTTGGCCGCTCCGAGCTTGTGGAAGGGCAGCACGTCGACCCGGGAGACGTTGCCCAGCGAGGCGGCGAACGAGGCCACCCCGTCGACGTTGTCCGCCCCGTCGGTCAGGCCGGGCACCAGCACGAAGCGCACCCACACCTCCTTGCCGAGGTCGGCCAGGCGGCGGGCGAAGTCCAGGGTGGGGTCGAGCCGCTGCCCGGTCAGCCGCCGGTACAGGTCCCGGTCCCAGGACTTGACGTCCAGCAGGACGAGGTCGACGTCGGCGAGCAGGGCGTCGTCCGCCCGGGCGCCCAGGAAGCCGGAGGTGTCCAGGGCGGTGTGCAGGCCCAGTTCGTGCTTGAAGCGGTGGAACAGTTCGCCGCTGAACCCGGGCTGCAGCAGCGGCTCGCCCCCGCTGACGGTGGCGCCGCCGCCCGCCGCGTGGAGGAACGCGGTGCACTTCGACGCCTCCGCGACCACCTCGTCCGCGCTCGTCCGCCTCCCGTTGCCCATCCGCATGGTGTCGGGGTTGTGGCAGTACAGGCAGTTCAGCGGGCACCCGGCGAGGAACACCACGAACCGGGTGCCCGGCCCGTCCACGCCGGTCGACAGGTCCCAGGAGTGCACCGACCCGCCGGTGGCCGGGCCCACCGGCAGGGTGGCGGGGAACGTGACGGTCATGGCGGTGCCTCCCGGGGTCGGCCGGTGCGGGCTCAGAGCGAGCCGTGGAAGGTGCGGTGGACGACGTCGAGCTGCTGCTCCCTGGTCAGCCGGACGAAGTTGACCGCGTAGCCGCTGACCCGGATGGTCAGCTGCGGGTACTTCTCGGGGTGCTCCATCGCGTCGAGCAGAGTCTCCCGGTCCAGCACGTTGACGTTCATGTGGAAGCCGCCGACGGCCGTGTACCCGTCCAGCACGCCCGCCAGGTTGCGCACCCGCTCCTCGGGGGTGCGGCCCAGCGCGTCGGGCGTGACGGTGTTGGTCAGCGAGATGCCGTCCTCGGCCGCGTCGTACGGCAGCTTGGCCACCGACAGCGCGCTGGCCACGTACCCGTGGGTGTCGCGCCCGTTCATCGGGTTGGCGCCGGGCGAGAACGGCTCGCCGGCCCGGCGGCCGTCCGGGGTGGCGCCGGTCTTCTTGCCGTACACCACGTTCGAGGTGATGGTCAGCACCGACTGGGTGTGCTCGGCGCCCCGGTAGGTGGGGTGCTTGCGCACCTTGCGCATGAACTCCTCGACCAGCTGCACCGCGATCGCGTCCGCCCGGTCGTCGTTGTTCCCGTACGCCGGGTACGCGCCCTCGACCTCGTAGTCGACCGCCAGGCCGGTCTCGTCGCGCACCGGGCGGACCTTCGCGTACCGGATCGCCGAGAGCGAGTCCGCGGCCACCGACAGCCCGGCGATGCCGCAGGCCATGGTGCGGCGCACCGCGCGGTCGTGCAGGGCCATCTCCAGGCGCTCGTACGCGTACTTGTCGTGCATGTAGTGGATGACGTTCAGCGCGTGGACGTAGGTCTCGGCCAGCCACTCCAGCTGCCGGTCGAAGCGGTCCATCACCTCGTCGTAGTCCAGGACCTCCGAGGTGAGCGCCCCGGTGGCGGGGCCGACCTGGGCGCCGGACCTCTCGTCCCGGCCGCCGTTGATCGCGTACAGCAGCGTCTTGGCGAGGTTGACCCGGGCGCCGAAGAACTGCATCTGCCGGCCGACCTCCATCGCGGAGACGCAGCAGGCGATGGCGGTGTCGTCACCGGTGCGCGGGCGCATCAGCTCGTCCGACTCGTACTGCACGCTGGAGGTGTCGATCGACACCTTGGCGCAGAACTCCTTGAAGCCGCGGGGGAGCTTCGGCGACCAGAGCACCGTCATGTTCGGCTCCGGCGCCGGGCCCAGGTTGTACAGGGTCTGCAGGTAGCGGAACGAGGTGCGGGTGACCAGCGGGCGGCCGTCGGCGCCGATACCGCCGATCGACTCGGTGACCCAGGTCGGGTCGCCGGAGAACAGCTCGTCGTACTCGGGGGTGCGCAGGAAGCGGACGATCCGCAGCTTGATCACGAAGTCGTCGACCAGTTCCTGCGCCTGCTCCTCCGTCAACCGCCCGGCCGCCAGGTCGCGTTCGAGGTAGACGTCCAGGAAGGTGGAGGTCCGGCCGAGCGACATCGCCGCGCCGTTCTGCTCCTTCACCGCCGCCAGGTAGGCGAAGTACAGCCACTGGACCGCCTGGCGGGCGTCGCGCGCCGGGCCGGAGACGTCGTGGCCGTAGCCCGCGGCCATCGCCTTCAGCTCCTCCAGGGCGCGGACCTGCTCGGCCAGCTCCTCGCGCTCGCGGATGGTCTCCTCCAGCGCCCGCGGGTCGGTGGGCGCCGCGTCCAGCGACGCCTTCTCCTCCCGCTTGGCGGCGATCAGCCGGTCCACCCCGTACAGCGCGACCCGCCGGTAGTCGCCGATGATCCGGCCGCGCCCGTACGCGTCCGGCAGACCGGTGACGACCCCGGCCCTGCGGGCGGCCCGGATCTCGGGCGTGTAGGCGTCGAAGACGCCCGCGTTGTGGGTCTTGCGGTAGGCGGTGAAGACCTTCTCCAGCCCCGGGTCGACCGGGTACCCGTAGGTCTCCAGCGCCCCCGCGACCATCCGCCAGCCGCCGTTGGGCATGATCGCCCGCTTCAGCGGGGCGTCGGTCTGCAGGCCGACGACCAGCTCGTTCTCCCGGTCGATCCAGCCGGGGGCGTGCGCCGTGATCGTCGAGGGCGTGTCGTACGAGACGTCCAGGACGCCCTTGGCGCGCTCCTCCGGGAACAGCGCGGTGATCTTCCGCCAGATCCCGGTGGTCCGCTCGGTCGGCCCGGCCAGGAAGGCGCCGTCGCCCTCGTACGGGGTGTAGTTCTGCTGGATGAAGTCGCGGACGTCGATCGCGTCGCGCCACAGGCCGCCCCGGAAGCCGTCCCAGGCGTCGGTCGTGCGTCCCGCGTGCTGTTGCGAGGTGGTCATCTCGGGTGTCCTTGTCTCAGCTCTGGTCGCCGTAGTAGGCCCGGGTCATCAGCTGCTGCATGTCGCGCAGCATCGGCATCCGGGGGTTGGCGGGTGCGCACTGGTCCTCGTAGGCGTTCATCGCCTGCTGCGGCAGCGCCGCCAGGAAGGCCGCCTCGTCCACCCCGGCCTCCTTGAACGAGCGCGGGATGCCCACCTGCTCGCGCAGCTCCTCCACCGCGGCGGCCAGCGACTCCACGCCCTGCTCCGGGGTGTCGGCGGGCAGGCCCAGCGTCCGGGCGATCTGCCGGTAGCGCTCCGGCGCCGCGTAGCTGCGGTACTTCGGCCAGCCGGTCACCTTGCCCGGCGCCGACCCGTTGTAGCGGATCACGTGCGGCAGCAGCAGCGCGTTGGTGCGCCCGTGCGCCACGTGGAAGGTCGCGCCCAGGGTGTGCGCCATGGCGTGCACCACGCCCAGGAAGGCCGAGCCGAACGCCATGCCCGCGATCGTCCCCGCGTTGTGCATCTTCTCCCGGGCCACCGGGTCGTCCGGCCCGTCGTCGACCGCCGCCCGCAGGTTCTCGAACACCAGCCGGACGCCCTGCAGCGCCAGGCCGTCGGTGAAGTCGTTGGCGTACACCGACACGTACGTCTCGATGCAGTGCGTCAGCGCGTCGAAGCCGGAGTCGGCGGTGACGTCCCTGGGCAGGCGGGTGGTGAGCGCCGGGTCGACGATCGCCACGCTGGGGGTGAGCGCGTAGTCGGCGAGCGGGTACTTCTGGCCGGTGGCGGTGTCGGTGATCACCGCGAACGGGGTGACCTCGCTGCCGGTGCCCGAAGTGGTGGGCACGCACACCAGCTTGGCCCGCTCGCCCAGGTCCGGGAAGGTGAAGGCGCGCTTGCGGATGTCGAAGAACTTCTCCTTCAGGTCCGCGAACTCCACCTCCGGGTGCTCGTACATCAGCCACATCACCTTCGCGGCGTCCATCGGCGAGCCGCCGCCCAGCGCCACGATGGTGTCGGGTTCGAACGCGCGCATCAGCTCCGCGCCCCGGCGCACCGTGTCGATGCTCGGGTTCGGCTCGACGTCGTCGACCACCCGCACCTCGACCGGCTCGCGGCGCCGGTCCAGCACGGTGCGGATCCGCTCCAGGTGGCCGATCTCCACCATGGTCTTGTCCGTGACGACCACGACCCTGCGGGCGTTCGGCATGCTCGCCAGGTACTTGATCGAGTTGCGCTCGAAGTAGATCTTCGGCGGGACCTTGAACCACTGCATGTTGGTGTTGCGCCGCCCGATCCGCTTGATGTTGACCAGGTTCAGCGCCGAGACGTTGCCCGACACCGAGTTGTGCCCGTAGCTGCCGCAGCCCAGCGTCAGCGAGGGCGTGAACGCGTTGTAGACGTCGCCGATGCCGCCCTGCGAGCTCGGCGCGTTCCAGATGATCCGGCAGGCCTTCACCGCCGTGCCGAACTCCTCGGCGAACGCGGCGTCCTCGGTGTGCACCGCCGCCGAGTGGCCCAGGCCGTTGAACTCCACCATCCGCTGCGCCAGCTCCACGCCCTGCGCCCGGCCGTCCGCCCGCAGCACCGCCAGCACCGGGCAGAGCTTCTCCCGGGTCAGCGGCTCGGCCTCACCGACCCCGCCGACCTCCACCAGGATCACCGAGGTGTCCTCCGGGACCTCGAAGCCCGCCGCCCGCGCGATCACCGACGCCGACCGCCCGACCACGTCGGCGTTCAGCTTCGCGCCCGCGCAGTCGGTGCCCGCGCCGACCCCGAAGAGGTGGCGCTCCAGCGCGGCCTTCTCCTCGGGCGTCGCCAGGTGCGCCTTCAGCTTGCGGAACTCGGCGACCGCCGCGTCGTGGACCTCGGCGTCCAGGATCACCGCCTGCTCCGAGGCGCAGATCATGCCGTTGTCGAAGGACTTCGACAGCACGATGTCGTTCACCGCGCGGGCGACGTCCGCGCTCTTCTCCACGTACGCCGGGACGTTGCCCGCGCCCACGCCCAGCGCCGGCTTCCCGCACGAGTACGCGGCCCGGACCATCGCGTTGCCGCCGGTGGCCAGGATCGTGGCGACGCCGGGGTGGTTCATCAGCGCGCCGGTCGCGGCCATCGACGGGTGCTCGATCCACTGCACGCAGTGCGCCGGGGCGCCCGCCGCGACCGCCGCGTCCCGGACGGTCCGGGCCGCCTCCGCCGAACAGCGCTGCGCCGCCGGGTGGAAGGCGAACACGATCGGGTTGCGGGTCTTCAGCGCGAGCAGCGCCTTGAAGATCGTGGTGGAGGTCGGGTTGGTCACCGGCGTGACGCCCGCGACCACGCCCACCGGCTCGGCGATCTCCACGATCCCGTCGATCTCGTCCCGGCGCACCACCCCCACCGTCCTCGTCCGGCCCATCACGTGGGTGACGTTCTCGCAGGCGAAGACGTTCTTCACCGCCTTGTCCTCGAACACGCCGCGGCCGGTCTCCTCGACCGCGAGGACGGCCAGACCCGTGTGCCGGGCCAGCGCCGCCAGCGACGCCTTCCTGACGATGTGGTCGACCTGCTCCTGGGTGAACGAGGCGTACTCCGCCAGGGCCCGGTGGCCGTTGCGGACCAGCACGTCGACGGCGGCCGCGGTGTCTTCGGCCGCGGTGTCTTCGGCCGGGGTGCCTCCGGTCGGGGTGTCTTCGGCCGGGGCGGCTCCGGCGGGGGCGTCCTCGGGGGCGGGGGGCTTGGTGCGGGACGACATGGCGCGCTCACCTCTCGGGGTGCGGCGGGGGCGCCCCGGCGGCGCTGCCGGGACCGGCTCGACACCACCCTCCGTCAACACCGCGTAGGGCGGCTACGGCCGTTGGGCACGACCCGTCCGGGACCAACAGCCCCTCCGGCGAGCCGTCCGGCCCTGCGCCGGACGGGTGGGCCGCCGGTCGTCCGGATGCGACCCGTCCGGGCCGGTGCGAGGGTGGACGGAGCCCGTTGTCGCGACACCCCCGAGGAGGAGACATGGGTCTGAGCGACCAGTTCAAGGACAAGGCGAAGGACCTCACCGACCAGGCCAAGTCGGCGCTCGGCGACCAGGGGTCCAAGACCGAGGAGGCCGAGCAGAAGGCCCGCGAACGGGCCGAGGGCATGATGCCCGGCGGCCAGGAGTCCGCGGACGACCAGCAGCAGGAGGGCGAGCACTCCTGACCGGCCGACCGCGCGGGGCGGGCCCGGACCGGGCCCGCCCCGTCGGCGTACCGTGACAGGGGGGGGCGCCCTCCCGAGGAGGAGACATGGGCATCTTCGACAGGTTCCGCCACCGGGCCGCCGTCCCGTCCGAACCGCCCGAACGCGCCGCCCTCGCCCACGACGAGGCCGCCGACGCCTTCGGCGACCAGGTCGAACGCGCCCGCGACGACACCGAACGCCGGATCCGGCGGGAGCGCGAGGACCGCGAGGCCGCCGAGAACATGACCGCCGAGGGCGACCCCTGGGGCTGACCCCCGCGCAGCCCGGCTCCCCGGCACCCGTCGGTCCCGGGTGCCGCGGCGCCGTCCACACCGTCGACGCCGGGCCGCGGCCGGCACCGGCGCCGCGCACGACGACTCGCAGGGCACCGCGGACGACGACAGCGACGACAGCGGCGGCCCCGACCCGGTCGCCCACCTGGCGCAGCGGTTCAGCGGTCCGATCGACGACACCGACCGACCGTCCGTGCACCGGACGGGGCCCGCGGCTCGGGGCCGCGAGGCCGCCGACCCGCGGTCACCGCCCGGGCGCGTAGTAGGACTCGATCGGCACGCGGGCCTCGGCGAAGAGGGCGGGACCGTCCCGGAGCAGGACGGGCCAGTCGCCGGAGGCCGGGTTGAGCTCCACCAACTGCTCGGTGGACAGGGCGAACACCACCCGCCCGAGCCCGGAGCGGACCAGGGCGCCCGCGCACATCCCGCACGGTTCGCAACTGGTGTAGAGGGTGGTGCGGGCCGCCCCGGCCGGGTCGAGCTCGCGGGCCGCCCAGCGGGCGAGCTTCAGCTCCGGGTGGGCGGTGATGTCGCGGTCGCGCCGCACGGTGTTGTGCGCCTCGGCGAGGACCGTGCCGTCGGGGGCGGCCAGCAGCGAACCGTACGGGGCGTCGCCCAGGTCGACGGCCCGGGCGGCCAGGTCGACGGCGCGGCGCAGCAGGGCCTCGTCGGCGGGGGTGATCACGCGGTCTCCTTCCGGTGGGCGGCCACCGCGGCGAGGTCCCGCCAGGCCTTCTCCGGCCTGCGGGTCTCCTCCGGGTCGCCGTGGTAGGGGTCGAGGACCACGGCCTGCGCGCCCAGCGCGCGCAACTGCCGCAGGTCGTCCAGCACCTGCTCCAGGGAGCCGGTTCCGGCGGGCCGGTCGGGACCGGTGACCGGCCCCGGGGTCAGCCGGAACGCGATCCGCGGCGCGAAGCCGGGCAGCGGGTGCGCGGCGAGGACGGCCCGCATCGCGGGCAGGGTCAGCCGCAGCGGGTGCCAGGCGTCCCCGAACCTGGCGGCCCGGCGCAGCGCGGCCGGGCTCTGCCCGCCGACCCAGACCGGCACCCCGGCCGGCCCGGACTCCCGCAGCACCCGCAGGCACGCGTCGGCCAGCCGCCCGCGCTCGGCGAACGGCACCCCGAGCGCCGCGAACTCCTGCCGGGCCCAGCCGGTGCCCACGCCGAGCACCAGGCGGCCGCCGCTCAACCGGTCCAGGCCCGCGGCCATCCGGACGGTCAGCAGCGGGTCGCGGTACGGCAGCACCAGCACCGTGGTGCCGAGCCGCACCCGGGTGGTCAGGGCGGCCAGCCAGGACAGCGTGGTGAACGGCTCGTGGAAGGGCTCCGGGTAGCGCTCCGCCACGTCCGGGGTGACGGCCACGTGGTCGGACACCATGAGCAGGTCGTACCCCAGCTCCTCGACGGTCCGGGCCCACGCGCGCAGGACGCCGGGGTCGGTGCCGGGGCCGAAGTTCGGTACGTTGACGCCCAGTTGCATGCGCCGAGGCTATCCGGGCGGGGGGCGGCCGGTGAATGGGCGATCCCCGGTGTTCGGCCCGTCGTACCGTGGATCCACCGGTAGGATCGCCTGATGGCCGGGGATCTCGACGACATCGACTGGGCGATCATCGGGCAGCTGCAGGCGGACGCCCGGCTGTCCATCAGCGAACTGGGGCGACGGGTGAACCTCGGCGCCTCGGCCACCGCCGACCGGGTGCGCGCCCTGGAGGCCAGGGGCGTCGTCACCGGCTACCACGCCACGGTCGACCTCGGCCGGATCGGCTACCCGGTGCTCGCCATCGTCCGGCTGAAGTACCCCGGCAGCCGCCACCAGCCCCTGCACCGGCTGCTCGCCGAACGCCACGAGATCCTGGAGTGCCTGCGCACCACCGGGGACGACTGCTACACCCTCAAGCTCGCCGCCACCTCCATGGAGCACCTGGAGAGCCTCGTCGACGAACTCTGCGTCTTCGGCTCCACCACCACCAGCGTCGTCTACCGCCAGACCCTCCCCTACCGCAACCCGCCCCGCCCCCACTGACCCCCGCTGCGCGGTGCTTCTCCCGCTGCGCGGGGTTTTCCGCTGCGCGGTGCTTCTCCCGCTGCGCGGGGTTTTCCGCTGCGCGGTGCTTCTCCCGCTGCGCGGGGTTTTCCGCTGCGCGGTGCTTCTCCCGCTGCGCGGGGTTTTCCGCTGCGCGGTGCTTCTCC
>NZ_BSSA01000013.1:181787-219699 GCF_030268885.1 Kitasatospora phosalacinea
CCGCTGCGCGGGGTTTTCCGCTGCGCGGTGCTTTCTCCGCTGCGTGGTGCTTTCCCCGCTGCGCGGGTTGCCGCTCTGGTCGGTGCAGCGGGGGCCAGGGCAGCGGTGGGGGCTGCTCCGTTGCTTCCTGGCCTGCGCAGTGGTCTCTTCCGGCCTCTTGCTCCGCGGTGTTCCCGTCGCTGGCTCCGTGCAGCGGGTCGTGGGAGGGCTCAGGGCCGGGGCGGTAGCGGGGGGCGGCGCAGGTCGGGGCGGGGGGTGTCGGGGGGCGGGGGTGTGGCGGCGGGGGTGGTGGCGAGGAGGGTGAGGGCGAGGTCGACGGCGGCGGCGAGGTCGGTGTGGTCGCCGCGGGCCCAGTCGCGGGGGGTGCGGACGACCTCGACGTCGGGGTCGACGCCGCGGTTCTCGACGGAGAAGCCGATGCCGCCGGTGAACCAGCTGGCGTTCTTGGGGACGGAGATCTGGGTGCCGTCGCCGAGGGCGTGGCGGCCGGTCATGCCGACCACGCCGCCCCAGGTGCGGGTGCCGACGACGGGGCCGAGGTCGAGCGCCTTGATGGCGGTGATGATGACGTCGCCGTCGGAGCTGGTGGCGTGGTCGGCGAGGGCGACGACCGGGCCGCGGGGCGCGTCGCGGGGCCAGCGGACGGGTTGTCGGCCGCGGGTGAAGTCCCAGGCGAGGACGCGGCGGTGGAGCTTCTCCAGGACGAGTTCGGAGACGTTGCCGCCCGCGTTGCCCCGGACGTCCAGGACGAGGGCGGGGCGGGCGAGTTCGGAGCGCAGGTCGCGGTTGAACTGGGCCCAGCCGGAGCCGCCGAGGTCGGGGATGTGCAGGTAGCCGCAGTCGCCGCCGCTGAACTCCCGTACCAGGTGCCGCCGTTTGGCGACCCAGTCCTGGTAGCGGATGGGCCGCTCGTCGGTGAGCGGGGTGACGGCGAGGCGCCGCACCCGGCCCTCGTGGCGGACGGTGAGTTCGACGGTGGTGCCGCCGGTCCCGGCGAGCAGCGGGGCGGGGCCGCGGACGGGGTCGGGCGGGCGGCCGTCGACGGCGAGGAGTTCGTCGCCGTCGTGCAGGCCGTGCCCGGCCAGCGGGGCGCGGGCCTTGGGGTCGGAGGACTCGCCGGGCAGGATGCGGTCGACCAGCCAGCGGCCGTCCACGTCGCGGTGGGCGTTGGCGCCGAGCAGGCCGAGGGGCTGCTGGGCGAGGGCGGGGCCCTCGCCGCGGCGGGCGGGGGTGACGTAGGCGTGCGAGGTGCCGAGTTCGCCGAGGAGCTCGCGCAGCAGGTCGGCGAAGTCGTCGGGGGAGGCGATCCGCTCCAGCAGCGGGGCGTACTGGGCGGTGAGGGCGGGCCAGTCGAGGCCGCACATGCCCTCGTCCCAGAACTGGTCGGCGACGATCCGGGCGGCCTCGGCGTAGGACTGCCGCCACTCGGCGGCCGGGTGCACGGTGTGGGTGATGCGGCGCAGGTCGACGGGGACGGGGGCGCCGGGGGCGGCGAGCGGGTAGAGCTTGAGCGCCCCGGCGGAGAACACCGAGACCGCGGAGCCGTCGGCGGAGACCGCGAAGCCGTCGAGCTGTTCGACCAGGGTGGTGCGGCGGCCGCGGGCGAGGTCGAAGTACTCCAGGGCGGGGCGGCCGGAGGTGTCCTCGGGGTTGGCGAAGGTCTGGCCGAGGGCGCCGGAGATCGGCCAGCGCAGCCACACCACGCCGCCGCGCACCGCCGCGGTCGCCGAGTACTTGGAGGCGATCACCGGGAAGGGCACGAGCCGCTTGCCGATGCCCGCCTCGTCGACGTGCACCGTCCCGTCGCCGGTGGCCTCCTCGGGGTCGAGGCCGACCGGCGGGCGGCCCTCGGCGGGGGAGGCGAACGGGGACGGCGTCCCGGCGGCGAGCGGGACGAGGTAGGGGCGGCAGCCGAGCGGGAAGGACAGGTCGCCGGTGTGCACGTCGTGGACGGGGTCGAAGCCGCGCCAGGACAGGAACACCAGGAAGCGGCCGTCCCGGGTGAACACCGGGTGCTCGTCCTCGAAGCGGCCGGAGGTGACGTCGACCTTCTCCCCGGGCCGGGCGGTGCGGGCCAGCCGGATCGCCCGCAGCGAGCGGCCCGCGACCGGTTCGGACCAGGTCAGCCAGCGCGAGTCGGGCGAGAAGGACGGGCTGGAGACCGGGCCGAAGCGGGAGGCGGTGACCTCGGTGACGGCGCCGTCGGCGGTGTCGACCAGCAGCAGCCGCCCGTCCGAGCAGGCCACGGCCAGGCGCCCGCCGTCCGGGGCGGCGGCCAGTTCCTGGACCCGGCCGATCCGGCCGCCCGCGATCCGCCGGTGCGGGGGGTGCTCGTCCGCGGCGTCCTTGCCGGGCAGCGCGGCGATCTCGATCGCGTCCTCGCCGTCGGCGTCGGTGACCCAGGCGGCCTGGTTGCCGTAGCCGAGCACCAGCGGCAGCCGGCAGCGCACGCCCGGCGTGTCGGCCAGCACCCGGGCCGGGCCGTCGCGGTGGGTGAGCCAGTACAGCGAGCCGCGCACGTTCAGCACCCCGGCCCGGCCGGTGGCGTCGCAGGCCAGGTCCTTGACGTTGTTGGCGGCGCTGACCTGGTACGGCCGCCGCCCGGCCCGGGCGCCGCCCAGCGGGACGTCCAGCCGGCGCGGCGCGGGGGCGTCCAGCGAGTCGAGCAGCCACAGGTCGCCCGCGTGCTGGTACACCACCCGGACGCCGTCGGTGGCGGCCTCCCGGGCGTAGTACGAGGCGTGGTCGGTGTGGCGGCGCAGGCCGGTGCCGTCCGGGCGGACGGAGTACAGGTTGCCGACGCCCTCGTGGTCGGAGAGGAACGCGATCCGGGTGCCCTCGGCGGACGCCACCGGCATCGGCGAGGCCAGGTGCCCGGGCAGGCCGGGCAGCAGCAGGTCGTGGTCCACCCACAGCCGTCCGGTCGCGCCGCCGCGGTAGCGCTTCCAGAACGCGGGCTCGTGCGGCGCCGCGTCGGTCAGCAGCACCGTGCGCCCCTCGCCGACCTGGGCGTCCGCGACCGGCCCCCACGGCATCCGCCGCCCCGGCGCGCCGTCCGGCGGCAGCTCCCACGCCCAGGCGTAGTGCGCGAACGGCTCGTGGTACGAGGTCACCGCCAGCACGTCCCCGTTCGGCAGCCAGCCGCGCACCCGGGTGTCCTGGCTGCCCCAGTACGTCAGCCGGACCGCCTCCCCGCCGCCCACCGGCGCGGTGAACACCTCGGGCGTCAGCGCGAACCAGCTGGTCCACGCCAGCACCTCGCCGTCCGGCGACAGCCGCGGGTGGCTGACCCTGGTCCGGTCCGCGCTCACCCGCCAGGCCCGGCCCACCGAGCCGTCCGGCGCCAGCGGCGCCACCCAGGCGTCGTCCTCGGCGGTGAAGGCGAGCAGGCCGCCGCGGACATGGGGGTAGCGCAGGTATCCGGACACCCTTCCATGGTTCGATCGGCGGCCGGGGCCCGCAAACGCGGCCCCGTGACCAGCGGGAGGGGAACGCGGTGGAGGCACCGGAGCGGCTGCGGCGGATCTGGGCGGGAGAGCTGGCGGTGCCGGCGTACGGGCCGCGGGTGGCGGAGGTGTTCGACGAGCCGGCGGGGTACCGCTTCGACCTGTTCGGGCCGGAGGAGGTCGCCGAGGACACGGCGGCCCTGAAGCGCGAGGCGGCGGACCCGGAACTGCGCCCGCTGTGGATCGAGCCGGGGATCGGCGTCGACCCGGAGCGGGTCCGGCTGATCGGCTCCCTGGGCGCCGACCTGCCGATCGCGCTGGACTTCCGGACCTCCCCGCCCCGGGTGCTGTTCCTCGCCGCCGACGGCTGGCGGGTGGTGGCCGAGGACTTCGACGCGCTGTGGGAGCGGCTGACGGCGGCTCAGTGAACCGTGCTCTCCCGTCCATTGACAGGGAGGAGCCGCAGCCGCTTCAGTGGTCTAGTCCAACTCCCTGGGTGGGTGCCGGTGCGGCGGCACGCCCCGGCCGGGAACCCCACAGCCCGGCGGACGGAGGAGGGCGTCCCCCCACAGAGGCAGGAGCATCCCCACATGCACACTCCCCGGAAGAAGCGGCTGCTCGCCGCCGGAACGGCCTGGGCGGTCGCCGCCGCGGGCGCCGTCGCGCTCAGCTTCGGCCTGGCCGGATCGGCCTCGGCAGGCGAGTTCCTGGTCAACGGCGGTTTCGAGACCAACGCACTGAACCCCTGGACCTGCACCGGCGCCACCGGCTCCGTGGTCACCGGCCACGCCCACACCGGCAGCTACGCGCTCGCGGGCGCCGCGTCCGCGGCCGACACCGCCCAGTGCACCCAGACCGTCGCGGTCGCCCCCAACACCACGTACACCCTCAGCGCGTACGTCAACGGCGCCTACGTCTACCTCGGCGTCAACGGCGGCGCCTCGACCTGGACGCCGAGCACCGGCGGCGCGTACCAGAAGCTCTCGGTCAGCTTCACCACCACCGCCACCCAGACCTCCGCCACCGTGTTCACCCACGGCTGGTACGGCCAGGGCACCTACTACGCGGACGACATCTCGCTGGACGGCCCCGGCGCGCCCGCCTCCCCCTCCGCCAGCGCCAGCCCCTCCCGCTCGGCCTCGCCCTCGGCCTCGGCGTCCGCCTCCGCGTCGCCCTCGACCTCGCCGTCGACCTCGGCCAGCCCGTCCACCAGCCCGTCCACCTCGGTGCCGCCCACCAGCCCGCCGCCCGCGGGCAGCCACGCCCTGGTCGGCTACCTGCACGCCAGCTTCGCCAACGGCGCCGGGTACCTGAAGATGGCCGACGTCCCCGACAGCTGGGACATCATCGACCTGGCCTTCGGCGAGCCGGACTCCGTCACCTCCGGCACCATCCACTTCAACCGCTGCCCGGTCACCGAGTGCCCGGGCGTCGAGTCCGACGCCGACTTCAAGGCGGCCATCGCCGCCAAGCAGGCCAAGGGCAAGAAGGTCCTGCTGTCGATCGGCGGCCAGAACGGCGAGGTGCAGCTCACCACCACCGCCGCCCGCGACAACTTCGTCAACTCGGTCTCCGCGATCATCGACAAGTGGGGCCTGGACGGCCTCGACATCGACTTCGAGGGCCACTCGCTGTCGCTCAACACCGGCGACAACGACTTCAAGAACCCGACCACCCCGGTGATCACCAACCTGATCTCCGCGGTCAAGACCCTCAAGGCCAAGTACGGCGCGAAGTTCCAGCTCACCATGGCGCCGGAGACCTTCTTCGTCCAGCTCGGCTACCAGTACTACGGCTCGGGCCCCTGGGGCGGCCAGGACCCGCGGGCCGGCGCCTTCCTGCCGGTCATCTACGCCCTGCGCGACGACCTGACCCTGCTGCACGTCCAGGACTACAACTCGGGCTCGATCATGGGCCTCGACAACCAGTACCACAACATGGGCGGCGCGGACTTCCACATCGCGATGACCGACATGCTGCTCTCCGGCTTCCCGGTGGCCGGCAACGCCAACAACGTGTTCCCGGCGCTCAAGCCCTCGCAGGTCGCGATCGGCATGCCCGCCAACACCTACGCGGGCAACGGCTACGTCGCCCCGGCGGTGGTCAACCAGGCGCTCGACTGCCTCACCAAGGGCACCGGCTGCGGCTCCTACACCCCGCGGGCCGGCAAGCAGCCGAACCTGCGCGGGCTGATGACCTGGTCGATCAACTGGGACAACTACAACAACAACGAGTTCTCGAAGAACTTCCACAGCTACTTCGGCTGAGAGCTGCCACGGCAGTGACGGCGGAGCCGGTCACCCCCCCCGCGGGGGGTGACCGGCTCCGGTCGTCGTGGGGTGGCAGCCGCGCCGGACCGCCGCTGTTCGACCGGCGGGGAGGGCGCGCCTAGCCTGGGGAGGAAGGAGGTGATGGCGATGCTGGCAGACGCACCCCTGCTCGCGGTGATCCCGGTGACCGACCTCGAACGGGCCAAGCGGTACTACCACGACACGCTCGGGCTCACCGTCGCCCGGGAGAGCGCCGAAGAGGTGGTCTTCCGCTGCGGCAGCACCGAGTTCGGGATGTACGAGACCCCGTACGGCGGACACGCCGAGCACACCCTGGCCAGTTGGAAGGTCGCCGACCTGGACGCCGAAGTGGCCGAACTGCGCGGTCGCGGCGTGGTGTTCGAGGAGTACGACCTGCCCGGGCTGAAGACCGTGGACGGGGTCGCCGAGGCCGACGGCATGCGGGCCGCCTGGTTCAAGGACCCGGACGGCAACGTGCTGTGCGTCAACGAACTGCACGAGGCGTGAGAGGACCGGAAACGCCGAAGGCCTCCCCGGAGGGAGGCCTTCGACCTGTCGGTGCGCCGCCAGGGACTCGAACCCCGGACCCGCTGATTAAGAGTCAGCTGCTCTAACCAACTGAGCTAGCGGCGCGTGCTGACGGAGAGAACATTACCTGGTCAGCGCCCGAAACACACAATCGGCCCGGCCGGGCGCGGACGTATGCTGAAGCCGGCGCACCCCGCACCCGCCGAGAGGAACCACCGTGGGCCAGCTGACCCTGCTCTTCCTGGTGCTGCTCGCCTCGGTCGTCACGATGCCGCTGGCCCGCCGGACCAGGATCCCGCAGCCGGTGCTGATGACCATGGTCGGCCTGGTCTTCGCGGTCGTCCCGCAGATCCCCAACGTCCAGATCAATCCCGAGTTCATCCTGCCGCTGGTGCTGCCCCCGTTGATCTTCGCGGTGGCCCGCCGCTCCTCGGTCCGCTACTTCAAGGCCAACATCCGCTCCATCCTGCTGCTGGCCGTCGCCCTGGTGGTGGTCACCACCACCGCGGTGGCGGGCGTGTTCAGCTGGCTGGTGCCCGCCGCGCCGCTGGCCGCCGCGGTCGCGCTGGGCGCGCTGGTCTCCCCGCCGGACCCGGTGGCCGCGGTCGCGGTGGCGGGCGAGGTCGGGCTGCCCCGCCGGCTGACCGCGGTGCTGGAGAGCGAGGGGCTGTTCAACGACGTCACCGCGATCGTCATCTACTCGCTGGCCGTCGAGGCCGTGGTCGACGGCGACCTGTCGGTGGGCCGCGCGGTGGAGCGCTTCCTGCTCTCCGCGGTGGTCGCGGTGGCGGTCGGCGTCGGGCTGGGCTGGCTGAACGCGAAGATCGCCGGGTTCCTGGACGACCCGACCCAGCAGGTCGCGCTGAACCTGCTCGTCCCGTTCGCCGCGTACGTGCTGGCCGAGGAGGCGCACGGCTCCGGCGTGCTGGCCGTCGTGGTCTGCGCGCTCTACCTCGCCGACCGGGCCTCCGACGCCGACGAGGTCTCCTACCGGCTGGTCGGCAACGCGTTCTGGGAGATCGTCGAGACCCTGATCACCGGCGTCGCGTTCGGCCTGATCGGCCTGGAGCTGTCCACCGTCGTCCAGGACGTCAAGGACACCTGGCACACCATGATCGGCGACACCGCGACCGTCCTCGCCGTGGTGGTGCTGCTGCGCCTGCTGTGGCTGCTGCCCGCCGCCTGGATCTCGAAGCGGGTCACCCACGGCGAGGAGGACACCCCGATCAGCTGGCGGGAGACCGTCGTCCTGTGGTGGTCCGGCATGCGCGGGGTGGCCACCGTCGCCCTCGCCCTCGGCCTCCCGCTCGCCCTGCACGACGGGCTGCCCTTCCCGGCCCGCAGCGAGATCGTCTTCATCGCGTTCAGCGTCGTCCTGTTCACCCTGGTCGTCCAGGGCCTCACCCTGCCGTACGTGGTCCGGCTGCTCCGCCTGGACGACGCCCACGACGAGCACGAGCGGGCCGTCCGCGAGCTGTGGTGGCGCGCCGCGAAGGCCGGACTGCACCGGCTCGCCGAGCTGGAGGAGGAGGACCAGCTCCCGCCCGAGATCACCGAGCGGCTGCGCGAGCGCCAGCACGACCGCCTCGCCCGGCTCTGCCCGGAGAAGTACGAGGAGGAGGAGGCGCTGGAGGCGAAGCGCCGCGGCAAGCAGTGGCGGCAGGCCTTCGCCGTCGAGCAGGAGATGATCGCCGCCTCCCGCCGGGAGGTGCTGGTCGCCCGCGGCGAGGCCGGGGCCGACCCCGAGGTCGCCGACCGGGTACTGCGTGCGCTCGACCTCCAGTCGGCCCGGAAGTGACGTCCCGTCGACCCCTCGTGGTGCCGCCCTGCCGGGCCCGCCGCAGGGCATAGGGTTGGGGCGGGCAAGGCCGTCGACGGAGCCGGCACACGCACACGTACCCGCCGGGCCCGGCGCGACCCTCCCGTCGGAACCCTGCCGGTACCAGCACCCGTATGACGCTAGGAGCAACCGATGTCGGACACCCCCGCCAACGGCCGGACCCCGTTGGACCGCACCCCGCAGTGGGCCGCGCTGGGGAAGCACCGGGCGGAACTGGGCGAACAGCACCTGCGCGGACTGTTCGCCGCCGACCCCGAGCGCGGCACGCGCTACACCCTGCAGGTCGGCGACCTCCTCGTCGACTACTCCAAGCACCTGGTCACCGACCGCACCCTGGAGCTGCTGCGCGAACTCGCCGCCGCGACCGGCGTGGCCGAGCTGCGCGACGCGATGTTCCGCGGCGAGAAGATCAACACCACCGAGGACCGGGCCGTCCTGCACACCGCGCTGCGCGCCCCCCGGGACGCCGTCATCGAGGTCGACGGCGAGAACGTGGTGCCCGCCGTGCACGCCGTCCTCGACAGGATGGCCGCCTTCTCCGAGCGGATCCGCTCCGGCGAGTGGACCGGCCACACCGGCAAGCGGATCCGCAACGTCGTCAACATCGGCATCGGCGGCTCCGACCTCGGCCCCGCGATGGCCTACGAGGTGCTGCGCTCCTACACCGACCGCGACCTGACGGTCCGCTTCGTCTCCAACGTCGACGGCGCCGACCTGCACGAGGCCGTCCGCGACCTGGACGCCGCCGAGACGCTGTTCATCGTCGCCTCCAAGACCTTCACCACCATCGAGACCGTCACCAACGCGGTCGTCGCCCGCGGTTGGCTGCTGGAGCAGCTCGGCGCCGGGGACGAGGCCGTCGCCAAGCACTTCGTGGCGCTGTCCACCAACGCGCAGGGCGTCGCCGACTTCGGCATCGACACCGCCAACATGTTCGAGTTCTGGGACTGGGTGGGCGGCCGCTACTCCTACGACTCCGCGATCGGCCTCTCGCTGATGATCGCGATCGGCGCCGAGCGCTTCCGGGAGATGCTGGACGGCTTCCACCTCGTCGACGAGCACTTCCGCACCGCCCCCGCCGAGCAGAACGTCCCGCTGCTGCTCGGCCTGCTCGGGGTCTGGTACGGCGCGTTCTTCGACGCCCAGGCGCACGCCGTGCTCCCGTACTCGCACTACCTGTCGAAGTTCACCGCGTACCTGCAGCAGCTCGACATGGAGTCCAACGGCAAGTCCGTCGACCGCGAGGGCAACCCCGTCGACTGGCAGACCGGCCCCGTGGTGTGGGGCACCCCCGGCACCAACGGCCAGCACGCGTACTACCAGCTGCTGCACCAGGGCACCAAGCTGATCCCCGCCGACTTCCTCGGCTTCGCCAGGCCGGTCGCCGACCTGCAGCCCGCGCTGGTCGCCCAGCACGACCTGCTGATGGCGAACTTCTTCGCCCAGACCCAGGCGCTGGCCTTCGGCAAGACCGCCGAGGAGGTCGCGGCGGAGGGCGTGCCCGCCGAGCTCGTCCCGCACAAGACCTTCCGCGGCAACCACCCGACCACCACGATCCTGGCCACCGAGCTGACCCCGCACGTCCTCGGCCAGCTGATCGCCCTCTACGAGCACAAGGTGTTCGTCCAGGGCGCGGTCTGGAACATCGACTCCTTCGACCAGTGGGGCGTCGAGCTCGGCAAGGTCCTCGCCAAGAAGATCGAGCCGGTCCTGCTCACCGGGGAGGGCACGGAGGCGCTGGACGCCTCGACCGCCAACCTGGTCGGCCGCTACCGGGAGCTGCGCGGGCGGGAGTAGCCGTCCGGCGGGGTGCGCACGGAGCAGGGGCCGGAGGCGGTGCGCCGCCTCCGGCCCCTCGCGCGTTCCTCAGGTGACCCGCGCCAGCAGGGAGTCGGCGTGGGCGGTGACCAGGTCGCGGGCGGCGGCCGGGTCGGGGACGGCGAGGGCGCGGGCCAGGGCCAGGTGCTCGGCGTGGTCGCGCTCCGCGTTGGCGGCGGTCGCCGTCGCGGCGGCGGAGACGCGTATCTGGCGGTCCCAGAGCGCCTCGTACAGCGAGGTCAGGACGGGGTTCCCGGCGGCGCGCAGCAGCGTGAGGTGGAAGTGGCGGCCGGCCTCGACCGGGTGCGGGTCGCGGTGCTCGCAGGCGGCGAGCAGCTCCGCGGCGGCCGCCGTCAGCGCGGCGGGGCCGCGGGCGGCGAGGGCGTCGATCGCGGCGCGCTCGAACAGCACCCGGGCGGCGAGGACGTCGCGGGCCTCGCCCGGGGCGATCGGGACGACCTGGGCGCCGCGCTTGGGGTACAGGCGCAGGAAGCCCTCGGACTGCAGGCGCAGGAACGCCTCCCGGACGGGCGTGCGGGACAGGCCCAGCTCGCTGGCGACGACGCCCTCGGAGAGCAGCGTGCCGCCGGGCCAGCTGCCGTCCAGCAGGCGGGTGCGGACGTGCTGGTAGGCCCGGTCGGCGGCGGGGAGGGCGTCGGTCGTCACCCGGTCATTCTGTCACGCACCCCACCTTGCATCTAAGCTTGCATCTATGATGCGGTCATGCCCCCGAACCCACCGCGCCCCCGCACCGCCCTGTTCGTCACCTGCCTGAACGACACCCTCTTCCCCGGCGCCGGCCGCGCCACCGTCACCCTGCTGCGCCGCCTCGGCGTCGAGGTCGACTTCCCCGCCGCCCAGAGCTGCTGCGGGCAGATGCACTTCAACACCGGCTACCGCAAGGAGACCGCCAGGCTCGCCCGGCACTTCGTCGACACCTTCGCCGACTACGAGGAGATCGTCGTCCCGTCCGCCTCCTGCGCCGGAACGCCCGTCGAGGCGTACCCGCTCGCCGCCGAGGCCGCCGGGGACCGGGGGCTGGCCCGGGCGGTCGCCGAACTCGCGCCCAGGGTCGTCGAGCTGACCCGGTACCTGACCGACCGGCTGGGCGTCGAACAGGTCGGCGCGCACTTCCCGCACCGGGTCACCTACCACCCCACCTGCCACAGCCTGCGGGCCACCGGCCTCGGCGAGCGGCCGCACCGGCTGCTGCGCGCCGTCGCCGGGATCGACTACGTCGAACTGCCCGCCGCCGAGGAGTGCTGCGGCTTCGGCGGCACCTTCGCGGTGAAGAACCCGGCGGTCTCCGGCGCGATGAACGGCGACAAGGCCCGGCACGTCCTGGAGACCGGCGCGCACGTGCTCGCCGCCGTCGACAGCTCCTGCCTGATGAACATCGGCGGCCGCCTCACCAGGGACGGCCACCGGGTGCGCACCCTGCACCTCGCCGAGATCCTCGCCCGCACCGAGCAGGACGGGCCGCTGCCCGGCGTCCCCGTCGTGGAGGCCGCCCGATGACCAGGTCCTTCCTCGGCTGGCCCGCCTTCCCCGAGGCCGCCGAACGCGAGGTCGGCAACCGGCAGTTGCGCGAGAACCTCGGCCGGGCCACCGGCACCATCCGCGGCAAGCGGGCCCTGCTCGCCGCCGAACGCCCCGACTGGGAGCAGCTGCGCGACAGCGCCGCCGCGATCAAGGACCAGGTGCTGGCCGGGCTGGAGCAGTACCTGCTGCAGGTCGAGGAGAAGGTCACCGCGGCCGGCGGCACCGTCCACTGGGCGCGCGACGCCGCCGAGGCCAACCGGATCGTCACCGACCTGGTCCGGGCCACCGGCGAACGCGAGGTCGTCAAGGTCAAGTCGATGCTCACCGAGGAGATCGGCCTCGACGCCGCCCTCGAAGCCGCCGGGATCAGCGCCCGCGAGACCGACCTCGCCGCCGCCATCGTCCAACTCGGCGACGACCTGCCCTCGCACGTGGTCGTCCCCGCGCTGCACCGCAACCGCACCGAGATCCGCGACATCTTCGTCCGCGAGATGGGCCGCCACGGCCGTCCCGCCCCCGAGGGGCTCACCGACGACCCGGCCGAACTCGCCGACGCCGCCCGGCTCCACCTGCGGGAGAAGTTCCTCGGCGCCAAGGTCGCCGTCTCCGGCGCCAACTTCGTGGTCGCCGAGACCGGCACCCTGGTCGTCGTCGAGTCCGAGGGCAACGGCCGGATGTGCCTCACCCTCGCCGACACCCTGATCTCCGTCGTCGGCATCGAGAAGACCGTCCCCACCTGGGCCGACCTGGAGGTCTTCCTCCAACTGCTGGCCCGCAACGCCACCGGCGAACGGATGTCCCCCTACACCAGCACCTGGACCGGCACCACTGACGGCGACGGCCCGCGCGCCTTCCACCTCGTCCTGGTCGACAACGGCCGCACCCGCGCCCTCGCCGACCCGGTCGGCCGCCAGGCCCTGCGCTGCATCCGCTGCGGCGCCTGCATGAACACCTGCCCCGTCTACCGGCGCACCGGCGGCCACGCCTACGGCTCCGTCTACCCCGGGCCGATCGGGGCGATCCTCAACCCGCTGCTCAAGGGCCTCGACGAGGAGCAGACCGCCTCCCTGCCGTACGCCTCCACCCTGTGCGGCGCCTGCAACGAGGTCTGCCCCGTGCGGATCCGGTTCACCGACGTGCTGCTCGACCTGCGCGCCCAGGTCGCCGACGGCGGGAAGCACCCGGTCGAACGCGCCGCGCTGGGCGCCGTCGGTGCGGTGATGGCCCGCCCCGCGGCCTGGAAGGCCGCCGTCAAGGGCGCCGGACTCGTCGGGCCGCTGCTGCCCGCCCGCACCCCCGTCCCCGGCTGGACCGACAACCGGGCCCTGCCCGACGTCCCCAGGGAGTCCTTCCGCAGCTGGTGGAAGCGGAACGAAGGAGAACGCGCATGACCGCCGCCCGCGAGGAGATCCTCCGCCGGATCCGCGCCGCCGCCGTCCCGCCCGCCCCCGAACCGCCCCGCCACTACCTGCGCCACGCCCCCGGCCTCGACCCCGACGACCGGGAGGCGGTGCTCGCGCTGTTCGTCGAACGGCTGGAGGAGTACGGGGCCGAGGTGCTGCGCACCGACCGGCCCGGGCCCGCCGTCGCCCGCGTCCTGGCCGCACAGGGCGCCCGCAGCCTGGTCGTCCCCGACGGAGTGCCCGCCGAGTGGACCGCCGACTGGGACGGGCGGGTGCGCACCGACCGGCCGCCGCTCGGGAAGGCCGAACTCGACGCCACCGACGCCGTGCTGACGGGCTGCGCGGCCGCCGTCGCCGACTCCGGCACCCTGGTCCTCGACGGCGGGCCCGGCCAGGGCCGCCGCGCCGCGACCCTGCTGCCCGACCTGCACGTCTGCGTGGTCCGGGCCGAACAGGTGCGCTCCGCGCTGCCCGGCGCCCTCGCCCGGCTCGACCCCGCCCGGCCGCTCACCTTCGTCAGCGGGCCGTCCGCCACCGCCGACATCGAGATGATCCGGGTCAAGGGCGTGCACGGGCCGCGCCGGCTCGCGGTGGTCCTGCTGAGCTAGCCCGCGGGCGTGGGCGAGGCGGTCACCGCCGGGCGCGGCGGCGGACCGTGCTGCGCCGTGTACACCAGCCCGAAACCGAGCACGGCCGCCAGCGTCACCGCGCCCGCCCAGGCCAGCGCGCGGAGCAGGCCCCGCCTCCGCCGCTCCTGCCGGTGGGCGCGCAGGGCGGCCGCCTCGGCCTCGGCGAGCTCCGCGTCGAACCAGGCGGCCCAGTCGGAGTGGAGGTCGTCGGACGCCATGCAGCGGACATTAGCAGCCCTTTACGTGCGCTCCGGGGGAGCGCCGGGGGTGTTCCGGGGGTGTTCCAGGGGCGTGCCGCAACAACGCGAGAGGCCCCCCGGTGAAGGGGGGCCTCTCGCTGTCGGTGCGCCGCCAGGGACTCGAACCCCGGACCCGCTGATTAAGAGTCAGCTGCTCTAACCAACTGAGCTAGCGGCGCCTGCTGACGTGGAAGACTGTAGCAGCGGCCGGGGCCGCAGCCAAAATCGATTCCCACCGGGGCGGCACCCGCCGTTCAGCGCGCGTTCGACACCCGGTCGCCGCCCTCCCGGGCCCGCCCGCGGGCCGCCCGGACGCACGCCCACAGCACCACCGACGCCCCCGGCAGCCACGGCTCGCTGGTGTCCGGCGCCACGATCCACCGGCTGGACGCGCTCTCCGGCTCGTCCACCGCCCGCTGCACCGGCGGCACCGTGATCGCGTCCCCCCGGCCGTGGCACAGCAGCGGCGGCACGTCCCGGGCCCACTCCTCCCAGGCCAGCAGCGTCCGCAGCCGGGCCGCCGCCCCCGGCTGCACGAACAGCAGCGTCCGGCCCCGGTAGGTGGCGACCGGTCCGCACCCCGGGCCGGAGGTCCACAGCTCGTCCAGCACCCGGCGGCCGAACACCGCCGGCAGGCTGATCACGTCGAACACCCGGCCGCACGGGAGGATCGCGGGCGCCCACGGGCGGGCCTCCCACAGGGCGCGCATGCTGCTCGGGTACTCGCTGGCGGAGGCGAGCCACGCCTCCCCGGCGACGCTGACGTACTCCACGGATTGATAGGTCCAGATGTCCACCCGGTCAGGGTGGACCGGTGGCCGGACCGGCCGCGGAGAAAACGGCGTTCGCCGGACAGCGGAGGGGGTGTGGGCGTACCATCGCCCGCCGCATATGCCAGGGGCCTGACGGGGCCTACTCCTCCGGGCCGCGGCGCTGCAGCGAGCGGCCGTACTCGACCATCTTCAGCGCGTAGTCCGGCGTCCAGTCCGCCCGGTCGGCGATCTGCTCCGCCGAGAGCGCGTCGAACCGGCGCGGATCGGCGAGCTGCGCGGCCGCGAGCGCCTGGAAGTCCGTCGCCCGCTCCGCCGCGGCCCGGAACGCCAGGGCCAACTGGGTGGAACGCGCCAGCAGTTCGGACGGGTCGTCGATCGACTCCAGGTCGAAGAACCGCTCCGGCTCCGGCTCCGCCCCGGCCGGCTCGAAGAGCAGCTCGACCGGCCGGATCCGCCGGGCCGGGCCCGGCACCGGGGGGACGACCGCCGGAATCGACGAACCACCCTGGTCGGACGCCTGCGGATGCGAGTCGGGCATGACGGGGCACCTCCGGGAGTGCGAGGGGAAGGACGGCCGCCGTCCATTGTCGCGCGCGAACCGTCAGAACCGGAACGGTGCGCCCGCGAGCGCTATTCCCCGCCGGGGGCGCGCACCCCGCGCTGCGCGCCCCGCACGGGTTGTGCCATCAGGGGCCCGGGGAGCGGCGGGCTCGGGGCTGCTGACGGTTCACTGCTCGTGCGTGCCATGGGCTTCGGGTGCTGTTGCCGCGGCCCGAAGCAGCACGGACACTCCGATGGGCTCCGGCCGCCAGCAGCACGGACTCGCCGTTCCCCGAGCCCCTGACGGCGCTCTCCTAGAGGCGCACGCGGTGCTCGGCGAGGTGGGAGAGGACCGCGTGGTTGGCCTCCCAGCCGTCGGGGAACTTGACGGCGACGCCGAGTTGGACGGGGTCGGTGGCGGGGTGGTCGTCGAGGAGCTCGGCGATGCCCGCGCGGGCGACCACGATGCAGGCGTGGCGGTGGCGGGAGGCCAGCACGCACAGGCGGCCGGTCTCCAGGTGGAAGGCCGTCGCGTCGGGGCGCCCGGAGAGCGGGTGCAGGACGACCGTGACGTCGTACTCGCGGCCCTGCAGCCGGTTCGCGGTGTCCACCGTCACCGCCTCCCCGGCCGCCGGGTCGACCGGGACGCCCAGCCGGGCCAGCTCGGCCCGCACCGCGGCGGCCTGGTCGCGGTGCGCCGTCCCGACGGCGACCCGGCCCGCGGTGAGCGGGGTCGAGCCCTGCTCGGAGTGCGCGGTCAGCTCGCGGTCCAGCAGGCGGCGGACGGTGGCGGCCACCGCGGCGACCGCCTGGGTGTCGGTGCGGACGGTGTGCCGGGCCGGGAGCTCCAGCAGCGCCCAGCCGCCGGCCGCCGCCTCGTCGATCGCCGCGTCCACCGCCGACCCGTCGCCGCGCAGCCCCGGCCGCAGGACGCGGTCGTCCGGGCCGGTGCCCGCGCGGAACGGGGTGTACGGGTAGAAGGCGTCGGAGACCAGCGGCGCGGCCGAGGCGGGCAGCCGCCAGGAGACCGGGAGCCGGTGCGGGCGGATCGCCGGGTTGTGGGCGAGCAGGGTGACCACCGCGGAGGAGGACGGGTCGTAGGACAGGCCCGCCCACTGGTCGGTGCCGACCACGGTGAACGGGTCGAGCTGGCCCGGGTCGCCGACGAACAGCGCCCGCTCGAAGAGCCGGGCGACGGCCAGCAGCGCGTCCGAGCGCATCTGGTACGCCTCGTCGACGATGGCCTGCCGCCAGGGCTGCTCGGTCTTCACCCACTGCCACTTCGCCGCGGTGGAGATCACCACGTCCTGCTCCAGCAGGTCGGCGACCTTGTCCTTGGCGGTGACGTTGGCGTGCCGCAGGGCCTCCGGCGCGGGCCGGGAGTCGCTCGCGTGCAGCCGCCCGATGCTCATCCCCGGGGCCTTGGACGCCAGCCGGTCGACCAGGTCGTCGACCTGGCTGTTGGTCTGGGCGACGATCATCAGCCGCTCGCCCGCGTCCACCAGCTCGCGGGCCGCCCGCACCACCAGCGTCGACTTGCCCGCGCCCGGCGGGGAGTCCACCACCACGCCGCGCGGCGCGCCGGGCACCGGGCGCACCACCGCGTCGAGGATGCCCGCGACCGCCCGGTCGGCGGCCTCGCCCGGGGCGAGGGCGGGGTCGGGGAAGGCGCCTTCGGGGTCGGTCACCGCTGCTCCAGAGAGATCCATGCCGTCGGTCATTCCCACTCGTCCGCACCGACCGGCACGTCCTCGACGGCCACCGGGGGACCGCCGTGCGTCCACGGGGTGTCGGCGGGCTCCGGCAGCGGCGCGGACTGCCGGGGCGCCAGCTCGAACAGCGTGAACACCACGGCCGTGCCGGGCTCCGGGACGCTGCCCGGCTCCGGGTCCTTGCGGCGGCCCATGCCGGACAGCAGCCGCACCACCACCTCGCCCGGCGCCGCCGAGACGACCTCGGCCCGCTGGGCGGGCTCCGCGTGCGCCCGGTGCACCTCGCGGCCCGGGTCGGCGTGCGGACGGTCGTCGGTGCGCACCACCAGCAGCGGGCGCGGCTTGGGGGAGCGCCCCGCGGACCACTCCGGGACGACCTCCACCACCTCGCCCGCGAACGCCTCGCCCGCGAGGCGGCGCTCCGCCATCGCCAGCGGGTCGTCCAGCGCCTCCTGGATCTCCAGCCTCGCCTGCTCGCGCTCCCGCTGGGCCAGCTTGCGGGCCGCCGTCACCGCGTCGTCCCGGCGCGGCTGCGGGGGCTCGCCCGCCGCGACCCGGTCCCGGTGCATGGTGAACGACCAGCGGTCGCCCTCCCAGCGGTCCGGCAGGTGCCCGGCCGCGGGCAGGGCGCGCAGCAGGTCGAGGCCGTGCCAGACGTCGTGCCAGGTCGGCAGCGTCACCGACAGCAGCACCCGGGCCAGCTCGGCGTGCGCCTGCTCGACCAGGCCCGCCGCCCGGCGGACCTCCGCGGCGTCCCGGGCCGCCTCGGCCCGCTCGCGCACCGCCACCGCCGCGTCGTGCCGCAGGATCGCCGGGGCCAGCACCCGCTCGTCGAACTTCGGATCGGTGGCCGGACCGGCCGGCGGGTGCAGCAGCAGGCCGTCGCCGTCCCGCGCCGACTCCACCCACTCGGCGGCCGCCGCGCCGGTGCCCGGCGGCTCGAACCCGGCGGGCGGCAGGTGCCAGGCCAGCCGGGCCGCCAGGTGCTGGTCCTCCAGGTTGCTCTGCCCGGTCGCCCAGTGCCGCGACAGCAGGCCGGTCATCGCCAGCAGCATCGAGGAGCCGGGCACCTGCGCCCGGTCCGTCAGGTGCGTCAGCCACCGCCCCAGCAACGGGACTTCGGTCGGCGACGGGTACTCGCCCGGATCGGGGTCCTCCACCGTCCGGCGGAACCGGGTGGAGCGGCCCAGCAGGGCCAGGTGCGAGACGCCGCCCGCGTTCGGCACGATCAGCTGCGGCGCGTCCGCGCACAACTCCCGCACCACCGGCACCTTCTCGCCGCTCACCGGGTCCTTCTCGGAGCCCTCCAGCAGCTCCACCTCGTCCCCGAACGACGCCAGGTACGGCACCACCTCGCGGGCCACCGCCGCCAGGAACTCCGAACGCTGGGTGCGGTTCAGCGGCTGCGGCACGAAGTGCAGCCGGGGCGACTCCCGGTCGGTGCCCAGCAGCACCGCCAGCGGCGCCCCCGACTCGCCGGCGGCCGCCAGCGGCACCAGCACCATCGGACGCTCCGACAGGTGCCGGTGCCGCACCGTGGCCAGCGGCTGCGCCCGCTGCGCCCGCACCGCCTCCAGCCGGGCCAGCGTCGACAGCAGGCTCACCGCACGCCCCCGGCGGCCAGCGCCCCGGCCCGCAGCCGGGCCGCGTACGCCAGCCGCTCGGCGGCCTCGTCCAGCTCCGGCCCGCCCCCGCCGCCCTGCTCGGCGGCCGCCAGCGCCTCCTCGACGGTGCGCAGCGAACCCAGCTCGCCGCGCACCCCGCGGCCCAACTGCTCCACCCCGCCCGCGCAGCGCGCCTGCGCCCGGCAGTGGAAGCCCAGCTCGCAGGTGGAGATGCACTCCGGGGCGTACGCGGCGGGCACCGCGGCGACCGCCGCCGCCAGCTCCCCGGCCGGACGCGTCGGCGCGCCCGAGGCGTCCCGCGCCAGGTCGAAGGTCACGCCCTCGGGCAGCGCCGCGAGCAGCTGGTCGATCCGCGTCATCCGGGACAACTGCCGCCGGGTCACCGCCAGTTCGCGCCGCACGTCGACCGGGACGGCGACCGGCTGGGAGGAGAAGTCCTTCGGGCAGACCAGCAGCACCGTCAACTCCGGCGCACCGGGCAGCTCCTGGACGGCGTACGGGCCCGCCGACAGCGGGCGGCCGGCCAGCCGGGCCGCCGCCTCCTGCAGCGCCAGCACGTACACCGCGGCCTGCCGGGCGGCCGCCCCGACGTTCGCCGGATCGGCCGAACCGTCCAGCACCGGGAAGGACTTGATCTCCACCACGGTGCACCGCCCGGCGTGCACCACCACCGCGTCCGGCTCCAGGTAGGCCGGGCTGCCCGCCACCTCCAGCCGCAGCATCGGGTGGTCCAGCAGCGTCCAGCCGGCCGGGTCGGCGGCGGCCTCGGCCAGCACCGCGGCCGTCCGCTCCGCGCGCACCGCGGGGGAGGCGGCGGGCAGCAGGTCCGGCACGGCGAGCGAGGCGACCTCGTCCTCCGGCAGGCCCAGGCGGCGGCGCAGCGGGGCCAGCAGCACCGCGTACCCGTCCCGCTTGAGCCGGGACTCGAACTGCAGGCCGCGGCGGATCGCGAACGGCGACTGGCCGAACGGCGCGGGACGGCCCAACTGCTGGGCCAGCGCGGTCTTGTCGACGCCCGCGGCGTCCAGCAGGGCGCGGCGGCGGCAGCCCGGATTGGCGGCGAGGGCGGCGAGGGCACGGGCGTCGAGGCTGCGCTGCGGCGCCGGGCCGCGCAACTCGGAGAGCCGCCGCAGCGGCGGGGAGGCCTGCCCCAGGTGCGAGACGTTCATGGTGCGGCCCAGTCTCGCATCCGACGGCGACAAAGCGGAGCCCGGTCGTCGAAGCGGGGCACCGGGTGGGGGATCATGGGGAGGACGGCCCCGCCGGGGGACCGCCACGCACCCCTTCGAACGAGGTAACCCCCCATGCCCGCCCGCATCGTGCTGGTCCGCCACGGCGAGACCTCCTGGTCGGCCACCGGTCGGCACACCGGCCGCACCGACGTCCCGCTCACCGAGGAGGGCCGCGCCATGGCCCGCGCCCTCGGCGAACGCCTCGCCCGCGCCCCGTGGAACGGCCTGCCCGGCGCCACCGTCTACACCAGCCCGCTCTCCCGCGCCCGGGAGACCGCCGAACTCGCCGGCTTCGGCGACCGCGCCGTCGACCGCCCCGAACTCCTGGAGTGGGACTACGGGCAGTACGAGGGCCGCACCGGCGGCGACATCCGCGCGACCGACCGGCCCGGCTGGCTGATCTGGCGCGACGGCGTCCCCGGCGGCGAGACGCTGGCCCAGGTCTCCGACCGGGTCGACGCCTTCCTCGCCGGGATCAACGAGGAGCACGGCACCCCCGACCCCGACACCACCACCATGCACTGCGCCGACCGGGACGTCGTCCTGTTCGCCCACGGCCACCTGCTGCGGATCCTCACCGCCCGCTGGCTCGGCCTGCCCCCCGAGTACGCCCAGCGGCTCAAGCTCGGCACCGCCGCGCTCTGCGTGCTGTCCTGGGAGTACGGGCTGCCCGCGGTCGAGGTGTGGAACGACCACAGCCACCTGGAGCGGCTGGGGCACTGACCCCGCCCCGTGACGGGTCCTCAGGCCGCCGCCGCGTCGTAGCCCTCCAGGAACTCCCGGACCTCCGGCACGGCGGCGTGGCCGCGCAGCCGGTCCGCGGTGTGCGCCAGCATGCCGCGGATCCGCGCGGAGCGGACCTGGCCCAGCAGCGACACCGCCGCCGCGCCGTGCGTGCCCGCGCCCGCCAGGTCGCCCCGGCCCAGCCGGTCGTGCGCCAACTCGGCGGTGTACAGCACCCGGTTGCGCACGAAGTGCGGCTCCTGGAGCCCTATGGCCTGCTCGGCCCGGGCGCTGGCCCGGTCCCAGTCGCCGAGCGCCGACCAGCACTGCGCCTCCTGCCCGGCCAGCTCCGCCTCGCCGTAGAAGGACATCCACTCCGGGTCGGCGTCCGGCCGCTCGCCCCGCTCGAACAGCGCGTACGCCCGGGACAGCGCCCGCTCGCAGGCCGAGCGGTCGCCGAGCAGCGCCCAGCCGCTGGCCTCGCGCAGCACCAGCAGCGACAGCAGCCGGTCCGAGCCCAGCCCCTCCGCGGCGGCCTGCCCGGCCTGGGCGGCCCGCAGCGCCTCCCGGGGGCGGCCGGCGTCCCGGGCCAGGAAGGCGCTGTTGCTGAACACGTGCGCCTCCAGGTGCGGGTCGCGGGCCATCCGGGCGGTGGCCAGCGCCTCCGAGTAGAACGACCTGGCATCGGTCAGCCGGTTCGAGTCGTGCGCCAACCAGCCCACCGAGATGGCCAGTTCACCGGCCCCGGACTGCAGGCGGCGTTCGGTCGCGGCGCTGTAGTCGCCGTCGTTGAGCAGCACGTAGGCGCTGCGCAGCGACTGCCCGGCCAGCTCGAACAGGGCGTCCGCGCCGTGCGCGTCGTCCAGCAGCCGGATGTCGCGGACCGCCTGCTCGACCCCCTGCACCTCGGCGGCACCGACCCGGCGGCGCTCCGGCAGGGGCGCCGCCGCGGGCGGCGGGGTCGCGGCCGGCGGGGCCTGGTCCAGGCCCAGCACGGCCGCCACGGCGGTGGGACCGCCGTTCAGGAACGTGCGGCGAAGCACCTCGTCGTTCTCCTCGTCAGACCGGTGCGGTGCGTCCGGCGGATGCGCCGGGACGGACGGATCGGTGGTCGGCACCCGGCGGCGGACCGCCGTCCGGGGCGCGAACCCGAGCTCCGCCAGCGAGCGGTCCGGCCACATGTGCCGGAACACCCGCTCGTACGCGTAGTTGGGGCAGCGGATCTCGCCGGACTCGACCCGGCCGACGTAGCGCGCGTCGCAGGACACGTGCTCGCCGATCTCCCGGGCGGCCCGGCGGACCAGGGTGGCGAACTCCCCCGGCGAGAGGCCCCCGCGCAGCTCGCGCATCGCCTGGTTGGGGACGGGGGCCGGACGGGGCTCGCCGGTTCGGGTGGCTGCCATGCTGCACTCCGAGGTCGTGCCGGGGTGGTCGCGCCGCCTCCCGTGGGGAGGCCGCCGCGTCGCCACGACAGTACCGGCAGTCACCGTCCGAACACGGCGGGTCGCCGGGAGCTGCCGGGTCAATTGCGGACGAACCGGACGGAGTTGCCGTCTTGTGCCATGAAATGCCATGGCTTGCTGTATCGGAGGCCGTGGCCTGGACGGCCGGTCCCGCGTTGTCCTGATACATGGACACCGGTGGTGCGGGCCCCCTCCCGCACCGGCCTCCCGTCGCACGACCGGGTGACGGAGCGCCGCCCGGTTTCCGCGCGACCCGAGGTGACAGGAGGTCCCCCATGGCCACCGGAGTTCCCCAGTACCGGCGACCGGCCGTCCCCGCCGCGCCGCCCCCCGCGCCCGCGGGCACCTCGGCCAGCCGCGTGGTCCAGTACGACACCGTCACCGTGCAGGTCCGGCACGGGCTGGAGGCGGTCGACATCCTCCGGCTGCGGCGGGCCTGCGGAGCCGTCCTGCAGACCGCGGGCGGCACCGCCGTCGCCTTCCTCGTCCCGGCCGGCACCGCCCTGCGCTGGCACCTGACCGGCTCCACCTGTACGCCGGGGGCCGAGCTGCTCCCGCCCACCGACCCGCGCTGGATCATCCCGCCCTCCGGCCCCCAGCCGTACCCCCGTCCCACCGACGCCTGGGTGCTGCGCTCCGCGCTCTGCGAAGCCGCCACCACGCTCACCGCGGGCGGCCTCGGCCCGCTCTGAGCGCGTCCCGAGCGTCGACTGACGATTCGTCAGAGAACTTGCCCGACCGGTGAGTTGGCATGCAAGCGTCGTCTCGCTGGATGGACCGGCCGACCCCGCAGCGGGCAGCCCCGGTCACCCACCGTGCCCACGGCCCCCCGCGCCCGGGCGTCGTCCCCCGCCGCCCGGCGATAATGGACGCCATGGGCCGCCCACGCACCACCCCCACCGTCCCCGGCCGCGCGCACGCCGAAGGCCCGCTCACCGCCGCCGTCGCCTCCGGAACCGCCGAGCTCCGCCCCGACCGCGACCGGCCGCACGCCTGGGAACTCCGGCTCGACGGCGCCCCGCAGTCCCTCGTCGACCTCGCCGACCCCACCCACCTCGGCTTCGCCTACCAGCGCCGGATCGGCCACCTGATCGACCTCGCCGCCCCCGCCCGGCAGCCCCTCACCGCCCTGCACCTCGGCGGCGGCGCACTCACCCTGGCCCGCTACACCGCCGCCACCCGGCCCCGCTCCCGCCAGCAGGTCGCCGAGATCGACACCGAACTCACCGCCCTGGTCCGCACCGAACTGCCGCTCGACCGCAGCTGGCAGATCAAGGTCCGCGGCGGCGACGCCCGCGCCGTCCTCGAACGCACCCCCGACGACTCCACCGACCTGGTCGTCGCCGACGTCTTCGCCGGAGCCCGCGTCCCCGCGCACTGCGCCACCGTCGAGTTCGCCCGGCACGCCGCCCGCGCCCTCACCGGCGCCGGCCACTACGCCGCCAACCTCACCGACGGCGGCCCGCTCGCCTTCGCCCGCGCCCAGACCGCCACCCTGCTGGCCGTCTTCCCCGAGGTCTGCCTGGTCGCCGACCCCGCGGTGCTGCGCGGCAAGCGCTTCGGCAACCTCGTCCTGTTCGCCGCGCACACCCCCCTGCCGCTCACCGACCTCACCCGCCGCCTCGCCACCGACCCCGCCCAGGCCCGCCTGCTGCACGGCCGCGACCTCACCGACTTCACCGCGGGCGCCGCCCCCGCCACCGACATCACCGCCGTCCCCTCCCCGACCCCGCCCCCGAGGACCTTCGGCTGAGACCGGGGCCCGCGGTGATCGCCGCGCGGGCCGGGCAGCAGCGGGGCGTCGAGGAGTTCGACGCGGTGGTGGGTGTTCCCGGGGAGGGACGGGACGGCGCGTCGACGTTCCGTGGGCCGGGGCGGGCCTCCACCGGGCCGGTCAGTGGCCGCCGCCCGGGAGGCCGCGGTGCTTGTACATGGCGGCGGCGGTGAGGAGCAGGCCCGCGGCGATCGGGACGAGGACGGCGAAGGCGTCCTCGCCCGGGGAGCGGGTCGGGGCACCGGTGAGGGTGAGGCGGTCGGGCGCGGGGCGCGGGACGGCGGGGCGCGGGCGCGGGCTGCCGAACGGGATGGGCGGGAGGGAGGACCCGGCGCGGACGGGGGCCGGGGCGGGGGAGGGGAGGACGGTGTCGGCCGGGGGCGCGTCCGCGGGGGCGGCGGCGGGGGAGGCGACGGGGGCGCGCTGGGCCGGGACGGTGGCGACGGGGGCCGGGGCACCGGGTTCGCGGCCGTCCCCGGAGTCGGAGCGGGAGGCGCGCGGGGGGTCCCCGGGGCGGGGCTGCGCGGGGACGGCGGAGAGCAGGCCCGCGGCGAGCGAGAACGCGTCGGGGCGGTCGGCGTGGTGGCCGGGGAGCGGGAGTTCGCCGGTGCCCAGGTGGTGGCCGAGGGTCGCGCCGAGGTTCTGCACCGGCCGGGTGCCGGTGGCGGCCGCGCCGCCGACGGGGTCGGCGGGATCGGCGGGGTCGAGGCCGTCGAGGGCGGCGGCGGCACCGCCGACCGTGCCGTTGAGCAGGCCGCCCTCGTCGCCGCCGGAGCGGCTCTCACCGCCGGAGCGGGCCTCACCGCCGGAGCGGCTCTCACCGCCGGAACGGGCCTCGCCGCCCGGCCGGACGAAGGTGCCGAGGGCCCGGCCGGGCGGCTGCGGCGGGTGCCCGGTGTCGGCGGCACGGGCGTCGGCGGCGCCGAGTCCGAGCCCCAACACCTGGGCGGCGAGCATTCCGCTCGCCGCCAGTGTTCCGGGCCGCCCCCACCGGTACCGGGGGGTGTCCGAACGTCGCGGTCGCTTCGCGTGGTTGGTTCGCACACCAGGGGAGAACGAGCGGGACTCCCCGCGGTCACGCTCGTCGCTCACACTCCGTCACACTGTGCGGGGGTGCGGGAGTTCAGGCGAGCCCCCCGCGGCGGATCACCTCCGCGTACCAGCGGGCGCTGGTCTTGGGGGTGCGCTGCTGGGTCTCGTAGTCGACGTGGACGATGCCGAAGCGCTTGCTGTAGCCGTACGCCCACTCGAAGTTGTCCAGGAAGGACCACAGGTAGTAGCCCCGGACGTCGGCGCCCGCCTCGATCGCGTCGGCCACGGCCTGCAGGTGCAGTTCGACGTAGCGGACCCGCTCGGGGTCGTCGACCTCGCCGTCCGGGCCGACCACGTCCTCGAAGGCGGCGCCGTTCTCGGTGACCAGCAGCGGCAGGCCGAAGTCGTTGTGCATGCCGACCAGCGAGTCGGACAGGCCGGTGGCGTCGATCGGCCAGCCCATCGCGGTGACGTCGTCGTTGGCGAGGTGGAAGACCACGTCCTCGGAGCCCGGCCAGCAGCTGAACTCGCTGTCGCCGTGGCCGTCGTTGCGGGCGGCCTCGGCGGTCTCCGCGTCGCCGTTCGGCGCCGAGACGACGGTCGGGTTGTAGTAGTTGAGGCCGAGCAGGTCGATCGGACGGCCGATCTCCGCCTCGTCGCCGGGGCGCACCAGCTCGTCCCAGTCGACGATGTGGGCGGTGTCCGCCTTCAGGTCCTCGTCGTAGCCGCCCTTGAACATCGGGCCGGTCCAGATCCGGTTGCCGACCGCCTCGATCCGGCGGGCCGCCTCGCGGTCCTCGGCGGTGTCGGTGAGCGGGCGGACCAGGTGCAGGTTGAGCGAGACGGCGATCTTCGCGGAGGCGGGCAGCACCTCGCGCAGCGCGCCGACGGCCAGGCCGTGGCCGAGGTTGAGGTGGTGGGCGGCCTTCAGCGCGTCGGCCGGGTCGGTGCGGCCGGGGGCGTGCACGCCGGAGCCGTAGCCGAGGAAGGCGCTGCACCACGGCTCGTTGAGCGTGGTCCACACCGGGATGCGGTCGCCGAGCGCCGAGGCGGCCAGCGAGGCGTACTCGGCGAAGCGGTACGCGGTCTCCCGGACCGGCCAGCCGCCGGCCTCCTCCAGGTCCTGCGGGAGGTCCCAGTGGTACAGGGTGGCGACCGGCGAGATGCCGTGCTCCAGCAGGGTGTCGACCAGGGCGCGGTAGAAGTCGAGGCCGCGCTCGACGGCCGGGCCGCGGCCGGTGGGCTGGATCCGCGGCCAGGACAGCGAGAAGCGGTACGAGGTGAGGCCGAGGTCGGCCATCAGCCGGACGTCCTCGCGGAAGCGGTGGTAGTGGTCCACCGCCACGTCGCCGGTGTCGCCGTTCAGGACCTTGCCGGGGGTCCTGGCGAAGGTGTCCCAGATGGACGGGGTGCGCCCGTCCTCGGCGGCCGCGCCCTCGATCTGGTAGGCGGCGGTGGCCGCGCCCCAGGAGAAGCCGGGCGGGAAGGCCACCCGGGGGGCCGCCACCGAGGTGTGGGCGGCTGTGGTCGGATCGGTCATGGTCATACGGGAGCGCTCCCATGGCTCGGGGGTGGACGGGGCGGTGTGCTGGGGCCGGTCGGTGGACCGGTCCCCCGCGGATCAGCTCTTGACGGCGCCGGAGGTGATGCCGCCGACGATGTGCTTCCCCAGAACGGCGAAGATCAACAGCAGCGGCAGGGTGCCGACGAGTGCGCCGGTCATGATCACGGCCTGGTTGATGTCGTGGCCGGAGCCGCCGCCGATGGCGGAGAGCGCGACCTGGACGGTCGGGTTCTGCTGGGTGAGCACCACGAAGGGCCAGAAGAAGTCGTTCCAGGACTGGACGAACACCAGCATGCCGAGCACCGCCATGGCGGGCCGGGCGATCGGGAACACCACGTGCCAGATGATCCGCAGGCTGTGCGCACCGTCCACCCGGGCCGCCTCGATCAGCTCGAACGGCAGCGCCTCGGACAGGAACTGGCGCATGAAGAACACGCCGAACGCGGCCACCAGCGAGGGCAGGATCACCGACTGCAGTTGGTTGCCCCACTCCAGCTTGGTGACGATCCGGTACAGCGGGATGACGCTGAGCTGCGGCGGGATGGTCATGGTGGCGACCACCAGGGTCAGCAGCGCGTTGCGGCCGCGGAAGCGCAGCTTGGCGAAGGCGAAGCCGGCCAGCGTGGAGAACAGCACGGTGGAGAGCGACACGCAGCCCGCCACGATGGTGGAGTTCAGCAGCGCCTTGCCCATGTCCGCCTGGTCCCAGGCGGTGGTGATGTTGGTCCACAGCTGGCCGCCGGGCACCATCGGCGGCGGCGACTGGGCCACCCGCTCACCGGTGTTGGAGGCCGCGACGAAGGTCCAGTACAGCGGGAAGAGCGAGACCACGGCGGCGAGCGCCAGCAGCACGTAGGCGACCGGACCGGCCTTGTCGTGGTCGCCGGCCTTGCGGCGGAACAGCCCGCTCGGACGGGCCTGTTCGGCGTGCTTCGCCTTCTGGGCGGAGGGGGTGGACAGGGTGGCGGCCATGTCAGCCTCCCAGCTCGTGGCGCTTGCGGTAACGGGTGATCAGGTACTGCACCAGGCCGATCAGCAGCAGGAGCAGCAGCATCGTCCAGGCCACCGCCGAGGCGCGGCCCAGCTGGCGCGACGGCCAGCCCAGCTCGTACAGGTAGAGGCTGAGCGTCTGGAACTGGTGCGCGGAGCCGCCGGACACGCCGACGCCGCCTCCGAACAGCATCGGCTCGCCGAACAGCTGGGTGGCGCCGATGGTGGAGACGATGATGGTGAACAGGATGGTCGGCCGGATCGACGGGATGGTGATCCGGGTGAACTGCTGCCAGCGGTTGGCCCCGTCCAGGCTGGCCGCCTCGTACAGGTCCTTCGGCACCGCCTGCATCGCGGCCAGGTAGATCAGCGCGTTGTAGCCGGTCCAGCGCCAGGTCACGATGGTGGAGATGGCGATCTGCGAGGGCCAGGTCTCGGAGTACCAGTTCGGGTGGATGCCGACCGCGTCCAGCATCCAGTTGACGAACCCGTAGTCCGGGTTGAACAGCTGGACGAACACCAGGGTCGCGGCGGCGATCGAGGTGGCGTACGGGGCGAGGATCGCGACGCGGAAGAAGCCGCGGCCGCGCATCCGGTAGTTGAGCAGGTGGGCCAGCCCGAGCGCCATCAGCAGCTGCGGGACGGTCGAGATCACACCGATGGTGAAGGTGTTGCGCAGCGCGGTCCAGAACTGGTCGTTGGACCACAGGCGGGTGTAGTTGCCGAACCCCCGCCACTCCATCACGTCCGGCTTGAGCAGGTCGACGTAGTGCAGCGACAGCCAGCCCGTCCAGATCAGCGGGAAGAGGCCGAAGGCGGCGAAGCAGATGAAGAACGGGGCGATGAACGCGTACGGGGACGCCTTCAGGTCGAACCGGTACAGGCGGGAGCGCCAGGCGGGGCGCGCGGGCGGGGCCTCGGCGCGGACGTGGGTGGCCACTTGGGGTTTCCTTCCCGGGGGTGGCGAGGGGCGGCGGAACGGCGCCCGGCCGGGTGGGCGGACCCGGCCGGGCAGTAGGGATCGGCTACCGGCGCGTTGCCGGCCCGGATCAGTTGCTGGTCTTGTCGTCGATCAGCTTGGTCACGTTGGCCCAGGCCTTGGCCGGGTCGGTGCCGTGCTCCTCGATGTCGAGGATGCCGTTGTCGGTGATGATCGTCTTCACGTTGCCGTCCTGCTCACCGATCGGCGCCGGCTTGATGGACTGCGCGGCGGCGGCGAAGATCTGGCCGGTCGGCGCGTTGTTGAAGTACTCCAGCTTGGCGCCCTGGACGGCGGGCTGCTGCAGGCCGCCGACGGTGGAGGGCAGGTTGCCGACCTTGGTGAAGACCTTGGCCTGCTGCTCCGGCGCGGTCAGCCAGGCGACGAGGGCCGCGGCCTCCTTGGTGTGCTTGCCGGCCTTCGGGACGGTCAGGAAGGCACCGCCCCAGTTGGAGGCGACCGGCGGGGCGGCGACGTCCCACTTGCCCTTGCCCGAGTCACCGGAGTACTTGCTGATGATGCCGGTCATCCAGGACGGGCAGACCACGGTGGCGAACTTGGCGTTGGCGAACGCGGCGTTCCACGGGTCCTGGAACTGGCGCAGGCCGGCGCTGATCTTCGCCTGCGAGGCGGCGACCGCGAGGTCCCAGGCGGTCTTCACACCGGGGCTGGTCTTGTAGACGAGCTTGCCGGAGTCGTCCGAGTACTGCTGGGGCTGCGCCGACAGCACGGCGTTGAACAGGCCCGAGGCGGAGTCGGTGAAGAAGGTGCCGGCCGGGGCCTTCTGCTGGTACTGCTTGCCCGCGTCGACGAACTTCGACCAGTCGCCCGCCCACAGCTTGCCGACCGACTCGCGGTCGGTGGGCAGGCCCGCCTGCTGGAACAGGTCGGTGCGGTAGCAGATCGCCATCGGGCCGATGTCGGTGCCGAGGCCGATCAGCGAGCCGGACTTGGTGGTGGCCTGCTTCGACTTCCAGTCCAGCCAGTTGCTCGGGTTGACGCCCTCGGTCTTGCCGAGGTCCACGAACTTGTCGCCCAGGGTGTTGGTGGCCTGCGCGATGTAGCCGACCTCGACCGCCTGGATGTCGGCCAGACCGCTGCCGGAGCTCAGGTGGGTGGTCAGCGCGTCCCAGTACTTCTGGCCGTCCTGGACGGTGTCGTACTTGATGGTGATGTTCGGGTGCGCGGCCATGTACTCGTCGTACAGGCCGGCCTCCACGTAACCGAAGGTGCCGAAGTCGCCGACGTTCAGGGTGATCTTCGCGTTCGGGTCGCTCTTGCCACCGCTGTCGTTGTCCGACTTCGACGAGGAGCAGGCGGTGAGCATCAGGGTGGAGGCGGCGAGGATCGCGGTGGCGGCGACGGCTGCTCTGCGGGGGCGGGAGGTGGTGCGCATGGGGGCGAACTCCTTTGTCCGGGTGGTTGTCCGGGTCGGGCCCAAGTGGCTCCGGCGGTCTTCCGGGGCCTGCGGGTGGGCTTTCGTGGGTCGTGCCGGGCTTGAAACGAGAGCTTCGTTGGGTGTTCTTGGTGCGCCGAAACTTGGCTACAGTGTGGGAGCGCTCCCACAGCTGGGCATGCCGGAAGGTTGCTGTGTCGCGGGGGTGAGTGTCAAGACGTGGTGACATAAACGTTGCCGGAGCGTTTCCGCCTTCGTTACCACCGCCGTTGACGCCCTCGTGCTGCCCCCGAGCCGGTCCCGGGCCGCCCCGGATGGTCGGAAACACCGTGGGACCGGCCACAATGAACAGTCCGTACGGGCCCGGGGCGGGCCCCGCGGATCCGTCCCATCCGTCCCATGAGACCGAGAGGTGTAGCGATGAGCCCGACCGCACAGCGCCCCGACGCGCTCCACCCGGGCGCCGGCGGCAGAGCCACCGCGCGCCCCACCCTGGAGGAGGTGGCCGCGCTGGCAGGCGTCGGCCGCGGCACCGTCTCCCGGGTCATCAACGGCTCCCCGCGGGTCAGCGCCAAGGCCCGCGAAGCCGTCCAGAACGCCATCGCCGAACTCGGCTACGTGCCCAACCGGGCCGCCCGCACCCTGGTCACCTCGCGCACCGACTCGATCGCGCTGGTCGTCCCCGAGGCCGAGACCAGGCTCTTCTCCGAGCCGTACTTCTCCGACATCATCAGCGGCGTCTCGGCCGAGCTCGCCGAGACCGACATGCAGCTGCTGCTGATCCTGGTCCGCAACCAGCGCGAGCGCGACCGGCTCTCCGCCTACCTGACCGCTCAGCGCGTCGACGGCGTCCTGGTCGTCTCGGTCCACCGCGACGACCCGCTGCCCGGCCTGCTGGAGAGCCTGGAGATCCCCTCCGTGCTGGCCGGCCGGCGCGGCGACCTCGAACCGCTCAGCTACGTCCACGCGGACAACGCGGGCGGCGCCAGGATGGCCGTGCGCCACCTGCTCCGGCGCGGCTGCACCCAGGTCGCCACCCTCACCGGCCCGCTCGACATGGAGGTCGCCCAGGCCCGCCTCGGCGGCTACCGCCGGGCCCTGGAGGAGGCCGGCCACGCCTACGACGAGGACCTGGTCGGGCTGGCCGACTTCACCGAGGAGGGCGGCCGGGTCGCGATGCGCGAACTCCTGGACCGCAGGCCCGAGTTGGACGGCGTCTTCTGCGCCTCCGACGTGATGGCGGCCGGTGCGATGCAGGTGCTGCGGGCCGCCGGGCGCCGGATCCCCGACGACGTCGCGGTGATCGGCTTCGACGACTCGATCGTCGCCCGGCACACCGACCCGCCGATGACCAGCGTCCGGCAGCCGATCGAGGAGATGGGCCGCACCATGGCCCGACTGCTGCTCGACGAGATCCACGAGCGCGGCCGGGCCCGGCGGCAGGTGGTGCTGGCGACCGAGCTGATCGTCCGCGACTCCGCCTGACGACGGGGGCGCGGAGTCCCGCGGGTGCCGCGGGTGCCGCGGGTGCCGTGGGACGCGCCGGGCTGTGCGCTGCGGGGATGCGCGGCGGGGGCGCGCCCGGCTGTGGGCTGCGCGGGGTGCGGGCTGCGCAGCGTGCCGGGCGGTGCGGGGCCGGGTGCCCGGCCCCGCGGACCGTTCGTTGTCCGTTGCCGGCTGTCCGCTGTCCGCTGTCCGCTCAGGAGTTGGGGCGCAGCGTCCAGACGATCTCCAGCACGCCGGTGACGGCGCCGTCCTCGCGGGTGATCTCCACGGTGATCGGGAACTCGGGGCGCTTGCCCTCGTCCAGCTCCGCGATCACCTCGGCGACCGGACGGCCGAGCGTCGCGGTGGCGGTCACCACGCCGCGGGCGAGCTTCTTGAACGAGATCTCGCCGACCGTCGGCAGCGGCACCGCGCGGCCCAGCTGGTCGCCGAACGCCGCGAGCACGATCGCCCCGCTGGCGGACTCGGCCAGCGTGAACATCGCCCCGGCGTGCGGCCCGCCCACGTGGTTGCGGTACTCCGGGAGGTCGGGCAGCCGCAGCACGGCCCGCTCCGGGGTGGTCTCCAGGTACTCCAGCTGCAGGGTCTTCACCATCGGGACGGTGGAGGTGAGCAGTTCGCCGATCGGGGTAGTCGTCATGCGGCGATGTTACTAGCGGGTAGCTTGGTCGTCCATGGCCCGTCGTCCGCCGCTGCCGCCCGCCGCTGCCGCCCGCCGTTGTCGGCGCCTCAACTCCCGGTCCCGGTGGGCGTTCCGGGAAACGCCGAGGGCCCCGGTCGATTCCTCGACCGGGGCCCTCGGCGTTTGGGGTGAGTGACGGGACTCGAACCCGCGACCACCTGGACCACAACCAGGTGCTCTACCAACTGAGCTACACCCACCATCTGTCAGGTGCTTTCCCGCTTCCGCGTTCCCGCTCCGACAGGAAGAACTCTACAGGATGCCGAGGGGTGCTCGCGCCAGGGTTTCCCGGACCGCCCGGGCCGGACCGCTGGTCAGGTGGTGGGCACCTGGTGGCGGGCGGCGATCTCCCGCGCGGTGTCGGTGTCCGGTCCCGGCTGCGGGACGAACACGGCCTCGCGGTAGTACCGGAGTTCGGCGATCGACTCGCGGATGTCGGCCAGCGCGCGGTGGCTGCCGCCCTTCTGCGGGCTGTTGTAGTAGGCGCGCGGGTACCAGCGGCGGGCCAGCTCCTTGATCGAGGAGACGTCCACGATCCGGTAGTGCAGGTGCCCCTCCAGCTCGGGCATGTCCCGGGACAGGAAGCCGCGGTCGGTGGCCACCGAGTTGCCGCACAGCGGGGTCTTCCCGGCCTCGGGCACGTGCTCGCGGACGTACGCCAGCACCCGCTCCTGCGCCTCGGCCATGGTCAGGCCGTCCGCGAGCTCGTCGAGCAGGCCCGAGGCGGTGTGCATCTGCCGCACCACCTCGGGCATGCCCTCCAGCGCCTCGGCGGGCGGGCGGATGATCACATCCACGCCTTCGCCGAGCACGTTCAGCTCGGAGTCGGTCACCAGGGCGGCGACCTCGATCAGGGCGTCCCGATCGAGGTCGAGGCCGGTCATCTCACAGTCGATCCATACCAGACGGTCATTCACGCCCTCACCCTACGGCGCGGTCCCGCGCCCCCGACACCGCACGCGCCCCGTCCGGGCCGAAGTCCGCCGTGTCGCGCGCCCCGCGCTCCGGCTCGACCTCCGGACGGTGCACCACCCGGCGGTCCCGGGCGGTGGGCTGCCTGCCGTCCGCGTCCTCCGCGATGGCGTGCTCCACCGGACGGTCCGGCCGCTCGGTCGCACCGCGGGCGCCCGGGTACGCCGCGCTCGGCCGCACCGGCTGCCCGGGGGAGGGCTGCGCGTGCGCGTGCGCGGGCGACGGGCCCTGCTGGGCGCCGGGAGCGGCCTGGCCCGCACCTCGGGCCGCGTACCGGGGGTCGACCGGACGCTCCGCCCCGGGGCGCCCGTAGGCCCCCGGCGGCGGACCGGCCTGCGGCGGCACCAGCGGACGCGGCCGCTGCCGCCCCGCCGCGCCCCCGCCGGACGCCCCGACGGCCGGACCGGCCCCGCCCGGCACCTGCTGGCCGTGGCCCGCGCTCCCGTGCCCGACCGACCCGTGCGGGGCCTGCGGGTGTCCGGCCGGGCCCGCGCCGCGCTCGACCGGGAGGCCGCTCGACTGCGGCGGCACCGTCGGCCCGCCGACCGCCGGGCGCCGGGCCCGGAAGGCGGTCCGGTACGCGGCCGGGGAGACCCCGAGCTGCCGCCGGAAGTGCCCGCGCAGCGCCACCGGCGAGCGGAAGCCGCAGCGGCGGGCGACGTCGTCCACCGACAGGTCGGAGGTCTCCAGCAGCCGCTGCGCCTGCAGCACCCGCTGGGTGATCAGCCACTGCAGCGGCGCGCTGCCGGTGAGGGTGCGGAAGCGGCGGTCGAAGGTGCGCCGCGACATGTAGGCGCGGGCCGCCAGCACCTCCACGTCGAACTGCTGGTTGAGGTTCTCCAACGCCCAGGTGACCACCTCGGCCAGCGGGTCGTTGCCGATCTCCTCCGGTAAAGACTGGTCGATGTACTGGGCCTGACCCCCGCCGCCGCGGCGGTTCGGCACCACCAGCCGGCGGGCCAGCGCGTTGGCGGCCTCGGCGCCGTGGTCGCTGCGGACCACGTGCAGGCACAGGTCGATCCCGGCCGCGGTGCCCGCGGAGGTGAGCACGTCGCCGTCGTCCACGAACAGCTCGCGCGGGTCGACGTGGACCCGCGGGTAGCGCTTCGCCAGCGTCGGCGCGTACATCCAGTGGGTGGTCGCCGGGCGGCCGTCCAGCAGCCCGGCGGCGGCCAGGACGAAGGCGCCGGTGCACAGGCCGATGATCCGGGCGCCCTCGTGGTGGGCCTTGCGCAGCGCGGCGATCGCCTCGACCGGCGGCGGCTGCGAGATCGACCGCCAGGCCGGGACCACGATGGTGCCCGCCCGGGACAGCGCCTCCAGCCCGTACGGGGCGGTCAGCGTCAGCCCGCCGGTGGTGGTCAGCGGGCCCTCCTCGCCGGCGCACACCAGCAGCCGGTAGCGGGGGACGCCGGCGTCCTGCCGGTCCACGCCGAACACCGACAGCGGGATCGAGCTCTCGAAGATCGGCGCCCCGCTGAACAGCAGCACCGCCACCGTCTCGCGCCGCCGCCGACCTGCGAGCTTGCGCGGGGAGGACAGCGCACCGGGACCGGGGCCGGCCGGGAGCACGTCCGTCGCGGTGCCCGCGCCCGCGCTCGTCGCACCGTGCCCGGAGGACGCGGCGGGGGACGCTGCGGAGAACGTCGCGGAGGCCGTCGTCGAGGACGCCGCCGAGGTCGCCGCCGAGAGGGGCGGAACCGCGGGGTGCTGACCCGGCGTCACCCCTCCCGGGGTGCCGTGCAGCTGACCGCCGCCCGGCGAACCGGTCGGCGCGCCACCGAACTTGCCGAGTCTCGCCGTGCCACCGGGATGGGACGACGGCTGGCGGCCGTTCTCAGGACCCGCGTCGCTCCTGCTCACCCTGCTCAAGGCGCTCCAGCCCCCTCGGTGGTGTGGTGGTCTCGGCTGCCGCTCTGCGAGCCAAGATCGAATCTACTTGGTGGACCGTTGCCGTTGTGACAAGTTCACCATCCGACGCTATGTCGACATGGCAATTTGGCGTGAAGCATTCGATCACGAAGCGTGGCACCCGTCGACCCCGCTGTGAAGGGGGCGCGGAGAAGCGTGGCCGGTTGTCGCACGACCCGTCGTCGATTCCCCCGTCGACGGTGCACTCACCGTCCGCTGTGTGCTGCGGATTTGCCCGAACGGCAGGGCAGCAACGCAAGTTGGCCGAAAACGTACGGTTCAAATCGGGGGCGCGAAACCACCTTCCACGCGCCACAGCGCACACCTCGGCCATGATCCCCGCGCCCCGTCAGCCCCCCCGGCCCACTGCGAACCGGCCACTCCGGAACGCCTCTCACCTCACGCTCCGTCACTCCGGACCCGTTCTTCCCCTTGTACCCCACCCGTCACAGCCACCCCACCGACCCGCCCCGCCCCACTGCTCCGCTCCGCGGGCCCGGACGCCGCACATTCGTCCGAATCCGATCCCCTGCCGTCCTTCCGTGCCAACTCCGTTCCGGCGGGCGGGAGGTGTCGTTCCCCCGGTGCGGGTGCGGGTGCGGGTGCGGGTGCGGGCACGGGCACGGGCACGGGCACGGGCACGGGAGCGGACCTTCGGCGGCGTGACGTCAAGTGTCCTGACGTGCAGGCGGGACGGCGGTCCCGCGGGGGAGGGCGTGGTCCTGCGCCGCCTCAGCCCGCGGCGGCGGCCGGGGTGGGTTCGACCGACGTGCGCGGTGCGACCCTCGTCGGCGGTGCGGTCGGGGGCGCCGAGGCCAGGGACGCTGAGGCCAGGGACGTCGCGCTCAGGGGTGTCGTGGCCAGGGACGTTGTGGCCAGGGACGCCGCCGGGGCGAACGGGGCCTTCGCGACGGCCGGAGCGACCGGGGCGGCCGGGGCGACCGGGGCAACCGGGGCATTCGGCAGGTTCGGAACGCTCGGGAGGTTCGGAGCGCTCGGGAGGTTCGGAGCGCTCGGGGTGCTCGGGGCGGTTCGGGCGGACGCCGGGGCCAGGCGGGAGGCCGGGACGGCGAGGCGGCCGCGCGGGCGCTGGGGGCGGCCGGTCGCGGCGGCGGTGAACCCCCGTCCGACGGTGGGGAGTTCGCCCGCGGCGAGGACCACCCGTACCGCCTCCGGCAGGTCCGGCGAGCTGACCGTCGGACGGTAGGCCCGCTCGGCCCACGGGCGGCCGTGGTGCAGCCAGACGCTGCGCAGTCCCGTGGCCGCCGCCCCCGCGATGTCGGCCGGTCCGTAGTCGCCGACCATCCAGGTCTGCGCCCTCCAGTCCCCGGCCGGCCGGAACCCGCACCGGCGGGCCGCGATCTCGAAGATCAACGGGTCCGGCTTCAGGCAGCGGGCCTCCTCCGAGATGACCCAGCCGTCCACCAGGGCGGCGAGCCCGGTGCGCCGGATCTTCTCCAGCTGGGGCACCGTCCCGCCGTTGCTGACGATCCCCAGCGTCCACCCCGCCTCGCGCGCCTCCCGGAGCGCCGTGACGTGCGAATCCGGGCACCGGATGTGCGAGTTGATGCCGGTCCGGTAGTGCGCGAGCATCGAATCGACCGACCGGTCGAAGCCGTAGCGACGCTTCGCCGCACCCAGTACGGTGCTGCGCGGTACGTAGCCGCTGCCGTCGAGCATGACCAGCCAGTCGAGGTCGCCGGCGGGGAGGCCGTTCTCGGAGAGGAAGTCCTCCGCCCACGCCCGGAACGCGGCGTCCCTGGGCAGCAGGGTGTTGTCGAGGTCGAGCAGGAGCAGCGGCATGCCGAGCATGCTGCCAGCGGCCACCGCGTATGCACTTGGCAATTGCCAAAGGCGGGTGGAATTTCCGCGAATTGGCCGAATCCGGCTGCTACCCGTGCAACCCGGACCATGATCCGAAAATCGGCCGGTCCCACCGGGCGGTCCCGGGGCGGCCGCGGAGGGCGGCCGCGGGACAACTGCCGTGCACCGCTTGCGGACAGGGGCGATGACAGTCGGGTCACGTTGTGTCGGCGCACTGTTGCGCACATCCCGTGTCGTCGGTCAAGCTCCTGGGAACCCGTCGCGCGGGGGCGCACGTTTCGGCACGTGTTTCCCCCACCCGCGGGAACCCGATCGCACGAGGGCGCCGCCGCTGGGCGGGGCCCGCTCCGAGCCGTACTCTGAAAGGCACAGGTCTCCGACGGTGGTAGTCGTTCCCGGACGCGTCGCCACCGCTGCCGTCCCTGTCACCGGGACCGGACGGTCCGCCGCCGCGTCCCCCTGCGTAGGCCCGCTTCAGTTGAAGAGTTTTGAGCCATGGCCGGTCACGAGCCCTCCGCTTCTGCCCACGGCAGCCCGTACGACGGCGGCCGGTACGACGGCAGGTCCGGCGCCGGACGCCCCGGCGTCCCGCCGCTCGCCGATCCGGCACGCCACCCGGAGGGCCGGCGTCCCGAGGCCCGGTGCTCCGACGTCCGGCAGTTCGACGTCCGGCGGTTCGACCTCCGGGAGGCCGACCGGCCGCGGCGCGGCCCCGAGCGGCCGCTGGGCCACCGCTCGGACCGCAACCCTGAGCACGGGGACCAGGAGCGCGGCGGCCCCGAACCCGACACCCCCGGGACGGCGGCGGACCCCGTCGTCGGCCCTCGACCCGGTACTGCGGAGGACGCGATGACCGACCGATCCCGTCCCACCGTCGGCCGCCGCGACGGAGAGGGCGAGCCCCAGCTCCAGGAGCACGGCTCGCGCGCCTGCGACCCGCAGTTCCAGCACGGCGTGGTGGTCGGCTTCGACGGCTCGCTCTCCAGCGAGCGCGCACTGGCCTACGCCGTCGGCATGGCCCGCCGCTCCCACTGCGGCCTGGTGATCGTCCACGTCGCCAACCGGCTGCCCGCCACCGTCTGGGCAGGGTGCGAACCGCCGGTCTTCGTCGACCTCCCGGACCAGCGCACCGAGATCCTCGGCCTCGAACTCGCCTGCGCCGACTTCCTCTCCGGCGTCCCCTGGATCCTGGTCGAACGCGGCGGGGACATCTGCCACGAGATCGAGGAGGTCGGCCGCGAGTACGCCGCGGACGCCATCGTGGTCGGCAGCACCCACGGCCTGCTCGGCAAGATCTTCGGCTCCGTCTCCAGCCGCCTCGCCCGCCGCGCCAACCGCCCGGTGATCGTCATCCCCTGACAGTGATGATGTGACTGGTGGTTCTGCTGATGAGCCTGACCCGCCCCCTGACTGACGCCTCGGGCTGTCCTGTTTGGGATTTGTCGGCTCATCAGCAGGCCATCACGCACGCGGCCGGA
>NZ_BSSA01000014.1 GCF_030268885.1 Kitasatospora phosalacinea
CCGCGCCGGCATGCAGACCAGCAAGACCATCGTCGCCGTCAACAAGGACCCCGAAGCCCCGATCTTCGAACTCGTCGACTACGGCGTCGTCGGCGACCTCTTCACCGTCCTGCCCCAGCTCACCGACCAGGTCAAGGCGGGCTGACGCCGCACCGACCCGCCCCACCCGCACCCGCACGCAGGGCGCGACCGCCACGGTCGCGCCCTGCTGCCGTCTCCCCGCTCACCCCCGCTCACCCCCGGACGGCCACCAGCGCTTCGGCCGCCGCCGTCCGCAGCTCCTCGTCCTCGACGAAGCCGCGCCAGGCCGCGTTGCTGCGCAGTCGGCGGTCCCCGGCGAGGGCGGCCCGCAGCAGCGGGGCGGCGGGCCGGGCGGCGGGGCCGATCCGGGCCAACTGCCGGACGGCGGTGGGCATGACGGGCAGGTGGTGCCCCTCGTCGAGGCCGCGCAGGGCGGACAGCAGCGCCGGGAGGACCGCCTCGGCCTCCCCGGTCGCCGCCCACAGGGCGCCCGCGGCCTCCACCCCGACCCAGGCGTCCCGGTCGGCGGTCCGGACGCGCAACTGCCCGGCGCAGCGTGCCGCGTCGGGGCCGAGGTCGGCGAGCATCCGCAGCGCGGCGGGCCGGTCCAGGTGGGCGGTGAGGGCGGCGACGGCGGCCTCCGGGTCGCCGCCGAGCCGCCAGCACGCCCAGGCCGCGGTCCCGGCGCCGGCGTCGGCGCCGGTGTCCGGCCCTCCGTCGGGGCGGTTCATCCGTGCGTGGAGCATCTCCCGGGCCCGCGCGACGGCGTCGGCGCCGAGCACTCCGGGGCCGAGACGGGCGAGCGCCTCGGCTGCGGGGGCCCAGGTGAGCTCCTCGGCCAGCAGCTCGAGCAGCCGTCCGACGGCCGTCGGACTGGCGGTTCCCCACTCGGTCAGCACCGTGCCGAACCGGTGGGCCGCCGTCCGGTCCCCCTCCCGGGCGAGTTCCTGCTCGACCACGGGCATCAGGTCCTGCGCGTGGCCGGGCAGCAGGGCCAGCACCTCGTGCAGCGCGGGCAGGACGGGCCAGTGCCCGCGGGCGCCCAGTCCGAAGTACTGCCCGGAGCTGCCGAAACCCGCCGGGGCGCCCCGCAGGGCGGGCACGCAGCGCGGGTCGCCGGCGCGGGCGAGGGCCCAGAGCGCGGTGTCGGCAACCGGACCGTCCTCCAGCAGGGCCGCGATCCGGTCGGCCTGCGGGGCGACGGCGGCCGGTCCGAGGCAGGCGAGCAGGTCGAGCGCGAGGCGGCGCACCTCGGGCGCGGGGTCGTCGAGGCGGGCGGCGAGCACGGGCAGCAGGTCCGCCGTGGGTGAGTGCCACTCGGCGAGCAGCCCGCCGGCCTGCGCCAGGGCGGCGGCCCGGTGCGCGGCGTCGGGGTGGTCGCGGAGCAGCACGCGGACGAAGGCCGCGGCCGGTCCGGGCTCGGCGAACAGCGCCGTCGTGCGGTGGTAGACGCGGGTCAGGGCCCCCTGCTCCGCCCACCGCGAGGCGTCGGGGTCGCGCAGCGCTGCGGCCAGCAGCTCGGTGTGCCAAAGCGGGAGTTCGGGCTCCTCGGGGGCGAGGGCGAGCAGGGCGCCGTGGCGTTCCTGAAGGCTGTCGCCGTCCGCGAGCAGGCTCCGCAGCAGGCCGATCGCCTCGGGGCCGTGCGGCCCGGCGGGCTCGCGCCGGGCGGCGCGGCCCAGGGTCAGCAGCAGGTCGAGCCGGAGCGCCGGGTCGTCCTCCGCCGCCAGGGCGGCGAGCAGTCCGGGCAGCAGCTGCTCGCCCGGCGTGTCGCAGTGGCGCAGCGCGCGGGAGGCCCGGCGGCGGATCACGGGCAGCGGATCGTCGAGCAGCGCGAGGAGTTGCGGCAGCGCACGCTCCCAGGCGGGCCACCAGGCGAGGTCGACGCCCGGTCCGACCCCGGGGGCCTCCGCCGCCAGGTCGCCGACCAGCTCAAGCAGCCACTCCCGGACGCCCGGCGCGACGCCCGCGTCGGCCGCCGTCCGCAGCAGGAACGGCAGCGCGGCGGGGGCCGCCGAGCAGATCCAACCGCCTTGGTGGAAGAAGCTGTTGGAGAGTTCCGAGGCTGCGTCCTCGGCCGCCTCGGGGTCGTCCCCCGCGCAGGCCCGCAGCAACTCCGGCACGTCCTCCGCACTGCCGTAGTTGTGCTCCAGCGCGGCCCACTCGACGGCGTCCAGTCCCTCCCACATGCCACGGACCCTCTCACACCCGTGCGCCGGCCCGTCCGCGCCCCTGCCCTATGATCGTCCACCGACCATCGGAACGAGGGGGACCCGTGTCGCAGGCCGCACCGTCTTCGAGCACCGCTTTCGACGCCAACGAGCGCACCGCCTGGGCCGGGCGCGGCAACGCCTACGCGGCCTCGTTCGGTCGGCTGTGCGCCCGCCCGGTGGACGAGCTGCTGGACGCGGCGGGCGTGGCGGCGGGCAGCCGGGTGCTGGACGTCGGGACGGGTCCGGGCACCGTCGCCGCCGCGGCGGGTGCGCGCGGGGCCCGGGTCACGGCCGTGGACGCCGAGCCGAGCATGCTCGAACTCGCCCGCCTGGGCGCCCCGCAGGCCCGCACCCTCCTCGCCACGCTGCCCGTGCTCCCGCTCCCCGAGGGCGAGTTCGATGCGGTGGTGGCCAACTTCGTGCTCAACCACGTGGGCCGTCCGCTGCTGGCCCTGGCCGAACTGCGCCGGGTGCTGCGCCCGGGCGGCCGCCTGGCACTGACCATCTGGTCGGGCAGCCCCGCCCCGGGCCAGACGCTGGTCCCGCGCGCCCTGCAGGCCGCCGGTGCGGTCCGCCCGCCGCACCTGGGCCCGCTCGACCCGGCCGACGACTTCCCGCGCACCACCGACGGCCTGGCCGGGCTGCTCACCGCCGCCGGACTGCGCGACGCCGACTGCCGCACCCTCGACTTCGACCACGCGACCACGGTGGACGAGTGGTGGAGCGGCCCGGCGTCCGGCGTCGCCACGATCGGGCTGACCCTGCTCGCCCAGTCGCCCGAGGTCCGCGCCGCGGCCCGCGGGCACTACGAGCGGCTCGCCGCCGAGTACCGCACCGGCGACCCGGCCACCCCGGACGCCCTGCTGCTCCCGCACCGCGCGCTCCTGGCCACCGCCGTCCGCTGAGCCCTCCCGCCCGGCCTCACCAGTCGCGGTCGGCGACCAGCTCCTCCACGTCGGCGTCCGCGAAGCCGTACGCCTGCGCGATGTGAGCGAAGTCCTCGGCGATCGCCTCGCGCGCCACGGTCTCGATCTCGCTGTCCGCGGCGTCGAACTCCTCCGCCAGCAGGTTGAACTGCTCCGTCGCGACCTGTGTCAGCTCGTACAACTCGTCGAGCCCGCGCGGGGGTTCGGCCTCGATCCGCTCGCACAGCGCGTGCAGGATGTCGCCGCCCTTGGCGACCAGGTGCGCCGGGTAGTAGTCGTCCCCGCGCATCGACCGCAGGAACTCGTACTCCGCCAACTGCTCGTTCGTGATCGCCATGCCGCTGCTCCACCCAGGTCGAAGGATCCCCCGCAGCCCGATCATGCCCCGGAGCACCGACAGCGGGCCCGGACGGCACCGCCGGGCCCGCTCGGCGCTCCCGGCCCGCTCGGCGCTCCCGGCCCGCTCAGCGTTCCCCGGCCGGGTCGCGGAGCAGGTCGTCGACGTCCCGGCGCGGGGTGGCTGCGCCGGGCGGGCCGTAGCCGACCCGCAGCACCACCTGCACGGTGCCGATGCCGCTCTCCGGGTCGCGCAACCGCCAGCGGGTGTCCGGGAGTTCGACGGCCTGGTGGAGCACCGAGACCCGCAGCCCGCGGGCGGTGGCCACCAGCCACACCCGTTCCATCGCCTGCCCGGCCCGCAGCCAGTCGGCGGCCGTGTCGCCGCGGGTGGCGACGGTCGCGACCTGCGGCAGCGCCTCGAAGCGCCGGGTGCGCACCGGTCCGTGCCCGGCGAAGTCCCGTACGGGGACCCGGGCTTCGTGGTCCTGCGGGCCGAGCGCCCGCTCCGGGATGCCGTCCCGCACCGCGTGCACGGGCCCCGCCGCCCCCGCCGTACCGACCGGTTCCGCGCGCAGCCACCTCGCGGTCTCCGCACGGCGGGCGGCGTCCGCGGCGATCCGCGCCTCGGCCTCCGCGGTGAGCGCCAGCACCCGGCGCGCCTCGGCCTCCTCCAGCACCTCCAGCACGGCGTCCTCGTCGGCGGCGGCCTCGACCAGTTCGCCGATCACCGCCTCGGGCACGTCCCGGTTCCCGAACGGCTCGCGGCTGGAGTGCCGTCGGCCGATCTCCCCGGCCAACTCGGCCGGTTCGTACGGGACTCCGCGCGGCCCGAAGCGCACCACCGCGACCGGCCCGTCCGGCCCGTCCGGCCCGGCCACCCCGGACGGCCCGGGCATCAGATCCAACTCCTCCACCGGCAGCCCGAGTTGCGCGGCCGCGACGCGCAGGTTGAACAGTGCCGCCCCGACCGACAGCAGCATGCCGCGCCCGTCCGGATCGGCCAGCGGCACCGCCCGCGCCGGGTCGGCGAACACCAGCACCCCGGGCCCGTCCCCGGTCGGCCGGAACCGCCACGGCTGGGCGTTGTGCAGCGAGGGCGCGGCCCCGGCCGCCGCCACCAGCGCCCGCAGCTCCGCCGCGCTCGGCCCGCCCGGCGCCCCGTCCAACGGGCCGTCCACCGGCCCGCCCGGCACCCCGGTCCCGGTCGTCGGCCCCGCCGTCGACCCGGTCGTCGACTCGGTCATCGCGGATCACTCCTCGCCGCATCCTCGTCGCGTTCCCACGCCTTCCGTGCCTCGATCCTGCGCCGCCCCCATCCCGCCCGGTAGAGCCCAAGGGCCCGGGCCGGACGACCTCCGCCCCCTTCCTCCCCGCCCCCGCGTCGGTGCCCGCACCGCCCGCCGCCCCTGGCGTACCGTACCGACCATGGAATTCCGCCACCTGGGCCGCAGCGGCCTGATCATCAGCGAGATCGCGTACGGGAACTGGCTCACCCACGGTTCGCAGGTCGAGGAGGACACCGCGGCCGCGTGCATCCGCGCCGCCCTCGACGCGGGGATCACCACCTTCGACACCGCCGACGTGTACGCCGAGACGCGTGCCGAGTCGGTCCTCGGGCGGGCGCTCAAGGGCGAGCGCCGCGAGGGGCTGGAGATCCTCACCAAGGTGTTCTGGCCGACCGGGCCCGGCCGCAACGACCGCGGGCTGGGGCGCAAGCACGTCATGGAGTCGATCGACGGCTCGCTGCGCCGCCTGCAGACCGACTACGTGGACGTCTACCAGGCGCACCGCTACGACCCCTCCACTCCGCTGGAGGAGACCATGGAGGCGTTCGCCGACGTGGTCCGCTCCGGCAAGGCCCTGTACATCGGCGTCTCCGAGTGGACCGCCGACCAGATCCGGGCCGGGCACGCGCTGGCCCGCGAACTGCGCGTCCCGTTCGTCTCCAGCCAGCCGCAGTACAGCGCGCTGTGGCGGGTCATCGAGGGCGAAGTGGTGCCGACCTGCGAGGAGTTGGGCATCGGCCAGGTGGTCTGGTCGCCGATCGCGCAGGGCGTGCTGACCGGCAAGTACAAGCCGGGCGCCGAGCCGCCGGCCGGGTCCCGGGCCACCGACGAGAAGGGCGGCGCGAACTTCGTGGCGCGCTGGCTGCGGCCCGAAGTCCTGGAGCGCGTCCAGCTGTTGCAGCCGCTCGCCGCGGAGGCCGGGCTGTCGCCGGCCCAACTGGCCGTCGCCTGGGTGCTGCAGAACCCGAACGTGTCCGCCGCGATCATCGGTGCCTCCCGCCCCGAGCAGGTCACCGAGAACGTGAAGGCCGCGGGCGTGAAGCTGGAGCCCGCGCTGCTCGCCAGGATGGACGAGATCCTGTCCCCCGTCGCCGAGTTCGACCCGGCCCGGACGGCGGAGAACGCCCCCAAGACCCGTCCCTGATCCCCCGGGAGCGCCCGCGGGCGGCCGCCGGACCGAACCCGTCGGCGGCCGCCCGCACCCTATCCGGGCAACTCGCCCCCACCGCCGGGCTCCACCTCCGTCGGGCCCTCCTCCCCCGCTCCCGGCACCTCCTGCTGCGCCCAGATCGTCTTGCCGTGCTGGGCGAAGCGGGTGCCCCAGCGCTGCGCCAACTGCCCGATGATGAACAGCCCGCGGCCGCCCTCGTCGGTGGACTTGGCCCGCCGCAGGTGCGGGGTGCTGTCCGAGCTGTCCGACACCTCGCAGATCAGGCCCCGGTCGTTGATCAGCCGCAGCCGGATCGGCGACTTCCCGTACCGGATCGCGTTCGTCACCAACTCGCTGACGATCAGGTCGGTCGAGAACTCCAGCTCCTGCAACCCCCAGGCGGCGAGCTGGTGTTCGGCCAGCCGCCGGGCGGTGCGCACCACCGCCGGGTCCTCCGGGAGGGTCCACACGGCGACCTTGTCGTCCGGCAGCCCGAGGGTGCGCACCAGCAGCAGCACCGCGTCCTCGCGCTGCCGTTCGGGCAGCAGCGCGTACACCGCCTGGTCGCACAGCTGCGGCAGCTCCTCCTCCCCGGCCCGGGCCAGCACCCGCTGCAGTACCGCCCGCCGCCCCTCCCCGGGTCCGACCGGCAGCACCTCGTCCAGGCCACCGCGCTCCGGGCCGCCGCGCTCCGGGCCGCCGCGCTCGGAACCGCCACCCCCGGCACCGCCGTCGGCCCGCCCCCCGGTGGGGCGGCGCGGCGGGCCGGACATCAGGCCGTTGGTGTAGAGCGCCAGGACGCTGCCGACGGGCAGCTCCACGACCCGGGTCTCGTAGCAGCCGTCGCCGCAGCCCAGCGGCAGTCCGGGTTCCACCGGGAACGGCATCGGCACGCCGTCGGGGCCGACCACGACGGGCCCGGGGTGCCCGGCCGAGGCCGCCGTGCAGGTCCGGCCGATCGGGTCGTAGACCAGGTAGAGGCAGGAGGCGAGCCCGTCCGGCAGGCTCTCCGCGCCCGCGGGCAGGCTGTCCTGCTGCTCGTCGGTCAGCACCCGGGCCGCGTCGTCCAGCCGCACCAGCAGCTCGTCGGGCTGCAGGTCCTGGACGGCCAGGGTCCGCAGGGCGGTGCGGACCTGGCCCATCACGGCGGCGGCCTCGATGCCGGTGCCGGTGACCGAGCCGATCGCCAGGCCGACCCGGGCGGCGGACAGCGGCACCACGTCGTACCAGTCGCCGCCCGGCCCGACCGTGCCCGGCAGGTAGACGTGCGAGCTCTGCACGGCGCTGAGCTCCGCCGGTTCCCGGGGCAGCAGTTGGCGCTGCAGCGTGGTGGCGATCGAGCGCTCCCGCGCGTAGCTGCGCGCCTTGTCGATGGACATCGCGCCGCGCGCGGCCAGTTCGACGGCCAGCTCCAGGTCGTCCTGGTCGAAGGGTTCGGGGCGCCGGTGCCGGTACAGCGCCAGCACGCCCAGCACCGCGTCGTGCACCACCAGCGGCGCGACGATCATCGAGTGCACGCCGAGCCCGGTCAGTCGGCGTGCGCGCTCCGGGTCGGCGCCCAGCCACTCCTCCTCGGTCAGCCCGCGGATCAGCCGGGCCCGCCCGTCCACCAGCGCCTGGCTGTACGGCGTCGGCGCCCCGTACGTGGACAGCGCGCCCTGCGGGACCGGCCCGGGCGAGGGGCCGGTGGGGCCGGTGCCGTGCACGGAGCGGTAGGCGACGCGGCGCAGCGGTGCGCCGGGGTCGATCGGGCCGGTGCGCAGCGGCAGTCCGCGCAGCGGTTCGTCGAGCAGGTCGACGGTGGCGGAGTCGGCGAAGCGGGGGACGGCGACGTCGGCGAGTTCCTGGGCGGAGCCGACGGCGTCGTGGGAGGCGCCGAGGCGGCGGTGGGCGCTGTGCAGGATGTCGAGCCGCTCGAGGGCGCCCTGCCGTTCGGTGACGTCCTCGACGGCGGCGACCAGGTAGGGGCGGCCGGTGCCGGAGACGATCCGGAAGAAGGAGGCCGCGACGACCATCTCGTGCCCGGGGTCGGTGGGCATCCGGCCGCGCACCAGGTGCTCGCGGACGTAGCTGCCGTCCTGGAGGGTCTGCCGGGCGACCGCCTCCAGTTCGGCGCGGTCGAAGCCGGGGGCGAACTCGGCGGGGCGGTGGCCGACGATGTCGGTGCTGGGCATGCCGCGCACGCCGCGGGCGGCGGTGTTGTAGCGGATCACCCGCAGGTCCTGGTCGAGCAGGTAGAGGCCGAGCGGGGCCTGGGCGAACAGCGCGTCGAGCAGGGCGGAGTCGAGCAGGTCGTCCTCGCCGCTGTCCGCGGGCCCGCCGCCCTCCGGTGCCGTCTCCTCCACCGCGTCCTCCGCTTCCCCGTCCGCGCCACCGGCGCCGCCGCTGCCGCCGCTGCCGTTCCCGCCGTTGCCGTCGTGCCGGTCGTCCCGGTAGCCGTCCACGCCGCTCCTCCGCTTCCCGCCCTCGTCCTGGCCCGCGCCTTCACCGGCGCCCTCGCTCCCGCGCGCCTCCTCGTCCCGGGGTCCGCTCACGGCCGTCCCCCTCCCTTCGCTCCGCTCCCGCCGTCCGGCGGGTCGGGTCGGAACGCGATCACGGCGATGTCGTCGCGGACGTCGGCGATCTGGGTGACGAGGTGCTCGCAGAGGTCGGCGAGCGGCCGGTGGCGGACCGCCGCGGCGGCGTCGCAGAGGCGGGCGATGCCGTCGCCGAGGTGTTCGCCGGGCACTTCGACCAGGCCGTCGGTGTAGAACAGCAGCGTCTCGCCGGGCCCGACCGGGTGGCGGTGGGTGACCCGGGGGCGGCGCGGGTCGACGCACAGCGGGACGTCGGCGTCCTCGGCGGACAGCAGCCGGGGCGGCCCGTGGACGGGCACCAGGACGGGCGGCGGGTGTCCGGCGTTGGCCCACTCCATCTCCCAGCCGCCGTCGGCACCGTGCCGCACCAGCCGGGCGTGCACGGCGGTGGCGAAGCTGCCGACGCCCAACCCCTCGGCGGCGGTGTCGAGTTCGCGCAGCGTGTCGGCGGGGGTGTGGGCCTGGCCGCGGGTGTACGCGATGGAGCGCAGCATGGCGCGCAGCTGGCCCATGGTGGTGGCGGCGGCGAGGTCGTGTCCGGCGACGTCGCCGATGGTCATGGCGAGCGAGCCGTCGGGCAGCGCGAAGGCGTCGTACCAGTCGCCGCCGACCTCGGCGTTGCGGCTGCCGGGCTGGTAGCGGGCGGCGACGGCGGCGCCGCCGAGGGCGGGCGGGGTGGTGAGCAGGGCGCGTTGCAGGACGACGGCGGCGTGCCGGGCGCGTTGCAGGGCGAGGGCCTGGCGCAGCGGGGCCTGGGCGCGTTGCAGGACTTCGTGCTGGAGGTCGACGTCGGCGGGTCCCGGTGGTGGGGCGCCTTCGCAGCAGGCGGTGGCGGCGAGGGCGACGACGGCGCCGTCGACGACGATGGGCAGCAGGGTGAGGCTGGTGGCGCGGGTGTCGTGCAGCCAGCGGGCGGAGATCTCGGGGACGGCGCCCTCGGGGACGGCGCTGTCGGGGAAGACCAGCAGGGTGGGGGTGCGGTCGGTGACGGCCTGCCGGGCGCGGGCGCCGAGGGTGAAGGTCTGCCGGTCGAGCGGGGGCAGCGGGGGCAGTCCGGGGCGGGCGACGGAGGCGATCCGGGTGGCGACGACTTCGTCGTCGGCGGCGTCGGGCCCGGGCAGGAGGTAGACGGCGCAGACGTCGGTGAGGTCGGGGACGAGGGTGGCGGCGAGGGCGGCGAAGGCCTCCTCGGCGCGTTCGGCCTCGGTGACGGCCCCTGCCCGGGCGAGCAGGCGTTCGCGCAGGCGGGCGCGCCACTGGTCCTCGATGTCGCCGGTGGTGCCGATCCACTCGGCGGCGCGGTCCTCGCGCAGGACGGGGACGGCGCGGGAGCGGACGTGCCGGTAGCCGCCGGTGACGCTGCGGACGCGGAAGGTCTGTTCGAAGACGGGGGGCAGGTCGCGGGCGGCGGCGGCCCAGCGGGCGGCGACGGCGGCGCGCTCGTGGGGGTGGACGACGTCCAGCCAGCCGCGGCCGACGGCTTCGGCGAAGGGCTGGCCGGTGAGTTCCTCCCAGCCGGGCATGAGTTCGTGGGCGGTCCCGTCGGGCTGGACGACCCAGACCATCTGGGCGGCGGCGGCCATCAGCGCCTCGTAGCGCTGCAGGGCTTCCAGGCGTTCGGCGGACTGGCGTTCGGCTTCGAGGGCGGAGTGCAGTTCGGCGGTGGTGTCGATGGCGGCGGCGAGGATGCCGGGGCCGTACCGGGTGGCGGCCGGTGAGCAGGAGTAGACGAAGTGCCGGTGGGAGGGGGCGCCGGAGGGGCAGCCGAGGGTGCGGTGGGCGGTGACCTGCCGGGCGGTGCCGTCGGCGAGGACGGCGTCGAGGGTGGCGACGAAGCGTTCGGTGCCGGGTTCGGTGAACGCCTCGCGGGCGGGCGCGCCGAGCGGGCGGTCGCCGAACAGGTCGCGGAAGGCGTCGTTGTAGTAGACCATCCGGTGGTCGGGCCCGGCGGTCAGGGCGATGGCCACGACGGCGCGGTCGAACACCTCGGGCGTCAGTTGCGGTTGCGGCACCCCGGTGTCCTCCTCCCGTCCGTCCCGTCCGCCGTGCAGCGGCTCCGTGGGACCTGCGGGCCCCGTGCGCCCCGGGCGCCCCGCGGGTCCTGCGCGGTCGGTGTGCGCGTCGGCCCGGGCCGGTGCGGGTGGGGTCCCCGCTCCGGCCCGGGCTGCGCCGGTCCGTCGTCCGGTCATCCGTCCAGTCGTCCGTCCGGGATTCGTCCGGTCTCGTCCGCGTCCGGGGTCAGGCGAGCAGTTTCTGCTTCGCCCTCTCGAACTCCTCGGCCGAGATCGCGCCGCTGCTCTTCAGGTCGGCGAGGCGGGCGAGCTCGTCGACGTGCCGTGGTCCGGCGTTCCGGTCCTCCGTTCCGGCGGCCTTCCGGATGTAGTCCTGGAAGTCGCTCTCGGCCTTGGCGGCCAGGGCCCGGTCGCGTTGGCCCATCTCCTTGCCGCGGGCGATCAGGTAGACCAGGACGCCGATGTACGGCAGCACGATCACGAAGACCGTCCAGCCGGCCTTGCCCCACCCGCCCATGTCGTGGCTGCGGAAGATGTCCGTCAGCACCTTGAACATCAGGAAGAACCACAGGATCCACAGGAACAGCCACAGCATGGTCCAGAACAGGTTGAGCGCCGGGTAGTCGTCCATCGACTGGCTCCCTTCCACAGGTCCTTCGAGTGGTATCACCACATTCCGGACACCGCACCTCGGCGGCCGCCCGCCGTGCGCCCCCGTGCGCGCCGCCGCACGCCGGGTGAGGATGTGAGCGGGTGTCAGGTTCGCCGAGGGCACGGACGGCGGCACGAGCAGCGGCACGGACGGCGGCGCGGGAGGCGCGGATGGGCGCGGAGGGCGGGCGGGCGGCGGGCCCGGACGACGACGGCGGCACCGAGGAGAGCGGGCGGTCGGAGCAGGCGGAGCGGGTGACGGCGCTGCTGGCGCGGCTGACCCGGATGCTGCTGGCGGCCAGCGGCGAGGGCGCTTCGGAGGTCGAGCAGACGGTGGCGCGGGCCGCCGCGGGCCTCGGCGCCCGCACCTCGATGGTGCTGGTCCCGGACGGCGCGACGCTGACCGTCGTCCTGGACGGCCGCGCCTCGACGGTCGCGGTCCGGGCCTTCCCGGACGTCGCCCGGCTGGACAAGGTGGCCGCGCTCAAGCCCTGGGCCCACCGGGTCTCGCTGGGCGGCACGACCCTCGCCGAGGCCGAGCGGCAGCTGGCGGCGGTCGACGACTCGCCCGCCCCGTACCCGTGGTGGCTCAAGGGCCTGGGCATCGTGCTGTTCTCGGTCGGCTTCGCCCCGCTGATGCAGCCGACCTGGTACGAGGTCGGCAGCACCGCGCTGCTCGGTCTGGTCACGGCGGTGCTGGCGGTGGCGGCGGGGCGCCGGCCGCGGCTGGCGCGGGTGCTGCCGCTGGTGGCGTCGACGGCGGTGTCGGTGCTGGTGCTGGAGGTGTTCGCGCGCAGCCCGGTGCACGGCGGGGCGGTGCTGCTGATGCTCCCGGCGCTGTTCTACTTCGTCCCCGGCGACCTGCTCTCCGCGGCCGCGGCCGAGCTGGCGGCCGGGTTCCTGACCACGGGCGCGGTGCGCCTGGTGTACGCGGTGTTCCTGCTGCTGCAGCTGTACCTGGGCGTGATGCTGGGCGTGTACGTGACCGGCGGCGACACCTCGGCACTGTTCGACCTGGCGGCGCACGCCGACCTGCCGCGCTGGGCGACGTTCCTGTCCTGGGTGGTGTTCACGGTCGGCACGGTGCTGGCGTTCGCGGTGCCGTGGCGGCTGCTGCCGCCGCTGCTGGGGCTGGTGTACCTGACGGTGGCGGTGCAGTCGGGCGCGACCAAGCTGCTGGGCGAGGTCGGCGGGACGTTCGTGGCCGCCGCGCTGCTGGGCGCGCTGGCCACGGTGGTGGCCCGCCGCCCCGACCGGCCGCCGCGGATGCTGCTGGCGCTGCCCGGGTTCTTCACCCTGACGGTGGGCTCGCTGGGCATGCGCGGCCTGACCAGCCTGGCCGGCGGCCACCCGGTGCGGGGCTTCCACGACCTGCTGTCGATGGTGACCACCGTGGTGGCGATCTCCGTCGGCCTGCTGCTGGGCTCGGTCCTGGCCCAGCGCCCGCAGCCGCTGCCCTGACGGCCCGCCCCGCGGAGTCCTCTCCCGCAGCCGCCGGCCCTCCCCCTCGCCGCGCGGGCCCTACCAGCCGGAGCCCCGGTAGCAGGGCAGGTCGAGCGCGGCCGGGTCCATCGCGGCCAGCCACTGCCCGCCCCGGCGCAGCACGGGCGTCAGCACGATCTCCGGCTCCCCGTCGTACCCGGCCTGCACCAGGGCGTCGTAGCGGACGGGCCGGTGGGCGGCGGTCGCGGGCGTGGGCCGTTCGTCGCGGTGGCGGCGGGCCTGGGCGTCGAGGGCCTGCAGGGCGCGCTGCAGGTGCGGCTGCCAGCCGGGCAGGTGGTGCGGGTCGGCGGGGACGAGGTAGCGGGCGCCGGCGTCGATCAGTGCCGCGACCAGGCGGCCGAGCGCCGCGGTGCGCTCCAGGCCGGGCGGGATCGCTTCGAGGGCGTCGGCGATCGGCCGGGTGACGCGCAGCAGCGCCTCGTTGAAGTCCAGTCCGTGTTCGCCCTCGGCCTGCACCAGCAGGGCGCGCTGCTCGCCGGTGAGGTGCAGCCGGCAGGGGTGGGCGGCGCCCTCGGTGAGCAGTTCGGGCTGTCCGTGCCAGGCCACGGGGGTGTCGCCGAGCTGCGCCCACTCCGGCCAGCTCACCTCTCCCCCGGGCTGTTTGACCGCGTACCCGAGCGGGTGGTCCCCGACGGTGAGGATCTCGATCCGGGCGCCGACCACCCGGGCGGGTTCGGGGCGGGCGACCAGGCGGCGGGCGTCGGCGTCCCAGTCGAGGCCGCCGGCGCGGGCGTCGACGGGTTCGGTGGCGGCCAGGGTGAGCGGCTGGTGCGGGCGGGTGTCGTGCATGTGGGCGACGGTGACCGGGACGAGGACGGCCGCGCGGAGCACGGCCTGCCGGTCGGGGAACGGCCTGGGCTGGACCGCTTCGGTGGTGAGTTGTTCCGTCATGCGTCGTGCCCTTCCCGCGCCCGCGCGGCGCGCACCCCCGGCGGGCGCCGACGCGTCCGGCCGGCCGCCCCGCGGTCTGTCCCGTCGGCCGTTCGCGCGGCCAGGGGGACAGCGTACGGGGCGCCGGCCGGTTCGGGAACGCGGTGGCGCGGACGGCGGCGAATCGTGACCCTTCGCACCCGGCGCACCGCATGGTTTCCGCAACGCCCCTGCGGTCAGCGGTCGTTGGGCGAGATCCGCCAGGCGAGCAGGACGACCAGGAAGGAGGCGGCGCTGAATCCGGTGCACCACCAGGCGGTGGCGGTGTGACCGCTCATCCAGGCGTTGGTGGCGGTGTTCAGGGCCCACAGCTGGCCGATCACGACAGTGACGGCCAGCGCGACCCGGGCGGACAGGACGGCCGACCGCTCGGGCTGCTGGTCGGTGCCCGCGCCGGGGCCGGGGCCGGTCGCGGAGACCCGCGGATCGGCGTAGCCGGAGGTGGCCCGGATCTGCGGGTAGCGTTCGTGGACGGGCCGGTTGAGCCTGGGTTCGTCGCTGCCGGGGTGGTAGCCCTCCGGGTAGTGGCCTTCGGGAACGCTCATCGCGCACCTCCACAGGTGAGTTGACGAATCGTCGGTGCACGTCGCTCGCCGGTCATCTCACCTGCCGCTCTTGCGGCCGGCGCAGTGGGCGGCGGCGGCGAGCTCCGGGTTGCGCAGGGTCCGACACAGGCCGGTCAGTTCCTCCTCGCCGGAGCGGACGGTGCCGACCGCCCACACCGAGCCGTCGGTCTGCTCCAGCATCACCACCCGGGGCAGCGGGCGGGGCGGCGGGCCGCCGGTGACCTCGCCGGTGCGGGAGTCGAACCGCCCTTCGTGGCAGGGGCAGTAGAGGTCGCCGTCGGGGCCGTGGTCGCGCCGCCACAGCACCCCGCAGGCGAGGTGGGTGCAGACCGTGGAGTAGCCGACCAGGGTGCCGTCGGGCAGCCGGATCGCCATCGCCCGGTCGTCCTCGCCGGGGTAGTCGAAGGTGACCGCCTCACCGCGCTCCAACCGGTCGGCGACCTTCAACGGCGGTGCGGCGCCGTCGCCGTGGCGGTGCAGCACGCCGGCCGAGACCACGGTGGAGCCGACCACCAGTCCGCCGGAGACGGTGGCGACGATCCGCAGGTAGTCGCGCCGGGTGGTCAGCGAGTCGGCGCTGATCCGCTCCTTCAGCGCGGACTGTTCGGCCCGGTGGCCGTCGGCTCCGCCGTCCGGGCCGTACGGCTGGGGGGAGTTGACGGGGCTGGTCACGCCCTGGCTCCGTTCCCGGGCGTGGGGCGCCCGTTGACCTCGATCAGGTTCAGCGTCCCGCCGGGGACGGGGGTCCGGCGCTCGCCCGGGACCACCATGGCGACGCCGGTGGAGACCACGGTGTCGCCGAACGCGAACATCGTGGAGACGTCGACGCCGGGCCGTTCGGCCTGCAGTTCCTCGACGGTGCCGTAGAACAGGGCGCCGGTGGGGCAGACCGTGGCGCACATCGGGGCCAGCCCGTAGGAGGTGCGGTCGTAGCAGAGGTTGCACTTCATCTGGAGCTTGGCCTCCAGGTCGATCTTGGGCACGCCGAACGGGCAGGCGTTGACGCAGTTCGCGCAGCCGATGCAGCGGGTCGGGTCGGCCTCCTGCACCACGCCGTCGGCGGTGATCAGGATCGCCTCGGCCGGGCAGACCTCGGCACACGGCGCGACCGGGTCCTCGCAGTGCATGCACACGGTCGGCAGCGAGGCGACGGTGCGGCCCTCGTCCGGGTAGTCCAGGTGGATCATCGACTTGCCGCGGTGCGAGTCGCACTCGCGGCAGGCCGACACGCAGGCCTGGCAGCCGATGCAGCGGCCCGGGTCGATGAAGATGGTGCGTCCCAGCATCTCGGTCAGCCCCTCTCGGCGGTGCCGCGGCCCTGCGGCGCGGTCGGCGGCAGCGGGTCGGTGCGCGAGACCTGGGCCGCCGGGTACGCCTCGCGGCCCGGCGGCACCGGCGGTGCGGGCACCGGGTCGATCGCCTCGGCCCGTTCGATCCGCACCGCGCACACCTTGTACTCGGGGATCTTCGAGCGCGGGTCCAGCGCGTCGATGGTCAGCGCGTTGGCCGCCGTCGGGTACGGCCAGTGGTAGGGCACGAACACGTGGTCCGGGCGGATCGCCTCGGTCACCAGCGCGGGCAGCACCTCGCTGCCGCGCCGCGTCACCACCCGCACCGGCTCCCCGTTGCGGAACCCGTGCGAAGGGTGCACCTCCACCCACGGGCGGGGCGTCTGCTCGACCAGGCCGCCCAGGCGCCGGGTCTGGTTGCCGGACAGGAAGTGCGCGACGGTGCGCCCGGTGGTCAGCCGCATCGGGAACTCGTCGCTGTACGGGTCGGCGGGCGGGTGCCACTCCACCACCTGCATGTGCACCTTGCCGTCCGGGTGGTAGGTCCTGCCGTCCTCGAACAGCCTCGGCGTGCCCGGGTGGTCGAGGCCGGGGCAGGGCCAGGCGATCCCGCCGGTGGCCTCCAGGCGCTCGTAGGTGATGCCGTAGTAGTCGATGACGGTGCCGGCCGAGGCGCGGCGCAGTTCGTCGAAGACGTCCTTCGAGCCCTCGAAGGCGAACTTGCTGCCCTGGCCGAGGCGGCGGGCGATCTCGCACATCACCCAGGTGTCGGTGCGCACGCCCGCGGGCGGCTCCTGGGCCTTGTTGTGCTTGATCACCCGGGCCTCGGCGTTGGCCATCACGCCCTCGTCCTCGGCCCAGGTGGTGACCGGGAGGACCACGTGCGCGTTGGCGGCGGTCTCGGAGAGGAAGAAGTCGAACTGGGCGTGGAACTCCAGCTTGTCGTAACCGTCCTTCACCACCGCGTAGTTGGGCAGCGAGACGAAGGGGTTGTTGCAGACGCCGATCAGCCCGCGGATCTCGCCGCGCTGCATCTGCCAGACCATCTCCATCATCGAGGTTCCGGCCTGCGGGAGTTCGGACTCCTCGATGCCCCAGATCGCGGCGACCTGGCGGCGGTGCACCGGGTCGTTGATGGAGCGGCCGCCGGGCAGCAGGTCGGACTTCTGGCCGTGCTCGCGGCCGCCCTGGCCGTTGCCCTGGCCGGTGAGGGTGCCGTAACCGGCGCCGGGGCGCCCCAGGTTGCCGGTGGCGGTGCACAGGTTGATGACGGTCAGGCAGTTCTCCACGCCCTGGGTGTGGTGCTCGATGCCGCGCGCGTGGCAGGCCATCGCCCGCTCCGCGCGCCCGAACATCCGGGCCACCTGGACGATCTGCTCCTCGGGGACGCCGCAGATCTCGGCGGCCCGGCTGGGCGGGTACGCCTTGACGGTGGCCTTGACCTCCTCCCAGCCGGTGGCGTGCTCGGCCAGGAACGCCTCGTCGGTCAGCCCCTCCTCGACGATCACGTGCAGCACCGCGTTGAAGAACGCCGAGTCCGTACCGGACCTGAGCGCGACGTGGACGTCGGCGGTGCGGGCGACCGCGGTCTCCCGCGGGTCCACCACGATCAGGGTGGCGCCCCGGTCGCGGGCGCCCCACACGTACTGGGTCAGCACCGGGAAGCACTCGCCGACGTTCGCACCGGCGATCAGCAGGCAGTCGGTCTGCAGCATGTCGGAGAACGGGTTGCCCGCCCGGTCGATGCCGAAGGCCAGCTTGTTGGCGCCCGCCGCGCTGACCATGCACAGGCGGCCGTTGTAGTCCACGTGCCGGGTCTTCAGCGCGACCCGGGCGAACTTGCCGACCAGGTAGGTCTTCTCGGAGAACAGGCTGGCCCCGCCGAGCACCCCGAACGCGTCCCGGCCGCTCTCGGCCTGGATCCGGTTGATCTCGGCGACGGTGAAGTCCAGCGCCTCCTCCCAGCCCACCTCCCGGAACGGCTCGTCGCGGCTGCGGCGCAGCAGCGGCGCGGTCAGCCGGTCCGGGTGGTTGACCTGCTGGTACGCGTTGACCCCCTTGGGGCACAGCCGCATCCGGTTGATGTCGTGGTTGCGCGGCTCGACCCCGAACACCTTGCCGTGGCCGTCCACCCGCAGGTACATGCCGCACTGCACGCCGCAGAAGCAGCAGTGCGTGGGGACGAGGGTCTGCTCGGTCTGGTCGGCCCGCCAGGCCGCGGCGGGCAGGCCGCCCGCGTCGCGGAAGTTGCGGGTCCCGAGCGGGGCGACGCTCGGGTCCAACGGGACGTGCTCGTGGCTCACTTGAACCCCCGCTTGACGTTCGACAGGTAGGCGTTGCCGCGCAGCACCCGCTTGCAACGGGGGCAGTACTCGGCCCACCCGTCGAAGCCCAGGTGCAGGTCGCGCATGGTGGCGCGCAGGTTGTCCACCGCCGCGACGGTGTCGATCGGCTGGCCGCAGCGCCTGCACGCCTGCAGCTCCTCGGCGTCCGAACCCCTGCGCCGCGCCGTGTACTTGAACAGTTGCATGCCGACCGCGGCCGGGCGCTGCACGATGTGGAAGAACTTCCCGAACGGCAGGTAGACCAGGGTGAGGACGACCGAGGCCATGTGCAGGATCGCCAGGAACTCGTAGCCGCCGCCGTGCAGGAACATCTCCGAGAAGGTCAGCAGCAGGCCGGTGACCGAGATGGTGAGCAGCGCCAGCAGCGGCAGGAAGTCGTAGCCGAAGCGCTGGCCGGTGGTGGCGGCGCGGTCGCGCATCCGCCGCCACAGGAAGTACCCGGCGCCGCCGATCACCATCACCGCGGCCAGGTCCAGGCCGTGGTAGAGCGCCCAGCCGAGGAAGCTGCCGGAGTCGAAGCCGAACAGCCGCAGGCCCCACAGGCGCATCTCGTAGCCGGGTCCGGCCGCGTCGGCGGAGGTGAAGGTGAACCACCCCCAGGTCAGCGGGAAGGTGATCGCGGCGGCCAGCAGGCAGCCCCAGAAGATCAGTTGGTGCGCCGCCCAGCGGGCGTGCGAGCGGGCGCCGAGGAACTTCTGGAAGCCCAGGTAGGTGGCGGCCATCCTGGGCAGGGCGGCGGGTGAGCGCTTGAGGTTCTCCCAGGACAGCGCCGCCTTCCAGCCCTGCACGAACATCCGGCGGGCGGCGGGTGCGGAGACCCACACCACGTAGCGGTACACCACGCCGAAGGTGAGGAACACCGTGGCCACCGCGTACGGCACCAGCGCCGAGTCGAAGTCCCGCAGCAGGCGGCTGCCCAGCACGATCGCCACCACCAGCAGCACGCTCGCCGCCGCGGCGACCAGCGAGGCCCGCACCGCCGTCGCCCGGGTGGCCGAGGCCACCACCTGCGCCGCGTCGTCCTCGGCCGGCCTGTCACCGATCGGTCTGCCCTGCGGGGGCGGCGCTGTCCCGGTCACGCGCACTCTCCTAAGCGCTCGACGAGCCACTCGACCTGACGTTCTCTCCGCCGGACGCTAGCGATCACTCCCTCCCGGTGCCCGCCCGCTGCGCCGCGGGCGGCGCGTCGCTGGGCCGGACGGGTGAGTGACCGGTGCACCCGGGCCCGGGGCCGGGAGGGGCGGTCGGGCCGGTCGGCGCTCGGCCGAGGACGCCGACGGCGGCGCGGACGGCCTGCGGGTGGCCGAGCAGGTCGGTGCTGTCGGCCCACTGGTCGACGGCGCCGGTCAGCGGCCGGTCGCGCAACTCCGGTGCGGTGACCGTCCGTTGCAGGGCCCGGGCGAAGCGGTCGGCGTGCAGGACGAGGTAGGGGCGGTCGTGGTAGCGGCGGCGGGCCGGGTCGAGCGGCTCGGTCAGGCCGAGCGCGTTGTGGGCGCGGGCCGCGGCCTCGTACGCCTCGCACAGGTGCCGTTCGCGGGCGGCCGGGTCGGTGGCGGCGAGGGCCGCACGGAGGGCGGGGGCCAGTGCGGGGGCGGTGTCGAGGCGGGCGAAGGCGCTGCCGAACCACTTGCCGTACGGGGCGTAGCGGCGGCCCATCAGGAAGGCCAGCCGCATCAGGTCGCGGACCAGGCGGGCGGTGAGCAGGGCCGCGCCGAGTCCGTCCCCGGCTTCGGCGCAGCGGCCGACGAACGCCTCCTCCTGGGCGATCCGCTGCCACTGGCAGGCCAGCAGGTGGCGCCACACCTGGTCGGGGTACCAGCGCAGGCGCCCGCGGGCGGCGGTGAGGGTGCCGAGGCCGTCGTGGAAGAGCGCACCGCCGGTGAACTCGGCGAGCCGCTGCTGCGGGAGGGCCAGCCAGTCGACGGGGCCGGGGTCGGTGTCGGCCCAGGCGGCGGCGGGCGGGCCGAGGCGTTCGGCGAGCCAGCCGGGCAGGTCGTGGACGGTGACGCGGTGGTCGACCGGGCCGCCGGCGGGCGGCGGGGCGAGGTGGCTGACCGGGTTGTCCGGGTCGCCGGTGGCGCGGTAGTGGGTGGACCAGCCGCGGACGTGCCCGGGCAGGCGGGCGGCGAGCAGTTCGCGGATCGCGGGGCCGTGGCGGCGGGCGTCCGCCGGATCCAGGAAGAGCTGCAGGCGCGGCCCCCAGTCGTGGTCGGCGGAGCGGGCGCTGTCGAAGCCGAGCACCTCCGAGCCGGGGCCGATCCGGGCGGCCGCGTGGCGCAGGCCCGGGTGGGTGCGCTCCAGGAGCGGGCGGACGGCTTCCTCGTACAGCGCCCGGGCGAGGTCGAGGCCGGGGACGAAGGGCGGGTCGGCGGGGGTGGGTGCGGTCATGCGGCCCACTGTGGCGGAGCGGAACCGGAAGGGGCCACCGTTTACCCCGCGGCGGGTCAGCCGACGGGGGCCGGGTGCCGGTCGAGCGGCTGCGGCGGTCGGGTGGTTACGGTGCTCTCGACGGGCGGCCCCGGCTGCTCCGGTCCGTCGGGGTGCGGCCGGATCGGCACGGCGATCAGCAGACCGAGGGTGAGCAGGGCGTACGCGCTGCCGCCGAGGAGGGTGCCGGGGTCGCGGCCGTCGGGGTGCCAGAGCCACACCATGCCGCTGGAGACGACGAGTTGGAGCACCCAGCAGAGGGTGAGCCACCCGCGGCGGTGGCGGGGCCTGCTCAGGGCGGCGTCGGCGAGGACGACCAGGGCGGGCAGCATCCAGACCAGGTGGTGCACCCAGGTGATCGGGCTGACCAGGCAGCAGGCGAGGCCGGTGAGGCTGTACGCGGCGAGGCTGTCGCGGGCGGCGGCGGCCCGGCGCAGGCGGTGGGCCCAGAGCGCGAGGACGGCCAGCGCGGCGGCCACCCACAGGGCGCGGCCGGGAAGTTGGGGGCCGAGCCGGGCGATCAGCCCCTGCAGGGACTGGTTGGACATGTTGGCGAAGCCGCCGACCCGGTCGGTGTCCCACAGGGTGGCGGTCCAGAACTGGCGGGAGACCTCGGGGGCGATCAGGAAGCCCGCGCCGGTGGCGCCCAGCGCGGTGGCGACGGCGGTGGCCGCGGCCCGCCACCGGCGGGTGAGCAGCAGGTGGACGACGAACAGGGCCGGGGTCAGTTTGATCGCGGCCGCCAGCCCGGTGCCGACCCCGGCGAGCCACCGCCGGCGACTGGAGGCGGGCAGCCGGTCGGCCAGTTGCCGGTCGGCGAAGACCAGGGCGACCAGCAGCAGGTTGACCTGGCCGAAGCTGAAGGTGTCGCGGACGGGGTTGGTCAGGCCGCACAGGCAGGCCGCCAGGCCGAACGCGTACCAGCGGCACCAGCCGCGGCGGCGGGCGATCGGGTCGACGGTCCAGTGCAGCAGCAGGGCGGTGGCGGCGGCGGACAGCGCCACGCCGACGGCGATCGCCGGGTGCCAGCCGAGCAGGCGCATCGGCAGCATGCAGACGGCGGCGAACGGCGGGTAGGTGAACCCGTAGCCGGTGCCGGGGCGGACGTAGTCGTAGAGCTGCCCGGTGTCCGCCCAGTGGTGGACGGCGCCGTAGTACACGCCGGCGTCGAACCAGCCGCGGTGGCCGGGGATGACGGCCAGGACCAGGGTGGTGGCGAGGACGCAAACGGCGAGGACCGTGATCCTGGCGGTGGTGGTGCCGCGGGTCAGCATGCCGGTTGCCTTTCCTGGAAGGTGACCTGACGCTCCGTCAGGAGCGTGATGGCGGCTCCGGCGGCCAGTCCTTCGGCGGCGAGCACCAACTCGGCGGAATCGGGGGCGAATCCGTCCGGCATGACGGTGAACGCGAGCGCTGCGCAGGCGAGTTCGACTGTCCTTCGGGCGTTCGCGGTGCGTACGGCGAACGCCGCCGGGACAGCGCACCACAGCGCGTACCAGGGACGGAGGGCCGGGCCGAGGGCGACCAGTGCGGCGAAGGCGAGCGCCAGGGCCGTCGCCGGTTCGCCCGTCCCGCGGACGACCCGGGCCGCGAGCAGGCAGACCGTGACCGCCGCGGCGGCCAGCCCCAGCAGCCGGGCCACCGCCACCGGCCCCTCCGGCGCGACGCCGGCCAGGTCGGCGAGCAGGCGGCCGAGACTGCTGGTCGGCGACCAACTGCCTTTGGTGGCCGGGCTGGTGAGCGCGGAGACCCAGCCGTATCCGGTACCGGACGCGGCGGTGACGGCGACCGTGGTCACGGCGGCAGCGAGCACCGTGGCCGCGGCCGACCGCAGCGGACGCCACCGGCCGCCGAACCGTCCGCGCCGACGGCCCGGTCCGTCCGCCTCCGGCGCGGTGGCGGCGAGCCACCAGGCGGCGGGCAGGGCCAGTGCGGCGGGGGCCTTGGCCAGGGCGGCGAGGGTGATCAGGGTGGCGGCGGCGAGCGGGCGGCGGTGGGTGGCGGCGAGCAGACCGGCGAGCATCAGGGCCAGCGGGACGGCGTCGTTGTGCGCCCCCGCGACCAGGTGCAGCAGGACCAGCGGGTTGAGCGCGCCCAGGTGCAGGGCGGCGGCCGGGTCGGTGCCGAAGCGGCGGGCGAGGGCGGGGAGCAGGGCGGCGAGCGCGGCGACGGCGGCGACGGCGGTCAGCCGCAGCAGCAGCGTCCCGGCGTAGGGGTGGTCGGCGAGCGGCGCGGCGGCCCGGGCCAGCAGCAGGAAGGCGGGTCCGTACGGGGCGGGGGCGTGCTGCCAGACCTGGGGCACCTGCTGGGCGACCGGACCGCCGAGCACGGCGGGCCCGTCCGCGTAGACGTCGAACCCGCTTGCCTGCATGGCTCCTTGGGCGAGGTAGCTGTAGGCGTCGCGGCTGAACAGCGGGGGCAGGAGCAGCAGCGGGGCGGCCCACCAGGCCAGGGTGGCGGTCAACCAGCGGGTGGTGGGCCGGAGTTGTCCTCCGGCGCGGCGGCCGGTGGTGCCCAGGAGCAGCCAGGCGGCGGTGAGGACGGTCAGGCCCGCGAAGACCAGGACGGTGCCCGCGCCGCCGGAGGCGCGCAGCGCGGGGCCGGTGGCGGCGGCGGGCAGGGCGCCGGAGGTGAGTCCGCCCGCGGCGAGGGCGAGCGAGCCCAGCAGCCCGAGCCACCGGTAGCGGCCCGGGTGGGCGTTCGCGCCCGTGTTCGGCATGTCGGGAACGCTGGCAGAGGGGGGTGGCCCCCGGGGGAAGAGTCGGCGTCCGCCGGGTGGCCGGGGGACGTCCGGAGCACGCCGTGCGCAGGCCGCGGCGGGTGCCGGGGGCGACCCGTCCCGCGGGGCCGAACCCGGCATTCAGCAGGTGCACATCTGGTCTCCCACGGACGGCCACCTCAGGGCCAGTCGGGTCGGGGAGACATACGGGTGCCGCCCGTGCCCGGCGCCGCCCGACCGGCGGTCCGGGTGCGAGCGCCCGTGTCGTTGCGTGTCGTCCCGTGCCGTCCGTCGCCACCCTACCGCGCCCCGAGATCCCGGAGAGTCCCGCCATGACCACCGCCCCCGCCCGTCCCGGACAGCTCCCCGCCCAGCCCTCCCGACCGTCGTCGAACCGGCGGACCGAGCCCCGACAGCCCACGTACCAGCTGGCGTTCGCCCGGACCGCGGAGGAGGTGCGGGCCGCCCAGCGGCTGCGCCACCAGGTGTTCGCGCAGGAGATGGGCGCGGTGCTGGACTCGTCGGTGCCCGGCCTGGACACCGACCCGTTCGACGAGTTCTGCGACCACCTGCTGGTGCGCGAGCAGCCCTCCGGCGAGGTGGTGGGCACGTACCGGCTACTGCGGCCCGAACAGGCGCGCCGGGCGGGCCGGTTGTACTCCGACACCGAGTTCGACCTGGCCCGGCTGGGCGGGCTGCGGGACGGCATGGTGGAGGTCGGGCGGTCCTGCATCGCGGCCGAGCACCGCGGCAACGGCGCCGTGATCAACCTGATGTGGGGCGGCATCGCCCGCTACATGACCGCCACCGGCAACGCCTGGCTGGCCGGCTGCTGCTCGGTGCCGCTGGCCGACGGCGGCGCGACCGCCGCCGGGGTGTGGGACGCCGTCTCCGCCAAGCACCTGGCCCCGCCGCAGTACCGGGTCACCCCGCTGCGCCCGTGGTCGGCGCAGGGCGTGTCCCGCGCGGGCCGCACGCCCGTCCCGGCGCTGCTGCGCGGCTACCTGCGGCTGGGGGCGTGGGTGTGCGGCGAGCCCGCGTACGACCCGGACTTCAACGTGGCGGACCTGTACGTGCTGCTGTCGCTGGAGCGCACCGACCCGCGCTACCTGCGGCACTTCCTGGCGGCCGCGGCGGACCTGCCGGTCTCGGCGGTCATCGGCAGCACCGAGGGGCGGGACGCGGCCGTCACGGCTGCCGCGCCGCCGGTCGTGCCGTCGGCCGCGCCGCCGGTCGTGCCGTCCCCGCGCGGAACGGCGACGGCGGCATGAGCGCCTGGCTGCCGACCGCGCCGTGCACGCCCGGCGGGTGCGTGACGGTCGCCGGGCCGCGGACGGGCCTGCCGCTGCGGGTGCTGCGGCTGGCGGGCTGCCTGCTGGTGCTGGCCGTCGGGCTGGCGGCGGTGCCGGTGGTGCGGGCGCTGGCGTGGCTGCCCGCGGAACGGCTGGTGCGCTGGTGGTCGCGGCTGCTGCTGGCCGTGCTGGGCGTGCGGGTGCGGGCGGTCGCCGTGCCGGGCCGGCGGTCCGGTGGTTCGCTGCTGGTGTCCAACCACATCTCGTGGCTCGACGTCCTGCTGGTCGGTGCCGTCCGCCCGGGCCGGATGCTGGCCAAGACCGAGGTCGGCCGCTGGCCGGTGCTGGGGCCGCTGACCTCCTGGGGCGGCACCCTCTTCATCGACCGGGAGCGGCTGCGGTCGCTGCCCGGCACGGTCGCGGAGATCGCGGCGGTGCTGCGCCGCGGCGGGCGGGTGGTGGTCTTCCCCGAGGGCAGCACCTGGTGCGGGCGCGGTGGCGGGCGGTTCCGCCCGGCGCTGTTCGAGGCGGCGGTGCGGGCGGACGTCCCCGTGCAGCCGCTGGTGCTGCGCTACCGCACCGCGGACGGCCGTCCCAGCACCGCGCCCGCGTTCGTCGGCGAGGACGGGCTGCTGGCGTCGGTGTGGCGGGTGGTGTCGGTGCGGGGCCTGTGCGCGGAGGTCGAGTTCCTGCCGCAGTTGCCGCCCGCGCTGTTCCCGGACCGCCGTCGGCTCGCGGCGGCCGCCCAGCGGGTGGTCGACCAGCTGCGCGACCCGTACGACGGCCCCGGTTGCGCGGCCTGCGGGCCCGCCGTCGAGCGCCCGGTCCGGTGGCCGGAACCCCCGAGGCCGGTGGGGGTCGGCGGGTAGGCGGGCGGGTCGGGCGCCTCCCGTATGATCGGGCGGGTCCAGAGTCAGAAGAGGGCGAGGAGGTGCTCGGTGCAGGTGGACGAGGAGGCCGTCGGCGCGGTGCTGAACCGGCTGCGCCGGGCACAGGGCCAGCTGGCCGGGGTGATCGCGATGATCGAGGCCGGGCGCGACTGCAAGGACGTGGTGACCCAGCTCGCCGCCGTCTCGCGTGCGCTGGACCGGGCCGGGTTCAAGATCCTCGCCAGTGGCATGCGCCAGTGCCTGGCGGAGGCCGAGGAGGGTGCCGCCCCGATGACCGAGGCGGAGCTCGAGAAGATGTTCCTCACCCTGGCCTGACCGCTGCCGCCCTCCGGGCACCGCGCCGGAACGCGGTGCACCCGAGCAGCCTTCCGTTCACCCGGCTCGCTCAGGCAAGGGCCAGGAAGAGCTTCTCCAACTCGGCCTCGCTCATCGGGGCCGCGCCCTCCTCCGACTCGGCCAGGCACTGGCGCATGCCGCTGGCCACGATCTTGAAGCCGGCCCGGTCGAGGGCCCTGGAGACGGCCGCGAGCTGGGTCACCACGTCCTTGCAGTCGCGCCCGGCCTCGATCATCGCGATCACCCCGGCCAGCTGGCCCTGTGCCCGGCGCAGCCGGTTCAGCACCGCGCCGACGGCCTCGTCGCCCACCTGCATCGGGTCTCCTCCTCGTCCTCGGCGGGCGCCGGTCGCAGCCCGCTCGCAGGGGCCGTGCCGCGTCCCGTGACCCGGCCCTCATACCCCCGCCCGTATCAACCCGTCCGGTGGGCGGCGCATTCCCCCGCCCACCGGACGTCCGTGCGTTCCCCCGGGCGGCTCAGGCCGCGGCCTCCCAGGCACCGTAGCCGCCGAGCAGGTCGGAGGTGTGCGGGTGGCCGTGGTGGCGCAGCAGGCTGGCCGCGATGGAGGAGCGGTGGCCGCCCGCGCAGTGCACGACGACCTGGCGGTCGCGCGGCACCTCGGCGAGGCGGTGCGGGAGTTCGGCGAGCGGGAGGTGGACGGAGCCGGGGATGTGCCCGCCCGCGCGCTCGCCCTCGCCGCGGACGTCGATCACCAACGGCGGTTCGGCTCCGGCGAGTTCGGTGCGCAGGTCGGCGACGGTGCGGCGGGGGGCCTGGCGCATCTGCCCGGGGACGGCGCGGAAGGCCGCCTCGGGGTCGGCGAGGTATCCGGCGACGCGGTCGAAGCCGATCCGGGCGAGCCGGGTGACGGTCTCCTGCTCGCGGCCCTCGGGGGCGATCACCAGCAGCGGCCAGGCCGGGTCGAGGACGGTGCCGGACTGCTCGGCGAAGCGGCCGTCGGCGGGGACGTTGACGGCCCCGGCGAGGTGTCCGGCGGCGAACTCCAGCGGGTCGCGGGCGTCGACCACCACCACGCCGTCCTCGGCGCGGCGGGCGAGGAAGGACGCGGCGTCCAGCGGGACGGCGAGCGCGGCGGCGTCGAACAGGTCGCGGTCGCGGCGGTTGAGGTCGGCGTCGTAGCCGAAGTAGCCGGGGGCGGTGGGCTGTCCGGCGGTGACGATGGCCACGAACTCGTCCTCGGACATCGGCGCGCAGGCGTAGTTGGTGGCGCGCTGCTGCCCGATGGTGGACTGCCGCTCGGTGGACAGGTTCTTGCCGCAGGCGGAGCCCGCACCGTGCGCGGGGAAGACCCGGACCTCGTCCGGCAGCGCCATCAGCTTGCGCTGGACGCTGTCGTACAGCATCCGGCCGAGCTGGTCGGCGGTGACGCCCGCGGAGGCCAGCAGGTCGGGGCGGCCGACGTCGCCGACGAACAGCGCGTCGCCGGTGAGCACCCCGTACGGGACGGTGTCCTCGGCGTGCTCGCGGACCAGGACGCTGATCGACTCGGGGGTGTGGCCGGGCGTCTCCACGACCTCCAGGACGACCTCGCCGAGGCTGATCCGCTCGCCGTCGGTGAGCTTGCGGATCGGGTACTCGGTCTCGGCGCGGTGGCCGTAGCCGATCCAGGCTCCGGTGCGGTCGGCGAGTTCGAGGTGGCCGGAGAGGAAGTCGGCGTGGAAGTGGGTGTTGATGACGCCCACGACCGTGAAGCCGCGGGCCCCGGCCTCCGCGAGGTACTCGTCCACGTCCCGGCGCGGGTCGACCACCACGGCGCGGCCGGTGGTCTCGTCCGCGATCAGGTACGAGGCCTGGGAGAGGCAGTCGAGGTAGTACTGGGCGAAGAACACGGGAGTCCCCTTCTCTGCATCGGCTGGAGGTGCGACCCCACACGGGCCCGGATACCCCGGTAGGTATTCTTGCAGGCAGTTCTCGGCCAAGGGCCTGCCGTTCCGATACCGGTGGGGGTATATGCTCGGACCCAACGATATACCCCCGCCGGTATCTTCCCGAGGACGGTCCGCCGCCCCGGGGCCCGCCGGAACCCCCGTACCGCCCGCCCACCCCCCAGGAGGACACCGTGGCCTGGACCCCCCAGCCGCCCGCGCCCGCGCAGATCGACCCCGCCGAGGCGCACCGCCTGGCCGCCGCCGGGGAGGCGCTGCTGCTCGACGTCCGCGAACCCGAGGAGCACGCCGAACTGCACGCACCCGGCGCGGTCCTCGTCCCGCTCGGCGACCTCGGCGGCGCCGCGGGCCTCGACGCCGCGCGGGCCGCGGGCGGCGGGCGGCTGGTGCTGGCGGTGTGCCGCTCCGGCAACCGCTCGCAGACCGCCACCGAACTGCTGAACGCGCACGGGGTGCCGACGGTGAACGTGGTGGGCGGGATGCGCGCCTGGCTGCGGGCCGGACTACCCGTGCACCGGGACGCGTGTCGCTGCGGCGGCGCGATATGAGCACCGTCCTGCTGGCGCTGGCCGCCGGCGCGGTGGTCGGCCTGGCCCTGGGCGGGCTCGGCGGCGGCGGCAGCATGCTGGCCGTCCCCGCGCTGATCTACCTGATCGGGCTGACACCCGGCACCGCGACCACCGCCAGCCTGCTGATCGTCGCCCTGACCTCGCTCACCGGCCTGGTCGCCCACGCGCGGGCCGGACGCGTCCGCTGGCGCGAGGGGCTGCTGTTCGGCGCGGCCGGGCTGCCGCTCGCCGCGCTCGGCGGCGCGCTCTCCCGCCACCTGCCCGGCCCCGCCCTGACCGCCGCGTTCGCCCTGCTGGCCGGACTGGCCGCCTGGCGGATGCTCGCGGGCGGACGGCGCACGGCGGACGAGGGCACCGGCGGCGGCGTTGCCGGTGGCGACGCCGCCGGCGGCAGCGGTGGCGCGGCGCGCCCGGTGCCGTCCGCCGCCCCCGGTTCGGCAGCGGCCACGGGCCCGGCGCCCGCGGCCGGGGCCGCCTCCGCGCCCGGGGCCGCACCCGTGCGTGGAGCCGCGCCCGTGTTCGGAGCCGCGCCCGTGTTCGGGGCCGCTCGGACGTCCGGCGGCGCGGGGGCCGCGGTCGCCCTCGCGACCGAGATGATCCCTGCAGGGACGAACCCCGTTCCGGAGTCGCGCCCGACCACCGCCGGGCCCGCACCCCGGGCGTCCGCTCCGGCGCGGCGGGCCGCGCTGGCGGGGGCCGGGCTGGGTGCGGCGACCGGGTTGCTGGGCGTCGGCGGCGGGTTCCTCGCGGTGCCCGCCCTGGTGTCCTTCCTGGCGTTCCCGATGGCCGAGGCGATCGGCACCAGCCTGCTGGTGATCACCTTGAACTCGCTGGCCGCGCTGCTGCCCCGGCTGGGTGCGGCCGCCGAGATCCCGTGGTCGACGGTCGGCCCGTTCGCCGCCGCGGCAGTCCTCGGCGCCTGGGACGGCAAGCGACTCGCGGCCAAGCTGTCCGGCCGCACGCTGCAACGGCTGTTCGCCGGGGCCCTGCTGGCGGTCGCCGCCCTGATGCTGGTGGACGCCGTGCTCTGACGCCCCCGACGTCCTCGCCGCCCCGGCCGCGGCGCACCTGCCGCCGCACCCGTCCCGGGCCGCCCGAGCACCGCTCACCGGCCTTCCGGTCACCGGTGTCGCTCGGGCATCCTTGGAGATTCCCCCGCATTTGTCCCGTTTCCTCCGCTTTCCCGCCCGGCCCGCCCGCACGCGCCGGGGCCTCCCCCTCCCGAAAGGTTCGACCCGCTCCATGACCACGCCCCTGACCGTCGAGCAGCTCCAGCCCCGCCTGCACGAGCTGACCGTCATCGACGTCCGCTCCCCCGGCGAGTTCGCCGGGGGTCACATACCGGGCGCCCACAACGTGCCGCTCGACCAGCTGGCGCAGGCCCTGCCCGTACTGCGGGCCGCTGCCGAGCGCGGCGAGCTGGCCGTCGTCTGCGCCTCCGGCGCCCGTGCCCTGAACGCCTGCGAGCAGTTGTCCTCGGCCGGCGTGCAGGCGCTGCTCGTCGACGGCGGCACCTCCGCCTGGGCCGCCAACGGCGGGGCGCTGAACCGGGTGCCGGGCCAGAAGGTCCGCTGGGCGATGGACCGACAGGTCCGGCTGGTGGCGGGTTCGCTGGTGCTCGCGGGCGTGGTCGCCGACGTGGCCGTTCCCGGTCTGCGCTGGGTGTCGGCCGCGGTGGGCGGCGGCCTGCTGTTCTCGGCGGTCAGCAACACCTGCACGATGGGCTCGCTGCTGGGCAAGCTCCCGTACAACCGTCCGCGCAACTCCGGCGCCGCGTTCGAGGCGACGCTCACCGCGCTGCGCGACGGCGGCAAGTGACGCGAGCGGAAAGGCAGTTCGGCCCCCGGCTCCCCTCCCCTCGTCGGGGTGGGGAACCGGGGGCCTTCGCGCGCCGGTCGGGGAGGGGGCCGACTCGGCGCCGCCGTGGGGCGGTTCAGCGGGGCGGTTCAGCGGGCGACGGCTGCCCCCTGCGGGGCGGGCGTGGTCGTGGTGGCGGTCGGGGTGCAGGAAGCGGCGGGGGCCGCGGTGCCGTAGTGGTTGGCCAGCCAGAAGCCGGCCAGCAGGCCCGCCACGCCGAGCGCCTTGTGGCGGTTGCGCTTCCACCACGAGGGCGTGCCCGCGGCCATGAACCGCAGTTGGGTGAAGTCCGGGTGTTCGCTGGGTGGTGCGTCCTTGAACATTCCCATCGCGGATGATCCTCCTCTCGCGTCGGGGAGTTCATGACCATACGCCCGGTTCCGCCCTGACCGCAGGCAATTAATCCCGATTCACGGGTCTGCGTGCGCCCCCGCGCGCCCCCTCCCGCGCCCCGCGGCGGGTCTCACCAGTGCGCGGGGCGGGCCAGGTCGGCGCCGAGACGGGTGGCGGAATCGCCCTTGGCGGCGTTGAGTTGGGACTGCGTGAGGAACAGCGCACCGGTCAGGTCGGCGCCCCGCAGATCGGCGTCGCGCAGGTCCGCACCGATCACATCGGCCTCCCGCAGGTCCGCGCCGGACAGGTCGGCCGCGATCAGGTAGGCGCCCCGCAGGTTGGCACCGCGCAGGTCCGCGCCGCGCAGGCGGGCCCCGATCAGGTCGGCGCCCCGGTGGTTGCGCTTCTTGCCCGGCAGCGCGTTCCGGGTCAGTTCGCTGGCCCGGAGCAGGAGTTCGTTGGCACCGGCCCGGATCGCGGGGACGTCCGCGGCGATCAGCGCGGCGGCGTCCCGGAGGGTGAGCTCCTCGATCCCGTCGAACGCCCGACGGAGTTCGGCGTGCACCGGCCGGGCCTTCGGCAGCTCCATCGCCTCGGCCAAGTACCGCAGCAAATCGTGGAGTTGGCGCATCACCGGGAACACCTCGAACATCTGCCCGGCGGTCTCCCGGTCCTCCCGCCAACTGCGTCCGCCGAAGGTGTGCCGGGAGACCTTCTGCCCGGCCCCGAAGCAGTCGAAGACCGTGCAGCCCTGGTAGCCGCGCTCGCGCAGGACGGGGTGGATCCCGCAGCGGTGGTCGGCCTGCAGGTTGCGGCAGGGCGTGCCCGCGTTCTTGTTCGCCGCGAAGTCGCTGGACTTGGCGAAGGGCAGGGCGACGCAGCACAGCCCGAAGCAGGCGGAGCAGTCGGCGAGCAGGTCGAGTCGACGGCCGGTCGGGGCGGGGTGCTGCTGGTCGGTCACGGTGCGGAGCCTCCGGTGGCGGGGTGGTGGTGGTCCCATTCTCCCCGGCGGACCGACCGTACTCGAACCCGCACCCGGCCCGGCGGCGGCGGTCGGCCGGTGCGCCCGCGTCGCGTCGCGCCCGGAAGCGGACCTTCCGGGGCAGAAAGGCACGGGTCGGCGGGGAATCCGCGTGCGCCGCACTGCGCACCGTGTGCGCACCGTGTCCGGTTCGGCTTCGGCGCATCCGACGAGTATGGTTCGGTCCCCGGATGCGGATCATCTGGGAGGCGAAACACCGGGCGGTACGGTGCGGCGACGCGCCGCGCCCGCCCGGGGCTCCACGGGGGGACGTGGCGAGGGAGGAGTCACGGGTGCGGCCCGAATCGGCGGGCGACGACTCGACGGATCCGCTGCTCAGCGCGGCCGCCGCGGCCCTGCGGGTGGAGCGTGCGGCACTGGTCGGCGCCCTGCTCGGCCAGTTGCCCGTCGCGGTGGCGGTGCTCGACGGCGAGTTGCGCTGGCGCTACCTGAACCCGCCGTTCCAGCAGGTCACGGGCGTGTCGCCGACGGCCGTACTGGGGCGCCCCGTCGCGGACGCGGACCGCGCCCTCCCGCGCGTGCTGGCCGACGGGCGACCGCGTTCCGGGACGTTCGCCGGGCGGCCCGCCGACTTCCGCAGGCTGGAGGTGCAGGGCGCGCCGGTCGGCCTGCTGGCCGTGCTGCCGGGCGGTGCCGACGCGCACCGGGCCGAACTCGAACGCGTCCGGGCCCGGTTCGCCCTGCTGGAGGCCGGTTCGGAGCGGATCGGCACCACCCTCGACCCGGACACCACCTGCGCGGAACTCGCCGCGTTCGTCGTCCCCCGCTCCGCCGACCTCGCCCTCGTCGACGTCCTGCCGCTCGACACGCCCGACACCGGCGTCACCGCCGCCGCTGCTGCCGCGGCAGGCGGCGACCGTCCGCTCCCCCGGCTGCGGCGCGCCGCCACGGCCTGCGGGAAGGACCTGCCCGAGCTGCTGCCGCCCGCGCCGAGCGGCGGCGGACCGGCCGTGCGGCACCACCCCGGCTCGGTGGCCGCCCGGGCGCTCGTCGAGGGCCGTCCGGTGGCCGCCAACCTGCTCTCCGCCGAGGAGCTGGCGGCGCTGGTGCCCGACCCGACCGCCCTGGCCGCGTGCCGGGCCGCGGGCGTCGACTGCCTGCTCGCCGTGCCGCTGGCCGCCCGCGGACGGCCCATCGGGGTGCTCACCCTGGCGCGGGCGCACGGCAGTTCGCTCGGCTTCACCGACGAGGACACCGAACTGCTCGCCGCGATCGCCGGGCGCGCCGCGCTCACCCTCGACCACGCCCGGCGCTACGCCCGCTCGCAGAACACCGCCCTGGAACTCCAGCGGGCCCTGCTCGCCGAACCCGGCAGCCCGCACCCCAACCTCGAACTCGCCTCCCGCTACCTGCCGTCCGGCATCACCTCCGTGGTCGGCGGCGACTGGTACGAGACGGTGCGGCTGCCGTTCGGCCGGACCCTGCTCGCGATGGGCGACGTGATGGGGCACGGCGTCGAGGCCGCCGTCGACATGAGCAACTACCGCTCCACGCTGCGCTACGTCGCCGCCATGGACCTGCCGCCGCACCGCATCCTGCGCCAGCTCGACGCCCTGATCGCCGAGCAGGAGAACGCCCGCCCCGCGACCTGCGTACTGGCCCTCGCCGACCCCGCCCGGGCCCGCTGGACCCTCGCGAGCGCGGGCCACCTGCCGCCCGCGCTGCTCACCTCGCGCACCACCGAGCTGGTCGACGTGCCGACCGGGCCGCCCCTGGGCACCGGCGTCGGCGGCTACGAGCAGACCACCACGGAGCTGCGCGCCGACCACGCCCTGCTGCTGTACACCGACGGCCTGGTGGAGCGGCGCGGCGAGGACATCGACGCCTCGCTGGCCCGGCTGTCCGCGCTCCGGCTCCCCTCGGACGGGCCGCTCGACTCCCTGCTGGACGCCACCCTCGCCGCGCTCGCGCCGGAGGACGCCGAGGACGACATCGCCCTGCTCGCCGCCCGGGTCCGCCACCGGCCGTCCTGAGCCGACCGCGCGCGGCGCTCGGGCGGGCGCGGCACGCGGGCGGGCGCGCGTTCAGGGCACAGGGCGCTCAGGGCACAGGGCGGGCGTGTTCAGGGCGGGCGTGTTCAGGGCGCCGAGGAGAGCTCCTGCCTGCTGCCGGGCGTCGCGCCCCGGGCTGCCGGGGGCCAGCCGCGGTGGTAGCCCGCCGAGAGCGGGCCGCCGGCCAGGTCGAGCACGGCGGTGGCCGCCGCCCCGAGGGCGGTCGGGTCGCCGGACTCGCACAGTGCGCGGTGGGCCTCCAGGAGGCGTCCGCCGAGGTCGGGGTCGGCGGCGAGCAGGCGGCGCGGGAACCACTTGCCGGTCCCGGTCCAGGCCCGGTGGTGGTCGCTGAGCAGGTCGGCGGCGGTGCGGAGGACCTCGGCACCGATGGCGAGCGCCTCCAGACGGTCCGGGGCGTCGCCGAGGTCGTCCAGCAGGTCGGTCAGTGCGTACCGCAGGTTCTCGCGCTGCTCGGCCCCGAGCGGGGGCGGGCCGGTCAGCAGTTCGTCCCGGCAGTCCGCGACGATCCGGGCGGCGTGGCCGTCGCGGTCCAGCAGGACCAGCCCGGTGGCGTACAGCTGCTGCACCACCCCGCGGCGGGAAGCGGCGTCGAAGACGCGCAGTTCGGCGAGCCCGGCCCTGGTGTGCGCGAACACCTCGACCACCCGCCCCTCGTGGCGCAGCGTCTCGCGGTGGGTCTCCCGGCCGTCGGGGAGCAGGACGGCCAGGTCGAGGTCGCTGCCCGCCCGGGCCCGTCCCGCCGCCACCGAACCGGCCAGCACCACGGCCGACGCGTCGGGGTAGCGCTCGGCGGCGAACCGCCCGGCCTGGTCGATCAACACCTCTCGCATGCGCACAGCCTCCCACAGGAGCGGGCGGCGCCACGGGCGTGCGCGGCCCTGCACGGGTGCGCACGAATCCGCACGGACGTCCGCGGGAACCTGCACGGACGCCCGCGGGAATTCGGGAGCCGACCTGACGAATCGTCAGTCCGACGTTCCGCCGGTCCCACCGCCGCGCCCGTCCGATCCGCTGCCGCGGCGGGCGCTGTTCGGGCCGCGGGAGCCGCGGGCGCGGCGGGCGCGGTCGGCGGCGTAGGCCGCTCCGGCGGCGAGGGCGACCAGGAGGGCCGTGGCGAGGCGTCCACCGGCCAGGTCCACTCCGAGGAAGAGCACGAACAGGAAGGCCGCGACCGGGAGCAGCAGGGCGAGCAGGGTCTGGCCGAGGACCGCGATGGTGGCGGTGCGCGCGTACCTCTCCTCGCCGTGCGGGGCGGCGCCGGGGCCGTCCGCCTCGTCGGGCCAGTAGAAGGCGGTGGCGCGCCGGGCGAGGGCGGTGGTGGCGCGGACGTTGGCGCGCCCCATGACGGGGATCCACACCACGGGGAAGGCGAGCCCGAAGAGCACCAGGAGGGCCGTGCCGACCCACCCCGCGATCCGGCGGACCCGACCGCGGGGCGCCTCGCCGATGGCGACGAGGCCGAGCAGGTAGGCCATCCGCCGGACCATGTCCAGCCGGGAGGCCCAGGACGGGCGGGGCGGCGGGCCGGCCTTGGGGACGGCGTCCTCCGCGGCGGTGGCGGCCAGCGCGGCGCGGGCCTCCGGGACGGTGGCGTACACGCCCTGCAGGACGAGGAGTTCGGCGCTGCGTTCGGCCCGGTCGCCCTCCGCCCCGGCGAGGAGGGCGAGTTCGAGGACCATCCGGGCCTGGGCGAGCATGCCCGCGCAGAACGCCACCGGAACGAGGAGGATCAGCGGTCCGCCGACCACGCAGCCCTCGACCAGGGTCAGCCGGATGCCGTGGGTGATGACGGCGGCGCGCTGCTCGGCGAGCGTGCCCGTCCCGGCCAGTCCGGCCACCGCCTTCTCGGCGGGCTTCGACTCCTGGTGCACGGCCAGTTCGGCCAGGTGCTCGGGCAGCCGCACGGCGTCGTGCCGGACGGCCCGCCACAGTTCGCCGGCCGCCCCGCCGCCGACGGCCCCGTCACCCCCCGCGTCCGGACCGTTGGCGGCTGCGGGCCCGTTCGCCGGTGGCCCGCCCGCGGGCCCGTTCGCCACCGGCCCGTCGGCGGGCTGCGCCGCTTCCCCTCCCGCGTGCTCCATCCCGCCAGACTACTCGGACAAAACGGTGGAAAACACCTACCGGGGTCCGCCCGGGAGCACCCGACCCCCGCATTCACACACCAGTGCGGAAATGGCGGCAGACGTTCGTCTGCGCGAAAGATCCCTTTGTCTGACCGCATGCCTGGCTTGGCCACAACGTTGGCATGCGAGTCGCCATCGTCACCGAGTCCTTCCCGCCCGAGGTCAACGGCGTGGCCCACAGCGTGCTGAGGGCTGCCGAGCACCTCGTCCGGCGGGGTCACCAGCCCCTGGTGATCACCCCCGCCCCGGCGCGGGGCGCGCACTGCCCGCCGCAGTCCTTCGGCCCGGACCGGGAACCGCTGCCGGTGGTGCGCGTCCCCTCCGTCGCGTTGCCCCGCTACCCGCAGGTGCGCATCGCCCTGCCCAGTCGCAAGCTGGCCGCCGCGCTGACGGCCCACCGGCCGGACGTGGTGCACCTGGCCAGTCCGTTCGTCCTCGGCGCGCGGGCCGCCCGGCTCACCGAGCGCCTGGACCTGCCGACCGTGGCGGTCTACCAGACCGACCTGGCGGGCTACGCGCAGGCGTACCGGATGGGACGGGGGGTCGGTTCGGCGGTCGCCTGGGCGCGGATCCGCTCCGTGCACCGTGCCGCCGCCCGCACGCTCGCCCCGTCGACCCCGGCCGCACAGGACCTGACGGCGCACGGGGTGCGACAGGTCCGGATCTGGGCGCGCGGCGTCGACTCGGTGCGCTTCCACCCCGACCACCGCGACGAGGCACTGCACCGCGCGCTGGCCCCGGGCGGCGAGGTGCTGGTGGGGTACGTCGGACGGCTCGCCCCGGAGAAGCGGGTGGACCTGCTCGCGGAGGCGTCCCGGCTGCCGGGCGTACGGGTGGTGGTGATCGGGGACGGTCCGAGCGCGCCCGCGCTGAAGGCCGCGATGCCAGGCGCGGTGTTCCTCGGGCGCCGTACGGGGGCCGAACTCGCCCGCTGCTTCGCCTCGTTGGACCTGTTCGTGCACACCGGTCCGCTGGAGACCTTCTGCCAGACGATCCAGGAGGCGATGGCCAGCGGCGTGCCGGTGGTCGCCCCGGCGGTCGGCGGGCCGCTCGACCTGGTCGGCCACCACCGCACCGGGCTGCTGGTCGCCCCGCGGGACGCGGGCGCCGTCGCCCGGGCCGTCGCCGACCTCGCCCGCGCGCCCGAACTGCGGGCCCGGTACGGCGCGGCGGGCCGGGCCGACGTCACCGACCGGAGCTGGGAGGCGGTGGGCGACCAGCTGATCCGGCACTACGAGGAGGTGCTCACCGAGCACCGGCAGCGCCACCGCTCCCGAGCGGGAGAACCGTCCCCCGCCCCCACCGACGCCGCCCCTCTCGGCAGCGTCCCCCTCAGCGGCGTCCCGGCACCCCGCCGGGCCGAAGCGCCCGTCGCCGCCCCGGCCCCGGCCCCGGTCGAGGAGCAGCCTGCGTGAACCGCGAAACGGCCCGCGCGGAGGGCGGGTTGTGCATCGTCCGGGTGGCGAACTTCGTCACCCCGGTCTCGGGCGGCCTGCGGACGGCGCTGCGGCACCTCGGCGCGGGGTACCTGGCGGCGGGCCACCGGCCGGTGCTGGTGGTACCGGGGTCGGCGGGCAGCGACGAGTGGACCGAGCAGGGGCGGGTGATCACCCTGCCCGGTCCGCGCGTCCCGGGCAGCGGGGGCTACCGGGTGCTCCGCGACAGGCGTCGACTCGCCTCGCTGCTCGACGCGTTGGCACCGGACCGGCTCGAGGTGTCGGACCGCACCACACTGCGCTGGACGGGCGCGTGGGCGAAGGCGCACGGGGTGCGGTCGATGATGGTCTCGCACGAGAGCGCGACCGGGGTGCTGGGCACCTGGGGCGTGCCCTCCGGAACTGCGCAGCGGCTCGCGGACCGGCTCAACTCCCGTACTGCGCAGGACTACGACACGGTGCTGTGCACGACGGCCTGGGCGGCCGAGGAGTTCGAGCGGATCGGTGCCCGCAACGTCGAGCGGGCGCCGCTGGGGGTGGACCTGGAGACGATGCGTCCGGAGTGCCACGACCCTGCACTGCGGGCGCAGTTGGCCGATCCGCAGCAGGTGCTGCTGGCGATGTGCTCCCGACTGTCCGGGGAGAAGCGGCCCGAACGGGCGCTGGAGGCACTGGCCGAGCTGCGCCGCCGTCACCGGGTTCCGGCCGTGCTGGCGGTCGCGGGGGCCGGACCGCTGCGCGGTCGGCTCGAACGGCTCGCCGCCCAACTCCGGCTACCGGTGCGGTTCCTGGGACACCTGGCGGGTCGTTCCGAGGTGGCGGCCCTGCTGGCCACGGCGGACGCGGTGATCGCCCCGGGCCCGGTGGAGACCTTCGGCCTGGCCGCGCTGGAGACGCTGGCCTGCGGCACCCCCGTCGCGGTCAGCCGGTCCTCCGCGCTACCGCAGGTGGTCGGCGGGGCCGGGATCGCGGCGGCCGACAGCGGTGCCGGATTCGCGCTCGCGGTACGGGAGTTGCTGGAAAGGCCGGAGGCGGAGCGGCGGGCCGCCGCCCGGGCCAGGGCGGAGGAGTTCGGCTGGGACGCCGCGACGGCCGCTTTCCTCGCCGCCCACCGGGCACCGCCCACACCCGCGACCGCACCCGTACCGGCACCCGCACCCGCACCCGCCACCACCGGCCGTCCCTCGCCGACCGCACCCCCGGCCGGATGACCCCTCCCCCGTCCCCGCCGGCACCTCCCAACCTCTCTCTCCCGCAATCCCGTTCGGCCACCTTTCCAGCCCCACCGGAGGGACGCGATGACGGTTCGATTCGCTGCGCTCGGCGACTCCCTCACCGAGGGCGTCGGCGATCCGGCGCCAGGGGGGTGGCGGGGCTGGGCGGCGCTGCTCGCCCCCGCGCTCTCGCCGGGGCCCGTGGAGTTCCGCAACCTCGCCCGCAGCGGCGCGCTCAGCCGCGACCTGCTGGTCTCCCAACTGCCCACCGCGCTCGCCCTGCGCCCGCAGTTCGCGGCGGTGCTGGTCGGCGGCAACGACACCCTGCGGGCCTCCTTCGACCTGGAGTCGACGGCACGCCAACTCGCCTCCGCGCTCTCCTCGTTGACCTCGGTCGGAACCGTCCCGCTGACCGCCTGCCTACCCGACCCGGGGCTGCTGCTGGGGCTGCCCGCGCCGCTGGCCCGGCCGCTGGCCCGGCGGATGAGGGGCGTCAACGCGGTGGTGCACGCACTGTCGGCGCACCACGGGGCGGTGCACCTGCACCTGGCGGAACTGCCCTGGACGGAGCACCGGGAACTGCTGAGCGTGGACCGCCTGCATCCGAGCGCCGCGGGCCACCAGCTGATCGCCCGGGAGTTCCACGCCCTGCTCGCCGGAACCGGGCACCGGGTCGGGGCACCACCCGCCCGGCTGACCACGAAGCCGCCCGGCCGCGGGGCGGACCTGTGGTGGATGGCCACCCGGGGCACCCGCTGGGTGGCGGCCCGTTCGACCGACCTCCTGCCCGGACTGCTCGCCCTGGCCGCCCTGGAGGCCCGCCACCTGCTGCGCGGCTCGGCCCGCCACCTCGACCGGGCCGAGGCCGTGGCCACCGACGCGATCGTCACCCGTCTGACCGCCGAACCGTCCCCCCGGCCACCCGCGCCCGCGCCCGCGCCCGCGCCCACACCCGTACCGACGGGCGGGCTCAGCAGCGGTCGGTGCGCCGACCGTGCACCGTGATCCCGGTCGGGCCGAGCGCACCGGTCGGCGACGGAAGTGGGCCGACGGCGACGAGTCGGACGCGGCGGCACGGAGCCCGCCCCCGCGAGCGGCCTGCCACCGCAGATCGCACCGGTGGACCCCGTCCGCGGCAAGGGCGGTTCCCGGAAGCCTCAGTGCCTGCGGCGGGCTCGGCCGAGGTGGAACAGCGCGGCGCCGGTGGCGGTGGTCACCACGGCGACGGCGACCAGTGGGCCGGTCGCCGGGGTTCCGGTGTCCGCGAGGGCGGGACCTGTCGGGGTGCTCGTCGGCGCCGGGGCGGCAGGACCTTCGCCCGCGGGGCTCGACCGAGGAGCGGTGGGACTCGATGCGGTGCTGGGAGTCGGGCTGGAGCCGGTGGTCGGGGTGGAGCCGGTGGTCGGGGTGGCACTGGGAGTCGGGGTGGCACTGGGAGTCGGGGTGGCGCTGGGAGCGCAGGGCAGCCACTGGAGCCGGACCTCGCCGTCGCCGCTGCGCGCCCCCGCGGTGAACTGGGCTCCGGCGGGGCCGAGGCTGGAGCCGCCCCCGCCGCCACCGCCCTCGACCGCGTTGCCGGTGGACGATCCGCCCGCGCCGCCGCCGTGGGCGCCGCCACCCCCGCCTCCGCCGGTGCCCATGTGAGGATCACCGACGTTGAGCGCGCCGTTCCCGCCGGTCATGCCGTTCGCGGCGCCACCGGCCACGCCCGGCTGGTCGTCGGGCGACGTCGGGGTTCCACCGGCTCCGCCGCTGCCGCCGTCGCCGCCCGCCGCGCCGCCGTGGCCGGCGCCCGGACTGGTGGGCGTCCGGCCGGGCTCGCCGTTGCGACCGCCGTCGCCGCCGCGGCCGGCGCCGTTGTCGGCGAAGCTCCCGGCTCCGCCGCCGCCTCCGCCCGCGACGATGACCGTGGTGCCGTCGAGGGCGACGGTCGTCGCCCCGCCCCCGCCGGCCGCGGTGGCGCCGTTGCCGGGCCTCGGGTCGTTGTTGTACGCGCCGCCCTGGCCGCCACCGCCGTATCCCCCGTGCGGCGCACTGCCGTCGGTGAGGCTGCCACCGCTTCCGGCACCGGCCACGTTCACGGTCAGCACCTGGCCGCTGTGGACGTCCAGCGTCGCGCGGACTTCGCCGCCCAGGCCGCCGGGCGACCCGTAGACCGCCTGTCCACCGGCGCCACCGAAGGCGGTCACGTCCACCTGGCACACGGCGTCGGGCACCGCGACGGATCGGGGGCTACCGGTGAACGCGAGGTTCAGCGTCTCGTCGGCGGCTCTCACCGTCGACGGAAAGGTCTGGGCCGCACAGGCGGCGGGGACGGCCAGGACGAGGCCGGAACTGAGGGCAACGGCGCAGGCTGCGCGCACGGTGAAGCGCGGTCTTTTCATGCGTACACGATATTGTTGCGTTCGGTCCAAGACTGATTACCTTGAGTCACCAATTGGTGTGTCGGCCGTTCCACGACGGGGGTGCCGAACCCGGCCGGGCTCCCGCCCGGCGGGGAGCCGAAGCTGCGCGACCCTACGCTCGGGGGCGACCGCGTGGGCACTCGCGGTCCGGGCCAGGGCCGGTGTCACCAGGTCGGCGTCACCGAGCCGGTGTCACCGGGCCGACGTCACCAGAGATCGCCCTCGCGCCAGTCGCAGACCAGGTCGGCCGTCGGGTCCAACTCCCCTTCGCCGCCCAGGAGGTAGATCCAGCCGTCCTCCTCGGCGGTGCGCTGCCGCCCGTGCGGGCCGAGGGCCCAGGTGGGGCCGGGCCAGGGGCGCCAGCCCCGGGCGAGGTAGAACGGGACGCCCTCCTCGCTGGCGCCGAGCGCGCCGAGCTGGTGGGCGGCCCGGACGACGCGCTCCGCCTCGTCCATCAACTTCCCGCCGATGCCGCGCCGTTGGCGGTCCTGCCGGACGACCACGCCCTCCAGGTAGCCGGTCCGCAGGATGCGGTCGCCGTTCATCAGGCGGCGCTGCACCACGGCGGCGTGTCCGACCAACTCGCCGTCCTCCCAGGCGAGTACGTGCAGCCCGCCGAGGCAGTGCGTCCAGTCCTCCTCGGTCATCTCCGAGCCGAACACCGCGAACAGCAGCGCCCGGACCGCCCGCCGGGTTGCCGGATCGAGGTCCGCCGTGTGCACCGTCCGCACCGTCACCACGCCCGCACCGCCGCCCTCCCCGTACCGTCGCCAGGCCGGCGCCGTCACCGAGCCGGTGACGTCACCGTGCCCGCATCCTCGCAGACCCGGCGCCGCCGGTGGCAGCACCGCGCCCCGGGCAATCCGGACCGTTAGCAGGCCCGAGTCGTAGCATCGGCCTCGGAGCACGGCCAAGATCCACCGGTAGCGGGAAGGACAGCGCATGGACGTCGGTTTCGTCGGTCTGGGAGGAATGGGTCGGGCGATGGCCCGGCGGCTGCTGGCGGCCGGGCACGCGGTACGGGTGTGGAACCGCTCGCCGGAGCCGGTGGCCGAGCTGGTCGCCGACGGGGCCTCGGCGGCGGGGACGCTCGCCGGGGCGTTCGAGGCGCAGGTGGTGGTGTCCATGCTCGCGGACGACCGGGTGGTCGAAAGCCTGTTGCTGGACGAGGAGTTGCTGTCCGGCGCACGGGGCGTGACGCACGTCAACATGGCCACCGTCTCGCCCGCGCTGGCCCGCCGGGCCGTCGAGCTGCACGCCCGGCACGGCCTCGGGTACGTCGCGGCGCCGGTGCTGGGCCGGACGGACGTCGCGGCGGCCGGGAACCTGAACATCCTCGCGGCCGGTCCGGCGGCCGAACTCGACCGAGTGGCACCGCTGTTCGAGGCGATGGGCCGCCGCACCTGGCCGCTCGGGGAGGACCCGGCGGCCGCGAACGTGGCGAAGATCAGCGCCAACTTCCTGCTGGTGTCGGCGATCGAGGCGTTCTCCGAGGCGGCCGCGCTCGCCGAGGCCGGCGGGCTCGACCCGGCGGCGCTGCTGGCGGTGCTCACCGACTCACTGTTCCCCGGCCCGGTGTACGCGGGCTACGGCAGGATGATCACCGAGCGGTCCTTCGAACCGGCGGGATTCCGGCTGGCGTTGGGCCTGAAGGACGTGAACCTCGCCCTGGAGGCCGGGGCCGCCGCCGAAGTCCCGCTCCCGCTCGCTTCGTTGCTGCGCGACTCGCTCCTCCAGGCGGTCGCCCACGGCCACGGCGAACAGGACCTCGCCGCGATCTCCACCACCTCCCGCGCCCGCGCCGGAATCTGACGACAGGTCATCTCCGCACGCGCCGCCGGGCGACAGCCGAAACGCCCCGCCCGGCGCCCGGTTCCCGTCGCCCCCGCCCGCGGGCCTCGCTAGGGTGAAACCCCGCACCGCCCCGCACCGCCCCGCACCGCACCGCCGCGCCCCGCACCCTCCGAACCCCGCACCGCACGGCGCGCGCCGCGCCGCGCCGCCCCACCTGCCGTCCGCACCACGTGCATCCGCGCCGAGCACCGTCCGCACCGAGGAGGTCGACCGTGATCGCACTGCCCTTCGGCCTGCCGGGCCGGTTCTGGCGCGGCAACCTGCACACCCACACCGACCGCTCGGACGGGGCGCTGTCGCCGGAGGAGACGGCTCGGCACTACCGGGACGCCGGATACGACTTCCTCGCCGTCACCGACCACTTCCGGCCCGCCCACGGCTACCCGGTCACCGACACCCGGCCGCTGCGCACACCCGGGTTCACCACCCTGATCGGCGCCGAACTGCACGCCCCGCGCACCGAGTTCACCTCCGAGTGGCACATCCTGGCGGTCGGCCTGCCGCTCGACTTCGCCCCGCCCTCCCCGGGCGAGAGCGGCCCGGAGCTGGCCCGCCGGGCCCGCGCGGCGGGCGCGTTCGTCGGCATGGCGCACCCGGCGGCCTCGCTGCTCACCGAGACCGACGCGCAGTGCCTGGACGCCGCGCACGCCGTGGAGGCGTACAACGCGCTGTCCGCGTACGAGGACCGCGGCGACAGCTGGCACCTGACCGAGACGCTGCTCAACCGCGGCCGTCGCCTGCACGCGTACGCGGCCGACGACGCGCACTTCCAGCCGCAGGACCCGCCGGGCTGCGCGGCCTGGGTGCAGGTGCGCGCGACGGAGCTCGCCCCCGGGGCGCTGCTCGCGGCGCTCAAGGCGGGCCACTACTACTCCAGCACCGGGCCCGAGTTGTTCGACGTCTCGCTCGCCGACGGCCGGATCACGGTGCGCTGCTCCCCGGCCCGGAAGGTGCTGGTCACCGGCGGCCGCCCCGGCAAGCAGGTCGCCACCGACCGGTCCGGCGACGAACTCACGTACTGCACGCTGCCGTTGGCCGCGTTCCGCGACACCTGGTGCCGGGTGACGGTGGAGGACGCGCAGGGTCGCCGCGCCTGGAGCAACCCGATCCACCTGGGCTGAACCCCGCCCGCACCCGAACCCCGGCCGCCCCGCCCCGTCCCGCCCACACCCGAACCCCCTTTTCGTCGTATTGACGACAATGGGCGCCCTCGCTTATCGTCATCTCGACGAAAAGAGAGGACCGCACCCCATGGCCGACATCACCCGCCGCTTCGGCTTCCGCCACCTGCGCTCCACCCCCACCAGCCACATCCGCCACCTGCGCGGCGGGCAGCTCGCCCACGAGGGCACCGGACTGGCCTTCTGGTTCCGGCCGCTCACCGCCGCCATCTCCGAAGTCCCGGCGGACGACCGCGAGTTGGCGATGATGTTCCACGCCCGCACGGCGGACTTCCAGGACCTCGCGGTGCAGGCCACCGTCACCTACCGGATCAGCGACCCGACCACCGCCGCCGCCCGCCTCGACTTCGGCATCGACCCGGACACCGGCAGCTGGCGCGCCGAGCCGCTCGCCCAGCTCGGCACCCTGCTGACCGAGACCGCCCAGCAGCACGCGCTCCAGCTGATCGCCCGCACCCCGCTCGCCGACGCCCTGGTCAACGGCGTCACGGCCGTCCGCGAGCGGATCACCGAGGGCCTGGCCGCCGAACCCCGGCTGACCGAGATCGGGGTGTCGGTGCTCGCGGTGCGCGTCACCGCCGTCCGGCCGGAGGCCGAGATGGAGCGGGCGCTGCGCACCCCGGCCCGCGAACAGGTCCAGCAGGAGGCCGACCGGGCGACGTACGAGCGCCGCGCCGTCGCGGTCGAGCGGGAGCGCACGATCGCCGAGAACGAACTCGCCAGCCAGATCGAACTGGCGCGCCGCGAGGAGGAGCTGGTGGCCCAACGGGGCACCAACGCACGGCGGGAGGCGGAGCAGAAGGCCGCCGCGGACGCGGTCCGCACCGACGCGGACGCGGCCCGCCGGACCAGGATGGCGGTGGCCGAGGCCGAGGCCGCGGGCACGCTGGCCGCCCAGCAGGCCGAAGCCGCACGGTCGTTGGGTGAGGCGAAGGCCGCCGCGGAGGCCGCCTGGCTGGCTGCCCACCAGCAGGCCGGGCCCGAGGTCCTGCAGGCGCTGGCCCTGATCCGGCTGGCCGAGCACCTGCCGCGGATCGACAGCATCACCCTCACCCCGGACGTCCTCACCGGCCTGCTCACCCGCCTGGCCACCCCCGCCACCGCTCCCGCCACCACTCCCGGGGAAGCGGTCCGGTGAGCCTGGCCCCGCGCGTGGTGCTGATCCACCGGCGCACCGAGTACGAGGAGTTGATCGCCCGGCACGGCACCCGCGGCCAGGCCGAGTTCTTCCTCTCCCGGCGCGGCCGCTCGCTGGCCGAGGCCGAGCAGCGCCACCACCGGGCCCGGGGCGCGCTGGCCGCGGTGTCGGCCGCGGTGCCGCTGGACTGGCGGCAGGCCCGGGTCGAGCGCTCCGACCTGGACCGGTTCCTGTTCGGCCCGGAGGACGTGGTCGTGGTGGTCGGCCAGGACGGCCTGGTCGCGAACGCCGCGAAGTACCTGGCGGGCCAGCCGGTGATCGGCATCGACGCCGAACCGGGCCGCAACGCGGGCGTCCTGGTCCGGCACCGGGCCGAGCAGGCCGAGCCGCTGCTGCGGGCGGCCGTGATGCCGGGCGTGGAGCGGCGCTTGGAGCGGCGCACGATGGTGGAGGCGGTCGCGGACGACACCCAGCGGCTGCTCGCGCTGAACGAGATCTACCTCGGGCAGCCGGGCCACCAGACCGCCCGCTACCGGCTGGCGGCCCCCGGCGGCGCGGCCGAGTCGCAGGCGTCCTCGGGCGTGCTGGTCGGCACCGGCACCGGCGCCACCGGGTGGTGCCGCTCGGCCTGGCTGGAGCGCTCCAGCCGCCTGGACCTGCCCGCGCCGACCGCCCCGCACCTGTCCTGGTTCGTCCGCGAGGCCTGGCCGTCCCCGGTGACCGGCACCTCCCGCGTCGAGGGCCTGCTGGACGCCGACCAGCAGCTCACCCTGACCGTCGAGTCGGAGCTCCTGGTCGCGTTCGGCGACGGCATCGAGTCGGACGCCCTGCAACTGACCTGGGGCCAGACCGTCCGGATCGGCCCGGCCGCGCAGCGGCTGCACCTGCTCGTCTGAGCGCCACGGCCGCCGCCGTGTCACCGACCGCTGCCACAATCCGACCTCATGAGCCACCTCCCCGCCCCGACGACCGGCCTCGACGGGATCCACCTGACCGACTGGTCGCAGCTCCGGCACGCCTACGGACCCGCCACCGACGTCCCCGCCCTGCTGCACGACCTCGCCATCGCCGCCGACCCCGACGCCCTGTCGGAGGCCGTGCAGGAGGCGTGGAGCAGCCTGGTGCACCAGGGCACGGTCTACGGGGCGACGGTCGCGGCGGTCCCGTTCCTCGCCGCACTGGCCACGGCCGGCACCGCCACCAGCACCACCGCCAGTACCGACCGGGCCGCCGGCACCGACCGGGCCGCCAACCGGGCCGCCGCAGTGGACCTGCTGGCCTCGATCGCGGCGAGCACCGACGAGCACGATCTGCCCTCCCCGGGCGCCGCCCGCGCCGCCGTGATCGACCAACTCATCTCTCTGACACCCCTGTTGGGCGACCCCTCCACGGAGATCCGGCAGGCCGCGCTCACCCTGCTGCTCCCCTGCGCCCCTGCTGCCACCCCGCCCGCTGCACCGAACGCCGCACCGAACGCCACCGCTACCACCGCCGTCACCACCGCCGCCGTCCGCGCCGCGCTCCGCCGCCGCTGGCAGCAGGAGGGCGAACCCGCCCTCCGCGCCGACCTGTTGACCGTCCGCGCCGCGTTCGACCCGGCCGCCCGCGCCGAACTGCGCGGCCTCGCGCTCTCCCCGACCCTGCCCGGCCCCGTCCGGATCGCCGCGCTGCGCGCGACCGTCACCCACGGCCTGCCCTGGGACGCCGAACTGTCCGCTGCTGTCGCCGAGTTGGCCCCCGTCGGAGCGCGCACCGAGCACACCGCGCTGAACCGCTGGACCCTGCCCGCCCTCGCCACCGGCCTGCACGAGCGCGGTGACGCGGAGGCCGCCCTCACCCTGCTGGAGACGACCGCCGCCCGCGCGAGCGACCCCGCCGCCGCCCACGAACTCCTCGCGGCCGCGGACTGCCTGGCCCGACGCTCCCGCAGCGCCCCGGCCCGGTTGCTGCCCGTCCTGCTCCCGCTCCTCACCGGCGACGACCCCGCCCCGGACGCTCCCGCCCGCGAGGTCCTCGACGCACTGGCCCAGTGGGGCGAACCGTTCCCGCAGGCCGTGCCCGTGCTGCTGCGCCTGGCCGATCGGCCGGACCAGCTCGGCGACCACGCGCTGCAGGCCCTGCTGCTCCTGCCCCGCACCCACCCGGCGCACACCCCGGCCCGGCTCGCCGAACTGCTGGGCCGACGGCTGGCCCACCGCTGGCGGTCACTGCGCACCGTGCACGCCCGGTCCCTCGAGCACCCGCCCACCGTCCTGCCCGTCGACGCCGGCCTGCTGGCCGCCGTCCGGGCCGAGCTGCTCGCCCCCGCGCCCCTGCCGCCGGACAGCGGCCCGTGGGCCCGCGACCTGCTCGGCAACCGCACCACCGAGCTGCTCGGCCTGCTCACCGCCTGGGGCCCGGCCGCCCGCCCCGCGCTGCCCGAACTGCGGCACCTGCTGGACGAGCGCCCGGCCCGCGTCAACGTCCGCGTGCTGGCCGGGGCCCTGGCCGCCGTCGCCGACCCCGACCGCGACCCGGACGTGCCCGCGCGCCTGCGCACGCTGGCCGCGGCCCCCGACACGCCCTGGCGCGACCGCCACGCCGCCGCCACCGCCCTGCACACCCTGACCGGCGACGACGCCCCGCTGCTCGCCCTGCTCGCCACCGCCCTCGACGCCCGCGCCCCGCACGAGCTGTCCGCGGCCCTGCACGCCCTCCCCGACCTCGGCGAGCACGCCCGCCCCCTGCTCCCCCACCTGCTGGCCCTGCTCACCGCCCCCGCCCCCGACCCGGACGACCCGCTCACCGCCCCCGCCCCGCACCCGCACGACCTGCTCGCCGCCGCCGAGGCCGTACGGTCACTGTCCGGCGACCGGCACCTGGACGTCCTGCTGCCCCACCTCGCCGCCGCCCTCGCCCACGACGCGGACAGCCCCCGGCGCTCCTTCCGCGCCCTGCCCCTGGCCGCCCGGCTCGGGCCCGCCGCCGCACCCGCCACACCCCTGCTGCTGCGCCTGCTGGCGCACCCGGGGAACAGCGCCGAAGCGGCCCGTGCCCTGGCCGCCGTCCACCCGACCGACGCCCGCCCGGCGGGGGTGTCCCGCACCGAGTTGGCCGACCTCGTGCTGGCCGCGCTCGCCGCCCACGGCTCCCCGTCCGACCTGGCGGCCCTGGACGCCCTGGCGGCCGCCGAGCCGCTCACCCCGGCGCAGCTGGCCGCGCTGCACCACCTCGCCACCTCCGACGCCCGGGCCGTCCGTTCGGGCTCCCACGACCGGATGGTCCACGACGACCTCGCGTTCCGCGCCGCCGCCCGGGCCCTGCACACCCGCCTGGCGCCCGCGTGAGCACCGGGCCCGGCACAGGAGACCCGGGCAGCCCGGGCTGCCCCGAGCACCCGCCCGAGCCGCCTGCTCGCGACCACCCGCGCCCGGCCTGCCTACGATGGAACGACGCCCACGGGAGGAAGGCCCGGCCATGACCCAACGATTCGCACTCACGTTCCCCGGCGAGACCGGCGGCCACGCCGAGCAGGACGTGGTGGTGGTCGAGGCGACCGGCGCCCGGGGCCCCGGCGGCCACCCGGTGTACGCGGACCCGTCCGGCATCGTGCAGGCCGAGATCAGCGACCGGGGCGAGGTCCGGATGCTGGCCAGCGGCGGCCACCAGGCCCCCCGCACCCCGCTGCACGCCGAACCGCTGCCCTGAGCCCCGGCCACTGCCGCCTGCCCGACAGACCCGACCGGCCCGGCCGGCCCGGCAGACCCGACCGGCCCGCGGGGCGCCCACCACCGGGCGCCCCGCGGAACCGGCGCGAGTCGCCGCCCGCACCGGGCCCTACCAGCGCGAGTGCACCTGCGCCCGCAGCCGCCGGTCGTACAGGTCGCGGACGGCCTGCAGGGTCTGCTCCGGCAGCGGCGACATCGCCATCGTCTCGGCGTTCGCCCGGGCCTGCTCGGGCGTGCGGGCACCGGGGATGACGGTGCTGACGCCGGGCTGCTGGACGATCCAGCGCAGCGCGGTCTGGGCGGAGCTGGCCCCGGGCGGGGCGAGCCGGGCGAACTCGTCGGCGGCCTCCACGCCGGTCTCGAAGTCGATGCCGGAGAAGGTCTCGCCCTGGTCGAACGCGGAGCCGTCCCGGTTGTAGGTCCGGTGGTCGTCGCTCCCGAACAGGGTCTCCTTGGTGTACTTGCCGGAGAGCAGTCCGGAGGCCAGCGGCACCCGGGCGATGATGCCGACGCCCGCCTTCTCGGCGGCGGGCAGCACCCGGTCGAGCGGCTTGAGCCGGAACGGGTTGAGGATGATCTGCACGCTGGCGACGCCGGGCCGGGCGATCGCGGTCAGCGCCTCCTCGCAGGTCTCCACGCTGACGCCGTACGCGGCGATGCTGCCCTCGGCGACCAGGGTGTCGAGCGCGTCGAACACCTCGTCGTCGGAGTAGACGGCGGTGGGCGGGCAGTGCAGCTGCACCAGGTCGAGCCGTTCGACGCCCAGGTTGCGGCGCGAACGGTCGGTCCACTCACGGAAGTTGGCGAGGGTGTAGTTCTCCGGCAGCTGCGGCAGCCGCCGGCCGAGCTTGGTGGCGACCATCAGGGCGTCGTCACGACGCCCCTTGAGGAAACGTCCGATCAGCTGTTCGCTGCGGCCGTCGCCGTAGACGTCGGCGGTGTCGAAGAAGGTCACCCCGGCGTCCGCCGCGGCGTCCAGCACCGCGAGGGCGTCGTCCTCCAGCACCACGCCCCAGTCCGCGCCGAGCTGCCACGTTCCGAGACCGATCACCGAGACCGGGCGTCCGGTCCTGCCAAGTACACGCTGTTCCATGCGCCGAGCCTGCCACAGCCCGGCGCACCGCTCGAACGCCGACACCCCCAAACCGGGGGACGACGGAGCGTGCGGGGGCGCCGGAGCACGCGGGGACGACGGAGCATGCGGGGGCGCCGGAGCACGCGGGGGCCGCCCCGGTCGCGGCCTGCGGCGACGACGGGACGGCCCCGTGCGGGCGGGGGCGACGGGTCAGACGTTGACGCCGTAGTCGAGCGCGATGCCGCGCAGGCCGGAGGCGTAACCCTGGCCGATGGCGCGGAACTTCCACTCGCTGCCGTAGCGGTACAGCTCGCCGAAGACCATCGCGGTCTCGGTGGACGCGTCCTCGGAGAGGTCGTAGCGGGCGACCTCGCTGCCGTCGGCCTCGTTGACGACCCGGATGAACGCGTTGCGGACCTGGCCGAAGCTCTGGTGCCGGTTCTCCGCGTCGTAGATCGACACCGGGAAGACGACCTTGGCGACCTGCGGCGGGACGGCCGTCAGGTCGACCTTGATCTGCTCGTCGTCGCCGTCGCCGCCACCGGTCAGGTTGTCGCCGCTGTGCTCGACCGAGCCCTCGGGGCTGCGCAGGTTGTTGTAGAAGACGAAGTGCTGGTCGCTGAGCACCCGGCCGGCCTCGCTGCACAGCAGCGCGCTGGCGTCCAAGTCGAAGTCGGCGCCCGTGGTGGCCCGGACGTCCCAGCCCAGGCCGACGATGACGTTGGTGAGCCCCGGGGCCTCCTTCGTCAGCGAGACGTTTCCGCCCTTGGCGAGCGAGACTCCCATGTGTGCCCTCCTGTGGTTTCCCCGTACCGGGCCCGGCAGTTCGGCCGGTTCGGCGCCGACGGCCGTCGCCCGGCCTCCTCGGTCGGGCCCGGGCCCGCACCGAATCTACAGCACTGTAGATCGGTACGGAATCCACCTCCGCACCACCGCCCCGCCCTGCTGTCCCCCGGCGGTTCCCCAGCGGTTCCCGGTGCTTCCCCGGCGGACGCGGCCTCACCCCGCCGCGCCGGATCCGCTTCCGGCGCGCGCCCGCCGCGCCGGGCATACCCTGGCCGAGGAGGTGCAACGATGAGCGACGACACGACGATCCCCGGCATCGACCCCACCGTCCCGCCGAGCGGCGACGGCTGCGCGGAGTGCCTGGCGGGCGAGGGCCAGGGCTGGTGGTTCCACCTGCGCCGGTGCGCCGCCTGCGGGCACATCGGCTGCTGCGACTCCTCCCCGTCCCAGCACGCCAGCGCGCACGCCCGGTCGGCCGGGCACCCGTTCCTCACCAGCTTCGAGCCCGGCGAGGACTGGTTCTGGAACACCGAGACCGAGCAGTTCTACGAGGGTCCACCGCTGGCCGGCCCGACCTCCCACCCGGTCACCCAGCCCGTCCCCGGCCCGGCCGGCCGCGTCCCGGTCGACTGGCAGCAGCGCCTGCACTGACGCCCCGTCACCACCCCGGGCCGGTCGCTACGATCGTCGTCGAGCGGCGTGCGGGCGGCCCGGGCCGCCCGTACCGCCGGAGGTCCGGCGATCGGTGGTGGGCGTGGACGAGCGGCAGTGGGGGACGGTGCGGCGGCTGGCCGACTGGCTGGCCGAGGGCAGCACCCAACCCCCGGAGATGCAGCGGGTGTTGCAGTGCCTGAAGCTGAGCGAGGAGGCCGGCGAGGTCGCCGAGGCGGTGATCGGCGCGCTCGGCCAGAACCCGCGCAAGGGCTTCTCGCACACCTGGGACGACGTCGCGGACGAGCTGTGCGACGTGGTGATCACCGCGCTGGTCGCCCTGGTCCGCGTCCACCCCGACCCGCCCGCCGCGTTCGACGCGCACCTGGCGAAGGTCGCGCAGCGCGTCCTCCCGGAGCAGCCGTAGCGCCGCGACCCGACGCCCCGCACAACCGAACGGCCCCGCGGCCCCGCGGCCCCGCGGCTCAACGACTCAACGGCGGCCGCCGACCGCGAACAGCAGGATCACGAAGCCGGCGAACAGGTGCGTACCGGCGATGTAGATCAGCGCCCGGACCAGCATCTGCTTGCGGCGCGAGCTCTCCTCGCGCACCCCGTCACTGGTCACGACCGCCCTCACCGTCCGCCTGCCCCACCGGGGCGCCCACCGCCCGCATCCCTTGCAGGGTACCGGCCGCGCCCCCGTGGCGGAGATCACGCTGCGCCACGGGGCACCTACGGTGGCGTAAGTCACTTCACAAGGTGAACCATCTCCTGCATGGCCGACTACCAGGAGACCCTTGACCTCAGTTCCTACGCGGCCCTCGGTGACAGCTTCACCGAGGGCCTCAACGACCCCGGCCCCGACGGGCAGTTCGCGGGCTGGGCCGACCGCCTGGCCGGGATGCTGTCCGCCCGCAGGCCGGAGCACGACTTCCGGTACGCCAACCTGGCCGTCCGCGGCCGCCTGCTGGACCAGATCGTCGCCGAACAGGTCCCGAAGGTCCGTCAACTCCGGCCCGACCTGGTGACGTTGTGCGCGGGCGGCAACGACATCCTGCGCCCGGGCAGCGACCCGGACCTGATCGCCGAGCACTTCGAGTCGGCCGTCCTGGAACTGCGCGAGAGCGCCGGGACGATCCTGATCTGCACCGGCTTCGACACCCGCAACGTCCCGGTGCTGCGCCACCTGCGCGGCAAGATCGCCACGTACAACGCGCACCTGCGGGCGATCGCCGACCGCAACGGCCTCGCGGTCGCCGACCTGTGGTCGCTGCGGGCGGTGCACGACCGGCGGGCCTGGTCCGAGGACCGGCTGCACCTGTCACCGGAGGGCCACCAGCGGGTGGCGCTGCTGGCGGCGCGGGCGCTCGGCCTGCCGGTGGACGCGGACCCGGAGGCCGCCTGGCCGCCCGCGCCTGTCCTCACCCCGGCCGACCAGCGCCGGGAGAACCTGCAGTGGGCCCGCACCTTCCTGCTGCCCTGGGTCGGCCGCCGCCTGCGCGGCGAGTCCTCCGGCGACCACGTGGAGGCCAAGCGCCCGGAGCTGCTCCCGCTCTGAACCCCTTCCGGCACAGCACTGCGGGCCGCCTCCACCCCCACGTGGACGCGGCCCGCATACCCCGGTGAGACCCCTGCCTCGCCTTATTCGACGACCAGCTCCACCGGAACGTTCCCGGCAGTGGCCCGGGAGTACGGGCAGACCTGGTGGGCCTGCTTGACCAGCAGCTCACCGGTCTCGCCCGCCAGCGACTCCGGCAGCTCGACCCGCAGGACGACGGAGAGGCCGAAGCCGCTGTCATCCTTACCGATGGTGACCTCGGCGGTCACCGACACGTCCGAGACGTCCACCTTCTGCTGCCGGGAGACCACGCCCAGCGCGCTGGCGAAGCAGGCCGCGTACCCGGCCGCGAACAGCTGCTCGGGGTTGGTGCCCTCGCCGTCGCCGCCGAGCGCGGGCGGCGGGGAGAGCTTGAGGTCGAGCCTGCCGTCGGAGCTGACGGCACGGCCCTCGCGGCCGTTCGCGGTGGCGACTGCGGTGTAGAGCGGGTTCATCGCGGCTGTCTCCTTCGTCCTTGCTTCTGCTGCTTCTCGCTGCTTCCTGCCCAAAACTACAGCACACAATTCAATTGCGCACAACTGAATCGGTCACTTGCTACCCTGGAGCCATGACCTGGCACGGCGAGGACACCCCACGCAAGGACGCGGACCTGCTCCTGCTCGACCAGCAGATCTGCTTCTCGCTGAACGCCGCCTCCCGCGCCTTCGGCGGCGTCTACCGCACCGCCCTCAAGGACCTCGGCCTGACCTACCCGCAGTACCTGGTGATGCTGGTGCTGTGGGAGGACGGGACCCTGCCGGTCAAGCAGCTCGGCGAACGCCTGCGCCTGGACTCCGGCACCCTCTCGCCGCTGCTCAAGCGCCTGGAGGCGGCCGGGCTGGTGACCCGCGAACGCAGCCCGGAGGACGAGCGCTCGGTGATCGTCGCCACCACCCCGGCCGGACGCGAGCTGCGCGAGGGTGCCCTGGCCGTCCCCCGCCGCATCCTGGCCGCCGCCGGGCTCCCCCTGGACGACCTGCGGGCGCTGCGCGAACTGCTCACCCGCGTCACGGCCAACCTGGACGCCGCCGGGGCCTGACCCGCCTTGCGACGCGCCGGCGCGCCCGGCGCGCCCGCCCCGTCCGGCACGCCCGGCACGCCCGGCTACGACTCGTAGCGCTCGACCTCTTCGACGCTGCGCACGCTCGCGCCGTCCGGGTCCTCACCCGCCCGGACCCGGGCGCGGCGCTGGCGGAGCAGGTCCCAGCACTGGTCGAGCTGCTCCTCGATGTCCTTGAGTTCGCGGTGCTCGGTGGACTGGTCGATGCGACCCTCCACGAGGGCGGCGCGCAGGTCGCGCTCGGCCTCGACCATCTCGCTGATCCGCTCCAGGATGCGGCGGTCGGTGCTGCCGGTCCCGCCGTCGCGGCGCTGCTCGTCCATCGGGGCCTCCTCGCGGTTCGCCTGGCCCCTCCCACTCTAGGAAGGGCCGGGGGCGGCCGCGAGCCGGGCGACACGGAGTGCCGCGCCGAACGGGGGCGCGTAATTGACAGGGCGTCAGGCGGACGACAGGATCACTTGTTGAAAACGACTTCCACTACCACTAATTCCGGAAGGCCGATCCGCCATGTCGCTGGACGTCTCCCCCTCCCTGCTGACCCTGGCCGAGCGCGACGAGGTCGCCGACGCCGACTTCCTCGCCACCGTCCGCACCTCGCTGCCCTACGCCTACCGCCTGGTCAACGACCTGACGGCCGAACTCGCCGTCACCGAAGCCGAGTTCGCCGACAACACGGTCGCCCCGAGCGAGGCCGAGCGGGCCCAACTGCTGCGCGCCCTGGCCAGCGACTCGATCCGCGGCGCGCTGGAGCGGCACTTCTCGGTGAAGCTGGCCTTCCAGAACTGCCACCGCCTCGCGGTCTTCCACCCGCACGCCGAGCAGACCGCCGCCTACCGGGAGTTCACCTCCCCGCGGGCCCAGTTGCTGAACCAGTCGCCGGAGCTGCGCGACTGCTGAGCCCGCCCGGGAGGGCGGCCGCGGACGGGGCCCGCGGCCGCCCTTCCGTTATGTGAACGTTCACAAGAAAATGGTACCGACTGCTTGCAGCTTCGCCAGGGCCTGGGGTTTCCTATGGCGGGACAGCGCAGCAGACTTCTGTGCACGTTCACAGGGCTCTCCGCTCCACCCCCCCCGCCCCCACTCCCCGTCAAGGACGACGATGCACCAGGGCATCAAGCGCGCACTCATCACCGTCGCGGCGGCGCTCCCGCTCGCCGCCACCGCCGTCGCCGGCCTGCCCGGCACGGCCGGCGCCGCCACCACGCTCACCAACACCGGCTTCGAGGCCAACGGCACCGGGACGGCCACCCCCACCGGCTGGTCCACCTACTCGGCCACCGGGCAGAACGGCGCCTCCTACACCGAGGCCGGGGGCCACAGCGGCTCGTACCGGCTCACCCACTACGCGGCCGCCGCCTACAAGGTCGAGACCTACCAGTACCTGTCCGGCCTGGCCAACGGCACCTACACGCTGACCGCCTGGGTCCGCTCCAGCGGCGGACAGAACTCCGCGTACCTGGCCCTGCGCAACTGCGGCTCCGCCGAGCAGCGCACCGACCTGCCGCCGACCCCCAACGGCGCCTGGATCCGGCTGGTCACCTCGGTCGCCGTGACCGGCGGGCAGTGCACCGTCAGCATCAGCTCCGATGCCAACGCCGGGAACTGGATCAACGTCGACGACCTGTCCCTCACCATCGGCGGCACCGGCCTGGCCGCCCGCGGCGTGGACGTCTCCACGCTGAAGAAGAGCGAGGACAGGGGCGGCGTCTACCGCTGGGCGGACGGCACCGCCGGTGACGCGCTGAGCATCCTGCACTCCAGCGGCGCGAACTACGTGCGCCTCAAGGTCTGGGTCAACCCCGCCGACGGCTACAACAACAAGGACAAGGTCCTGGCGATGGCCAAGCGCGCCAAGGCGCTCGGCATGGGCCTGCTGATCGACTTCCACTACTCCGACAGCTGGGCCGACCCCGGCAAGCAGACCAAGCCCGCCGCCTGGTCCGGCTACTCGCTGGCCCAGCTGAAGTCGGCGGTCTACAACCACACCTACGACGTGCTGAACGCGCTGAAGGCCCAGGGCACCACCGCCGACATGGTGCAGATCGGCAACGAGATCAACGCCGGGATCCTGTGGAGCGAGGGCTCCACCGCCAACTGGTCCAACCTGGCGGCGCTGCTCACCCAGGGCGCGAACGCGGCGAAGGCGGTGAGCAGTTCGACCAAGGTGGCACTGCACCTGGCGAAGGGCGGCGACGACGCCGGGGCCCGGACGTTCTTCGACCAGGCGGTCTCGCACGGCGTCCCGTTCGACCTGATCGGGCTCTCGTACTACGGCTACTGGCACGGCCCGCTCAGCGACCTGCAGACCACCCTGGACGACCTGGCCGCCCGCTACGGGAAGCAGGTGTTCGTCGCCGAGACCGCGTACGCCTTCACCCTGGCGAACGACGACGCCCTGGAGAACAACGTCGCCACCTCCTCGCAGCTGGTGGCCGGCTACCCCGCCACCCAGGCCGGCCAGGCCGCCAACCTGCGCGACGTGATGAACGTGGTGGAGGCCGTACCGAACGGCCGGGGCCTGGGCGTCTTCTACTGGGAGCCCACCTGGACGGCCGTCCCGGGCAACGGCTGGGATCCGACCGACCCGACCTCCCAGGACGCCTGGGAGAACCAGGCCCTGTTCGACTACAACGACAAGCCGACCAGCGCCGTGAACTGGCTGAACCACCGGTGACCCAGCGCCCGGCCGACGGAACCCCTCCCGTCGGCCGGGCGCGGCCCCGGCGGCCCGGCGCCGTCCCGGCGGGCGGGTGCCGTTCCCGCTCCGCCGGTCGGCTACCCGCCGACCACCTCGTGCTCCGCGGCCGCGGCCTGCCGCGCCGCGGCCGGGGCCTCCACCGGTGCGGCCGCGGGGGCGGGGCGGCGGGCCGGCACGAGCAGCGCGGCGAGGGCGGCGGCCAGGCAGAACGCGGCCAGCAGGGCGAAGCCGTGGGTGTAGCCGGATTCGGCGGGGCGTCCGCCGGGCTGCAGGTGGCCGGTGACCAGGCCGGTCATCAGGGCGGCGCCCATCGAGCCGCCGATGGTGCGGATGTTGGCGTTCATGCCGGTGGCGGCGCCGGTCTGGGCGGCGGGGACGGCCTGCACGATGAGGTTGCTCATCGAGGCGAAGGCGAGTCCGATGCCGAGGCCGAAGACGCCCGCGGCGACCGCGACGTCCGCGGGGCTGTCGTGCCGGGCGGCGAGCAGGGCGCAGGCGGCGGAGCCGAGGAGCGCGCCGGCGACCAGTTGGGCCTTGGCGGGGAAGCGCCCGGCCAGCCGTCCGCCGACCACGCCCGCCACGAACATGGCGGCGACCATCGGGAGCATCAGCATTCCGGCCCCGGTGACGCTGGAGCCGAAGCCGTATCCGGCGCTGGTGGGCATCTGCACGAAGCCGGGGAGGAAGGCCCAGACCGCGTACATGCCGGCGCCGAACAGCAGGGCCGCGGTGTTGGTGGTCCAGACGGCGGGCAGTCGCATGACCCGCAGGTCGATCAGCGGGTGGCGGGAGCGGGACTCGTGCAGCGCCCAGGCCGCGAACAGCACGACGGCGACGGCGAGCAGGCCGAGCACCCTGGTCGAGGCCCAGCCCCACTGGGAGGCCTGGCTGACCGGCAGCAGGAGGGCGACCAGCCAGCCGGAGAGCAGCACGGAGGAGAGCCAGTCCACGCTGCCCTCGCTGCGGTGGGGCGACTCGGGGACGTAGCGGTGGGCCAGCAGGACGGTGCCCGCGACCACGATGACGGGCAGCCAGAACAGCCAGCGGTAGTCGAGGGCGCCGACGATCGGTCCGGCCAGGACCATGCCGAGGCCGCTGCCGACGGCGATCACCGCGGACATGTTGCTGATGCCGCCGGAGACCCGTCCGGGCGGGAACTCGTCGCGGATGATGCCGAAGGAGAGCGGGAACAGCGCGCCGGCGATGCCCTGGATCACCCGGGCGACGATCAGCACGGTGATGTTCGGCGCGAGCGCCGCGACCAGGCAGCCGACCAGCAGCGCGACCAGCGCGGCGACCAGGGTGCGCTTCTTGCCGACCAGGTCGCCGACCCGGCCGAGGATCGGGGTGAAGACCGAGGCGGAGAGCAGGTAGGCGGTCATCACCCAGGTGACGGTGGACTGCGTGGTGTGCATCTCCTCCTGGACGATCGGGAGGGCGGGCGTGATCAGCGACTGGAGCAGCGCGTAGACGCCCGCTCCGACGGCGAGCACGCCGAAGGTCAGGCGGGGGGAGTGGCGGTTCATCGAACCCTCTCGGGACACGGGACCCGGGACGGCGCACGGGCAGCACGGGGTGCGCCGCGGCGGCCGGACGGGAGGACGGGCGGGACGGAGGAGCGGAGGAACGGCAGGGCAGCGGGCTGCGGGACGGGATCGGTACGCAGGGTCGCCGTACGGTCGCCCGGCGACGTCGGCCGGGTGTGCGGGCACGGCGAAACGGCAGGTCCGCCGGTACGCGGGCGGGCCGGAGTCCAGGCCCCGGTGCTAAAGTCGAGGCATGCCTCCAGATTAGCGGAGGCATGCCTCCGGTTCAATTCGAATTCCCGGACGTGTCGAGAACGAGGTCCCCGTGCCGGATCAGATCGTGGTGAGCGAGTTCCTCGCCGCCCAGCGCCCGCGCCGCGCGGACGCCGCCCGCAACTTCGACGCGCTGCTCGCCGCCGCCCGCGAGGCGTTCGCGGCGCACGGCGCCGAAGCCTCCCTGGAGGACATCGCCCGGCGGGCCGGCGTCGGCATCGGCACCCTCTACCGCAACTTCCCCACCCGCCGACACCTGTTCGAGGCGGTGTACGCCGCCGAGGTGGACGACCTCTACCGGGCCTCCCTCGCGGTCGCCGACCTGCCGCCGTGGGAGGCGCTGACCACCTGGCTGCGCCGCTTCGTCGACTACGCGACGACCAAGCGGGCCATCCGCGAGGCCCTGGCGGGCGAGGAGTCGGACATCTTCCAGGCCTGCCTGCTTACCATGTACGCCGGGGGCACCCCGCTGCTGCTGCGCGCCCAGGAGGCCGGCGAGGCGCGCACCGACATGAGCATCGAGGACCTGCTGCGGATGGTCTCCGGCATCGCCTCAGTGGCGTATCCGGAGGAGGGGCAGCGCGAGCGCGTGCTGGCCATCGCCCTGGACGGGGTGCGCACCCGGCGCTGACACGCCGCCTAGCGCCCCAGCGGATGCGCGGGGTCGCGGCCGACCAGGCCCAGCAGCCGGGTCGCGGCGTCCGCGTCGGCCGGAACAGGGACGGGGTCGGCGAACAGCCCGGAGGCGGCCAACCCGTCGGCCTGCGGGGCGAGTTCGGCGAGCGCGAACTCGGCGGCGGCCGGGTCGACCGTGGCGTCGGCGCCGATGCCCTGGGCGAGGTCCCAGGCGTGCACGATCGCGTCCACGGTCATCTCCCGGGCGTACCCGTCGGCCCGCCGCGCGCCGTACGACAGGTGCACGGTGCGCTCCAGCGCGCCCGGCGCGGCGAACGCGGCCCGGGCCGCGTCGGCGGCGGCCGTCCAGGCGGCGACCGGGTCGGCGCCCAGCACGTCGCCGTCGAAGCGGTCGCCGATCTCGGCGACGGTGGCCCCGGCCAGCAGGTCGGGCACCCAGAGCTGCTCGGAGGTCAGGTGGCCGACCAGGTGCCGGACCGTCCAGTCGGTGCACGGGGTGGGCGCCTGCCAGGCGTCGTCGGGCACGGCCCGGACCAGGTCGCCGAAGTGCGCCAGCGCCCGGGCGTGCAGCGCGAGCAGGGCCGGTCCGTCGAGGTGTGCTGCCATGGGGTACACGCTTGCCCGCCCCGGGCGGGCGGGCAAGCCGACACCCCGGACGGCCGTTACTCGACCGGGGCCTTCTCGCGCAGCAGCTTGACGAACGCCCGCATCCAGGACGGGTGGTCCGGCCAGGCCCGGGCGGAGACCACCACGCCGTCCACCACCGCGTCGCCGTCGACGAAGTCCGCCCCGCCCGCCGCCACGTCCGGCTCCAGCGCCGGGTAGGCGGCGGTGCGGCGCCCGGCCAGCGAGCCGGTCCGCAGGGTGATCAGCGGGCCGTGGCAGATCTGGGCGAGCGGCTTGTCGTCCTCGACGAACGCGGCGACGATCCGCTGCACCTCCGGGTCGTTGCGCAGGTACTCGGGCGCCCGGCCGCCGGGCAGCACCAGCGCCACGTACTGCGCGGGGTCGACGTCCGCGAAGGCCAGGTCGGCGGGCCAGGTGTAGCCGGCCTTCTCGGTGTACGTGTCGTAGCCCGGGACGAAGTCGTGCACCACGAACTGCAGGGTCTTCCTGGTCGGCGCGGCGATGTCGACCTGGTAGCCCTCCTCCAGCAGCCGCTGGTACGGGTAGAACACCTCCAGCGACTCCGCCGCGTCACCGGTGATGATCAGGATCTTCGCTGCCATCCGGGGATTCCGTCCCTTCGTCGCACCAGGCACGCCCCCGCCCCGACGGGGCCGGGCGGTGACCACCCTGCCCGCTGACGCCGCGTCAATCAAGGGGCGCACGCGGCGTGGCGCGGCGCACGGGCGCACGCTCCCCCGGCCGCTCCCCGAGCGCTCCGCCGTCCGCCGCGGAGGTCCGCCCGGCCGGGGGTACTCCGGGGGCGACCCGCCCGGGGCGCGCCTAGCGTGCTGGCAAGGTCCGCCCGTTTCCCCCGGGTCCGTCGGCAGGGAGGCCGTCATGCAGCACTCGCACCTCGTGGACTCCGCCACCGTCGCCAACCTGCGCGACCTCGGCGGCATCGACCTGCCCGGCGGGGCCCGGGTCCGGCCCGGGCTGGCGCTGCGCTCCGGCCAGTTGGACCGGCTCGACCCGGCGGGCGACCCGATGTTCGACGCGCTGGGCGTGCGCACCGTCGTCGACCTGCGCACCGCCGCCGAACGCGCCGCCTTCCCCGACCGCGTCCCCGGCGGGGCGCACCTGCTGGTCGCGGACGTGCTCGCCGACGAGGCGGGCAGCGGTGCGACGGCCGCGCTGGCCGCGGCGCTCGCCGACCCGGCCGGTGCCAACCGCGCCCTCGGCGGCGGCCGGGCCGCGGGCGCCCTGCGCGAGGACTACCGGGCGTTCGTCACCTCGACCTCCGCCCGGCAGGCGTACAAGCAGCTGCTCACCGCGCTCGCCCACCGGGGCGGCGGGCCGGTGCTCTTCCACTGCACCGCGGGCAAGGACCGCACCGGCTGGGGCGCCACCCTGCTCCTGCTGCTGCTGGGCGCGGACGAGGAGACCGTCCGCACCGAGTACCTGTCCGTCGACCCGGCGGTGCGGACGCACTACGCCCCGCTGGTGGAACGTTTCGTCGCGGCGGGCGGCGACCCGGAGGTCGCGGACGCGGTGTTCTCCGTCCGGGCCGAGTACCTGGACGCCGCCCTCGACGTCCTCGCGGAGCACTGGGGCGACGCCGAGAGCTACGCCCGGGCCGGGCTCGGCCTCAAGGACGACACCCTGGACAGCCTGCGCGAGCGCCTGGTCGAGAGCGCCTGAGCGGCCCTCAGCCCGCGGCCCCGGCGGCGCCGACGCACGCCTCGTTGCCCTCCGGGTCGGCCAGCACCCAGTGGTTCGGCGCGTGCTCGTCGGTCACCAGGCGGCCCCCGGCGGCGATCGCGGCGGCGATCCGGGCCTCGGCGAGGTCGTGCGGCACCCAGACGTCCACGTGCACCCGGTTGCGCTGCGGGCGGGGCTCGTCCATCTGCTGGAAGTAGAACGGCGCGCCGCGGCGGGCCGGGTCGATCAGGTCCTCCGGGCTGCCGGAGCGGTCGCGGTAGCCGAGCAGCACCCGCCAGAACGCGACCACGGCGGGCACCTCCAGCGCGTCGACCGTGACCTGGACGGTCTGCAGGCCGCCCGGGTCGGCGACCGCGCCGAGCCCGCGGGCGGTCGCGGAGACCAGCCGGGCCAGCTCGACGTGCCGCCCGGTCAGGCCGTAGTACTCCTCCCCCACCTCGACCAGCCGGACGGTCACGCCCTCCGGCCGCAGGTCCACGTCCACCTCGCCGACCCCCGCCAGCGCCTCGCCGAGGGCGCCGACCAGCCGCGCCCCCGCCCCGAACGACTCCGTCCGGAAGAACGCGCAGGCCCCCTCCCCCAGCACCCGCCAGTCCTCCGTCCCACCCGCCGCGTGGAACGCCAACGGCCTGATCCGCGTCTCTTCGTGCACCTCGGTCATCCGGGCAGCGTACCGACCCGCACCGACACCCCCTCAGCGCGCCCCCGCCCACGCCAGCAGGTGCTCCACCGACCACGCCGTGATCACCCGTTCCGCCTCCAACCCCACCCCCACCGCCCGCTCGCACCCCTCCACCTGCCAGTCGAGTTCGCCCGGCGCGTGGGCGTCCGTGTCGATCGCGAACAGGCAGCCGAGGTCGGCGGCGAGGGCGAGGAGGTCGTCGGGCGGGTCCTGGCGGTCGGGGCGGCAGTTGATCTCGACGGCGGTGTCGTGCTCGCGGCAGGCGGTGAAGACGGCCTCGGCGTCGAACGCGGACGGCGGGCGGGGCTTCTCGCCCAGGCGCCGCCCGGTGCAGTGGCCGAGGACGTCGACCAGCGGGTTGCGGACGGCGGCGAGCATCCGGCGGGTCATCGCGTCGGCCTCCATCCGCAGCTCGGAGTGGACGGAGGCGACCACCACGTCCAGGCGACCGAGCAGTTCCTCGTCCTGGTCGAGCGTGCCGTCCGCGAGGACGTCGCACTCGATGCCGGTGAGCAGCCGGAACGGGGCGAGCCGGGCGTTGAGCTCCTCGACCAGGTCGAGCTGTTCGCGCAGCCGGTCCGCGCCGAGGCCGTGGGCGACGGTGAGGCGGGGCGAGTGGTCGGTGAGGACGGCCCAGTGGTGGCCGAGGGCGCGGGCGGTGTGGGCCATCCGTTCGACGGGGGCGGTGCCGCCGGACCAGTCGGAGTGCAGGTGGCAGTCGCCCTGGAGCTTCTCGCGCAGCCGCAGCGCGGCGGTGGACGGGGCGGGCCCGGCGGCGGCGCGGGCCTCGGTCTCCAGCAGGTACTGCGGGGTGCGGCCGACCGAGGCGTCGGCGATCACCCGGGCGGTGACGGGGCCGACGCCGGGGAGGCGTTCGGCCTGGGCGGCGTCGATCGGTTCGGGGGGCAGGGCGGCGGCGGCCTCGGCGGCGGTGCGGAACGCCTTGGCCCGGTGGGGGGAGGCGAGTTCGCGCTCCAGCAGGAAGGCGATGCGTTCCAGGGCGGTGACCGGGTCCATGCGGCCAGTCTGCGCGGGGCCGGACGGGGTTGCACCCGGACGGGCCCTCTTCCGCCGATCTGCCCGGACCCCTTGTTGACACTCTGTCTCATTGGTTTACTCGTCCCGGAGCCCCCGTCGCACCCCCACCCTCCGGAGCCCGCCCGTGTCCGACACCGCCACCCCGCCGCAGTCCCCCGCCCGGCAGCGCAACGCCGACCGCGAGCTCAACGCGGCCCGCCTGCTGCGCGCCTCCGCCAAGCACTCGTACGACCCGCTCACCGAGATCGACTGGTCCGCCCCCGTCGACCCGGACCACTACGCGCTGCCCGCGCACCGCGTCGCGCTGTACGGCACCCCGCTGTGGGAGCGGCTGGACGAGCGGGCCCGGGCCCGGCTGAGCGTGCACCAGTTCGCGTCCACCACGGCCGCCGGGATCTGGTTCGAGCTGGTGCTGATGGAGGGCCTGATCCGGCACGTCTACGCGGGCGACCTGACCACCGGGCACGCCCAGTACGCGCTGACCGAGGTCGCCGACGAGTGCCGCCACTCGACCATGTTCGCCCGCTACATCACCGCGACCGGCTACCCCTCGGCCCGGCCGACCCGGCGCGCCGACCGCCTGGGCAAGCTGCACTTCCTGCTCAACGACACCACCATGACCTTCGCCGGGGCGATCTTCGTCGAGGAGTTCACCGACGCGATGCAGCGCGAGATGGTCCGCGACGAGTCGCTGCAGCCGCTGGCCCGCGCGGTGGCCCGGATCCACGTGGTCGAGGAGGCCCGGCACATCGGCTACGCCAAGCCGGAGCTGGAGCGCCGCTGGGCGGCGATGCCGGCGGCCCGGCGGGCGGTGTTCCGGCGGGCGCTGGCGCTGCTGGCCCGGCACGCGGTGGAGGAGATCGTGCACCCGCGGGTGTACGCGCTGGCCGGGCTGGACCCCGCCGGGGCCCGCCGGGCCGCCGAGGCCAACCCGCACTGGCGGCAGGCCCGGATCGACTGGGCCCGCAAGGCGCTGGAGTTCTTCGCCGACCTGGGCGTCCTCACCCCCGCCACCGCCCGCTCCTGGCGCCGCGCCGCACTGCTGCCCTGACCCCTCGCCTGCGCGCCGCGCCCGCGCCGCCACCCCGCTGCCCGAGACTCTGAGCGTGGACGACAACGGGATCCGCCTCGGCACGGGCCGCGGCCGGTGGGTGGTGGCGGCGACGGCGCTGGGCTCCGGCATGGCGATGCTGGACGGCACGGTGGTGAACGTCGCGCTGCCGCGGATCGGCGCGGACCTGGGCGCGAACCTGGCGGCGCTGCAGTGGACGGTCAACGCGTACATGCTGACGCTGGCGGCGCTGATCCTGCTGGGCGGCTCGCTCGGCGACCGGTACGGGCGCAGGCGGGTGTTCCTGCTCGGGGTGTGCTGGTTCGCGCTGGCCTCGGCCGGGTGCGCGGCCGCGCCGAACGTCGAACTGCTGGTGCTGGCACGGGCGTTGCAGGGGGTGGGCGGGGCGCTGCTGACGCCCGGTTCGCTGGCGATGCTGCAGGCGGTGTTCGCCGAGGAGGACCGGGCGGGCGCGGTCGGCGCCTGGTCGGGGCTGGGCGGGGTCGCGGCCGCGGTCGGCCCGTTCCTGGGCGGCTGGCTGGTGGACGGGCCGGGCTGGCGGTGGATCTTCCTGCTGAACCTGCCGCTGGCCGCGGTGGTGGTCGCGGTGACCGCCCGGCACGTCCCGGAGAGCCGCGACCCGGACGCCTCCGGCCGCTTCGACGTGCTGGGCGCGCTGCTCGCGGCGCTGGCGCTGGCCGGGATCACCTACGCACTGACCGAGGCCGGCTCGGGGCTGACCCCGGGCGCGCTGGCGGCCGGGGCGGCGGGCCTGGCGCTGACCGGGGTGTTCGTGCTGGTCGAGCACCGCTCGGCCGACCCGATGCTGCCGCTGTCGCTGTTCCGCTCCCGGCTGTTCACCTCGGTCAACCTGGTCACGCTGTGCGTGTACGGGGCGTTCAGCGGGGTGTTCCTGCTGCTGACGGTGCAGTTGCAGGTGGTGGCCGGGTTCACGCCGCTGCTGTCGGGGGTCGCACTGGTGCCGATCACCGTGCTGATGCTGCTGTTCTCCGGCCGGGCCGGACGGCTGGGCCGGGCGGTGGGGCCGCGGCTGCCGCTGACGGTGGGGCCGCTGGTGGTGGCCGCGGGCGTGCTGCTGATGCTGCGGATCGGGCCGGACGCGGACTACTGGCTGGACGTGCTGCCCGCCGTCACCGTGCAGGGCGCCGGGATGACCCTGCTGGTCGCCCCGCTGACCGCGACCGTGCTGGCCGCCGTGGACGTCCGCCGGGCGGGCATCGCCTCCGGCGTCAACAACGCGGCCGCCCGCGCGGCGGGCCTGTTCGCGGTCGCCGCGATCCCCCCGCTGGCGGGCCTGAGCGGCGACGCCTACCGCGTCCCCGCCGAGGTCGACGCCGCCTTCACCACCGCCGTGCTGATCTGCGCCGCCCTGCTCGCCACCGGCGCCCTGCTGGCGCTCACCACCGTCCGCCCCGACGCCCTCACCCCGCCGCACCCGGTCGCCGAGCCGGACTGCGACTGGTACTGCGCCCCGACCACCCCGCCGATCCACCCGGACGAGGGCGGCGCGGGGCGCGAGCGACCCTAGGGCCCGACCGAGTGCGCCCGTCGGCGCCCGCACGCACGGGGGCAACGGGCTCGGTGCGGGGCCCGGGGCCTCCTGCCCGTCGTGTCAGTCCGCGTCGATGCCGTACGCCCGGACCAGTGCGGTCAGCCCTCCGGTCCAGGGGCGGGCGATCGTCCGCACCCCCCACCGGTGCGAGTCGGGCGCCGTTTCGCGGACGAGTTCGGCCACCGTCTCGGCACCGGCCCGCGGGTCGGGGGTGACGGCGATGCGCCAGGCCCCGGTGCCCGGGGCCCGCAGCGTGAGCAGTGGCTCGTGCAGGTCGGCGAGCGGCACTCCGCCGTGCGCGTCGGTGCCCACCGCGATCAGGATCCGCCGGACGCGGTCGGGCAGCGCACGCAGGTCGACGTCGGCGCGTTCGGCCCGCCGGTCGCCTTCCCGTAGTTCTCCGTGCGTCCGGACCGCACCGGCAGCGCCGACCGGCTGCCGGTGGAAGACCGGGTCGAAGTCGCCGCTCACCCGGCTGTCGGCGTCCAGGAGCAGCAGGGCGAGGTCCGCGTCGGCGCCGCCCGCGAGGAACTGCAGCCGCAGCCGGTCCGTGACGGCGGTCGGCGGGTCGGGAGCGGTGTCGAGTCGGCACACGGCGAACGGCCGGGTGCGGCAAGGGCTTTCGAGGTGCCGGTCGACGGTCGGAACGGGTTCGGCCAGGGTCGCGTCGAGGGTCGCCGGCGGGAGCGGGTCCGGGGCGCCGTCCGCCTCCTCGTCCTCCTGGAGCAGGTCGAGCAGGTGCCGCAGACCGGGGATCCGGTCGGTCGGCAGCGGGCGCAAGGTGGTGGAGGGGTTCCCGGAGGGCGTGGTCGTCACCGAGCAGGCGACGTCCTGACCGAGGTCGAGGAGGCGCAGCGCGTCCTCGGGAGTGCGCCGGGGACCGGCGGCGATCGCCGGTCGGGTCCAGCGACCGAAGGCGACGCAACCGAGTCGTCGGGTGCCGGGGAGGCGGCTGAGGACGGCGGCGAGCCGGGCTCCGCCGCTACCGACGCCGACCCCGGCGATCCGCGGTCCGGCCGAAGCCCGGATCCCGCGGGTGGACACCCGTGGACCGAGGCCGGGGGCACCGATCCGGAATCCGGATCCCGTCGCGCACCTCCCTCACCCGTGGTGGACCCGAGGGGGCGGACGAGCCGCCGAGCGGCCCGGGGAGGCGCAGGTCCCGGCAGTACCTCGCAGTGCGACGGTCCTGCCGGGACTCGGTCCGGCCTGTCGGCCGCCGTGTCAGAGGATGTCGCCGGGCGCGTACTTGGCGGCCTCCGGGTGGGCGGCGGCCACCTCCTCGATGCGGCGGACGAGTTCGCCGACCTGGGCGGCGGCGGCGCCGGTGAAGGAGAGGCGGTCGGCGAGCAGGGCGTCCAGGGCGGCGTGGTCGAGCGGGATGCGCGGGTCGGCGGCCAGGGCGGGGACGAGGGAGTTCTCGCGGGCGCCCTCGCGCATGGCGAGCGCCGCGTTCACCGCGTGCTCCTTGATGACCTCGTGGGCGGTCTCGCGGCCGACCCCGGCCCGGACCGCGCCCATCAGGACCTTGGTGGTGGCCAGGAACGGCAGGTAGCGGTCCAGCTCGGCCTCGATGACGGCGGGGAAGGCGCCGAACTCGTCGAGGACGGTCAGGAAGGTCTCCAGCAGGCCGTCGAAGGCGAAGAACGCGTCCGGCAGCGCGACCCGGCGCACCACGGAGCAGGAGACGTCGCCCTCGTTCCACTGGTCGCCGCCGAGCTCGGCGGTCATCGAGGCGTAGCCGCGCAGGATGACGGCCAGGCCGTTGACGCGCTCGCAGGAGCGGGTGTTCATCTTGTGCGGCATGGCCGAGGAGCCGACCTGCCCGGCCTTGAAGCCCTCGGTGACCAGCTCGTGGCCGGCCATCAGGCGGATGGTCTTGGCCAGGCTGGAGGGCCCGGCGGCGAGCTGGACGAGCGCGGAGACCACGTCGTAGTCGAGCGAGCGCGGGTAGACCTGGCCGACCGAGGTGAAGACGTTCTCGAAGCCGAGGTGGCCGGCCACCCGGCGCTCGAGTTCGGCGAGCTTGTCGGCGTCGCCGCCGAGCAGGTCGAGCATGTCCTGGGCGGTGCCGACCGGGCCCTTGATGCCGCGCAGCGGGTAGCGGGCGATCAGCTCCTCCAGCCGGACGTACGCGACCAGGACCTCGTCGGCGGCGGTGGCGAAGCGCTTGCCGAGGGTGGTGGCCTGGGCGGCGACGTTGTGCGAGCGGCCGGCCATGACCAGCTCGCCGTACTGGGCGGCGAGGCGGCCGAGGCGGACCAGGACGGCCACCGTGCGGTCGCGGACGTGCTCCAGCGACTGGCGGATCTGCAGCTGCTCGACGTTCTCGGTGAGGTCGCGCGAGGTCATGCCCTTGTGGATCTGCTCGTGCCCGGCGAGCTCGGAGAACTCCTCGATCCGGGCCTTCACGTCGTGCCGGGTGACCTTCTCGCGCTCGGCGATGGACGCCAGGTCGACCTGGTCCACCACCCGCTCGTAGTCGGCGATCGCGGTGGCCGGGACCTCGATGCCGAGGTCCTGCTGCGCCTTCAGGACGGCCAGCCACAGGTGGCGCTCCAGGACCACCTTGTGCTCGGGGGACCACAGCTGGGCCAGGGTCGCCGAGGCGTACCGGGAGGCCAGGACATTGGGGATCTTGGGCTTCGCGCTCACGTTTCGCAAGCCTAACAGTCAAGGTCAGGCGAGGACGAGGCGCGTCCGCCGGGCGGACGGGTACCATGGCCGGTTGAGCCCAGCGCAATGGCCAAGAATATAAACTCCTCACCGCAAGGATACCACACCTTTGGACGAGAACTCCGCCGACCCGCTCCTCGCCGCCCAACTGCGCCTCGAACAGCAGCGGTTGACCGACCTCTACGCCCACCTGGACGCCGCCCGCGCCCGGGCCCGGGACGCACTCGAACGGACCGCCGGCCCCGGCCCCGGCGGCACCCGGCAGGCCAGGCTGGAGCACGAGGTGGCGCACGCCGAACGGTCCCGCCGCCTGGCCCGGCTGACCGCCGTCGAACGCGGCCTGTGCTTCGGCCGGATCGACCCGGGCGACGGGCCCAGCCGCTACGTCGGCCGGATCGGGCTGCTGGACGGGGAGTTCGAGCCGCTGCTGCTGGACTGGCGGGCCCCGGCCGCCCGCCCGTTCTACACCGCGGGCCCGGCCGACCCGCAGGGCCTGGTGCGGCGGCGCCACCTGCGCACCGCGGGCCGCCGGGTGGTCGGCCTGGACGACGAGGCCTTCGACCTGGACGCGCTGGAGGCCGACGGCGCCCGCACCACCCTGGTCGGCGAGGCCGCGCTGCTGGCCGAGCTGCGCCGGGCCCGGACCGGCCGGATGCGCGAGGTGGTCGCCACCATCCAGGCCGAGCAGGACCGGGTGATCCGCTCCGGCCTGCCCGGCGCGGTGGTGGTGCACGGCGGCCCCGGCACCGGCAAGACCGTCGCCGCGCTGCACCGCGCCGCGTACCTGCTCTACGCGCACCGGGAGGTGCTGGAGCGGCGCGGGGTGCTGGTGATCGGCCCGAATCCGGCCTTCCTGCGCTACATCGAGCAGGTGCTGCCCTCGCTCGGCGAGACCGAGGTGCTGCTGCGCACCGTCGGCGAGCTGTTCCCCGGCCTCCGGGCCACCGCCGCCGACCGGCCGGAGACCGCCGTGCTGAAGGGCTCGCTGCGGATGGTCGACGTGCTGGCCGGGGCGGTGCACCTGCACCAGCGCCTGCCCGCGGGCGACCGGCGGATCGCCGCGCTCGACCTGCCGCTGCCCCGGCGGGTGCTGGCCGCCGCCCGGGAGCGCGCCCGCGGCCTGCGGCTGCCGCACAACGCCGCCCGCCCCGTCTTCCGGCGCGCCGCCCTGGAGGGCCTGGCCCGGGTCCGGGCCCAGGAGCTCGGCCGCCCCTGGGACGAGGAGGAGGCCCGGCACGCCCCCGGCGAACTGGGGGCCGAACCGGCCGTCCGGGCCGCGCTGGACGCGCTGTGGCCGCTGCTGACCCCGCAGCAGCTGGTCGGGGCGCTGCTCGCCGACCCCGACGCGCTGGCCCCCGGCCTCTCCCCCGCCGAACGGGCCGCGCTGCGCCGCGCCCCGGGCGCGCCCTGGACGGTGGAGGACGTCCCGCTGCTGGACGAGGCCGCCGAACTGCTCGGCTCGGACGGCGCGGCCGAGCGGGCCGCCGCCGGGGCCGAGGACCGCGAGCGGGCCGCCGCCGAGGCGTACGCGCACGGGGTGCTGCAGGTGACCGGGCAGGCGGGCGAGCTGGACGCGGCGGCGCTGGCCGCCCGGCACGCGGACGCGGGCCCGTACCGCTCGACGGCCGAGCGGGCCGCCGCCGACCGGGAGTGGACCTTCGGGCACGTGGTGGTGGACGAGGCGCAGGAGCTGTCGGAGCTGGCCTGGCGGACGGTGATGTGGCGGATCCCGACCCGTTCGCTGACCGTGGTGGGCGATCTGGCGCAGACCTCCTCGGCGGCGGGCGCCCGCGACTGGCAGCAGGTGCTGGGCCGGTACCTGGGCACCCGTTGGCGCGAGGAGCGGCTGGAGGTCAGCTACCGCACCCCCGCGCCGGTGATGGCGGTGGCGGCGGCGGTGCTGGCGGAGGTCGACCCGGGGGCCGTGGCGCCGGTGCCGGTGCGCACCGGCGGGGAGGCGCCGCGGGCGGTGCGGGTCGCCGACTACCCGGCCGAACTGCCCGCCCTGCTGGCCCCGGACGGCCCCGGCACGGGCGTGACGGGCCTGGTGGTGCCGGACGCCCGGCTAGCGGAGCTGGCGCACCTGGGGGCGCTGAGCGCGGCGCAGTGCAAGGGCCTGGAGTTCGACGCGGTGGTGGTGGCGGACCCGGCGGCGATCCGCGCGCAGTCCCCGCGCGGCGGCAACGACCTGTACGTGGCGCTGACCCGGGCCACCCGCCGCCTGACGGTGGCCCACCACGGCCCGCTGCCGGAACCGCTGCGGGCGGCGTTCGAGCAGCTCGCGGCGGGGCGGGCCGGGAGGGGGCGGGCCGGGAAATCGGGGTGAGCGGCGGGAACGGGAGGGGTTAGGGTCCGGGCATGACCAAGCGCACCTTCCGGATCACGGTCCGCGGCTCCTTCGACGCCCTGACCGACGAGCAGCGGGCCGAACTGCAGGCCGAGGCCGCCGAGCACGACGTGCTGCGGGCGGAGTTCACCGAGGAGGGGCACCTGACGTACGACCTGTCGGCGCGGCCGTTCTTCACCTTCCGCTTCCTGGAGCACGGGGAGGCGGAGGAGGACGTGGTGGCGGCCTCGGTGCGGGCCGAGACCGCGGCGGAGCTGTGGCTGACGGACCGCGGGTACGGCTACAGGAACCTGAGGTCGCAGGCGCAGGACATGGCGCTGGCGGCGCTGGGGGCGCGGCAGAAGCAGGAGGCCCGGAAGAAGGGCTGAGCAGCTGAGCGCGGCCGGGGCCCGGCCCGGGGCGGGGCGCTCAGGGCGAGCCGTTGGTGAGCAGCAGGTGCAGGGTGCGGCCGCGGTGGGCGAGCGTGGCGGTGTCGTTGCCGCAGCCGTCGAAGTAGGTCGGCCACGGCTCCGGCGCGTCGTCGGGGTAGTGGGCGCAGCGCAGGAAGTCCGGGCCGACCGCGGCGAAGGACCAGGCCGGGGCGTCGCGGCCGTCCGGGTCGTCGCGGCCGTCCGGGCCGAGCAGTTCCCGGGCGAAGTCGCCGACCAGCCGTTCGGCCTGCGCCGCCGGGAGCCGGTGCCGGTACGGGCTCCACGCCTCGCGGAGCATCCGGCGCAGCCGGGCCAGGAAGCCCGCGCGGTCGAGGGGTGCGAGCGCAGCGCGGAAGTCCCGGCGCAGGAGCGGGAGTTCGTGGGGCCGGGAGCCGTCCGTCAGGTTGTGCCAGCCGCGGCGGGCGTCGGCCCCGCGCAGCAGCGGGTCGAACAGGTCGCTGCGCAGCAGGGCGGGCAGGGCGGCGCGGCCGTCCTGCGCGGTGAGGGGCGGGTCGCACTCCGCGGTGAGCAGCAGGGTGTTGCCGTTCGTCGTGCGGTCGACGGCGGAGAGGAAGGCGTCGACGGCCGGGGGTTCGGGGGTCGGAAGCGGCGCGCTGAAGGTCCATGGGCCCATGGCGGGAGCCTCCCGGGCGGGCGGCCGCGGGTTCAACGGGTTTTCGACGGGGGCGGCCCCGGAACGGCCGGAGCCTAGAACAGGGTGTCCTGTTCGGCGGCGGGGCGGGTCCTGGGGAGCAGGGCCAGGCCGTCGCAGCCGGGGGCGTCAGGGGCGGGGTGCAGCGTCCAGCCGGTGAGCAGGCGGGTGTCGAGGAGCAGCGGGGGGCCGTCGGGGCGGTCGAGGAAGAGGTGGCTGCCGATCGGGCGGCGCAGGCGGCCGCTCAGGTGGGCGCCGTCGGTGAGGGACTTGACCTGCTGGTAGTGCTCGGGGGCGCCGTCGGTGAGGCCGAACAGGGCGACCTGGTCGGTGACGGGGTGGTCGGTGAGCAGGGTCAGCTGGTCGTGCTCGGCGAGCAGGTGGTGGGCGCGGGTGCGGGCGGCGGTGAGTGCGTCGCGCCGTTCGGCGGGGGCGGGCAGGCTCCACCAGGCCGGGTACTTGGCGGCGGCGGGGATCCGTTCGCGGGCCAGCCGGGCGTGGGCGAGGGCGAGTTCGGCGCGGCGGACGGCGGGCAGCGGGCCGTGGGCGACGAACGTCCAGGTGAGGGCGGCCTGTTCGAGCAGGCGGGCGGTGCCGCGGTCGGCGGCGGTGAGGCCGACCTTGAGCAGGCCGGGGGCGAACCAGGCGAGGTAGAGGCGGTAGGTGCGGCCGTCGTCGAGGATCCGGTCGCGGGCGAGTTGCAGGCCGCGGTCGGCGTTCTGGCAGCTCGGGCACTGGCTGAGGGCGCCCTCGGAGGGGACGGTGGCGCGGTGCGGGCAGGGGCGGTGGCCGCGCTCGGTGTGCGCGCCGGTGCAGCGGCGCGGGCCGGTGATCCGCCAGGCGACGGGGGCGCCGTCGGCGAGCGGACGGGTGTGGCGCTCGCGGCCGTCGGTGGCGGTGAGGTGGGGTGCGCCGTCCTGCCAGCGCAGCCCCGTGGCGGTCCATCCGTTGCCCTGGTCCTGGTGCATCAGGTGAGCGTACGGCACGCCACCGACAGTCACGGGTTCACGGTCTCACGGGCGCAGCAGGAGCGGCAGGACCTGGTCGCAGAGCCCGGCGAGGGCGGCGCGCTGCTCGGGGGCGAGGCTGTCGAAGGCGGCGCGGGCGCGGGTCATGTCGTCGCGGATCCGGTCGAGGACGTCGCGGCCGGGCCCGGTGATGGTGACGATCTTGACCCGGCGGTCGGTGGCGGCGGCCTCGCGGCGGGCGTAGCCGAGTGCTTCGAGGCGGTCGACGATGCCGGTGACGTTGGAGGCGTCGCAGCCGAGGCGTCCGGCCAGGGCGCGCATCGGGACGGGTTCGAGGACGGCCTTGAGGGCCTTGGCCTGCGAGGAGTTGAGGCCGTGGCGGGCCGCGGCGGCGGCGAAGTCCTGGAAGTAGGCGGCGCCGACGGCCGCGATGCGTTCCATGAGTTCGGTGCTGGAGGGTGCGGTCGCGGCGGTGCCGCTGCCTGTGCTGCTGGCCATGGCGGTCAGGGTACGCCCATTCGTTTCAGTGTCTCCAGTATTGAGCCTGGCAAGTAGTTTGCGGATCCGGTGGACGCTCCGTGCACGACCTCCCGGGCGGGGCCGCTCAGAGCACCAGACGGTCGAACAGGTGGTGGAGTTCCCCGGCCGGGTCGGCGGTCAGCCCGGTGTGCACCGGTCCGGGCTGGACGACGGCGCTGCGCGGGGCGGTGAGCCAGCGGAAGCGCTGCCCGGCGCTGTCCCGGGCGGCCGGACCGGCGGCCTCGCCGCCCGCGCAGACCGCCTCGACGCCGCGCAGCGCACGCCGCACGCCCGCGACGTCGGCCAGCGCGTCCAGGGCCAGCAGCCGCCCCTGGTCGAGGTGGGTGCGGGCGCCCAGGTACTCGGCGGTGCGGCAGTACAGCAGGACGCCGATGTTGATGCACTCGCCGCGCTCGACCCGGGGGACGGCCCGGATCAGCGCGTACTCGTAGTCGTGGCGGGGCTGTTCGTGGACGGGCTCCATCAGGACGCCACCTCCGGGAGCCAGTCGCGGGGCCCGGCGAGCCGGGCGGTGAGCTGTGCGGTGTACGCGGCGCGGACGTCGTCGGGGGTGTCGAAGCCTGGCTCGTCGGCCAGCCAGACGTCCGGGACGGCGGCGACCGCGGCGGGCAGCGCCCGCTCGGCGAGGGCGGCGAGTTCGGCGTCGACGGCCGCCAGGTGGCCGACGGCGTGCCGCAGCGCGTGGTCGGAGGCGTCGTAGGGCTTGCGGCGCCACTTCTCGGCGCCCGGCCAGCTGTGGTGGAAGATCAGGCTGGCGCCGTGGTCGATCAGCCGCAGCCCGCCGGCCGCGACCAGCAGGTTGGGGTTGCGCCAGGAGCGGTCGACGTTGCCGATCAGCGCGTCGAACCAGAGCACCCGGGCGGCGAAGTCGTCCTCCACCTCGAAGCAGAGCGGGTCGAAGTTCAGCGCCCCGGAGACGTACGCCATGCCGAGGTTGGTGCCGCCGCTGGCCCGCATCTGGTCCTGGACCTGCACCTCGGGCTCGCTGCGGGCCAGCACCGGGTCCAGGTCGACCAGGGCGAGTTCGGGCACCGGCAGGCCGAGCCGGCGGCCGAGTTCACCCGCCAGCACCTCGGCCACCAGCGCCTTGCGGCCCTGGGCCGCGCCGACCCACTTCAGGACGTACAGGCGGCGGTCGTCGGCCTCGATCAGGCCCGGCATCGAACCGCCTTCGCGCAGCGGCGTCGCGTAGCGGACGGCCGTCACCTCGGAGAGCATCCGGACAGCCTAGCGGCCCGCCGGGGGCATGGCCGCGCGCCGGGCGGGCAGGCGCCCGGCAGCCCGTTGGAGATGCACCCGCCGTTACCCCGTGCGAGTGTGGCCAACAGTCGTCCTTGCCACTCACGGACCTGCACACAGTAGGGGATGAAGATGGAACGACCTCGGATCCTGATCGTCGGCGGCGGTTTCGCCGGACTGGAGTGCGCGCGCCGCCTGGAGCGCAAGCTCGCCCCCTCCGAGGCGGAGATCTCCCTGGTCACGCCGTTCTCGTACCAGCTGTACCTGCCGCTGCTGCCGCACGTCGCGGCCGGGGTGCTGACCCCGCAGTCGGTGGCGATCTCGCTGCGGCGCTCGCTGCGGCGCACCCACATCGTGCCGGGCGGGGCGATCGGCATCGATCCGCGGTCGAAGGTCGCCGTGGTCCGCAAGATCACCGACGAGGTGGTGGCGGAGAAGTACGACTACCTGGTGCTCGCGCCGGGCAGCGTCACCCGGACCTTCGACATCCCCGGCCTGCCGGACTACGCGCGCGGCATGAAGACGCTCGCCGAGGCCACCTACATCCGCGACCACGTGATCGCCCAGCTCGACCTGGCGTCCGCCTCGATGGACGAGAACGAGCGGGCCTCCCGGCTGCAGTTCGTGGTGGTCGGCGGCGGGTACGCGGGCACCGAGACCGCGGCCTGCCTGCAGCGGCTGACCACGGCGGCGGTCAAGCGCTACCCGCGGCTGGACCCGCAGCTGATCAAGTGGCACCTGATCGACATCGCGCCGAAGCTGATGCCCGAACTGGGCGACAAGCTCGGCGCCACCGCGATGGAGATCCTGCGCGGGCGCGGCGTGGACGTGTCGCTGGGCGTGTCGATCGCCGAGGTCGGCCCGGAGACGGTCAAGTTCACCGACGGGCGCAGCCTGCCGTGCCGCACCCTGATCTGGACGGCCGGCGTGGCCGCCTCCCCGCTGGTCGGCACGCTGGACGCGGAGACGGTGCGCGGGCGGCTCGCGGTGACGGCGGAGATGCGGGTGCCGCAGTTCGAGGGGGTGTTCGCGCTCGGCGACGCGGCCGCGGTGCCGGACCTGGCCAAGGGCGACGGGGCGGTCTGTCCGCCGACCGCGCAGCACTCGGCCCGGCAGGGCAAGAAGGTGGCCGACAACCTGGTCGCGGCGCTGCGCAACCAGCCGCTGCAGCCGTACTTCCACAAGGACCTGGGGCTGGTCGTCGACCTCGGCGGCAAGGACGCGGTCTCCAAGCCGCTGGGCGTGGAGCTGCACGGCGCGCCCGCCCAGGCGGTGGCCCGCGGCTACCACGTGATGGCGATGCGCACCAACGCCGCGAAGTACCGCACGGCGGCGAACTGGCTGCTCAACGCCACCGCGGGCGACGACTTCGTCCGCACCGGCTTCCTGGCCCGCCAGCCCGCCCGGCTGCGCGACTTCGAGTACACCGACGCGTACCTGTCCCGCGACCAGGTCCGCGAGCACGCGCAGGCGCTGCTGGCCAAGGGCTGAGCGGCCCGCACCGCACGACAGGAGGCCCCGCCCCTTCCGGCGGGGCCTTCGTGCGGTCGGGCCCCGGCGGGCCTCAGAGGTCGTACGGGTACAGCTCGACGCGGACGCACGGGACGGCGACCTCGATCCGGCCGGGCGGGGCGGCCAGGTCGAGCAGGGTGCGGCTGTCGCCGGTGCGCAGCACCCCTGCGCCGTCGAACTCGCCGGTCAGCAGCAGGAGTTCGCCCTCGGTGCGGACGGCGGGCGCGGCCGCGGGGGCCGGGCGGACGGTGGCGTGCTCCTCGTCGATCGTCCACTCGACGCGGTACGGGCCGGGCGGGGCGGCCGGGTCGCCGCGCCAGACGGCGACGGCCGGGCCGTACGGGGTGTCGGCCTCGGCGAGCGGCGGGCCGGGGTCGGCGGGGCGCAGGCGGACCAGGCGGACCAGCACGGACGGCCTCCTCAGGTCAGCCGGGAGCCGGTGGCGGGGGCGGCCAGGACGGCGGCGAGGTCGGCGGCCAGCTCGACCGCCTCGGCCGGGTCGAGGGTGGAGACGGTGATCCGGACGCCGGGCGGGGAGGCGAGCCGGAACCGGGAGCCGGGGGCGGTGACCCAGCCGCGGTGCAGCATGGCGGCGGTGGTGGCCGTCTCGTCGGGGACGGGGACCCAGACGTTGAGGCCGCTGGCGCCGTGGGCGCGGATGCCGTGCGCGGCGAGGGCGGACAGCAGGGCCTCGCGCCGGGCCCGGTAGACGGGGGCGGGGGTGGGCGGGCGGCGGCGCAGTTCGAGGACGGTGCGCTGCAGCAGGTGGCTGACCCACCCGGCGTCCAGGCGCTGGCGGCCCAGGACGCGGGAGACGGTGTCGGCGTCGCCGGTGCAGACGGCGACCCGCAGGTCGGGGCCGAGCGCCTTGGCGGCGGAGCGCACCAGCGCCCAGTGCGTGACGGTGCCGTCGGCCAGTGACTGGAAGGGCTGGTCGACCATGCCGTGGCCGTGGTCGTCCTCGACCAGGACGGTGCCGGGCCGTTCGGCCAGGACGGCGCGCAGGGCGGCGGCGCGGGCGGGGGTGAGGGCGGCGCCGGTGGGGTTCTGGGCGCGACTGGTGACGACCAGGGCGCGGGCGCCGTGGTCGAGGGCGGCGGCGACCGGGCCGGGCAGCGGGCCCTGGTCGTCGACCGGGACGGGGGCGGGGCGCAGCCCGAGGGCGGGCAGCAGGTCGAGCAGGCTGCCCCAGCCCGGGTCCTCGACGGCGACGGTGTCGCCGGGGCGCAGGTGGGCCGACAGGACCCGCGCGATGGAGTCCAACGCGCCGGAGCAGACCGCCAGTTCGCCCTCGGGGACGCCGTCGGCGCGGAACTCGGCGCGGTAGTCGGCGAGCAGTTCGGGCTCGGCCACGGGGTGCCCGTACAGGACGGTGGGGCCGGTGGCCGCGGCGGCCAGGGCGGGGCCGAGCGGGGGCAGCAGGGCCGGGTCGGGGTTGCCCGCCGAGACGTCCCGCGCGCCGGGGGGGACGGGCAGCCGGGCCTGGTCCCGCGGGGTGGTGGCGGGGCGGGGGCGGACCCTGCTGCCGCGCCGCCCGGCGGTCTCGATGACGCCGCGTTCGCGCAGCAGGCGGTAGGCGGCGGCCACCGTGTTGGGGTTGACGCCGAGCTCCCCGGCCAGGTCGCGCAGCGGGGGCAGGGCGGCCCCGGGGGCCAACTCCCCTGCGGCGACGGCGCGTTCGACGTCGGCGGCAATTTCGCTGGCTCGCCGACCGGTGATCCGATACTCTCCTAGCACAAAGCAGATTATGCACTAGTGCAGAGGATTTGTCATGTCGAACAGCCCCGGAGGGTCGTACACCCGCGACGACCTCACCACCCCGACCCGCTCCAAGGAGCGCGCCGCCTGGGACGAAGCCGCCGTGCACGCGATCCTCGACGCCGGGTACCTCTGCCACCTCGGCTTCGTCCGGGACGGCGCCCCGGTGGTGCTGCCCACCCTGTACGCCCGGGTCGGCCGGGTGCTGTACGTGCACGGCTCCACCGGCAGCCGCCCGCTGCGCGGGGCGAAGGACGGGCCGGGCCTGCCGGTGTGCGTGACGGTCACCCACCTGGACGGGCTGGTGCTGGCCAAGTCCGCCTTCCACCACTCGGTCAACTACCGCTCGGTGGTCGCCCACGGCACCGCGCACCAGGTCACCGACCCCGCCGAGCTGCGCCTGGCGCTGGACGCGATCGTCGACCAGGTGGTGCCGGGCCGCTCGGCCGACTGCCGCCCCGGCAACGCCAGGGAGCTGGCCGCCACCGCGGTGATCCGGCTGGAGCTGGAGCAGGTCTCGGCGAAGACCCGCACCGGCGGCGTCAACGACGAGGAGGAGGACCTCGGCCTGCCGTACTGGGCGGGCGTCGTCCCCGTCGCCCCGGCGTACGGCGCGCCGCTCCCCTCCCCGCACACCGACGTCGAGCCCCCCGCCTACCTGCGGGAGCGGCCGTGCTGATCCGGGGGTGGGACCGCGGCGCGGAGCAGGAGTGGCGCCGGTGGCTGGCCGCGGGCCGGGACTTCGGCACGCTGGCCGCCAACGGGCCCGACGGCCCGGTGCTCACCCCCGCACCCTTCCTGCTGGACGCCGAGGCGGGCGAGGTGCTGCTGCACCTGGCCGCCGCCAACCCGCTGCTGGCCGCGGTGCGCGCCGACCCGCACGTGACGCTGGCCGTCACCGACGACCACGCCTTCGTCCCCGGCCGCTGGCGCGGCGCCCCGTACACCCCGACCAGCTACTACGCCTCCGTGCAGTTCTCCTGCACCGCCGAACTGGTCGAGGACCCGGCGGAGAAGGCCGCGCTGCTCAACCGGCAGCTGGCGCACTTCCAGCCCGAGGAGCCCGGGCAGCCCGCGGACCGGGTGGAGCCGCGGAACGCATACTGGGAGCAGCTGACCGCCGTCCGGGGGCTGCGGCTGACGGTGCGCCGGGTGCGGGCGAAGTTCAAGTACGACGACAAGAAGCCGGTCGAGCTCCAGGGCGAGGTCGCCGAGCGACTGGCCGAGCGGCACGCGGCCACCGGGCGCCCGCAGGACGCGGCCGCCCGCGCGCAGCTGCTGCGTCGGATGGCCCTGCGGACGGGCCCCGCTGACCGTTCGTCGGACTGACAGTTGATCGGCCGCGGGCGTGTCGGACGCGGACGGCGGGGTAGCCGCTGGTCGAATTACCTCCGGAGATTTCCGTCCATAACGGGACGGATCGTCATGTAGGGAGAGACCACTGGCTACCCACGCCGCCCCCAGGGACGAACACCTCGGCCACGTGGTGTTCATCTCCGCCGCCGCCGCGATGGGCGGATTCCTGTTCGGTTACGACAGTGCGGTGATCAACGGCGCGGTCACCGGCATCCAGAAGCACTTCGGCGTCGGCAACGGCGAGACCGCGTTCGTGGTCGCCATCGCCCTGCTCGGCTCGGCGGCCGGCGCCGTGGTGGCCGGCTGGCTGGCCGACCACTACGGCCGGGTGCGCACCATGCTGCTGGCCGCCGTGCTGTTCGCGATCAGCGGCGTCGGGTCGATGTTCCCGCCGAGCATCGAGGTGCTCGGCGTGTGGCGCGTGCTCGGCGGCATCGCCATCGGCATCGCCTCGGTGATCGCCCCCACCTACATCGCCGAGGTCGCGCCCACCGCGTACCGGGGCCGGCTGGCCTCCTTCCAGCAGATGGCCATCGTGCTCGGCATCACCGTCTCGCAGCTCGCCAACTGGGCGCTCAACCAGGCCGCCGGGGGCGAGTCCACCAACCACCTGGCGGGCGTCCAGGCCTGGCAGTGGATGCTCGGCGTCGAGGCCGTGCCCGCCGTCGTCTACGGGCTGATGGCGCTGTCCATCCCCGAGTCGCCGCGCTACCTGATCAGCGACGGGCGCGAGGCGCAGGCCCGCAAGGTGCTGGCCGAGGTCGAGGGCGCGGACGTCGACCTGGACGCCCGGGTCGCCGAGATCCGCCAGGTGCTGAACACCGAGCACAAGCCCCGCCTGAAGGACCTGCTGGGCGGACGCTTCGGGCTGCTGCCGATCGTCTGGATCGGCATCGGCGCCTCGGTGTTCCAGCAGTTCGTCGGCATCAACGTGATCTTCTACTACTCCTCGTTCCTGTGGCAGTCGGTCGGCATCGACGAGTCCAACTCGCTGCTGATCTCGCTCTCCACCTCGATCGTCAACGTGGTCGGCACCGTGGTCGCGATGCTGCTGGTCGACCGGATCGGCCGCAAGCCGCTGGCGCTGGCCGGCTCCGCGGGCATGGCCGTCTCGCTCGGCCTCGCCGCCTGGGCGTTCTCCTTCCGGCACGGCACCGGCGACAGCGCGACCCTGGCCGACTCGTACGCCACCGTGGCGCTCGTCGCCGCGCACGTCTTCGTGTTCTGCTTCGCCTTCTCCTGGGGCGTGGTGGTCTGGGTGCTGCTCGGCGAGATGTTCCCCAACCGGATCCGGGCGCTGGCCCTGTCGGTGGCCGCCTCCGCGCAGTGGATCGCCAACTGGGCCATCACCGTCACCTTCCCCAACCTCTCCGACTGGAACCTGTCGGCGACGTACGTCATCTACGCCTGCTTCGCGCTGCTGTCCATCCCGTTCGTCGCCTTCTGCATCAAGGAGACCAAGGGCAAGGCCCTGGAGGAGATGGGCTGAACAACGGGCGACGGTACGTCAGGAGGCGGGTGGCGGACGTGGATTCCGCCACCCGCTGCGCATAGAGTGCGCCCCGATCACCAGTCGAACCCGCTGCCCGCCGCGAGCCGCCCCAGGCTGCCGCGCGCGGCCGTCCCGACGGAGAGGCCATGGGCGCCGCCCGCCAGAACACCAGCTTCCCCGGTCCCGGCCCCGGTCCCGGGAGCACCCTGTACGGCTACCTCGCCCGGCCGCCCGCCGGGACCGGCCCCGGCGTCCTCGTCGTCCAGGAGTGGTGGGGCCTCACCCGGCACGTCGCCGACCTCACCGACCGCCTCGCCGCGGCCGGCTTCACCGCCCTCGCCCCCGACCTGTACGGCGGCACCGTCACCCACGACCGGGCCGAGGCCGCCCGGATGAAACGCGAGCTCCCCGTCGAACGGGCCACCGCCCAACTCGCCGCCGCCGTCCGGTACCTGCTCGACGACCCGGCCACCGTCGGCGACGCGATCGGCGCGATCGGCCTCTGCATGGGCGGCGGCCTGGCCCTGCGCCTCGCCGCCCAGGAGGGCGACCGCATCGCCGCGGTCGTCCCCTTCTACGGGCTCCCCGACGCGGACTACCGCTACGACGGGCTCACCGCCCACGTCCTGGGCCACTACGGCGAACAGGACGCCTCCCTCCCCGCCGAGGCCGTCGACGAGGCCGCCGCCCGCATCGGCGAGGCGACGGGGCGACGCCCCGAGATCCACTTCTACCCGGCCGGGCACGCCTTCCTCAACGACGAGAAGACCCCCAGCACGTACGACCCCCTGCAGGCCGAGACCGCCTGGCGACGCACGCTCAGCTTCCTGCGGGGGCACCTGGGCTGACACCCGGCCCGGCGAGGGGAGGAAGCCGGGGGGAAGGGAAGCGCCTCCGGCGAGGGGAGGAAGCGGCGAGGCGGGAGGCCGAGACCGCCTGGCGGCACACGCTCGACCTCCCTCCGGGGTGCCTGGGCTGGAGCCGGCCTGGGGGCGGGTGGGCGGGGAAAAGCGCTGGACAGGAGGGGTGTGGCAGGTCCATGGTCGGGCGGTGACGTTCCTCGATCCGGCCTGGGCGGGCCGTAACTACCGCGTTCAGACCGCTGCGACGGTGGTGAGCGGGCTCGGCAATGCCGCGGCTCCGATCGCCACCGCGTTCGCCGTCCTGCACTCCGATCCGCGCTGGGGCAGCGCCGAGGTGGGGTACGTGACCGCGGCCCGGACGGTGCCGTTGGTGGTGCTGCTGCTGGTGGGCGGCGCGGTGGCGGACCGGCTGCCGCGGCACCTGGTGATGGTGGGGGCGAACCTGTTCAACGCCGGTTCGCAGGGGGTGCTGGCGGCGCTGGTGCTGTTCGGGCACCCGAGCCTGTGGGCGCTGATGGCGCTCTCGGCGGCGGGCGGGGCGGGACAGGCGTTCTACGCTCCGGCCGCGGAGGGGGTGATCCTGCAGGCGGTGCCGGCCGAGCACGCCGCGAAGGCGTTCTCGGTGTTCAAGATGGCGATGAACGGCGCGTCGATCGCGGGTGCGGCGCTCGGCGGCGTCCTGGTCGCGGTGGTCGGCCCCGGTTGGGTGCTGGCGGCCGACGCGGCGTGCTTCGCGGTGGCGGCGGCGCTGCGCGCGGGCCTGGAGCCGGAGGGCCCCGGGCGGGGTCCGGCGCGCCCCGGTCTGGCGCACGAACTGCTGGTCGGCTGGCGGGAGTTCACCGCCCGGCGCTGGCTGTGGGCGATCGTGGTGCAGTTCGGCCTGATGAACGCGTGCGTGCTCGCCGTGGAGGCGGTGTACGGGCCGGTGGTGGCCGAGGACCGGATGGGCGGGGCCGGGGCGTGGGGCGTGGCGATGGCGGCGCTGAGCGTCGGCATGGTGGTGGCGGGCCCGCTGATGACGCGCTGGCAGCCGCGTCGGCTGCTGCTGGTGGGCAACGGCGGGGTGTTCCTGTTCGGGCTGCCGCCGCTGGCGCTGGCGCTGGGCTGGCCGCTGCTGCCGGTGGCGCTGGCGATGTTCCTGGCGGGGCTCGGCACCACCGTGTTCGTGGTGGGCTGGATGGTGACGCTGCAGCAGGAGATCCCGGAGGAACTGCTGTCGCGGATGTCGGCGTACGACTCGTTCGGCTCGTTCGCGCTGCTGCCGCTGGGCACCGCGCTGGCCGGTCCGGCGGCGGACGCGTTCGGGCTGTCCGGGGCGCTGTGGGGCTGCGCGCTGATCTGCGCGGTGCTGGCCGGGCTGGTCCTGCTGGTGCCGGAGGTGCGGCACCTGGAGCGCGCCGTACCGGAGGCGCGGGCCGGTTCGCGGGCCGGGGCGGCGGAGGCGGAGGTCGTCACTTCCGGGTGACAGCCGCTGACAGTCTGCAACCTCCCGGGCCCCGGGTTCGTCCGACCAGGTAACTGGCCGCGACCGGGAGGGACCGCCGCATGGACAAGCCACTGCTGTACCTCGACGTCGACGGGGTGCTGAACCCGGTGTTCCCGCACCCCGACGACGACTTCGACGCGCACACCCTGCTGGGCTACTCGGTGCTGCTGTCACCCCGCCACGGCGACTGGCTGCGCGAACTGGCCGACCACTACGAACTCGTGTGGGCCACCACCTGGGAGGAGCGGGCCAACGAGCACATCGGCCCGCTGCTCGGCCTGCCCGAGCTGCCGGTGGTGGTGTTCAGCGGTTACGTCCCGCAGCCCGGCGACCCGCGGGTGCCGCTGATGGAGCTGTTCTCGGCCGCCAAGTGGGCGCCGCTGCTGCGGCACGCGCAGGGCCGCCCGTTCGCCTGGGTGGACGACTGCATCCCGCCGCGCCTGGTGCGGCGCAGCGTCCTGCGGACGGACCGGCTGCTGCTGCCGGTCGACCCGGCGCAGGGGCTGCAGCGCGAGCACGTGGACCGGCTGCTGCGACGGCCGCCCTCGCGGGCCCGGCTGAACCCGTGGGCCTGCTGAGACCGTCCCCGGGAGTCGGCCCCGGAGCGGGGACGGGGGCGGGGGTGACGACGGCCCGGAAGGACCCGCGTGCGCTGCGCCGGGCCTCCTCGCGCAACCGCGACCACCTGCGACCGTGGGAGCCCGTCGGGGCGACGCCTTCTTCACCGAGCGGGGCCGTCCGCCGGGGTGCGGGGCCGGGGACGGGCCGGTCAGTCCTCGGGGCGGGAGAGGAAGGCGGGCAGGGGGGCGGTGGGGTCGGAGATCTCGACCCAGACCCGCTGCCAGCGGGCGGTCTCGGTGTGGCCGTAGCGGTCGCCGAGCGCGAGGACGCGCAGCATGGCGAGCGTCTGGGTCCGGTCGGGCTGTTCGGTGACCCGGACGGAGAGCCGGGTGGCGCCGTGGCGGGTGCGGTCGACGACGGGCGGGCGGCCGGTGAGTTTGTGCAGGGCGTCCGCGATCAGGCGTACCCGTGCGCCGTGCGGGCCCGGCAGTCCGTCCATCTGGCGCTCCCCCGTCGTGCGTACCCCGTCACCGCGGCTGTCGGGGGTCAGCCTACCGTCGCGCGGTGACGGGGCGTCAGCGCGGAGCGGTCACAGGGTCAGCGGCCGGCCGGGGGCGAGGACGTGCACGGCGGTGTCGGGGGCGAGGTCGGCGACGGCGTCCCGGTAGAGGTCGGGGCGGTCGCGGACGAGTTTCAGGACGGTGGCCTCGCGCAGCCGTCCGGCGGTGAAGGCGTAGTGGATGGGGACGGCGAGGCGGGGGCGGAGCACGGCGGTGAGCTCTGCGGCCTGCCGGGCGTCCATCACCACCTGGCGGTTGAGGGCGGGACGGATCCGCAGGCCGTTGATCGGGAGCAGGGCGAGGTCGATCTCGGGGAAGCGCCGGGCCACCTCGTCGAGGGCGGGGACGCGGAGGGTGTCGGCGCCGAAGAAGACGGTGCGGCCCTCGTGCCGGAGCACGAAGGTCACCTCGGGGACGCCGTGCAGGGCCGGGGCGGCGGTGACCTCCACCGGGCCGAGGCGGGTGGACTGCCAGGGGTCGAGTTCGGTGACCCGGCGGAACCCGGCGGCCCGGACCCGGGCGGCGAGGCCGCGGACCACGGCGAACGGGACGTCCCGGTCCGGGTAGGAGGCGAGCGCGTCGAGGTCGCAGTGGTCGTAGTGGCCGTGGCTGATCACGATGCCGGCCAGCGGCGGCAGGTCCGCGGCGGTGGCCACCGCGCGCGGCTCGCCCGGCCGGTAGCCCCGGCGTTCGGACAGCCAGGGGTCGGTGAGGATCCGGGCGCCCGCGAAGTCGATCAGCGCGCTGGCGTGGACGACGCGTTGCACGGTGGTGGTCATGGCTCCCCCAGTAGTCGGTGGACGGCTGTCCACTGATGGGTGTGAGTAGACGCCTGTCCGGTGAAACTGTCAACATGGCGACCATGACCACGAGGACGACCGGGGCACCGGGACGCCGACCCAACCGGCGCGGCGAGGGCGCACTGCTGCGCGGGGAGCTGGTCGCTGCGGCGAGCGCGCTGCTGGAGGAGGGCGAGGGCGAGCAGTCGCTCTCGCTGCGCGCGGTGGCCCGCCGCGCCGGGGTCGCGCCGCAGAGCGTCTACCTGCACTTCGCGGACGTCCGGGCGCTGCTGGTGGCGGTGTACGAGGCCCGGTTCGGCGAGCTGCTCGCGACGCTGGAGAACGCCGGGGGCGGCGGGGACGGCCTGGACGGCCGGGCCCGGCTGCGGGCGCTGTGCCTGGCGTACTGCGGGTACGGGCAGGCGCACCCCGGGCACTACCGGGTGCTGTTCGGCACCGCGGGATCCCCCGGCTGGGAGCCGGACCAGATGGCGGGCCTGCCCGCGCTGGCGCTGCTGGACGAGGCCGTCCGGGCCGCGGGTCGGGCGCCGGGCGGCGCGGGGGCGGTGGGGATCGCACCGGAGACGCTGGGCGTGTGGGCGGCGCTGCACGGGCTGGTGACGCTGCGCCGGGACCGGCCCGGTTTCCCGTGGCCGCCGGTGGAGGTGCTGGTGGACGCCCTGCTGGACGCCCCGGCCGGGGACGGGGTCAGGGCAGCCAGCTGACGTGCCCCGCCAGCAGGGCGTAGCCGACGAAGGCGGTGGTGTCGATCAGGGCGTGGGCGGCGACCAGCGGGCCGACCCGCTGCCAGCGGCGGTAGAGCAGGCAGAAGACCACGCCCATCACCATGTTGCCGACCAGTCCGCCGACGCCCTGGTAGAGGTGGTAGGAGCCGCGCAGCACCGCACTGGCGGCCACCGCCGCGGGCCAGCCCCAGCCGATCTGCTGCAGGCGGCGCAGCATGTAGCCGACCACGACGACCTCCTCCAGGATGGCGTTCTGCCAGGCGGAGGCGACCAGGACGGGGATCCGCCACCAGACGTCGGGCAGGCCGGAGGGGGCGACGGTGAGGTTGAAGCCCGCGGCCTGGGCCCCCAGGTAGAGGGCGAGGCCGGAACCGCCGATGCAGGCGGCGACCAGTGCGCCGCGGCCGAGGTCGGAGAGCTTGTGGCGCAGGTCGAAGCCCAGCACCCGCAGCGAGGCGCCCTCCCGGACCAGCAGGTAGCCGACCAGGACGACCGGCATCAGGCCGCGGGCCACGTAGTAGAGCTGCCAGGCCAGGTCGAGCCAGGGGCGGCCGGGGGCGCGGGAGGCGTTGAGGGTCGCGACCTGGCTGCCGAGGTCGGCGGGCTCGGTGAGCGAGCCGACGAAACTGATCAGCGAACTGACGCCGCTGGCGCCGAGGGAGAGTCCGAGGACGATCAGCAGCTCGACGGCGAGGAGCCGTCGCGAAGGGGCCTTGGGGGTGGTGGCGGGCTCGGCCGAGGCGGTGGTCACGGGTCTCCCGGGGACGGACGATCGGCCCGGGGCCGTGCTGCTGCCCCGGGCCGATCATCCTTTCACAGGAAGATGAGCCTCCCGTGAAGCGCCGTGGCCGGTACCCGCCCGGCGGTCGGGGCGGGGCGGGGGCGGGAGCAGGGCGGTCAGTCGAGCGGCCAGGTGTGGACGGGTTCGCCGGTGCGCATGCACTCGATGTAGCGGCGGGTCATGGCGGCGATCGCCTCGTTCGGGCCGAGGTTGTGGTGCTCGCGCAGGCGGTGGACGGTGGCGGCCTGCCAGGCGGCGCCGTTGGTGCGGCGGAGGCAGCGCTGTTCGATGATGCCGAGGTAGCGGTCGCGGTCGCGGGCTTCGATGCCCCATTCGTCCAGGCCCTGGTGGGCCAGCGGGAGGAGTTCGTTCAGGACCAGGTCGGTGGCCGGGAGTTCGACCTGGCCGCGGGCGCCGCGGCCGCTGCGGGGCCACCACTGGACGGCGTCGATGCCGTGGCGGGCGCCGTTCTGGAAGTTCCGGTCGGCCAGTTCGAAGGGGAGCCTGGTCCAGACCGGTCGGGACTGTTCGGCGAGGACGCGGACCAGGCCGTAGTAGAAGGCGGCGTTGGCGAGGGTGTCGACCACGGTCGGGCCCGCGGGCAGGCAGCGGTTCTCCACCCGCAGGTGGGCGACGCCGTCGGCGACGTCGTACACGGGGCGGTTCCAGCGGTAGATGGTGCCGTTGTGCAGGCGCATCTCGCCGAGCCGGGGGACGCCGCCGGAGGACAGCACCTTGACCGGGTCCTCGTCGTCGCAGATCGGCAGCAGCGCCGGGAAGTAGCGCAGGTTCTCGGCGAACAGGTCGAGCGCGGAGTCGACCCAGCGCTCCCCGAACCAGGTGATGGGGCGCACGCCCTGCGCCTTGAGCTCGGCCGAACGGGTGTCGCAGGCCTGCTGGAACAGCACCGGGCGGGTCTCGCGCCACAGCTCGCGGCCGAACAGGAACGGGGAGTTGGCGCCCAGCGCGAGCTGCACGCCGCAGATCGCCTGGGCCGCGTTCCACACCGAGGCGAAGCGGGCCGGGGTGACCTGCAGGTGCAGTTGCAGGGAGGTGGCGGCGGCCTCGGCGACCATGGAGACCGAGTCGACGGCGAGGCGCTCCACCCCGTCGATGTCGAGGGCGATGTCCTCGCCGCGGGCGGCCAGGATCTGGTCGCTGAGCAGGCTGTAGCGGTCGTTGCGGCTCATCGCGTCCAGCCCGGCGTGCTGGAGGTCGAGGGTGGGCAGGATGCCGACCATCACGATCCGGGCGCCCGCGGCGGCGGCCCGCCGGTCGGCGTAGCGCAGGCCGGTGTCGAGCTCCTCCCGGAGGTCCTCGAAGACGTGTCCGCCCAGGCGGCGCGGGGCGATGTTGACCTCGATGTTGAACCGGCCGAGCTCGGTCTGGAAGTCGGCGGAGGAGATCGCGTCCAGCACCTGTTCGTTGCCGAGCACCGGCAGGCCCTGCTCGTCGGCCAGGTTCAGTTCGATCTCCAGGCCCATCATCGCCCTGGGGCGGTCGAACCGCTCCTCCCTGAGCATCCGCTCCAGCACGTCCAGACAGGACTGGAGCTTGCGGCGGTACAGCTGCCGGTCGGCCAGCTCCGCCCGCGTCGCCACGACCTTCTCGCCCACGGGTGCCTTCCCTCCCCTCGGTCGACAGTGCCCCAGCATCATGCCCCGCTCGAAGATCGATAGCCCGGGGGCGGAACGGCCGTACGAGACAGGGTTCCTGACGATGAGTCAGCAAGTCCTCAACTTGTGCGGCGCAACGGAACGTGATATGAAGGTCACCCTGCGCACCTGTTCGAATGGAATTCGCACGCAGCTCAGGCCCGGTCAGGGCCGTCCGAGACACCCACGATGCCGAGGGGCCCTCGTCGACGACCCGCCCACCACACTCGGCGCCATGCACAACCGGACACGGCCAGACCTCACCTCGCGTCGGCGCCATGCCGGTATGCCGCACGGCACGCCGATCTCGCACGGAGAGGCGACCCAGCCATGACCCTGCACCTGTCCCAGCCCCCGGCCGGCGCACTGCGCGCCGTCCTCCGCGCCCTCGCCCCCGAGGCGGAGCTCTCGCCGCCCTCGGCCAGCGTCCTGCGCCATAGCGTCGACCGCCCCCGGCCGCTGCTCGCCCTGCCCGTCCACGCCCTGCACGGTCCCGCGCCCCGGCTGGCCGGCGCCGACTGCACGGGCTGGCGCTTCCTGCTGAGCGAGACCGCCCCCGAGGAGGCCGCGCCCGCCGCCCCCGCCCCCTGCGGGCACGGCGACTGCGCGGCCGGAGCGGGCCGACCCGGCGCACCGGCGCCGGACGCGCCGGGCGCGGCCGAGCCGCGGGGGGAGCAGGGGCGGGAGCACGCGCCGCTGACCGTCGGCGAGTTCACCGAGGACGGGCTGGACGGGGTGGTGGCCGCCGCCGAGGTGGTCGACGGACCGGCCGGGCCGGCCTTCTCCCACCTGACCGCGGGCCCGTTCCTGGACTCCACCGTGCGTGCGCTGCGCCAGGCCTGGCAGCTGACCCACGGCACGCCCGGGCGGTACGAGCCCCGGCTGCTCTCGCTGCCCGAGCACTACGCCTCGGCGCTGTGGCTGCACGGCGCCCAGCCCGGGGAGGACCTGCTCGTCCCGCTGGCCCCCGCCCCGCTCGGGGTGGCGGCCCACCAGGTGCTGCCCGCCGCCGAACTGCTGGCCCGGCTGGAGCGCTCCCCCGCGGCCCCGGCCCGGTCCGCCGCCGTCGTCACCGCCGTCGCCACCGCAGCCGCCACCGCAGTCGGCCAGTCGACCGCGTTGATCGGCTGAGCAGGCCGAACGACCGAGCAGCTGGGCGGCCGAGGGGCCGAGCGGCTGACGCACCGCCCGAACGGGCCATGTCGCACTGATCCGATCGGATCGGATCGGCATGGCCCGTCCGTGCGCGGATCGGATCGTCTCCCGCCCGGTCGGGTGATCTCGCGCGCTCTTCTGTGGCGCATGTCACCAAATGGCTGCGCGAGCGCCCGCGGAGTCGGACACTGGTGACGGTCGGGTGGAGGACCAATCGTCCTACCCGGCTGACGCCGGTTCACACCTGATCCGGTGCGAAATTTCAGCGAAGCGAGGTACGAGGATGTGCCAGCACCGAACCGAGTGTCCGTCCGCCGAATCGGCTGACCGCGAAGCGGCCGTCCCGGTCGCGCGCCACCCCGAACAGGGCTGGAGCCTGCTGTGCAACGGCGTGCTGCTGTTCGACGACACCGGTGAGCTGCTGCCGGACGGCCGGGTGATCGCCCCGCGCCGGAACCTGCTGATCGCCGCCTGATCACCGCCGATCACGTCCCGGCGCCCGGCACCCGTCCGCCTGCCCGCCGGTCCGCCCGCCCGTTCGCCCGTTCGACGCCCGCCCGGAGTGCGCCCTCCCGGCGGGCGTCGGCGCGTCCGGGCGTCGGCGCGTCCGGGCTCCGACGCGTCCGGGCGCCGGGGCGTGATCGGCCCGGTCGTCAGGAACCGCCGGACGGACGGGCGGTGGGCGTGGACGGGTCGTACCAGAAGCTGGCCATCGGGGAGCGCAGCGTCCAGCCGAGGCTGGTGTAGAGGGCGCGGCCCTCGGTGGTGCCGACCAGCAGGGCGGTGCGTGCGCCCGCCTCGTGCGCCTCGTGCTGCAGGGTGCGCATCAGGGCGGCGCCGAGGCCGCGGCGGCGGTGCTCGGGGGCGGTCTCGATCTGGTCGGGGACGGCGATCAGCGGGGCGTCGGTGCGGCCGCCGAGCGGGGTGGCGGGCGCCAGGCCGAGCTGGCCGCGGGCGGCGAACTCGCCGCCGGTGGTGCGGACCAGGGCCCGGACGGTGCCGCCGCGGCTCCAGGTGGTGATCCGGTAGCCGGACGGGACGGCGGGGCGGCCGGCGCCGGGGCGGAGCGGGAGGGTCATCAGGTACCCGGGGACGTCCTGGTGCCAGCCGGGGCCGACCCAGGGCAGGACGCGCTCGTCCTCGGCGAACAGCTTGAGCCACGTCCAGGGGACGGTGGTGCCGTCGGCGATCTTGCGGACCTCCGCCTCGGCGGGCTCGGGCAGCACGTGGCGCCACACGTGGCGGGGCTGGCCGACGTCGATGCTCCAGCCCCAGGGCTCGGGGGCGGGGTCGGCGGCGCCGCGGGAGACGGCCCAGCCGCTGGTCCAGGCCCGGACGAGTTCGGGGAGGGTGGCGTCGTCGAGCATGGGCGCACTCCAGGAGCGGTAATGGTTGCTAAGGCTCAGTGAAGCTTACCTTTCAGGTGCGGGCACGTCACCGGGGTTCGCGGCGCCCGCCCGGCGCAGGGCCGCGGCCAGGGCCGGGACATCCACCGGACCGCTGGTGTCGACCCGGTGGACGGGGCCCAGGGCGAGCGGTCCCGCCTCGCGGGCCCAGACCTTCCAGCGGCCGTCCGGCTCACCGGGGCGCTCGGGGTGGACGGGGTGGCGGCGGGCGAGGCGCTGCTCGAAGCGGCGGCGGGCGAGCGCGGGCGGGACGTCGCACCACACCTCCTGCGGCCGGTCGACCCCGGCGGCGTCCAGCCCGGCCCGGACGACCGTCCGCATCGGCTCCCCGAGCCAGGGCGCCTCCAGCACGGCCGCGCCGCGGGCGTCGCGCAGCAGCGTCCACAGCGTCTCGCCCGCGGCGGCCCCCAGCGCCCGGCTCCACTCCCAGCGGTCGGCGGGGCGGAGGGCGGCGAGCTGGTCGGCCAGGGTCTCCTTGACCGCGTCCTTGCTGAACAGCGGGAGACCGAGCTCGACGGCCAGGGCGTGCGCGAGGGTGCTCTTGCCCGCCCCGGGCAGGCCGTTCACCAGTACGGTCGTCATCCGGCTCACGGTAACGGGTGTGACGACCCGTCGGGACAGGGGCCGCGGTCCCGAGAACGGCGGCGGCCGGGGCGGGCGGCATCCATCGCGCGGGTACGGCCCGGGGCGGGCGGCTCCGTGGTGGTCGACCTGCCGGTGGGCGGGGAGGGTCGGCGTCCAGCGGGGCGGGTGGTCAGGGGCGGGTGTAGAAGGGCTGCTGTTCGGGGTGGCGGGGCAGGAAGGCGAGCTGGAGGCCGCGGTCGAGGCGGAGGCGGAGGGCCTGGTCGGCGGCGAGGGCCCGGCCGAGGCGGGTGGCGAGGGGTTGGAGGGTGGCGGGGTCGGTGGCCGGGTCGGCCAGGACGAGGGCCAGGGTGGCGTCGGCGTCCGGGGCCGGGACGAGGTGGGCGGCCGCGACGGCGGGTTCGGCGGCGAGCAGGGTGCGCAGGGCCTGCTGCACCTCGGGGTCGCGGTGCGGCGGGAGGTAGCGGCGGTTCTCCGCGACGGCGCGCAGCCGGGCGCCGGACAGCTGGTAGGTGACCGGGCCGGCCGGGTCGACGAGCAGGGTGTCGGCGCGCTCCGAGAAGGCCACCATCGCGGCCTGCGGGGCGACCACCGGCGCCGGGCGGGCGTCCGCGCGCCAGGCCGCCATGGACGCCAGCGAGGTGAACGCGGGCAGGGCGCGGCGCCCGTCCGGGGCCTCCACCACGGGGACGGCCATGTCGCTGGTCTTCTCGTGCCTGTGCCCGTCGGCGCCCACCTCGACCTCCCCCAGCAGCGCCACGATCGGCACCATCAGCCGGCTGGGCGTGAGGGCGGCCAGCAGGTCGGGCTCGGTGGCCGGGTCCTGCTGCCAGGCGGTGAGGGCCGCGACGAGGGCGGGGTCGGCGGTGCCGTCGTCCTCGGCGAAACCGGGGTCGGGGATGTTCTTGCGCTCCACCCCGTGAGCGTATGCCACGTTTACCCCGGGGACGGTCGGCGGAGTCGGTCGGTGCGGCGGTGGAGGAGGTTCGGTGGTGGAGCGGCGTGGACGCGCGGGCGGACGCCTGGCGGTGGCGGCCGTCCGGCCCGGGACGGGTGCGGCGGCGGTGCGCGGCGGCGGTGCGCGGCGGCGGGCTGTTCGTGACGGCCAGCGTGGTGAAGGTCGACCTGGTGGCGGCGCTGCTGCTGCACCGCGGCGGTGAGGGCGGGCTGACGGCCGGGGAGCGGGAGTCGGCGGAGTCGGCGATCGTCCGCAGCGACAATTCGGCGGCGAGCGAACTGTACCGGCGGGTCGGCGGCGCCCCCGGGTTGGACGCGGCGTACCGGGCGCTCGGTCTGGTGGAGACCACCGCCGGGCGGGACGGCTACTGGGGGCTGACCACCACCGGCGTCGGCGACCGGGTCCGGCTGCTGCGGCAGGTCTTCGCCGCGGACGGGGCGCTGCCCGGGCGGCGGTGGTTGGCCGGTCTGATGGGGCGGGTGGTGCCGGAGCAGACCTGGGGTGTGTCGGCGGCCGGGGCGACCGCGCTGAAGAACGGGTGGCTGCCGCGCAGCGCGACCGGGCTGTGGGTGGTCGGCAGCTTCGGCGCGCTGGCGGACGGGACGTTGGTGGCGGTGCTCTCCGACGGCTGGCGGGAGATGGCGCAGGGCGTGGCGGCGGTGGAATCGGCGGCGCGCTGGGCGGCGGGAGCGGTGGGGGCGGCGGGCACGACGAGGGCGGCGGGTACGGTGGGGCGAGGTGGCCGGGCGGGTGGCGGGAGTTGACGGGATGTCGGGGTCGAGCGTGCGGGTCGGGGCGCTGGTGCCGTTGGGTCGGCCCGGATGGGTGGCGGCGGGGCGGCAGTTGCTGGCCGGGCTGGAGCTCGGGGTCGCGGACGTCAACGCGGCGGGCGGGATCGGCGGGCGGCCGGTGGAGCTGCTGGTGCGGGACACCGCGGCGGACCCGGTGCGGGCGGTGGCGGCGGTCGAGGAACTCGCCGGGCTGGGGGTGTCCGCGCTGGCGGGCGAGTACCACAGCGTGGTGGCCCGGGCGGTGGCGACCCGGGCCGAGGAGCTCGGCGTCCCGTACGTCTGCGCGTCGGCGGTGCTGGACGGCCTGGTCGACGCGCCCGCCCGCCGGGTGGCGCGGATCGCCCCGGCGCAGTCGTACGGCTGGCGGGTCTACGCCGAGTTCCTGCTCGGTGCGGGCCACCGCCGGATCGCGGTCGCCGCCGACCCCGGCGCGTACTGGGCGGCCGGGACGGAGGTCCTGCGCGAGCACCTCGCGGTGCACGGCGGGGAGGTGGTCGGCCTCGACGCGCGCGACCGCTCCCCCGGGGCGCTGTGCGACGCGCTGGCCGCGAGCGGGGCCGGTGTCCTGTTGCTGCTGGTCGGGCACCCGGAGCCCGCGGTGCCGCTGGTCCGGGCGGTCCGGCGCGACCCCCGGCTCGGTGGCGTCCTGCTCGGGGCACCCGCCGGGCAGCCCGAACTGCCGGACTGGGTCGAGCAGTTGGGGGCGGACGGTGCCGCGGTGCCGTTCCTGCGCTACCTGCCCGAACGGTTCACCCCGCACGGCGCCCGGGTGGACGCCGCCCTGCGCGAACTGCTGGGCGCGGAGCCGTCGTTCGTGGCCTTCGAGGGCTGGGACGCGATGGCCGCCCTGGCCGCGGCCCTGCGGGCGGCCGGGGACGGGAGCGGGCGCGCCTTGGACTGGGCGGGCGTCGAGGTGGCGGGGACGCGCGGGACGGTGCGGTTCTCCCGGGTGCCGGGCAGCGGGGTGTGGCAGTGGGCCCGGCCGCCGGTGCAGGTCGCCGACCGGGACCCGGCGGAGCCGGGGCGCTTCCGCGTCCTGCACGCGGTGGCGGGGCGGGAGGAGTAGGGCGGAGGGGCGGCCGGGTGGCACGCCTGCGGGGGCGGGCGGGGCGGCCCGGGGCGGGTGGGGGTGGTGGGTGGATTGGGGGGCCGGTGGATCTACCGTCCAGTAGGGGGATGTGGCAGTCTGCGCCCATGGCACTCGTTGAAACCACTGCGACCAGCGGAAGCGTCTCCGACCGGGCCCGGTACGACCGGGCGACGGCGCACCTGGACGCGCCGTTGGCCGTCGTGGACCTGGCGGCGTTCGACGCGAACGCGGCGGACCTGGTGCGGCGGGCGGGCGGGAAGCCGGTGCGGGTGGCGTCGAAGTCGGTGCGGTGCCGGGCCCTGCTGGAGCGGGTGCTGAAGGTGGACGGCTTCGCGGGGGTGATGAGCTTCACGCTGGCGGAGTCGCTGTGGCTGGTGGAGTCCGGTTTCACGGACGTCCTGCTGGCGTACCCCTCGGCGGACCGGGCCGCGTACGGGCGGCTGACCGCGGACCCGGAGCTGGCGCGGCAGGTCAGCGTGGTGGTGGACGACGTGGCGCAGCTCGACCTGATCGACGCGGCCCGGCGGGGTCCGGCGACGGTGCGGGTCTGCCTGGAGCTGGACACCTCGCTGCAGTTGCTGGGCGGCCGGGTGCGGGTGGGCGCGCGGCGCTCGCCGCTGCGGACGCCCGAACAGCTGGGCCGGTTCGCGGAGTCGGTGAACCGCCGCCGGGGCTTCGAGGTGGTCGGGCTGATGGCGTACGAGGGCCACGTGGCGGGTGTCGGGGACGCGGTGCCGGGGCGCCCGCTGCGGTCGGCGGCGGTGCGGCTGATGCAGGCGAAGGCGCGCAGCGAGCTGGCGGCGCGGCGGGCCGAGGTGGTGCGGCGGGTGCGCGAGGTCGCCGAGTTGGAGTTCGTGAACGGCGGCGGCACGGGCAGCGTGGAGTCGACGGTCGCGGAGCGCGCGGTGACGGAGGTGGCGGCCGGTTCGGGGCTGTTCGTGCCGCGGCTGTTCGACAACTACCGTGCCTTCCGGGGCCGTCCGGCGGCGCTGTTCGCCCAGCCGGTGGTACGGCGTCCCGGTGTGGGCGTGGTGACGGTGCTGGGCGGCGGGTACCCCGCCTCCGGCCCGGCGGGGGCGGACCGCTCCCCCGTCCCGTACCTGCCGTCCGGGCTGCGGTACGACCCGCAGGAGGGCGCGGGCGAGGTGCAGACGCCGCTGCTCGGGTCGGCCGCGGACGACCTGCTGATCGGCGACCGGGTGTGGTTCCGGCACGCGAAGGCGGGCGAACTGTGCGAGCGCTTCGAGCAGTTGCACCTGGTCGAGGGCGACGCCGTCACCGGGACCGTGCCCACCTACCGGGGCGAGGGCCGCACCTTCCTGTGAGGCCCGGCCGCCCGGCCGCCGCGCGGCGTCCCGGGGGCTGCCCGGGCGGGTGGCGCGGAGGTCTTCTCGGTGGAGTACGAGGAGGAGAACGGCAAGCCGGTGCCGCCGACCTTCCACTACCACCGGGACGGCCGGACGAGGAGCGGGCCGGGCGCGACCCCTCGAGGGGCGGGCCCCGGGCCCGCCGGAAAAAACTCCGGAGGATTTTCCCGCGTCCGTGTCGAGAACCCGTGAGCGGCTCCGTCCCAGGGGTGAAGGCGGCCACAATGGGCCGCACCAGTACCGAGGAGCGAGACCATGGCCAAGTACCTGATGCTCAAGCACTACCGCGGCGCGCCGGAGCCCGAGGGCTTCGTCCCGATGGACCGGTGGACGCCCGAGGAGGTCACCGCGCACATCCAGTACATGCGCGACTTCGCGGCCAAGCTGGAACGGACCGGCGAGTTCGTGGACGCGCAGGCGCTCGCGCCCGAGGGGACGTGGGTGCAGTACGGCGGGGAGGGGAAGCCGCCGGTCACCGACGGGCCGTTCGCCGAGACCAAGGACCTGATCGCGGGCTGGATGGTGATCGACGTGGACAGCCACCAGCGGGCGCTGGAGCTGGCCGCCGAGCTGTCGGCGGCGCCCGGGGCGGGCGGCCGGCCGATCCACGAGTGGCTGGAGCTGCGCCCGTTCATGTCCGAGCCGCCGACCGTCACGGAGTGAGCGCGGTGGCGTCGTCGGCCGTGGACGAGGGGCTGCTGCGCGTCCTCACCCCGGAGGTCCTGGCGGTCCTGGTCCGGCGCGGGGCCGACTTCGCGGCGGCCGAGGACGCCGTCCAGGAGGCCCTGCTGGAGGCCGTCCGGCGGTGGCCGGACGAGCCCCCGCGGGACCCGAAGGGCTGGCTGGTGACCGTCGCGTGGCGGCGCTTCCTGGACGCGGCCCGGGCCGACACCGCGCGCCGCCGCCGCGAGGACGCGGTGGAGGAGGAGCCCGGGCCCGGTCCGGTGCCGGACACCGACGACTCGCTGCAGCTGTACTTCCTGTGCGCGCACCCGTCGTTGACGCCGTCCTCGGCGGTGGCGCTGACGCTGCGCGCGGTCGGCGGGCTCACCACCCGGCAGATCGCCGCGGCGTACCTGGTGCCGGAGGCGACCATGGCGCAGCGGATCTCGCGGGCCAAGCGGACCGTCTCGGGCGTGCGGCTGGACCGGCCCGGGGACGTGGCGACGGTGCTGCGGGTGCTGTACCTGGTCTTCAACGAGGGCTACTCCGGGGACGTCGACCTGGCGGCCGAGGCGATCCGGCTGACCCGGCAGCTCGCGGCCCGGATCGACCACCCCGAGGTGTCCGGCCTGCTGGCGCTGATGCTGCTGCACCACGCCCGCCGGGCCGGGCGGACCGCGCCGGACGGCAGCCTGGTGCCGCTGGCCGAACAGGACCGCACCCGCTGGGACACCGCCGCCATCACCGAGGGCGTCGCCGTCCTTCAGGCGGCGCTGGCCCGCGACCGGCTCGGCGAGTTCCAGGCCCAGGCGGCGATCGCCGCGCTGCACGCGGACGCGCCGACCGCTGCCGAGACCGACTGGGTGCAGATCGTCGAGTGGTACGACGAACTGGCCGCGCTGACGGACAACCCGGTCGTCCGCCTCAACCGGGCCGTCGCCGTCGGCGAGGCGGACGGCCCCCGCGCGGGCCTGGCCGCCCTCGCCGCGCTCGACGAGTCGCTCCCCCGGCACACCGCCGCCCGCGCGTACCTGCACGAACGGGCCGACGACCTGCCGACCGCCGCCGCCCTGTACGCGCGGGCCGCCCACGAGGCCGGCACGGCAGCCGAACGGGACCACCTGATCCGGCAGGCGGCGCGGATCAACACGCGGCTGCGCGGAGGAAGGTGAGGAGGAGGCCGGGGACGGCCGCGGCCCGGCGCGTCGTCCCCCCTCGTTCGGGGGGTGGCGTGCCGGGCCGTGCGGGGGCGGCGGTCGGTCAGGTGGTGGTGCCGCCCCCGCCGCCGGTGCTGCCGACGTCGGCCTTGGTGATGCCCTTCAGGATGGTGTCCATCTGGTTCAGGCCGGGCGCCTTGTCGGCGATGTCGAAGCCGAAGTGGACGGCGGTCAGGGCCTTGCCGTCGGCGGTCGGGAAGACCACCGTCTCGACGTAGCCCGGGTTGCCCTGCTCGGCGTCGACCTGCCAGCGGACCAGGTAGCCGGAGCGGCCGGCCACCGTGACGGGCTCGTTCTTCAGTTCCTTGTGGCCGTTGAGCTTGCCGTAGGCGTTCTTGGCGGCGTCGACGATGTCGGCCTGCGCGGCCTGCTTGGCGTCGGTGCCCTGGAGCTGGGTGGTGAACACGCCGCCCAGCGAGCAGTTGTCCTGGCCGTCGGCGCAGGTGTAGTCGCCGGTGGTGATGCCCGCGTAGCCGTCGTTCGTGGTGCCGCCCTTCCAGCCGTTCGGGACGGGCAGCGCGATGCCGTTGACGGTGTCGACGGCGGTGGTGCTGCTCTTCCCGCTGCCGCCGCTGCCACCGCCACTGCCGAAGCCGAACGGGTCGGTGGGGCTGTCGTTGCCCCCCTTGCCCCCCTTGCCACCGCTGCCGCCGTTGCCGCCCTCGCCGAGGCCGCCGCTGCCGAAGCCGCCGCCGGGGTGGCGGCCGTCGGTGCTGGGGGCGGCAGTGGACCTGGTCCTGTCGTGGCGGCCGTCCATCACCAGGTAGGTGACGCCGGAGCCGACCAGGAGGCCGAGCACGGCGGCGACCGACGCGGCGACCAGCACCGGCTTCGACGGCTTGCTGCGGGCGGGCTTCGCCCCGAACTGCCCGGTGTACGGGGGCAGCGGCGGGTAGTGGACGGTCTGCCCGGAGGCGTCCAGCACGGTGCCCTCGAGGACGGCCGTCTCCTCGACCCCGGGCGCGGCGGTCCCGGGCGCGGCGGTCCCGGCGGCGGGCGGCGCGTCCGCGGGGGTCGCGTCGGCGGGGGTCGCGTCGGCGGGGGCCGCCGGTCCGGCGGGGGCCGGGCGGGTTTCGGCGGTCCAGCCCTTGCCGTCCCACCAGCGCTGGGGGCGGGGGTCGCTGTCGGTGTCGACCGGGTCCGGGTACCACCCGGCCGGAATCTGCTGCTCGCTCACGACAGAGACCCTAGGGGGCGACGGATAAGCGGGAAATCAGGGAGGGGGCACATTCCGGGGTCCGGCGATGAGATTCCGGTGAGAATCACACGATCGTCCCCGTCTGCGCGCCCCGGCGGCGGCCTTGCGCGCCCCCGGGGGCGCACGGTGTGCTCCACGCGCCTGAAGGGGCGCACGAGGGGGGTGGGTCGTACGGCGCGGGGAGTGGCCGCACGGCAGAATGCGCGCCATGACCTCTCGCCCCGTGATCGGCATCAGCACCTACCTCAACGACGCCGCCTGGGGGCGGTGGGACCGGATGCGCTCCGTACTGCTGCCCGCGCGCTACCCGGAGCTGGTGCGCGAGGCCGGCGGGATCGCCCTGATGCTGCCGCCGGACGCGCCGGAGCACGCGGCGGCCGTGGTGGCCCGGCTGGACGGCCTGGTGATCGCGGGCGGCGAGGACGTCGACCCGGCCCTGTACGGCGAGCGGCCGCACCCGCGGACGGTGGCCACCGCGGCCGCGCGCGACCTGTGGGAGGCCGCGCTGATCCGCGCCGCGCTCGCCGCCGGGACGCCGCTGCTGGGCATCTGCCGCGGCATGCAGCTGCTGAACGTGGTGTGCGGCGGCTCGCTGGTCCAGCACCTGCCGGACGCGGTCGGCGAGGAGGAGGGGCTGCGCCACGTCGGCGCGCCCGGCGAGTACGGCCGCCACCCGGTCCGCCCGGTGCCCGGCACGCTGCTCGCGGACCTGCTGCCGGAGGAGTCGGTGGTCGTCCCGACCTTCCACCACCAGGCGGTCGCCCGCCTCGGCGAGGGCCTGACCGTCAGCGCGTACGCCGAGGACGGCACGATCGAGGCGGTCGAGGGCGCGGGCTTCACCGTCGGCGTGCAGTGGCACCCCGAGCAGGGCGAGGACCGGCGGGTCGCCCGCGCCCTGGTCAACGCGGCCCGGCTGGCCCCGCTCACCGCCCCGGCGACGCCGGAGGAGGCCGTCCTCCCGAGCTTCCGGAGCTCCTGAGCTCCTGAGCTCCCGGGGGCTCACGAGCTTCCTGGGCCTCCCGGGTCTCCCAGGGCTGCCGGGGCTGCCGGGGCTGCCGGGCCTCCCGGGCTGGGTCGGCTCAGGGCAGGGCGAGACCGGCCGCGGCGGCGAGCACGCCGAGGCCGGCCGCGCCGAGCAGGCAGGGGACGACCCCGCGGCGCAGCACGAGCAGCCAGAGCGCGGCCAGCGCCAGCACCGCGTACTGCCAGGGTCGGCCGAGGGCGAGGGCCAGCGGGACGGTGGAACCGGCGATGGCGCCGATGACGGCCGGTCCGGCGCCGGTGAGGAAGTCCTGCACGGAGGTGTTGGCGCGCAGCCGGTCGAAGTGGGCGGCGCCGAACAGCACGAACAGGAAGGACGGGGCGAAGGCCACGGCCGCGGCGAGCAGTCCGCCGAGGACGCCCGCGGCCGCGTAGCCGACCACCGAGACGGTCTGCACCACCGGGCCGGGGGTGATCTGGCCGAGCGCGACGGCGTTCAGGAACTGGCCGTCGGTCATCCAGTGGTAGCGCTCGACGGCGTCCTGCTGCATCAGCGGGATGATCACGAAGCCGCCGCCGTAGGACAGCGCCCCGACCTTGAACGCGACCCAGGCGAGCGCGCCGAGCCCGCCGGTCGCGGCGAGGCCGGGGGCCAGCAGCGGCAGCAGCCCGCGCGGGGCGGGCGGGACGGGCGGGTCCGCGTCCGGTCGGCCCAGTGCGGTGTCCCCCGTGGGGCTGGTTCCGGCGGACGCGGGGCCGGGGGCGGGGTGGGCGCGGCGGCCGCGGCGGCGGAAGGCGATCTCGGCGGTGCCGGTGGCGAGCAGGACGAGGACCAGCCACGGGCCGGTGAGGACCGCGGCGGCCGCGCCCAGCAGCAGGTAGGCGGCCCAGCGGACCCGGGCCGGGCCGGGGCCGGAGCGGCGCAGGCTGGGCGGGACGAGGGTGCTGGCGGCCTGCGCGGCGACGGCGGCGACCGCGGCGCCCGCGCCCGCGGCGGCGCCCAGCACCCAGTGCGGCGGGTTCCCGGCCAGGAACAGCGCGGCCAGCAGCAGGATCAGCACCAGCCCGGGCAGGATGAACGCCGCGCCGCCGACCAGCGCCCCGGCGGTGCCGCGCAGCCGCCAGGCGGTGAAGATCGCCAGTTGGGTGGAGGCGGGACCGGGCAGCAGGTTGGTGGCGGCGATGCCGTCCTCGAACTCGCTCGCGGCGATCCAGCCGCGCTGCTCCACGCAGAGCCTGCGCAGCAGCAGGATGTGCGCGGGCGGGCCGCCGAAGCCGAGGACGCCGATCCGCCCCCACTCCCGGGCGATCACCCGCAGCGGCACCCGCCCGTCCGTCCCTGCCTCCGCCACCCCGTCCACTCCCCTGTTCGATCCCGGTCCGACCGCCGCGCGAGCCGCGCGGGCGCGGGGCGCACCCTATCCGACCCGGATGGCGCAACGGGGAACGACAACGGTCACCACTGCCGCCTTTGGATCTTGCTCGGATCTGGGGTTCACTTCCGGTGCGGGCACCAGAGCGGAGGGATCCCGATGGCCGAGCACCAGCACGACCACGCGCACGACCACGCGCACGAGCAGGGCGACCGTCCCGGTTCGCACGCCGGACACAGCCACGCGGTGGCGGCGGACGCGGACCGCAGGTGGTTGTGGAGCGCACTGCTCCTGCTGCTGGTGTTCATGGCGGGCGAGGTGGTGGTCGGTTTCGCCGCGCAGTCGCTGGCCCTGATCTCGGACGCGGCGCACATGCTGACCGACGCGGCGTCGATCGCGCTGGCGCTGGTGGCGATGCGGCTGGCGGCGCGTCCGGCCCGCGGCGGCTACACGTACGGGCTGAAGCGGGCCGAGATCCTCTCCGCGCAGGCGAACGGGGTGACGCTGCTGGTGCTGTCGGCGTGGCTGGGGTACGAGGCGGTGACCCGGCTGGTCTCGCCACCGGAGGTCCAGGGCTCGCTGGTGCTGGTGACGGCGCTGGTGGGCGTGGTGGTGAACGTCGCGGCGACCTGGTGCCTGTCGAGGGCGAACCGGTCCTCGCTGAACGTGGAGGGCGCCTTCCAGCACGTGCTGACCGACCTCTACGCGTTCGTCGCGACGGCGGTGGCGGGCGCGGTGGTGCTGTTCACCGGGTTCGTCCGGGCGGACGCGATCGCCTCGCTGGTGGTGGTGGCGCTGATGCTGCGGGCCGGAACGGGGCTGGTGCGGGACTCCGCGCGGATCTTCCTGGAGGCCGCGCCCGCCGGGGTCGACCCGGACGCGGTCGCGGACCGGCTGGTGTCGGCGCCCCAGGTGGAGGAGGTCCACGACCTGCACATCTGGGAGATCACCTCCAACCAGCCCGCGCTGTCCGCGCACGTGCTGGTCACCCCGGGCGGTGACTGCCACGCGGTGCAGCGCGAGCTCCAGCGGCGCCTGCGCGAGGAGTACCGGATCACCCACACCACCCTGCAGGTGGACCACGTCGGCGAGGACGGAGCGGACGGGCTGCTGCAGATCGCGCCGCACGGCACCGTCGCGGCGGCCGGGGACCCGGCCGGGGACGCGGCCCGCGAGCACTGCGGCGACACCCACGGCCCGGTGCACCGCGCGGGTCCGCACCCGCACTGACCGCGCGTCAGCCGTCGGGCGTGGGCCGTCGGCGGGATGCGGCATGATCGGGGGGTGACCGCACCGACCGCACCGAGCGCCCCGACCGCGCCCCGCCTGATGCTGCTGGACACCGCCAGCCTCTACTTCCGCGCCTACTTCGGCGTCCCGGACTCGCTGCGTTCCCCGCAGGGCGAGCCGGTGAACGCGGTGCGCGGCCTGCTCGACTTCGTCTCCCGCCTGGTCCAGGACCACGGCCCGGACCAGCTGGTCGCCTGCATGGACGCCGACTGGCGCCCGCAGTGGCGGGTCGACCTGATCCCGACGTACAAGACCCACCGGGTCGCCGAGGCCGCGCAGGACGGCGAGGAGGAGGTCCCGGACACGCTGGCCCCGCAGGTCCCGGTGATCGAGCAGGTGCTGGACGCGCTGGGCATCGCCCGGGTCGGCGTGCCCGGCTACGAGGCCGACGACGTGATCGGGACGCTGGCGACCCGCGCCACCGGCCCGGTCCAGATCGTCACCGGCGACCGGGACCTCTTCCAACTGGTCGACGACGCCCGTGCGGTGACGGTGCTCTACCCGGCGAAGGGGGTCGGGTCGGCGCTGGTGATGGACGACGCGGCGCTGCTGGAGAAGTACGGCGTGCCCGGGTCCTCGTACGCCGACCTGGCCGCCCTGCGCGGGGACGCCAGCGACGGGCTGCCGGGCGTCAAGGGCATCGGGGAGAAGACCGCGACCCAACTGGTGCAGGAGTACGGCGACTTGGCGGGCGTCCGGGCCGCGGCGGCCGACCCGGCCTCGAAGCTGACCCCGGCCCGGCGCCGGAACCTGCTGGAGGCGGCCCCGTACCTGGACGTGGCGCCGACGGTGGTCCGGGTCGCCCGGGACGTGCCGCTGCCCGCGTTCGATCCGGAGCTGCCGCGCGGGCCGCGCGACCCGGCGGCGCTGGAGTGGCTGGCCGGGCGCTGGGGGCTGGGGACGTCGCTGACCAGGCTGCTGGAGGTGCTGGCCGCGCGCTGAGGGCCGGCCGGGGCCGGTTGTCGGGGTCGTCGCCGTGCCGACGGCTCCCGAAGCCGTGCCCCGGCGACGGCGGGGGGCGGCCGCCCGCGGGTGACGCACGTCCCGGGGCCGAGCGGGCCCGCGTGCGTGGCTGCGCGCTCGGCCGACCGGGCTTCGCGCGCAGCCACGACGGGTTCGAGCTCGCCTTCTGGCCCCGGCCACCGGCCCCGGCACGGCGGGCGCGGGTCCTAGATGTAGCCCTCGCGCAGGGCGTAGGCCACGGCGTGGGCGCGGTTGCGGAGGTGGAAGCGGGTGGTGACGGTGTGGATGATGTTCTTGATCGTCCGCTCCGAGTAGAGGAGCTTGCCCGCGATCTCGCCGGTGTCCATGCCGTCGGCGACCAGGCGCAGGACGTCGACCTCGCGGGGGAGCATGCCGTGCTCGGCGGGGTCGTGGCCGGTCCCGTCGGCGGTGCGGCGGCGGCCCATGCAGCCGATCAGCTTGCCGAGCAGGTCGGGCGGGAGGTCGCCGTGGCCGCGGTCCGCGGTGCGGACGGCCTGGCGCAGGCGTTCGCCGGTGACCTCGCGGCGCCACAGGATGGTGGTGACGCCGAGGGAGACCACGTCGAGCAGTTCGGGCTCCTGGATCCGGTCCAGGACCAGCACCACGCGCGCCCGTTCGGCCTTGACCAGCCGGGAGAGGGTGGTCAGGGCGGCCGCGTCGAAGGTGTCGGCGACCAGCAGGGCCACGCCGGTGCCGGCCTGCCGGAGGTCGTCGACGAGCGAGATCTCCGGGCACTGCCGGAGGTAGCTCAGCACTCCGGCCCGGGAGAGCGGGTCCGGGGCGTGGACGGCGACCGGGATCGGCCGGACGGTCTGCGTCGGGACCGGCCGGGCGGCCTGCGTCGGGACCGGCCGGGCGGTCTGCGTCGGGATCTGTCGGGTCGTCGTACGGACGTCGTCGGCGTACTGGAGCACGGCGCTGGGTTCCTTTCGTTGCGCTCGGCGGTGCGCCCACCGCCCCCCACAGGTGGTGGGCGCACCGTCAGAACCGGTCGGTCGGCGCCGTCCGCACGCGACGCCGCCCTTCCTCCTCCGGCGGCCGTGAGGGCCTGGCACCGCGGGAGGTCGCCTCGCCCGCCGGAGGTTCGGCGGAGGTTCGGCGGACGGGGAACACGCTATCCGCCGCCGGTCAATAAAAGATTGACGGATGCGCATCTGCCCGGACGGTTCCGTTCCGCGGGAGGTTTTTCCTTTCGGCCCGCCGGGAGGGTGCTCCGCGGCGCGCCGGAATCGAATGCGCGGGGCGGCCGAGTGGCGGGGAGCGGGCACCGGGACGGAATTGCACCCGCCCCGGCGCCGCGGTCGGCGAGACCGAACCGCTACCTTCTGACGGTGACGGAAATCGGAGAACCGCGCGGCGCGTCGGCCCCGGAACCGGACGGCGGGGAGCGGCTGCGGCTGTGCCTGCTCGGGCCGGTGCAGGCATGGTGCGGGGAGCGGGAGTTGGAGCTCGGCCCGCCGCAGCAGCGGGCGCTGCTGACCGCGTTGGCGCTGCGGGCCCGCCGGATCGTGTCCGTCGACGAGCTGCTCGACGCGCTGTGGGAGGAGCCCCCGGCCCGGGCCGCCGCCATCGTGCGCACCTACGTGTCGCGGCTGCGGCGGGTGCTGGAGCCGGACCGGGTGCACCCGACGGTGCTGGTGTCCTCGGGCAGCGGGTACGTGCTGCGGCTCCCGGCGGACTGCGTGGACGCCGAGGTGTTCGAGGAGCGGGTCGCGGCGGCGGGCCGGGCCCGCGCGCTGGGCGACCCGGCCGGGGCGCTGGGGCTGCTGCGGGAGGCCTGCGGGCTGTGGCACGGCGAGCCGCTGGCCGGGCTGCCGGGGCCGCTGGCCCAGGCGCACCGGGCCCGGCTGGTCGAGCGTCGACTGAACGCCGTCCGGTCGTGGCTGGAGGCCGAGTTGGAGGCGGGGCGGCACGCGGAGGTGATCGGCGAGCTGACGGTGTGGGTCAGCCAGTACCCGCTGCTGGAGCCGATGCGCGAGCTGCTGATGCTGGCGCTGTACCGCGGGGGGCGGCAGGCCGAGGCGCTGGGCGTGTACGCGGACGCCCGCCGGGCGCTGCTGGAGCAGCTGGGGGTGGACCCGGGTCCGCGGCTGCGCGAGCTGCACCTGGGCATCCTGTCGGGCGACCCGAAGCTGGCCGCGCCGCCCGTACCGGTGCCGGGTCCCGCGGCGAACGACGGACCCGCCGGGGGGCGGCCGACCCCGCCGGCCCAGCTGCCCGCCGACGTCTCCGACTACACGGGCCGGGACGAGCTGTGCGCGGCGCTCCGCGCGGACCTGGCGCCCGGCGGGGCGGCGATGCCGGTGGTGGGGCTGTCGGGCCTGGGCGGGGTGGGCAAGTCGACGCTCGCGGTGCACGTCGCGCATGCGGTGGCCGGGCAGTACCCGGACGGGCAGCTGTACGTGAACCTGCGGGGGGCGGGGGCGCTGCCCGCCGACCCGGGCGAGGTGCTGGCCGGTTTCCTGGCCGCGCTGGGGGTGGCGGACGCGGCGGTCCCGCCGGGGACGGCGGAGCGGGCCGCGCTGTTCCGCTCCCGGGTGGCGGGCCTGCGGGTGCTGATCGTGCTGGACGACGCCCGCGACGGGCGGCAGGTCGGGCCGCTGCTGCCCGGCAGCCGCTCGTGCGCGGTGCTGGTGACCGGCCGGGCCTGGCTGTCGGGGCTGCCGGTGACCCGGCAGCTCGTCCTGGAGCCGTTGACGCCCCGGGAGTCGGTGCGGCTGCTGGCGGCGATCGCCGGGGAGGAGCGGGTGGCGGCCGAGCCCGCGGCGGCCCGGCGGCTGGTGGCGGCCTGCGGGTTCCTGCCGCTGGCGGTGCGGACGGCGGCGTCCCGGCTGGCGGCCCGGCCGGCCTGGCAGGTGGCGCACCTGGTGGACCGGCTGGCCTCGGAGCGGCGGCGGCTGGCCGAGTTGGAGACCGGGGAGCTGGCGGTCGCCGCCTCGTTCCGGCTCAGCTACGAGCAGCTCGACCCGGAGACCGCCCGGGCGTTCCGGCTGCTGTCGCTGGCGGACGGGCCGGGGGTGTCCTCGGCGGCGGCCGCGGTGCTGCTGGGGCTGCCGGAGGCGGCGGCGGAGCGGCTGGCCGAGGCGCTGACCGACCTGGGGCTGCTGTCCTGCCCGTACCCGGGCCGCTACCAGTACCACGACCTGCTGCGGCTGTTCGCCCGCGAGCTGGTCCGGGAGGTGGACGGGGAGGCCGCCGGGCGGGCGGCCGTCGAGCGGCTGCTGCGGCACTACCTGGCGGCGGTGGCGGACCTGTACCGGGTGGTGCGGCCCGGCTACCCCTTCCCGGACCTGGTGGCGGCGGGGGTTCCCGGGCCCGGGTTCGCCGGGGCGGCCGAGGGACTGGCCTGGGCCCGGCGGGAGGTGCCCGCGGTGCTGGCGCTCGCCGGGCAGGCGGCGCTGGACCCGGACGGGCCGCTGGCGGTGGTCGCGGACCTGACGCTGGTGCTGATCCAGCTGATCGACCTGGGCACGGCCGTGCCGGAGCTGTGCGACCTGGCCGGGCGGGTGGCCGGGGCCGCGGCGGCGGCGGGCCTGCCGGAGAGCGAGGCGCGGGCCCGGTACACGCTGATGTGGGCGCAGCGGGAGTTCCAGCGCACCCGGCAGGCCCGCTCCGAGGCGGTCCGGGTGGTGGCGCTGGCCCGGCGGACGGGACAGGCGGCGCTGCTGCCCGGCGCGCTGGTCGTCCTGGCGCTGACCGGTCTGCCGCACTGCACCGACGAGGAGGTCGTCGCCTGGTGCGAGGAGGCGGTGGCGCTGAGCGCCGAGCTGGGCAACCCGTCGGCGCACGCCTTCGTCGAGGGGATGGCGGCGCTGGCCGACCTCGCGGTGGAGCGGCCGGAGTCGGCGCTGCGCCGGGCCGAGCGGAGCCTGGCGGCCTTCCGGGGCCTCGGTGACTTCGTCGGCCAGGTGCACATGCTGTACGCCCGGGCGACGGCGCTGCACGGGACGGGGCGGTTCGAGGAGGCGTGCCGGGACTACGAGGAGTGCCTGGGGGCGCTGCGGGTGCTCGGCGCCTGGGACCGGATGCCGGGCGTGCTGGTGTCGCTGGCCGCGTCCTGCCGGGCGGCGGGGCGTCCCGCCCGGGCGTTGGAGGCGGCCGAGCAGGCGCTGGCGATCGCCGAGCGGGTCGGTCTGGAGCACCGCCGGGCGAACGCGCTGAGCGCCATCGAGCAGGCGCGGGCCGACCTCGGGGAGCGCGGCCGCGGGCGGAGCTGTCTGGCGTAGGCAATGGCGCGCCGCCTCCGGGGACGTTTCCCCCGCAATTCCGTGATCTCGCCGAGATATTCGACGCAGGGGGCGCAACGACCATCACGGGTCAATCACGGATCAATTCCGGCGGGAACTGGTGGGCGGCGGGCGGGCGTTCGGCGGCATTCGCCCGGGGTGGCTTCCGGAGCGGGTTCCGGGACGGCGGGCTTCGGGGCGGCGGGCTTCGGGGCGGAAGCCGGGCGGCGGAAGTCGGTCGGCGGGCGGCGGGAATTCCCGGCCGGATTCCGTCGGCCCGTTCCGGGCCGGCCCCGGGGCAGGGCGCGCTGCCCCATCGGGCAGGGTCGGCGGTCGACGGGGACGGATCGGGGGCCGCGCGTTGACGCCCCGTTCGGGGCTGGTCCAGGGTGGTGGAACCAGGCCGCCCGCGGTGCCGCCGCAGCCCTCCGCCGCAGTCCTCCGCCCCCGCCGACGGGCCCGCCGACGGGCCGTCCGGGGCGGCGCGGCGGGCCGCTCCGGGCGCCTCCTCCCCGCTCGGCCGCCCGGCGGCCGCAGCGGATCCGACGACCGGACGGAGATCCCCACCGCCATGCAACGTGTCTGCCTCGCCCTGCCCACCATGCGGGCCTGTCCCGGCACCATCGTGGACCTCGCCGAGGAGGCGGCCTACGCCGTCGCGACCTTCGGGGCCGAGGTGCACCTCCTCGTCCTCGACACCACCGTGGGCGCCGACTTCGCGAAGAACGCGGACGCCGTGGCCTCGCTGGCCCCCTCCCCCGGCGTGTTCGTCCACCACCTCGGCAACGAGGCGCAGCACGCGTTCTTCCGCGACGTGGCGCAGCGCTCCGGCGCCGCCGACCCCGGGCTGCTGCTCGACCTGATGCTGCCGCAGGACGTCGCGTACGGCTCCTGCGTCAACCGGGTCTTCCTGGGCGCGGCCGCGCTGGGCTGCACCTCGGCGCACCTGCGCAACGACGACTTCGACTACCGGGTCGTCGACGGCCGGAAGATGTTCCCGATCCACCACGAGCTGCTGTCGATCGGCAAGCCCGCCGGGGAGGCGGCGGCCGGGGTGGCCCGCTCGGTGCTCGACCCGGCGGACGCGGACCGGCCGGTGATGCTGGTCAGCGCGTCCTTCATGGGCGAACTCAACGTGGACATCGGCGAGATCGCCGAGCTGGACCCGGAGGTCTACCGGGACCTGGTGCGCCTGTGGACGCCGCGGGTGTGGACGCGGGAGCAGCAGGACGCGATGGTCGAGATCTCCTTCAAGGGCGCCGAGCCGGAGACCTTCGACCCCGACGACTCGGTGCTCGGCGTGCCGGACATCTGGGACGTCTACATGTGCAACGTCGCCATCGACCACCGGGGTTACGAGGTGCTGCCGCTGGTGCCCTCGCTGCGCACCATCGGCGCCGACTACGCGCTGCTGCACGCGCTGGTCCACTCCGAGCTGCCCGCCGTCATCCACCGGCGGCACATCGTCAACTACTACACGCCCGAACGCCGGAGCGGTGCCGGGTTCGTCTCGTACCAGCTGCGCTTCGTGAAGATGCTGCTGTCGATGCTGTACCTGTACCCGGTCTACGGGCAGATGATCGACCTCGGCCGGGGGCTGCTGGACGAACGGCACGTGCTGCGGGTCGAGCCGGTGCTCGGTCTGGTGCGCAGCACCGTCGACCTGGAGCGGGACACCAACGAGACCTGCCTGGACGAGGTGGACCGCCTCTACCGCAAGCTGGGCGGCAAGTACGCCGAGCTGGCGGACGTGGTGGCCGGGCAGCGGCAGCAGCTGCTGGACGAGGCCCGGGAGGACGCCGTGCGCTGGGCGGTGCTGATCGAGGCGTGGGCGCCGATGGTGGCCGCCGCCCGCGAGCGGGGGCTCGGCGGGTGAGCGGGGAGTTCCTGGTCCGGCAGCTGGCCGAGGGGGACTGGGACGCCGTGGTCGCGCTGGAGCACGACGCCTACGCGGCCGACGGCCTGTCGGAGGGGCGGGAGGCGCTGCGGTCCCGGGCCCGCTGCTCGCCGGAGACCTGCTACGTGCTGGAGCAGCGCGGCACCGTCCGCGGCTACCTGCTGAGCCTGCCGTACCCGCCGCTGCGCTGCCCGGACCTCGCCGTGGCGGAGGGCGGGGCGTTCGCCTCGGACAACCTGCACGTGCACGACCTGGTGCTGGCCGAGGAGTTGCGCGGTCGGGAGCTCGCCGCGGTGCTGATGGAGCACGTGCACGCGCGGGCGGTGGAGCGGGGGTTCGCGCAGGTCTCGATGGTCGCGGTGCGCGGCAGCGACATCCTGCTGCGCTTCTACGGCTACCGCGCGCACCGGGAGGTGGCCGTGCCCGCGTCGTACGGGCGGCGGGCGGTCTACATGTCGCGGCCGGTGGGCTGACGGCGCACGTGCGCGGGGCCCGACCGGTGCGGTTGCCGGTCGGGCCCGGTTCGCTTGCCGCACAGGCGGGTTCAGGCGCTCCAGGTGCGGTGGCGGACGGTGAAGGGGCGGTCGGTGTCGGCGGCGACCGCCGCGCGGAACGGGCCCGGCACCGGGACGTCGGCCAGCCAGAGCGGGCCGGGTCCGAGCGGGGCGGCGTCGGCCAGGCGCAGCGGGGAGGGTCCGGCCAGCGGGAGGCCGAGGCCCTGGGCGAGGCGTCCGCCGTGGACCTTGACGCAGGCCTCGCGGCGGCACCACAGGCGGGTGAAGCGGTCGGCGCCGTCGGCGGGGGTGGGCGCCTGGAGGACGAGCGCGGCGTCGGCGGCCGGGAAGTGGCGGCGGGCGATCCGCGCGCCGATCTCGGGCCGGGCGAGCCGCTCGACGTCCGCGCCGACCCGGCGTCCGACGGCGAGGGCCAGCAGCGCGAGCGCCCCCGAGCCGGACCAGTTGACCTGGAGCGGCTCGGCGGCGGCGGGGAGGACGGGTTCGGGCTTGCCGTGCGGGCCGTAGCGCCACACCAGGTCGGCGGGCGCGAGGCCGAGCCGTTCGGCGACGAGCAGCCGGACGGCGCCCCGGGCCACCGCGAACCGTCCGCCCTCGGCCGGGTCGTGGGCGCGGTCGGCCCGGTCGCGTTCCGCGGGGTCGAGCAGGGCGTGGAGGCGGTGCACGACGTGCGGGGGCTGGTCGGTGGGGATGCTCCAGACGTCGATGACGTCGGCGGCGTCGCCGGTGCGGCGGGGGGTGTCGGGGGTGTTCACGGCAGGGTCAGCGTACTGAGTCGGCCCAGGCGCCGGTCGTGGTCGGCGACCAGCAGCGGGCGGCGGGCGGGGAGGCGGTCGGCCAGCAGGGTCCAGAGGCCGGTGAAGGGCTGTCCGGGGCGGGCCGCCTCGGCGCCGCCGGGGAGGCCGTGGTCGGCGAGTCCGGCGGAGAGCAGCAGCGCTGCGCCGTCGCCGAGTCGGCGGTGCTCGTCGCGGGCGGCGCGCAGGGCCCGGGCGCCGTCCGGCTGGTTCTGCCCGCGCACCCGCAGCCCCTCCCCCGGGGCCTCCTCGCAGACCAGGACGACGGCGCGGTGCTCGAGGGGCAGTTCCACCGGCTCGGGGGGCTCGTGGTGCAGGGCGCTCTGCTCGGCGAGCACGACCACGGCCCGGCGGCAGCCGCCGGTGCGGTGGTGGAGGGCGGCCAGGCGCAGGGCGGTGAAGGCGGCGGCGCTGCCCTGGTCGCAGACGGCGAAGGCGGTCGGCTGCCCGGGGCAGTGGCTGCTGAGCCGGAGCGAGGCGGGGGCGGCGGGCCGGACGTCCGGGGAGGAGAAGGCGAGGATCAGCAGGTCCGCGGGTTCGCCCCCGGGCAGGGCGCGTTCCAGCAGGGCGGCGCCCATCTCCGCGTAGTCGTGCCCGGCGCCCGCGCTCAGCAGGTCCTCGCGCAGCGGCAGGCCGTACGGGCGGACCAGGTCGCCGGTGAAGGTGCGCAGGTCGGGGTGGAGCGCGGCGGCGGCGTGGTCGGCGAACCCGGCGGCGACCGCCCTGGTCACGCGCAGGCCGCGGGTCTGGGCGGGCACCGGGTCAGTCCTCGTCGGTGTGGTGCCCGACGACGTAGTCGGTGAGGCGGTCGACGGTGCGGATGTCGTCGATGGCGAGGTGCTCGACGTCGACCTGGATGGCGAGCGTCTCCTCGATGTCGAGGACGAGTTCGACGATGCCGGAGGAGGTGAGGCCGTAGTCGTCGAAGAAGCAGGCGTTCTCGGGGACGTCGGCGAGCGCGACGCCCAGCACGCGCGGCAGGACCTCCTCGATGCCGCGCCGGATGCGCTCGCGCACCTCGGGGTCGGTGGCGGCGGTTGCGGGCGACTCGCTTGTGGGCGGGGCGGATTCAGGCATGGGTGGACCGTCCGGTGGTGGGTGGGTGGGCGGGGCGGCAGGGGCGTCAGTGCTGCAGGACCATGGCCGCGAAGGTGGCGCCGATGCCGGCCGCGGCGATCAGGTAGGGGTCGCCGGGGCGGAGCGCTCCGCGGGTGGTGGCGGTGTGCAGGTTGACGAAGGCGTCCGCGGCGAAGCTGTGTCCGACCGCGGGCACGTTCTCCAGGAGCACCCGCTCGACGGGGAGGCCGAGTTCGCGGCAGGTGGTCCGCCAGGAGGCCCGGTTGACGTTGTGCGGGAGCAGCAGGGCGAGGTCGGCGAGGTCGAGGCCCGCCCGGTCGAGGGCGGTCCGGACGGTCTCGACCATGGTGGGCTGGTACTCCCGCTGGTAGCGGGTCATCAGCTCCGGGTCGTCGACCGGTCGGCCGTGGAACTCGGGGCGCTGGCGCACCGCGTAGGAGAGCACGCGGTTGCGCTCGCCGTCGGCGCTGACCAGGCAGGCCGTCGCGGCCTCGGCGAAGATCGTGGTGTCGGGGAGGACCTGGGCGTCCCGGGTGAAGGTCTTCTCCCCCGCCACCACCAGGGCCAGCGCCGACGGGTCGCCGTCGTCCGCGAGCAGGCGCCCGGCCAGGTCGACGGCCAACAGGGAGGCGGCGCAAGCCTGTTGGGTGACGGTGAACGCCTCCGCACGGGTGAGGCCGAGGCGTTCCCCCAGCTGGTGCAGGGGGTTGATCGGGTAGGGCGCGGCGACCGGCGTGCTGCGGGCGTGCAGCAGGTACCGGACGCGGTGTTCGTTGCCGCGCAGTCCGGGCAGCGCCCGGGCGGCGGGTTCCAGCAGGTCGAGCAGCGTCCCGTCCGGGTCCAGGCGCACCTGGTCCAGGCCGTGGAAGCGGCGGAGGATTCGGAGTTGACGTGGGGTAAGGCCGATCCGGGCGCCCACGTCCTCGATCGGTTCGAGTCGCGGGGGGAGGTGGACGGCCACTGCCTCCAGTGCGGTCACCCCGGTTAGTATTCCCACGCCCTGCGGGTCGCACAAGCGATCACCGCCCCGGGGCCCCCTCCCTCACCCCGTTGCCGTCGAGCCGGTGGAGCCTTCCGATGACCGATTCCCAGCCTTCCTCCGCATGCCCACGAACCGCCTCCGAGCTGGGCTCCGCGCCGCCGCCCGGGCCGCCCGCCGCCCTGGACCCGGGGCTGCTGGCCGCGCTGGCCGAGGCCGCCGACGCTCTGCCCGAATGGGCACGGTCGTTGGCCCCGACGGACCGACTCGATGCCGATCTCGCCTTGGACGAGAGCGAGTTGACCGTCCTGGACGCGCTGCTGCGGGAGCGCTTCGGCGCCGACCTGGGCGCGCTGCGGGCCGGTCTCGACCTGGACGGCCTGGCCGCGCTGACCGTCGGCGACCTGGCGGAGCTGGTGCGCCGGTGAGCCGCTTCCTGCTGGTGGTGCCGCCGCTGGCCGGGCACGTCAACCCGGCGGCCGGGATCGCGGACGAACTGGTCGCCCGCGGCCACGAGGTGGCCTGGACCGGCACCGAGTCCATGCTGCGGCCGCTGCTGGGCCCCGGCGCCCGGGTCTTCGGCACCGGCAACCGGATGTTCCGACCGATGGGCGGCCACGGCCTGGCCTCGCTGCGCTCGCTGTGGGAGGGCTTCGTCGTCCCGTACGCCAGGTTCACCCTGAAGCCGCTGGACGCGGTGGTGCGGGAGTTCCGGCCGGACGCGCTGCTGGTGGACCAGCACACCCCGGCGGGCGCGCTGGTCGCGCACCGGTACGGGCTGCCGTGGGCGACGCTGGCGCCGGGGGCGATGGAGCTGGGCCGCCCGTACCGGCACCTGCCGCGGGTCGAGGCCTGGACGGCGGGCCTGCTGGCGGGGCTGTGGGAGCGGGCCCACCTGCCCGCCGGGGAGTTCACCGACCCGCGCTGCTCGCCGCACCTGGTGCTGGCCACCTCCGGCCGGGCGCTGCTCGGCGAGCTGCCGGAGCTGCCGCAACTCGCCCTGGTGGGGCCGGTGCTGACCGCGCGCCCGGCGGACCGGTCGTTCCCGTGGGAGCGGTTGGCGGCCGGTCGGCGCACCGTGCTGGTCACCGTGGGGACGATGTCGGACGCGGTCGGCGCGGACTTCCTGCACCGCACCGTGGCGGCGCTGGCGCTGCTCGCCGGGGAGGGCGTGCAGGCGGTGGTCGCCGCGCCCCGCGGGGCACTTCCGGCTGCCCTTCCGGACTCCGTGCTGGTGGTCGATCGGGCACCGGTGCTGGAGCTGCTGTCCGGCGGCCGCTTGGACGCGGTGCTCTGCCATGGTGGGATGAACACCGTGGTCGAGTCGCTGGCGCACGGGGTCCCCGTGCTGGCGGCGCCGATCCGCAACGACCAGCCGTTCGTGGCGCAGCGGGTCGCCCGGGCCGGGGCGGGCCTGCGGGTCCCGTTCGCCCGGGTCGGTCCGCCGGTGATCGCCGAGCGGCTGCGACGGGTGCTCGACGACCCCTCCCACCGGGCGGCCGCGGAACTGATCGGCCGTCAACTGCTGTCCGGTGGCGGCGCGTCGGTCGCCGCCGACCGGATGGCGGAGCTGGTCGCCCCCTGATACCGCCCCGCGCCCGCCGACCGCCGTCCCATGAGCGGTGGTCGGCGGCGCGGGGCCCCGTACCCCACTCCAGCACGGGAGTTCTGGTTGATCGAGACCAAGGGACTGCGCAAGTCCTATCCGGCCAAGCGCGGCCGGACCGTCGTCGACGCCGTCCGCGGCATCGACCTGGACGTCCGGGCGGGCGAGATCTTCGGATTCCTCGGCCCGAACGGCGCCGGGAAGACCACCACGCTGCGCATGCTCGCCACCCTGATCCGCCCGGACGGCGGCGCGGCCCTGATCGCCGGGGCCGACCTGCTGGCCGACCCGGCCGGGGTCCGCCGCCGGATCGGCTACGTCGCCCAGGGCGGCGGCACCGCCGACGCGGTCACCGGGCGGGAGGAGCTGGTCCTGCAGGCCCGGATGTACGGCAGCCGCAAGGCCGAGGCCCGGCAGCGGGCCGCGGACGCCGTCGAGGCGTTCGACCTCGCCGAGTTCGCCGACCGCCCCTGCAGCACCTACTCCGGCGGTCAGCGCCGCCGGATCGACATCGCCCTCGGGGTGATCCACGCCCCGGAGGTGCTGTTCCTGGACGAGCCGACGGTCGGCCTCGACCCGGTCAGCCGCGGCCAGGTGTGGGCCGAGATCCGGCGGCTGCGCACCGGGGGCATGACGGTCGTGGTCACCACCCACTACCTGGACGAGGCCGACGCGCTCTGCGACCGGGTCGCGATCGTCGACCACGGCCGGGTCGTGGTCGAGGGCACGCCCGAGGCGCTCAAGCGCGAGATCTCCGGCGACGTCGTGCTGCTCGGCCTCGCCGCCGGACAGGCCGGGCCCGCGGCCGACGCCCTGCGCGGGCAGCCCTCGCTGCACCGGCTGGAGCCGGGCGAGGAGGGCCTGCGGCTCTACCTGGACGACGGTGCGGCGGCGATCCCGCAGCTGCTGAGCGTCCTGAACGGGGCGGGCATCGTCCCCGGGACGGTCCAGCTCCAGCGGCCGAGCCTGGACGACGTGTTCCTGGCCCGCACCGGCCGCTCCATCGAACAGTCCTGACGAGAAATCCCTGGGGTCCCTTCCGTGAAGCTCGCCCGTGACACCTGGCTGGTCCTCCAGCGGCAAGTGCTGCTGATGTGGCGCACCCCGATCTGGATCGTGGTCGGCATCACCCAGCCGGTCTTCTACCTGCTGCTGTTCGCCCCGCTGCTGAAGAAGGTGCTCGCCCCGATGGGCGCCACCAGCTACGCCGAGGCGTACCAGATCTACGTCCCCGGCCTGCTGGCGGTGCTCTGCATCTTCGGCGGCCTCTACACCGGCTTCAGCCTGCTCGGCGAACTGAAGGCCGGCATCATCGAACGCTCCCGGGTGACCCCGGTCAGCCGGCTGGCCCTGCTGCTGGGGCGGGCGCTGCGCGAGATGCTCGGGCTGGTCGTGCAGGCGGTGATCATCATGCTGGTCGCGCTGCCGTTCGGCCTGCGGGTCGAGCCGCTGAGCCTGCTGCTGGCCTTCGTCCTGCTGGCCCTGCTGGCCCTGATGGCCTCGGCCCTCTCGTACGGCATCGCCCTGGCGCTGCCCAACGACGCCGCGATGGCGCCGGTGGTGAACACCGTCGCCCAGCCGATCGGCCTGCTCTCCGGCGTGCTGCTGCCGCTGGCGCTGGCGCCGGTGTGGCTGCAGGAGGTCGCGAAGTGGAACCCCTTCTACTGGGCGGTGGAGGGCATGCGGGCACTGTTCTCCGGGCACCCCGGCGACCGCGTGGTCTGGCAGGGGCTGCTGATCGTCGTGGTGATGACGACCGCGGCGGTGTTCTGCTCGGCCCGGCTGTTCTCGGCCCGGATCCGGTAGCCGGTCGTACGGGTCCCGTACGGGGAGGGGGAGGGGCCGCGGCCCCTCCCCCTCCGACGCGTCTCCCTCCTGCCTCAGGGCGCGGCGGCCCGGACGAAGTCGGCCAGCCGGGCGACGCCCGCCTCGATCTGCCGGGCGCTCAGGGCGCTGATCGACAGCCGCAGCCGGCGCTCGCCGCCGCCCGCCGGGTAGAACGGGCCCATCGGCGTCCAGAGCACCCCGTGGTCGCGGGCGCAGCGCTCCATCGCCGCCTCGTCGGCGGTGAACGGCACCTCCAGCACGGCGAAGAAGCCGCCCTCCGGCTCGTTCCAGGACACGCCCAGCCGGGCCCGCTCGGCCGCCGGGAAGTGCCGCTCCAACTCCCGCAGCAGAACGGCCAGGTTGGCCGCGTAGTGGGCGCGGGCGGGGGCGTTGGCGGCGCGCAGGCGGCAGCCGTGGTGCAGCAGCATGCCGCCGATCACGGCCTGGCTGAGCGCCGGGGTGTTGACCGTCGTCATGCTCTTGAGCTTGGCGAGCTCGTCGGCGAGCAGCGTCGTGCGGCCGTCCGGGGCGAGGACCGGCTGGTCGGCGAGCACGTAGCCGAGCCGGGCGCCGGGGAAGCAGGTCTTGGCGAACGAGCCGAGGTGGACGACCTGGTGGCGGCGGTCCAGGGCCTTCAGGGTGGGGCGTCCGCGCTCCTCCCGGGAGAAGAAGCCGTACGGGTTGTCCTCGATCACCAGCAGCCCCTCCTCGGCCGCCACCGCCAGCAGCCCGGACCGGGCCCGCAGCGGCATGCTGGTGCCGGACGGGTTGGCGAAGTCCGGGACGACGTAGAGCGCCCGCGGGCGGCGGCCGGCGGCCCGGACGGCGCGGGCCGCGGCGCGCACGGCCGCCGGGTCCGGTCCGCCGTCGGGCCCCTCCGGGACGGGGACGGTCGCCAGGTCGAGCAGCCGGGCCGCGCCGGTGACGCCCACGTAGCAGGGCGAGCTGACCAGCAGCACGTCCTCGGGCGTGGCGCACAGCGCACGCAGCACCAGCAGCATGCCCTCCTGGGCGCCGACGGTCAGCACCAGCGCCGCGGGGTCGGCGTCGACGCCCTCGTCGTTGGCGAGGGTGCGGGCCACCAGGTCGGCGACGATGCCCTTGGTCGGCCCGTACTGGAACAGCGCGGTGCGCACGGCGCTGCCGCTCAGGCCGCGCTCGGCGAGGTGGGTGAGGTAGGTGTCCAGGTAGGCGTGGACGTCCTCGGGTTCGAAGAAGCCCTCGTGCGGGCGGCCGGGGGCGAAGGAGAGCGCGTGCGGGTAGCGCTCGGTGACCTCGTTGAGGAAGGTCATCGCGTCCAGCAGCGGGTCGGCGAGGCTGGCGTGCAGGTCGCCCAGCGGGAGCGTGAAGGTGCCGGTGCTCATCGGAGGGCCTCGCGCAGTCGGTCGGCGGCGTACTGCTGGGCGGCGCGGCCGTCGTCGAGGACGCCGGACATCGCGAAGAAGCCGTGCGGCATGCCGTCGTAGCGGCGCAGTTCGACGGGCACGCCCGCGGCGCGCAGGGCTTCGGCGTACTCCTCGCCCTCGTCGCGCAGCGGGTCGTACTCGGCGGTGATCACGGTCGCGGACGGCAGTCCGACCAGCGAGGGGGCGCGCAGCGGGGAGGCCAGCGGGTTCGCGCCGTCGGCCGGGTCGGCCAGGTAGTGGCCCCAGTACCAGGCCACCGAGCGGCGGTTGAACAGCAGCGGGTCGTCGTGCTCGCGGACGGACGGGGTGTCCGCGGCGTGGTCGGTGTTCGGGTACACCAGCAGTTGGTGCCGCAGCGCGGGGCCGCCCCGTTCGCGGGCGAGCAGGGTGAGCGCGGCCGCCAGGTTGCCGCCCGCGCTGTCCCCGCCGACCGCGGTCCGCCCGGGGTCGGCGCCCAGTTCGGCGGCGTGGCCGACGGCCCACTCGGCGGCGGCGAGCACGTCGTGGACGGCGGCCGGGAAGGGGTGCTCGGGAGCGAGCCGGTAGCCGACCGAGACGGTGACGCAGCCGACCGCGTTGGTCAGGCGGCGGCAGATCGCGTCCCCGGTGTCGAGCGAGCCGAGCACCCAGCCGCCGCCGAACAGGTAGATCAGCAGCGGGAGTTGCCCGGCCGCGTCACCGGCCGGACGGTAGACCCGCAACGGCAGCGGACCGCCGGGGCCGTCGACGGTGAACTCCGCGACGGAGCCGACCGGTTCCGGGCTCCCGGCGGCGGCCCGGGTGTCGGCGAGGTCCGCGGCCCGGGCCTCGGCGAGCGTACGGGTGTAGAGCGGGGGCGTACCGGCCGCGGCGCGCTGCCGGCGCAGGGCCTCGGCCTGGGGGTGCAGTGGCAAGGGACGTTCCTGGGGTCGGGCCGCCGGTCGGCGGCGGGGTGGTGCGCAGGCGCGGGGCCTGACGGCGAGCGGTGCGGGCACGGGGCCCGGCCGCAGGGGGGAGGAAGGGACGCGGTGGGAGGAAGGGACGTGGTGCACCCGCAGGTGCGGGGGGCGGCACGGACACGGACCGGCCGCGGGCGGGGCTCGGGCCGGCGGGCCGGACCACCGGGCGTCGGCGGGAGCACGGGCCGGCTGCGGCGCGGGAGCGGGCCGGGGACGCTCCTGACGGTCCGGCCGCCGGTCAGCAACGGCAGCCCGCCGTGGGCGGGTTGCGGTGGGCGGGGGCGACGGCGGTGGGGTCGAGGTCGGTGAGGCGGGGGCGGCCGAGGAGGGCGAGGGTGTGGTCGAGTTCGGCCTTCAGGAGGTCGAGGACCCGGGCGACGCCGTTCTCGCCGTCGGCGGCGAGGCCCCAGAGGGCGGGTCGGCCGATCAGGACGGCGTGGGCGCCGAGGGCGATCGCGAGGGCAGCGTCCGTGCCCGTTCGGACACCGCCGTCCAGGAGGACGGGCAGGTTCGGCGGGAGGGCGGCGGCCACTTCGGGCAGGGCGGTGAGGGTCGGTGGGGCACCGTCGAGTTGGCGGCCGCCGTGGTTGGAGACCAGGACGGCGTCGACGCCGTGTTCGGCGGCGAGGCGGGCGTCCTCGGCGGTGAGGATGCCCTTGAGGACGATCGGCAGCCGGGTGCGGGCGCGCAGCCAGGCCAGGTCGGCCCAGGTCAGGGTGGGGTCGAACTGTTCCCGGGCGTGGTCGGCGATGCCGGAACTGCCGTGGTCGGCGCGGTGGCTGGCGGCCGTCAGGGCCGGGTCGAGGTTGACGGCGCGGACGTGCGCGGGGATCGCGAAGCCGTTGCGGGCGTCGCGCAGGCGACGGCCGATCCGGGGGGCGTCGACGGTGAGCACCAGGGCGCGGTACCCGGCGTCCTCGGCGCGGGCGACCAGGGCGGCGAGGGCGTCGCGGCGGCGCAGCCAGTAGAGCTGGAGCCAGAGCGGGCCGGTGGCGGCCCCGGCGATGGACTCCAGGGTGCGGCTGGCGAAGATCCCGGCGACCATGAGCGCTCCGGCGCGGCCGGCGGCGCGGGCGGTGGCGACCTCGCCCTCGGGGTGGAACAGCTGGTGGTAGGCCATCGGCGCGATGCCGATCGGGGTCTGCAGCGGGCTGCCGAGCAGGGTGAGGCGCTGGTCGGTGGTGGAGACGTCGACCATGGTGCGCGGGCGCAGGCGGCAGTGCGCGAACTGGGCGCGGTTGGCGGCGAGGGTGCGTTCGGCGCCGCTGCCGCCCTGGAGGAAGTCCCAGGTCTCGGGCGGGAGTTCGGCGCGGGCGGCGCGTTCGACGTCGGAGAGTTCCAGTGCGTCCAAGGGTCTGCCTTTCCGGGCAGGCCCCGGTCGGGCCCGCTCCGGCCCGGCAGCGTAGGAGGCGACGCCCCCAATGGTCTAGACCTTGCTTCGGCTCGAACGGCTGTGTCATGGTCGGGACGCCGAACCGACCCCGCCGGTCGTGACCGGCCTCCTTCCAACCTCCGCTTCGTGGAGTGACGTTGACCGGATCTCCCTCCCTCCCCGCCCTGCCGTGCGGCACCCCGCACGACTGGGTGGACCGCTTCCTGCTGGCCGGACCCGACGACCAGGAGTGCCTGCGCTTCGGCGCCCCCGTGGACCGCGCCGCGCTGCGCGCCCTGGTCGCCGAGCAGGCCGCGCGGCTCACCGCCGCGGGCCTGGCGCGCGGCGGCACGGCCGCGCTGCGGCTGGCGCCCTCGCTCGGCTACGCCGCCGCCCTGCTGGCCTGCTGGCAGCTGGGCGCCCAGGCCGTCCTGCTCGACCACCGGCTCACCGACCACGAGGTCGCGCTGGCCGTCGAACGGCTGGCGCCCCAGGTGCTGGTGGAGTCGGCGCACGGCCCCGCGGCGGCGATGCGCGGCTTCGCCGAGACCGACCCGGTGCCGGTGGCGCGGCCGGACGGCCGCCCGGCCGCGACCGGCCACGCGCTGGTGCAGCTGAGCTCGGGCTCGACCGGCCCGGCCAAGGTGATCGCCCGCACCGCTGCCGACCTGCTGCGCGAACTCGACTGCTACGCGCGGCTGGCGGCGTTCCCGAAGGCCGGGGAGCGGGTCGTCCTGCTCTCCTCCGTGGTGCACGTCCTGGGCCTGGTCGGCGGGTTGCTGAACAGCCTGCACGCCCGGGTGCCGCTGACCGTCCCCGCCAGGATGACCACGGCGGGCATCCTGGCCGCGGTCGCCGAGGACGACCGGCCGACCACCGTGATCGGCGTGCCGTTCCACGCCGAACTGCTGGCCGGTGCGGCCGCTCCCCCGCCGCTGCCGCAGCTGCGCCGGATGATCGTCGCCGGCGAACTGGTCCGCCCCGGGCTGCCCGCCGCCTTCACCGCCCGGTACGGGGTGCCGCTGGGCACCATGTACGGGATGACCGAGCGCGGCGTCATCGCCACCGACCTCGACGGCACCCTGCACCCCGAGGCCGTGCCCGTCCACGGCACCGAACTGCGTGAGGACGGCGGCGAGTTGCACCTCGCGATGGCCGCCTCCCCGTACCCCGGAACCACCGACCCCGGCCGCTGGTCGGACGGCTGGCTGCACACCCGCGACGCGGGCCGGGTCGACCCGGCGACCGGCCGGGTCACCGTGCTCGGGCGGCGCGACTCGCAGGTCTCGGTCGGCGGCCTCAAGGTCGACCTCAACGAGGTCGAGCACACCCTCGCGTCCCTGCCCGGGGTCCGCGAGGCCGTGGTGGTCTTCGCGGACGGCGCCATCGAGGCGTACCTGGCCGCAGAGGCGCACCCGACCACCGAGGACGCCGGGGCCACCGACCGGGCCGGGGCCGACCAGGCCGGGGCCGTGCGGGCCGCGCTGACCCGCGAACTGGCCGCCTACAAGCGGCCCCGGCAGCTCACCTTCCTCCCGGCACTGCCCCGCACCGCCACCGGCAAGCTCGTCCGCGACGCCGCCGCGCTGCGCGCCGCCGCCCCCTGATCCGACCGCACACCGCACCGGACCCGACCACCACCCCGCACGAGGAGCACAGCATGCAGGAGCGCATCCAGGAGTTCGTCCTCGCGACGCTCACCGAGATGAACTACGACGTCGCCGAGGTCACCGGCGACACCGACCTCGGCCCGGCCGGGCTCGACCTCGAGTCGCTGGCGCTGGCCGAGCTCTCGGTCCAGGTGGAGGACGAGTTCGGGATCAAGTTCGACATGGACGAGCTGGAGACCACCGCGCTGATGACGCTCGACCAGTTCACCGCCGACGTGGCCCGCCGGGTCGCCACCGCCGCCGCCGGGAGCGCCGCGTGAGCACGCCCGCACCCGTGCTGCCGGACCGGGCCGCGGTGGTGGCGATGCTCGCGACCTTCGGGCAGCGGGCCGCGGAGAGCGTGCCCGAGCACCTCGGCTCGCTCGAACTCACCTGGCTGACCGCCGAGTTCGAGCAGCGCTACGGAATCGAGCTGGAGCTCTCGGACGCACAGTTCGCCGCCGTCCGAACGGTGGACGACGCCGTCGCCCTGCTGCGCGCGGCCGTGCTCGCCGCCACCCCCGGCACCGCCCCGGCCCCCTCCCCCGGCACCGTCTCCGGCGGGGTCGCCCGGTCATGAGCAGCAGCGCACCGCCGGCCGGACGGCCGGTGTTCACCGGCCTCGGGGTGCTCAGCGCCTTCGGCGCCGGGCCCGCCCCGCTGGCCGCCGCGACCGCCGGAGGCTCCGCCGCCGGGTTCGCCGCGGTGACCCGCTTCGACGTCGCCCGGCGCGGCACCCGGCGGGCCGCCCTGCTGGCCGATCCGCCGCCGCTCGCCGAGGCGGTGCTCGGCGCCCTCGCCGACGCCTGCGCGCAGTCCGAACCCCCCTCCGGTGCACCGCTGTTGCTCGCCCTGCACAGCGACCTGCACACCCGTGAGGTGGCCGCGGAGGTGGCCCGGGGCGCCGCCGCCCTCGGCCTGGCCGGGGTGGCCCGGGTCTACACCGGCGCCTGCGTGGCGGCCGCCACCGCGGTGGCCGACGCGGCCGCGCTGGTCGGCTCCGGCCGCCACCCCCGGGTGGTGGTCGCGGCCGGGCACCTGGTGGAGCCCGGCGTCTTCGCGGCCTTCGACGCGGGCCGGGCGCTGGCCCGCGACGGCGAGTTGCGGCCGTTCAGCAGCGGACGCAGCGGCACCCTGCTCGGGGACGCCGCGGCGGCCGTGGTCGTCGAGGCGGACACCGCCGCCGCCGCGCGCGGTGTCCGCCCGCTGGCCCGGCTGGCGGGCTGGGGCCGCTCGGGGGATGCCCACCACGTGTGCCGTCCGCGGCCGGACGGGGCGGGCGTGGCCCGGGCCGTCCGGTCCGCGCTGGCCCGGGCGGGGGTCGCCCCGTCCGAGGTGGGCTACGTCAACGCCAACGGCACCGGTTCGCCAGTGTCGGACATGGCGGAGGCGCGGGCGCTGCGCGAGGTGTTCGGCGAGGCGCTGAGCGGGCTGCCGGTCAGCTCCAGCAAGTCCGTGCACGGGCACGCCCTGGAGGCTTCCGCGCTGCTCGAACTCGTCGTCACCATCGGCGCGTTGGGCAGCGGACGGTTGCCGGTCAACGCGGGCTGGCTGGGGCCGGACCCGGAGATCGGGCTGAACCTGGTGCTGTCCGGACCCCGGCAGGACGCCCGTCCGCGCTGCGCGCTGAGCCTGAACTCGGCGTTCGGCGGCGCCAACACCGCGCTCCTGGTGGCCGCCGCGTGAACCGCCTGCGCACCCTCGCCACCGTCCGCTGGCCCGACGGCGAGCCGCCGCCCCCGCTGCCCGGCTTCCCGGCCTCGACCTTCAACCCGCTGGTCGCGGCCGTCGCCGAGCGCTGCCTGGCCGCGCACTACGGCGAGCCCGGGCCGCCGCGCCGCACCGGTCTGCTGCTCGCCAGCGCCGGGGGCGACCGCGCCACCGCGCTGGCCATCGACACCGCCGCCGCGGGGCACCGGATGCCGCCGCTGCTGTTCTTCCAGTCCAACCCGAACGCCGTCCTCGGGTACGTCGCCGCCCGCTGGCAGCTGACCGGCCCGGTCGTCGCGGTCAGCCCGCCGGAGGCCGCTGCGCCCGGTGAAGTCCCTTCGGACGCCCTGGAGTTGGCCGCGCTGCTGCTCGCCGACGGCGACGCCGACCACGTCCTGGTGATCACCGCGGAGCAGGCCGAACCCGCCGCGCAGGCCGGGCCCGCCACGCAGGCCGGGCCCGCCGAAGCTGCCGAAGCCACCGGGGCCGCCGACCGGGCCGCCGCCGTCCTGGTCGCCGCCGCCCCCTGAGCCACCTCGTCCGCACGCGTCCGCCCCCGGACGCCGCACCGCACCACACCGCACCCGCACGGCCAGCGCCGTGGTCCATGGGAGGACCCACACCGTGAGCACCCGCAGTATTCGCAGCCTCCTGGCGAGCGACCCGGACGTCGGCGCCGGGAACGTGCTGACCAGCAGGATCGCCCTGGGCACCGGCCTCGACGACCCGCTGCTGAGCTTCGACACCGCGGTGGACGGCCGCGCCGCCGGGGAGCCGCTCACCCTGCGCGGGGCCGACCGCGCCGTCCGCGCCCGGGCCGCCGCGCTGCACGCCCTCGGGGTCGGCCGACGGGACGTGGTGGTGGTGTACGCCTCCGCCGCCGCCGACCAGGTGCTGTCCTTCCTGGCGCTGGCCCGGCTCGGCGCGATCCCGGCGCTGCTCAACCCGGGGGTGGAGGGCGAGCGCGCGGCCCGCTACGTCGCCCGCCTGGGCGCCGTCGGCATCCTCACCGACCCCGCGCACCGGGCCGAACTGGCCGGGCACGACCCGGCGGCGCCCGTCCTCGCCGACGCCGCCGAACTCGCCGACGGCGACCCGGAGTCGGCGCCCGCCCCGTACCGGCACCACCCGGACGACCCGGTGGCGATCACCCACTCCTCCGGCACCACGGGGATGCCCAAGGCCGTGGTGCACTCGCACGCCAGCCTGTACGCGGCGATCCGGCACCGCGCCGCGCTGCCCCGTCCGCAGGGCATCGACCGGGTGCTGAGCGCGCTGCCCGCCGCGCACGCCGCGACGCTGATCGCGCTCAACCTGGCGCTCAGCTTCCACTCCCGGCTGCACCTGATCTCGCAGCAGACCGGCCCGGCGGTGCTGGAGGCGATCGAGCGCTGGCAGCCGCAGAGCGTGTTCGGCTTCGCCACCACCTGGGCCGACCTGGCCCGGCAGGACCTCTCGGCCCGCGACCTGTCCTCGGTCGGCCTGTGGTGGAACACCGGCGACTGCGCGCACGAGGCGCACATCCGCCGCCTGATCGCGCAGGGCTCGCGGGAGACCGTCACCCGCGAGGGCCGCGGCCGCCTGCCGGGCTCGGTGTTCGTGGACGGCCTCGGCTCGACCGAGATGGGCCACTCGCACTTCCACATCACCCACGCGCCGGGCACCGAGAAGTACGGCCGCTGCGTGGGCCGCCCGCACGCCTTCGTCGACTGCGAGGTGGTCGGCCCGGACGGCGAGCCGCTCGGCCCCGGCGAGGTCGGCGAACTCGCCACCGCCTCACCGACGTTGGCGCCAGGCTACTGGAACGACTCGGTCACCACCTACCGCACCCGGCTGCGCGGCCGCTTCCTCACCGGCGACCTGATGTACCGCGACGAGGACGGCTACTACTACCACGTCGACCGGCTGGTCGACTCGGTCGACCTCGGCGGCGGCCGACGGCTGTACACCGCGATGTCCGAGGAGCGGGTGCTGGCCGACGTCCCCGGCGTGCAGGACTGCACGGTCGTCGCGGTCGAGGACGGCGGGCGGGTGGTCACCGACGTGCTGCTGCTCCTCGCGGACGGCGCCGACCGGGCCGCGGACCGCACCGCGGAGGTGCTGGCCGCGCTCGACGGGCCCACCGCCGCGACCGTCCGCTCGGTGCTGGTGGTCGACGAGGCGGACATCCCGCTCGGCCCGACCGGCAAGGTCCGCAAGGTGCTGCTGCGCGAGCGCCACCTCGCCGCGGCGGCCCCTGCCGAGGCCCTTCCGGCAGGCGCCCTTCCGACGGGCGCCCGGTGACCCGGGCCGGACGGCCGGGCGCCGTCGTCACCGGCATCGGGATGGTCACCTCGCTGGGCCGCGAGCCCGGGGAGGTGTTCGCGGCGCTGGCCTCCGGGCGCAGCGGCATCACCGCCGTGCCGGAGGACCACGTCGCGCACGGCTGGCTGCCCGCCGCCGGGATCGCCCCGCACGTCGACGGCCGGGAGGTGCTGCCGCCGACCGAGACCCGCTGCGTGGACCGCTTCGTGCTGCTGGCGATGGCCGCCGCGGACGCCGCGCTGGCCGACGCCGCGCTGGTGGTCGGCCGCGACGTCGACGCCCGGCGCACCGCCGTGGTGCTGGGCACCGGTGGCGGCGGCCTGGAGACGTACGAGCAGCAGGCGGGCCGCCGCCGGGAGCGCGGCCGTCCCGGTGTCAGCCCGTACCTGCTGCCCGGGATGCTCTCCAACATGGCGACCGCCCGGATCGCGATCAAGCACGGCGTCCGCGGCTTCAGCACCGCGATCGTCACGGCCTGCGCGGCCGGCGCCCAGGCGGTGGCCGAAGGGCTGCGGCTGGTCCGGGCCGGTGACGCGGACGTGGTGGTGTGCGGCGGGACGGACGCCTCGCTGCACCCGACGATCGTCTCCGCCTTCGCCAACGCCCGTGCGCTGGCCCAGGGTTGGGACGACCCGACACAGGCGTCCCGGCCGTTCGACGCCCGCCGCAACGGCTTCGTGCTGGGCGACGGCAGCGCCGTCCTGGTGCTGGAGAGCGCCGAGCACGCGGCCGCCCGCGGCGCGGCCGGGTACGCCGAGCTGATCGGCTGGGGCGCCAGCACCGACGCCCACCACCCGACCATGCCGCGCCCCGACGGCGAGGGCGCCGCCGACGCGATGCGCGCCGCGATCGCCGACGCCGGGCTGGCCGCGTCCGAGATCGGCTACGTCAACGCGCACGGCACCGGCACCAGGCTCGGCGACCTGGCCGAATCGGCGGCGCTGCACGCGGTGTTCGGCGCGCACCGGCCCGCCGTCAGCTCCACCAAGGGCGCCACCGGCCACCTGCTGGGCGCGGCCGGGGCGGTGGAGGCCGCGGTGACCGCGCTGGCGGTGGCCCGCGGGCTGCTGCCGCCGACCCTCAACCTGGACGAGCCCGACCCGGCGTGCGACCTGGACCACGTCCGCGGCGCCGCCCGCCCGGCCGTGCTGCGGGCCGCGCTGAGCAACGCCTTCGCGTTCGGCGGCCACAACACCAGCCTGGTCTTCGGGCCGACGCCCACCCGTACCGCCCGGCGGGCCGCCGCGGCCCGCCCCCTCGCCCCCGACTCCCGCCACCAGGAGCCCCGTTGACCATCCGGACGATCACCCACGTCGAGTACCACTGCGCGGACGCCGCACGGAGCGCCGCCGAGTTGCAGAGCTGCTTCGGCTTCCGGCGCGACGCCGAGCAGCCGGTGTGGCGGCCCGGGGTGCAGGCCGTGCACCTGCGGCAGGGCAGCATCCGGCTGCGGCTGCACTCCAGCGGGATCGGCGACCACCCGGTGGCCCGCTACGTCGAGCGGCACGGCGAGGGGGTGGCCGTGCTGGCGCTCGGCTGCACCGACCCGCGGGCCGCGCTGGAGCGGGCCGAGCGGCACGGCGCCGAGGTGCTGGACCGGGACGGCGCGCTGATCGCGGGCTTCGGCGACACCGCGCTGCGCTTCGTCGACCTGCCGGACGACGCCCCGGTCGGCGCCCCGGTCGGCGCCCCGGTCGGCGCCCCGGAGGCCGTCGGGGGCGACCTGCTGGACGCCCTGGACCACGTCGCGATCTGCGTGCCCGCCGGGCAGTTGGCGCGGGCCGTGCTGTTCTGCGAGGCCGCGCTCGGCATGCACCGGATCTTCGGCGAGTACATCGCGGTCGGCGAGCAGGGGATGGACTCCAGCGTGGTGCAGAGCCCCTCCGGGGACGTCACCTTCACCCTGATCGAGCCGGACACCGACCGCCGGGCCGGGCAGATCGACACCTTCCTGGCCGACCACGACGGCGCGGGCGTCCAGCACCTGGCCTTCCGCACCGGCGACATCGCCACCGCCGTCCGCACCGCCCGAGCCCGCGGCGTGGAGTTCCTCACCACCCCCGGCGCCTACTACGACGCCCTGGCCGAGCGGCTCGGCGGCACCGCCATCCCGGTGGAGACGCTGCGCGAGCTGAACGTCCTGGTCGACCAGGACCACGGCGGCCAGCTGTTCCAGATCTTCGCCCGCTCCACCCACCCCCGGCGGACCTTCTTCCTGGAGGTGATCGAGCGGCAGGGCGCGGGCACCTTCGGCACCGCCAACATCAAGGCGCTGTACGAGGCCGTCGAGCGCCAGCACGCCACCGCCACCGCCTGACACCCCACCCGCCCCGCACCGATCCTCCGAGGAGGAACCCCCGTGACCACCGTGACCGAGTTCGAGCTGACCGCGGCCGAGCGCGCCCTGCTGCCCACCCCCGAGGAGGTGGCCGGCTACCGCGAGCACGGCTGGTACCTCTCCCGGAAGCTGTTCACCGACGCCGAGGTCGACGCCCTCCAGGCCGCCTCCGACGCGTACTACGCGGGCCACCGCGACCGCACCCTGGCCGTCCGGCCGCCGAACCTGGCCGCCTGGGAGCCCGCGCACGGGCCGGTGCAGCGGCACAACGACTACGTGCACCACGAGAGCGACGCGATCGGCGCGGTCCTGCGCAAGCCGCTGGTCGGCGCGGTCGCCGCGCTGCTCGCCGGGGCCGAGGAGATCCGGATCTTCCAGTCGACGCTGATCCTGAAGCCGCCGGTGCCCGAGGAGCCGTCCAACCAGGTGCCGTGGCACTTCGACAAGCACTACTGGCACACCTCGACCTCGGAGGAGATGCTGACCGCCTTCATCCCGTTCCACGACTGCGGGGTGGAGAACGGCACCATCACCATGGTCGACGGCAGCAACCGCTGGCGGGAGCTGCCCTCCGCGGAGGACGCCACCCGGCACTTCGCCCAGCGCGACCGCTCCGAACTGGAGTCGATCCTGGCCGCCAACGCCGCCCACAACGGCGCGGAGGTCCGCAAGGTGCCGGTGGTCATCCCGCGCGGGCACGTGTCCTTCCACCACTGCCGGACCTACCACGGCAGCGGCGCCAACCTGGCCGACTTCCCGCGCCGGGCGGTCTCGCTGCACCTGCAGGACGGCGCCAACGAGTACCGGCACGCCACCCGCCCGGACGGCTCCCCGGCCGCGTACAACCACGACGTGCTGGTGCGGCGCACCGCCGACGGCCGGCCCGACTACGCCGACCCCGAGATCTGCCCGGTGATCTGGCGGGGAGCCCGGTGACCCGGAACGGACCGGCCGCCCCGGACCCGACCGCCCCGGACCCGGCCGCCCCTGGCTCGACCGGCCCGGGCTCGACCGGCCTGGACACGGTCGCCGGGCGCTACCGGATGCTGCGGCTGGTCCGCGGGTTCGAGGAGCTCGCGCTCGCCCTGGTGCGCGCCGGGGAGATCACCGGCGGCATCCACCCGTACGTCGGACAGGAGGCGGTCGCGGTCGGCGTCTGCGCGGCACTGCGCCCGCAGGACCGGATCACCTCCACCCACCGGGGCCACGGCCACGTGCTCGCCAAGGGCGCGGACCCGGGGCGGCTGCTCGCCGAACTGCTGGGCCGCACCGGCGGGTTGAACCGGGGGCGGGGCGGCTCGATGCACGCCGCGGACTTCTCGCTCGGCATCCTGGGCGCCAACGGCATGGTCGGTGCGGGCGGCGCGATCGCGGTCGGCGCCGCCTGGTCGGCCCGGCAGGCCGGGGAGGACCGGGTCGCGGTCGCCTTCTTCGGCGACGGCGCGCTCAACCAGGGCGTCCTGCTGGAGTCCTTCAACCTGGCCGCGATGTGGCGGCTGCCGGTGCTGTTCGTCTGCGAGGACAACGGCTACGCCACCACGCTGCCCGCCGCCACCGCGGTGGCGGGCAGCGCCACCGGCCGGGCCGCCGCCTTCGGCATCCCCGCCGTCGAGGTGGACGGGATGGACACCGAGGCCGTCCGCGCGGCGGCCGCCGAAGCGGTCGAGCGGGCCGCCGACGGCGGCGGCCCCGGCTTCCTCAGGTGCCGCACCTACCGCTTCGAGGGGCACCACACCATGGAACGGCTGATGAAACTGCGCTACCGCACCCCCGAGGAGGTCGCCGACTGGCGCACCCGCGACCCGCTGCCGCGCGCCGCCGCGCTCCTGCCGCCCGGCCTGGCCGGGCAGTTGGACGCCTCGGTGCGGCAACAGCTGGACGCCGCCAGGGAGTTCGCCCTCGCCTCCGAACACCCTTCCCCGGAGCGGGCGTTGGAGCACCTGTACGCGGACGGGCTGCGGCCGCGGGCGGGGGCGCGGGCATGAGGCTCTCCTACACCAAGGCGCTCAACCGGGCGCTCACCGACGCCCTCGCCGCGGACCCGGCGGTCTGCGTGTTCGGCGAGGACGTCGGCGCCGGGATGGCCGGGCCCACCCTCAACCTGCTGGAGCGCTTCGGCCCCGGCCGGATCGTCGACACCCCGCTCTCCGAGCAGGGCTTCACCTCGATGGCGATCGGCGCCGCGCTGACCGGACGGCGGCCGGTGGTCGAGTTCCAGATCCCCTCGCTGCTGTTCCTGGTCTTCGAGCAACTCGTCAACCAGGCCCACAAGTTCTCGCTGATGACCGGCGGCCAGGCCGCCGTCCCGCTGACCTGCCTGGTGCCGGGTTCCGGCTCCCGGGACGGCTGGGCCGGGCAGCACTCCGACCACCCGTACGGCCTGTTCGCGCACGCCGGGGTGAAGACCGTCGTCCCGGCCACGCCCACCGACGCGTACGGGCTGCTGCGCTCGGCGATCGCCGACCCGGACCCGGTGGTGGTGTTCGCCCCGGCCGCGGCCCTGCCGGTGCGGGAGACCGTGACCTGGGAGCTGGCGCCGATCCCGTTGGGGCGGGCCCGGATCCACCGGGCGGGCAGCGACGTGACCGTGGTCGCCGTCGGCCACCTGGTGCACGACGCGCTGGCCGTCGCCGAGGAGCTGGCCCCGGAGCTCTCCGTCGAGGTGTTCGACCCGCGCACCCTGTACCCCTTCGACTGGGCGGCGCTGGCCGCCTCGCTGGAGCGCACCGGGCGCCTGGTCGTGATCGACGACTCCAACCGCAGCTGCGGCATCGGCGCCGAGGTGCTGGCCACCGCGGCCGAGGAGATGCGCCTGGTCGCCCCGCCCCGGCGGATCACCCGGCCGGACGGCGCCGTGCTGCCGTTCGCCCCCGCGCTGGACCGCGCCGTGCAACCCCACCGCGAGCAACTGCGGTCCGCCCTGCGCGCGTTCGGGCCGCTGCGGCCCCCGTACGGCGAGGGCCGGGCGCGTTGAACCAGGTCACCGAACTCCCCGCGCCCACCCCGGCGCCGCGCGCCGCCCTCAGCCCGGCGTTGCGCTCCGCCCTGGCCGCGGCCGGCGAGGACCGGATCTTCTACGACCTGGCCGGCATCGCCCGCCGCTACACCGCGCTGCGCAGCGAACTGCCGGGCGTGGCCGTCCGGTTCGCCATGAAGGCCTGCCCGGTGGACGAGGTGCTGGTCCACCTGGCCGCGCTCGGCGCCGGGTTCGACGCCGCCAGCCCGCACGAGATCGCCCAGGCGCTGCGCACCGGCGTCCCGGCCGACCGGGTGCACTACGGCAACACCGTCAAGTCGGACCGGGGCATCGCCGAGGCGTACCGCCTCGGCATCCGGGACTTCGCCACCGACAGCCTCCCGGACGTCGCCGCGATCGCCGAACACGCCCCGGGCGCACGGGTGTTCTGCCGCCTCGCGACCAGCGGCGAGGGCGCGCTGTGGGGTCTGAGCCGCAAGTTCGGCTGCTCGGCGGCGGACGCCGTCCGGGTGCTGACCGCCGCCCGGGACGCCGGGCTGACCCCGGCCGGGCTCTCGGTGCACGTCGGTTCGCAGCAGTTGACCGCCGGTGCCTGGACGGCCGCGTTCGAGCTGCTCGGCGGCGTCCTGGTCGAGCTCGACCGGCACGGCGTCCGGCTCGACCACGTCAACCTCGGCGGCGGCCTGCCCGCCCTGGGCTACGCCGACCGCCACGGCACCGCGCTCGATCCGCCGCTCGACGAGATCTTCCGGGCCGTCCGGCAGGGCGTCGACCGGCTGCGCCGGCTGCACGGCGGCGCCCTGGACTTCGTCCTGGAGCCGGGCCGCCACCTGGTCGCCGACCAGGGCGCGATCCGCACCCACGTCTACCGGCTGACCTCCCGCGAGCAGCCGGACGGCGAGCGGGAGCACTGGCTCTACCTGGGCTGCGGGAAGTTCAACGGCCTGTACGAGATGGACCAGGTGCAGTACCGGCTGGTCTTCCCGACCCACCCGGCCGCGGAGTGCGTCCCGGCCGTGGTGGCGGGCCCGACCTGCGACAGCGACGACACCTTTCCGCACGGAGCCGCCACCGGCCTGGTGCAGGTGCCCCGGGCGGTGGCCTCCGGCGACCCGGTGTGGATCCTCTCCAGCGGTGCGTACGCGGTCAGTTACCTCACCCAGGGGTTCAACGGCTTCGACCCGCTGCCGTACACCGTGCTCACGGACGGGGTCACCGACGGTTTCGCCGACGAGTTCGCCGACGGGATCGCCGACGGGACCGCTCAGTCGGCGGAGCCCGTGGCCCGGCAGAACAGGATCTGCTTGGGCGAGGCGCTGGTGAACGGGGAGGAGTCGTAGTCGCCGTAGCGGTCCACGACGTCGAGCCCGGCCAGGCGGCACAGCGCAAGCAGTTCCTCCGGGAAGAAGCAGCGCATGCTGACCTTCTTGGTGCGGACCCGCTCGCCCGCGCGCAGGTAGTCGAGGGTGAAGTGCAGCACCTGGGTGGCGGCGTCGTAGCCGGTGGCGGCGCGCACCTCCAGTGCGGTGCCGTCCAGGTCGGTGACCGACTTGTGGTGGTAGGGGGCGTCGGGCCGCCGGGTGAGCTTGGCCGGGGCGGGGTTGAACACGTCCAGCAGCAGCGTGCCGCCGGGGCGCAGCGCGGCGCGGGCCGAGGTGAGGAAGGCGAGCACGGAGTCCAGGTCGTGCAGGTGCTGCATCGCGTTGGTGGCGGAGAAGACCAGGGCGTAGCGGCGCCCGGTGCGGATGTCGCGGCAGTCCTGTTCGAGCCACTCGACGGGCAGCCCCTCGGCGGCGGAGTGGCGGCGGGCGCGGGCCAGCATGCTGGGCATCACGTCGAGGCCGGTGACGTCGACGCCCGCGCGGGCGATCGGCAGGGTGATCCGGCCGGTGCCGCAGGCGACCTCCAGGACCGGGCCGTCGGCGCGCCGGGCCTGGTCGAGGAAGAACGGGACGTCGTGGGTGCGGGTGGCGAACTCCCGGTCGTAGAAGTCGGCGTCCTCGTAGACGGCGAGGTCCTGCAGCGGTTTCATCGGTGGTTCTCCGGAACGGGGGCGGGAGCGGCGGCGGTCTCCGGGGCGGCGGCGAAGGGGGCGGCGAGGCTGGTGAGGACGGAGCCGCCCCAGGGGGTGTCGCCGAAGGCGGTGGCGGGGAGGGCGAGCAGGCCGTGGTCGGCCAGCAGGGTCTCGGCCGGGGTGTCGACCGGGAAGAAGTAGTTGCCGGGGCTGGTGCGGGCGGCGGCCGGGATCTGCGCGCGGACGGCGGCGGGCAGCGCGGCGAGGAGGCGTTCGGCGCGGGCGGCCAGCGCGGCCCCGACCTGCCGGGGGGTGTCGGCGTGCTCGGTCAGCAGCCGTTCGGCGAAGCGGAGTTGCTCCTGGCCGGGCGGGTCGGCCCGGAAGGCCCCGACCACGGTGCTGTCGGCGTCGGCCTCGGGCAGCAGGACGATGCCGAAGGTGCGGGGCTGCAGCCAGCCCTTGGTGACCGAGTGCAGCAGGACGGCGCGGCCGGTCTCCAGCAGCCGCCGGGTGCCGGGGGCGAACGGGGTGTCCAGGTCGTAGACGGTGTCGATCAGCAGGCGCCGGTGCGGGGACCGCCGCAGCCAGGCGACCAGTTCGGCGCACTCGGGATCGGTGAGGTACCGGCCGAGCGGCTTGCTGGGGTTGGCGAGCAGCAGGTACTCGGGGCGCTCGCCGTCCGGCGGGGCCTGCGGCAGGACGGGGGCGGGCAGGGTGGGGTAGCTGTCGGGGGCCGTCCCGGCGGCGCGGGCCAGCTCGAAGTAGACCGGGTAGACGTCGGCGGGCAGCCACAGCCGGGCGCCGGTCCCGTGCAGGTGGCGCAGGAGCAGTTCCAGTCCGTGCCGGACGCCGCGGCTGACCAGGGCACGGCGCGACCACTGCTCCGGCAGCCCGTAGCGGCGCAGCCAGGTGCGGGCGAGGTCGCAGCGGTACACCGTGCGGGCGCCGTCCTCGTCCGGGGGTTCGGGGCCCAGCGGGGCGAGCGCCCGGTAGAGGTTGGTCTCGGCGGCGTCCAGCAGGGACGGGTCGGCGTCGAGCCGCTGCCGCCGGAACGCCTGGAACTCGTCGAACCTCATGCCGTCGCCCCTTCCGGCGCCGGGCGGACCGCTGCCGGACGGACCGCTGCCGGACGGACCGCTGCCGGACGGACCGCTGCCGGTCGGGCCCCTCCCGGCTGGGCCCCTCCCGGCTGGGCTCCTCCCGGCTGGGCCTCTCCCGGTCGGGCCTCTTCCGTCGGCAGGACCTCCAGCGGGAGGGCACCCGCCGGGAGGATCTCGCTGGCCCGGTCCTCCAGGGAGACGTAGCAGCGGCCGTCGGCGAGGACGTTCCAGCTGCGGGCGACGCCGTGGGTGCGTTCCCAGAGCAGGCTGGGCTCGGTGTAGGCGGCGATCCGCATCGGGCGGCCGTCCCAGCTGCCGTCGAGGACCGGAGCGCCCCAGGGCAGGCGGCTCGTCTCCGCGAAGCCGTGCCGCTCGGCGAAGCCGGTGACCACGGACAGCGAGACCTGGTGGTCGCGGCTCCAGCGGTTGGCGGCGTGGTCGTGGTACAGCGACTCGGTGCTGGTGGAGACGTACAGCTCCTTGAAGCAGACCTCCTCGACGCCGTGCGCGGCGGCCCAGGAGAGGTAGGCGGCGACGCCCTCCTCGTCGGCGACGCCGCCGTGCTGGAGGACGCAGATCAGCCGCAGCCGCAGCCCGGGCCAGCGGTCGCGTCCGGCGCGCCAGGTGTCGGCGACCTCGCCGACCGGGGTGCGCAGCGCCATCAGCCGCTCGCTGGTGTCGTCGTCCTGGTGGTGCCGGGAGACGGCCAGCACGCTCAGGCCCGCGTCGGCGAGGGCGGCCAGCCGGTCGGCCCGGTCGGCGGGGGCGAGTCCGGCGAGGTTGTGCGCGTTGCTGATCAGGACGGTCTTCGGGAAGGCGGCCGCGCAGGCGGCGACCAGCCGGAGCTGCTGGTCGAAGGGGAGCAGCGTGGGCTCGCCGCCGCCGGTGATCACCGCCCGTTCGGCGCCCGCCGCGCGGCCGCGCTCCAGCCAGTCGGCGACGGTGTCCCACGGGACCCGGGCGGGCGGCTGGTCGCTGGAGATCGAGGCGGCGGAGAAGCAGAACGCGCACTTGGCCTGGCAGGCGGCGGCCACCGGGAGGACGGAGACCGAGCGCGGGCTCAGGTCGGCGTAGGCCGCCAGGTCGGGGTTGAGCCGCAGCGAGGCGGCCATCGCGTCCTCGACGGTGGTCGGGGTCAGGGTGATCCGCCCGTCCGGCTCCGCGGCGGGCTCGTGGACGGCGGTCAGCCGGATGCTGCCCCGGCGCAGTTCCGCGCCGAGGCCGGTGACCTCGTTGGGGTGCAGCGCGTCGGGGTCGACGGCGGTCTCCAGCACCAGCAGCCGGTCGCCGGGTATCGCCAGCCGTTCCAGCAGGCGTCCGGCCTTGGCGGTGCCGATGCCCAGTTCCGCGCGGGTCAGCAGGTGGAACCTGTCCGGGTAGGTGCTCTCCGGGATGCCCGCCTTGCCGTAGCTGAGCGCGTACTTGTCGAAGCCCCGGGCGAAGTTCGACAGCACGATGACGTGGAAGCGCGGCTCGGAGCGCTGCTGCCGGGAGCCCTGCTGATCGGAACGCTGCTGGTCGGAGCCCTGCCGGTCGGCGCGCTGCTGGTCGGTGCGGTTCATCGGGCCATCATGCCCCGGCCGCCCGGCCGGGGGAACGGGGTTTTCGCCGCGGGCGCGGGACGGGTCCGGCGCCCGCGGCGGTCGCCGGGCGTCAGGAGACGTTGACGTTGACGTCGTCGAGCACGAAGGAGGTCTGCTTGGTGTAGTCCTCGGTGCCGGTGAACTTCAGCGTGACGCTCTGGCCCGCGTAGGCGGCGAGGTCGAAGGTGCGCTGCTGGTAGCCCGCGGCGGCGTTGGTGTTGCTGTAGCTGGCGAGGGTGGTGCCGTTGGCGGTGACGGTGAGGGTGTCGAAGGCACTGGTGGTGGAGGCTGCGCTGTCGATGTGCAGCCAGAAGCTGAGCCTGTAGGCGGCGCAGCCCGCGGGGAGGGTGACGGTCTGGGCGAGGGTGTCGGTGGTGGCGGCGCCGTAGCCGTCGAGCCAGGCGTCGTAGCTGCCGCTGTGGGCGGGTTCGCTGCTGCTGGAGTTGATGGTGCTGGTGCCGTTGCTGTTGGTCTCGGTCCAGCCGGAGGTGGAGCCGGTCTCGAAGCCGGGGTTGGTGATCAGCTGGGCGGCGGTGCAGCCGGTGCCGCCGCCCGTCCCGCCGCCGGTGCCGGTGCCGCTGCCCTGGGCGAGCCAGGCGGTGGCGTTGAGGGCGAGGGCGGCGTCGGTGCCGGCCGGGTCGTTCCAGCCGTCGTAGAGGGTGTTGCCGGACTGGCCGGTGCCGTCGTCGATCGGGGAGGAGTCGCCCCAGATGGCGACCCGGCCGCTGCCGAAGGTGGAGGTGGCGAAGGCGGCGCCGGTGGTGCCGCTGTAGCCGGTGCGGTACAGCAGGCCCTTCACGTTCGGGTTGTCGGCGGGCTTGAGCGTGAAGGTGGTGCCGTTGCGGATGATCGAGCCGGTGACCTTGCCGAAGGGGCCGTTGAGCACCGGGTCGGTGGTGTCGGTGATCGCGCGCGGGTTGTCGGTGGTGATGTTCAGCAGGTCGACGGAGAAGCCGAACGGGTCGGTGTTGTCGACGCCGTTGCTGGTGAGCAGGTCGTTGATGACGGCCGGGGAGTCCCAGCCGTCGTTGTTGCGGTCGCTCTGGGTGTGGTCGGAGACCAGGAACAGGCCGCCGCCGTTCTTGACGAACGTCATCACGGCGGTCTTCTCGGCGGTGCTGAGCCGGATGTTGGGCTCGGGGAGCACGAACTCGTCGAAGTTGGCGAGGTCGAGCGCGCCGCCGGTGCCGTAGGTGATGGTGCTGCCCGCGGGGAGGGTCTTGAGGCTGTAGTTGCCGGTCTTCTGCAGCGCGACGCCCCAGGCGGAGATGGCGCCGGTCCAGGAGGTCTCGGTGCTGGGGTTGGCGTTCTGGGTGAGCGGGTCGGGCTGGCTGGTGGAGATGATCCAGTCCGCGTTCCCGGCGGTCTCGCCCTTGCTGTTGTCGAACAGCACCCGCTTGGGGGTGGTCACGGTGGCCACGGTGGTGGCGGTGCTGCCGGCGGCGGTGCCGGTGGTCGCCGCGGCGGCGGGGTGCGGCTGGACGGTCGCGGCCGCGGCGGCCAGCAGCAGGCCGGTCGCGGCGAGGGCGGACGGGCGGACGGCCTTCGGAGCCCTGATCATCTGTCGATCTCCTCGTACCGGGGAAGGGGGCGGCGCAGACGTGTGCTACGCGCGTAGGTGCACCGGCACGGTCCCATGGTGAGGTAAGCGGGGCTTGAACGGAACACGTCGACTCGACGGAGTGTCGGCTGACGCCGGATCAGCGCGCCGGGCTCCCGGCGGTGGTGGAGCGCCCGCCGCGGGTGCTCAGGCACCACCCGCGACGGGCGCCCCGCGGGGCGGTCCGGTCCACCAACCGGCCGCCCCGGTCTCGGGGGGTGCGGTCAGCCGACCGCGGTCAGGCGGAAGGACTGGGCCGGGCCGCCGGTGCAGGTCCACTGCTGGAGGCGGGCGCCGTCGGCGGTGGAGACGTCGGTGACGTCCAGGCACTTGCCGCTGTTGCGGTTGACCAACGTCCAGGCGCCGTCGGCCCGTTGGACCGGCTTGAACTGCTGGTTCGCCCCGGCGGACCACTGCCAGGTCTGCAGCTTGGCCCCGTCGGCGGTGGCGGCGCCGGTGACATCCAGCACCTGGGCGGCCGCGGCGGCGTTGCGGTTGGTGACGCGGTAGTAGCCGCCGTCGGTGGGTGTGAACTGCCACTGCTGGTTGGCGCCGCCGCCGCACGCCCACTGCTGGACGGCGGTGCCGTTGGCGGTGCCCCAGCCGGTGGCGTCCACGCACTTGCCGGAGTTGGCGTTGGCCAGGGTGTACCAGGCCGCGGTGTCGACCGGGCCGCCGCCCGTGCTCCCGCCGCTGGGCGCGCCGGGCCAGGTGAAGGTGGCGACCGCACCGGCCGGGAGGTCGTAGACCAGGGAGCGGCCGCTGTCGGTGATCGAGAAGTGCTGGGAGCCGCCGGTGGCGTTGAGCACCACCGCGCCGCGCGAGCCGTCCGGGTTCAGGAAGGCGACGTCCTGCAGGCCGCCGCCGCCCTGGCTGGTGGAGCCGATCCGGTGGGCGCCGGGCCGGACGAACTTGGAGACGTGGCCGAGCACGTAGTACTCGGCGTTCTTGCGGTACGTGCCGCCGCCGACCTCCAGCACGCCGTTGCAGGTGGTGGAGCAGTTGCCGTACTGCGGGCCGCCGTTGGCGTCCAGCGCGACGTTCCACAGCACCGCGGTGCGGCCGCCGCTGCGCAGGTTGCGGATGACGAGGTTCTCGGTCTGCCACTTCAGCGTGCTGCTGAAGGTCTGCTCCGGGGTGGCCGCGTCGGTGCCGGTGCACTCGGTGAAGAACACCGCCTTCCCGGTGCTCGCGACCTGCTGCTCGGCCTCGGGCTGGCCGCCGTAGCAGTGGAACGCGGCGCCCTTGAGCCGGGCCACCGAGGCGTCCTGGGAGAGCACGCTCAGCGGGAAGGAGGTGTCGTCCCAGTTGTGGTCGTACGCGTAGAGCTCGGTGGGCAGGCCCGCCGCGGTCAGCTTGGCGTCCAACACCTTGACGAAGTCGGCCTGTTGGGCGGCCGTCATCCCGGTGGAGGGGTAACTCGTCTGGAACTTCGGCTCGTTGGCCACCGTCAGGTCGCTGATCGGGGCGCCCGCCGCGCCGTACGCCTGAATCGCCCTGACCAGGTAGTCGGCGAAGTCGCCGTAGTTCTCCGGCTTCAGGCTGCCGCCGTTCAGCGAGCCCGAGGTCTTCATCCAGGCGGGCGGCGACCACGGGGTGCCCATGATCCGGATGTTCGGGTTGACGGCGCGGGCCTGGTTGATCGCGGGCAGGATCTCCTGCTGGTCGCGGGCGATCGAGAACGAGCCCCTGGTGTCCTCGTACGAGTAGAACGGCAGGTGCGAGACGAAGTCGGAGGCGCCCAGCGGCTGGCGCAGGTAGTTGAGGCCGATGCCGCCGCCCGCGGTGGAGAACAGGTCGTTCATCAGGGCGGCCCGGGTGGTCGCGGACAGGCCCGCCACCAGGTGCGCGGAGGACTCGGTGAACGCGGCGCCGAAGCCGACCAGCGGCTGCTGCACGTCGGCCGCGTCGACCGCGATGTCCTGCGCCTGCGGAGAGGTGGCGGAGAACGGGACGGCGGCGGCCTGGGCGAGGCGGCTGCTGCCGTCCGCGGTGGTGATCCACACCTGGGCGGTGGTGTCGGCGGCCCCGGCGGCCGTGCTGCCGACGGTGGCCAGACCCGCGGCGGCCAGCGCGAGGGCCACGGCGATCCGGGCGGGGCGGTGCGGTCCGTGCATGGACTGCTCCTCGTGGGGGTGGGGTGGGTGGGGTGGTGCGCGCGGAGCGTCGGGTGTTCCGCGGGCACGGGGTGGGGGTCAGCGGTAGAGGCGGACGTCCGCGAGGCTCCACCAGCCGGGCGCGGCAGCGGTGTTGGTGATCCGCAGGTAGCGGGTCCGGGTGCTGCGCGGCAGGTCGACGGTGGTCAGCTGGCCGGCGCCGGCGCCGGTGGCCAGCGGGTGCCACGCGGTGCCGTCCTCGCTGCTCTCGATCCGCCAACTGCGGGCGTAGTCACCGAGGTTGTCGCCGCTGTCGAGGGCGATCCGGTCGAAGGCGGTGCGCCGCCCGAGGTCGATCTGCAGGTACTGGCCGGGGGCCTGGGCCTGCCCGGTGCTCCACCGGGTGGAGCCGTCGGCGTCGATCGCCGCGCGGGCGTCGGCCGCGGCCGGCCGGGCGGTGGCGGTGGCGCCGGTGAGCGGCACCTCGCGCCGATCGGCCTTCGGCGCAGCGGACTTGGGCCAGCGGAAGGTGGCGAGTGCCCCGCCGGGCAGGGTGTACTCGAAGCTCTGCCCGCCGACCGCGACGGCGAAGTCGCGCGGCGCGTCGTTCTCGTTGTGCACCACCAGCACGGTCGACCCGTCCGGGTCGGTGAACGCGACGTCGATCAACTGCCCGTTCCAGCCGGGCGTTCCGAAGCTGGTGCTGGCGATCCGGACGGCGCCGGGGCGGACGAACTTCGACAGGTGGCCGATGGTGTAGTACTCGGCGCCGGTGCTCACGCCGCCGTCGCCGTGCACGGTCAGCAGCGCGGTGCAGGTGCCGCAGCCGCCGTTGTGCGGGCCGTCGTGCTCGTCCAGCGCGATGTTCCAGTTCAGCACCGACTTGGCCCAGTTGCGGGTCGCGCCGACGGTCAGGTTCCGGGCGTGCCAGGTCAGCGTCCCGCGGAAGGTCTGCGCCGCGGTGTCGTCCGGGCCGTGCGAGCCCGAGCACTCGGTGAACCAGATGCCCTTGTCCGGGTGCGCCTCGTGCAGCGCGCTCTGCGCGGACGGGTCGCCCGCGTAGCAGTGGTAGGCCGTCCCGGCCAGCCACTCGGCGGCGTCGCTGTCCAGCAGCCGGTAGGGGTAGTCGGTCTCCGGGTCCTCGCCGGGCGGGGTGTTGCGGACGTCGTCCGGGTGGGTGGCCCAGTTGTGGTCGTAGCCGAGGATCCTCGTGCGCGGACTGGCCTTCGCCAGCAGCGGCCCGAGCGCCTCGACCACCTTCTCCTCCTGCTCGGCGGTCAGGTCGGTGCCCGGGTACGCGTTGGGTTTGCGGTTCTGCGGCTCGTTCTGCACCGTCAGGTAGTCCACCGGGACGCCCGCCGCCGCGTACGCCTGCACGAACTTCACCAGGTAGCGGGCGTACGCGTCGTAGACCGCCGGGTCGTCCTTCAGCTTGCCCTCCAGCAGGGAGTCGCCGGTCTTCATCCAGGCGGGCGGGCTCCACGGCGTCGCCACCACCTTCAGCTCCGGGTTCAGGCTCCGGGCCCGGCGCAGCAGCGGCAGGATCTGCTGCTCGTCGTGGGCGATCGAGAACCGGCTCAGCGTGAAGTCGCTCTGCCCGGCCGGGACGTCGTCGTAGGTGTAGTGCGCGGCGGCGGCCGTGAAGTCGGAGGAGCCGACGGGCTGGCGCACCATGCTGATGCCGATGCCCTCGGCCGGGTCGAAGAGGCGGCGCAGTGCGGCGTCCCGCTCGGCCGGGGGCAGCGCGCTCAGGACGGCGGCGGAGGAGTCGGTGACCGAGGCGCCGAAGCCGTCCATCCGCTGGAAGGTCCGGGTCGGGTCGACGGTGACGGTGGTGCGGGTGGACGCGCCCGGGTGGAACGCCACCGACGGGCGCCGGTGCAGCAGTTCGGCCCCGTCCGGGGTGGTGACCCAGACCTCGACCCCGGGGGCGGCGGGCCGGTGCAGGGGCGCCGGGGCGGCGCCCGCCAGGCCCAGGGTCAGGGCGGCCGCCGTGGCGGCGCCGAGCACGCGTCGGTACATCGGGGTCCTCTCGCTCTGCCTTCATGAAACAAAATGAAACATTTCTGATACACCTGCGTGCGTTCAGGAAACGGCACCCGCTTTCCCGCTGTCAAGATTCGTGCAGCCCTTGCCAGTTGGGAGTTGTATGATCGGCTTCGTGAAACGAAACGATGAAACACATGGGTAGGCCGAAGTCGACGCGGGTCACCGTCCGGGAGATCGCGGCCGCCGCCGGGGTCTCCCCCGCGACCGTCTCCCGCGTCCTGACCGGGCAGGCCGCCGTCGCCGAGGAGACCAGGGCCGCCGTCCGCACCGCGATGGAACGGCTCGGCTCCCCCGAGCCCGCCGCCCCCCGGCGCACCGCCCGGCCGGGCGCGGTGTTCGTCCGCTGCCCCTACCTGCTCACCGACTACTTCGGCACCATCGTCACCGCCGTCGCCGAAGCGCTCGACCGGCACGGCCGGGAACTGATCCTCAGCGCGGGCAGCTCCGCCCAGCACAACGGGGCGCTCGCCGGACTCCCCCGCCGCCGCGACCTCGCCGGAGCACTGCTCGTCCTCCCCGTCGAGGACGGCGCGGAACTGGAGCAACTGCGCCGCCAGGACTTCCCGTTCGTCGTCATCGACCCCCGCACCCCCGTCCCCCGCGACATCGCCGCCGTCTCCGCCTCCCACTTCACCGGCGCCCGCAACCTCACCGCCCACCTGGTCGCCCTCGGCCACCGCCGGATCGGCTTCATCAACGGCCCCGACGACTGGCTCGCCTCCACCTCCCGCTTCGCCGGCCACACCGCGGCCCTCGCCGAGGCCGGCGTCCTCATCCCCCCGGAACTCGTCACCAGCATCGAACCCACCAGCGACTGGGGCCACACCGCCGCCGGCCGCCTCCTCGACCTCCCCGACCGCCCCACCGCCCTCGTCGCCTTCAACGACAAGGCCGCCATCGGCGCCCTCCGCGCCGCCCACGACCGCGCCCTCCGCGTCCCCGCCGACCTCTCCGTCGTCGGCTTCGACGACGACTACCTCAGCCGCACCTCCGTCCCCACCCTCACCACCGTCCGCCAACCCCTCGAAGAACTCGGCGGCCTCGCCGTCAGCCTCCTCCTCCGCCTCCTGGAGGGCACCGCCGTCGAGGCCCTGCACGTGGAACTCGCCACCGAACTCATCGTCCGCGACTCCACCGGCCCGGTACCGCACAGGTGAGAACGCCCTGCGGGCGGCGGACCTCGGAGGGGACGACCTGACGCTCCCACCGACGGGATCACGATTCGATCCCGGCAGCCACCGCGCTCCGTCCGAACTGGAATGCTCGCGGCCATGACCGACCAGACCGTCGCCACGCCCCCGCCACCCACAGATCGACCAGCGGCCTCCCCGCTGCTCACCACAGCCCAGCGACGACCGGCACGGACGCTGTCCGTGCCGGTCTGGCTCGTTGCCGGCCTGACGGGCTTCGCGGCCGGCGCAGCAACGGTCGGCCTCGCCTGGGGACTGTCCTCCAGCGGTTCCTCCGCTCCTGCCGCCGCTTCGGCGAACACCGGGACGTTCACCCTCGTCGGATCGATGACGCTGACCAGCGGAGCTGTCGACACCAAGACCGGCTGCGCTGGATCGGGCGGCTACAACGACATCCGTACAGGTGCCGGGGTCACGGTGTACGACGAGAGCGGCAAGGTACTAGCCATCGGCGCCCTGGGTCCGGGTGTGACGCAAGGCGTGGACGGCTGTGCGTTCACGGTGAACGTGACCAAGGTCCCCAGGGGTCCGAAGTTCTATCAGGTCGAGATCAGCCACCGGGGGAAGATCAATCTGTCCAGCAGTGATGCGGAAGCCGGCCTGTTCGGAGCCACACTGGGCTGACCCCCTCCAGGATGGGCGGCCCTACCGGGCAGACTGATCCGATTGTCTGACCAGCGTCTCTCGGCAGCAGGATGTTGGTGTCCCGAAGACCCCGTTCACGCGAAGGCCTACGAGTCTCCCTGCGCTGTCGGCAGGAGACCGAAGCCCTGCACGTGGAACTCGCCACCGAACTCATCGTCCGCGACTCCACCGACTCGGTACCGCACAGGTGAGAACGCCCTGCGGGCGGTGCGCCCGCCCGCCCCGGGCGCACCGGGGTCGGGATGTCCCATACTGGCCGGATGGACGCACAGACCGAGCCGTTCCGTGCCGTTCCCGCCGAGGTGCGGCCCTACCTGGCGGAGCTGGTGGGCCGCACGCACGCGGTGTGCGGCCCCCGGCTGGCCGGGGTGGTCGCGGTCGGTTCCCTCGCGCTCGGCGACTACCGGCACGGCCGCAGTGACGTGGACGTCACGGTCCTGGTGGAGGGCCCGCCCCCGGCCGCCGTCCTGCGGGAGCTGGCCGCCGCCCTCGACCACCGGCGGCTGCCGTGCCCGGCGGCGGGGCTGGAACTGGTCGTCTACCCGGCGGAGTTCGCCCGCGTCCCGTCCGGGGAGGCGGGCTACCTGCTGGACCTCAACACCGGTGCCCAGCTGCCGGGCCGGACCGCCTTCGACCCGGCCGGGGCACCGTCGTTCTGGTACGTCATCGACCGCTCCGTGGCCCACCAGAGCGGGATCGCGCTGTACGGCCCGCCCGCACCGGAGGTGATCGCGGCGCCCGGCCCGGCGGAGCTGTACCCGGCGATCCGGGCCTCGGTGCGCGAGCACGACGACGGCGAGGGGCACCTCGCCGACAACCGGGTCCTCAACGGCTGCCGCTCCGTGGCCTACTGCCGCACCGGGCGCTGGTCCGCCAAGCGCGACGCGGCCCGGCAGGTCGCCGCCGCGGAGGAGGAGTTCCGTCCGCTGGTCGAGGCCGCGGTCCGCAGCTTCGAACGCCCCCGCGCCGCCGCACTGCCCCTGCCCGGTCCGCAGGTCCGGTCGTTCCTCGCCTGGGTGCGGGCCCGCGTCGACGAGAGCGCCGCGGCGGTCGGCGCCTGACGGAACGGGACACCGGGCCCGACCGCCCCGGGAGCGGGAAGCGGCCGGGCCCGGGGCGGTCTCACCCCACCGACGAGTACGCGATGATGCCGCGCCGCATCCCGTCCACCGCCTTGCGGGCGGTCTTGCGCAGCTCCGCGTTGTCGCCCGCCGCGTCCTGGATCTGGCCGAGGACGTCGATGAGCTGCTTCGTCCAGCGGACGAAGTCGCCCGCGGGCATGTCGGCGTCGCGCAGGACGGCGTCGAGGTCGTGGCCGAGGGCCCAGCGGTAGGCGGTCCAGGCGAAGCCGAGGTCGGGTTCGCGCTGGCCGACGCCCTCGGCGGTGGAGATCTTGTGCTGCTCCTCCAGGTCGTCGAGCCTGCCCCAGATCCGGACCATCTTCCCGAGGGCGTCCTTGGCGCCGCCCTCGGGGACGCGCGGGGCGACCGCGTCGTCGGCCTGCCGGGCCTCGTAGACCAACGCCGAGGCGCAGGCCGCGAGTTCGGCTGCGGCGAGGCCGTTCCAGACGCCCTCGCGGATGCACTCGGAGGCGAGCAGGTCGAGTTCGCCGTAGAGCCGGGCGAGGCGCTTGCCGTCGCCGGTGACGGTGTCGCCCTGGAGGTAGCCGAGGTCGGTGAGCAGGCCGCAGACCCGGTCGAAGGTGCGGGCGATGGTGTGGGTGCGCGAGCGCATCCGGCGTTCGAGGAGCTCGGTGTCGCGGTGCAGGCGGTGGTAGCGCTCGGACCAGCGGGCGTGGTCCTCGCGCTCGTCGCAGCCGTGGCAGGGGTGCTGGCGCAGGGCGGTGCGCAGGCGGCTGATCTCGGGGTCGTCGGCGGCGGCGGCGCGGCCCTTGCGGAAGCGCTCGGGTTCGAGGTGGCCGGCCTTGGTGCGCAGCGCGGAGGCGAGGTCGCGGCGGGACTGCGGGCTGCGCGGGTTGAAGGACTTGGGGATGCGCATCCGGTCCATCGCGGCGACGGGGTGCGGGAAGTCGATCATCGCGAGGCGCTTGACCTGGCGCTCGGCGGTGAGCACCACGGGGCGCGGCCCGTCCTGGAAGTCGGGGTGCCGGGGGCCGCCGCGGCCGTGCCCGTTGCGGCTGACCGGGGGCAGGCCGGGGTCGAGGACGAGGGCGAGGCCCGCGAACTTGCCGGTCGGGACGTGGATGATGTCGCCGGGCCTGAGCTGCTCGATGGCCTCGATGGCGGCGGCCCGGCGCTGGGTGGAGCCCTCGCGGGCGAGTTCGTTCTCGCGGTCCTTGAGTTCGCGGCGCAGCCGCATGTACTCGTCGAAGTCGCCGAGGTGGCAGGTCATCGACTCGCGGTAGCCCTCCAGGCCCTCCTCGTTGCGCTGCACCTGCCGGGCGATGCCGACGACCGAGCGGTCGGCCTGGAACTGCGCGAAGGAGGTCTCCAGCAGTTCGCGGGAGCGGTGCCGCCCGAACTGGCCGACCAGGTTGACGGCCATGTTGTACGAGGGGCGGAAGGAGGACTTGAGCGGGTAGGTGCGGGTGCCGGCCAGGCCGGCCAGCGCCTCGGGGTCGAGCCCGCGCTGCCACAGGACGACGGCGTGGCCCTCGACGTCGATGCCGCGGCGCCCGGCCCGGCCGGTGAGCTGGGTGTACTCGCCGGGGGTGATGTCGGCGTGGGTCTCGCCGTTCCACTTGACGAGCTTCTCCATGACGACCGAGCGGGCGGGCATGTTGATGCCGAGGGCGAGCGTCTCGGTGGCGAAGACCGCCTTGACCAGGCCCTGGACGAACAGCTCCTCGACGACCTCCTTGAACCGGGGCAGCATCCCGGCGTGGTGGGCGGCGATGCCGCGCTCCAGGCCGTCCAGCCACTCGTAGTAGCCGAGGACGTGCAGGTCCTCGTCGGGGATGTCGCGGCAGCGCTCCTCGACGAACTGGCGGACCTTGAGGCGGTCGGCGTCCCGGTTCAGGCGCAGGCCGGAGTTGAGGCACTGCTGCACGGCGGCCTCGCAGCCGGCCCGGCTGAAGATGAAGGTGATGGCGGGGAGCAGGCCCTCGGCGTCGAGCCGGTCGATGACGTCGACCCGGCCCGGCGTCCAGACCCGGCCGGGGCGGCCGGTGGGCATCGAGCGGCCCCGGCCGCGGGCGAACCGGTCGCGGCCGCGGTCGGCCTCGGAGCGGGCGAGGCGGACGAGTTCGGGGTTGACGGCCTTGGCGGGGTTCTTCAGGTTGCCCTTGGGGCGGCCGTCCCGGTCGGGGCTGGCGAACAGGTCGTACATCCGGTTGCCGGCCATCACGTGCTGCCAGAGCGGGACGGGGCGGTGCTCGGAGACGATCACCTCGGTGCCGCCGCGGACGGTGTCCAGCCAGTCGCCGAACTCCTCGGCGTTGGAGACGGTCGCGGAGAGCGACACCAGCGTCACCGACTCGGGGAGGTGGATGATGACCTCCTCCCAGACGGCGCCGCGGAAGCGGTCGGCGAGGTAGTGCACCTCGTCCATCACCACGTAGCCGAGGCCGTCGAGGGCGCTGGAGCCCGCGTACAGCATGTTGCGCAGGACCTCGGTGGTCATCACGACGACCGGCGCGTCCCCGTTGACGGAGTTGTCGCCGGTCAGCAGGCCGACCTTGGCCTGGCCGTAGCGCTTGACCAGGTCGCCGTACTTCTGGTTCGACAGCGCCTTGATCGGCGTGGTGTAGAAGCACTTGCGGCCGCCGGCCAGCGCCAGGTGGACGGCGAACTCGCCGACGATGGTCTTGCCGGAGCCGGTCGGCGCGGCGACCAGGACGCCCTTGCCGTCCTCCAGCGTCCGGCAGGCGCGGACCTGGAAGTCGTCGAGCGGGAAGTCGTACAACTGCTGGAAGCCGTGGAAGGCGGTGGCCTGCTCCCTGGCGCGCTCGCGCGAGGCGGCGTACCGCTCGGCGGGGCTGAGCTGCTCTTCGGGCATGGGGCTGGTAGGCACTGGCGTCACCTGTTCTTCCCGTGGGTGTGGCTGGACGAGAACGCAGACGGCGACGCCTGCGGCTGCGGGGCCGTGGCCTGGGGTGGCGACGGGGCGCAGCGGGTGCGTGGGGTGTGGTGATCGAGCATCTCAGCCTGAGATTACCCGTCCGGAGTGACATCAACATCAGACTTTTCCGGCAGTTTCGCAGGTGGCATGCCCGGCTCAGGGCGGGTCGGCCCGGCGGCGCCCGCGCGCTCCGGGCCGCTTTCCCGTCCGGCGGCTGCCGAAATCGCGTACGCGTGAACTGTTCACATCCCGAATTGCAAATGTCTTCATGTGGTCGGCGAACCGAGGCAGATCAGTCGCGGTCGGATCAGAAGCGAAAGATTCCGGTCAACACTCGGCCGCAGTGCGATCCCGTTCCTACAGTCGTGCCGAACCGATCACAGCCACGACAGGAGACAGGCGATGGCGAACCTCGAAACCTCGCTCAAGGAAGCCATGACCATCGAAGGAGCCATCGGGGTCGCCCTGGTGGACTACGGCAGCGGCATGGCGCTCGGCACCCTCGGGGACGGCGGCGAGATCGACCTGAACGTCGCCGCGGCCGCCAACACGGACCTCGTCCGTGCCAAGATGCGGGCGATGGAAATGCTCAATCTCCACGACGACGGCATCGAGGACATCCTGGTCACCCTGACCAACCAGTACCACCTGATCCGGCCGCTCACCACGTCCAGCGGGCGCGGCCTGTTCCTGTACCTCGCGCTCAACCGCACCCGGTCCAACCTGGCGATGGCCCGGCACCAGTTGAAGCGGATCGAGTCGACGCTGGAGGTCTGAGCGCGGGACGGCGGCCCGCGTGCCGCCGGAAAAGGGGAGGAAGCATGCCCGTACCGCTGTACCAGGCCAAGGCCGAGTTCTTCCGGATGCTCGGCCACCCGGTGCGAATCCGGGTGCTCGAACTGCTCCAGGCCGGACCGACCCCGGTGCGCGACCTGCTGCCCGAGTTCGACATCGAGCCGTCGAGCCTCTCGCAGCAGCTCGCCATCCTGCGCCGCTCCGGCCTGGTGACCGCGACCCGCGAGGGGTCGACGGTGGTGTACGCCCTGGCCGGCGCGGACGTCGCCGAGCTGCTCCGGACGGCCCGGCGGATACTCACCGAACTGCTCGCCGACCAGGGCATGCTGCTGGAGGAGCTCCGCGCCGCCCGCTGAACGCGGTCAGCGGCCGGCAGTCAGCGGGCGGCGGCCAGCGGTCAGCAGGCGGCGGCCAGGGACCAGCGATCAGGGCAGCTTCTGCTCGGCCCAGATGACCTTGCCGTCCTCGGTGTACCGGGTGCCCCAGCGCTGGGCGATCTGCCCGACCAGGAACAGCCCGCGCCCGCCCTCGTCGGTGGCGGCGGCGAGCCGGACCCGGGGGGAGGTGCTGCTGGAGTCCGCGACCTGGCAGATCAGGGTCCGCCCGTACAGCAGGCGCACCCGGACCGGGGCGGCCCCGTAGCGGATGGCGTTGGTGACCAGCTCGCTGAGGATCAGCTCGGTGCCGGTCTCCAGCTCCTCCAGGCCCCAGCGGCGCAGCTGGTCGGTGGCCGCTGCACGGACGGCGGCGACGGCCGCGGGGTCGGAGGGGACGTCCCACTCGGTGGTCCGGTCCGCGGGCACCGCCCGGGTGCGCGCGACGAGCAGGGCCACGTCGTCGGCCGAGTCGGTGGGGAGCATCGCCTCCAGGACGGCCCGGCAGGTCTGCTCGGGGGTGCGCCCCGGGTGGGCGAGGGCCGCCCGGAGCCGGTCCAGGCCGACGTCGATGTCCTCGGTGCGGGACTCCACCAACCCGTCGGTGTAGAGGACCAGTTGGCTCCCCTCGGGGATGTCGAGCTCCACGGTGGTGAAGGGCAGTCCGCGCAGGCCGAGCGGCGGACCGGCCGGGGTGTCGGGGATGTCGACCGTGCCGTCGGGGCGGACCAGGACGAGCGGGAGGTGTCCGGCCCGGGCGAGCTGGCAGCGGCGGGAGACCGGGTCGTAGATCGCGTAGAGGCAGGTCGCGCCGATGATCGCGCCCTCCCGGCCGCCCGCCGTCTCCTCCTCGTCGATCTGGGCGACGACCGCGTCGAGGTGGGTGAGCAGTTCGTCGGGCGGCAGGTCGAGCATCGCGAAGTTCCGTACGGCGGTGCGCAGTCGGCCCATGGTGGCGGCGGCGTGCAGGCCGTGGCCGACCACGTCGCCGACGACCAGGGCGACCCGGGCGCCGGAGAGCGGGATGACGTCGTACCAGTCGCCGCCGACCCCGGCGTGCGCGGGCAGGTAGCGGTGGGCGGCCTCGACGGCCTCGTGCTCGGGCAGGTCGCGGGGCAGCAGGCTGCGCTGGAGGGTGACGGCGAGCGGGTGGCCGCCGCTGATGGCGGCGGCGAGCTGTTCCTGGCTGGTGTACCGGGCTTCGAACAGGCCGTTGTTGCGGCCCAGCCGGAGGACGGCGATGCGGTCGGCGACGGCCTGGACGTCGTCCAGGTTGTGGCTGACCACGATCACGGCGCGGCCCTCGTCCCGCAGGCGGCGGATCAGGCCGAGCACCCGGACGGTCTGCTCCACGGTGAGCGCGGCGGCCGGCTCGTCGAGGAGCACCAGGTCGGGTTCGGTGAGCACGGCCCGGGCGATGGAGACCGACTGCCGCTGGTCCATGGTGAACGTCCCCACCGGGGTCCGGACGCTGGGGAGGTGGATGGAGAGCCGTTCCAGCAGGGCACAGGAACGTTTCTCCATTTCGATCTCGCGGAGCACCCCGAACCGGCGCAGCTCCCGGCCGAGGTACAGGTTGGCCACGGTGTCCAGCCGGTCGACGAGCGACTGGTCCTGGTAGACGGTGGCGATGCCGAGCCGCTGGGCGTCGGCGGGTCGGCGCAGGAGGACCGGGCGGCCCTGCCACTCGACGCGCCCCGCGTCCGCCGGCGCGACCGCGGAGACCGCCTTGACCAGGGTGCTCTTGCCCGCCCCGCTGTCGCCGACCAGGCCGAGCACCTGGCCGCGCTCCACCTGGAGGTCGACCGCGTCGAGGGCCTTGACCACGCCGTAGTGCTTGGTGATCCCGCGCAGGGACAGCAGCGGCACCCGGGGCACTGGCCCACCTCCACATCCTTCGCGGCCCGTCGGCCCTCCCGGACACCGGCCCGCCGGGGTGCCCGCGGCACGGGCTCTCCACCCTCGCACCGGCGGCGCGGTCGGCACCGGCGGGACACGCGCGGGCAACCCGTTCGGCGGGTCAGCGGCCGGTCAGCCGCAGTGCTCCCGGCCGGAGGCCCGCTGGGCGCCCTCCACGGAACCGCCCCACGAGATGCAGGTGGCCGCGGCACTGGGCTCGACCGGGCCGGCGCAGTACTCGTAGTGGGCCGCCGTCGGACGCCTCGTGGTGGTCGCTCTGCCGCTCGATGTGCACCCGCAGGCCGTAGGTCCTCGTCCCGTCCGGGCTCCGTTCGGGCTCCGCACCGGTCCGCACCGGTCCGCCCCCGGGCGCGAACCCGCTACCGGGTGATCAGACCGGCCAGGCCGTCGGCCAGCCGCAGGTACTCCTCGGGGCGGTTGTAGAGCTGGGCGCTGATCCGCAGGATGCCGCCGCCCTGCCAGGGGCGGACCGCGATCCGGGTGTTCAGGGCGCGGCGGACGGCCACCATCAGGGCCTTCGCGGCGTGCTCCTGCTCGGCGACGCCGGGTGGCAGCCGGACGGCGCGCATGCCCAGGCCGGGCAGTCCCGGCAGCGCCCGCAGCCCGGCCCGTTCGACCAGCAGGCGCTGGCCGTGGGCGGCCAGCGCGTCGTTGTGGGCGCGCAGTTGCGCGGCGCCGATCCGGCCGAGCAGGGCGAACCCGGCGGGGGCGGCCAGCCAGGGGGTGTAGTCGAAGGTGCCGCGCCACTCGACCCGCCGGGGGAAGCCGCGGTCGTGCTCCCACGAGTAGGTCAGCGGGCGGACCCGGGCCCGCCAGGTGCGTTCCACGGCGAGGACGGCGGCGGCGCGCGGGGCGAAGGCCCACTTGTGCAGGTTGCCGACCCAGAAGTCGGCGCCGCCCGCCGCGCCGCCGAGGTCGACCGGGAGGGCGCCGGGGGCGTGGGCGGCGTCGACCACGGTGGTGACGCCGCGGGAGCGCAGTTCGGCGAGCAGCGCGGGGGTGGCGACGGCGCGGGCGGTGGGCGAGGTGACCAGGTCGAGGACGGCGACCTTGGTGCGCGGGGTGACGGCGGCCAGGACGCGTTCGGCGACGGCCTCCGCGTCGGGGGCGTGCGGGGAGATCCGCACGCGGCGCACCGCGGCCCCGGCCTCGGCGGCGCGGCGTTCGGCGGCGCGGGTGACCACGCCGTAGCCGTGGTCGGTGACCAGGACCTGGTCGCGTTCGCCGAGCGGGATCGAGTCGAGGGCGACGGCGACGCCCTCGGTGACGTTGGTGATCAGGGCGAGCCGGGAGGGGGCGCCGCCGAGGGCGGCGGCGATCTCGGCGCGGGCGCGGGCGATCCGGTCGGGGGCGTCGAGGAAGAAGCCGTCGGGGTCGCTCTCCATCTCGGCGCGCAGCCTGGCCTGGTAGCGCTGGACGGGGACGGGCAGGGCGCCGTAGGAGCCGTGGTTGAGGTGGGCGGTGCCCGGGTCGAGGGTGAACAGGGTGCTGCTGCCGCGCAGCGGGGCGGGCCGGTCGGTGCCGTCGGTCCCGTCGGTCCCGTCGGTCCCGTCGGCGCGGACCGCCGGGCGGGCCGGTGCCGGGCGCGGGTTCCCCTGGTCCTTCATCTCCACCATCCAAATGCTGTGTGACATTTCACACTGCATACTTCTAGCCGAACGGGGCCCGGCGCGGCAACCATCGGCGGGTGACTCACACCGATCCCTACCTCGCGCTGAGCGCCGCCACCGGCCGCTTCAGCTACGGCTCCCCCCGCGCGGTCACCCTCGCCGCCGACGCGAGCCGCGCCCTGTTCCTGCGCTCCACCGGCCCCACCGACCCGGTCGAGCGCCTGTGGCTGTACGACCTGGCCAGCGGCCGGGAGCGGCTGGTGGCCGACCCGGCCACCCTCGTCCCGGGGCGCACCGGCGCCGCCTCGGCGCTGCCGCCGCTGGAGCGCAGGCTGCGCGAGCGGATCCGGCTGTGGGCGCCCGGCATCGGCTCCTTCGCCGCCACCGGCGACCTCGCGCAGGCCGTCCTCGCCCTGGACGGCCGGGTCTTCCGGTGCGACACCGCGACCGGCACCAGCACCGAACTCCCGGTGGTGGCACCGGCGTTCGACCCCCGCCCGAACGCCGACGGCTCGGTGGTGGCGTACGTCGCCGACGGGGCGCTGCACCTGACCCCGGGCGGCCGGATCAGCCCGGCGGACGGTGCGCTGTGGGGCGTGGCCGAGTTCGCCGCCCAGGAGGAGCTGGGCCGGCTGCGCGGCCACTGGTGGGCGCCGGACGGCACCGCCGTGCTGGCCGCCCGGGTCGACGAGTCCGCGCTGCCGCTGCGGCACTTCGCCGACCCGGCGCACCCGGAGCTGGCCCCCGAGTCCTTCGCCTACCCGCAGGCCGGCGGCCCGAACGCGGACGTCCAGCTGTGGGTGCTGCGCCCGGGCGGCGCGGCGACGCAACTGCGCTGGGACGCCGAGGAGTTCCCGTACCTGACGGCGGCGGGCTGGGAGGGCGACGGCGAGATCCTGCTGACCGTCGCGGACCGGCTGCAGCAGAACGTGCTGCTGCTGAGCGCCGACCCGGCCACCGGCGCGACCCGCGAACTGAGCCGCACCGAGGACGCGTTCTGGGTCGACCCGCTGCCCGGCACCCCGCTGCGGCTGGCCGACGGCCGGGTGCTGACCTCCGCCGACACCCCGGCCGCCCGCGGGGTCGCGCTGGACGGCAAGATCCTCACCGACGAGCGCCTGCAGGTGCGCCGGGTGGTCGGCCCGTGGCGCAACGGGCGGCTGCTGATCGAGGCGGGCGACGGCGACCCGGCCGACCAGCACGTCTTCCTGCTCGACCCGGACACCGGCGCGCTGGAGAAGCTCACCGAGGGCGCGGGCGTGCACGCGGTGGCCGCCCACGCCGAGGACGCGCTGCTGCTGACCTCGGCCTCGCTGGACGGCGTCCGCCGCGAGCTGCGAACGGCCTCGGGCCGCACGGACTTCCCCGATCTGGCGGCCGAACTCCCGTACCGTCCGCGGCCGTTGCTGGCCCGGGTGACCGAACTCGGCCTGCCCACGGCGGTGCTGTACCCGCAGGGGCACCGGAGCGGCCGCAAGCTCCCGGTGCTGCTGGACGTGTACGGCGGCCCGGGCTTCCAGGTGGTCGCCAACGAGCCGCGCCGCTGGCAACTCAAGCAGTGGTGGGCCGACCAGGGCTTCGCCGTGGTGACGGTGGACAACCGGGGCACCCCGTTCGTCTCGCCGGACTTCACCCGGGCGATCTTCCGCCGCTTCTCGCAGGTCGCGCTCGACGACCAGGTCGCCGCCCTGCAGGCGCTGGGCGCCGCCCACCCGGACCTGGACCTGCAGCGGGTCGGCGTGCGCGGCTGGTCGTACGGCGGCTACTTCGCGGCGCTCGCGGTGCTGCGCCGCCCGGACGTGTTCCACGCGGCCAGCGCGGGCGCCCCGCCGACCGACTTCCGGCGGTACGACACCGCGTACACCGAGCGCTACCTCGGCCTGCCGCAGGACAACCCGGAGGGGTACGCGGCGGACTGCCTGATCGACGACGCGCCGGGGCTGAGCCGTCCGCTGCTGCTGATCCACGGCCTGGCGGACGACAACGTGCACCCCTCGCACACCCTGCTGCTGTCCGAGGCGCTGACCCGGGCGGGCCGGGAGCACGGCGTGCTGGTGCTGCCGGGGGTGAGCCACATGACGCCGGACGGGGTGCTGGAGCAGGTCGCCGTGCAGGAACTGGCCTTCCTGCGCCGGGAACTGGGCGCCACCCCTTCCCCGTGACAGATGACATGTGAAATATTACCGGCCATCCGTTTGTCCACCCCTCTAGAGGAGCGGGTCACGTGCGCAGACTTCCCGCAGCCCTCATGGCTGCGCTGACCACCGGTGCGATAGCACTGACCACCACCCCCGCGTTCGGCCAACCCGCCAAGCCCGCCGTCGAGTTGACGGCCCAGCAGGGCGCGGACGGCAAGGAGGCGCCGCCCTCCCCGGTGCCGCCGCAGGAGAAGGCCCGGCAGGCCCTCAGGGCCCGGGCCCTGGAGCAGGTCAACCAGGGCGGGGTCGCCAAGGACGGCAGGAGCGCCCCGGCCAAGGTGAAGATCGGCAACGACTACGTCCAGCTGGCCAGGCAGCGCACCGACAAGGTGTTCGTGATCCTGGCCCAGTTCGGCGACCAGGTCGACACCACCACCCGGTACGACGGCCAGGTCCGCTACGGCGGCACCCCCGGCCCGAAGCACAACGCCATCCCGAAGCCGGGCAAGGACGACACGCACACCTACTGGGAGAGCGACTTCGGTCGCGACTACTACCAGAAGATGTTCTTCGACGACGCGCCCGGCGCGAACTCGATGCGCAACTTCTACCGCACCCAGTCCTCCGGCCGGTACGACCTCCAGGGCACCGTCTCCGACTGGGTGACCGTGCCGTGGAACGAGGCCCGCTACGGCTCCAACAAGGGCCCGCAGGGCGGCGGCGCCTGGACGCAGGCCCAGGAGTTCGTCCGGGACGCCACCCGGGCGTGGTACGACGGCGAGGTCGCCAAGGGCCGCACCCCGGCCGACATCCGGGCGGAGCTCGCGCAGTACGACACCGAGGACCGCTACGACCACGACAAGGACGGGAACTTCGACGAGCCGGACGGCTACCTCGACAACGTGGTCGTGGTGCACGCCGGCGTCGACGAGACCTGGGGCGGCGGCGCCCAGGGCGCCGACGCCCTGTGGGCGCACCGCAGTTGGGCCTTCCCGGACCCGACCGGGCAGACCGGCCCGGCCGGGAACCGGATCGGCGGCGCGCCGGTCGGCGACTCCGGCTTCTACGCCTACGACTACGTGCAGGCGGGCGAGAACAGCGGCGTGGGCCTGTTCGCCCACGAGTTCGGCCACAACCTCGGCCTGCCCGACCTGTACCCGACCAGCGGCGGCGACAACTCCGTCAGCTTCTGGTCGCTGATGTCCTCCGCCTCCTACCTCGGCAAGGGCAGGAACACCACCGGCGAGTACCCGGGCGACCTGGACGCCTGGAGCAAGCTGCAGCTGGGCTGGCTCGAGTACGACGAGGCCCGGGCGGCGACCCGCTCCAGCCACACCCTGGGCGTCAGCGGCTACAACACCGACCAGGCGCAGGCCGTCCTGGTGCACCTGCCGCCGAGCACCACCACCACCGCGCTGGCCACCCCGTACGAGGGCGGTCGGCAGTGGTGGAGCGACACCGGCGACAGCATGGACGCCTCGCTCTCCCGCACCGTCGACCTGACCGGCGCCGCCTCCTCGGCCGCGCTGGACGCGGCCGCCTGGTGGGACACCGAGCAGGACTACGACTTCTTCTCGGTGGAGGCGTCGGCCGACGGCGGCAGGAGCTGGACGCCGCTGCACGGCACCGTCGACGGGCAGCCGATCGGCGACACCACCGCGCTGACCCCGGGCCTGAGCGGCAGCTCGGGCGGCTGGCGGCAGCTGCACGTCCCGCTGGACGCCTACCTGGGCAAGGACGTCCGGGTCCGCTTCCACGTCACCTCCGACACCAACACCCACGGCAGGGGCGTGCTGGTCGACGCGGTGCGGCTGACCGCCGACGGCGCGACGGTGCTGGCGGACGGCGCGGAGGACGGCGGGGACGCGGGCTGGGCGCAGGTCGGCTTCTCGGTGATCGAGGGCAAGGACGCGGTCAGGCAGCACCCGCGGGCGTACCTGGTGGAGAACCGGCGCTACGCCGGCTACGGCGCCTTCCTGAGGACCGGCCCGTACAACTTCGGCTACGCGGGCGTCGCCGGGAAGACCGGCGTGATCGACACCTACCCGTACCAGGAGGGCGTGCTGGTGTGGCTGTGGGACACCGCCTACGGCGACAACAACACGGTCGACCACCTGGGCGGCGGCCTGATCCTGCCGGTGGACGCGCACCCGAAGGCGCTGCGGTTCGCCGACGGCTCGGTCACCAACGGGCGGTCGCAGCCGTACGACGCGACCTTCTCGCTGAAGCCGACCACCTCGTTCACCCTGCACAAGGCGGGCGTGGCCACCGTGGTGCCGTCCGAGCCGGCGGTGCCGGTGTTCGACGACCGCAGCGGGGTGTACGACGACCCGGCGCTCCCGCAGCTCGGGGTGAAGGTGCCGGACACCAACACCCGGATCGAGGTCGTCCGGGAGACCCAGGGCGGCAAGCTCACCACCGTCAAGGTGGGTCCGGCCTCCTGAGCGGGGCGCGGTCCACTGGTCCGCTGAGCCCGCAGGTCGGCGGCTTGTAAAGAGTTCTTTCTAAAGCTACCTTTAGAGCATGAGCGAAGAGCTGCCGGCCATCCGGCTCACCGACCCGCGCGCCCTGCGCGCCTACGCCCATCCCACCCGGATGGCACTGGTGGGCCTGCTCCGCCTGCACGGGCCGCTGACCGCGACCCGGGCGGCGGAGCTGCTCGGCACCGAATCGGTGGCGAGCTGCTCCTTCCACCTGCGCCAGCTCGCCAAGTACGGCCTGGTGGAGGAGGCGGGCGGCGGCCGCGGCCGGGAGAAACCCTGGCGCGCGACCGCCGCCTTCACCAGTTGGGACGCCTCCCCCGCCGACCCGGAGCAGGCCGCCGCCACCGAGGCCCTGCAACGGGCCGTCCTGGACGGCTACTTCGCCCGCGCCACCAACTGGCTGCTGCAGCGCGGCGCCGACGCCCCCGAGTGGCGCGAGGCGGCCGGCTTCGGCGACAGCGCCGTCCTGGTCACCGCCGAGGAGCTGGCCGAACTGGACGCCCGCATCGAGGAGTTGATCCGCCCCTACGTGGAGCGCCTGGGCGGCTCCGGCCCGCACCCCGCGGGCGCCCGCCCCGTCCAGCTGATCCGGCTCGCCGTCCCCACCGACACCCCGGAGGGGGAAGCGCCGTGACCCTCCTGGACACCCGCCCGGCCGCCGCCGTCCGCCGCCGGATACCCGACCTGCTGCGCGAACCGGCCTTCCGCCGCTACTGGACCGGCCAGAGCGTCTCCTCGCTCGGCGACCAGGTCTCCCTGCTGGTGATCCCGCTGATCGCCGTCTCCGTGCTGCACGCCGACGCCGCCCAGATGGGCTACCTCTCCGCCGCCGGGTACCTCCCGTACCTGCTGCTCTCGCTGCACGCGGGCGGCTGGGCCGACCGCTACGGGCGCCGCCGCCGGGTGATGATCGCCACCGACCTGGGCCGCGCCGCCGTCCTGCTGACCGTCCCGCTCGCGTACGCGGCCGGGGTGCTGACGCTGGTGCAGCTGTACGCGGTGGTGCTGGCCGTCGGTGCGCTGTCGGTGTTCTTCAACGTCTGCAACCCTCCGCTGTTCGTCGCCCTGGTGCCCGCCGAGCAGTACCTGCGCGGCAACGCGCTGGTCAACGGCAGCCGGGCCGCGACCTACGTGGCCGGGCCCGGCCTCGGCGGCCTGCTGGTCCAACTCCTGGCTGCACCACTGGCGCTGGTGGTGGACGCGCTCTCCTTCCTGGCCTCCGCCGCCTTCCTGCGCCGGATCGACCCGGTCGAGCCGCCGCCCGCCGCGAAGGGCCGCGGCGGCACCGCCGAGGGCATGCGCTGGATCCGGCGCGACCCGGTGATCCGGGCCACCCTGCTCGGCACCGCCACCGTCAACCTGTTCACCTTCGTCATCGGCGCGCTGTTCGTCCTCTACGCCACCCGGGAACTGCACTTCGGCGCGGGCCTGCTGGGCGCCGTGATGGCCGCCGCCGCGGTCGGCACCCTGCTCGGCGCGGCGGTCACCGGACGACTCTCGGACCGGATCGGCATCGGCCCGGCCCTGCTGCTGGGCCTGGTGCTCTTCCCCGCCCCGCTGCTGCTCGTCCCGCTGGCGGGCGGCTCGGTCGCCGCCTCCGCGGCGCTGCTGTTCGGCGCCGAGTTCCTCTCCGGCCTCGGCGTGATGATCCTCGACATCACCGCGGGCGCCGTCTTCGCCGCCTGCATCCCCGACGCCCTGCGCTCCCGCGTCTCCGGCGCCTACCAGGCGGTCAACTACGGCGTCCGGCCGCTCGGTTCACTGCTCGGCGGCTTCCTCGGCACCGCCCTCGGCCTGCGCCCCGCGCTGTGGATCGCCGCCGTCGGCGCGGTCTGCTCCGGCCTGTGGGTGCTCTTCTCGCCGATCCCCCGGATGCGCGAACTCCCCGCCCCGGACGGGGCGCAGCCCCCGGAGGACTGAGGCCGCCCGCGCCGCGCCGCCTTCACCGCAACGCTCCAAAAGCTGCGCACCATAGCGCATTCGTGCATATGCCCGAGGGATATGGCGGAAAGTCTCGCCCTCCCGTGGCAGCGCCGGTAGCGTTGCGTCCTGGTCAGACTACCGCAGGTGAAGGCGGTGAAGGCGACGCACCGTGCCCCCGCACGGTGGGGAGGGAACGCGGTACGTGCCCGGGATCGAGGAGTGCCTTGCGGAAGCCATGGGGATCACCGGCGCCCTGGGGGTCAGCCTGGTCGACTGGACCAACGGTCTGGCCATAGGCACCGCCGGTCTCGGCCCCGACGGCGACCACGAGGTCGGCGCGGCCGACGCCACCGAACTCGCCCGGGCCGTCACCCAGACCCCCTCGTTCGCCGACCCGGACAGCGGCGCGCCGCCCGCCGAGGACGTCATCGTCACCTCGGCGGGCCACTACCACCTGCTGCGCTTCGTCCCCGCGCCCTTCGACGCCAACGTCTTCCTCTACCTGCGGCTGGACCGGGACACCGCCAACCTGGCGATGGCCCGGCTGCGCCTGGCCGCCGTCGCCGAGCGGCTGGTGCTCTCCTGATGTGGCCCACCGACACCCTCGCCCCGACGGCCACCGCCGTCGTCCCGCCCGTGCCGCCCGCCCCCTCGGTGCCGCCGCTGCTGGTGGCCTCCCCGGTCTCGGTGCGCCAACTGGCGCCCGCCGCCGGGCCGTTCGGACGCACCGCCGAGGTGCCCGGCCCGTACCTGACGGCCGGGCCCGCCGAACCGGCCCCCGCCCCTCCGGCCGCCCGGCGCCGGGCCCACGCCGCCCCGCTGCCGCGCCGCCGCCGCTCCAGCTGCGCGCCCGCCACCACCTTCGAGGCCGCGCTGACCGACCTGGCCGCGGACGGCTCCACCGGCGCGCTGCACGGCCCCGGCGGCGCGGTGCACCTGGCGGGCGGGCTGGTGGTGCACGCCGAGGCGCCCGCCGCGGCGACCGTCGGGCACCTGCTGACCGGCGCCGGGCGGATCACCGCGCGCGCGTGGGAGGACAGCCTGCTGCTGGGCGCCGGACGGCTCGCCGAGTACCTGCTGGACAGCGGCCTGGTCGGCGCGGGCGAGCTCGAACTCGCCCGGATGGCCGCCACGTTGGACGGCGCGCAGGAGGCGCTGGCCCAGCCCGACGGCGAGCTGCGCTTCGACCCCGCCGCCCGCCCGGCGTTCCGGCTGGACCGCCCGCTCTCGGTGCTGGAGCTGCGCGGCGCGGTCGGCCACCGCCGCTCACTGCTGGACGCCTGCTGGCCGTCCGCCGCACTGGACCGGGCCCCGCTGCGGGCCGCCGGCGGCGCCCCGACCCGCCGCACCGCGGTGCCGCGCCACCGCCGGCAGGCACTGCTGGCCGCGGCGGACGGCACCCGCACCGCGCCCGAGCTGGCCCGGCTGCTGGGGCGCTCCACCTACGGCACGCTGCTGGACGTCCGGCAGCTGGCCGCCGCGGGGCTGCTGACCGCCCCCCGGCCGGCCGCCGTCCCCGACCCACCCCCGGCCGCCGACCCGCCCCCGGCCGCCGTGCCGCCGGCCGCGCTGCCGGACGTGCTGCTGCCGCCGGCGCCGCGCTCCTACGACTCCTCGGACCCGGAGGTGGGCCTGCTGCTCCGACTACGCGCCGCCCTGGAGGCCCTGTGACCACCGCCCCGCCCGCCCGCCCCGTCCCGCCGACCGAGTCATGAAGCGGACCTTTCGACAACTGACCGCGAGGAGGACCCCCGTGCTGCCGGAAGCCGAGGTGCAGGCCGAACTGCAGGGCCTGCGGGCGAGGGTCCCGCACCTGACCGGTTCGCTGGTGGCGACCATCGACGGCCTGGTGGTGGCGCACGACGCCCCCGCGCTGGAACCGGAGGGCGTGGCCGCGCTGACCGCCGCCGCCCTGGGCGTGGGGTCGCGGCTCACCGAGGCGACCGGGCAGGGCGCCTTCCGGGAGCTGATCACCCGCGGCGAGCGCGGCTACACCGCGACGTACGCGGCGGGCGCGTACACGGTGCTGACCCTGCTGGCCGGTTCGCAGGCCAACGTGGGGCGGCTGCACCTGGAGGCCCGTCGGGCCGGGGCCCGGATAGCGGCCCTGGCCGACGCCGACCTCGACCGGACGACCTTCTGACCCCCGACGTTCATCCCGTCCCCCGGCGCACCCGTCGCGCAAGAGACCTGACGGGTCGTCAATTCCTTTCACGGAAGAGGTACCTGGAAAAAATGGCTGCTGTGGAAACTGCACTGAAGGACCTGATGGCCGCGATCGACGGCACCATCGGCGTCGCCCTGGTCGACTACAACAGCGGGATGGCGCTGGGCACCATCGGCGGCGGGCCGGAGCTGGACCTGAACGTCGCCGCCGCGGGCAACACCGACGTGGTGCGGGCCAAGCTGCGCGCGATGGAGCTGCTGAACCTGAACGAGGCGATCGAGGACATCCTGATCAGCCTCTCCACCCAGTACCACCTGATCCGGCCGCTGACCTCGCGCACCGGCAAGGGCCTGTTCCTGTACCTGGCGCTGGACCGGAACCGGGCCAACCTGGCGATGGCCCGGCACCAGCTGAAGAAGATCGAGGCCGACCTGGAGGTCTGAGGCCCCGGCCCCTCCCCGGTCCTACCTGCGCAGGGTGAGCAGACCCCCGGTGGGGACGCGGACGGACAGCTCCGTCCCCCCGACCGGGGTCTGCGCCCGGGCGACCGTCCCGCCCAGGCAGTCCTGGACCAGCAGGTCGACGGTGCCGGGGGCGCGGTCGAACTCGATCCGCACCAGGGTGTCCTGGTCGGCGTTGGCGACCAGCAGCAGCTCCCACGTGCCGCGGGCCCGCAGCGGCAGCGGCGCGTACCGGCCGAAGGCCAGTCGGGCGCCGTCCCGGGCCTCGATCACGGGGTAGGCCAACTCGGGCCGGTGCGGGCGCAGTTCGCTGCGCTGGAGCAGGGTGCGGTGCTCGTCCATGACGCTCAGCCAGAAGGCCAGGGCGGTCAGTTGCTCGGCGTTCTGGGCGGTGAGGTCGACCGAGACCTGGGCGGTGGCGAACAGCACCGACTGGAGCAGGACGGCGATCTGCTCGGGGCTCTCCCGCGGGTGCCAGGTCAGCGGGTCGGCGTGCACGGCGAGCGGTCCGGCGGTGAGCCGCAGGTCGGCGGTGCGGACGCGGTTCTCGACCGCGCCGTGCGGGCAGTCGGTGGCCCGGACCATGGTGGCGTAGGGCCACAGGCCGGGGCCCGTGTAGTCCTGGCGGTGCTCGACCAGGACGTCGGGGCGGGCGGCCCGCAGCCGGGTGTCGAGCGCGGCCAGCAGTTTCTGCACGCCCTCCGCGACGGTGGCGCAGTCCGCCTCCGGCGAGGCGGTGTGCGGCGGGGCGCCGGGGCCGGGCCTGCGGGCGAAGGTGTCGACGAAGTCGATCTTGAGGCCGTCCGCGCCGTGCTGCTCGACGGCGGCGGCGAGCCGTTCGACCTGGTGGGCGCGGACGGTGGCGCTGCGCGGGTCGAGCAGGAAGGTCTCCAGCAGCGGCAGGTGGGCGAGGGTGTGCCCGGCCAGCCGCTGCGCGGCGGCGCTGCGGTCGCCGACGAACGGGAGGGCGTGCCAGAGCAGGTAGCGCAGGCCGAGGGCCTGGATCCGGCGGACGTGTCCGGCGAAGTCGGGGAAGTCGTGCGGGGCGGGCTGCCAGTCGCCGGTGGTGGCGTAGGAGCGGGTGCGCTCGTCGGTCTGCCAGCCGTCGTCGACGATCAGCGTGCGGAAGCCGAGCGGGGCGGCGAGTTCGGCGAGGCGCTCGACGTCGGCGGAGGTCATCGCCAGGTGCAGCGCGTACCAGGTGCAGAACACCGGCTCGAACGCGGCGTCGGGGACGGTCCGGGCGGGGGCGAGGGTGCCCCACCAGGCGGCCGACTCCCGTACGGTGTCGGCGAAGTGGCGTCCGCTCAGGTCCAGGCGCAGGGCGAGGTGCGGTCCGTCCTGCTCGACCCACCAGCTGTAGCGTCCGGTCTCCTCGACGGCGCCCTCGCCGATGGTGACGGGGCGGACGGGTTCGCCGACCGCGAAGGTGCACAGGGCCGCGTCGCCGGGGCCCACCAGGCTGCCGGCGGGGGCGCCCTTGGGCAGCGAGGCTTCCCGGGGGGCGGCCCAACTCGGGGGCAGCCAGCGGGTGTTGGTGTGGGGCGTCCAGTAGCCGGTGGCACCGGTGCAGGGCAGTTGCCACTCGACCCGCAGCCGGGCGTCCGGGGTGTCGGTGGCGGCCTCGACCAGCAGCACGCCGGGGCCGTCCGGCGCGGTGACGGTCACGGCCGGTGCGGCGTGGCTGCCGACGGCGGTGACCCGCAGCGCGAGCGGCCCGGCGTCGACGGTGCGGGAGGTCTCGGTGCGGCCGGACGGCGGTGCGGAGCCGTCCCAGGACAGCGCGGTCACGCGGTGGTTCCTTTCGTGGAGCGGGGCGACGGGGGGCGCGGTCCGCCGCGCCCGTTCCGCCGCCCCGCGGTGGGGCTGCGCCCCGCGAGGGGGCTACGCCTCGGGGAAGTGGCAGGCGACCTGCCGACCGGGCCCGTCGGGGGTGAGCAGGGGGGCCTCGGTCCGGCAGAGCTCCTGCGCCTTGGGGCAGCGCGGGTGGAAGGTGCAGCCGCTGGGCGGGTTGGCGGGGCTGGGCGGGTCGCCGAGCAGCACGATGCGTTCGCGGGTGCGTTCGGCGGCGGGGTCGGGCAGCGGGACGGCGGAGAGCAGCGCCTTGGTGTACGGGTGGGCGGGGTGCTCGTAGACCTGCTGCTGGTCGCCGATCTCGACGATCCGGCCGAGGTACATCACGGCGACGCGATGGCTGATGTGCCTGACCACGGCGAGGTCGTGCGCGATGAACACGTAGGCGACGCCGAGTTCGGCCTGGAGGCGCTCCATCAGGCCGACGATCTGGGCCTGGATGGAGACGTCGAGCGCGGAGACGGGTTCGTCGGCGACGACGAGTTCGGGCCGGGTGGCGAGGGCGCGGGCGATGCCGATGCGCTGGGCCTGGCCGCCGGAGAACTGGTGCGGGTAGCGCTCCAGGTGTTCGGGGGCGAGGCCGACGAGCTGGACCAGGTCGCGGACCTCGGCCCGGATCCGCTGCCTGCTCTCGCCCTGGGCGCGCAGCGGTGCGGCGACGATCTGCTGGACGGTCTGCCGCGGGTTGAGCGAGGCGAACGGGTCCTGGAAGATCATCTGGAACCGGCTGCGCAGCGGCCGCAGCCGGTGCTGCGGGGTCCGGGTGATGTCCTGGCCGCGGAAGCTGACCCTCCCGGCGGTGGGGTCGAGCAGGCGCACCAGCATCCGTCCGGTGGTGGACTTGCCGCAGCCGGACTCGCCGACCAGGCCGAGCGTCTCGCCGGGCCGGACGTCGAAGCTTACGCCGTCGACGGCGCGGATGCCGGGGCGGCGGCGCAGGGTGCCGCGCGGGCCGGGGAAGGTCATGCCGAGGTCGCGGACGCTGAGCAGGGCGTCGGGCGCGCCGGGGTCCGCGGCGTCGGTGAGCGGGGCGGTCTCGGTGGTCATGCGGTCACCTCGTCGTGGACGCACGCGCTGCGGTGGCCGTCGGCGACGGTGCGCAGCGGGGGGCGGTCGCCGGTGCAGCGGGCGTCGGGTCGGGCCGCGTGGCGGGGGCAGCGCGGGTGGAAGGCGCAGCCGGCGGGCGGGGCGAGCAGGGAGGGCGGGCTGCCGGGGATGGAGCGCAGTTCGGTGCCCCGTTCGGCGTCGAGGCGGGGCAGCGAGTCGAGCAGGCCGCGGGTGTAGGGGTGCCGGGGGGTGGTGAAGAGGGTGTCGGCGGGGGCCTGTTCGGCGGCGGATCCGCCGTACATGACGAGGACGTCGTCGGCGACGCGGGCGATGACGCCGAGGTCGTGGGTGATCATGACGATGCCGAGTCCGCGTTCCTGCTGCAGGCGCATCAGGAGTTCGAGCACCTGGGCCTGGACGGTGACGTCGAGCGCGGTGGTGGGTTCGTCGGCGATGACCAGGTCGGGTTCGCAGGAGAGGGCGAGCGCGATCATGGCGCGCTGGCGCATGCCGCCGGAGAACTGGTGCGGGTACTCGTCGGCCCGGCGGGCGGGTTCGGGGATGCCGACGTCGCCGAGGACGTCGACGGCGCGGGCGAGGGCGGCCCTGCGGGTGCCGCCGAAGTGCTCGCGGTAGGCCTCGGCGATCTGGTCGCCGACGGTGAAGTAGGGGTGCAGGGCGGTGAGGGCGTCCTGGAACACCATCGCCATCCGGCGGCCGCGGAGCGTGCGGAGCCGTTCGTCGGGGGCGCCGACGAGTTCGGTGCCGTCGAGCCTGGCGGAGCCGGTGACGGTGGCGCCGCGGTGCAGGCCCATGACGGCGAGCGAGGTGACGGACTTCCCGGAGCCGGATTCGCCGACGATGCCGAGGGTGCGGCCGCGTTCGACGGTGAAGTCGATGCCCCTGACGGCCCGGACGGGGCCTTCCTCGGTGCTGAACTCGACGGTGAGGTCGCGTACTTCGAGCAGCGGGTGGGGGGTCATGACAGCCTCGCCCTCGGGTCGATCCAGGCGTAGACGAGGTCCACGACCAGGTTGGAGCTGACGATGAAGAAGGAGGCGAGCAGGGTGATGCCCATGATCACCGGCTGGTCGGCCTTGTTGAGGGAGTCGGCGAAGAGCTTGCCGATGCCGGGGAGGCTGAACAGCGATTCGGTGATGAGCGCGCCGGCCAGCAGTCCGCCGAGGTCCATGCCGAGCATGGTGGCGACGGGGGTGAGGGCGGGGCGCAGTCCGTGCCGGCCGACGACGCGGGCCTCGCGCAGTCCCTTGGCGCGGGCGGTGCGGACGTACGGTTCGGCCATGGTCTCGATGACGGAGTTGCGGGTCATCCGGGCGTAGATGGCGGCGTACAGCAGGGCGAGGGTGATCCACGGGAGGATCAGGTTGGTGACCCAGCCCGCCGGGTCCTCGCCGAAGGCGATGTAGCGGGGGTAGGGGAGGATCCCGGCGACGGTGACGACCAGGTAGAGCAGGATCATCGCGGTGAAGTAGACCGGCAGGGCGGCGATGCCGATGGTGCCGACCATCAGGGTGCGGTCGAGCCAGGTGCCGCGGCGCAGGGCGGAGAGCACTCCGGCGCCGACGCCGAGGACCAGCCAGAGGACGGCCGCGCCGAGGGCGAGCGAGACGCTGGTGGGCAGCCGGTCCGTCATGAGGTCCCAGACGGGCTGGGCGGACTGGAAGGAGTAGCCGAAGCAGGGGAAGTGGCACTGGACGGCGTACGGGCCGGTGCCGTAGGAGCGGCCCGCGAAGACGGCGGTGACGTAGTGCCAGAACTGGACGACCAGGGGGTCGGCCAGTCCGAGCTGCTGCCGGACGAGTTGGATCCGGTCGGCGGAGCAGTCCTTGCCGCAGAACTGGGCGGCGGGGTCGCTGGGCAGCAGGTAGAAGACGGCGAAGGTGAGCGCGCAGACCGCGAGCAGGGTGGCGGCCATCGCGAGCAGGCGCCGCAGCAGGAATCCGATCACGTCCGGCCGCCCTTCGGGTCGAGGGCGTCCCGCAGGGCGTCGCCGACCAGGGTGAAGGCCAGGACCACCAGGAACAGGCAGGCGCTGGGCAGGACGAAGAACATCGGGTCGACCTTGTAGTAGAGCACCGCGTCGGAGATCATCTGGCCCCAGGAGGGCGTGGGCGGGCGGATGCCCACGCCGAGGAAGGACAGCGCCGCCTCGGTGCCGATCAGGCCGGGGACGGCGAGGGTGACGTAGACGATGACGGTGCCGGTGAGGTTGGGCAGGATCTCGCCGAACAGGATGCGGCGGTTGGTGGTGCCGCTGGCGCGGGCGGCCTCGACGTACTCGCGGTGCTTGAGCGAGAGGGTCTGGCCGCGCACGACGCGGGCGATGTAGGGCCAGGAGAACAGCGACATCACGCCGATCAGCAGCACCACCCGGTTGACGTCCCGGGCGACGGAGAGCAGGGCGATCATGAAGATCAGGCTGGGGAAGGACATCATGATGTCCATGAACCGGCTGATGACGGCGTCGGTGCGGCCGCCGAAGTAGCCCGCGGTGATGCCCAGGACGGTGCCGATCAGGGTGATCAGCAGGGCGGAGGCGCAGGCGACCAGCAGGCTGATCTGGGCGCCGTACAGGAGCCGGGCGAAGATGTCGCGGCCGAGCATCGGTTCGACGCCGAGCCAGTGGTCGGGGCTGATGCCGCCGAGGGAGCCGCGGGGCAGGCCGCCGAGGTAGGGGTCGACGGCCTTCTTGTCGACGGCGTCCGGGGTGGTGCCGCTGATCGCGGTGAGCACCGGCGCCAGGACGGCCGCCAGGACGAAGAAGGCGATGACGGCGGCACCGGCCTTGGCGCTCTTCTGGCGGCGCAGGCGGTGCAGGGCGAGGGCCCGGGGGGAGGCGGGGGCGGGGGCGGCCTCGGGGGCCGCCGGGGCCCCCGCTCCCCCGGCCGGGGCCGGGGCGAGCGGGGTGGTCATGGGGAACTCCCGCCTTACTTGACGGACTTGAGGCCGATGGTGGCGTAGTCGATCTGGGCGGACCAGATCGGCGAGCCGAAGGCCCCGGCGATGTTGGAGCCGACCAGCAGCGGCTTCTTCTGCCACACCAGCGGGACGGCGGGCGAGGCGTCCATGATCTTGGCGTCCAGGGCGAGCCAGGCGGCGTTGGCCTGCTGGAGGTCCGACAGGCCGGCGATCCGGTCGAGTTCGGCGTTGACCTCGGGGTCGTTGTACCGGGTCATGTTGCCGTTGTTGCCCTTGTCCTTGATCTGTCGGCCGTCGTAGATCATCGGCAGGAAGGTGGCGGCCGACGGGTAGTCGGGACACCAGCCGAGCTGGGCCAGTCCGGGCTGCTTGTCCTTGTCGCCGACGATGGAGTTGACGGCGGTCGGGTCGACGGTGGTGATGGTGACGTTCACGCCGACCCGCTTCAGGGCGGCCTGGACCGCCTCGGCCTGCTGCTTGCCGCCGGTGGAGGTGACCATCTCGGTGTCGAAGCCGTTCGGGAAGCCGGCCTCGGCGAGCAGCTGCTTGGCCTTGTCCGGGTCGCCCGCGGGCTTGATCATGAAGTGGTCGACCGGGGCGCCGCTGGTGAGCGCCGGGGGCAGGTAGGTGGTGGCGACGTCGGTGAACGCCGGGCCGCCCATGGCGGCGGCGAAGGACTCCTTGTCCACCGCGTACTGCATGGCCCGGCGCACCGTGGCGTTGTCGAACGGCGCCTTGGTGGTGTTCATGTCGAGCATGGTGGTGCAGCCGCCGTTCTCGCTGACCAGCCGCTTCTTGACCTCCGGGTTGGTGAGCACCTCGGACATCTTGGCGGGCAGCAGGTCGACGTAGGAGACGGCGTTCCTGTCGTCGCCCTGGTCGGCGATCAGGCGGTCGGCGATGCCGGTGCCCTTGAGGGTCTGGTCGACGACGATCCTGTCCGGGTACGCCTTGCGCACCGGGTCGGAGTTCGGGTCCCAGTGGGTGTTGCGGACGAGCACCATGCGCTTGCCGCGGTCGTAGCTCTCGATCTTGTACGGGCCGGAGGAGACCGGGTGGTTGGAGTAGTTGGCGCCGGTCTCCTTGGCCTGCGGGACGGGCGAGAAGGTGGGCAGGGTGACGGTCTGGGCGAACTCGGCGACCGGGCGCTTGAGGTGGAAGACGATGGTCTTCGCGTCCGGGACCTCGATGGACTCCCTGCCCAGCCGCTTGCCGCCCAGCGGGCCCTGGTAGCCGTCGACGCCGGCCAGGTAGCGGGCCGCGTAGTCGGGGCCGCCGGCCAGCTCGGGGGAGAACGAGCGCTCGACGTTGTACTTGACGTCGTCGGCGACGATCGGGGTGCCGTCCTCGTAGGTGAGGCCGTCCTTCAGGTGGAAGGTCCAGGTCCGGGCGCCGTCGCTGGGGGTGCCGAGGTCGGTGGCGAGGTCGGGTTCGACCTTGAGGCCCTCGGCGCCGGGGGCGGCCCTGAACGTGGTGAGGGTGCGGTAGAGCATCCGGACGCCGACGTCCATGACCGGCATGGTCCAGTTGCGGGCCGGGTCGAGCTGGTCGAAGTCCTGGTTCGACAGGATGGTGAGGGTGCCGCCCTTCACCGGCGTGCCGCCGATGATGCCGTTGCCCTCGGTGACCACGCCCTGCTGGTCGCCGCTGCCCCGGTCGCCGCCGTTGCTGCTGCACGCACCGAGGCCGAGGGTGAGGGATGCCGCGATGGCCGCCGCGAGGGCGGCGTGGGAACGCCTGTTCATGTGCAACTCCGGAAATGGGGGCCGGTCTGCCGTTCAACGGGGGATCTGTGCCGCCCGGGGTCTGGCCCGCTCTGAGGTGTGACCCGTAACATAGTAATGTGAAATTGCACTGCGCAACGAGGGGACCGGACCGTTACCGACCCGTGTCATTGCCGACCCCGCCCCGGTGGTGCAACTTCCTTTCCCGCCCAGCACGTTGTCCCGGACCCACCAGGTCACAACCAGGTCAGAGGAGCCCCCGACGATGGCCGACCAGCCCACCCTGAACACCGGCAGCCACGACCTCCCCGTCACCCCCGCACTGGAGGCCCACATGGCCGGCCAGTGGGCCGCCACCCCGCTGCCCGCCGACGAGCGCGTCCCCGGCTACGCCCACTTCCCGGCCCGCCGCGGCAGGCTCGCCGCCGCCTTCCCCGGCGAGCGACTCCTCGTCCCCGCCGGGCAGTTGAAGGTCCGCAGCAACGACTGCGACCACCGCTTCCGCCCGCACAGCGCCTACGCCCACCTCACCGGCCTGACCGGCGAGGAGCAGGTCGGCCACGTCCTGGTGGTCGAGCCCGACGGCGAACCCGTCCTCTACCTGCGCCCCCGCTCGGACCGTTCCGACGGCTCCGGCGAGTTCTACCGCGACCGCCGCTACGGCGAGTTCTGGGTCGGCCGCCGCGCCGACCTCCGCGAGGCCGCCCAGCTCACCGGCCTGCGCACCGCCCACCTCGACGACCTGCCCAAGCTGTTCACCGGCTCCGTCCCCACCCGCGTCCTGGCCGGCGTCGACCCGGTCCTCGACGCCCTGGCCGGCCGCCCCCGGGCCGAACACGCCCTGGGAGACGGCCAGTTGGCCGCCGCCCTGGCCGAACTGCGGCTGGTCAAGGACGCCTGGGAGATCGAACAGCTCCAGCTCTCCGTCGACCACACCACCGCGGGCTTCGCCGACGTCGTCCGCGCCCTGCCCGCCGCCCTGCGCCACCACCGCGGCGAACGCCTGCTCGAAGGCGCCTTCAACGCCCGCGCCCGCGCCGAGGGCAACGGCACCGGCTACGAGACCATCGTCGCCTCCGGCGCCCACGCCTGCGTCCTGCACTGGATCCGCAACGACGGCCCGCTCCGCCCCACCGACCTGCTGCTCCTCGACGCCGGGGTCGAGACCGACACCCTCTACACCGCCGACATCACCCGCACCCTCCCCCTCTCCGGCACCTTCACCCCCGCCCAGCGCGACGTCTACGACCTCGTCCTCGCCGCCCAGAACGCCGGCATCGCCACCCTCCGCCCCGGCGCCTCCTTCCGCGAGTTCCACCGCGCCGGCATGCGCGTCATCGCCGAGGGCCTCGCCGAGTGGGGCCTGCTCCCGGTCTCCGCCGAAGAAGCCCTCCGCGAGGACTCCGGCCTCTACCGCCGCTACACCCTCTGCGGCAGCGGCCACATGCTCGGCCTCGACGTCCACGACTGCGCCAAGGCCCGCGCCGGGACCTACCTGGACGGCGTCCTGGAGGAGGGCATGGTCCTCACCGTCGAACCCGGCCTCTACCTCCAGCCCGACGACCTCACCCTGCCCCCCGAACTCCGCGGCATCGGCGTCCGCATCGAGGACGACCTCGTCATCACCGCCGACGGAGCCCGCCTGATGTCCGCCGCCCTCCCCCGCGAGGCCACCGCCGTCGAATCCTGGATGGCCGACCTCCTGAGCTGAAACCCCTGGCGGCGAACGCAACACCAGGAAGCGCACCACCAGGGGCGCGGGGAACTGCGCGGCCAACCGACCCCCCGCAGCCGGATCGCGTCGCAGGACGATCACTTGCACCGTCCTGCGCCCCGCTGACGTGCGACTACCGCAGCGCGTCCCGCCACAACTCCCGCGTGACGTCCGCCGCCCGGCCCTCGCGGGCCTCGCGGTGGGCGGTCCCCGCCCAGAGGTGCATCGCCGTCAGGTCCTCCGCCCGGCTCGCGGCAGCCCTGAGCGGCTGGGTGAGGTGGTGCACCTCCGGGTACGCCGCCGGGGCGTACCCCTCGTGCCGCTCGATGAAGGCGTTGCGCAGCCCGCGGGCCGGACGCCCGGTGAACGCGCGGGTGACGGTGGTGGCGTCCAGCTCGACGAGGGCCCGGCGGTGCGCGGCGGAGGCCCCGGACTCGTCGGTGCGCAGGTACGCGGTGCCGAGCTGGACGCCCGTCGCACCCGCCGCGAGGGCCGCGGCGATCGCCGCCCCGCTGCCCAGCCCGCCCGCGGCGACGAGCGGCAGCGGCGTCACCTCCCGTACCGCGCCCAGGAGTTGCAGCAGCGGGAGGGGCCCGGGCCGGTCCTCGGCGCGGTGGGTGGCGCGGTGCCCGCCGGCTTCGGGGCCCTGGACGACCAGGGCGTCGAGGCCGAGCGCGGTCGCGGCACGGGCCTCCTCGGGGCTGGTGACGGTGCCGAGTTGGCGGATGCCGGCCGCGCGGACGGCGGCGGCCTCAGCGGGTTCGGGCAGGCCGAAGGTGTACGACAGCCACGCGACGCCCCGGGCCGGTCCGTGCAGCAGCGCGTCGAGCTTGGCGTCCCAGTCGTCGCGGTCGGGCGGGATCACGGCGGGCAGTTCGACGCCCCGCCGCACCGCCTCGGGCCGCAGCCGTTCGCGGTAGGCGTCCACCGCCCCGGGCGCGGCGGGCGGGCCGGGGACGAAGAGGTTGACGCCGATCGGCCGGTCGGTCGACTCCCGCGTCTCGGCGACCTGTCGGCTCATCTCCTGCGCGCTGCGGTAGCCCGCGGCGAGGAAGCCGAGGCCGCCCGCGCCGTTGACGGCGGCGACCAGCGCGGGGGTGCTCGCCCCGCCCGCCATCGGAGCGGCGACCAGTGGCACCGTCCAGTCGAAGCCCATCGCGTTCCTCCGCCTCTCCCCACCGCAACCCAACCGGTCCCGCTGCGCGTCCACCCTACGTCCGCGGCCGAACCGTCCGCGGTACGACGGCCTGTCACGGTGGCGCGGCCGTTCGGAGTGCAGGAGGGGTGCGAGTGGGGATCGACCGGTTCGGACCGAGGGCGCGGGCGGCGCTGGCGGGCGCGGCGCTGGGGGTGGTCGCCCTGCTGGAAGCATGGGCGGCGGTGCTCTCGGAACGCAGCTGCGAGTACCCCCGCTGCCTGCCGGACACCGAGTTGTGGCTCGCCGTGACGGCACCGCTGGTGTTCGTCGTGCTCGGCCGCCTGCTGCTGGGCCGCGCCGGGGTGGAACGGGTGTGGAGCACGGTGTACGTCGCGGGCGCGCTGTCCGTCCTGCTGCTGCGCCCGCTGACCCTGGTGACCTTCGACCTGCCGCACCCGTGGCTGCTGGCCTCCCCGTACCTGGCGGCCTGCTTCGCCGCAGCCGCCCACCTCTGCGGCCGCACCGCGTCCCGCCTCTCGCGCCTCCTGCTGGCGGTCGGCCTGGCCGGGACCGTCCTGGTCGCCTTCCTCGCACCCTTCCCCGAGAGCTCCACGCCCGTGCCCGCACCCCCCGCCACCGCCGACCCCCTCCCCCGGTGACCCCTCCCGCCCACCACCGCACCTACCACTACGTCGGCCCGCCCGGTGCACCGCCTGCGGGGAGGTTTCCGTGGTGCGGGAAGGGTTCTTCGTGTGCGTCTTCTGCGATTCCGACCTGCCTGCGCGGTGGAACGTCGCCCCGCCGGTAGCGTGACGGGGGTCACACCGACCGCCTGTCACACCTGGGGTGGCTGCGGGGTCAGACCTTGTAGAAGCACGGAACACACCACAAGGAGCCACCACCGTGGACGCACGTCTCAACTACTTCGGCAACCCGCTCGGCGCGAAGTTCCTCAAGCACCTCAACTCGGCCGGCCACGCCCTGGGCCTGTCCGCGCTGCCGATGAGCACCCAGGAGCTGGTGAAGATCCGCGCCAGCCAGATCAACGGGTGCGGCTTCTGCACCGACATGCACACCAAGGACGCCGCGCACGCCGGGGAGACCCAGCTGCGGCTCAACCTGGTCGCCACCTGGCGCGAGGCCAACGTCTTCACCGAGGCCGAGCGGGCCGCCCTGGAGCTCACCGAGCAGGGCACCCGGATCGCCGACGCCGCGGGCGGCGTCAGCGACGCGGCCTGGGCCGAGGCCGCCAAGCACTACGACGAGGAGCAACTGGCCGCGCTGGTCGGCCTGATCGCGCTGATCAACGCGTACAACCGGATCAACGTGCTGATCCGGCAGCCCGCCGGCGACTACGTCCCGGGCCAGTTCGCCTGATCCACCGGCAGCCGGACGTCCGGGCCCGCCCGAAGCACGGGCCGGGACGTCCGCCCCGCCCCTCCTCCCCCGGGTTCAGGCCAGTTCGCGACCGGCCAGGGCAGCGGCCTCCCGGGCGGCCCGGTCGCACCCGGCCAGCCGCAGCACCGCGTCGGCGACGGCCGCACCGACCTCCGCGGTCCCGTACCCGCCCCCGGCCCCGTCTCCGTCCCCGTTCCCCCGCCCCCGGTCGCGGACCACCGCGACGCCGCCCTCCACCAGGCCCAGCAGCAGGTCGCAGCGCAGCTCGCGGCCGGGCTCGTCCGGGGCGATCAGGTGCAGCAACTCGCCGTACGCGGCGCGGAGTTCGGCGCGGGCACCGCGGAACCCGGCGAAGCGTTCGCCGCGCACCTCGGGCAGTTGGTAGAGCGCGCCGAGGTTGTACAGACCGCGGTGCAGCAGCGCCGCGTCGGCCGCGGCCAGCGCCCACAGCCGGGCGGCCGGGTCGGCCTCGGAGCGGGCGAGCAGCGCGGTGGCGAGCTGCAGCGAGGGTTCGACGGTGGACTCCAGCAGGGTGGCGAGGATGTCCTCCTTGCGCGCGAAGTAGTGGTACATCGACGCCTGCCGCAGCCCGGCCCGCTCCGCCACCGCCCGGGTGGTGGTCGCCGCGTAGCCGTTCTCGGTGAACAGCTCCGCGGCCGCGGCCAACACCTCGTCGCGCGGCGACAGTTGACTCTCCGAGGGCCCCAACGCACGGGGCCGCCCGACCCGCGCGGACGGGCGGGGATGCTGGGCAACCATGCCCCGAATCCTTCCACACCCCCGCCCCTCCGCTCCCCCTCACCTCCCGGCGGCCCGCCCCGGGGCGGGTTCACGCACCCGCTGCACCGCGCGCCCCCGTTCCCCCCGCCGCCCCCGTCCGGACGACCGGGATCCACAGCTGCGCCTGCGACTGCTCCGGGTCGTCCTGCGCGGGCCGGACGCGCAGGATCTCCGGGCCGGGCCGGTACTCGTAGGGGTTGGACGGGATCCACCGGGCCGCCACCTCGGCCCACATCTGCTGCAGCGCCTGCGGGAACGGCCCGGTGTTCTCGAACACCGCCCAACTGCCCGCCGGGCACTCCAGCACGTCGAGGTCCGCGGGGAGGTCGGCGGCCCCGCTCACCGCCGCGTGGTAGTAGTCCAGCAGGCTGCCCTCCGCGAAACCGTCCGGCCCGTCCGACCCGTCCGGTCCGACCCCGGGCAGTCGCACGGTCGCCGACACCACGCCCTCCGGCTCCTGGTCGGAGAGCGCGGCGATCCGCTGCGAGGTCTCCGCCGGGATGCTCCGCACGTGCTCGACGATGTGCGGGTTGACCCCCTCGTGGATCAACGGGACCCGGGCCTTCCTGCCCACGACCCGGAACGCTTCCTTCTCCACGATGCGGTACCGCATGGTGGTGCTCCCTTCGACGACGAGTCGGAAGGACAGCCGGGGCTGCGCGTTCAGCACCGCGCCGCTGCGCCGCGCCTCACCGGGGCCGACCCCGTGCAGGGCCCGGAACGCCCGGGCGAAGGACTCGCCCGAGCCGTACCCGTAGCGCACCGCGACGTCCAGCAGCGACGGCTGCCCGGCCAGCACCTCGGCCGCCGCGACGGTCAGCCGCCTGCGCCGCACGTACTCCGACAGCGGCATCCCCGCCAGCGACGAGAACAGCCGCCGGAAGTGGTACTCCGACGTCGCGGTGATCCGCGCCAGCTCGGCCACCTCCAGCCGCCCGTCGAGGTGCTCCTCGACGTGGTCCATCGCCTGGTTCAACCGCTCCAGCACCCGGCTCCCCTTCCCTTTCCTTGCCCTCGACCCTAGGAACCACCGCCCCCGCCGCACCCGACATCCCCTGCCCGCTCCGGTCGGGTCCCCGCCCGCGGCTCCCACCCGGTGTCGCCCCGGTGGCGGGGCAGGGCGGCGGCATCACTCCGGGTCGAGCTCCACCTGGTAACGCCCCACGTAGTGGGCCAGGTCGGAGAACCACAGCCGGTGTCCGTCCGTGAGGAGGTGCAGGCCCGCGACGAGTCCGCCGGTCTCGCTCAGCACGTCGTGCGCGGCCTCAGCGTTGCGCGGTGCGGACCAGGCCGGCCGAGAGGCCCGCCGCGATGGCCGAGGTGCGGGAGTCCACGCCGAGTTTGTCGTAGATGTGCACCAGGTGGGTCTTGACCGTGGCCTCGCTGATGAAGAGCCGTCTGGAGATCTGCCGGTTCGGCAGGCCCTCGGCGAGGAGTTGCAGGATCTCCGTCTCGCGCGGGGAGAGCGAGGGGCGCCCGGCCCGGACGCGGCCGAGGAGGCGGGCGGCGACGGGCGGGGCGAGGACGGTCTCGCCGCGGGCGGTGGCGTGGACGGCGGCGGCGAGGTCCTCGGGCGGGGCGTCCTTGAGGAGGTAGCCGGTCGCCCCGGCCTCGACGGCGGCGAGGATGTCGGCGTCGGTGGAGTAGGTGGTGAGGACCAGGACGGCGGGCGGGTCGGGCAGGGCGGTGATCCGGCGGGTGGCTTCGACGCCGTGCATGCCGGTGCCCATCTGGAGGTCCATCAGGACGACGTGGGGGCGCCGGTCGGCGGGCAGCGCGGCGAGCAGGTCGAGGGCGGCGGCGCCGTCCGCGGCCTCGCCGACGGCGGTGACCTCCGGCAGGTCCTCCACCACGGCGCGCAGGCCGCGCCGCACCACGGGGTGGTCGTCCACCACCATCACCCGGATCACCGTCGCACCCCCGCGGAGGAGGACCGCCCGGCCCCCGACCGCACCCCGCCCGGCACCCCGTCGGGCCGGTCGGCGCGCAGCGGGAGCGTCGCGGCGACGGCGGTGCCCTCGCCGGGGGCGGACTCGACGGTGAGGGTGCCCCCGAGGGCGGCGATGCGTTCGTGCATGCCGTGCAGTCCGAAGGAGCCGGGGGCGGGTGCGGTGGCGGGGTCGAAGCCGGTGCCGTCGTCGTAGACGTCGAGGGTGACGGCGTCGTCGAGGTAGGCGAGGGTGACGGCGACGTGCGCGGCGTGGGCGTGCCGGACGGCGTTGGCGAGGGCCTCCTGGGTGAGGCGCAGCAGCGCGACCTCGGCCTCGACGGGCAGCGGGTACGGGTCGCCGTCGCGGTGGAAGGCGGCGTCCGCGCCGTCGGCGAGGCGGCGCAGGGCGTCGGTGAGGGTGGTGCCGTCGAGCGCGGGCGGGGTGTGGGCGTGGACGAAGCGGCGGGCCTCGGCGAGGTTGGCGGAGGCGGTGCGTTCGATCTCGTCGAGCAGCGGTGCGGCGTCCGCGCCGCCGCCGTCGGCGCCGCGGGCCTCGCGGGCGAGCAGGACGATGCCGGCCAGCCCCTGGGCGAGGGTGTCGTGGATCTCGCGGGCGAGGCGCTGGCGTTCGGCGAGGCGCCCGGCTTCGCGCTGGCTGGCGGCGAGTTCGTCGCGGGTGCGGACCAGGTCGTCGATGAGCTGCTGGCGGGCGCGGCTCTCCCGGTAGAGGGCGGCGTAGCCGTACGCGGTGAGCAGGGCGACGGCGAGTCCGGCGAGCGGGCCGATGACCTTGGCGGTGGTGAGGCCGCCGGGGGTGGTGGCCTGGGCGGCGAGGACGGCGGCGGTGAGGGCGGCGACGGCGGGCAGGGCGTAGCGCGGCGGCAGGACGTGCAGGCAGACGAAGTACAGCGGGAAGGCGAGGTAGCTGAACTCGGGGTGCTGGAGGGTGAGGGCGATCCACAGCGCGGCGACGGCGAGCAGCCAGGCGGCGCCGAGGGCGCGCGAGGTGCGGATCCCGCGCAGGACGCCCCCGGCGGCGTACCCGGCGGCGAGGGCCCCGGCGGTGGCCCACCCGGCCGGGCCGAGCGCCCCGTCGGCGGCGGCGCGGGCGAGCAGGACGGCGAGCAGGGTGAGGAACAGGCCGTGCACGGCGAGGTTGGCCAGGCGCAGCGCGGGCGTCGGGCCGGCCGGTGCGGCATGCGGTTCGGTACGGGGCACGCCTTCCGAGGGTACGGGGCGCCGGTCGGCCCGGGTGCCGCCGCGGCATCAACCGTTCGATGGATTTCCGGGTGCACCCCTCGGCGGGTGCGGGCTCCGTCCGTCTCCCCGATGGCAGCGGGGCCGCGCCGGTCCACGCTGGAACCGCCCTCCCCTCCCGCCCCCTCCGAAAGGTCTCCCGTGTTCGTCGCCCTGCGTGACATCCGCTTCGCCCGTGGGCGGTTCGCCCTGATGGGCGCGGTGGTCACCCTGATCACGACCCTGGTGGTGTTCCTGTACGGCCTGACCGGCGGCCTGGCCTCGGCGGCGTCCTCGACGATCGCCGGACTCCCGGCGGACGGCGTGGTGTTCGGCGCCCCGGCGGGTGCGGAGGCCGAGGTGTCGTTCGCCTCCAGCACGGTGTCGCCGAGCCAGCGGGCGGCGGTGGCCGCGGCGGGTGCGGGCGAGGTGCACCCGCTGGGGGTGGCGATGTCCCGGCTGACGGCGGACGGCGGCGCGGCCTCGGTGAGCGTGCTGGGCACCGACGCGGAGCTGCTGCCGCCGCTGGTCCGGGGTGCGGCCCCGGCGGACGGCGAGCTCGCGGTGGGCGCCGACACGGCCGCCGCGCACCACCTCGTCCCGGGCAGCCGGGTGACGCTCGGCGCGCAGGAGCTGACGGTCTCGGCGGTCACCGCGGAGCGTTCGCTCTCGCACGCCCCGAGCGTGTGGACCACCCCGTCGACCTGGCAGCGGGTCTCCGGCCAGCAGCAGCCCACCGCCCTCGCGCTGCGCGGCCTCCCGCACGGCCTGCCCGCCGACCTGAGGGCGGTGTCGCTGGACGACGCGCTGGCGGGCATCAACGGGTACGCGGCGGAGCAGGGCAGCCTGCAGCTGATCCAGGGCTTCCTGTTCGCTGTGAGCGCCCTGGTGGTGGGCGCGTTCTTCACGGTGTGGACGGTGCAGCGCCGTCCGGACATCGCGGTGCTCAAGGCCGTCGGCGCGTCCAGCGGCTACCTGGTGCGGGACGCGCTGGCGCAGGCGGCGACCGTCCTGCTGGCGGGTGCGCTGCTGGGCGGGGCGCTGGGCGCGCTCGGCGGGGTGTTCGCCTCCGCCGCGGTGCCGTTCGACGCGGGCGGCCTGACGGTGGCCGTCCCGGTGGCGGCGATGGTGCTGCTGGGCCTGCTGGGCGCGGCCCTCGCGGTGCGCCGGATCACCGCCGTCGACCCGCTGGCCGCCCTGGGCGCCAACCGATGACCACCCACCCGACCCCGGAAGGCCCCGCCGTGACCACCCCGACCCCCACCACCGCTTCCCCGCGCACCGGCACCGGCCTCGCCCTGCGCGCCGTGACGCTCAGCTACCCGGACGGCGAGAGTCGGCTGACCGCCCTGGACGAGGTCGAACTGACCGTCGCCCCGGGCGAGTTCACGGCCGTCGCGGGTCCGTCCGGCTCCGGCAAGTCCAGTCTGCTGGCGGTGGCCGCGACGCTGCTGCGCCCGGACCGCGGCGAGGTGCTGGTCGACGGCGTGGACGCGGGCGCGCTGGGCGAGCGCGAGCGCACCGCGCTGCGCCGCGAGCGCCTGGGCATCGTCTTCCAGCAGTCGAACCTGCTGGCCTCGCTGACCGCCGTCGAGCAGCTGCTGGTGCTGGAGTCGGTGCGCGGCCGCCGCCCGGCCCGCTCCCGCCGCCGGGCCGAGGAGCTGCTGGAGTCGGTCGGCCTGGCGGGCGCCAAGCAGCGCCGTCGCCCGCACCAGCTCTCGGGCGGCGAGCGCCAGCGGGTGAACATCGCCCGCGCCCTCTTCGGCAGCCCGTCCGTCCTGCTGGTGGACGAGCCGACCTCGGCCCTGGACCACGAGCGCGGCGCCCAGGTCGTCGAGCTCCTCGCCGAGGTGACCCGCACCCACCGCACCGCGACCGTGATGGTCACCCACGACCGCGAACTGCTGGGCCGGGCCGACCGCGTCCTGGAGATGCACGACGGCCGCCTGTCCGGCTGATCCCGGCCGACCCCGTCCGGACCCGCCCCGGGGAGCACCGGGCGCTCCGAGCCGGCTGCACCGAGCCGAACCCCTCCCGGACTCACTTGCCGGTGATGCTCCACGCGCCGTCCGCTGCCCCGCCGCTGCCGCCCGGAGCCAGTGCGGCCCACTCGGCGTCGCCGAGGCCGAGGGCCGCGCGGAGGTAGGCGGAGACCGCGTCGGCGAGGAGTGCGACGCGCTCGGGGTCCTCGTCGGTGGTCTCCGCGACCTTCTCCCCGGCGATGCCGCCCATGGTGTGCTCGGCCCCGGCGAGGGTGAGCAGGCTCTTGGGGGCCGGGCCGAGGTGGTAGGCGTCGGTGAACCACTCCGGCCCGCGGGTGGTGAGCTGCGACCGGTCCTCGTCCCCGGCGACGATCAGGGCCGGGGTGGTCATGGTGGAGAAGTCCGGCCTCATGAACGGGAGGTGCTCGGCGGCGAACGGGGTGAGGCTGTCGCCGGTCCCGGCCGCGGCGATCAGCGCGCCGGCCGACACCGCGGGGTGGGAGAAGTCCTCGCCGGGGACGCCGTCGGCGTCGAGCACCCGGGCGCCGAGCAGGGCGCCCGCGGTCTGGGCCCCCCAGGAGTGGCCGACCACGGCGGTGCGTCCGGGGTCGGCGCGGGTCGCCAGGTCGGCTCGGGCCAGGATCTCGCCGAGGTGGTCGAGGACGGCGTGGAGGTCGGCTATCCGCACCCGCCAGATGGTGGCGAAGCGCGGGTCGTCCCAGCCGATGGCGTGGCGGCGGGAGTCCAGGTGGGTGGGCTGCACCACGACGAACCCGGCGGCGGCCCACCGGTCGACGAGGGGCCCGTACCCGTCCAGGGACCAGGCGTTGCCGTGGGAGAAGACGATCACGGGCAGGTCCTCGCCCGACCGGGGGGCGGTGACCCTGACCTGCAGGTCGGTGCCGCGGCCGGGCGCGGGGACGGGGACGGGCTTGACCGAGACGATCTGCCGGTCGCGGGTGTGGGCGTGGGCGCGGGAGGACATGGGGGGACCTGTGCTCTCTACGGGACGGCTCTGCCATACTTTGGCGGAGCAACGTTCCGCCAACTTAGCGGAACATTGTTCCGCGAGTAAAGGGAGCCATCCGTGCCGGAGTCGGTCGGGGTACGCCAAGCACAGGCGCAACGCACGCGCCGCGGCCTGCTGGAGGCGGCCGCGGCGGTCTTCGTCGAGCAGGGCGTCCAGGCGCCGGTCCGCGACATCGCCGTGCGCGCCGGCGTCGGCGTCGGCACGCTCTACCGGAACTTCCCGACCCGCGCGGACCTCGTCACCGCCGTCTACCGGCACCAGATCGACGCCTGCGCCGCCCTCGCCCCGCAGCTCCTGGAGGAGTCCGCCTCGGCGTTCACCGCGCTGACGCGGTGGACGGACGCGTTCGTGGACTTCCTGGTCACCAAGCACGGCCTCGGCGCGGCCCTGGGCTCCGGGGAGGCGGGGCTGGAGAACCTCCACGCCCTCATGCTCGACACCCTGGTCCCGGCCTGCACCACGCTGCTGGACGCGTGCACCGCCGAGGGCGGGCTCCGCCCCGACGTCACCGCCTACCGGCTCATGCGCGCCGTCGGGAACCTCTGCATCACCGGCCCCGACTACGACCAGGCCGACGCCCGGCACATGGTCGCGCTCCTCCTCGCCGGGTGCCGCACCCCGGCCTGATCCACACCCCCGACCGCACCCCCCGGCCCGGCTGCGGGCTACTGCTGCACGGCGGCCCGGTCCCCGACCGCCCACAGGTGGCGGATGTGGCCGAGGTGGCGGGTCATGCACTCCTGCGCGGCCTCGGCGTCGCCGGTCAGCAGCACGTCGAGCAGTTCGAGGTGCTCCTCGGCGGAGGTGACGAGCTCGCCCTGCTGGTCGAGCCGGTTGAGGCCGTAGAGGCGCGAGCGCTTGCGCAGGTCGCCCACGGTCTCGACCAGCCGGGCGTTGCCGGCCAGGGCGAGCAGGTCGAGGTGGAACTGCCGGTCGGCCTCCAGGTAGCCGATCAGGTCGTGCCTGCGGGCGGCCGTGACGATGGCCTCGGCCTGCGGGCGCAGCGCCTCCAGCTGTTCGGCGGTGGCGGTCCGGGCGACCTGGCCGACGGTGGGGACCTCGATGAGGGCGCGGATCTCGGTGTACTCGTCGAGGTCCCGGTCGGAGAGCTCGGTGACCCGGAAGCCCTTGTTGCGGACGGCCTCGACCAGGCCCTCCCGGGCCAGGTCGAGCATCGCCTCGCGGACGGGGGTCGCGGAGACCCCGAAGTCGGTGGCCAGGGTCGGGGCGGAGTAGACCACGCCGGGGCGCAGCTCGCCCGAGATGAGTGCCGCACGCAGGGCGTGGGCGACCTGGTCGCGCAGCCGCTCCTGGACGGAGATGAGGTTGCGGGGCTTGAGGTCGGCCATGGTGTTCCTCCGGAGGTCCAATAGGGCCCCATTGTACAATGTCACGTTGCGGAGAGTGAATGCCCTGCGTGCGGTCGTCGCCGTCCGTGTCCGCCCGCCGGGGCGCTACCCCGCCGCCGCGTGCTGCGCCGCCGCCACCGCCAGATCCTGCCACGCCATGCCCACGCTCTTGAAGAACCTGGGTCGATCATGGCGGACGACGGCCCTCCCGGTGACCAGTTCGGCCAGATTGGTGAGCCGCTCGACCCCGGCCCCGGCCATCAGCAGGTCCCCGGCCTCGCGCAGCGCGACCTCCCGGGCCTCGACGAACAGGTCGGCGCGGCCGACCAGGTGGGCGTCCACCTCGCGGGCCCCCGGCTCGTGCGAGCCGACCGCGGCGACCACCGCCCGGTCGGGCACCAGGGCGCCGTCGAACAGCGGGGTGCGGGCGGTGGTGCAGCACACCACGAGGTCGGCGCCGGCGACCGCCCCGGGCGTGCCGACGGCCGCGTCCAGGCCGAACCCGGCGGCCCGGACGACCAGTTCGGCGGCCGGCCCCGGCCGACGGGCCACCACCGTGACGCGCTCCAGTCCGGGCAGCACGGCCCGCAGCGCCGCCGCGTGGCCGAGCGCCTGCGGCCCGGCACCGAACAGCACCAGGTGCCGGGCGCCGGGCGCGGCCAGCGCCCGCAGGGCCAACGCGGTGACGGCGGGGGTGCGCAGCGCGGTGAGCGCGGCCCCGTCCAGCAGGGCGAGCGGCTGCAGGGTGGGGCCGTCGAGCAGCAGGTACGAGCCGGTGATCCGGGGCAGCCCGGCCGCCGGGTTGGCGGGTGCCACCCCGGCGACCTTCACCCCGGCGTACCGCCCGGCCGCGGCGGGCATCAGCAGCAGCTCCCCGGCCGGGACGGGCACCCCCGTCCGCGCCGGGCAGCCCTCCACGTCCAGCCCGTCCAGCAGGGTCCGCTCCAGCGCGCCCACGGCGGCCGGGAAGTCGAGCGTCAGCTCCAGCTCCGGGACGGTCACAGCAGGAACCCCGCGCCGAGGACGTCCTCGCCGTCGAGGACGAAGCGGTGCTCGCCGGTGCGGTGGGCGGTGCCGGTGACCTCGGTGACCACCCCGCCGTCCTGCCGTTCGCGGACCCGGCCGGTGAAGACGGTGCCGATGATCGAGTCGTGGCGCAGGGCGCGGTCGCCGCCGAGGGCGCCCTCGTCGGCGAGCAGGGCGAGCCGGGCGGAGGTGCCGGAGCCGCACGGGGAGCGGTCGATCTGGCCGTCGGCGAAGACGGTGACGTTGCGCTGGTGCGGGCCGGTCGGCGTGTCGGGCAGCTCGTCGTACAGGATGACGCCGTAGACGCCGTCGCGGTGCCCGGCGAGCGCCTCGTGGCCCTCCAGCGCCGCGCGGACCTCCCGTCCGGCGGCGGTGAGTTCGGCCAGCCGGTCGGGGACGACGGACAGGCCGAGCGCGGCGGCGGGCAGCGAGGCGTACACCGCGCCGGAGTGCGCCAGGTCGACGGCCACCGGGCGTCCGCCGACGGCCAGTTCGACCTTGCGGGCCAGCACCCGGGTCGGCACGTTGCGGAAGGTCACGGCGGTGGTGCGGCCCCCGCTGCGGTGCACGGTGGCGCTGACCCGGCCGGAGGGGACGTCGATGCGCACCAGCGCGGTGCCGTCCTCGGGGGCGCCGACCAGGCCGGTGTCCACCGCCCAGGCGCCGAGCGCCATGGTGCCGTGGCCGCACGCGGTCGAGTAGCCGTCCTTGTGCCAGAACAGGACGCCGAAGTGCGCCCCGCCGTCGTCCGCGGGGACGACGAACCCGCCGTACATGCCGGCGTGCCCGCGCGGTTCGCGGGTCAGCAGGCGGCGCACGTCGTCCAGCGCGCTGGGGCGCGGCGAGGTCGCGGTGCCGCCCGCGCCGATCGCGATCGAGCGGCGTTCGGCGACGGTGTCGCCGGGCACCGGCGGCAGGCCCGCGACGACGATCCGGAACGGCTCGCCCGCGGTGTGGTAGTCGGTGGTCGAGATCTGCTGCATCAGTGCTCCCCGGCGGGCAGCACGCTGACGGTGCGCGAGGCGGTGTAGAAGTCGAGCGCGGCCCGGCCCTGCTCGCGGGAGCCGTACGAGGCGCCCTTGGCGCCGCCGAACGGCAGGTGGAAGTCGACGCCGCTGGAGGGCGCATTGATCCGGATCATGCCCGCGTCCAGCCGGTCCGCGGCGGCCAGCGCCGCGTCCAGGCTGCGCGAGTGGACGGAGGTGGAGAGGCTGTGCCGGGTGTCGTTGGCCAGCGCGACGGCCTCGTCCAGGTCGGCGGCGGGCAGCAGCACGGCGACGGGGCCGAAGAACTCCTCGGTCAGCAGCGGGTGCCCGGCCGGGACGCCCTCCACCAGGGTCGGTTCCAGGAACCAGCCCGCCCGCTCGGCCCGCGTCCCGCCCGCCAGCACGGTCGCGCCGCCCGCGCGGGCGGTGTCGATCGCGTCGGTCAGCCGCTCCAGCGCCTGCCGGTTGATCACCGGGCCGCAGGAGGTGCCCGGCGCGGACGGGTCGGCGGCCGGGGTCCGCTCCAGCGCCTTCGCCAGCGCCTCGGCCAGCGGCTCGTACGCGTCGCCGACGGCGATCACCCGGCTGGTGGCGGTGCACTTCTGGCCCGCGTAGCCCGCGACGGCGTTCGCCAGGTGCGCGGCGGCCTGCGCGATGTCGGCGTCGGGCAGGACGAGGGCGGCGTTCAGGCCGCCCATCTCGGCCTGCACCGGGACGCCGCGCCCGGTCGCCCCCGCGATCACCGAGCGGCCCACCGCGGTCGAGCCGGTGAAGGAGACCACGTCGGCGCCGTCGATCAGTGCCGTCCCCGCCTCGGCACCGCCCGGCACCACCGTCAGCACGCCCTCGGGCAGGGCCGCCAGCTCGGCCAGCCGCAGCGCCACCGCGACCGCCTCCGAGGACGGCTTGAGCACCACCGCGTTGCCGACCGCCAGCGCGGGCGCGGCCTTCCAACTGGGGATCGCCAGCGGGAAGTTCCACGGCGTGATCAGCCCGGCCACCCCGTACGGGCGGCGGCGGGTCAGCAGCAGGCCCGGCCCGGCGGCGGGCTCGTGCACCTCGCCGGAGGGGGCGAACGGCGCCTGCGCGTAGTAGCGCCAGATCGCCACCGTGCGGGCGACCTCGCCGCGGGCCTCGGCGACCGGCTTGCCGACCTCCCGGACGACCAGCTCGACCAGTTCGTCGGCGGCCCCCTCGATCGCCGCGGCGGCGGCGGTGAGTGCGAGCGACCGCCCGGCCGCCCCCAGCGCCCACCAGCCGCGCTGCGCCCCGCGTGCGCCCGCGAGCGCCGCCGCGACGCCCTCGGCCCCGGTCGACGGCACCGAGACGACCAGGTCGTCGGGGTCGGCGGGGTTGTACGAGTCGATCGTGGTCATCGGATCAGAGCCTTTCGCAGAGGGGGAACCGGGGGCGCGGGTGGCCGCGCTACAGCAGGAAGCCGGTCGGGAACGGGTCCGTCGGGTCGAGGAAGTACTGCGCGGTGCCGGTGACCCAGGCCCGGCCGGTGACGGTCGGGACGACGGCGGGCAGTCCGGCCACGGTGGTCTCCTCGACCAGGCGGCCGGTGAAGGTCGTCCCGATGAAGGAGTCGTTGCGGAAGTCGGCGCCGATCGCCAGTTCGCCGCGCGCGTGCAGCTGCGCCATCCGCGCGGAGGTGCCCGTCCCGCACGGCGAGCGGTCGAACCAGCCGGGGTGGATGGCCATCGCGTGCCGCGAGTGCACCGCGTCCGAGCCGGGCGCGAGCAGTTGGACGTGGTGGCAGCCCTGGATGGTCGGGTCCTCCGGGTGCACCGGCCGGTGCTCCTCCGAGGCGTTGATCGCGTCCATCACCGCCAGCCCGGCGGCCAGGATCTCGTCCTTGCGCCCGCGTTCGAACGGCAGCCCGAACTGCTCCAGCGGCAGGATCGCGTAGAAGTTGCCGCCGTACGCCAGGTCGTAGCCGACCGTCCCGTGGCCGGGCACCGCCAACTCCCGTCCCAGCGCGACCGCGTACGAGGGCACGTTGCGGATGGTGACGGCGACCGCGGCCCCGTCCTGCACCCGGACGTCAGCGACCACCAGCCCGGCGGGGGTGTCCAGCCGCACGGTGGTGACCGGTTCGACCACCGGCACCATGCCGGTCTCCACCAGCACGGTGGCCACGCCGATGGTGCCGTGGCCGCACATCGGCAGCAGCCCGGAGACCTCGATGTACAGCACCCCGAAGTCGGCGTCCGGCCGGGTGGGCGGCTGCAGGATCGCGCCGCTCATCGCGGAGTGGCCGCGGGGTTCGTACATCAGCAGCGTGCGGAAGCCGTCCAGGTGCTGCTGGAAGTGGGTGCGCCGCTCGGCCATGGTGGCGCCGGGGATCGTGCCGAAGCCGCCGGTGACCACCCGGGTGGGCATGCCCTCGGTGTGCGAGTCGACGGCGTGGAAGACGTGACGGGTCCGCATCGCGGTGCTCTCCAGTCAGCTGGCAGGGGTCGGTCCGGGGCGTGCGGGGTCCGGACCGGCTCCCCCCGGGGCCGGTCCGGACTCCCCTCGCCGGGTGGTTACTTGTGGCCCTCGGCGAGCGCCTTCTCGGTCGCGGCGCGCACCGCGGCCTCGATCTCCGGCACCAGCGGCAGGCGCGGGGCGCGGGTCGGACCGCCGGGGCGGCCCGCGATGTCCATCGAGAGCTTGATGGACTGCACGAACTCGGTCCTGGAGTCCCAGCGCAGCAGCGGGTGCAGCGACTTGTAGAGCGGGACGGCGGTGGCCAGGTCGCCGGAGACGGCGGCGTGGTACAACGCGGAGCTGGCCGCGGGCAGCGCGTTCGGGTAGCCCGCGATCCAGCCGACCGCCCCGGCGATCGCCAGCTCCAGCAGCACGTCGTCGGCGCCGATCAGCAGGTCCAGGCCCGGGGCCAGCTCGCCGATCTCGTAGGCGCGGCGGACGTCGCCGGAGAACTCCTTGACCGCGACGATCGAGCCCTCCGCGTGCAGCTGCGCCAGCAGCGCGGGGACGAGGTCGACCTTGGTGTCGATCGGGTTGTTGTACGCGACGACCGGCACCCCGACCTTCGCGACCTCGGCGTAGTGGGCCCGGACCGCGGCGTGGTCGGCCCGGTAGGCGTTCGGCGGCAGCAGCAGCACCGAACCGGCCCCGGCCTCGGCAGCCTGCTCGGCCCAGCGGCGCGACTCCGCGCTGCCGTACGCGGCGACCCCGGGCATCACCCGGGCCCCGTCCCCGGCCGCCTCGACGGCGGTGGTGACGACCTTGGCGCGCTCCTCCGGCGTGAGCGTCTGGTACTCGCCGAGCGAGCCGTTGGGGACGACGCCGTCGCAGCCGTTGTCGATCAGCCAGCGGACGTGCTCGGCGTAGGCGTCGTAGTCCACCGTGAGGTCGTCGCGGAAGGGCAGGGTGGTGGCGACCATGATGCCGCGCCAGGGTCGGGCGGAGTCGTGGGGGGTGCGGGTCATGGGGGTCTCCCTCGATATGATGTGTGACATTTTACAAGTGGGCGAGCCGGGTCCACAAGGGCCCCGCCCACCCGGACCGACGTCCGGCCCCGGCCTCCCGACCGGAACACCGGACACGCCGACGGCACGCGCGGCGCCGGTCGCACCGGCAGCACCGGCCGGAAGGGCGCCCGCCGGGCCCGGCCCGCCGACCGCTAGGCCGGGCCCGACTCCGGCCCGGGATCGGCCAGTTGCGCCAGCGGCACCGGGCAGGAGAGCGGCCGGCCGTCCGGCCGCCCGGCCCCGCCACCGGACAGGCAGGCCACCGCGGGCCCGCACATCCGGCCCTGGCACCATCCCATCCCGGCCCGGGTGAGCAGCTTGACCGTCCGGGCGTCACCGGCGCCGAGCTCCGCCACGGCCGCCCGGACCTCGCCCGCCGGGACCTCCTCGCACCGGCAGACGTCGGTGTCGTCGGTGACCCAGCCGGTCCAGTCCGGCCCGGGCGCGTGCGCGGCGGCCATCAGCGCGGCGAACGCGCGCCGTCGCCGCCGGACGGCGCGCTCCCGGGCGGGCGCGGGGCGCCCGGCCACCGCGTGGGCGGCCAGCACGCCCTCGGCGAGCGCCAGGTCGGCGCCGCCGACGCCGCAGGTCTCCCCCGCGGCCCACAGCCCGGGCACGCTGGTGCGCTGCTCGGCGTCGACCGCGAGGGCGACCGCGCCGTCCGGCCCGGTGACCGTCGCGGCGCCGAGCTCGGTGGCCAGTTCGATCTGCGGGACGAGCCCGTGCCCGATCGCCAGCGCGTCGCACGCGATCCGCCGCTCGCTGCCGGGCACCGGCTTCCACCGGGCGTCCAGCCGGGCCACCGTGACGGCGGTGACCCGGTCGGTGCCGTGCGCCTCGACCACGGCGCTGCTGCGGCGCAGCCGCACGCCGTGCCGCAGCAGCCGGGCGCCGTGCGCGGCGCCCTCGGCGAGCTTCCCGGGGTTGCCGGCCAGCACCGGCAGCCCGCGGGCGTAGCCGAGGTACGAGGTGGCCTCCACGATCGCGGGGACCTCCGCACCGGCCGAGACCAGCGAGGAGGCGGCGGCCAGCAGCAGCGGGCCGCTGCCGGCGACCACGATCCGCCGGCCGGGCAGCGCCAGGGAGGACTTGAGCACCGCCTGCGCGCCGCCCGCGGTCACCACCCCGGGCAGCGTCCAGCCGGGGAAGGGCAGGTGCCGCTCGTGGGCGCCGGTGGCCAGCAGGACGGCGCGGGCCAGGACGGTGGCCCGGTCGCCGGCCCCGGGACCGCGGGTGGCGTGCAGGCGCCAGGGGCGCTCCTCGTCGCCGGGGACGCCCGCCTCGGCCGCCCACACGTGGTGGCCGGGCAGGTGGTCGACCAGCGGCCGGGCGGCCAGCCGGGCCCGCAGCCGGGCGAACGCCGCCCAGCCGTGGTGCAGCTTCTCCGGCCGGGCCGCGCCCAGTTCGGGTGCGGGGTGCCGGTAGTACTGGCCGCCGGGGCGGCTGCCCGCGTCCACCAGCGCGACCCGCAGGCCGAGCCCGGCGGCGGCGTCGGCCGCGGCCAGTCCGGCGGGGCCCGCGCCGATCACCGCGAGGTCGTAGCAGCGCCCCCGGCGGCCGCCGGACGGCTCAGACTTCGAGGTCGGCACGGCCGTGGCCCTCCTGGGTGGTGACGGTGTCGCCGTGCTCGGCGGGCAGCAGGCACAGGCGCTGGTTGGGGCGGCCGTTGACGGTGGCCAGGCAGTCGAAGCACTGTCCGATCCCGCAGAACGCGCCGCGCGGGCGGCCCCCGCGGCGGGTGGTGCGCCAGGCGAGCACGCCGTCGGCCCACAGCGCGGCGGCCAGCGTCTGCCCGGGCAGCGCGGACACCGCGCGCCCGTCGAACAGGATGGTGCGGGCGGGGCCGGGTTCGGCACCCACCAGGTCGAGCGGGTCCATGGCTACTCCTCGCCTTCGGCTGTCTCGTACCGTGCGGTCCGGCCCCGCCCCGGGGCCCCGGCCCCGCTCACGACTCCCCCTCGGCGTCCTCGAGGCGCTCCGCGCCCTCGAACCGCTCGGGGCGGAACGGCGCGAGGTCCAGCTCCGGTTCCTCCCCGAGCAGGCGGCGGCTGACCAGCAGCCCGGTGGCGGGCGCCAGGCCGATGCCCGCGCCCTCGTGCCCGCAGGCGTGGTGCAGGCCGGGGACGCGGGCGTCCGGGCCGATCGCGGGCAGGTGGTCGGGCAGGTAGGGGCGGAAGCCGCGGTAGGCGCGCTGGACCTGGACGGTGCGCAGCACCGGGAAGAGCGCGGCGGCCTGGGCGGCGAGCCGGTGCAGCACCCCGGGGTCGAGGGTGCGGTCGAAGCCGACCCGCTCGCGGCTGGCGCCGATCAGCACCGGCCCGGCGGGGGTGCCCTCGACCACGGCGGAGGACTGCAGGTCGGCCGAGCCGGAGGCGACGTCGGCGACGTAGTCGGCGGCGTAGACCTTGTGCCGGACGATCCGCGGCAGCGGTTCGGTGACGAGGACGAAGCCGCGCCGGGGCAGCACCGGCAGCCGGACGCCGGCCAGTGCGGCGAGTTCGCCGCCCCAGGTGCCCGCGGCGTTGACCACGGCGGGCGCGGCGAGCTCGCGGCGCCCGGTGACGACGCCGGTGACGCTGCCGCCGGGGCCGCGCAGCAGGCCGGTGACGGCCTCGCCGAGGTAGCGGTCGGCGCCGGAGGCGCGCAGCAGGTGGGCGGCGGCGAGGGCGGGCTGCACCTGGGCGTCCTGCGGGTACAGGTAGCCGCCGGGCAGGCCCTCGGCCAGGTGGGGTTCGAGGGTGCGCAGTTCGTCGGCGGCGACCGGGAGGGCCTCCACGCCGACGGCGCGCTGCTGCGCGGCGAGGCCGTGCAGCAGGTCGGTCCCGGCGGGCCGGGTGGCGACCACCAGGCCGCCCTTGGGCTCGTACTCGACGCGGGCGCCGAACTCCTCGGCGAGCTCGCGCCACAGCCGGGTGGAGAGCAGGGCGAGGTCGAGTTCGGGGCCGGGCTCCTTGTCGGAGACCAGCAGGTTGCCCTCGCCCGCGCCGGTGGTCCCGCCGGCCACCGGCCCGCGGTCCACCACGGCGACCTTCAGGCCGGAGCGGGCCGCGTAGTAGGCGCAGGCGGCGCCGACGACACCGGCGCCGACCACCACGACGTCGTAGGGGGTTCGCTTGAGCACGTCAGTAATATGTCACATGGCTTGAATCTCGGGCAAGCCCCCCACCAGCACCGATCTCCCCCACCGGGCCCGGGAACGCGAACGGCCCCGGACCACAGGGGTCCGGGGCCGTTCGACCGCTCGACGGGTCGTCAGGTGATGTCGTCGTCGATCTGGTCGCGGCGCGCGGCCGGGATCGGCGCCGGGGCCTCCACCGGCTCCACCCCGCCGACCGACTCCGCGCCCGCCACGCTCTCGACCGTCAGGTCGACCTGGGAGGCTTCCTCGTCGCTCAGCCCGGCGTCGGGGTTGCGGGCGGCCTTGCGCTTGTCGTTCACCAGCGAGATGCCGACCGCGATGAAGTACAGCGCCCAGATCGGCGCGGCCAGCGCCAGCATCGACACCGGGTCGGCGGACGGGGTGGCGAAGGCCGCGAACACGGTGATGCCCATGACCATGGCGCGCCACCAGCCCAGCATCCGCTTGCCGGTGAGCACCCCGACCAGGTTCAGCATCACCAGGAACAGCGGCAGTTCGAAGCCCGCCCCGAACACCAGCACCATGCGGGTGACCAGGTCGAGGTAGTCCTCCACCGGCACGATCGAGGTGACGCCGTCCGCGACGAAGCTGATCAGCATCTGCGCGGTCATCGGCATGACCAGGTAGGCGAACGCCGCACCGGCGAGGAACAGCGGGGTGCCGATGGCCAGGAAGGAGATCGAGTAGCGCTTCTCGTGCTGGTGCAGACCGGGCGCCACGAACTTCCACAGCTGGTACAGCCAGACCGGGGTGGCGGCCACCACGCCCGCGGTGAGGCTGACCTTCAGCACCAGGGTGAACGGCGTCAGCAGACCGATGTTGGAGACCTGCGCGCAGTGCTCGTCGCCCGGTACCGGGTGCCCGTCCGGACCGCAGGCCGGCAGCGGGGCGATCAGGAAGTCCAGCAGCCGCTTGTTGAAGAACGCCGCGACGATCGTGAAGAAGATGATCGCCAGCAGCGACTTGACCAGCCGGTTGCGCAGTTCGCGGAGATGGTCGGCGAGCGCCATCCGCCCCTCAGGGTCCTTGGCCGCCTTGGTCGTCTTGCTCAACCCGGTCCTCGAATCGTGCGCTCGTCGTAGTCGGAGTGGTGCGGGAGCCCGACGCGGTCGTTCAGGCGGCCCGGTCGGTGCGGGACGCGCCCGGGGCGGCCTTGACCACCCGTTCCGGTTCGGCGGCGGGCCGCGCGGCCGGGTCGGCGGACGCGGGCGCGGCGCCCTCGCGGCCGGAGTCGAACTCCCGGCGCAGCGCCCTGCCCTCGCTCTTGAGGATCCGCAACGACCGGCCCAGCGCCCGCGCCGCGTCCGGCAGCCGCTTGCCGCCGAACAGCAGCACCGCGAAGACCGTGACCAGCAGCAGCGAGCCGGGCGACAGGAGACGCATCTCCGGAGCACCGCCTTCCTTGTCCGGGAGGTCCGGGAGGCAGGGCTCCCCCTCTGCGGGCGATGGTAGCCGCTCGGGGTGTCGCCGCGGGAACCCGGTCCCCAACGATCGGGTACCGGTCCTCCCCCGCTCTCAGCCCGCCTCGCCCGCCCGCTGCAGCGCGGCGACCGCGCCGTCCACCTCGCGGGCCAGCGCCCGGGCGTCCAGCCACAGCCGCAGCGCGAGCACGCCGAGCACCAGCAGTCCGGCGGTGGACAGCAGGACGGCCCCGACCAGGGTCCAGTTCACGTGCGGCGCCTTCCCTATCCGTCCACCGGCAGCAGCCGCATGGTGTGCACGCCCGCCTCGGTGAGCGCGGCGACGATCTTCTCCCCGGCGATCTTGCGGACGGACGCCCCGCAGGCCGGGCAGGTGAAGCCGTAGAAGGTCCGCTCCTTGCTGGCGCCGAGCGCCAGCCGGAACTCGGCGGCCGGGAGCTCGACCTTCTCCCGGCACTGCGAGCAGTACACCTTGAATCTGGTGCCGTCGGTCACGTGGTTCAGACCTGTCCGTCCCGGTAGTGCTCCAGCGCGGCCAGCGCGGCGGTGCGGGCCTGTTCGGCGAGCTGGGCGGGGGCCGTGATCCGGCCGTCCCGGCCCAGCCGCAGGGCGAGGGTGCGCAGCCCGGCCGGTTCGGCGGAGCGCAGGGTGATCCGCAGGCCGCCGTCGGGGAGCTCCTCGGCGCTGTCGTGGGTGTAGTACTCGGCGACCCAGCGGCCGCCGGGGCCGACCTCGACCACCACCTGCGGGTCGTCCGCGGTGGGGGCGACCAGCCCGGCGGACAGGTCGCGGGGCTGCAGCCGGGGCGGGTTGGCGGGCTCGTCCAGCACCTTGATCTCGGCGATCCGGTCGAGCCGGAAGGTGCGCCGGTCCTCGGAGGTCCGGCACCAGCCCTCCAGGTAGGTGTGGCCCTCGGTGACCAGCCGGATCGGGTCGACCTCGCGCTCGGTCAGCTCGCCGCGGCCGTGCGACCAGTAGCGCAGCCAGATCAGCCGGCCCTCGCTGAGGGCGCGGTCGATGTCGGCGAAGACGGTGCCCTCGGCCTCGAAGGTGACGCCGATCCGGGCGGCGGACTCGGCGTTCTCGCCCGCCGCGTCCTCGATCTTGGCGACGGCCCGGGTGAGCGCCTGCCGGTCGCGCTCGCGCAGCCCGGGCAGGCCCGCCACGGCGCGGGCGGCGACCAGCAGCGCGGTGGCCTCGTCGGCGGCCAGCCGCAGCGGCTGGGCGACGTCGTCCACGTTGTGCCACCAGATCCGCTCGCCGTCGGTGTCGATGTCGAGCAGGTCGCCGCCGCGGAAGGACGTCCCGCACATCGGCAGCACGTTCAGGTCGCCGATCAGCTCCCGCTCGGTGATCCCGAACGCCCGCGCCACCTCGGCCACCTCGGCCCCGGGCCGCTCGCGCAGGTAGGTCACCAGCGACAGCATCCGCCGCGTCTGGTCGATCGCGTTGCTCATGCCTGCACCTCCGCGAGACCGGCGACGGCGCGCAGCCGGTCGATGACGTCGGCCCGCAGGTCCTCGGGGCCGATCACGATGACGTCGGGGCCGTACTCGGCCAGGTCGGCGCCCAGGCCGTTGCCGTACGGGATGTCCAGCTCGTCCCAGTCGGCGTCCACCGGCCGGGTCTCCAGCGCGCGCTGGCGCAGCGGGTAGGCGGCGCCGGAGCGCACCTTGACCCGCGCGACGGCGGTCGCGCCCTCGCCCGCGAACCGGGCGACCACGGCCCGGACGTCCACGTGCTCGGGCACCTCGCCGGTGAACGCGCCCGCCCGGGAGCGGACCTTGCCGGTGATCCGGGAGAGCCGGAACACCCGGGCCGAGCCGCGGTCGCGGTCGTAGCCCGCCAGGTACCAGTGGCCGCGCCAGCACTCCAGCGCCCAGGGCTCGACCGAGCGCGGCTCGGCGGTCGCGGCCCCGGCCTTGCGGTAGTCGAAGGTGACCGGGCGCCGGTCGCGGGCGGCGGTGAGCAGCGGCTCGAACGCGGCCTCCCGGCCGGGGATCCGCGGCTCCAGCGCACCGTGCTCGCGGTCCTCGGCGAACGGGACGCCGGCGGCGCGCAGCTTCTGCAGGGCGCCGCTGGCGGCGCCGGACATCTTGGCCTGCTGCCAGACCCGGGCGGCCAGCGCCAGCGCGGCGGCCTCCTCGGCGTCCAGGGCGATCTCCGGGAGGCGGTTGCGGTCGCGCCGGGCGAGGTAGCCGATCTCGCCGTCGAGCGCGTTCTCGTCCACGTCGATGATCAGTCCGAGTTCCCGCAGGTCGTCCTTGTCGCGCTCGAACATCCGGTTGAAGGCGTCCTCGGAGCCCTGCTGCCAGGCCTCCCGGTACGCCTCGACGGATTCGCGCAGCTCTTTCTTGGAGAGCGGACGCCGGGTGTTCATCAGGCACAGGGCGAGGTTCATCAGCCGCTCTGCCTTGGCGATCGCCATCGCTGACCCTTCCTCCGATCGGGGGTGACCTGCCTGACCGTACCGGTACGGGCACGTTCAGAGAAAGCCGGACCCCCGGCTCCTGGCGGAGCCGGGGGTCCGGTGGTGCGTCCGAGGTCAGACGCCCAGCAGGTCCACCACGAAGATCAGGGTGGAGCCGGCCGGGATGAGCGGGCTCGGCGACTGGTTGCCGTAGGCCAGGTGCGGCGGGATGACCAGCTCGCGGCGGCCGCCGACGCGCATGCCCTCGACGCCCTGGTCCCAGCCCTTGATGACCCGTCCCTTGCCGAGCGGGAACTTGAAGGTCTGGCCGCGGTTCCACGAGGCGTCGAACTCCTCGCCGGAGGCGAAGGTGACACCCACGTAGTGGACCTCGACGGTCGCCCCGGCCTTGGCCTCGGCGCCGTCGCCGACCACGATGTCGCGGATCTGGAGCTCGCTCGGGGCGTCGCCGCCCGGGAAGTCGATCTCCGGCTTGGTCAGGCTCACGATTGCTCTTCTCGTTCGGTTGCGTGAACGGGGTTCATCCTAGGCGCACCGACGGCGCGTCAGCTGTCGCCGCCGACGCCCGCGTCCAGGATGTCCACCACGAACACCAGGGTGGAGTTGGCCGGGATGCTGTCGCTGGCCTTGTCCTTGTAGCCCAGCGAGGCGGGGATGACCAGCTCGACCCGGCTGCCGATGTTCTGGCCGACGATGCCCTTGTCCCAGCCCTCGATGACGCTGCCGGCGCCGGTGGTGAAGGTGAACGCCTGCCCGCGGTCGAGCGAGGAGTCGAACTTCTTGCCGTCCTTGTAGAGCACGCCGGTGTACTGCACCAGCACCTTCTCGCCGGACTCGATCTTGCGGCCCTTGCCCTGGATGAGCACGTGGCTCTTCAGGTCGGTCGGGTCCGCGGCGCCCGGGACGGGGGTGATCTCGGCGGGCTTGTTGCCGTTGTCCTTGACCTGCGGGAAGTCCGCGGGCGGCGGGGTCACGTCACCGGAGACCACCGCGTTCGGCGCGGTGGACTGCCGGATGTCCAGCACGAACACCAGGCTGTCGGTGCCCCCGATGCCCAGTTGCTGGCTGCCCTGCGGGCCGAACGCGGCCGCGGGCGGGGCGACCACCAGCAGGCGGCTGCCCGCCTTGTGGCCCTCGACGGCGTTGTCCAGCGCCGCGATCAGCGACCCGGCACCGGCCTGGTAGAGCTGCGGCTTGCCGTTCTGCTCCCCGTACGAACCGGGGATCTCCTTGCCGGTCTGCCAGTCCATCGCGGTGTAGTCGACGGAGACCCAGTTGCCCTTCTCGACCTTCGCGCCGTTGCCCGCGGTCAGCTCCTTGACCACGAAGGTGCCGTCGGGCGCCTCCTTGGGCAGCGTGATGGTGGCCTTGGAGCCGAAGTCGCCGGAGACGGTGGGCAGCACCTTGGCGCTGTCCTTGATCGGCGGCACCGGCTGCTGGGTCGGCGCGTCCGAGGCGCCCGCACTGGGGCTGGCCGTCGCGGAGTCCGCCTTGGCGGCGGGCTTGCTGCCGCCGTCCTTGTTGACGTAGTACAGCGTCACGCCGGAGGCGATCAGCAGGACCGCCAGGACCGAACCCAGGATGACGCCGAGCCGGCCCACCCCGCCCGGGTCCTGGTCGTACCCGGCCTCGGAGAGCGGGACCTTGCGCTGGTTGGACGCGAAGACCTGCGGGGCCTGCTCGCCCTTGGCGTCCGGGTTGACCGGGTTGGTCGGCGGCGCCCAGCCCGCCTGGGTCAGGATCTCCGCGGGGACGACGATCGACTCGCGGTCCAGGGGAGGCTTGTTCCCGGTGTTGTCGGCCTCGCCCGGGCTCGACGCTTTCTCAGACATGACTCCCCATTCGACTCGCCCGACGACGCGTGTACCACTGGTGCGGGGCAGCAGTATGCCAGGTCGGCATGAGAGCCGTTCGAACCGGTCCGCGCCCCGCTGTCAGGCGGTTCTCAGACGGCTTCCAGGATGTCGATCACGAACACCAGGGTGGAGTTCGCCGGGATCGACCCGCTGGCCTGGTCGCCGTAGCCCAGCGCGGGCGGCACCACCAGCATCACCCGGCTGCCGACGGTCTTGCCGACCAGCCCCTGGTCCCACCCCTTGATCAGGCTGCCGGTGCCGACCTGCAGCGCCTGCGCGCCGCCGTGGTTCCACGAGGAGTCGAACTGCTTGCCGTCGGCCCAGGTCACGCCGGTGTACTGGACCAGCAGCGTCTGCCCGCTCTGCACCTCCGGGCCGGTGCCCTTGACCAGCACGTACTGCTGCAGGTCGGTGGGCGGCTGCTGGCCGGAGGGGACGGTGATGGTGGGCGCGGCCTTGCCGTTGTCCTTCACCTGCGGGGCGTTCGCGGGCGGCTGGGTGAGCTCCCCGGGGATGGTGGTGTCCGGCGGCGTCGCGCTCACCACGTCCAGCACGAACACCACGGTGTCGTCCTTGCCGACGCCCAGCGCGCTCGACCCCTGGCTGCCGAACCCCGCCGCGGGCGGGGCGACCACCAGCAGCCGGGAGCCCACCTTCTTGCCGACCACGCTCTGGTCGAACGCGGGCACCAACTGCCCGCTGCCCGCCTGGTACAGCTGCGGCTTGCCGCCGGAGTCGTAGGAGCTGGAGAGGTCCTTGCCGCTGGTCCAGTCCTTGACGGTGTAGTTGACCGTCACCCAGTCGCCCTTCTTGACCTCCGCCCCGGAGCCCTCGCTCACGGTGCTCACCACGAAGGCGCCGCTCGGCTGCCCGGGCGGCAGCGTGATCGTCGCCTTCGAGCCGAAGTCGCCGCTGACGGTCGGCATCGGCGAGGCGGACGCCACCGGGCTCGGCACCTGGACCGCGGAGGCCGAGGAGGCGGGGGGCGTCGTCGCGGCGGACTTCCCGGACCCGTCCGAACTGCTGCATCCGGCGATCAGCACGGCGGTCAGGGGAACGGTGAGCAGGCAGGCGGTTCGACGCATGGCGTCAGCCTATGACCCGATTCGTCCGGTCCGTCGGAGGCGCTCGGCGCGCCTCCGACGGACCGTCACGGCCGGCCGGTCACATCCCGGCGATCAGCTTCTCCACCCGCTCGTCGACCGAACGGAACGGGTCCTTGCACAGCACGGTGCGCTGCGCCTGGTCGTTCAGCTTCAGGTGCACCCAGTCGACGGTGAAGTCGCGGCGCTGCTCCTGGGCGCGGCGGATGAAGTCGCCGCGCAGCCGGGCCCGGGTGGTCTGCGGGGGCACCGACTTGCCCTGGAAGGTCAGCAGGTCGGTGGTGACCCGCTGGGCCTGGCCGTTCTTCTGCAGCAGGTAGAACAGGCCGCGGCGGCGGTGGATGTCGTGGTAGGCCAGGTCGATCTGGGCGACCCGCGGGTTGGACATGGTCATCTGGTGCTTGGCCCGGTACTTCTCGATCAGCTGGTACTTCATGATCCAGTCGATCTCGGTGCCGACCTTGGCCAGGTCCTCGCTGCGCACCGCCTCCAGGGTGCGGCCCCACAGGTCCAGCACCCGGGCCACGGTGCCCTCGTTGAGGCCCTTGCGGTCGGCGAACTCCAGCGCCTTGGTGTAGTACTCCTCCTGGATCTCCAGCGCGGAGGCCTCCCGGCCGTTGGCCAGCCGGACCTGGTGGGTGCCGGTCAGGTCGTGGCTGACCTCGCGGATCGCCCGGATCGGGTTCTCCAGCGTGAGGTCCCGCATCACCACCCCGGCCTCGATCAGCCGCAGCACCAGGTCCGTGGCGCCGACCTTGAGCAGCGTGGTGGTCTCCGACATGTTGGAGTCGCCGACGATGACGTGCAGCCGCCGGTAGCGCTCGGCGTCGGCGTGCGGCTCGTCGCGGGTGTTGATGATCGGACGGGAGCGGGTGGTCGCCGAGCTGACGCCCTCCCAGATGTGCTCGGCCCGCTGGCTGACGCAGTACACCGCGCCGCGCGGGGTCTGCAGCACCTTCCCCGCCCCGCAGATCAGCTGCCGGGTCACCAGGAACGGGATCAGCACGTCCGCCAGCCGGGAGAACTCGCCGTGCCGGGCCACCAGGTAGTTCTCGTGGCAGCCGTAGGAGTTGCCGGCCGAGTCGGTGTTGTTCTTGAACAGGTAGACGTCCCCGGCGATGCCCTCCTCGTGCAGCCGCCGCTCCGCGTCCACCAGCAGGCCCTCGAGGATCCGCTCGCCGGACTTGTCGTGCGTGACCAGCTCGGTGACGTCGTCGCACTCGGGGGTCGCGTACTCGGGGTGGGAGCCGACGTCGAGGTAGAGGCGGGCGCCGTTCTTCAGGAAGACGTTGCTGCTGCGGCCCCAGGAGACGACCCGGCGGAAGAGGTAGCGGGCCACCTCGTCCGGCGACAGGCGGCGCTGGCCCCGGAAGGTGCAGGTGACGCCGTACTCGTTCTCCAGCCCGAAAATTCGACGGTCCATGTGCGACTCTTCTCTGTTCGAAGCTCGGTGGAACCCCTCGGTGGCGGTGGGTGGACCGTCGGGCGGCCCGCCGGGTCCGGCGGGCCGCCCGGGCCGGTCATTCGGTGTCGGTGCTCGCGTCGCCCTCGTCCTCGGCGGCGGCCGACTCGTCGCCGCTGAGCAGCCGGGCCAGCTGACCGCCCAGGACGCGCTTGAACTTGCGCTGCCGGGGGCGCTTGCGGTCCAGCACGGCGACCTCCAGCTGCTCCGGCGTCAGGGTGCGCGGGCTGCCGCCGTTGGGGTCGCGGGCCAGGCCGTCGACCGCGAGCTTGAGCGCCTCCGCCAGGCTCAGGCCGGAACGGTGGCGCTGGCCGAGGTAGTTGCCGATGGAGTCGGCGTTGCCGCCGACCACCACCGCGTTCTTCTCGTCCACCACCGAGCCGTCGGGGGTGAGCCGGTAGATCTGGTCGTCGGCGTCGGTCCGGCCGACCTCGGCGACGATCAGCTCGACCTCGTACGGCTTCTCCCCGACCGAGGAGAAGATGGTGCCGAGGGTCTGCGCGTACACGTTGGCCAGGCCGCGGGCGGTGACGTCGGCCCGGTCGTAGGAGTAGCCGCGCAGGTCGGCGTAGCGGACGCCGCCGATCCGCAGGTTCTCGAACTCGTTGTAGCGGCCGACCGCGGCGAAGGCGATCTTGTCGTAGATCTCGGAGACCTTGTGCAGGGCGCGGGAGGTGTTCTCCGCGACGAAGACGATGCCGTCGGCGTAGGTGAGCACGACCACGCTGCGGCCGCGGGCGATGCCCTTGCGGGCGTACTCCGCGCGGTCCGCCATGGCCTGCTGGGGCGAGACGTAGAACGGCGTGGACACCGCCGGTCTCCCTTCGGGTGGTTGGGGCGGACTCAGAGGAGCGGGGCCTGCGGGCCGTTCGGGTGCTCGCGGCGCTGGTCGGTGATGGAGACCGCGATCGCGGCGACCTCGTCCTCGTCGAGCCGGCGGAAGCCGTCCTCGGTGATCAGCGTGACGATCGGGAAGATCTTGCGGGCCAGGTCGGGCCCGCCGGTCGCCGAGTCGTCGTCGGCGGCGTCGTACAGCGCCTGGACGGCCAGGGTGGCGGCCTGCTCGCCGGTCAGCCCCGGCCGGTAGAGCTTCTTCATCGCACCGCGGGCGAAGACCGAGCCGGAGCCGGTGGCGGCGAAGCCGGCCCGCTCCTCGGAGCGGCCGCCGGTCACGTCGTAGGTGAAGATCCGGCCGCGGCCGAGGTCGAGGTCGTACCCGGCGAACACCGGGACGACCGCGAGGCCCTGCATGGCCATCGCCAGGTTGGAGCGGATCATCGTGGTGAGCCGGTTGGCCTTGCCCTCGAACGAGAGCACGGTGCCCTCGATCTTCTCGTAGTGCTCCAGCTCCAGCTGGAACAGCCGGACCATCTCGACCGCGAGGCCGGCCGTGCCGGCGATGCCGACGGCGCTGTACTCGTCCGCCGGGAAGACCTTCTCGATGTCCCGCTGGGCGATGACGTTGCCCATGGTGGCGCGCCGGTCACCGGCCAGCACCACGCCGCCGTCGAACACCGCGGAGACGATGGTGGTGCCGTGCGGCGCCTCGACGGTCATCCCCTCGGGGAGGGCGCGCCGACCGGGGAGCAGCTGGGGCGCGTGGCTGTCGAGGAAGTCGAGGAACGAGGAGGAGCCGGGGGTGAGGAAGGCGGCCGGCAGACGCCCGGTGCCACTGAGGTTGGCTTCCACACGTGTCCTTCCGGATCGAAGATCGAAAGTTGGTTGGTGCCCCGGACCCTACCCGCTTCGGGGGCCGGTTCCACGCTTCCTTCGGGAGATCTGCGGGAACGCGAGGCCGCAGGCGCGCTCAGGGCACACCTGCGGCGCTCGTGCTGCTGTTGTCGGCGTGCGCGGGGGGTTCCCCCGGCTACTCGCCGCCCTTCTGGACGAATCCGCGCACGAAATCCTCCGCGTTGGATTCCAGGACCTCGTCGATTTCGTCGAGTACCGAGTCGACGTCGTCGCTGAGCTTTTCCTGGCGCTCCTTGAGGTCGTCCGAGGCCTGAGTTTCCGCGGCCTGCTCCTCCACCTCCTCGGAGGAGCGGTTGGCCCGCTGCTGACCGCCGCCGGTGTCCTTCTCCGCCATTTCCCTCACCCCGCTCGTTCGGTGTTCTCGTTCAACGCTGGCTGCTCACCGGAATGATTCCCCGTCGGGGAAATGTTCACCCCCGGTGATCGAAAAGTTACCCGCCGGAGAGGACGCGCACCAGGTCCTCGGCGGTGCGGCACCGGTCGAGCAGGTCCTTGACGTGCTCCCGGGTGCCGCGCAGCGGCTCCATGGTCGGCACGCGCTGCAGGCTGTCGTGGCCGGGCAGGTCGAAGATCACGGAGTCCCAGGAGGCCGCGGCCACGTGGTCGGCGTACTGCTCCAGGCAGCGACCGCGGAAGTAGGCCCGGGTGTCCTCGGGGGGCTGGTGGACGGCCCGGCGGACCGCCTCCTCGTCGAAGAGCCGCTCGAACCGGCCGCGCGCCTCCAGCCGGTTGTACAGGCCCTTGTCGGCCCGCACGTCGCTGTACTGGAGGTCGACCAGCTGGAGCCGGGGGCTGTCCCAGTCCAGGCCGTCGCGCTGCCGGTAGCCCTCCAGGAGCTCCTTCTTGGCGATCCAGTCGAGCTGCCGGGACAGGCTCATCGGGTCGCGCTCCAGGCGGCCCAGCACGTCCTCCCAGCGGGCCAGCACGTCCAGGGTCTGGTCGTCGGCGTCCTGCCCGTGGCGGTCCTCGACGTACTTGCGGGCCAGCTCGCAGTACTCCATCTGGAGCTGGACGGCCGTCAGGCGGCGGCCGCTGCGCAGCTGGACCAGCTGCTTGAGGTCGGGGTCGTGGGAGATCCGGTGCAGGGTGCGCACGGGCTGGTCGACGGCGAGGTCGACGGCGATGAAGCCGTCCTCGATCATCGACAGGACCAGGGCGGTGGTGCCGAGCTTGAGGTAGGTGGAGATCTCGGAGAGGTTGGCGTCGCCGATGATGACGTGCAGCCGGCGGTACTTCTCGGCGTCGGCGTGCGGTTCGTCGCGGGTGTTGATGATGGGCCGCTTGAGGGTGGTCTCCAGGCCGACCTCGACCTCGAAGTAGTCGGCGCGCTGGCTGATCTGGAAGCCGTGCCCGCCGCCCTCCTGACCGATGCCCACCCGGCCCGCGCCGCACACCACCTGGCGGGAGACGAAGAACGGGGTGAGGTGGCGGACGATGTCGGCGAACGGGGTGGCCCGCTGCATCAGGTAGTTCTCATGGGTGCCGTAGGAGGCGCCCTTGTTGTCGGTGTTGTTCTTGTAGAGCAGGATCCGCTGCCCGTTGGGCAGCTCCAGGGCCCGCTCGGCGGCCGCCGCCATGATCCGCTCGCCCGCCTTGTCCCAGAGCACCGCGTCGCGCGGGTTGGTGACCTCGGGCGAGGAGTACTCGGGGTGCGCGTGGTCGACGTAGAAGCGGGCGCCGTTGGTGAGGATGACGTTGGCCAGGCCGATGTCCTCGTCGGTGAGCTGGCTGGCGTCCGCCACGTCCCGGGCCAGGTCGAAGCCCCGGGCGTCGCGCAGCGGATTCTCCTCCTCGAAGTCCCAGCGGGCGCGACGCGCCCGGTGCATCGCCGCGGCGTACGCGTTGACGACCTGGGACGAGGTGAGCATGGCGTTGGCGTTGGGGTGGCCGGGCACGGAGATGCCGTACTCGGTCTCGATCCCCATCACGCGCCGTACGGTCATGCGGCCCTCCTGACCTGTGGGTCCTGCTGGGTCCTGCTGGGTACTGCCGGTGCAGACGCGCCGTCCGGCTGCGGAGCCCTGCCGAGCGCCGCAGCCGGACGGGGTCGTGCGGGTGCTACAGGTACTGCCCCGTGTTGGCGACGGTGTCGATGGAGCGGCCGGACTCGGCACCCTGCTTGCCGGTGACGAGGGTGCGGATGAAGACGATCCGCTCGCCCTTCTTGCCGGAGATGCGGGCCCAGTCGTCCGGGTTGGTGGTGTTGGGCAGGTCCTCGTTCTCCTTGAACTCGTCCACGCAGGCGGCGAGCAGGTGGGAGACGCGCAGACCGCGCTGGCCGTGGTCGAGGTAGTCCTTGATGGCCATCTTCTTCGCCCGGTCCACGATGTTCTGGATCATGGCGCCGGAGTTGAAGTCCTTGAAGTACAGGACCTCCTTGTCACCGTTGGCGTAGGTGACCTCCAGGAAGCGGTTCTCCTCGGTCTCCGAGTACATCCGCTCCACCACCGACTGGATCATGGCGGCGACGGTGACCGACACCGAGCCGTCGTGCTCCTTGAGGTCGTCCGGGTGGAACGGGAGGGTGTCCTTGAGGTACTTGGAGAAGATGTCCTTGGCCGCCTCGGCGTCCGGCCGCTCGATCTTGATCTTGACGTCCAGGCGGCCGGGCCGCAGGATCGCCGGGTCGATCATGTCCTCGCGGTTGGAGGCGCCGATGACGATGACGTTCTCCAGGCCCTCCACGCCGTCGATCTCCGCCAGCAGCTGCGGGACGATGGTGTTCTCCACGTCCGAGCTGACGCCGGAGCCGCGGGTGCGGAAGAGCGACTCCATCTCGTCGAAGAAGACGATGACGGGCGTGCCCTCGCTCGCCTTCTCCCGGGCCCGCTGGAAGACCAGGCGGATCTGCCGCTCGGTCTCGCCCACGTACTTGTTGAGCAGCTCGGGGCCCTTGATGTTGAGGAAGTAGCTCTTGCCCTGCGGACGGCCGGTCACCTCGGCGACCTTCTTGGCCAGCGAGTTGGCCACCGCCTTGGCGATCAGCGTCTTGCCGCAGCCGGGCGGGCCGTAGAGCAGGACGCCCTTGGGCGGCCGGAGTTCGTACTCCTTGAACAGGTCGGCGTGCAGGTACGGGAGCTCCACCGCGTCCCGGATCTGCTCGATCTGGCCGGAGAGGCCGCCGATCTGCCGGTAGTCGATGTCCGGGACCTCCTCGAGGACCAGCTCCTCGACCTCGGACTTCGGCACCACCTCGTACACGTAGCCGGAGCGGGGCTCCAGCAGCAGGGCGTCGCCCGGGCGGAGCGTGACGCCCTGGAGCGGCTCGGCGAGGCGCACCACGCGCTCCTCGTCGGTGTGGCCGGTGACCAGCGCGCGGTCGCCGCCCTCCAGCACCTCCTTGAGCGTGACGATCTCGCCGATCCGCTCGAACGCCATCGCCTCGACGACGTTCAGCGCCTCGTTGAGCATCACCTCCTGGCCGCGGCGCAGCTCGTCCAACTCGACGTTGGGGCTGACGTTGACCCGGAGCTTTCGGCCCCCGGTGAAGATGTCGGCCGTCCCGTCCTCGTTCTTCTCGAGGAAGGTGCCGAATCCGGCCGGCGGCTGGGCGAGCCGGTCGACCTCCTCCTTGAGGGCCACGATCTGGTCGCGGGCCTCGCGCAGGGTCGCGACGAGCCTCTCGTTCTGGGCGGTCACACCGGCCAGGTTGGTCTGCAGCTCGACGATCCGCTCCTCGAGCACCCTCGAACTGCGGGGCGAATCGGCGAGCCTGCGCCGAAGGACGGCAATCTCCTGTTCGAGGTAGGAGACCTGCGCGGCCTCGTCGGACCCCCGTGCGGGCCTGCCGGCGCTGCGGTCGTACTCGTCATCGTGGGCTGCCACGGTCCTCACCTCCTCCTGGGGGAGCTGGACGACCCAAACCTACCTGGGACCAGGGCGATGTAAACCCCTTAGTGATCAGAAAGGCGGGTCGGGCGTGTCCGGTTGTTCGCCCTGCGTGCTTCCCCTCTTGGTAGAGGAGATGCCCACCGCTCAACGGTTCAAAGCAGCGCGGATGTATCGTGACAGGAATGTCCCCGAATACGGGGCGACGAGAGCAGAAACGGCAGGGGCAATGGCGGGGACGGGCGAGGCACTCGAAGTCTGGATCGACCAGGATCTGTGCACCGGCGACGGCATCTGCGCGCAGTACGCGCCCGAGGTCTTCGAGCTCGACATCGACGGGCTCGCCTACGTCAAGGGCGAGGACGACGAGTTGCGCCAGCAGCCGGGCGAGACCGTCCCCGTGCCGCTGACGCTCCTTCAGGACGTGGTCGACTCCGTCAAGGACTGCCCCGGCGACTGCATCCACGTCCGCCGGGCGGCGGACGGCGTCGAGGTCTACGGGCCGGACGCGGACTGACGCCCGTTCGGCCCCCTGACGGGTGCTCGGGCGCTCAGGCGCCGTGCACCGGCGTCCTGGTCTCGGTCTTCGTCCAGGCCCCGCCGGAGCGCGTCCAGACCAGTTCGACCTGCAGGTCGGGCGAGAAGCGGGGCACGTCCGGGGAGGAGTAGCCGCGGGCCCTCCCGCGGATCGAGCCGTCGCTGCGGACCGCCAGCTCGGTGACGGTCAGGCCCTCGGCGTCGGGCAGCAGCGGCACGGGGGCGCCGTCGGCGCCGACCAGGAACACCCCGTCCGGCGGAGTGCCCATGTCCGCCTGGCAGTGCGCGGCGGCGACGGTCACCGGCTTCCCGTCCAGCAGCGCGGACGCCTTCAGGCTCACCGTGACCGGGAAGGGCCCGCACTCCAGCGGCAGCCGGACCTTCGCCAGGTCCGCCTCCGGCAGCGGCGAGGCCGTGGGCACCGGCTCCGCGACCGGTCCGTCGGCCGCCTGCTGACCGCCCGTCACCGCCCCGGTCGCCGAGGTCGCCCCCAGCGCCCCGCCCACCACGGCCGCGCAGCCGGCCGCGACCAGCACCCAGTGCTTCAACCCCGACCGCGCGTGCCCGGGTATCCGACGCTCCGTCACCACGAGACTCCCCTTTCCGGTCCGCGCATCCTTCCACACCCGGCTCCGGAGCGGGCTGCCGGGGGCGGGGAGCCGCGCGGGGCGGGAGACGCCGACGGCCGGGTCGCGAGGAGGGCAGTGACCTGCCGTTCCCTCGCGCCCCGGCCGTCGGTGCGTGGTCGCTCGCGCGGTTCCCGGTGCTACTCCGGGAGTTCCCGGGCGTCGTGCGAGGCCGCCTGGCGCTGCGCCTTGCGGACGGCCGCGCGCTCGGCGAGCGAGAGCTCGGTCTCGGGGCCGGTCTCGTAGTCCTCGCCGTAGGAGCCCTTCGCGGGGCGGCGGCGGCGCAGCGGGGGCTCGACGCCGTCGGCGAGGCGGCGGGCGGTGAGCAGGAAGCCGGTGTGGCCGATCATCCGGTGGTCCGGGCGGACGGCGAGGCCCTCCAGGTGCCAGGTGCGGACCATGGTCTCCCAGGCCTGCGGCTCGGTGAAGGTGCCGTGCTCGCGCAGCGCCTCGACGGTGCGCGACATCTGGGTGGTGGTGGCCACGTAGCAGCAGATCAGGCCGCCGGGGACGAGCGCCTTGGAGGCGACGTCCAGGCACTCCCAGGGGGCGAGCATGTCGAGGATGACGCGGTCGACGTCGGTCTCGACCAGGTTGTCCTGGAGGTCGCCGACGGTGAGCTTCCAGGCCGGGTGCGGGCCGCCGAAGTAGCGCTCGACGTTGCCCCTGGCGATGTCGGCGAAGTCCTGGCGGCGCTCGTAGGAGGCGAGCGAGCCGGTGTCGCCGACGGCGCGCAGCAGGTAGGTGGAGAGGGCGCCGGAGCCGACGCCCGCCTCGACCACCTTCGCACCGGCGAAGATGTCGGCCATGGCCAGGATCTGCCCCGCGTCCTTGGGGTAGATCACGGCCGCGCCGCGCGGCATGGACAGGACGTAGTCGGGGAGCAGGGGGCGCAGCGCGAGGTACGGGACGTTGCCCGTCGTGCGGACGACCGTGCCCTCGGGAGCGCCGATCAGCTCGTCGTGCGGGAACATACCCTTGTGGGTGTGGAACTGGTTCCCGGCCTGGAGCGTGAACGTGTAGTGGCGGCCCTTGGGGTCGGTCAGCTGGACCTGGTCCCCGACCTGGAAGGGCCCGCGTCGGCGGGTGGCACCGGTCGGTTCGGACATGGGGGCCATCCTACGGGAGCCGGAGGGCTGCCCCCGACCACATGATCACTCCACCCCGGCGGCCCGGCCCTGGAGCGCGGCGGTGAGCTTCCGCTCCAGGTCGGTGAGGGAGAGGACACCGTAGACCGAGCCGTCCGGGCGGACCACCAGGTACTCGGTGGCGGGGGCGCGGCGCAGGGTGTCGAGGATCTGCTCGCCGGCCAGGTCGACCGGGACGGTCAGGCCGGGTTCGAGGTCGCGGGAGACGGCGCTGACGGCGATCCAGGGGCGGCGGTGCTCGGGGACGGCGCTGACCGCGGACTCCTTGACCACGGCGATCGGCTCGCCGCGCCCGTCGACCACCACGATCGCCCCGGCGTGCACCTCGCGGGCCCGGCGCATGGCTTCGCCCAGGGGGGTGTCGGCGGGGACGTCGATGCTGCGGCGGGCCATCTCGCGGACCTTGAGCCGGGGCAGCACCTCCTTGAGGCGGGCGTTGCGCAGCGAGTTGCCGGCGCCCTGCCAGATGATGAAGCCGAGGACCGCGGCGAGCACGCCGTCGACCATGGCCTCGGTGGCGGAGCGCTCGACGTCCTGGGAGGAGCTGAAGATCGGCAGGCCGAGGACGACCGCGACGGCGAGGGCGCGGCCGACCCAGACCGCGGCCAGGGTGCCCTTCATCGGGTTGCCGGTGAGCGCCCAGACCACGGCGCGCAGCATCCGGCCGCCGTCCAGCGGGAGGCCGGGGAGCAGGTTGAAGGCGGCGACGACCAGGTTGGAGACCATCAGCCCGGCGAGCAGCACGCCGGGGACGGTGGCGGGTTCGACGGCGCGCAGGCCGAGCCAGAAGGCGCCGCCGAGCAGCAGCGAGAGCAGCGGGCCGACGAAGGCGAGCCAGAACTCGCGCCAGGGGCGGTCGGCCTCCTTCTCGATCTCGGAGACGCCGCCGAGGAACTGGAGCTGGATCCGGCGGACGCCGAGCCGGTAGTGGAGTCCGACCACGGTGTGGGCGAGTTCGTGGACCAGCACCGAGCCGTAGAAGGCGACGGCGAAGGAGAAGGCGAGCAGGTAGCGGGCGCCGCCGAGGTCGGGCAGCACGTCGGCGAGGCGGCTGCCGAAGATCCAGGTGATCAGCGCGGCGACCAGGAACCAGGACGGGGTGACGTAGACGGGCACGCCGAACGGACGGCCCATCAGGATGCCGCCGCGCGGCTGGTCGTCGGGCTTCGGCTTCTCCGGTGCCCGCCCCTCGGTGTCGTTCACCGTGCTCCTTCCGTCCCGCCGTCCGCTGGTGCCTCGTACGCTACGTGATCTCGCCCCGGGAACGGCGGCGCACCCCGCCCTCCCTTCTCCTATACCCAGCGGCTCCGACCCGTTCGCCTCCGGTGTCGGTCCGGTGCAATAGGGTCGTGGCATGCAGCAGACCGACCCCTCGCCCGCCCCGCGTCCGGCCGCCCGGCCGACCGGGCTGTCGCCGTCGCGGGCGGGTGACTTCATGACCTGCCCGCTGCTGTACCGGCTGCGGGTGATCGACCGGCTGCCGGAGCCGCCGTCCGCGGCCGCGACCAGGGGCACGCTGGTGCACGCGGTGCTGGAGCGGCTGTTCGACCACCCGCCGGCCGAGCGGACGCCGGAGCGGGCGCTCGGGCTGCTGGGCCCGCAGTGGGAGCGGTTGCTGGGGGAACGGCCGGAGCTGGCGGAGCTGTTCCCGGGCGAGCCGGAGAAGTTGGCCGGCTGGCTGGGGGACGCCGAGAAGCTGGTGGAGAAGTGGTTCCGGCTGGAGGACCCGACCCGGCTGCACCCGGTGGAGCGGGAGCTGTACGTGGAGACGGCGCTGCCCTCGGGCCTGCTGCTGCGCGGGTACATCGACCGGGTGGACGTCGCCCCGTCCGGCGAGGTGCGGCTGGTGGACTACAAGACCGGCCGGGCGCCCTCGCGGGACTTCGAGGGCAAGGCGATGTTCCAGATGAAGTTCTACGCCCTGGTGGTGTGGCGCTGGAAGGGCGTGGTCCCCAAGCGCCTGCAGCTGGTCTACCTGGGCGGCGGCGGGGACGTGGTGACGTACGACCCGGACGAGGCGGACCTGCTCTCGGTGGAGCGGAAGCTGGAGGCGCTGTGGGAGGCGATCTCGGCGGCGGTGGCCACCGGTGACTTCCCGGCGACGCGCAACCGGCTGTGCGACTGGTGCGACCACCAGGCGTCCTGCCCGGAGTTCGGCGGCACTCCCCCGCCGTACCCGCTGCCACTGACCACTGTGACCAATCCCGGCAAGGAGTCGTAGGTTGACGATCCGTGTGCTGCTGGTGGACGACCAGCCGCTGCTGCGTACCGGTTTCCGGATGATCCTGGAGGCCGAGCCCGACCTGGCGGTGGTCGGCGAGGCGGGCGACGGGCAGCAGGCGCTGGACCAGGTCCGCGCCCTGCAGCCGGACGTGGTGCTGATGGACATCCGGATGCCGCGGATGGACGGCGTGGAGGCCACCCGGCGGATCGCCGGTCCGGACCGGGACGGCCCGGCCAAGGTGCTGGTGCTGACCACCTTCGACCTGGACGAGTACGTGGTGGAGGCGCTGCGCGCGGGCGCCAGCGGCTTCCTGCTGAAGGACGTGCCGGCCGAGGAGCTGGTGCAGGCGATCCGGGTGGTGGCGGACGGCGCGGCGATGCTGGCCCCGTCGGTGACCCGCCGCCTGCTGGACATGTACGCCACCAAGCTGCCCTCGGGCGACGAGACGCCGCCGCAGGCGCTGACGGTGCTGACCGAGCGCGAGGTGGAGGTGCTGCGGCTAGTGGCGCGGGGCCTGTCGAACGCGGAGATCGCCGCCGAGCTGTTCGTCTCGGAGACCACGGTGAAGACGCACGTCGGCCACGTGCTGACCAAGCTGCAGCTGCGCGACCGGGTGCAGGCGGCGGTGTACGCCTACGAGAGCGGCCTGGTGCGCCCGGGCTCGCTGTAGCCCGCCGCGGACGCGGAACGGCCCGCCGCCCCCGAGGGGGTGGCGGGCCGTTCCGCGTCCGCGGGGGTCACTTCGCGGTGCGGCCGATCTCCCAGAACCGGAACACGCCGGTGTTGTCCATGGTGCTGTCCACGCCGGTGACGCCGGGGCGGTAGACGTAGAAGGACTTGTTCTGGAACAGCGGCACCATCGGGACGGCGTCGGCCAGGATCTTCTGGATCTGGTCGTAGGCGCCGCCGCCGGAGCGGTCGGTGAGCTTGATCGACTCCGGGACCAGCTTGTCGCTGATCTGGGGGTTGTTCCAGCCGTTGTGGTAGGCGCCGCCGTCGACCACCAGCGGGCTGATGTAGTCGTCGGCGTCGGCGTAGTCGGGGGTCCAGCCGACGGTGTACGCCTGGTAGCTGCCGTTCTTCCAGCCGGCCTGGTAGGCGGTCCAGTCGGGCTCCTGCTGGACGGTGACCTGGAACAGGCCGCCGTTCTCCAGCTCCTGCTTGACGGCCTCCAGCTCGGCGGCGCCGGCCCGGGCGCGGGACCAGGTCAGGGTGAGCTTGACCGGGGTGGTGACGTGCGCGTTGTTCAGGATGCGCTTGGCCTTGGCCGGGTCGGGCTCGCCGTACTTGTCGAAGAAGGCGGTGTTGTGGCCGGCCAGGCCCGCCGGGACGACCGAGTACAGCGGCTGCACGGTGCCCGCGTACACGTCCTGGGAGATCGCCTTGCGGTCGATCAGCTGGGCGGCGGCCTGCCGGACGGCCTGGTTGCCGCCGGTCTCGTCCTTGGTGTTGAACACCAGGTAGCGGGTCTCGCCGGAGGCGCCCTCGGCGACCCGGAGGGTGCCGGTGCCGGCCATGTCGTCGGACTTGATCTTGGCGGCCACGGAGGGGTCGAGGCTGTTGTCGGTGAGGTCGACGGCGCCGCTGTCGAGGGCCGACTTCAGCTGCTCGGGCTTGTCGAAGTAGCGCACCGTGAACTTGTCGTTCTTGCGCTCGGCGGTGCCCTGGTAGCCGGTGTTGGCGCTGAGCTGGATCTTGCTCGGGGCCTTGCCGTTCATCTCGACCGAGTCGATCTTGTACGGGCCGGAGCCGACCAGGGAGGTGTTGCCGAGCAGCTTGTCGGCCGGGAAGACCTGGTGGTCGACGATGGCGCCGGCCGCGGAGGCCAGCTTGGCCGGGAGCACCGCGTCGGGGCTCTCCAGGTGGAAGGTGACCTGGCGGTCGCCGGAGACGTCCACCGAGGCGATGGTGGACAGCAGCGGGCCGGGGCCGGACGGGTCGGCGATCTTCTTGACCCGGTCGATGGAGAACTTGACGTCCTGGGCGGTCAGCGGGTGCCCGTTGGAGAACTTCAGGCCGCTGCGCAGCGTGCAGGTGTAGGTGAGCGCGTCGGCGCCGGTGAACTGGCAGGACTCGGCGGCGTCGGGCTGCGGGACGGTCGCGCCGGAGGGGAAGCTCAGCAGCGACTGGAAGGCGTTGTTGAGGACCAGCCAGGAGCCCGCGTCGTACGCACCGGCCGGGTCCAGCACGCTGGTCACGTTGGTGGTGCCCATGGTGATGGTGCCGTCACCGCCGCCGCCGGCGGCCTTCTCGACGGAGGCGCAGCCCGCCGCCGTGGTGGCGACGAGAGCGGCGCAGCTGAGCGCGGCCAGGCGGTTGGGGGTGGTCATGCGGGGTGGTCTTCCTCACTGCGTGCGGCCGGCTGTCGCCGGTGCCCGCCGCCCGGCGCCGGGGTGGGGCGGGGCCGCGGGACTGCTACGGCCGCGCACGCCCGTCCTCCCGGGTTTCCGGGGTGGGCGGCGGCACGGCACGGGGACTCGAACGCGCCTTAGCGTGCCATATCGCCTCCGGGGGGTCACCGAGGGTTCGGACGGTGGTCCCGGCGGGTTCGGAGGATCTTGCCCCGGCAGTCGACGAGTTGTCAGCCAATGCCCGTTTTCACCCGCACCGGCGGACACGTTCCGCGTACCACCGGACGCGGAACGAAACCGGCAAAGGGTGCGAGGGAGACGAAGCTCACACCCGGGCGGCGGCCAGGGTGCGCAGCAGGTCCAGGTCGACGTGCTCCAGCGAGGGCAGCACCAGGCGGCCGGGGGCGGGGTCGATCGCGGCGATGGACGGGACGGCGATGACCGGGCAGCCCGCGGCCTCCGCGGCGGCGACGCCGGTGGGGGTGTCCTCGACGACCACGCAGCGGGCCGGGTCGGCGCCGAGCCGGGCGGCGGCGGTCAGGTAGGGGTCGGGGTGCGGCTTGGTCCGGGCGACCTCGTCGCCCGCGACGGTGAAGGCGAAGTGCTGGGCGCCCAGGCTGCGCAGCACGATGTCGATGATGTGCCGGTGCGAGGCGGACACCAGCGCGGCCGGGACGCCGTGCGCGCCCAGGGTGTTGAGCAGCCGCTCGGCGCCGGGCATCAGCGGGACGCCCCCGGCCAGCAGGTCGACGAAGCGCTGGTTGATCAGGACGGTCAGCTCGGCGGGGCTGAGGGTGACGCCGGTGCGGGTGATCAGGTAGTCGATCACCCGGGTCATCGGGCCGCCGACCACGTGGGTGCGGTCCTCGGCGGTGAGCCGGTGGCCGAGCTCGGCGAACAGGTCGACCTCGGCCTGCCACCAGAAGTCCTCGGTGTCCACCAGGGTGCCGTCCATGTCGAGCAGGACGGCGTGCAGGCCGCTGTCCTCGCCGTCCCCGCCGATGCGGACCGGGGTCGAGACCGTCGTCATGCGCGCCGCCTTCCTGTTGGACTGCCCGGGCGCGGGTGCGTCCGGGGATGGCACGGGCCGGCCCGCTGGTCAGCGGACCGGCCCGTTTCAGGATCATCAAGAATACGCCCGCCCGGTGGAATTGCACCGGGCGGCGGTGCGGCGAACGGATGATCCCCGGTTGAAGGTCTACCTGGCGTTGAAGTACTTCGCCTCGGGGTGGTGGACCACGATGGCGTCGGTCGACTGCTCGGGGTGCAGCTGGTACTCCTCGGAGAGGATCACGCCGACCCGCTCGGGCTTGAGCAGCTCGGCGATCTTGGCCCGGTCCTCCAGCTCGGGGCAGGCGCCGTAGCCGAGCGAGAAGCGCGCACCGCGGTACTTGAGCGCGAACATGTCCCGGACGTCCTGCGGGTCCTCGTCGCCGAAGCCGAGCTCGTAGCGGACCCGGGCGTGCCAGAACTCGGCCAGCGCCTCGGCGAGCTGGACGGACAGGCCGT
>NZ_BSSA01000015.1 GCF_030268885.1 Kitasatospora phosalacinea
ATCCGCGACCTGGACCTGCTGCGGCCGATCTACGCCCAGACCGCCGCGTACGGCCACTTCGGCCGCGAGCTGCCGGACTTCACCTGGGAGCGCACCGACCGCGTCGAGGCGCTGAAGGCGGCCGTCGCGGGCTGAGCCCACTGCTGCGCTCGGAGCCGCTCGTCGGGGAGTTCCTCCCCGGCGGGCGGCTCCGTCGTGTCGGCGGCGTTGTCGGCGGGTTCCGCTAGGTTGGGGGCGTGAGCAGCGCGGACGGCACCGGGGAGCAGTTGGCGTTCATCCGGGAGACGGTGCGCCGGGCGAAGCCGCGGGCCGCGCGCGGGGTGGTGCTCGCCGAGCGGCTGCCGGTGGCCCGGGTGCTGGTCGACAAGGGCGTGCTGAGCCTCGACCAGTACTTCGACTACGCGGTGCCCGAGGCGATGTCCGAGGAGGCCCAGCCGGGCGTCCGGGTCCGGGTGCGCTTCGGCGGCCGGGTCGGCGCGCACGGACGGCGCGAGGGCGGGGCGCTGCACGACGGGTTCGTGGTCGAGCGGCGCGAGGACTCCGACTACCCGGGGCCGCTGGCGCCGCTGGCCCGCGTCCTGTCGCCCGAGCGGGTGCTGACGCCGAAGCTGCTGCGGCTGTGCCGGGCCGTCGCCGACCGCTACGCCGGGACGCTCGCCGACGTGCTGCAGCTGGCCGTCCCGCCGCGGCACGCCGGGGCGGAGGCCGAGCCCTCGCCGCGCCCGCTGCCGCCGCCGTCGGCCCCGGCGCCGGGCAGCTGGGAGCGGTACGCGTACGGGCCCGAGTTCCTGGCCTCGCTGGCGGGCGGGCACGCGCCGCGCGCGGTGTGGACGGCGCTGCCCGGCCCCGAGTGGCCCGCCGAGGTCGCCCGGGCCGTCGCGGCGACGCTGGCGGGCGGGCGCGGCGCGCTGGTGGTGCTGCCGGACGGGCGGGCCGTCGCCCGGGTCGACGCGGCGCTGCGCGGCCTGCTCGGGGAGGGGCGGCACGCGGTGCTGGCCGCCGACGCGGGCCCGCAGGAGCGCTACCGGCGCTGGCTGTCGGTCAGCCGCGGCTCGGTGCGCGCCGCGGTCGGGACGCGGGCGGCGGTGTTCGCGCCGGTGCGCGACCTCGGGCTGGTGGTCGTCTGGTCGGACGGCGACAGCAGCCACAGCGACCCGAACGCGCCCTACCCGCACGTGCGGGAGGTGGCGCTGCTGCGGGCCGCCGAGGAGGGCACGGCGGTGCTGATCGGCGGCGTCTCGATGACCGTCGAGGCCGCGCAGCTGCTGCGCTCCGGCTGGGCGCGCCCGCTGGCCGCCCCGCGGGAGACGGTCCGTCAGGTCGCGCCCCGGGTGCGCACCGTCCTGGAGACCGACCAGGCGCGGGACGAGGCGGCCCGGGCGGCCCGGCTGCCGTCGGTGGCCTGGGAGACCGCCCGGGAGGCGCTGACCCGGGGGCCGGTGCTGGTGCAGGTCCCGCGGCGGGGCTACGTGCCCCGGCTGGTGTGCGGGCGCTGCCGGGAGGCGGCCCGCTGCCGGGCCTGCGGCGGGCCGCTGGAGTCCCCGGGGGCGGACGCGGCGCCGGTGTGCGCCTGGTGCGGCGCGCAGGAGCAGGACTGGCACTGCGTCGAGTGCGGGTCGTTCCGGCTGCGGGCCGCGGTGGTGGGCGTGCGGCGCACGGCGGAGGAGCTCGGCAAGGCGTTCCCGCGGGTGCCGGTGCGGACCTCCGGGCGGGACGCGGTGCTCGCGACCGTGCCGGGCACGCCCGCGCTGGTGCTGGCCACGCCGGGGGCCGAGCCGGTCGCCGAGGGCCCCGGGTACGCGGCGGCGCTGCTGCTGGACGGCTGGGCCCTGCTCAACCGGCCCGACCTGCGGGCCGGGGAGGAGGCGGTGCGGCGCTGGCTGACGGCCGCGTCGCTGGTCCGCCCGGCGGGCGAGGGCGGGACGGTCGTGGTCGTCGCGGAGGCGGGGGCGCGGGCGGTGCAGGCCCTGGTGCGGTGGGACCCGGCCGGGCACGCGGGGGTCGAGCTCGACGAGCGGGAGGAGCTGCGGTTCCCGCCGGTCTCGCGGATGGCCTCGGTGACGGGGCCGGCGCGGGGGGTGGCGGACCTGTTGGGGCTGCTGCGCCTGCCCGCGGGGGCGGACGTGCTGGGGCCGGTGCCGGTCTTCGGGGGCGCGGGCGGGAGTTCGGCCGGGAGCGGGAGTGGTGCGGGGGGAGCGCGGGAGGAGGGGGTGGAGCGTGCGCTGGTGCGGGTCGCGCCGGGGCAGGGGGCGGCGCTGGCGGCGGCGCTGAAGGCGGCGCAGATCGCGCGGCTGGCGTTGCGGGGGGCGGAGACGGTGCGGATCCGGGTGGACCCGACGGACATCGGGTAGTGCGAGCGGGGTGGTGCAGAGCCGGGGGCGCGAGGAACTGCGCGCCCGGCCACGTGAACGGCAGCAAGATCGCGAAATAGTGCAGGGCGCCGTCCTGCGTCGCGATCTGGCTGTGGGTGTTCGGTCGGCCGCGCAGTTCCTCGCGCCCCTGGTTTCGCCTCGGTGCAGCGGTTCCGTCCGCGCCCCCGGGGTGCAGGTGTCAGCGGGTGCGCTGGGGCATCAGCGGGCTGGCCTGGCGGGCCTGGGGGATCGGGGGGCGGGCGGCCGTGCCGGTGGGGGCGGGGACGGGCGGGGGTTGGGGGGCGGGGGAGTCGGTGTCGCGGGGGGAGGGGAGGAGTTCGCCGGTGGGGCGGCGCATGCCGTAGCGGCGGTGGACGGCCTGCTTGGTGACGCCGAGCGCGGAGCCGACGGAGTCCCAGGAGAAGCCGAGGGCGCGGTCGAACTCGACGGCGGCGGCGACCAGGGTCTCGACGCTCTCGCGCAGTTCCTGGGCGAGGCGGACGGTCGGGGCGGGGGCGCGGCCGTAGACCACGAAGCCGGCGGAGGTGCTGGGGCGGCGGGGGCGGTAGACGTTGCCCAGTTGGGCGGTGAGCGTGCGCAGGGCGTCGACCTGGCGGCGGACCCGCTCGATGTCCCGCACCAGCAGGTGCAGGGACGCCCGGGCCCGGGCGTCGTGGTTGATCTGCTCGGCCATGGCCTCGTTGCCACCTCTCGGTCGGGTCGCGTGCTCGGGGCGCTCGCGCGTCCCGGTCAATTCGCATTGACCAACGCACGTCGGGTCGTTGGGTAACGCGTCGAGCACGACTCGGGATATGCCAGTGGCCGCTCCGAACCGGCGGCGGGGATTGCATAGACTTCCCGGAGGCCGTCGTTTCCGGCGGTCGTGTCGGTGCAGAGGGAGTCGCAGTCTTGGCAGTTCAGCCGATCCGGATCTTCGGCGACCCGGTGCTGCGGGCGACCGCGAAGCCGGTGACCGTCTTCGACAAGGAGCTGCGCAGGCTGGTGAAGGACCTGACCGACACCATGCTGGAGGCTCCCGGTGCGGGGCTGGCGGCGCCGCAACTGGGCGTCTCGCTGCGGGTGTTCACGTACAACGTGGACGGGGTGGTGGGCCACCTGATCAACCCGGACCTGTCGCTCAGCGAGGAGGAGCAGGACGGCCCGGAGGGCTGCCTGTCGCTGCCGGGCCTGCGCTTCGACACCAAGCGGGCGTACGGCGTGGTGGCCAGGGGCGTCGACATGCACGGGGAGCCGGTGACGGTGGAGGGCACCCAGCTGCTGGCGCGGTGCATCCAGCACGAGACGGACCACCTGGACGGGATCATCTTCGTCGACCGGCTGGACCGGGAGGCCCGGAAGGCCGCGATGAAGGCGATCCGGGAGACGGACTGGGGCGGCGGCCCGGCGCCGACGGTGCGGATCTCGCCGCATTCCACGTTCGGGCCGATCCGCTGACCGCAGCGGGCCGGGACGCCGCCCCAGTCCGTCTCCCGGCGTGAATCGGGAGAACCGATGATCGGCCGGGATGCTCGTCCGATGGTCATTTTCCGGCAATCCGATCTTCTGACCTTCTGAATCCAGTGAAAGGCCCCTGCCCGTGCGTCTCGTCTTCGCCGGCACCCCCGAGGTCGCCGTTCCCGCCCTGGACGCCCTGCTGGCCTCCCGGCACGAGGTGGTCGCCGTGGTGACCCGCCCCGACGCGCCCGCCGGGCGCGGGCGCAAGCTGGTGGCCAGCCCGGTCGCGCAGCGCGCCGAGGAGGCGGGCATCGAGGTGCTCAAGCCCGTCCGGCCGAGCGAACCGGAGTTCATGGCCCGGCTCGCCGAGATCGCCCCGGACTGCTGCCCCGTGGTGGCGTACGGCGCGCTGATCCGGCCCGGGGCGCTGGAGATCCCGGTGCACGGCTGGGTGAACCTGCACTTCTCGCTGCTGCCCGCCTGGCGCGGCGCCGCGCCCGTGCAGCACGCGGTGATGGCGGGCGACGAGGTCACCGGCGCGTCGACCTTCCGGATCGAGGAGGGCCTGGACTCCGGGCCGGTGTTCGGCGTCCTCACCGAGACCGTCAAGCCCACCGACACCAGCGGCGACCTGCTCGGCCGGCTCGCGCACGCGGGCGCCGACCTGCTTGTGCGCACCATGGACGCGATCGAGGACGGGCAGGCCCGGCCCGAGCCGCAGCCGCTCTCCGGGGTGTCGCTGGCGCCCAAGCTCACCGTCGAGGACGCCCGGATCGAGTGGACCCACCCCGCGCTGCGGGTCGACCGGGTGGTGCGCGGCTGCGCGCCCGCGCCCGGCGCCTGGACCACCTTCCGCGGCGAACGGCTCAAGGTCACCGGCCCGGTCCGCCTGCTGCCGGGCGAGACCGGCCTGGCGCCGGGCGAGTTGGCGGTCACCAAGAACAGCGTCCGGGTCGGCACCGGCAGCCACGAGGTGGAGCTCGGCGAGGTCCGCCCGCAGGGCAAGAAGGCGATGCCCGCCGCGGACTGGGCGCGCGGCGCCCGGATCGAGTCCGGGGAGCGCTTCGAGGGCTGAGGCCCGGCGGGGGCCCGTACCTGAGGCCCGGCGGGGGCGTGCCTGAGGCCCGGCGGGGGTCGTGCGGAACGGGTGGTGCGGCGGGTTCGGCCTAGACTTGGGGGAGACCCCTCGTCGGGTCGGACCTGATCCGCAGCACCTTTTGTTTCGAGGCACCCGTTTTGAGCACCCCCGCCGGCGCGAAGCGCGCCCCCCGCCCGCACCGCCGCCCCAAGAAGGACCCGGCCCGGATCGTCGCGTTCCGCGCGCTGCGGGCCGTCGACGAGCGCGACGCGTACGCCAACCTGATCCTGCCCTCGCTGCTGCGCGAGGCCGAGCGCAAGGGCATGGAGCGCCGCGACGCCGCGCTCGCCACCGAGCTGGTGTACGGCACGCTGCGCGGCCAGGGCACCTACGACGCGGTCATCGCCGCCTGCGTGGACCGCCCGCTGCGCGAGGTCGACCCGCCGGTGCTGGACGTCCTCTCGTTGGGCGCGCACCAGCTGCTCGGCACCCGCATCCCCAGCCACGCCGCGGTCTCCGCGACCGTCGAACTGGCCCGGGTGGTGCTCGGCGACGGCCGCGCCAAGTTCGTCAACGCCGTGCTGCGCAAGATCAGCGCCCAGGACCTGGACGGCTGGGTCGCCCAGGTCGCCCCGCCGTACGAGGACGACGCCGAGGACCACCTCGCCGTCGTCCACTCCCACCCGCGCTGGGTGGTCTCCTCGCTGTGGGACGCGCTGGGTCGCTGGCAGCCGGACGCGAGCGGGCGGCAGGCGATGGAGCGGCTGCTGGAGGCCGACAACGCCCGCCCCGAGGTGACGCTGGTGGCCCGCCCCGGCCGCTCCTCGGTCGCCGAACTGCGGGAGGCGCTGCCCGAGGTCGAGGACGGCCGCTGGTCGCCGTACGCGCTGCGGCTCACCGACGGCGGCGACCCGGCCGGGGTGGACGCGGTGCGGGAGAACCGGGCCGGGGTGCAGGACGAGGGCAGCCAGCTGGTCGCGCTCGCCCTCGCCCACGCCCCGCTGGAGGGCCCCGACCGGCTCTGGCTGGACGGCTGCGCGGGCCCCGGCGGCAAGGCCGCGCTGCTCGGCGCGGTCGCCGCGGAGCGCGGCGCGGCGCTGGTCGCCTCCGAGAAGCAGCCGCACCGCGCCCGGCTGGTCGCCCGCGCGCTGGACGGCAACCCCGGCCCGTACGCCGTCATCACCGCGGACGGCACGCGCGGCGCCTGGGAGCGCGGGGCGTTCGACCGGGTGCTGGTCGACGTGCCGTGCTCGGGCCTGGGCGCGCTGCGCCGCCGCCCCGAGGCGCGGTGGCGCCGCCGTCCCGAGGACATCGCCGGATTCGGGCCGCTGCAGCGGGAGTTGCTGCGGTCGGCGCTGGATGCGGCGCGGGTCGGCGGCGTGGTCGGCTACGCGACCTGCTCGCCGCACCTGGCGGAGACCCGGGCCGTGGTCGACGACGTGCTGCGCGGCCGGGAGGACGTGGAGTGGGTCGACGCCCGGCCGCTGCTGCCCGGCGTCCCGGACCTCGGCGAGGGGCCGGACGTCCAGCTGTGGCCGCACCTGCACGGGACGGACGCGATGTACCTGGCGCTGCTGCGGCGAACCGCCTGACGCCGCAGGGGGAGGGCCGGGCGGGGGGTGGTGGGGCCCGGCCCGCGCGGTGGTGAACTGACGGTGCGTCAGTTCGGCCGGTGGGCGCCGCGCCTGGCGCCGCCGTGGCGAACTACCCGGCGGTGCAGCGGGGTTGTGGTTGGGGTTCTGGTTGGGGCGGGGCCGGGACGGCGGTGGTGGGGTGCGCCCTGCCCGGCGTCGGTCCGACGGGGCGTCAGTCTGCTTGCAGGAGCGCGGTGATGAGGCGCTGCAGGCCGCGTTCGAAGGCGGCGTCCGGGTCGGGCGGGGCGGTGCCGGTGGCGAGGGTCTCGGCCAGATGGGGGTAGTCGCCGGTGGCGGTGGCGGCCTGCAGGTAGCGGACCAGGTCGGTCAGCCAGCGGGTGCCGGCGTTGCCGGAGCGCTGCTGCCATTCGGTGAACTGGCAGACGTAACCGGTGAGTTGGGAGAAGGCTTCCATCTTCGCGGTGCCGTCGAGCGGAGTGCCGGCCAGGGCGGCGAGGTGGAACTCGGTGACCCGCAGCCCGTTCGGGCCGAGGCCGGGGCGCCGGGTGATCAGCGTGGTGGCCCAGCCGTGCCGGGACAGGATCGCCCGCAACTGGTGCGCGAGCAGGGTGAGATCGGCCCGCGGGTCACCGCTGGGCCCGGCCGGGAGGTCGTACTCGGCGGCCAGCAGGTCGACCAGCAGGTCGAACAGGTGCTCCTTCTTCGGCACGTAGTTGTACAGCGACATCGTCCCGGCGCCGAGTTCGGCGGCGACCTTGCGCATGGTGACCGCGTCCAGCCCCTCGCGGTCGGCGAGCTCCAGGGCGGCCCGCGCGATCGAGGTGCGGCTGTGCGCCGGTCTCGGCCCGCGGCCGGAGTGCTCCGGGCGCAGCCAGATCAGCTCGGGTTCCTCGTCGGACGGCATTTCGCTTGATCACCTCGCGGTCCAGTTTAGGCGCCGTCCGGGGGCGGGCTTTTCTACGTACGGTGTACCCAGTAGGGTGGCAGTACTACGTACGATGTACTCAGAGAGGGCCTGCCATGAGCGACCCGGTCATTGCCGTCCGCGGCCTGTCCAAGCGCTTCGGTGCCACCGCGGCACTCGACGGACTCGAACTCGACGTCCCCGAAGGGGCGGTGTGCGGGCTGCTCGGCCCCAACGGGGCGGGGAAGAGCACCCTGGTGCGGATCCTCGCCACGCTGGTGCGCCCGGACCGGGGGACGGCGCGGGTCTGCGGGCACGACGTGGTGAAGGACGCGGCCGCGGTGCGGCGGCGGATCGGGCTGGCCGGGCAGTACGCCGCCGTGGAGGAGGGCATCACCGGGCGGGAGAACCTCGAACTGCTGGGCAGGCTGCACCACTTGGGCGCGACCGAGGCCCGGGCGCGGGCCGCGGGGCTGCTGGAGCGGTACCGGCTCACCGAGGCCGCCGACCGGCTGGTGCGCGGCTACTCCGGCGGCATGCGCCGCCGGCTCGACCTGGTGGCCAGCCTGATCGCCCGCCCCCGGGCGCTGTTCCTGGACGAGCCGACCACCGGGCTCGACCCCCGCAGCCGACGCGAGATCTGGTCCGCCGTGAAGGAGTTGGCGCAGCAGGGCACCACCGTGCTGCTCACCACCCAGTACCTCGACGAGGCCGACCGGCTGGCCGACCGGATCGTCCTGCTGGACCGGGGCCGGACCGTCGCCGACGACACCCCCGCCCGGCTGAAGGCCGCGATCGGCACCCTGGTCGAGGTCGTCCTCCCCGAGGGCGCCGACCTCGAACGGGCCCGCGCCGTGCTCGCCGCGCTCACCGGCGGCCACCCCGCCGTCGACCCCGGGCAGGGCCGGCTCAGCGCCGTCTCCGACCCGGCCCGGCCGCTCGCCCTGCCGCGCCTGGTGCGGGAGTTGGACGCGGCGGGCGTCACCGCCTCGGACGTCGCGCTGCGCACCCCGTCGCTGGACGACGTCTTCCTGGCGCTGACCGGCGCGGAGCGCGGCCGGTCGGGTGCGGTCGAGGACCTGGGGAGGGTCGCATGAGCGTGCTGACGATGCCCGTGGACGCCGCCGCCTCGGCCCGGCGGATCCTGCTGGTGTACCGGCACTCGCCCGGACTGCTGGCGGCCTCGCTGCTGGTGCCGGTCGCGATGGTCGGCGTGTTCGGGTACGTGTTCGGCAGCGCGATGAGCGTGCCGGGCGGCGGGGGCTACCGGGAGTTCCTGATGCCCGGGCTGTTCGCCCTGGTCGCACTGAACGCGGTGATGCCCGCGATGGTCGGCGGCGCCCGGGACGCCGGACAGGGCGTCACCGACCGGCTGCGGTCGATGTCGGTCTCCCGGCTGGGCCTGCTCACCGGGCAGGCCCTGGCCGACCTGCTGGTCGCCGCCGCCGTCCTGGTGTCGACCGCGCTGGTCGGCCTGGCCGCGGGCTGGCGGGTCCGGCACGGACTGGGCCCGGCGCTCGGCGCGTTCGGCCTGCTGCTGCTGTTCCGGTTCGCCTGCGGCTGGGTCGGCACCGCGCTCGGCCTGCTCCTCGGCAAGGAGGAGACGGCCGGTCAACTCGGCGCCCTGGTCATCCCGTTCGGCATGCTCACCAGCGCCTTCGTGCCCACCGGGGGGATGCCCGGCTGGCTGGCCGCGGTCGCCGAGTGGAACCCGGTCAGCGCCGTCGCGGAGGCCGGACGGCAGCTGTTCGGCAACCCGTCCGCGCCCGGCGGCGCCTGGCCCGCGCAGCACCCGGTGGCCGCCGCGCTCGGCTGGTGCGCCCTGCTGCTCGGGCTGGCCGTGCCGCTCGCGGTCCGGAGCTTCGCCCGCTCCGGGCGGTGAGCCGCTCCGGGGGGTGAGTCGCTCCGGGGGGCGGGCCGTTCTGTGCAGCGGGCCGTTCTGCGCGGTGAGTTGCTCCGGGCGGTGAGTTGCTCCAGGCGGTGGCGGGGGCCGGGCGGACCGGTGGCGCAGGTGGTACTGGACAAGCGGGCCGGGGCGGCAGAGGGTGGGGTCATGGAGTACACCCACCTCGGCCGCACCGGCCTGTCCGTCTCCCGGCTCTGCCTGGGCACCATGAACTTCGGCCCGCACACCGTGGAGGCCGACGCGCACCGGATCATGGACGCCGCGCACGGTCACGGCATCAACTTCTTCGACACGGCCAACGTCTACGGCTGGGGCGAGAACAAGGGCCTCACCGAGACCATCATCGGCAACTGGTTCGCCAAGGGCGGCGGGCGGCGCGAGAAGACCGTGATCGCCACCAAGCTGTACGGCGACATGGGCGAGTGGCCCAACGAGGGCAAGCTCTCCGCGCTCAACATCCGCCGCGCCGTGGACGCCAGCCTGCGCCGCCTGCAGACCGACCACATCGACCTCTACCAGATGCACCACGTCGACCGGGACACCCCCTGGGACGAGATCTGGCAGGCCATGGAGGTGCTCACCCTCCAGGGCAAGATCCTCTACGTGGGCTCCTCCAACTTCGCCGGGTGGCACCTCGCCCAGGCCCAGGAGACCGCGCGGGCCCGCAACTTCCTCGGTCTGACCAGCGAGCAGTCGCTGTACAACCTGATCGAGCGCAGCGTCGAGCTGGAGGTGGCGCCCGCCGCCCAGCACTACGGCCTGGGCCTGATCCCGTGGTCGCCGCTGCACGGCGGCCTGCTCGGCGGCGTCCTGCGCAAGGAGCGCGAGGGCGTCCGCCGCGCCTCCGGCCGCGCGCTGGACACCCTGAACGAGCGCCGCGAGCAGATCCAGGCGTACGAGGACCTGTGCGAGGAGCTCGGCCACGAGCCCGGCGACGTCGCGCTCGCCTGGCTGCGTACCCGTCCGGCCGTCACCGCCCCGATCATCGGCCCCCGCACCGAGGAGCAACTCGCCGCGGCGGTGCGCTCGTTGGACGTCGAGCTGGACGCCAAGACGCTGGAGCGGCTGGACGAGATCTTCCCCGGCTACCGGACCGCGCCGGAGCACTACGCCTGGTGAGACCGGGCCGTCGGCGGGCCGCCCGGGAGGAGCGGCGGCCCGCCGAGGGTCGGAAGCGGGCTAGAAGTAGACGGCGCAGCCGCGTCGTTCGAGGGCGTCGACCAGGGGCGGGGCGGGCGGGTGCGCCGTCCAGCGGAGGTCGAGCTTCTCCAGGGACGGGAGTTCGGCCAGCCAGGGCGGGGCCTCGGCCAACGGGTTGCCGCGCAGGTCGAGTTCGCGCAGCAGGGGGAGGGCGGCCAGGGTACGGGGCACCTGCTCCAGCCGGTTGTCGCGCAGTTCCAGGCAGCGCAGTTCGCGCAGGCCGGGCAGCGAATCGGGCAGCGCGGTCAGGGCGTTGCCGCGCAGCCGCAGTTCGCGCAGCGCGGTCAGGGCGCCGAGCCGGGGCGGTAGGGCGGTCAACCGGCAGTTCTGGGCCCGCAGTTCGAGCAGCCGGGTCAAGTCGCAAAGTTCGGGCGGCAGTTCGGTGAGCGGGTTGTCGCCGACGTTGAGGTAGCGGAGCCGGTGCAGGCGGCCGAGAGCGGGCGGCAGGGCGGTCAGCCGGTTGTCGTGGAGGTAGAGGAAGTCGGACAGTCCGGTCAGGTCGCCGATCCGGGCGGGGACGGCGGTGAGCGCGTTGTGGCCCAGGTCGAGGGTCCGGAGTGCGGTGAACCCGCCGATGGCGTCCGGGATTTCGGTGAGGCGGTTGTCGGCCAGGATCAGCACCTCGGCGTCCGTGCGGGACCACACCCCGTCCGGTACGGTGCTCAGGCCCGCCCGCCACAGGTTCACCACCGGCCCCGTCACAGCGCCTTCTCCAGCCAGTGCGCGGCGTACGGGTTGGTGTTGTACGGCGGGATGTCCGCGTAGCCGGTGGCCGTGTACAGGGCGCGGGCCTCGGCGAGTTCGGCCATGGTGTCCAGCCGCAGCCGGGCGTGCCCGAGGGCGCGGGCGGCGTCCTCGGCGGCGGCCAGCAGGAGTCGGCCCAGGCCGTGGCCGCGGGCGGACGGGCGGACGTACAGGCGCTTCAGCTCGCCGGTGGCGGTGGCGGTGGCGGCGGCGAGGGTGAAGCGGCGGACGCCCGCGCAGCCGACCGGGCGGCCGTCCAGCCGGGCGAGCAGGAACACGCCGTCCGGCGGGGCGAGTTCGAGGTCGGCCGGGGCCTCGGCGGGCAGCGGCTCGGCTGGCGGCGGCCCGCTCCAGCGGCGGCGCACCTCGGCCTGGTACTCCGTCAGCAGCAGCCGGGCGTCCGGGGAGTCGACGGGTTCGGGGCGGACGGTGGCCAAGACTGCTCCGATCACGGGGCGGGGGCGGAGGTGCGGGTTCGAGGACGGACGATACTGCGGAAACCCGTTGGCGGGCGAACGGCGGGGCGGGCGATGATCCACCGCATGGACGACGATCTGGACCTCGCGGTCCGCGCCGCGCTGGCCGGTGCCCGGGTCGGGCTGGAGCACTTCGCGCGGGTCGCGGCCCTGCCCGTCGAGGCGAAGGCGGACGGTTCGCCGGTCACCGAGGCCGACCTCGCCGTCGAACGCACCGTCCGCCGCGCCCTGTCGGCCGAACGCCCGGACGACGCCCACCTCGGCGAGGAGACCGGCGCGCTCGGCACCGGCCCGCGCCGCTGGCTGCTCGACGGCATCGACGGGACGCTGGTGTTCGTGCGCGGCGACGACCGCTGGCAGAGCCTGGTCGCGCTGGAGCAGGACGGCGAGGTGACGGTCGGCGTGGCCGTCGTCCCCGCCCGGCACCGGATCTGGTACGCGGCGAAGGGCCGGGGCGCGTACACCGCCGGGATCGGCCCCGACGGGCTCGCGGACGCCCGCCCGCTGCGGGTGCGCGGGCCGGGCCGGGGCCGCCCCCGGGTCGGTCTGCTGCCGCCCGTCGAGCTGCTGCCGGAGCACCGCCGGGACGAACTGCGGCCGGTCGCCGAGCGGTACGCGGTGGCCGACTGGTCCGTGCACGCCGCCCTGCTGGTGGCCGAGGGCGTCCTCGACGCGGCCGTCCAGCTCGGCGGCGCGCTCTGGGACCACGCCCCGCTCGGACTGATCCTCACCGAGGCGGGCGGCGCGTTCGCCGACCCGCGGGGGAAGGGGCACCCGGTGGTGGGAACGGCGGTGTACGCCAGGGACGAGGCACTGCGGGCGGAGCTGGGCGGGCTGCTGCTCGGGACGGGCCGGGCGGCGGAGGGGCCGGTGGGGGTGCCCGCGGGGCTCCGAGTTCCCGGTGTCGGGGACGGCGCTCCGGGGGATCGGGATGAAAGTACGTCAGGATGACCGGGTGAAGCCGATCAACCACCAGGTGCCCTACTACTCCCAGTGGGAGTCGCCCGAACTGGTGCCCGACATCCTCGACGGCACGCTGCGGGCCGCCGACGACCCGCTGTGGGAGCGTTCCGGTGCGGCCGACGAGGAGGAGTACGAGTACTGGTCGTGGCGGCTGTGCGGGATGGCCTGCCTGCGGATGGCGCTCGACCACTGGTGGGGCGTCGCCCCCGCGGCCGTCCGCCTGGCGGAGGAGTGCCAGCGGGCCGGGGCGTACGTCCGGCACCCCGACGGGCGGCTCGACGGGCTGATCCACGCCCCGTTCGCCGCGTACGTCCGCACCCGCTGGGGGTTGCAGGCGGAGGCCGTCGCCGAGCTGTCCGCCGAGCGGGTCGTCGCCGAACTCGCCGGGGGCGGGCTCCCGATGCTCTCCGTGCACCCCGGCATCCGGACCCTGGAGCCCGAGGTGCCGCGCACCGGCGGCCACCTGGTGCTGGCGGTGGGGGCGGACGACGGGGCGCTGCTGATCCACAACCCGTCCGGCTTCCCCGACGGCTCCCAGCGGGCCGCCCGCGTCCCCTGGGCGGACCTCGACCGGTTCCACTCGGGCCGCGGCATCGTGCTCGGCCCGCCCCCGTACTGACGGCGCATCCGCTTCCCGGGCGGGTGCCGGTCCGGTGGTGGGAGCGTCCGCAGGGACGGGGACGGGGACGGGGACGGGGGACGGGAGGCGGAGGGCGGAAGCGGGGTGGGAGGGGGAGCGCGGGCCGCGGGATCGTGCTCGGCCCGCCCCCGTACCGACGGCGTGCTGGTGGTGGGGACGGGCCGGTGGGTCAGGCCGCGTTGGGGAGGCCGATCGGGGTGGACGGGGGGAGGTCGGCGCGGCAGGCGGCGGAGATCGGGCGCAGGGCGGTGACGAGTTCGTCCAGCTCGGAGCGGTGGAAGTGGGTCCAGACCCGGGAGGCGGCGAGGTCGGTGGCGCCCTCCAGGGCGAGGTGGCGGCGGCGGCCCGCGAGGGTCAGCGTGCCGTCCGGGGCCAGCCACTCGCGCTCGATCAGGCGGGCGGTGGCCTCGTCCCACTCGGTGTCGCTCCAGCCGCGGTGCGGCTGGAGCGTCTCGCGGCGGGTGTCGAGGGCGCAGCGGACCACGAGGGCCTCGCAGCCGTCGAGGCCCTCGGCGACCAGGGCGGCGACGTGGCCGTCGCCCCGGTGCTCGCGCAGCACGGTGGTGGCCTGCCACAGGCGGGCCAGGCGCTCGTCGGGGCGGGGGAGGTCGGCGTTCGCGGCGGCCAGCACGCGCCCACAACAGTCCAGGCCGTCGACGGCGCGCTCCAGCAGTTCCACCGAACGGTCGATCAGGTCCGGCTTCACGTCGACCAGGACGCGCTGCAGCGCGCCCGTCGCCCCCGCGACCCGGGCCTCCAGCGCCTGCTCCGGGCTCGCCAGCGACCAGATCTCCGGCAGCGCCCGCTCGACCATCTGCGGCGCGAAGTTGAAGAACGCGGCCACCACCGGCGCCGCGTCCACGGCGCCCAGCGGGGCCGACCGGCCGCCGAAGTAGCCGCGCCAGTACCCGCGCAGCCCCGCCGCCTCGTACGCGGCCCGGGCCTCCGGGGAGAAGTAGGTGAGTGCGTGGACGGGTTCGAACAGCCACCACAGAGCGCGGGCGGGGTGGACGACCTGGGTCATCGGAACGCCTTTCGGTGAGGGTCGAGCAGCGCGGTTCCGCTTGCTCTGGGAGCCTGCCAGAGCGGGACGACACCGGGAAGGGAAAGTGTTTCGGGCGTGTGAACACTTCCGCCGGACGGGCCGGGGACGGGCTCCGGGGGCTTGCTGAGGGCATGCCAGGTGTGCTGCGCGGGGGAGGTGCGGAGGGGCCGGGGCCCGCGGGGGATGATGGTCACCAGCGGTCGCACCGGCCGCCCGCACCGAGTCGTGAAGGTACCCTCGCCATGGCGCAGATCAACCCCAGCATCCTGTCCGCTGACTTCGCCCGCCTCGCCGACGAGGCCGAGGCCGTGCGCGGCGCGGACTGGCTGCACGTCGACGTGATGGACAACCACTTCGTCCCCAACCTCACGCTGGGCGTCCCGGTCGTCGAGTCGCTGGCCCGCGCCACCGACACCCCCCTCGACTGCCACCTGATGATCGAACAGCCCGACCGCTGGGCCCCGCAGTACGTCGAGGCCGGGGCCGGGTCCGTCACCTTCCACGTCGAGGCCGCCGCCGCCCCCGTCCGCCTCGCCCGGGAGATCCGCGCCAAGGGCGCCCGCGCCGCGATGGCGCTGCGCCCCGCCACCCCGATCGAGCCGTACGAGGACCTGCTGCCCGAGCTCGACATGGTGCTGATCATGACGGTCGAACCCGGCTTCGGCGGTCAGGCGTTCCTCGACATCATGCTCCCCAAGATCCGCCGCACCCGGCAGCTGTTCGACAAGCACGGCCTCGACCTGTGGCTGCAGGTCGACGGCGGCGTCGCCGCCTCCACCATCGAGCTCTGCGCCGAGGCCGGGGCGGACGTGTTCGTGGCGGGCTCCGCGGTGTACGGCGCCGAGGACCCGGCGGAGGCCGTCCGTGCGCTGCGGGCCCGGGCGGAGGAGGCGAGCGCGGGCGCCTGGTGGGCCTGCAAGCACTGAGGACGGGGTGCGGGGCCGTGCCGTACGGACCGGAAACCGCGGCGGGCCGTGCGCCGGAAACCGCGGCGGGCCGTTCCGGCGTCCAGTGAGGGGTCCGGGCGTCCGTCCGGGCGCGAGGGCGGCGGGAGGGAACGAGGGTGCGGGCCGGTACGGGGACTGACGCGGCGTCGGGGGCGGCGGGGACTGCGGCGGAGGCGGCGGAGCGGGACGGGCGGCAGCCCGCGGAGCGGTCCGGCGTCGGGCGGCGGCGCCTGCTCGGCGCGCTGGCGGTGACCGCGCTCGGGGCGGTGGCGGTCGGCGGGGCGGTGGTCGAGGACGTGCTGCCCGGCGGCGTCCGGCTGCGGCGGCTGCTCGGGATGACCGGGCAGGACGGCACGGTGCCGCAGGTCGCGGCCGGTCCGGTCCGCACCGCGACGGTGCGCTCCGCCGCCCGGGGGCGCGACGTCCGCCTGGTGGTGTTCGACCCGCCCGGCGAGCACGGCGACGACCTGCCGGTCTGCCTGGCCCTGCACGGGCGCGACGGCGACGCGGCCACCTTCACCGGGCTCGGCACCGCCCAGTTCCTGGCCGTCGCCGTCGCCGCCGGCACCCCGCCGTTCCGGGTGGTCGCCGTCGACGGCGGCGCCGCCACGTACTGGCACGCCCGCACCCCCGGCGACGACCCGATGGCGATGCTCACCACCGAACTGCCCCGCTGGCTCGCCGAGCGTTCGATGCCCGAACCGACCCGGGCCCTGGGCATCTCGATGGGCGGCTCCGGCGCGCTCCAGTACGCCCGGGCCCGGTCGGGGAGGCTGTCCGCCCTCGCGCTGCTCAGCCCCGCGCTGTTCCGCAGCTGGGCCGACGCCCGCACCGTCGACGCCTACCGCGACGAGGCCGACTGGCGCGAGCACGAACCCCTGCTGCACCTCGACGCCGTCGCCGGGGTCGGCCGCACCGGACTCTGGTGCGGCACCGAGGACCCCTTCTGCCCCGCCGCCCGCCGCCTCGCCGCCGCGCCCGGCGTCCGGTCGTCCTTCCCGCGGGGCGAGCACACCGGCGGGTTCTGGCGGCGCGTCATGCCGGACGCGATGGCGCAGCTCGGCGCGCGGGCGTAGGGCCTCTCGGGAGGGGGCGGCGCGGCGCGCGTGCGGGCGTGGGGCCTCTCGCGGGGGAGGGCCGCAGGGCGGCGTGCGGACGCGGCGGGGGAGGGGCGGCGACGCGCGGGCCGTGGCAACCGGGGGCGGCGGGACGGGCGGCCGATACTGGCGGCCATGAGCAACCTCGACCGGAAACCCGTCCCGGCCGTCTGCGGACGCCAGGCCGCCACCGGCCCCGTCAAGGACCTGCTGACCGGGCGCCGCGTTCCGCTCGGCGAGTCCACCGTGGTCCGGCGGCTGCTGCCCAACCTCGGCCGTCGGATGGTCGGCGCCTGGTGCTTCGTCGACCACTACGGCCCCGACGACATCGCCGACGAACCCGGCATGCAGGTGCCGCCGCACCCCCACATGGGCCTGCAGACCGTCAGCTGGCTGCACGAGGGGAGCGTCCTGCACCGGGACAGCCTCGGCAGCCTGCAGACCGTCCGCCCCCGCGAGCTCGGCCTGATGACCTCCGGCCGGGCCATCGCGCACTCCGAGGAGTCCCCGCGCGAGCACGCGCCCCTGCTGCACGGCGCCCAGCTCTGGGTCGCCCTGCCCGACGCCCACCGGCACACCGCCCCCGCCTTCGAGCACCACCCCGAACTCCCCGCCGTCACCGCCGACGGCCTGCACGCCCACCTCATCCTCGGCACCCTCGACGGCGCCACCTCGCCCGGCACCACCCACACCGCCCTCACCGGCGCCGACCTCACCCTCCGCGAGGGCGCCGCCCACCGCCTGCCCCTGGACGCCGACTTCGAGTACGCCGTCCTCGCCATGAGCGGCGCCGTCGACGTCGACGGCGTCCCCGTCGAACCCGGCTCGCTGCTCTACCTCGGCTGCGGCCGCCGCGAACTGCCGCTCCGCGCCCGCACCGACGCGGCCCTGCTGCTCCTGGGCGGCGAGCCCTTCGAGGAGCGCATCGTCATGTGGTGGAACTTCATCGGCCGCTCGCACGAGGAGATCGCGCAGGCCCGGTCCGACTGGGAGGCGGGAGCCCGCTTCGGCGAGGTGCACGGCTACGACGGGGCCCGGCTGTCCGCCCCGCAGCTGCCCGCCACGCCGCTGAAACCGCGCGGGCGGGTGCGCTGAGCTGTGACGACAGCGGCCTGCCGTTGCTGCGACAGCGACCCCGACCGTTAGGAACCGCGCCGGTGCCGGAAGCCGACCCTCGCCTCCCGTCGCGGCGAGCCCGACGTCATCGACCTCGGCAGGCTCCGCCACGTCGTCGAGCGGACCTTCGCCCCGCTCCACCGGCTCGAACGCCCCGCCGTCCGGTGGGAGGGACGCCTCGGCCTCCGCGACGCCTTCGTCCCGCTCGCCCGCTCGCCCGCTCGCCCGCGCGCTCGTCCGTCGAAGTCGCCTCGACCGACGGGCACGGTGGTCGTGCTGCGGGTTCCACGTACCGTCGCGCAGCAGGATCCGGCCCCGACCGGCAACCCGGTGGACGGCGGTGCTTCTGCGGCCACACACTGTCCACCGGAGTCCCGGCCCCACCGGGCGGCCCGGTCGGGCAGCGGTCCGACTCCGGTCCGGAGCGGGGGGAAACACGGCATTTCCGCAGTGGCTGCGGTCCCGGCACTCCGCCACGCAGGAGGAAGTCACGGCGGCGCTGGAGTCGCTGGACCTGCCCGGCACCGTCCGGTCGATCGCGACGGCGATCGACTCGGCCCGGGGGCCCGAGGAGGTGGACCGCAGCGGTCCGACCTCGGTGCGCAGCGTCCGTAGGGGGCTGCGGTCCCTGGCGGGACGGGCCGTCCGGCTGACCGCCGAGCAGTGGTACGGCAGGGGCGTGCACGTGCGCACGCAGGTCGGCGGTTCCGGTCTGTGGTGGTCGACCGCCGTCTGGGAGCGGGAGCGCGAGCTCCGAAGGTCTCCACGAGTCGCCGGGTGACGCTGGGCGCGAACAGCATCTCCCCCTCCGCGATCATCCCGACGGCGGCGAGCAGCCGTTCGGGCGGGGTGTCCTTGAGCAGGAAGCCGCTGGCGCCGGCCTTCAACGCCGCGAAGACGTAGCTGTCCAGGTCGAAGACGGTCAGCATGACGACCTTGGGCTTGGGCTCGGCGGCCTCGGCGAGGATCCGTTCGAGCGCGGCGATGCCGCTGATGCCGGGCAGCCGGATGTCCATCAGCACCACGTCCGGGCGGTGGCGGGCGGCCAGTTCGACGGCCTCCTCGCCGGTGGCGGCCTCCCCGGCCACCTCCAGTCCCGGCGCGGCCCGCACCAGGGCCGCCAGCCCGGCCCGGATCAGCACCTGGTCGTCCACGATCAGAACGGTCGTCACCTGCGCCGCCTCCCCCGTCGGCGGAGCGGCCCTGCGCCGCCCCTACGCCTCGCCCGCCGGAAGGGGGAGCGAGAACGCCACCGCGAACCCCCCGTGCGGCCGGGGGCCGGCGTCCACCGACCCGCCGTAGAGCTTGACGCGTTCACGGATCCCGATCAAACCGAGCCCCCCGCCGGGCAGCGGGGCCCCCGGGCGGTCCCCCGCACCGTCGTCCCCGACCTCGGCGTCCAGCCGGTCCGCCCCGTAGCGCAGGGCGACGGTGACCCGAGCAGACGCACCGGCGTGCTTGAGCACGTTGGTCAGCGCCTCCTGGACGACCCGGTACGCGCACAGGTCCACGCCCGGCGCGAGCGGGCGCGGCCGTCCGGTGACGGCGACCCGCACGTCCAGCCCGGCGGCGCGGGAGCGGTCGACCAGCTCGTCCAGGCCGTCCAGGCCGGGGGTGGGCAGGTACGGCCCGTCCTCGTCCGCGTCGGGGGCGAGCCGCAGCACCTGGAGCAGGCTCCGCATCTCCTCCAGCGCCTCCCGGCTGGTCGCGCCGATCGAGGCCAGGGCGGCCTTCGCAGCCGGCGGGTCGGAGTCGAACACGTACCCGGCCAGGCCGGCCTGCACGGCCAGCGCGGAGAGGTGGTGGGCGACCACGTCGTGCAACTCGCGGGCGATCCGCACCCGTTCCTCGACGACGGCGTGCCGGGCGCGAAGTTCCTGTTCCTGCCTCAACCGCTCGGTCAGCTCGGCGAGCCGGGCGTTGCGCTCGGACAGGCTGCGCATGCCGGTGGCGAAGTACCACACCGTCCCGACGCAGATCGCCGACTGCGCCAGCGCCAGGAGGGGCTGGATGCCGGCCGCCGTCCCGCTCACCATCCAGATGCCGGTGGTCGCCGCGGCGGCGACGGTCGCTCGGGCCGGGCGGTGCACGATCACGGTGTAGCAGGCCAGCAGGGGTGCCCACGGGTTCACCGACGGCTGGTACCGGGCAGCGGTGTAGGCCAGCAGTCCCGCGCAGGCGACCAGGAACACGACCCACGGCGCACGGCGCCGCAGCACCAGCGGCAGGTGAACCAGCAGGGTCAGTCCGATCGCCCACGCGTCGAACGGGCGCCAGCCCTGCGCGCGGTACTGGGCCCCGTACGTCTGGAGCGCGTAGACGACGGTCACCCCGGCCAAGGTGACCGCGAGAACCGCGTCGACCACCATCGGATCGGCTCGAAGCCGCCGTCCGTCCCCACCCTCGCGCATCCCCGCACCCTAGGGGGCGGCCCGGGCACCGGTCGTCAACCCTGGGGTTGACGAGAGCACGCGTCCTGCCGGGTGGCTCGGGGGCGGCGCGCCGGGCGGTGCGCCGGGGGAGGAGCGCGGCGGGGCTCCTCCCCCGGCGGGTCGGTTCAGCGCTTGAGGCCGCCGCCACCGCCGGGGAGGGAGGCGGTCGACTGCATGACCTTGTCGATGAGGCCGTACTCCATCGCCTCCTGCGCGGTGAACCAGCGGTCGCGGTCGGAGTCCTTGGTGATCTTGTCGACGTCCTGACCGGAGTGCGCGGCGATCAGCTCGGCCATCTCCAGCTTGGTCCTCAGCAGCTGCTGGGCGTAGATGCGGATGTCGCTGGCCGATCCGGCCAGGCCCGCGGAGGGCTGGTGCATGAGGATCTTGGTGTGCGGCAGCGCGAAGCGCTTGCCCGCCGCGCCGGCGGTGAGGAGGAACTGGCCCATCGAGGCGCAGAAGCCCATGGCGATGGTGACCACGTCGTTCCTGATGTACTGCATGGTGTCGTAGACCGCCATGCCGGCCGTGATCGAACCGCCGGGGGAGTTGATGTAGAGGTAGATGTCCTCCTCGGACTCGGCGGCCAGCATCAGCAGTTGGGCCGTGAGCTTGTTCGCGATGTCGTCGTCGACGGCCTGGCCGAGGAAGACGATGCGGTCCCTCAGCAGTCGGCTGAACACCTGGTCGCCGACGCCCCAGGGGGCCGCGCCCGCGTCGGCCCGGGGGCCGTCCGCCGAGAAACGCTCTCCGGCATCCTGATGAACCATTGTTCCCCCAACCGGGTTAACGGGTGCTCGGCGGGCCGCTGGAAGTCCGGCCCGTTGAAATGAACGGCCACGGCGGCCCCCTTTCACCACAAAGACTTTCGGCCGACTGTAGCAGGCGGAATGTCGGGAAGTCGGAGGCCGGATTTCGCCCTTGGCAGACGAAAGGCGGGTTTGGGGTGTTGCGGGAACAGAACGTGCAAAGCTGTGGGTGTGCCGGTCCGCTCCTGGGCGTGCTCGGGGGCCTGTGGCCTGGTGGGCGCTCAGCTGTGGTGGCAGAAGTGCCAGTTGGTGGGGATTGACGGCATGGGAGGGCGTGCGGCGGGAGGAGGTCGTGCCGTCGGTGCCGGACCCGGGATCTCGACGGGAGGAATGTGTCGTACTTGCCGGGATTCCTCGGCGTTGCGCCGTTTTTCGGCCCCGGTGCTCACGGGTGGAATTGCCTCGGCGGTGCCTGCCCGGGAATGCGCGACCGAGTCGGAATTCACTTTCCGCGTCGATGGGAATTCCCCCCCGGCGGGAGGTGATTTCCGCGCGCTGCCCGCCGGAGGGGCGGCAGGGCCGCGGCCGCCGCGGTGCCGTACCCGGGCCGAGGGGGCGGCCCGGCACCCGGTCGGGCGTCAGCTGTCGAAGCCGAGGCCGAGCCGGTCCATGGCCTTGAGCCAGAGGTTGCGGCGGCCGGCGCGGGCGTCGGCGCGGTGCAGGGACCACTGGGTGAGGCCGATGCCGAGGGAGCGGACCGGCTCCGGCGGGAAGGGCAGCGGCTTGCGGCGGACCAGCTCCAGGGCGGTGCGTTCGGTGCGGGCCCCGGCGAGCAGGTCGAGCATCACCTCGGCGCCGAAGCGGGTCGCGCCGACGCCCAGGCCGGTGTAGCCCGCGGCGTAGGCGACCCGGCCGCGGTGGCTGAGGTCGAAGAAGACGGAGAAGCGGGTGCAGGTGTCGATGGCGCCGCCCCAGGCGTGGGTGAAGCGCACGCCCTCCAACTGCGGGAAGGTGCGGGCGAAGTGCCGGGCCAGGGTGGCGAAGGTCTCGGGACGCTGGTCGCGGTCGGCGCTGACCCGGCCGCGGTGGCGGTGGACGACGTCGTAGCCGCCGAACAGGATCCGGTCGTCGGCGGAGATCCGGACGTAGTGGAAGTGGTTGTCGCTGTCCGCCCAGCCCTGGCGGTGCTGCCAGCCGATCGCGGCGAGCCGTTCGGCGCCGAGCGGTTCGGTCATCAGCGCGTAGTCGTACACCGGCACGGTGTACGGGCGGTGGCGGCGCAGCAGGGAGGGGAAGGCGTTGGTGGCGAGGGCGACGCGTCCGGCGGTGATCCGGCCGTAGGGGGTGCGGGCGGTGACGCCGGTGGGGGTGGCGGCGAGGTCGGCGGCGGGGGTGTGCTCGTGGATGCGGACGCCGAGCTCCTCGCAGGCCCGCTTGAGGCCCCAGGCGAGGCGGGCCGGGTTGACCATGGCGACGCCGTGGCGGTCCCACAGGCCGCCGAGGAAGGTGGGGGAGTCGATCTCGGCGCGGACCTCGTCCCGGTCGAGGACGTCGTGGTGGCTGCCGTAGCGGGCGGCGAGGTCGGCGAACTCGCGCAGTTCGCCGACCTGGTGGGGCCGGGTGGCGACGGTGAGGGAGCCGGTGCGCTGCCAGTCGCAGTCGATGCCGTAGCGGTGGACGGCGTCCTGCACCGCGTCGAGGTTGGCGCGGCCGAGCCGTTCGAGTTCGGCGAGTTCGGCGGGCCAGCGCTGGTGGCCGTTGGCGAGACCGTGGGTGAGGCTGGACTCGCAGAAGCCGCCGTTGCGCCCGGAGGCGGCCCAGCCGCACTCGCGGGCCTCGACCAGCAGGACGTCGCGCCCGGGGTCGCGCTCCTTGGCGAGCAGGGCGGTCCACAGGCCGCTGTAGCCGCCGCCGACCACCAGCAGGTCGCAGCGGGTGTCGCCGGTCAGGGCGGGGCGGGCGGCGGGCCGGCCGGGGTCGTCGAGCCAGAAGGGGGTGGGCTGGGCGTCCCGGAGGGCGTGGACGGGATCGGCCATGGCGGGGCTCCTTCGGCGGTGCGCGGGCGTGTCCGGGCCCCGCGCGGAGAGGACGGGGCCCGGAAGCCGCCATGAGACCGTGCGGGCGCGTTCAAGGTCAATGGCGTTGACGTAAGGAGGGGTGCGGACAGGGCACGGGCAGAGGGCGGGGCCGGGGCGGGGCCTGGGCGGGGCGGTCAGGGGCCGGTGTGCGGGGCGCGGGCCGCTGCCGAGCCGTCGCGGACCAGTTCACCGGTCAGGTTGCCGTTGGCGCCCGAGCCGAGGAACACCACCAGCCGGGCGACGTCCTCCGCATCGGAGAGGCGGCGGGTGGGCGTTCCGGCGGCGAGCCGGTCGGTGAGGGCGGCGGGGAGCGGCGGGCGGCTGTCGGTGAGGGTGAACCCGGGGGCCACCACGTTGACCAGGACGCCGTCCCGTCCGGCCTCCCAGGCCAGGCTGCGGGCCAGGCCGTGCAGGCCCGACTTGGCGGTGCCGTAGGGGCCGGGGCCCGGCACGCCCTCCTCCGCGACGCTGGAGGAGACCAGCACGATCCGCCCCCAGCCGCGGGCGCGCATGCCCGGCAGGACGGCGCGGACCTGGGCGACGGCCCCGATCAGGTTCGCGCCGATCATGGCCTGCCACTCCGCCAGCGGCACGTGCTCGAAGCGCACGGACGGGTCCGGCGGTCCGTCCCCGCCCCAGCGGACGGCGTTGGCGACCAGCACGTCCACCCCGCCCCACCGTTCGACCACCGCCCGCACGGCCCGCTCCACGCCGTCCAGGTCCTCCAGGTCGAGCCGGACGGCGCACGCCTGCCCGCCCCCGGCCGCGATCTCGGCGACGACCCTCCCGGCCTTCTCCGGGCTGTGCCGGTAGGTGACCGCCACCCTGGCGCCCTCCCGGCCGTACGCCCGGGCGGTCGCGGCGCCGATGCCGGTCGAGGCGCCGGTGACCAGGACCACGCGGCCCTCCAGTTCGGTGTCCATCGTGCGGAGTCCTTTCCGTTGCTCGCGGGAGCGAGGGGAGGGGGTGGGAAGGGGGTGCGATGGGCGGTTCAGGCGGCGGGCGTGCGGGTGGCCAGGGCCGCGACCCGGGCGAGCGCCTCGGTGCGGGAGGCTTCGTGGGCGTCCCGGAGTTCGGCGAGGAACGGCATCACCGGCGCGTGGGTCAGCTCGGTGTGCACGAACTCCAGGTCGGTCAGGCCGAGCGCGGTGAAGTAGGCGCGCAGGTACGGTTCCTGGAAGTCGAACGGCTCCCGGGGCGTGCCGGGTCCGTACGCGCCGCCGCGGGCGCCGAGGACCACGGCGGACTTGCCCGCGAGCGGGAGCCAGGGCAGCGTGACCCGGTCCAGCCAGACCTTGAGCGCCGCCGGGACGGTGAAGTTGTACATCGGTGCCCCGATGGCCAGGACGTCCGCCCCGAGCAGTTCCACGACCAGTGGCCGGGTGGCGTCCCACGCCCGGGCGAGGTCCGGCGCGGCGGCGGCCACCGCGTCCATGGCGGCGAGGTCCCGTACGCCGTGCAGCGAGGAGAGGGCGGACAGCCGGACGCGCGCCTCGTCGAGCGGCTGCACCGGGTCGGCCACGAGATCGCGGTGGGCGTACGTGCCGTCCGGGTGGGCGGCCCTCCAGTGGGCGGCGAAGGCCGTTCCGAGCTTCCGGGAGAACGAGTCGCTGCGGGCGCTGGCGTCGAGGTGCAGTAACTGCGGCACGTGGTTCCTTCCGGTGGGGTGGGAGTGCGACGCTCTGCGACCGCAATTAGACTAGACCGAGATGATCTGAAGTCAAGACGATCTCGGAACAAGACGATATTGGGTGGGGACGATGCTCGGCTGGGATGATCCGGGTTTTGTTACTCTGCCGCCATGCCCCACCCCACCCCCGCCGATGGCCCGGCGCCGGACAGTCGGCTCCACGACGACCTGCACTGGCTGCTGGCCCGGCTCAAGCAGGGTCTCGCCACCGCGCAGGCTCCGGCCCTCCGGGCGCACGGCCTGTCGCTGTGGGGCTACACGGTGCTGATGGCGGTGGTCGACGCACCGACCAGGAGTCAGTTGGCCCTGGCGCAGGCGGTCTCCGTCGACAAGAGCAAACTCGTCCTGGTCATCGACGAGTTGGAGGCCGCCGGACTGGTGCGCCGCCGACCCGACCCGGCTGACCGGCGGGCCCGCATCGTCGAGGCCACCGACACCGGCCGCCGCGTCCTGGACGCCGCGCGCGAGGACGTCCTGGCGATCGAGGACCACCTGCTGGCCGATCTGGAGCCGCGGGCCCAGCAGTCCCTGCGCGCCCTGCTCGCCGGGCTGGTCGGCGAGCCTGTCGTCCGGGTCGAGAACGGCCGGGAGTACGAGGGGCCCTGCGCCCCTGCGCCGAGCGACACCTGACTCCGCGGTGGGGGGTGCTCCGGCGGGTGGTGGGGTGTCAGGGGCGGCGGGTGGCGAGCAGGGTGGAGAGGTCGGGGGCGAGGCGGACCTCGGTGGTGAGCAGGGCCGGGTGGTCGTACCAGACGGTGCGGCCGGTGTCGGGGGTGCCCCGGTAGGTGGGCGGCCAGGTGGTGAGCGGGGTGAGGTCGTCGACCACCAGGGTGCCGCCGGGGGTGAGCAGCTGCTCCGGGTCGGCGGCCGCGGTCTGCTTGCCGTTGCCGCCGCCGTCCAGCACCAGCAGGTCGAACGGGCCGTGCGGGTGGATCGCGGTCCAGTCGCCGTGCAGCACCTCCAGGTCGGGTACGTCGGCGAACAACTCCCGTACCGCGGCCACGCGTTCGGCCTCCCGCTCGACGCTCACCACCCGTACGCCGGGGCGCCGCCCGGCCAGCAGCCAGCCCAGCCCGACTCCGCAGCCGGTGCCGGTCTCGCCGATCCGCCCGCCCGGGCCCGCGCCCGCGGCGAGGGCCTGCAGCAGCCGTCCGTGCTCCGGGCGACAGGACTGGTCGAAGCCCGTCCTGATCGCCAACTCGACGGCCCGGGCGACCGGTTCGGGCAACCCGGCGGTGTCGGTGGCGGCGTGGGCGGAGGTGCCGAGGACGGACATGCCGTCACCCTAGCGTGGCACAGGGTGACGGCGGGGGCGGACGGCGAAGGTCAGCGCCGACGGCGGCGGGAGAGCGCCAGCGCTCCGGCGCCCAGCGCGCACAGGGCCAGTGCGGTGGCCCCCAGGGCGAGGGTGCTGCCGTCGGCGCCGGTGTCCGGCAGCGGGACGGGGGCCGGGCTGGTGGGCGTGGACGTGGGGGTGGGCATCGGGGTCGGGGTCGGAGTAGGGGTGGGCGTGGGCGTGGGCGTGGGCTCCTCGGTCGGGTGCGGGCTCGGGCTGGGGGAGGGGCTCGGCGACGGGCTGGGGCTGGGGTCGGCGTTCGGGCAGGTGACGTGGACCTCGCCGAGGCGGGCGTCGGTGATCTCGCCGGTGTAGAGCTGTCGGCCCTGCAGGTCGTTGAAGGTGCCCGAGACGTGGACGTCCAGCCAGGCATCCGCGGTGTACTGGCGGCTCTGCACGGCCGGGTCGGCGTGCTGGGTGACGGTGACGTCCAGCGTGGAGGGCCCGATGGTGGCGGGCAGGCCGAGGTCCGCGCCGGTGATCCGGAGCTGGGTGGTGCCGACGCCGACCCGTCGGCCGAGGACGGTCACCTGGTCGCCGTCGGTGTGGTTGTACGCCAGCGCGAACGGGCCGACCGGCGGCGGCACGCACTCCGCGTACGAGTCCAGGGAGGCGACCGAGCCGGCCTCGACCGGGCCGTAGTGGATCAGCTCGGTGGAGTTGAACCACACCACCAGGTCGGTGAGTTGGGCCTGCGCGAAGTACTTGGCGGTGGAGGTCTCGGTCCGGGTGGTGCGGGTGGCGATGCTGATCCGGGACAGCATCCCGTCCGGGTCCGAGGCGAAGTCCGCGGTGTCGCTGTCGGGCACCGTGCTGGAACTCGCGGTGCCGTACGTGCCGTGGTAGGCCGACAGGCCGATCGCCGGGACGTCCCGGGTGGTCAGTTGCACCAGCGTCGCGCTCGCCAGGTCCCCCGGTGCGGCGGACGCGGAACGTGCGGAGGGCAGCAGGGTGACCGCCGCGACGGCGCCGGTGGCGGCGAGGACGGCGGTGGCGGCGCGCAGCCGGGGCGCGTGGTGGAGGAGGGCCATCGACCACACATAACAGGGCGAAAGGGACGCCGCGGTCGGGACGCGCCCGCGGACGCCCCGGTGGTGGAGCGCGGCGGGGCCGGACGGCGCACCGGGTTCGTGTGCGACACTTCTGGGCGTTCCGGACGGACCGCCCCGGCTCCCGGTGGCGGCACCCGGTTCGCGGTGACGGTGACGGGCACGAGCGCGGGAGCGGGAGCGGGAGCAAGGGCGTGGACCAGCAGGACTTCGAGGCTGCGGGGGCCGCGGGCGCGGCGGGCGCGGCGCGGCACGGCGTCCTGGCCGCCCTCGCCGAGCGGCGGCGCACCGCGAGCCGCCCCGGTGCGCGCACCGACGGCCGGCGGATCGCCCTCGCCGTCGAGGGCGGCGGCATGCGCGGCATCATCTCCGGCGGCATGGCGCTCTCCCTCCACGAGGCCGGGCTCACCGGCGCGTTCGACGCCGTCTACGGGGCCTCCGCGGGGGCGCTGACCGGGGCGTGGCTGCTCAGCAGCGACCCCGGGCAGCTCGCGGGCTGGGCCGACGCCGAGTACGCCCGGGCGATGATCCGCCCCGGCAACCCGCTGCGCGGCCGTCCCGTCGTCGACCTGTACAACCTGGTCGAGCACCTCTACGCGCACGTCGCCCGGATGGACTTCGACGCGATCCTGGCCAACCCCACCACCCTGCACCCGCTCGCCACCCACACCGGCACCGGCGTCTCCACCGACCTCCACCCGCTGCTCACCGACCCGGCCCGGCTGCGCCTGGCCCTGCGCGCCAGCGCCGCGCTCCCGCTGCTCGCCGGGCCGCCCGTCGAACTCGACGGCAGCCACTACTACGACGCCGGACTGGCCGAGTCCGTCCCGTTCCGCACCGCGCTCGCCCAGGGCGCCACCCACGTGCTGGTGCTGCGTTCGCGCGGCCCGGTCGCGGCGACGGCGGGCCCGGCAGCGACGGCGGCAGCGGCCCCGGCGGCGGTCGTCCCTTCGCGCGGCTCCCGGATGATCGCCCGGACCGTGCTGCGGCGCTATCCGGCGGCGCTGCGCGACTCCTACCTGGCGCGGGCCGAACGGCTGCTGGCCGACGAGGAGTTGCTCGGCCGTCACGACCTGGCCCCGCCCGCCGACGGCCCGGCGGTGCTCTCGGTCCGCCCCGGTCCGGACGCCCCGAAGGTCGGGCGCCTCGCCCGGGACCCGGCACTGCTGCAGGCCGCGCTGGCGGCCGGGCGGGCGGCCATGGACGACCTGCTCGCGCGCCTGCCCTGAGCTCCCGGGCGGCGCCGGGTCGGGGGGCGCCGGGTCGGGGGCGCCGGGCCGACCGGTCCGAGGGCCGGGCGGGTCCGTCCGGGCGCCACCCACGGGTCGGCGCGGCGCGACTCCTGTCCGGGGCCGGCCGAACGGTTGTTCGTCGACGGGGAGTTGCCCGGCCGCGGCGGCCGTCCCGGGCCGGTCAGCCGGCCCGGCGCAGCAGGACGCCGCGGCTGCCCGGGGCGAGGCCATCCTGCGCGGGGAGCGGGGCGGCCAGGTCGATCTCCTCCACCAGCAGCCAGCCCTGCTGGGTGGAGAGCCACGGGCGCAGTCGTCCGTCGAGCGCGGACGGGGCGAGGGCGACGAACAGCAGGTCGGTGGGGAGGGCGTGCAGCAGTTCCAGGTCCTGGCCCGCGTGCAGGGTGTCGATCAGCAGGACCGCGCCGAAGCGGCGGCGCACGGGGGGCGGGGCGGCGAGGTCGGCCCCGCTCAGCCGCAGCCGGGCCCGGCCGCGCAACCGGCTCCACAGCCGGGCCCGCAGCGCCGGGTCGGGTTCGGCGGCGTGCACGGTGTACCCGGCCCGCAGCAGGCGTCCGGTCAGCGCGCCCTCACCGGCGCCGAGTTCGGCCAGGGCGCCGCTGCCGGGCGGGCGGTGGCGGGTGACCCAGGCGGCGGTGGCGTCCAGCCGCTCGGCCTCGTACTCGGAGGCCAGCAGAGTCTCGGCCACGGTCACGTCCCGTCGCAGGGGTCCAAACGGCCGCGATCGCGAGCCGCTACGACCCTAGCCACCTGGTTCGTTCGTGGTCCATACCAGCACGGCGAAAAATTTACGGTTCACGGTCAATTCACAGAGTGGGGACGTTCGGTGAGGGCGCGGCGGTCCCGGCGGGGCGGGTCACTCCGCGGCTTCGAAGCCGTTGACCCCGTCCATGTCGTCGACGGTGTCGAGGTCGAGCTCGAAGTCGTCGTCGTAGCGGCCGTCGTGTTCGGCGACGGGCTGGCGGTGGGGGGAGACCCGGCCCAGCTGGAGCGCCGGGTACATGGCGGCGGGGTCGTCGGCGATGATGCCGTCGGGGTGGGCGGTGGCGTTCGGGTCCTCGGTGCTGACCCGGGTGCCACTGCCGCGGCGCTGGCCGCCGCGGAGGCCGGAGCCGCCGACCGGGCCGTAGCCGCCGTGGCCCATGGCCATCGCGCCCATCATGCCGGGCGGGACGGAGCGGCCCGCCGAGTTGGTCGTGGTGGAGGGGGAGGAGCCGCCCCCGGAGCCGGAGTTGGCGGTCCCCTCGGCGGAGGTCTGGGTCTCCAGGCGGGTGCTGCTCTTCGCGCTGCCCGACGAGCCGCTGCCCGGGACGGCGAGCCGGGTGGAGAAGCCGACGCCGCCCTGGGCGCCGACACCGCCGTGACCGCCCGCGGAGCCCGAGCCGGAACCGAGGTCCGAGCCGGAGCCCGAGCCCGAGCCCGAACCGTGCGAACCCCCCTTCAGCACCGGCTCCTTGAGGCCGAGGGTGTTGGTGCCACTGCTCCGGCCGCTGCCGCTGCCGGCCCGGGAGCCGGTCGGGCCGAGCTTGGGCATCAGCGCGGCGAACGCGGCGAGCCCGGCGTCGCCGCCGCCGATGCGGGGCGCGTTCAGCTGGGAGTGCGTGCCGCCGATCGTCGCGTTCGGGCTGAGCGGGTTGGCGGCGAGGGAGGTGAGGCTGTTCAGGACGGTGCGGTTGCTGTCCTCGTTCTCGTTGAGGTTCCCCGCCATCCTGTCCATCTTGTCGGCGGTGTCGCGGAACGAGGCGAGGATCCGCTTGAGGACGTCCTCGGCGATGGTCTGCAGCACCTTCTCGGCGGCCTCGATCACCAACTTGCCGAACTTGTCGCCGGATTCGCCCATCTTCAGGCTCTGCACGATCCGCTTGAAGTTGGTGCCGTGCGTCTCGATGTCGTCCGCGTCGCGGCGCAACCCGGCCGCGCACTCGGCGAGTTGGGCGAGGTCGATGGAGAATCCCTGGCCGTTGGAGTTGTTGGCCGGGGTGGGCAGGACCTTCTCCGCGGCCTTCACGATCATGTCCTCGATCGGCCGGGTGATGGTCTCGGCGAGCTTGCCGACCGCCGCCTCCAGCAGCTGGTTCATGATCTCGCGGCCCATCCGCAGCACCGCCGCCGCGCTCCACGGGCCGGTGGACGAGGCGGCGGCCAACTGCGCCTGGATGGAGAAGAGCTGGGCGATGGACTGGGTCTTGGCCAGCTCGACCACCACGGCCGCGGCGCGCAGCACCTTGGCCACCGTGTGGCAGATCTCGGTGATCTTCTTGGAGTACTTGGTGATGGTGCTCCACAGCTCGGAGAGCCGGTCCGCCGAAGCGCCCTGGTAGACCTCGTGCAGCAGGGCCAGCGCCTTGTCCGCCGTCATCTGGGCGCCGTCCAGCGCACCGGCGAACTTCTCCAACTGGTCGGCCAGTTGGTTGAGCTCGTCCTCGTTGGCCCCCGGGAAGCGCACGCCGAGGAGGCCGATGAGGTGGTTGAGCCCCGATGGTAGTTCCACAGCCATTGCCGCCCCCAGCTGCTGCCCGCGGTAAGTCCCTGATCGCGCAGTGCGACGATACACACAGCGGACGACAACGACCACCTGACCGATCCATCTCGGGCACATTGTGGGCGAACCTGCACAACGTTACGGTGTGCGCCATGGCATGGGGATCATGGTGGCGCGGCCGGTCCGGCACCGGCCCGGGCGCGCCCGGCGGGAGTGCGGAACGGCCTTCCGCGCAGGCGGTGTTGGGTGCGGTGGCGGACGAACTGTCCGCGCTGCACGGCGAGCAGTGGCGGGTCGAGGGCGAGGAGGTGCGCGGGCCCGGCGCGTTGGCGGTGCGGCTCGGCGAACCGCGGGAGGACGACCCGGACCGGCTGGAGCTGGTGTTCCTGGCCGACCGGGACCGCCCGGAGACCGCCGTGCCGGACCAACTCGCCGGAGCCGACGGCGGATTCGGCGTCGGCGGATTCGGCGTCGGCGGTGGCACCGGGGGTGGAGGTGCCGGGGGCGGCGACCAGGACCCGCTGCGCCGGGGCGTCGAGGTGTGGGCGTCCACCGCGGGCGCCGCGCTGATCGAACTCGTCGCCCACAACGGCCGGTTCGCCGGTCACCTGGACCCGACCGACCCGGACGGCCTGCCCGGCTGGCACGCCATCCACGGCGGCGTGGTCGGCTGGGGCACCGGCAAGCGCTTCCACGACGTGCAGGACTGGCTGGTCCGCAACCCCGTCCTGCCCGCGCTCGCCCCGGCCCTGGGCGGTGACCTCGGACGGGACCAACTCGTCGGCGTCCAGGTGTGCTTCGGCGGCGGCGCCGGTCGGCGGACGGCCGAGGTCCGGGTGCACGGGGAGGTGCACGCCGCCGCGTCCGCGGCGCTCGCCGCGCTGGACTGGCCGCGGGTCACCGAGGGCGACGCCTACGCCCGGACCTTCGTCCTGCTGGTGCGCCGCGCCGGGGCCCGCCCCCCGGCCGAGGTCGGCCTCCGGGCGGCCGGGCGGAAGTGAGCCGAGGGGGCGTGAGCCCGGGCGGGGTGCCGGGAACCCCCGGCACCTCCGGGCGCCCGGAGCGCGGCTCGGGCATGTCCTGACGGTCCGTCAGGGAGCCGTCAGGGGGCCTGCGGGGGCGTCGGGTAGTGCCAGGTGCCGCCCGGGGCCCGGTAGTTCGGCAGCCAGGCCGACAGGACCTGTGCGGACGGGTAGAACATCGGCTCGGGGAGCGCGTCCACCGCGACGCGCTCCCAACCGGCGCAGGCGTGCGGCTCGGTCACCAGCGCCTCGGCCAGGCTCGGCGGGGCCAGCACCGCCGCCGTCACCCGGGTGCGGCCCAGTTCGTGGTCGAGCAGCACCGCCAGCACCCGCATCTGCTCGGCGGGCAGCACGATGCCGGTCTCCTCGGCCAACTCCCGCGCGGCAGCCGCCTCGAAGGACTCGCCGGGGTGGTCCACCTTGCCGCCGGGCAGGCTCCAGGTCGGCGACTCCCCGGCGGTGGTGCGCCGTCCGATCAGCACCCGCCCGTCCCCGGTCGGCACGATCACGCCCGCGCCGACCAGCGGCGGCAACGGGTGTGCGGTGGCCGGGGGCCGAGCGCCGATGGAGTGGACGTCCGTCACCACTTGCCCTTCTGGTAGTCCTTCAGGAAGCAACCGTACAGGTCCTCGCCCAACTCGCCCCGGACGATCGGGTCGTACACCCGGGCCGCGCCGTCCACCAGGTCGAGCGGGGCGTGGAAGCCCTCCTCGTGCAGGCGCATCTTCTCCGGGTGCGGGCGCTCGTCGGTGATCCAGCCGGTGTCCACCGCGGTCATCAGGATGCCGTCGGTCTCGAACATCTCCTGCGCGCTGGTGCGGGTCAGCATGTTCAGCGCGGCCTTGGCCATGTTGGTGTGCGGGTGACCCGAGCCCTTGTAGCCGCGCTCGAAGACGCCCTCCATCGCGGAGACGTTGACCACGTACTTGCGGCGCGCGGAGGACGCGGCCAGGGCCGGGCGCAGCTGCGAGATCAGGATGAACGGGGCGGTGGAGTTGCACAGTTGCACCTCCAGCAGCTCGATCGGGCCGACCTCGGAGACGGTCTGCACCCAGCTGTTGGTGGGGGCCAGGTCCGGCACCAGGCCGCCGGCGTCGATCGCGGTGCCCGCCGCGATCCGCTCCGGCGAGGCCGAACCCGTCACCAGGGCCAGCGAGGTGACCTCCTCGGCGCTCACCGACGGCCGCTCGCCGCGGTTCTGCCCCGGCAGGGCGGGCACGTCCACCGCGCCCGAGCCGAACCGGCCGATCACCGTGGAGGCGGGCAGCGCGCCCGCGGGCAGCGGCGCGCTCTCGGCCGCCACCAGTTCGCGGTACGCCTCGGGGGAGCGGCGCACGGTCTGCGCCGCGTTGTTGATCAGGATGTCCAGCGGGCCGTCCGCGGCCACCTCGTCCGCCAGCGCCATCACCTGCGCCGGGTCGCGCAGGTCGATGCCGACGATCTTCAGGCGGTGGATCCAGTCGGCGCTGTCCGGCATCGCGGTGAAGCGGCGGATCGCGTCGTTCGGGAAGCGGGTGGTGATGGTGGTGTGCGCGCCGTCGCGCAGCAGGCACAGCGCGATGTACATGCCGATCTTGGCGCGGCCGCCGGTCAGCAGCGCCCGCCGGCCGGTCAGGTCGGTCCGGGCGTGCCGCCGCGAGCGGTTCAGCGCGGCGCAGCTGCGGCACAGCTGGTGGTAGAACGCGTCCACCTCGACGTACCGCTGCTTGCAGGTGTAGCAGGAGCGCGGGCGTTCCAGGATCCCGGCCAGCTCGGTGGTGGTCTCGGTGCTCAGCCCGAACACGCCCGCCGTCTCGTCGTCGATCCGGCCCGGCGCGCCCGTCGCGGTCCTCGCCGTCACCGCGCGGTCGTTCGCGGTCTTGCGGGCCCGGGTCTCCTGGCGGCGGCGCTGCTTCAGGGTGCGGAAGAGGCCGCCGACCGCCATCCGGACCCGGATCGCGTCCGGGTGGTCGACGTGGATCTCGTCCAGCTCGGCGAGCACCTCCAGGCACAGCTCCAGGCGCTCGGGGTCGATGCCCTTGCCGTAGTCGGTGTCGTCCTCGACCGGGGCGCTGCCCGGGCCGCTCTGCTGGTTCGTCACTGCCGATGCTTCCTCGATCGCCCCATCCGTACCGCCGAACTCTACGGGAGCGCCCCCCGCCGGGGCGAAGCCTGTGACCTGCCGCACTCCCCGGCCCGGCCCGGTCAACCGCCGCCCAGTGACCAGGCGATGACCGACAGCGTCAGCATCGACAGCACCGTCGACACCAGCACCGCCGACCGCGCCAGCACCGGCGCCGCCCCGTACAGCCGCGCGTACACGTACACGTTCTGCGCCGTCGGCAGCGCCGACAGCAGCACCGCCGCCCGCAGCTGCGGCCCCGGCAGGTGCAGCAGCAGGGTGCCGACGGCCAGCGCCGCCAGCGGCTGCCCGAACACCTTCACCAGCACCGCGACGGCCAGCTCACCGCGCTCCGGGCGCTGCGCCGCCGCGCCCGGCGGGGTGTGCAGCGACAGGCCCAGGGTCACCAGCGCGGCCGGGACGGCGGCCCCGCCCAGCAGCTCCGCCGAGTGCGCCAGCGGGCCGGGCAGCCGCCACCCGGCCGCCGAGAACAGCGCGCCCAGGCCCGCGCCCAGGATCACCGGGTTGCGCAGCGGCAGCAGCGCCAGGCGCCGCAGCCGCTCGACGGGGGAGGGGCGGGCGGCGCCGGTGGTGGCGTCCAGCACGGCCAGCACCACCGGTGTGACCAGCAGCACCTGGAGCAGCAGCACCGGCGCGACGAACGAGGCGTTGCCGAGCACCTGCGCCGCCACCGGGATGCCGAGGTTGCCGGAGTTCACGTAGCCCGCCGCCATCACCGCCACCGTCCGCTCGGCGGTGGACCGCTTCGAACGCCGTCCGGCCAGCAGGCCCAGCAGCGAGGCCACCGCCGTCCCGGCGGCGAACGCCAGCACCCAGGTGTCGGCGAAGGACGCCAGGTCGGTGCGCGCCACCACGGTGAACAGCGCCGCCGGCATCGACACGTGGAACACGAACCGCCCGAGCACCGCCTCCGCGTCCGCCCCCAGCAGCCCCGTCCGCCCGGCCAGCCAGCCGACCGCGGTCAGCACCCAGATCGGCGCGAACGCCGCGACCAACGCCTCCACCCTGACCTCCCACCGCAGTCAACCAGGTGGGCCCGAACGTCCGGTCGGAGGGGAGGGGAGAGGAGGGGAGGAAGGGTGGGGGACGAAGGGCGGTGGGTCCGAAGGTCCGGGCGGTGGGGGCCCGGGCCGGGGCGGGTTGACGACGCGTGAGCCGGGTCACGGGTGGGGCGTGAGCCGGGTCACGGGCGGGGCGGTTCGGGTGGTCGGGCGGCTGCGGTGCGTGGTCGGGGGGAGAGCGGGGTCACAGGGCGGGACGGTGGCCGGGGTCACACGGGGGTGGTGGGCGGGGAGGGCGGCCGGGGGCGCGGAGGCCTTGGCAGGACTGGGCCCGGGCCCAAGAGCCCCGTGGTGGGGGGAGGTTGGGCGCTCCTGTGGCCTTCTTCACAGGGGGGCCGGAATACGGGGGGTCCGGAGGAGTGAACTCCCTTGCCGTGCAAGGCGATTCGAGTTGTGGAGGAGTTGTGCAGATGCCATTTCCGGATGTTTGCCGCTCCGTTGGGGCTCCGGCAGTCTCGTGGTTGTGCCCCGAGCCGTTCCGAGTGCTCACGGGGCTGACACGGCGCAGCGGACCGCGAGACCAGCGCGGCGCACGCGTCCCCCGGTGAGCACGGAGCCGCCGGGCCGGCCGTCCCGGGCCGAGGAACCCGCACCGAGCGGGGATCCCGCATGTCCACCCGGGCTCGGCGTGACCTGGAACGACTCTCGGAGGTACTCGACATGCGACGCATCAAGCACAACCTCGGCCGACTTCCCCAGGTGCGGATGGGCCACCACCGCATGCCCGACGCCGTCCTCGGCCTCGGACTGCTCGGCGCCATCGCCGTCGGCACCGTGCTGCCCGTCTCGCAGGCGATCGCCGACCCGGCCCCCCACCGCGCCGACGCCGCCGCGGTCGCCACCGCGGACGCCCAGGGCGCCAACCGCGACGGCGACCAGGCCGCCTCCCGCGGCGAGGACCGCCAGCCCGTCCAGCAGGACCAGGCCCAGGCCCAGCCCCAGCCCGACCAGGGGCAGCAGGCCCAGGCCCAGCAGGACCAGCAGGCCGCGGAGCAGCAGGCCCAGCAGGCGAAGGCCGAGCAGGAGAAGCAGGCGGCCGAACAGCAGGCCCAGCAGCAGGCCGCGGAGCAGCAGGCCCAGCAGGCGAAGCAGGCTGCCGAGCAGGCCGCCGCCCCCGCGAAGAAGACCTACGCGAACAACCTGGACGGCTGGATCGAGGAGGCCCGCGACGTGCTGGCCGCCAACGGCAAGCACGTCCCGTCCGCGAAGGCGATGCGGGCCGCCGCGATCGCCGAGTCCTCCGGCAACCCGAACGCCCAGAACAACTGGGACTCGAACGCCAAGATGGGCACCCCGTCGATCGGCCTGACCCAGATGATCATGCCGACCTTCAAGGCGTACGCGCTGCCCGGCCACACGGACATCCGCAACCCCGTCGACAACCTGGTCGCCAGCTCGCGCTACTGCGACGCCCGCTACGGCAACATGGACAACATGGCCGCCGCCCGCGGCTACGGCTCCCACTGGCGCGGCTACTAGGAACCGCCCGCCACGCGGAACCGCCTCTCGGCCCCCTCGGTGCACCCGCGCCGCAGGGGGCCGCGGCGTGCCCGGGGGCGGTGGCGGGGCGGCGGTGTTGATCCGCGCGGGCCCGCCGACCCGCCTCACCCCGCCCGAGTGCCAGGTGCCGGAGGCCGTCGTCGAGGGCCGCACCTCTCGCGCGGCGCCGTCGAGAAGCACCTGAGCGCGCTCTGCGGCAGGCTCGACCCCCCGCGGGCGGGCGGCTACGGCCGCCGGGTGCCGGCGGTGCTGCGGTGCCCGGGGGCCTAGACCTCCTGCGGGGTGCCGGTCGCGGCGGAGCGTTCGACGGCGGCGAGCAGGCGGTGGTGGGCCGCGGCGGTGCGGAAGTCCGGGTGCGGGGGGCGGTTCGCGGCGGCGGCCTCGGCGAACTCCCGGTAGAGGGCCGCGACGTTGGCGACCGGTCCGTCGGCGGGGTGGAAGGGGACGGTGCGGTAGTCGGCGGGCACCTCCAGCGGCTCGCCGTCGAGCCGGATCTCCCAGTCCGTCCAGTGCGGGTAGCTGCCGGGGGTGGCGGGGATGGCGGTCAGGGTGCCCGCGGAGCCGACCAGCCTGAGCAGGAAGCCGTCCGGGGTGCCGCTGCCGCCGTGCACGGTGACGGAGGCGGCGGCGCCGTTCTCCAGGGTGCCGAGCAGCATCAGGTGGGCGGGCACCCCGTTGGGGACGGTCCGTCCGGTGCCGGTGACCTCGACGTGCTCGCGCGCACCGGGCAGCCGGGCGGAGACCTCGACCAGCGGGCCCGCGACCCGGTGCAGGACGGCCAGGAAGTGCCCGGCCATGACCGTCAGCAGCGAGGTGCCCCCGGCGGGGTCGGTGGACCACTCCAGTTCCGGTGCGATCCGGGCGCCGCCCAGCGGGTCGCCCGCGGCGACCAGGACGGCGGCCTCCAGGCGGCCGATCCGGCCCGCGGCGAGCAGGTCGGCGAGGAAGCGGGCGTCCGGCGACCAGTGGCCCTGCAGGTTCACGGCGTGCCGGACGCCCGCCGCCTCCGCGGCCCGGGCGAGGTCCTCGGCCTCCGCGGCGTCCACGCCCAGCGGCCACTCGGACAGCACGTCCTTGCCCGCGGCCAGCGCGGCCCGGACCACCGCCGCGTGCCCGGCCGCCCGGACGGAGACCACCACCAGGTCCACCTCGGGGTGCGCGACGAGCGCGGCGGCGTCGGTGAGGGCGTGCGGGACGCCGTGGGCGGCGGCCACCGCCTCCGCGCTGGCCCGCCGGGTGGTGGCGACGGCGGTCACCGCGTACTCGTCCAGTCCGGCGAGCGCGGGCAGGTGCGAGGCGTTGGCCCAGCCGCTGGCTCCGACGATCCCGACCCTGATCATGTGCCCTCCCGAGGTGCGCGCCCAGTTTCTAACCGATCGGTTAGAAACTAGGTGACGGGGCGGCCCGGGGGCAAGGGGTAACGTACCGACGGCCGGGGGACGGGACGGAGCGAGGAGGCACGGCATGCCAGGCGGTCGCCCGCGCGGGTTCGACCCGCAGACCGCGCTCGACCGGGCGCTGGAGCTGTTCCGGCGGCAGGGCTACGAGGGCACCTCCCTGTCGGACCTGACCGCGGCGATGGGCATCAACCGCAACAGCCTCTACGCCACCTTCGGCAACAAGGAGCAGCTGTTCCGCCGGGTCCTCGACCGCTACGCCGCGGGCCCCGCGGCCTTCGCCGCCGAGGCCCTGGAGGAACCGACGGCCCGGGCCGTCGTCGAACGGACGCTGCTCGGCGCCGTCGAGCTGACCTGCGGCGAGCACGCCCCGTCCGGCTGCCTGAGCGTCAACGCCGTGCACGCCTGCGGCCCGGAGTCGGAGCCGGTCCGCGCCGAGGTGGTCGCCCGGCGGGCGGCCGGGGAGGACGCCCTGCGCCGCCGCTTCGAGCGGGCGCCCGACCTGCCGCCCGGCCACGACCCGGGCACCCTGGCCCGGCTGGTGCACACCCTCACCGACGGCCTCGCCGTGCAGGCGGCGAGCGGGCACGACCGCGAGCAGCTGCGGCAGGTCGCCGAGCTGGCGCTGCGCACGCTGTTCCCGGCGGAGGGGGGAGCGGGGCGGGCCGAGGAGGGTTGACGCGCCAGGGCAGACCCTTTGGAGGTTCCTACAGGCAGGTTCCGGAATCCGGCGGCCCCGGTTGTGTCGATCTTCAGGATTCCGGCGTGAGCTGGCTCGGAACGGGGGATTCAACGAGAATCGAACGTTGGGTGTGCGCGGCTCGGCCGCGGCGCGCCGTAACGTTTCTTCCCAGCCAGAGAGCCCCTTCATGCGCTTCCTGAACGACCTCAAGCCCGCGTACGACCTCACGTACGACGACGTCTTCATGGTCCCCAGCCGCTCCGCAGTGGGCTCCCGGCAGGGCGTCGACCTCTCCTCGAACGACGGCACCGGCACCACCATCCCGCTGGTGGTGGCGAACATGACCGCGATCGCCGGGCGCCGGATGGCCGAGACGGTGGCCCGCCGCGGCGGGCTGGTCGCCATCCCGCAGGACATCCCGATCGAGGTCGTCTCCGAGGTGATCGGCTGGGTCAAGCAGCGCCACCTGGTGCACGACACCGCGCTGACCCTCGCCCCCGGCGACACCGTCGCCGACGCGCTCTCGCTGCTGCCCAAGCGTGCGCACGGCGCGCTGGTCGTGGTCGAGGGGGGCAAGCCGGTCGGCGTGGTCACCGAGGGCGACTGCCAGGGCGTGGACCGGTTCACCAGCCTGTCCGAGGTGATGTCGCGCGACCTGCTGCTGCTGGACGAGGGCATCGACCCGCGCGCCGCCTTCGACCGCCTCAACGAGGCGCACCGCAAGCTCGCCCCGGTGGTCGCCGCCGACGGCACCCTGGTCGGCATCCTGACCCGCAAGAACGCGCTGCGCGCCACCCTCTACACCCCCGCCGTCGACGCGGACGGCCGCCTGCGGATCGCCGCCACCGTCGGCATCAACGGCGACGTGGCCGGGCGCGCCAAGTCGCTGCTGGAGGCCGGGGCGGACGTGCTGGTGGTCGACACCGCGCACGGCCACCAGGAGTCGATGATCAACGCGCTGCGCGCGGTGCGCGGCCTGGACCCGCAGGTGCCGGTCGTCGCGGGCAACGTGGTCTCCGCCGACGGCGTGCGCGACCTGGTCGAGGCGGGCGCGGACATCCTCAAGGTCGGCGTCGGCCCCGGCGCGATGTGCACCACCCGGATGATGACCGGCGTCGGCCGCCCGCAGTTCTCCGCCGTCCTGGAGTGCGCCGCCGAGGCCCGTCGCCTGGGCCGGCACGTCTGGGCCGACGGCGGCGTGCGCCACCCGCGCGACGTGGCGATGGCGCTGGCCGCGGGCGCCTCCAACGTGATGGTCGGCTCCTGGTTCGCGGGCACCCTGGAGTCCCCCGGCGACCTGCAGACCACCGCCGACGGCCGCCAGTACAAGGAGAGCTTCGGCATGGCCTCGGCCCGCGCCGTGCGCAACCGCACCTCCGACGAGTCGGCCTACGACCGGGCCCGCAAGGGCCTGTTCGAGGAGGGCATCTCCACCTCGCGGATGTTCATCGACCCGGCCCGCCCCGGCGTCGAGGACCTGATCGACTCGATCGTCGCGGGCGTCCGCTCCTCCTGCACCTACGCGGGCGCGGCCGACCTGGAGGAGTTCCACCAGAAGGCGATCGTCGGCATCCAGAGCGCGGCGGGCTACGCCGAGGGCAAGCCGCTGCACTCCAGCTGGGCCTGACGGCGGGACGAGAGGGGCCGGAGCACCGCTCCGGCCCCTCTCCTGTGCCCGCCCCGGTGCCGGCGCACCGGGGCGTCCGTCGCCGGGGACGGGGCCGTCAGTTCGGGTTGAGGGGGCCGAGCGGGGTGAGCAGGGCGCGGCTGACCATGCCGACCGAGCCGGAGAGGGCGTCGGTGACCAGGGTGCGGGCGGGCGGGAGGCGGCGCAGTTCCCAGAGGGCGAGGAGGGAGGCCCAGGCGGCGTCGCGGGCGCGGTCGATGCTCCAGACGGAGAGGACGTGCAGCAGCGGGCCGCCGACCGGGACGGGGAGCAGGGCGTCGCGGACCCGGGCCTCGACCTGGGCGAGCAGGGCGTTGACGCGCAGGTAGTCGGCGTGCAGCCGGTCCGGGGAGCGGTCGGTGCGCAGGCAGGTCTCCAGGACGGCGAGCGGGAGGTCGTTCTCGATGTGGGCGTTCATCCCGGCCAGGGCGAACTGCAGCGGGTGGACGCCGGGGGCGGCGCGCAGTTCGAACAGCGGTCGCCAGCAGGCGTCCGGGCGGCGTCCGGCGCGGTCCTCGTCGACGGCGGTCAGGTAGCGGGCGGCGAAGACCGCGTCGAGCTCGGCCATGGTGGCGGGGTCGTCGAAGTACGCGGCGGCGAGGTGGTCGCGGACCAGGCGGGTGACCGTCAGGTACATCGCGTTGAACACCGCGACCCCGTCCCCGGGCGGGAGTTCGGCGGCCAGCCGGGTCATCCAGTCGACCACCTGGTCCACCGTCAGCACGGGTGCGGTCATGCGGAACCTCCAGGACGCGTGGTCGGACAAGCGGATGGTGGGCTGATACTCCGTCACCTTCGCAGGCGGGCCCGCCGCTGCCAAGGCGCACACGTGGGGCGGGCGGGTGGAAAACGGCGGCGGGCAGGGGAGGGTGCCGGTGGGGGCGGGGCGGGAAAAACCAGGTGCGCGGGGCGGGGCCGGTGGGGCAGCATGGGCGGCGGCGGCGCTGTTGGGCGCAGTTCGCGCTCGCGCCGTTCCCCGTCCCCGGAGGCTCGCGTGGTGAAGCGATATTAGAGGCGGTGCACACCGCCCTCCGGCCTGCCCCTCGACCTGTGGGCGGCCGGGCCTCCCGGTCCTTCTCGGACGACCCTGCTGACGTGCTGATGCGTTGACGCGCCCCCGTGCGGGGGTGCCGTCCGTGGTCGCGCGGTCGTCGACACCTGCCGTGAGTCGTGGGCGGCCGTCCCTTCGCGGGTCGGTCGGCAGTCCCTGTCGTCCGGCCTCCTCCGAGCCCCCGCACCCCCGTCCGCGCCGCGCGGCCCTGCCCGGCCGCCGTGCGCCGACACCCTCCGAGAGGATGCCCATGACCGCCACCGCGTTCGACCGCAGCACCGCACGGCTCCGTGAACTGATCGAGGAAGAAGGGGAGTTGCGGGAGGGTCCGGAGCTCGGCCGACTGCTCGAGCTGCTCGCGGAGCGGCGCGGTGCCGACCTGTCCGGTCTCCCGCCCGGGCGGCAGGCCGAACTGCTCGGGGCCCGCGCCGCGGAGGTGCTGCCCGGCACCGGCCGGCTGGCCGAACTGCTGGCCGAGGGGCGGCCGTTGACGGTCAAGTTCGGCATCGACCCGACCGGCGCCGAGGTGCACCTCGGGCACGCCGTGCCGATGATCCTGGCCAGCCGCCTGCAACGGATGGGCCACCGGGTGGTCTTCCTGGTCGGCGACGTCACCGCCCGGATCGGCGACCCGTCCGGCCGCAGCGCCGAGCGCCCGCCGCTCACCGCGGCGGACGTGCGGCGGAACGTGGCCACCTACCGGCAGCAGGTCGGGCCGTTCTTCGACTTCGAACGGGCGGAGTTCCGGTTCAACAGCGAGTGGCTGGAGGCGATGACGCTGCCCCGCTTCCTGGAGGTGCTCTCCCGGCTGCCCGCCTCCGCCGCGCTGCAGCGCGAGGACTTCCGCACCCGGCTCGCCGAGGGCAGCGGGCTGACGCTCGCCGAGCTCGTCTACTCCGTGGTGATGGCGACGGACTCGGTCGAGCTGGCCGTCGACGTCGAGCTCGGCGGCCTCGACCAGCTGCTCAACCTCCAGATGTGCCGCCGGGTGATGGCCGCGGCCGGGCAGCGGCCCGAGGTCGTGCTCGCCACCGGCCTGATCGAGGGCACCGACGGCACCGGCGCCAAGATGAGCAAGTCCGCGAACAACTACGTCGGACTGGGCTTCCCCGCCGAGGAGGTGTTCGGCCGGCTGATGTCCTGCGCGGACCGGCTGCTGCCCGGGTACCTGCGGGCGCTCACCGAACTCCTCGACGAGGAGATCGAGCTGCTGCTCGCCCAGGTCGACGACGGCCGCCGCCACCCGATGGCCGTCAAGACCCTGCTGGCCGCGGCCGTCACCGCCACCGTCCACGGCGAGGCCGCCGCGCTCGCCGCGCGGGACGCCTTCCGGGCGCGGTACTCGGTCCGCCGGTACTCCCAGGCGGGGCCGCTGCCCACCGTCGACCCGAAGGTGCACGGGGCGGCGACGCTCGGCGAGCTGCTGGTCAGGGTCAGCGGCGAACTGCCCGGTCTCAACCAGGTCCGCCGGGTCGCCGGGGCGGGCGGCCTCAGGCTCGTCGTCGAGCACACCGACGGGGCGCAGCGGACGGTTCCGCTGAGCCGCGCGGAGGCGGACGAGCGGCTGCTCGTCGTGCTCGGCGCGCACGGGCTGGCCCGGCCCGGGGCGCACCGGCGGGTGTTCCTGCGCTGCGGGCGGAAGGTGCTGGAGGTGGGCTGAGCGGGCTCCGGCGGGCGGGAGCGGTGGACCGGGGGAGGCCCGGGCCCGCCGGTCCGGGCCCCGGTGCGTTCCGCTACTGGGCGTGGAGGGTGATCGGGTTGGTGAGGGCGGCCATCGGACCCCAGGGGAGGTCGGGGCCCATGGAGTTGCCCCTGCCGGGCGTGCCGTCGGGCTTCGGGTGGCGGACCTCGGCGCGGACGTAGGAGGCCAGGGAGGCGGTGGTGCGCCAGCGGACGGTGGCGGGGCCGGTGGCGGGGAGGGTCTCCTGGTGGAGCTGGCCCTCGTCGGTGAGCAGCCGGGCGGTGCCGCCGGGCACGCCGGAGACGGTCAGTTCGACGTCGACGGGGGCGTCCGCGGGGACGGTCAGGCGTTCGCCGATGCCCGCCCGGCGGCCGTGGCCGGTGGCGGTGAACTCCAGCTGCACGGCGGCGGACCCGGCCAGCCAGCTGCGTCCGGCGCGCAGGCCGTCGAGGACCGCGGCGCGGCTGAGGTCGTCGGCGAGGACGACGTTGTGCGGGCTGCCGATCGGCTGCGGGTCGCTGTGGGCGTCGCTGTTGCCCATCGCGGGGAGCCAGTCGCGGCCCTCGCGCAGCGCGGTGGCGAGCTGGGCGTCCCAGGTGTCGACGGCGGACTCGTCGTCGTACGTCCAGGGGCCGTTCCAGACCTCGACGGCGTCGGCGTCCCGGTGGCCGAACTTCCACTGGCAGCCCACGTACGGGCAGTAGGGGTGGGCGGGGACGACCAGGCCGCCGCTGCGGCGGACCTGGCGGGCGAAGCGCGGGAACTGCCCGTCGCGGGAGCGGTAGCGCCAGTCGACGAACTGGCCGGGGTCGAGGCCGAGGGCCAGCCAGTGGCCGTTGCGGGTGGTGACCTCCTCACCGAGGACGATCAGCAGGTCGTCCCCGGCGAGCGGGCCCCAGACGCCGTGCGAGGAGCTGGTGTTGTGGTCGGTGGAGACGATGAAGTCGAGCCCGGCGGCCCGGGCCCCCGCGGCGACCTCCTCGGGCAGGCGGCGCCCGTCGGAGTGCACGGTGTGCAGGTGGCAGTCGCCCCGGTACCAGGCGCGGCCGCGGCCGCGGGCGCGCTCGGCCGGGTAGTGCGGGGTGAAGGCCGGTCCGGGGGCGCCGGAGCGGAGGGTGACCCGCACCGTGTAGTTCAGCCCCTGCGGGGCCACCTGGTAGGGGCCGAGGACCACGTGCCAGGTGCCGGGGTCGACCGGTCCGGGCAGGTAGCCGGGGGTGGCGGCGGTCGCGGAGACGCTGAAGGAGGTGCGGAACCCGCCGGACCAGCCGCGGAAGCCCCGGCCGCCGAGATCGGTGCCGCGCTGGTCGAAGAGGCCGATGTCGCAGGAGTTGCCGGGGGTGCCGGGCGGGACGGCGGGCCGGTCGTAGTCGTAGGCCACCGCGATCTCCCGCACCCCGGGCGGGACCTCCACCGGGAGCAGGACGAAGTCGGGCGCGCCGGTGGGCAGCCAGCCGGTCAGCGTGACGACCCGGTCGGCCGGGACGGGGGCGGCGGGGGACGAGGGCGGGAGGGCGGGGGCGGCGGCCGCGGCGCCGGTGGCGAGGCCGGTGCGCAGCAGGGCGCGGCGGCCGGGCCGGGCGGACGGGTCGGTGGGCATCGGGGCGGACCTCCGGGGGCGGGTGCGGACGGGTCGTCCGCCTCCCTACCCGGCGGGGTGAACCGGGGGTGTGCCGGGACGCACGGGTGTGCGGAGGAGGCGTGAACGGGGCGTGGGGGAACGTCGGACTAGCACTGTTGACCGGAAGGGGACGGGGATTCGGCGGGAGTGCCGCTCTTCCGGGTGAATCCGGCGCGGGGGGCTACTGCGGGGGCGCGTGGTGCGACAAGCCTATGAGTCGGGCGCCGGGCGGTCGGAACCGCCCCGCGGAGCCCGGTGCGGAGTTCCCCCGCGGAACAACTCTCCTGGGGGAAAAGAATTCTGACGGACCGTCAGGCCCGTGGTGCACCGGCTATGCTGCTTCGCGCCCCGGGCCCCGCCGCACCGCCCGGCCCCGCCCGCCACCCCCGTCCCCACGAGCGTATGAGGATGCTGATGCTTCGAGCCGGATCGTCACCAGGCGGATCGTCCGCGGGAGGACGGCTGCCCGCGGCCGTACTCGTCTGTCTGCTGCCCGCGGCGGTGATCGGCGCGGCCGTCGGCCTCGCCGCCGCGGCGGACCCGGGCGCGGCGACCTCGGGGATCATCTGGTGCGGCCTGGTGGGCGCCGCGGCCGTGGCGGTGGCGGGGTTCGAGGCGGTGCGCCGCGGCCGCGCGCTGGAGCTGGCCCGCGAGGAGGCCGACCGGCGGGAGGCCGAGCAGCGGCACCGGCTGGCCCGGCAGCAGGAGGGCATGCTCGAACTCGCCAGGGAGGAGCTCCCGCGGGCCGTCGCCCGGATGCAGGGCGGCGAGTTCATCACCGACGTGCTCCGCTCCTACGAGCAGCAGCACGTCAACAACGCGGGCGACGAGTTCCACGACTTCCGCTACGCCGTGCTGCGCGCGGTGCTGGACGCGGTCGACAACGAGGAGGCGATGCGCGAGTCCGCGCAGCGCGCCTTCGTCAACATCGCCCGCCGCGTCCAGGCGATCGTCCACCGGCAGGCCATCGACCTGCGCAAGATGGAGGACCGGCACGGCGACGACCCCGCGGTCTTCGACGACCTGCTGGTCATCGACCACGGCAACGCCCTGATCGGCCGCCTCGCCGACTCCATCGCGGTGCTCGGCGGCGCCCGCCCCGGCCGCCAGTGGAACAACCCCGTCCCGCTGTACAGCGTGCTGCGCGGCGGCATGTCCCGGATCCTCGACTTCCGCCGGGTCGAACTGCACCCGGTCTCCGAGGTCGCCGTGGTCGGCCCCGCCGTCGAACCGCTGATCCACGCGCTCGCCGAACTGCTCGACAACGCCACCCGCTACTCGCCGCCGCAGACCACCGTCCACCTCACCGCCGTCGAGGTGCAGACCGGCATCGCGATCGAGATCGAGGACGGCGGCCTCAGCCTCGGCGAGGAGGGCCGCGCCCGGGCCGAGCGGATGCTCGCCGAGGCCGAGTCCGGCATCGACCTCAACGGCCTCGGCGAGGCGCCCCGGCTCGGCCTCGCCGTGGTCGGCCGACTCGCCCGCGCCTACGGCTTCCAGGTCTCGCTGCGCCCGTCCGCGTACGGCGGCGTGCGCGCCGTGCTGATCGTCCCCGACGTCTACATCACCACCGCGCCCGCGCCCAGCCGCGCCCACGGCATCGGCCGGATCGCCACCACCACCCCGCTGGCCTTCCCCTCCCACCCCGGGCAGCCCGACGCCGAGGCGTACCCGGCCGGGAGCGAGCCCGTCGACACCCCGCCGCGCCCCCGCCCCGCGGCCGCGACCCACACCCCCGCCGGGGGCTTCGCGGCCACCGCGGCCTTCCCGTCCCCCGGGACGTTCCCGCAGACCGGGACGTTCCCGCACGCGGTGCCCGCACCGTCCGCGCCGTTCGGCCGGGCCGCGTCGTCCGCCCCCCACGAGGACGACGTCCCGCTGGTGCTGGAGCGCACCGCGAACGGGCTGCCCCAGCGCCGCCGCCACGCCGCCCCGTCCCGCTTCGGTGCGGCCGCCGCCCCCCGCACCCCGCAGCCGGCCCCGAGCCCGGCCGCCCCGGCCCCGGTCGCGCAGCCCGCGCCGGTGCCGCAGACACCTGCCCCCGGGCCGGTCCAACCCGGCCTGTGGCTGGCCGCCTTCACCAACGGCGTCAACGGCACCGCGCCGACCGCCGGACCGGACGGCGGCAGCCGCGCCAGTGACGAAGCAGCAGGGAAAGGCGACAAGTGATTCAGCAACGGACCAACATGGACTGGATGCTCAGGGACCTCGCGGAGACCGTCCCGTGCATCCGGCACGTCATCGTCCTGTCGGCCGACGGCCTGCGACTGGCCCAGCACGGCACCGACCCCGACACCGCGGACCGGCTGGCCGCCGCCTGCGCCGGACTGCAGAGCCTGGCCAACGCGGTCGGCCACGAGTTCCCGCACGGCGACGGGCGGATGCGGCTGGTGGTGATCGAGGTCGGCGGCGGGTTCTTCTACCTGATGGCGGCCGGCTCCCGGGCCTACCTGGCGGTCCTCGCCGACGAGGGCGTGGACGCCGGACTGGTCGGCCAGCGGATGCGCGACCTGGTCGCCCGGATCGGCGAGCACCTGACCACCCCCGTCCGCGGCAGCGAGCAGATCGCGTGACCCGCACCGCCGCCGACCGGGACACCGGCCGCCGGGCCGCGTTACGCACCGTCCGGGCGGCAGCGGCCGTCCGCGCGGCAGCGGCGGCGCCCACCGGGGCGGGAACGACCGGAACACCGCCGACGCGCCGACCGGCCGCCGGCCACACCGAGGTGCGGGGATGAGCAACCAGGACTGGGCGAACGCCAACCCGGAGCGGCTGTACGTGATCAGCGGGGGGCGCGACCGCAAGTCCGCCACCGCCGGGTTCGACCTGGTCACGCTGGTCGTCGCCCGCGCCCGGCCCGAACCCACCATGCAGCCCGAGCACGCCGCGATCCTGCGGATCTGCTCCTCCCCGCTGTCGGTCGCCGAGATCTCCGCCTACCTGCGGCTGCCGAACAGCCTGGTGACCGTCCTGCTCGCCGACCTGCTCGCCGAACGCCGGATCGAGGTCCGCGCCCCCGTCCCGCCGGCCGCCCTTCCCGACCTTTCCCTGCTGGAGGCAGTGATCCATGGACTTCAACGGCTCTGAGCCGCGCGGACCGCGCGAGGCCGAGCTGCTCCCGGCGACCGTGGCCACCGCCGTCAAGATCGTCGTCGTCGGCGGCTTCGGGGTCGGCAAGACCACCCTGGTCGGCGCGGTCAGCGAGATCCGCCCGCTGACCACCGAGGAGACCATGACCGAGGCGGGCGTCGGCATCGACGACCTGGCCGGGGTGGAGCGCAAGAGCTCCACCACCGTCGCGATGGACTTCGGCCGGATCACCATCAGCGACGAACTGGTGCTGTACGTCTTCGGCACGCCCGGCCAGGAGCGCTTCTGGTTCCTGTGGAACGGCCTGTTCGAGGGCGCGCTCGGCGCGGTCGTGCTGGTCGACACCCGCCGCCTGGAGGTGTCCTTCGACGTGCTGGGGCGGCTGGAGGACCGCGGGGTGCCGTTCGTGGTCGCGCTCAACGGCTTCCCCGAGTCGCCCGGCTACCCCGTCGAGGAACTGCGCGCCGCGCTCGACCTGCCGCACCACGTGCCGATCGTCCACTGCGACGCCCGCTCCCGGGAGTCCAGCCGGGACGTGCTGATGGCCCTGATGCGCTACCTGTACGACCTCGCCGCCCAGCCCGCGGGAGCGGCCGCGTCCGCCCAGCCGGTCGGCTGACGAATCGTCAAACCACTTCACCTGCACCGGAGTTGCCCCGTGACGTACGAAGACCACGCGTACCAGGGCGGGCCCGTCCCGCCGCCCGGCTGTCCCGCCCACCGCACCGGCGGCGGGTCGCAGGGCGGCGGACTGCTGCGGCTGTTCGGCCCCGAGGCGGAGGCCGACCCGGCGGGCTTCTACGAGAAGCTGCGCGCCGAGCACGGCGAGGTGGCCCCCGTACTGCTGCACGGCGACCTGCCCGCCTGGCTGGTGCTGGGCTACTCGGCCAACCTGACCGCGATGCGCACCCCGTCCCGGTTCTCCCGGGACTCGCGCCGCTGGACCGAGTTCCGGGAGGGCCGCGTCCCCGCCGACTCGCCGGTGCTGCCGGTGATCGCCTGGCAGCCGACCTGCTCCTTCGTCGACGGCGAGGAGCACCGGCGGCTGCGCACCGCCGTCACCGACGGCCTGAACCGCTTCGACCGGCGCGGCATGCGGCGCTTCGTCACCCGCTTCTCCGATCAGCTGATCGCCGAGTTCGGCGACAGCGGCCGGGTCGACCTGGTCTCCCAGTTCGCCGAGCACCTGCCGATGCTGGTGATGACCCAGCTCCTCGGCATGCCGGAGGAGTACGGCCCGCGGCTGGTCGAGGCCGCCCGCGACCTGGTCAAGGGCACCGAGACGGCCGTCGCCAGCAACGAGTACGTGGTCGAGTCGCTGCGCCGCACCGTGGAGCGCAAGCGCAGCGAGCCCGGGCAGGACCTGGTCACCTGGCTGATCGAGCACCCCTCCGGGCTGAACGAGGAGGAGGTGCTGGAGCACCTGCGCTCGGTGCTGCTCGCCGCCAACGAGACCACCATCAACCTGATCTCCGAGACGCTGAAGATGGTCCTCACCGACAGCCGCTTCCGCGCCCACCTGTCCGGCGGCCAGATGACCCTGCCCGACGCCCTCGACCAGGTCCTGTGGGACTCGCCGCCGTTCATGCTGGTGCCGGGCCGCTGGGCGACCGGTGACACCGAGCTCGGCGGACGCGCGATCAAGGCGGGCGACATGCTGCTGCTCGGCGTGGCCGCGGGCAACGCCGACCCGGCGGTCCGGCCCGACCTGGACACCCCGCTGTTCGGCAACCGCTCGCACCTGGCGTTCGGCAGCGGCCCGCACGAGTGCCCCGGGCAGGAGATCGGCCGGGCGATCGCCGAGTCCGGCATCGACATCCTGCTGACCCGGCTGCCGGACCTGCAGCTCTCGGTCGAGGAGCACGAGCTGGTGTGGCGGGGCAACTGGATGTCGCGCCACCTGACCGAGCTGCCGGCCCGCTTCACGCCGCTCGGCGAGCTCCACCCGCAGCGGCGGGCCGTGGGCGCGGGTGCGGGCGCAAGCGCGGGTACGGGGACGGGCGTCGGGGCGGGTGCGGGTGCGGGTGCGGGTGCCGGTGCGCTGGTGTCGACGCCTTCCGCGGCCCCGAACGCTCCGGTGGCGGCGGCCGTCCCCGCTCCGCGCTCCGCCGTCCGGCCGCCGCTGCCGCCCGCGCCGCCGGTGGTGCCGGTGCCGCCGCAGCGGCGCGGGTGGTGGAGCGCGCTGCTGGCCCGGCTGCGGGGCTGAGCGGGCCGCGGGGCCGAGCGGGCGGGGCCGGTGGGCGGCGGGGTCAGAACGGCCAGGGCAGGCCGCCCACCGCCATCAGGCCGAGCAGGATCAGCGCGATCAGCAGCAGGACGACCAGTTCGCCCCGGAGCAGTCGCCGGTCGTGGCGGCGGTCCGCCGCGGTCAGTTCGGCGGTCGGCCGCCGGTCCGCCCCGGCGGTGGCGGCAACGGTGGCGTCGGCCGTGGCGGCAGCGGCGAGGGCCGCGGCGACCACGGCGGCGTCGGTGTCGCCGCCGCCGGTGCCGACGTCGGTCTCGGTGGCGGTCCCGGTACCGGTCTCCTCGGGGGTCATGACCCGATCGCCACCTTCCCGGTCTTCTCGGTCTTGTCCCAGGCGAGTTCGGCGTGCCGCAGTTCGTGGAACGCGGCGGCGACCAGGCAGGCGGCGAGCAGCGAGCCGTAGCCCGCCAGGTGCAGCAGGGGCGGGGCGAGCCACCGCAGCCGGGTGCCGGTGAGTTCCTTGGCCAGCCAGGCGACCGGCATGCACAGCGCCAGCCAGGCGTACACCACCAGCATGACCAGGTGGACGGTGAGCGTCCCGGTGCCCGCCAGCAGCGGCAGGAACACGCCGGGCAGGGCGGTGACCACCAGGATGGCGGTGGCGACCAGGCCGGGGTAGACCAGGGCCTCGCGCCAGCAGCGGCGGAAGGTGCCGGGGTCGACCAGGGCGGACATCAGGGTGATCAGCAGGTAGCAGACCAGGTTGGTGACCCACAGCCAGTGGAACAGCGTCCAGGCCGCGCCGGTCGGTGCGGTGAGGTAGAGCAGCAGCAGGGCGCCCGAGCAGAGCGTCAGCAGCAGCGGGGTGGCCAGCAGGGTGAACCAGATCAGCCCGAATAGCCAGGAGCCGAGCCGGTGCCGCCCCTCCGCGCTGCGGCCGCGGAACCACACGTGCCGGTAGCGGCGGGTGACCTGCAGGTTGCCGCGGGCCCAGCGCAGCCGCTGCTTCCACAGGCCCGCGAGGTCGCCGGGCTCCTCGGCCAGCACCGTCGCGTAGCCGTCGAACACCACGCGGCGGCCCGCGAGCTGGGTCTCGAAGGTGGTGACGGTGTCCTCGGCGAGGGTGTCGGTGTCGATCCGGCCGCCGAGGTCCTCCAGGTTGGCCCGGCTGTGCAGCTGCGCCCCGCCCGCCAGGCAGGCGACCGCGCCCAGCACGTTCTGCGCCCGGCGGGCGGCGGCCTGTGCGGTGATGTACTCGTAACCGATGTACCTGGTCAGGTAGTTGCCCCGCCTGCCGCTGCCCTCCTTGATGTACGCGGTGACGGCGCCGACCTGCGGGTCGGCGAGGTGGCGGGTCATCCGCCGGAGCGCGTCCCGGTCGAACACCACGTCCGCGTCCATGATCAGGACGGCTTCGGCCCAGTCGTCGGCGAGGACCCGGGCCAGTCCGTGGTTGAGGGTGTGGGCCTTGCCCTGGCCGCCGTGCTCGCGCCGCAGGTGCACCACCCGTCCGGGGTGGCGGCGCACCAACTCGGCCATCACGGAGGGGGTTTCGTCGGTGGAGGCGTCGTCGACCACGTGGACGCGCAGCCGGTCCGGCGGGTACTCCAGGGCGAGCAGGCCCGCCACGGAGCCGGGCAGCACCGCGGCCTCGTTCCAGGCCGGGACGAGCACGGCGACGCGCGGCAGGTACGCCTCGCCGCGGTCCTCGTACAGGTGGCGGAAGCGCTGGAAGCCGATCAGCAGGAACTGCAGCACGGCGACCAGCAGCGGCAGGGCGCCGAGGAGGACCACCAGCACGGCCAGCAGGTGCAGGAGCGCGCTCATCGCCGGGACCCCGCGCGGGCGTCGCGGTGGGCCGCTGCTGCGGCGAGGGCCCCGGCGGCCCAGTCGAACCGGCCGACCTCCGCGGCGCGGTGCGCGTCGCTGCCCGCGGCCAGCCGGACGCCCGCGGCGGCGAGGGCGGCGGCGGTGCGCGGGGAGGGGCAGTGCCACTTCTCGTTGAGTTCGACGGCCACGCCGCGGGCGCGGCAGGCCCGGGCCAGCGGGGCGAGTTCGGCCGGGTCGAGGTCGGCCTCGTCCAGGCCGCACTTGGGCAGCACGCTGAACAGGTGCGCCAGGTGCGCGGTGCGTCCGGCGGGCAGCCGGGTGACGGCGCGGGTGGTGGCGGCCAGCAGCAGGCGGCGGGCCCGGGCCGGGGTGAGGGCGCCGGTGGCGAGCAGGTCGCGGACCTGCTCGGGGTGGGCGGGGCCGTCCGGCAGCGGGAAGCGGTGGTCGGCGAGGGCGACGTGCTCGACGCCGCTCAGGTCCGCGGGCAGGTCGATCCGCCCGGCGGTGTCCAGGACCTTCGCCTCCACCCCGCACACCACCCGCAGGGGTGCGTCGGCCCGCACGGCCCGGACGGCGGCCGTGTACGCGGGCAGGTGGGCGGAGTCGGCGCGGACGTGGTCGGTGACCACGACGGTGCCCAGCCCGGCGGCCCCGGCGGCGGCGACCACCTCGGTCAGCGGGTCGCGGCCGTCGGAGAAGTCGGTGTGGGTGTGCAGGTCGGCCGTGATCGGCGGGAGTCGGCGGCCGGTCATGCCGCCACGGCCCCTGCGGCTGCTGCGGACCCCGGGGCGCCGACCGGGCGGGCCGGGCGGGCCTCCGTGGTGTCGGCGAGGTCGCCGAGCTCGTCGGGGCGCAGCACGACGTCCTCCCAGTGCCGGACGACGGCCACCTCGCGGTGCGCGATCCGCTCGGGCAGTTCGGTGCCCAGCAGTCCGGCGACGGCCCAGCGGGCCATGTCGACGCCCGCGGCCCGGGTGAGTGAGAGGCCGCCCGGCGGGCGGGGGTTGACCTCCAGCAGGGCGGGCGCGCCGTGGCGGTCCTCGCGGACCTGGACGTTCAGCACGCCGCGCAGCCCGAGCGCCCGGACGGTGCCCTCGGCCAGCCGCGCCAGCCCGGGGGCGTCCAGCACCCGTCCGGCGATCACGATGCCCGAGTCGGTCCGGTCCCGGGCCCGCGGCACGGCGGCGACCACCCGGCCGGTGCCGTCGGTCAGCACGTCCACCGAGTACTCGGTGCCGGGCAGCAGTTCCTGCAGCAGGTAGGAGTGGTCGCGGGGCAGTCGGGCGAGTGCGGCCGGGCCGTCCACGAGGTGCACGCCCCGGGAGCCGGAGCCGGTGCGGGGCTTGGCGACCGCGGGGAAGCCGCCGGAGAAGCCGGCGCCGCCCGCGGGGCCGAGCGTCCGGGTCTCGGGCAGGGGCACCGCGCCCGCGCAGGCCCGGGCCAGGCGCCACTTGTCCAGGCAGTCGGCGACGGCCTCGGCGGGCGGCACCAGCACCCGCACCCCGGCCGCGGCGAACCGCGCCGACCCGCTCGCCAGCGGCAGGAGTTCGGCGTCCACGGTGGGCACCAGCACGTCGACGGCGTACCGTCGGCACAGCCGCAGCAGTGCGTCCGCGAAGCCCGGGTCGGAGCCGGGCGGCACCAGCATCCGGTGGGCGCGCGGCACCAGGTACAGGCCGGTGCCGTTCGGGTCGATGTCCGCCGCGTACAGCTCGGCCGCACCGGTCAGGGCGCGCAGGAATCCGACGCCGGACGGGCCGCCCGCGCCCGTGACCAGCACCCGCGGGGGGCGGCCGAGGGCGGCCGCCAGGTCCGGCAGCGGGCCGGGGGCGGGGGCGGGAGCGGGCGGGGTGGTCTCAGTGGGTGTGGACGGGAGCGGCATCGCGGAGCACCTCCAGCGGTTCGGCGTAGCGGCAGCGGGAGTAGCGGCCCCAGTAGCGGGCGGTCGAGCGCAGCAGGTCCTCCTCCAGGTACCAGCGGGTGGCGGCCTGGGAGCCGTGCGCGCGGATCGAGGCGAGCTTGGCCTCGACGTCCTGCTCGCGCAGCGCGACGAAGCGGTTGGGCCGGTAGTCGACGGTCGCGGACGGCGACTGGTAGCAGAACACCCGCGGCACCTGGCGGCAGGCGACCCGGGTGGAGCGGTGCACCGCCCGGTGGTCCTGGTGGGTGTCGTGGTCGGAGTGCACCAGCACGAGGTCCGGGGCGGTCTCGGCGACCGTCCGCTCGATCACCCGCACGGTCGAGCTGTCGTCGCGGATCGAGCCGTCCGGCAGGTCCTCCAGCACCAGCCGGGCGCCCATCGACTCGGCGGCCCGGTGCGCCTCGCGGCGGCGCTCGGCGGGGTCGCCGCCGCCTCCGCCGGGGGAGAGGGTCAGCACGGTGATGTCCCAGCCGTCGTCCGCCCGGCGGTGGATGGTGCCGCCCGCGGCGATCTCCACGTCGTCGGGGTGGGCGCCGACCACCAGCATCCGGACCGGTTCCGGGGCCGGGGCCGCGGCGGTGGCGGCCTGCGGGGCGTACGGGGGGTGGGCGAGGGCGTGCGCGGCGGAGCGCGCCAGGGCGTCCGGGTCGTGCCGGGGCACCAGGTCGGCGGCCCGGCCGCGCAGGGCGGCGACGGCGCGGTCGGCGCTGGGCCGGTCCTCGGTGACGATCACCGGGGCGGCCGGGTGGTGCGCGTGCCAGTCCTCCAGGAACGCGGTCAGTTCCGCACCGGCGAAGGCGCTGTCGCACACCGCGAGGTCCCAGACCCGGTCGGCGTGCTCGGCGGCGCGGAACTCGCGCGGCGAGGCGGCGGTGCGCACGTGCGCGGCGCCGCGGGTGCGCAGGGCCTCGGCGGTGGCCGCCGCGGTGGCGGCGTCCCGGTCTCCGACCAGCAGACGGGCCCCGGCGAGCGGGGCTCCGGCGTCAGGGGCGGAGGGGCGCTGGTCGTCGCCCGTCCCCCTCGAGGATGCTTGGAACATACAACCGATCCTGCTCCGGCCGGGGGTGCGGCGACCACGGTCGGGAGGCCCGGATCACGTGGCTTTGGTCCCGGTTCGCCCGGCGCGGCCCCGGGAAGACCGCAGCTCGCGGGCGGCTCCGGCCCGGCGGGCGGCGGCCTGCACCGCGGCCCGGGCGAAGGCCCGGACGAACGGGTGCGGGCCCTCGTGCTCCGGGGACAGCTCCGGCTGGAACAGCGTCGCCAGCCAGAACGGGTGGGACGGCAGCTCGGCGACCCGGACCTCCCCGTCCAGGTCGTGCCCGGTGAACCGCATCCCGTGCGCCCGCAGCACCTCCAGGTAGCCGGGGGCCAGGGTGTAGCCGCAGTTGTAGCGGGCGGTGGCCCGCTCCGCGCCCAGCAGCCGGGCCGCGGCCGAACCCGGCACCAGCCGGATCCCGCCCTCCTGCCGGTACAGCGAACAGGACAGCGGCACGATCACCAACTCCCCGGCGTCCGGCTGCTGTTCGGCGTGGGCCGCGCCGGTGATCCCGCACCCGTGCCGGGCGAACTCCAGCACCGCGTGCTGGAACCCGCCGCACGTCCCCAGGAACGGCAGCCCCCGCTCCCGGGCCGTCCGGGCCGCCGCCACCGCCCCCGCCTCGCTCCGGTACGGGCTCCCCGGCACCAGCCACACCCCGTCGAACCCGGCCAGCTCCTCGGCGTCCACCTCCTGCGTCCCGATCCAGTACGGCTCGACGTCCGGCCCGCCCTCCGCCGCCAGCGCGGCCAGCATCCGCGGCCCCTGCCGGTGGGCCGGCACGTGCGGCGAACGGTCGCCCACCAGGGCGATGCGGGCGGTGTGCGTGCAGTCTCCGGTCTCCATGGCCGGCCATCCTGACCGCATCCCGCCCGCCCGGTCCAACACGGGTTCCTGCTACCCCATCAGCGCCCCTGATCGGCCCGCCCGGGGCGGCCCGCACACTGGTGGACGTGGACTCGCACCTGCTCAAGACGCTCGTCACGGTGGCCCGGCTCGGCTCCTTCTCCGCGGCCGCGCTCGAACTCGGCTACACCCAGTCCGCGGTCTCGCAGCAGATCGCCGCGCTGGAGGGCGAGTTGGGCGCCCCGCTGCTGCACCGGCGGCCGGTCGGACCGACCGCGGCCGGGGAGCGGATGATCGAGCACGCCCGGCTGCTGCTGGAGCGGATGGACGCCGCGCGGGCCGACGTCCGGCGGCTCTCCCGGCCCGAGCGGCCCGAACTGCTGCTCGCGGTCTCCCCGTTGGGCATGGACGCCGCGGTCGCGCGGGCCCTCGCCCGGGTGCGGGAGGCGGAGCCGCGGGTACGGGTCAGGGTGCGGGTGCTGGCGCGGCGGGCGGTGGCCGTCGAGGTCGCGGCCGGGCGGTGCGCGGTCGGTGTCACCGACGGGTACGCCGCCCCCGGCGGGCCGCTGGCGCTGGGCGACCTCGGGTCGGTCCGGCAGGCCGGGGCGGGGGAGGAGCCGTGCGCGGTGCTGCTCCCGGCCGGGCACCCGCTGCGCCGCCGGACCGCCGTCGACCTCGTCCGGCTCGCCGACGCGGGCTGGCTGGACGCCTCCGGCATCGCCGCCCCGCTGGCCGACCTGCGGGCGCTGACCGGCGGCGCCTTCCCGGCCGCCGCCGGGTACGAGGGCCAGGACGCGGCCGCGCTGCTCGCCCTGTGCGCGGCGGGCCACGGCCTCGCAGTCCTGCCGCGCTCCCTGGCCGCGAGCGCGAGCGCGAGCGGTGGCGGTGGCGGTGGCGCGGGGACGGCGGAGGGCACGACGGCGCTCCCGGTGCGTGCGCCCCGGCTGGTGCACCGCCGCGAGGCGCTGTTCACCCCGGCGCTGGACGGCCCGGCCCGGACGTTCCTGGACGCGCTGCCGCGCGGGGCGTGAGGAGGCGGCCCCGTCCCCGCGGGTGGCGGGGACCGTGCCGGGCGGTTCCGCCGGGATGTCGGGGCGGGGCGTCGCCGTGCTCCGCCGCGGAGGGCGGGCGGGGGACGCGGAGGCCCCCGGCCACCGTCGCCGGGTTGGGGCCGGGGCGGTGGTCGGGGGCCGGGTGCGGGTCGGTCGGCCGGGCCGGGCGGCCCTCCCCCACAGGGGGCCGTCGGTCGGTCGGTCGGCTCGCGGGTGGTTCAGGGTGCGTCAGCAGGCGCCGAGGTCGTCCCAGACGCCCCACTGGCCGGTGGTGCCGGGCTGCTCGCCCTGGGTCCACCACTTGGCGCGCCAGTTGTGGCCGCCGTAGGAGACGGTGGCACCGCCGCTGTAGGCCGCGGTCGAGTTCCAGGCGGCGGCGGTGCAGGTGCCGGTGCCGCCGGTGCCGCCCGTGGTCCCGCCGGTGGTGCCACCGGTGGTGCCACCGGTCGTCCCGCCGGTCGTGCCACCCGTGGTGCCGCCGGTGGTCCCGCCCGTGGTCCCGCCGGTGCCGCCGATGTTGACGTCGATGCAGGAGTAGAACGCGTTCGCGGTGTCCGACACGTTCCACACCGCGAGGACCTTCTGGCGGCCGGTGAAGCTGCCGAAGTTCACGGTCTGGCTCAGGTCGGCCGGCGGCTGGGCGTTGTTGCCCGGGAACGTGGCGATCAGCTGGTTGCCGATGTAGTACTGCCAGTTCGAGGTGGAGTGCCGGGCGGTGAAGTGCCAGGTGAAGGTCTGGACGGAGGACACGTTGGTGACCTTCCAGCCCAGGTTGTCGTTGTCGAGCTCGGCGTACTCGGCGTGGCCGCCGGAGCAGCTGGTCAGGCCCTTGGGGCCCTCGACGCTCTGCGGCTCGTACTTGATCTGGCCGCAGCTGACCACGTTGTTGGCGCACTGGTCCTGGCGGCTCGCCGGGTTGGTGACCCAGCCGTGGGCACTGGCGGTGCCCGCGGTCATGGTCAGGCCGAGCAGCGGGGCGACCAGCGCGCCGACGGCGGCGGTCACCTTCCTCTTGGTCTGCATGTGGGGTGCCTTCCTGATGTGGGGGTTCAGGTCCGCCCGGGCCGTCCGGGCACGTCGGAGGCCGCCGTGGCGCGGTGGGGCGGACACGAGCGGTACTCCTCCGTACGACCGGTGCGACAGGTCGGGAGACGGCCATAGGTCTAGACCGGATACTTGAGGGAGACGATAGCGATGTCCCGGACGCGGTCAAGTGGTTGGACGAAATGTCCGGCTCGGTCGGGCGCAGTTCGCCGAAGATCTGACCGTACGTCACCGGACCTGCGCCGAAATGTGCGTGACGGTGACCGGAGCGGTGAACCCGACGCCCGGTGGACGCCGTGCCCACGATGCGGACCGCCCCCGGCCCCGACCGGCCGGGACGTGGTAGCTTCCGGCGCATGCCGCAGCGCGTCCTGCTCACCACCCGGGGTCACATCGACCTGCTCAGGGTGTGCTCCGCGGCCTGTCGCCGCGCCTGAGCGCCGCCGCCCCCTCCCCCCCCGCCCGTACGGGCACCGGGCACCGCGTCCGCCCGCCGGTACGTCCGCAGGCGGTGCCGTCGGTACGTCCGTGCCGCCGGGCCCGCCCCGCACCGGCCGCACCCGCCGTACGACCGCCCGCGCGGGGGCCCCGTCCCTATGTCCCGCCCCGGCCGCCCCCGCCCGGAGAAGAGGAGCCCCCGTGTCCGACCGCACCCCCGTGTCCGACCGCGCCCCCGCGTTCCACTGGTTCCTGCCCACCGGCGGTGACGGCCGCGACCCGGGCGGCGTCACCGCCGTGCAGGGCCGCACCGGCGCCGCGACCCGCAGGCCCGCCGACGTCGGCTACCTGGCGCAGGTGGCCCGGGCCGCCGAGCAGGCCGGGTTCGGCGCGCTGCTCGCGCCGGTCGGCCTCGGCTGCGCGGACCCGTGGATCCTCGCCTCCGCGCTGACCCAGCACACCGACCGGATCGGTTTCCTGGTCGCCTTCCGGGCCGGGTTCGCCAGCCCGACCCTGCTCGCCCAGCAGGCCGACGCCTTCCGGAGGTTCGCCGGGGGACGGCTGCGGCTGAACGTGGTCACCGGCGGCGACCCGGCCGAACAGCGGGCCTACGGCGACCACTTGGCGCACGACGAGCGCTACGCCCGCACCGACGAGGTGATGGCCGTGCTGCGCGACCTGCTGGAGGGCAGGCGGGTCGACCACCGCGGCGCGCACCTGCACCTGACGGACGCCCAGCTGGTCGACCCGGCGGTCGAGCACCCCGTCCCGCTGTACTTCGGCGGCGCCTCGCCCGCCGCCGAGCAGGTCGCCGCCCGCCGCGCCGACGTCCAACTGCTGTGGGGCGAACCGCCCGCGGCGATCGGCGAGCGGATCGAGCGGCTGCGCGCGATCGCCGCCGGGCAGGGCCGCACCCTGCGCTACGGGCTGCGGCTGCACGTGATCAGCCGGGACACCGCCGAACAGGCCTGGGCCGAGGCGGACCGGATCCTGGCGGGCATCGACCCGGCGGCCGTCCGGGCCAGCCAGGCCCGGTTCGCGGCCATGGACTCCACCGGTCAGGCCCGGATGACGGCCCTGCACGGCGGCGGCACCGCCGCGGCCCGCGAGCTGCTGGTGGCCCCGAACCTGTGGGCGGGCATCGGCCTGGTCCGGGAGGGCGCGGGCACCGCCCTGGTCGGCTCGCACGACGAGGTCGCGGCCCGGCTCGCCGAGTACCGGGCGCTGGGCGTCGGGGAGTTCGTCCTCTCCGGCTACCCGCACCTGGAGGAGGCGTACCGGGTCGGGGAGGAGGTCGTCCCGCGGGTGCGGGCCCTGCTCGCCGACCGCGCGGCGGGCTGAGCGGTCCCGGGCCGTCGGCCCGGGACCCTCCCGTTTCCGCGGAGGGAACCGGGAGGGGCGGGAAGGGAGTCGAAGAGGCAGGGGGAAACCGCAACGGGAATCCCGTTGATCAATTCCGCCGGGTGGCGCGGGGGCGGCCGGGAGGGGGGATCGTCGGGGTGCGTGTGCGTCCTTTCCGGGCAGTCGGCCGCGGCTCTCCGAATGTCCATTTCCGGCCCGCACTTTGTCGACACGGGCATGGAAGGGAGATGACCTTGGGTGGTACGTTGGGCCTGCCTGCGGCACTGCTCCGTCGCCGGAGCGCGTGGTGGGGGAATCGGGATCCAGTGCGGCCCTCGGCGCGCGGCGGCCCGACCGGCCGGTGGCGGAACCCTGCACCTGCACCTCGCACCTGTTCTGCCCGCAGTCGCCCCACCGAAGTGAGAACGCGGAACGGCACCCTCGGCGTCACCGAGCACCACTCATCCTGAACTCCTAGCTGCAACGGGGGACTTGCAGTGTCTGAACGGTGCATCGGAGCGGCGGCGAGGACCTCCGGCGCGGCCCCTCGGCCGAACCCCCCGCGGGCGGCGCGCCCGCGCCGGTGCGCGGACCCCTCCCCACTACCGTCGCCGGCCCGGTCGGCCGGCGGGACGGACTGAACCCACCGTTCCCGTCGGCCCGACTGGGTCGGCGTCCCCCTGCGCGGGCCCGCCGGGCGCGGCCCCGGGCACAGCTCCGACACACCTTCGATACGCCGCCGACACGTCGTCGACGCGGCTTCGATGCAGTCGGGTGCTGGACTTCGAGGGCCGCTTCGTCGGTCGATCGGGCGTTCTGCACCACTTCGCCCGTACGGGGCGGATAAGCTGCCGATGCGGCGCGGCAGTGCAAGTGCACGTGCGGATGCAGACGCAAGCGCGGGTATCTCGGGGGAGAGCGTGACGGGAAGAGGCCATCCAGCACCGGGTGCGGCCGGTGGGCGCGGCACCGACCGGCCGATCAGGGGCGGCTCCCGCGGGGACTTTGCCGAGGCTTGGGGGAGCCGGTCGGCGGACGGTCGACTCCCGGGCCCCGCGCGGACCGGGGCGGGCCCGACCCCGGTGCCGCGCCCGGCGGGACCGGGCCACCGATTACCCGGGCCGCGTCGGCACCGGGACCCTCGACCACAGGGGACCGCGTCGACGCCGGGCCCGCAGGGCCGGCCACGGGTCGGAGCGAGCGGCGGAACGCTCCTGGGGAACCGGCGCGGGGGCGCCGGACGGCACCGGGTTTCCCACCCATCCATTGGCAGACATTCTCTGAACCCAATGAGTAGGATCATGCTTTCGATCAATACGGGCGAGTATTCCAGACTCCTGCGAGAGCGCGGCCTGCGCCTTGTCCCAGGCCCCGCGAACGGACGGGCCGCGTGGTCCTTCGAACCCGAGCAGGCCCTGGAATTCCTCAAGGACCTCCTGCCCGGCACCGCCGCCGGGCCCGGACAGGTCGTTCTGGTCAGCGGCGGCATCGCCAGCGGCAAGACCCAGTTATTGCACGAATTCGGCCACGCGGCGGCCCAGTCGGGCGCGCTGACGCTCCACGCCACGGGGGCCGCCGACGAGCAGTACACCTTCGGCGTGATCGAGCAGTTACTCGCCTCCTCCAGGCGGTCGGCGGAGGCGGCGCAGCAGGTGGCCGCGCTGCACGGCCCGGCCGGCCGACGGCTGGAGGACTGGCAGGGCCTGCACAGCGCGATCGACCACGCCTCGGTGGTCCGCGGCGTGCGCCAGGTCCTGCTGGAGCTGGCCGAGGAGCAGCACACGGTCGTCCTCGTCGACGACCTGAACTTCGCCGACCGGCTCTCGCTGCAGATCCTGATGCAGCTCCAGCGGCGCATCAAGTCGTCCAGGCTGCTGATGGTCCTCACCGGACCCGACCGGCCCACCGGCGGCCCCCGCACCCAGTGGGTCGGCACCGGCCTCCACCCGCAGCACCACATCCGGCTCGCCCCGCTGGCCGAGTCCTCCATCCGCACCTGGGTGCACACCGCCCTCGGCGGCGCCCCGGCCCCGGCGGCCCCCGTGCTCAAGCCCGTGCACACCGCCGCCCCGGACGGCCCCGGCGACCGCGGTCCCGCCGACCTCATCCCCACCCAGGGCACCCGCGCCGGGGACAGCCGCGACGGCGGCCTGGACGGCAGCCCGACCGAGGCCGTGGTGTACGCCGTCGGGACCGGCTCCGGCCGCCGCCGGGTCGACCTGCCCGCCCGGATCCGCGAACTCAGCGGCGGCAACCCGCTGCTGGTCGAGGCGCTCGTCGACGACTGCACCGACCTCGACGGGGACGACCCCGACGCCCTCCCGGGCGCGGGCTACGCGCACGCCGTCTCCCTCCTCCTCGACCGGCGCGACCCGCTGCTGCCGATGGTCGCCGGAACCCTGGCGGTGCTCGACCGGTACGGCTCCCCGGACGCCGTCGCCGAACTCGCCGGGCTGGAGGCCGACTCCGCGGCCGAGGTCCTCGACACCCTGACCGGCGCCGGGCTGCTCGCCGACGGCGCCTTCCGCCACCCCGCGGCCGCGGCCGCCGCCCTCGGCTGCCTCTCCGCGGAGGTGCTCTCCGACCTGCACGTGCGGGCCGCCGAGCTGAAGTACCGGCGGGCGGCACCGGTCGGCGAGATCGCCCGGCACCTGGTCGCCTCGGCGGACGCGCCCGGCGACTGGGCGTTCCCGGTGCTGTGCGCGGCGGCCGACCACGCGATGCTCGGCGACGAGCTCGACTTCTCGCACCGCTGCCTCAAACTCGCCCTCGACCTGGCCGCCGGGCACGAGCAGCGCCGCGAGGTGCTCAGTCGGCTCGCCAGCGGCACCTTCCGGATCAACCCGCTGATCACCCAGTCCTACCTGTCGGCACTGCGCCAGGCCGCCGCGGAGGAGAGCGCGGAGCGGGCCGCCCGGGCCGCCGTCGCGGGCGCTCGCGGCAGCACCGCCCCGTCCGCCGCCGTCCCGTCCGCCTCCTACGGCGTCACCGGCACCGGTTCGGGCTCCGCGTCGGCCGTCCCCTCCGACGCGGGCCGGATCGAACAGGCGATGCTGGCCCGGATGGCGCTGTGGAACGGCGACGAGGCCGGGTTCGAGGAGGCCCTGGAGAGCCTGCGCAGCGGCCCCGAGGCGCTCGACCCGCAGACCGAGGCCGTGCTGATGCTCGCCCACCAGTGGTACTTCGGGCCGCCCCGCGGGCAGCGCGGCGACGACACCGACCTCGCCGACCTCGACCCGTGGATCGGCACCGCCCGCACCCTGTCCGGGATCTGGTCGCACGGCGGGCCGGCCAACGCCAGCGCCAAGCAGATCCTGCGCAACTGCCGGCTCTCCGACCTCACCTTCGAGGCGCTGCTCACCGCGATCACCGCCCTCGACCACGGAGGCAAGGCCGAACTCGCCGAGCAGTGGTGCGCCGTGCTGAGCAGCCGGGCGGTCGCCCACGGCGCGGTCACCTGGCAGGCGATGATCGACGGCGTCTGGTCCGGGATCAGCCTGCGGCGCGGGGACGTCCCCACCGCCGTCGCGCTGGCCGAGTCCTCGCTGCGGATGCAGAGCTGGGGGGTGCCGGTCGGCTACCCGCTGACCACGCTGCTCACCGCGCACACCGCGACCGGGGACTTCGACAAGGTCGAGGAGGCGCTGCGCCACCCCGTCCCGGACTCGGTCTTCAACACCGTCTGCGGCCTGCGCTACCTGCGGGCCCGGGCCCGCTACCACCTGGCCGCGGAACGGCCGCTGGCCGCGATCACCGACATCCACGACTGCCGCCGGATGATGATCCGCCGGGACCTCGACCTGCCGGTGCTGGTGCCGTGGCGCAGCGACCTGGCCGAGGCCTACCTGAAGATGGGCGACACCGCGCTGGCCCTGCGGCTAGCCCGGCAGCAGCTCGAACTCTCCGCCGAGTCGGACGCCTGCTCGCGCGGCGCCGCGCTGCTCGTGCTGGCCCGGGCCGGGGCGGGGGACGAGCACCAGGAACCCGCCAGCCAGGCCGTGGAGTGCCTCACCGCGGGCGGGGACCGGCTCGAACTGGCGCGGGCGCTGAAACTGCTCGGCCTGTCCGTCCCGCAGCAGCCGCAGCCCGCCGCGGCGTCCGACGTCGACCTCGACGACACCCGCCGCAGGCTCCAGGCCACGGCGCTGATCTCGGACGTCACGGCCGAGCCGGAGAGCGAGCAGGTCGACTCGGCGGCGCTGAGCGAGGCCGAACTGCGGGTGGCCCGGCTGGCGGTGCTCGGCTGGACCAACCGGCAGATCAGCAACGCCCTGTTCATCACCGTCAGCACCGTCGAGCAGCACCTCACCCGGATCTACAAGAAGCTCGGCATCCGGGGCCGCAGCGACCTGCCGGCCTCGCTCACCGTCTGACTCCCGCACCGTCCCCTGTCACCGCGCCCCCGGCCGTCCGGCCGGGGGCGCGGTGCGTGCGCCCCGCGCTCAGGAGGACTCCAGCTCCTCGTCGAGGATGCCGAACAGCTCCTCGGCGGTGACCGCGTCCAGGTCCTCGGCGGGCGCCGGGTCGGCCGGGGCGCCCGCGTCCGGGCCGGTCGCCGCGGCGGCCAGGGCGCGCAGGGCGGCGGTGGCCTCCGCGCGCTCCGGGTCGGTGAGCGCCCCGGACTCCAGCAGGGCCCGGACGGCCGCCAGGTGGTCGGCCAGCGCGGAGCCCGCCCGGGGCAGGTCCTCGCCGAGCCGGGCCGCCAGGGCGGAGACCGCCGGGTAGTCGAAGACCACGGTGGCGGGCAGCCGGTTGCCGGTGACGCCCTCCAGCCGGTTGCGCAGTTCGAGCGCGGTCAGCGAGTCGAGGCCGAGCTCCAGGAAGCCCTTCTCCGGGTCGACGGCCCCGGGGCGGTCGTGCCCGAGCACCGCCGCGGTGGCCTCCCGCACCAACTCGACCAGGGCGTCCTGCCGTTCGGAGCCGACCAGGGCGCCGATCCGCGCCCACGCGCCGCCCGCCGCGGCCGGCCCGTCCGCGCCGTCGCCGCCCGCCGCGGCCCCGGCCGCCGCCCGCGGGCGCACCGGCCCGCGGACCAGGGCGCGCAGCAGCGGCGGCACCTCGCCGGTGCGGACCGCGTCGGCGGCGAACGCCGGGAGGTCGAGCCGGACCGGCAGCAGGACCGGTTCGGCGCCGCGGACCGCCGCGTCGAACAGGGCCAGGCCCTCGTCGACGGCCAGCTCCAGCACGCCGCCCCGGGCCAGCCGGGCCCGGTCGGCCTCGCGCAGCGCGGCGCCCATGCCGCCGCCCGCCGCCGCGTCGGCCCACAGGCCCCAGGCCAGGCTGTGCGCGGTCCGGCCACCGGCGGACCGGTGGGTGGCCAGCGCGTCCAGGAAGGCGTTGGCGGCGGCGTAACTGCCCTGCCCGGCGGCGCCGAGGGTGCCGCTGACGGAGGAGAACAGCACGAACGCCGCCAGGTCGAGGCCGCGGGTCAGCTCGTGCAGGTTCCACGCCGCGTCGACCTTCGGGCGCAGCACGGCCGCCAGCCGCTCCGGGGTCAGCGAGCCGACCACGCCGTCGTCGACCACGCCCGCGGCGTGCACCACGCCGGTCAGCGGCCGGTCGGCGGGGACGGCGTCGAGCAGCCGCCGCAGCGCCTCCCGGTCGGCCGCGTCGCAGCTGACGACCGTCGCCTCGGCGCCCAACTCGGCGAGTTCGGCGGTCAGTTCGGCCGCACCGGGGGCGTCCGGGCCGCGGCGCCCGGTCAGCAGCAGGTGCCGGACGCCGTGGCCGGTGACCAGGTGCCGGGCCAGTGCGGCCCCGAGCGCGCCGGTGCCGCCGGTGACCAGGACGGTGCCGGACGGGTCCAGGCCGGGCCGCGGCGCCGGTTCGGGCCGGGCCCGCACCAGCCGCGGCACCAGCAGCGCGCCGCCGCGCACCGCGAGGTTCGGCTCGTCGCCGCGCAGCGCGTCGAGCAGGCCGGGCGGCAGGGCGGGCGGGGCGTCCGCGGGGCCGTCCTCCAGGTCGAGCAGGACGAAGCGGCCCGGGTACTCCTGCTGGACGGTGCGCAGCAGGCCCCACAGCGGGGCGTGCACCAGGTCGGTGACGCCCTCCCCTGGGGCGGCGGCGACCGCGCCCCGGGTCACCACGGCGATCCGGTGCCCGGCCGGGACCGGCTCGGCGGCCCAGCCCTGGACCAGGGCGAGCACCCGCTCCGCGGCGGTCCGGGCGGCGGCCGCGTCCTGCTCCTGCGGCGGTGCCCAGCACGGGACGAGGACCAGCGGCTCCTGCGCACCGGGCCCGGTCGACACGGTGTGCCCGGCCGCCGCCAGCGCCGGGCCGAGCCCGAGCCGGTCGGGGCCCGGCACGGCGCAGGCGGCGGCCCCTCCGCCCGCCGGGGCGGGCAACGGCACCCAGTCGAGGCGGAACAGCCGGTCGGCGCCGGCGGCCCGGTCGGCGGGGGCGGGCAGGGCGCGGAAGGCGAGCTCCGCGACGCTCAGCACGGCCCGGCCGTCCGGGTCGGTGGCGGTGAGGGCGGCGGCGTCGGGGCCGCGGAAGGAGACCCGCACCCGCAGGGCGGCGGCGCCCGCCGCGTGCAGCCGCACCCCCGTCCAGGAGAACGGGACCATGCCCCCCTCGGTCCGCGGACCGGCGTACCCGACGGCGTGCAGGACGGCGTCCAGCAGGGCCGGGTGCAGGCCGTAGGCGTCGGCCTCCGCCCGGGCCGGGTCGGGCAGGGCGACCTCGGCGTACAGGTCGTCGCCGTCGCTCCAGGCGGCGGTGAGGCCGCGGAAGGCCGGGCCGTAGGCGTAGCCCTGGGCGGCCAGGGACGGGTAGGCGCCGGAGACGTCCAGGGCGGTGGCCCCGGCCGGGGGCCAGGCGGGCGGGGGAGCGGCCGCCGGGTCGGCCGGGGCCGCGGCGAGGGTGCCGACCGCGTGCCTGGTCCAGGGCGCGTCCGCGTCCGCCGCCGGGCGGGAGTGCACGGCGACGGCGCGGCGCCCGGCCGCGTCCGGGCCGTCGACGGTGACCCGCAGGTCGGTGCCGTCGGGGGCGTCCAGCGGCAGCGGCGCCTCCAGGGTGAGTTCCTCCAGCAGCGGGCAGCCGACCTCGTCGCCGGCCCGGACGGCCAGCTCGACGAACCCGGTGCCGGGCAGCAGGACGGTGCCGTGCACGGCGTGGTCGGCCAGCCAGGGCCGGGAGGTCGCGGAGATCCGGCCGGTCAGCACGACCCCGCCGGTGCCGGGCAGCTCCACCACCGCGCCCAGCAGCGGGTGGGCGGCCGCGCCCTGCCCGGCCCCGGCCGCCGCCCCGGCGTCCTGCGCGGGGCGGCCCAGCCAGTAGGCGCGCCGCTCGAACCCGTACGTGGGCAGCTCGGCCCGGCGGGCGCCGCTGCCCGCGTAGTAGGCGGCCCAGTCGATCGGCGCGCCGTGGGCGTGCAGGGCGCCGAGGGCCGCGGCGACGGTGGCCTCCTCGGGGCGGCCCCGGCGCAGCAGCGGCACGGCCAGCACCTCGGCGGCCGCCGGGTCGGCGTCCAGGCACTGGCCGACCAGGGCGGTCAGCACGGCGTCCGGGCCGAGCTCCACGAAGCGGGTCACGCCCTGCTCGCGCAGCGCGGCGACGGCGTCGGCGAAGCGCACCGCCTCGCGCGCGTGCCGCACCCAGTACTCCGGGTCCTGGAGCTCGCCGGGTCCGACCAGGGCGCCGGTCAGGGTCGACACCACCGGGATCCGGGCGAGCCGGTACTCCAGGCCGCGGGCGACCCGCCGGAACCCGTCGAGCGCCGGCTCCATCAGCGCCGAGTGGAAGGCGTGCGAGACGGTCAGCTCCTTGGTCCGCCCGAAGCCCGCGGCGACCTTCGCCACCGCCTCGGCCTCGCCCGAGACCACCACCGCGCGCGGCCCGTTGACCGCAGCGACGTCGGCCCCCGGCACCAGCGCCGCCCGGACCTCGTCCTCGGTCGCCGCGACGGCGACCATGGCGCCGCCGGCGGGCAGCGCCTGCATCAGGCGGCCGCGGGCCGCGACCAGGGCGCAGGCGTCCTCCAGCGACCAGACGCCGGCCGCGTGCGCCGCGGCCAGCTCGCCGATCGAGTGCCCGGCGACGAAGTCCGGGCGCAGCCCCCAGGACTCGGCGAGGCGGAACAGCGCCACCTCGACGGCGAACAGCGCGGGCTGGGTCAGGCCCGTCGCGTCCAGCTCCGCGCCGCCCGCCGCGACCACCGCGCGCAGCGGCCGCTCCAGGTGCCGGTCCAGGACGGCGCACACCTCGTCGAAGGCGGCCGCGAACGCCGGGAAGGCCGCCGCCCCCGCGCCCATCCCGGCCCGCTGCGCGCCCTGCCCGGTGAACAGGAACGCGGTCGCCGCACCGGGCCGCACCACGCCGACCGGCACCGCCGGGGACGGGCGCCCCCCGGCGAGCGCCGCCAAGCCGTCCAGCAGTTCGCCGCGGTCCGCGCCCAGCACCACCGCGCGGTGCTCCAGCGCGGCCCGACCGGTGGCCAGCGAGAACCCGACGTCCACCGGCTCGGCCGCCGCACCGGGCCGCAGCAGCGCCGCGCGCAGCCGGGCGGCCTGCACCGGCAGCGCCTCGGCGCTGTGCGCCGACACCGGCCACAGCAGCGGCCCGGCCGGGGCGAGGACCTCCCGCGCGGGTTCCTCGGCCCGGAACTCCTCCAGCACCACGTGCGCGTTCGTCCCGCTGATCCCGAACGAGGACACGCCCGCCCGGCGCACCCGCTCCCCGGCCGGCCACGGCACCGGCTCCCGCAGCAGCTCGACCCGGCCCGCCGCCCAGTCCACCTGCGGGGACGGCTCGCCGCTGTGCAGGCTGCGCGGCAGCACCCCGTGCCGCATCGCCATCAGCATCTTGACCACGCCCGCGACCCCGGCCGCGGCCTGGGCGTGCCCCATGTTCGACTTCACCGACCCGAGCCACAGCGGCCGTCCGTCCTCCGGCCGCTCCTGCCCGTACGTGGCCAGCAGCGCCTGCGCCTCGATCGGGTCGCCGAGCCGGGTGCCGGTGCCGTGGCCGTCCACCGCGTCGACGTCCGCCGCGGACAGCCCGGCGTCGGCCAGCGCCGCCCGGATCACCCGCTGCTGGGACGGCCCGTTGGGCGCGGTGAAGCCGCTGGAGGCGCCGTCGGAGTTCACCGCGGTGCCGCGCACCAGGCCCAGGATCCGGCGCCCGTGGCGGACCGCGTCCGACAGCCGCTCCACCACCAGCACCCCGGCGCCCTCGGCCCAGCCCACGCCGTCGGCCGACGCCGCGTACGACTTGCAGCGCCCGTCCGCGGCCAGGCCGCGCTGCCGGGAGAACTCGACGAACGCCTCCGGCGTCGCCATCACCGTCACCCCGCCGACCAGGGCCAGCGCGCACTCGCCGCGGCGCAGCGCCTGCCCGGCCAGGTGCAGGCCCACCAGCGAGGACGAGCAGGCGGTGTCCACCGTCAGCGACGGGCCCTCCAGGCCCAGCGCGTAGGAGACCCGGCCGGAGACCACGCTCAGCTCGGTGCTGGTCAGCAGGTGGCCCCCCGCGTCGCCCGCGTCGGCGCCGCGCACCCCGTAGTCGGAGAAGCTGCACCCCGCGAACACGCCGGTGGCGCTGCCGCGCAGGCCGACCGGGTCGATGCCCGCGTCCTCCAGCGCCTCCCAGGAGCACTGCAGGAACAGCCGCTGCTGCGGGTCCATCGCCAGCGCCTCCCGGGGGGAGATGCCGAAGAACCCGGCGTCGAAGTGCGCCGCGTCCGCCACGAACCCGCCGGACTTCGCGTACGTCCGGCCCGGCTGCCCGGGCTCGGGGTGGTAGAGGCCCTCGACGTCCCAGCCGCGGTCGGCCGGGAACTCGCCGACCGCGTCGACGCCGCCGTCCACCAGCTCCCACAGCGCGTCGGCGCCGTCGACCCCGCCCGGGTAGCGGCAGCCGACGCCGACCACCGCGAGCGGCTCGGCCGCGGCGGCGGCCAACTGCTGGTTCTGCCGCCGCAGCCGCTTGGCCTCCTTGAGGGACGCCCGCAGCGCCTCTTCCAGACGTTCGGTGGAGCCGGTCACGTGCGGGCCTCGCAATCTTCAAGGGGGACGATCAACGGGAGGTGCCGTCGCTGAGCGCGAGGTCGATCAGGCTCTGGGTGTCCAGGTCGTCCAGGTCGTCCTCGTCCTCGTCGTCGTCCGGGGACGCGACGGCGACGGCGGCGGCAGCAGCGGGGGAGGCGGCGGCGGGCGCCGGGGCGCCGTCCGGCCCGACCAGGCCGAGCAGCGCCTCGTACACCCCGGCCGCGCGCAGCCGCTCCACCGGGATGGAGCCGAACGCCCGGCGCAGCGCCGCGAGTTCGTCCGGATCGGCGGCGGACGGACCGGCCGCGTCCGGGGCGGGCACGAAGCGCTCGCGCAGGTGGGCGGCCAGCTCCACCGGGTTCGGGTAGTCGAAGACCACCGTCGCCGGGAGCCGCAGGCCGCTGGCCGAGGCCAGCCGGTTGCGCAGCTCCACCGTGGTCAGCGAGTCGAAGCCCATGTCCTGGAACGGCTGGCGCGGACCGATCGCGGCCGCCCCCGCGTGCCCGAGCACGGTCGCGGCCAGGCCGCGCACCAGGTCCTCGAACACGCGCTGCGCACCGCCCGCGTCCAGGCCCGCCAGCCGGGCCGAGAGCACCGCCGGGCCGTCGTGGGACGCGGCCGCCGCCGGACGGGCCGCCCCGCCCCCGGACGGCGGACCGGCCAGGTCGTTCAGGATCGAGGGCAGCTCCTCGCCCTGCGCCCGCAGCGCCCCCCGGTCCAGGCTGATCGGCACCAGGACCGGCGTGCCCAGCTCCAGCGCCGTGTCGAACAGGGCGAGGCCGTCCTCGGTCGACAGGCCCAGCACACCGGCCCGCGCCATCCGGATCAGGTCGGTCTGCGGCAGCTCGCCGGACATCCCGCGCTCGGCCCACATGCCCCAGGCCAGCGACTGCCCGGCCAGGCCCGCGGCCCGCCGGTGCGCGGCCAGCGCGTCCAGGAAGGAGTTCGACGAGGCGTAGTTGGCCTGCCCCGGCGCGCCCCAGGTGCCGGCCGCCGAGGAGAACAGCACGAACGCCGCCAGGTCCAGGTCCTTCGTCAACTCGTGCAGGTGCCAGGCCACGTCGGCCTTCGGACGCAGCACGGTGTCCATCCGCTCCGGGGTCAGCGACCCCAGCACGCCGTCGTCCAGGACGCCCGCGCAGTGCACCACGCCGGTCAGCGGCCGGTCCGCGGGCACCGCGGCCAGCAGCCCCGCCAGCGCGGCCGGATCGGCCGCGTCGGCCGCCGCGAAGGCGACCCGGGCCCCCAGGCCGGTCAGCTCCGCGGCCAGTTCGGCCGCACCCGGCCCGACCGCGCCGCGCCGACTGACCAGCAGCAGGCTGTCGACGCCGTGCCCGGTGACCAGGTGACGGGCGATCAGACCGCCCAGCACGCCGGTGCCGCCGGTCAGCAGCACGGTGCCGGAGGACAGCTCCGGCCCGGCCGCCGGAGCCGGCCACACCGTCGGGTCGTCCGCGGCCCGGGCCAGCCGCGGCACCAGCACCCGGTCGCCGCGCAGCGCGACCTGGTGCTCGTCCAGCGCGAACGCGGCGGCCAGCGCCTCCGCGTCCTCGCCACCGGCCAGGTCGACGAGCATCGCCCGGCCCGGGTTCTCCACCTCGGCCGTGCGCACCAGGCCCCAGACGGCCGCGGCCGCCAGGTCGGTGACCGCCGGGTCGTCCGGCCCGGTCGCCATCGCGCCCCTGGTCACCACGACCAGCCGCGAACCGTCCAGCAGTTCCTCGTCCAGCCAGCCCTGCACCAGGGCCAGCATCCGGTGCACCGCCGCGTGCACCCCCGCGACGCCCGACCCGTCGCCCGCGGCGGGCAGGCACGGCACCACGACCAGCTCCGGCGACGGCGCCCCGGCCGCCAACGCGGCCCGCAGGGACGGCAGATCGGCGTGCACCGCACCCGCGCCCGACCGCTCCAGCGCCGCCGCCAGGCCCACGGCGTCCGCACCGACCACCGCCCAGCCGCGGCCCGTCCGCCCGGACGGCGCCGCCCCGGCCGGAACCCAGTTCAGGACCAGCAGCGAGTCGTCCGCGGACTCCTGCACCGGCTGCGGCGCCGGACGCACCGACAGCGACTGCGCCGAGAACACCGGCGACCCGGTGCCGTCCGCGCAGTGCACGCTCACCGCACCGCCCCCGGCCGGACGCACCCGCACCCGCAGCGCACCCGCGCCCCCGGCGTGCAGGGCCATCCCGCCCCACGAGAACGGCACCATCGGCGGCCCGTCCGCCGCCTCGGCGTCGCGCAGCGCACCCGCGTGCAGCGCCGAGTCGAGCAGCGCCGGGTGCACGGCGAACCCCTCCGCCCGCGCGCCCTCCGGCAGCGACACCTCCGCGAACAGCTCCTCGCCGCGCCGCCACGCCGCCCGCAGCCCGCGGAACACCGGGCCGTAGCGCAGCCCCGACGCGGCCAGCACCGGGTACACCTCGGAGACGTCCAGCTCCTGCGCGCCCTGCGGCGGCCACACCGCCAGGTCCGTGAACCCGTCGGCCCCGGCCGCCGCGAGCCGACCGCTCGCGTGCCGCAGCCACGCGTCCGAGGACGGCGCGTCGGCCGCCCGCGAGTACACCGCGACCTCCCGGCCGCCGTCCTCCTCGGCCGCGCCCACCCGCACCTGCACGGCCCGCGCCGAGGAGACCCGGCCCGGAACGTCCGCGCCGAACACCAGCGGGGCCTCCAGGACCAGTTCCTCCACCTGGCCGCAGCCCACCCGCGCCCCCGCCGTCAACGCCAGGTCGGCGAACGCGGTACCCGGCAGCAGCACCTGACCCGACACCACGTGGTCGACCAGCCACGGGAACGCGTCCAACGACACCCGCCCCGTGAACACCCACCCCTGCCCGTCCGCCAGCGCGGTCCCCGCCCCCAGGAAGGGGTGCGCGACCGCCTCCAGCCCCGTGCCGGTCACATCGCGCCCGGACTCGGAACGCAGCCAGTAGCGCTGCCGCTGGAAGGGGTAGGTGGGCAGGTCGGGGTGGGGGCCGGTGCCGGGGTAGAGGGCGTGCCAGTCGACGGGGGTGCCGTGGCTGTGGAGGGTGGCGAGGGCGGTGACGGCGGTGTGCGTCTCGGGGCGGTCGCGGCGCAGGGCCGGGACGAGGAGGTGGTCCTCGGTGCTGTGGGCGGCCGCCGCGGTCAGGACGGCGTCGGGGCCGAGTTCGAGGAAGCGGGTGGTGTTGAGGGTGGTGAGGGTGGTGATCGCGTCGGCGAAGCGGACGCTCTCGCGGACCTGGCGCACCCAGTAGTCGGGGGAGGTGAGTTCTTCGGCGACCTTGCCGGTGAGGGTCGAGACGACCGTCAAGGTCGGCTGGTGGTAGGTGAGTTGGGCGGCGATGGTGTGGAACTCGGCGAGCATCGGTTCCATCAGCGCGGAGTGGAAGGCGTGCGAGACGGTCAGTGCCTTGGTGCGCTCGAAGGCCGCCGCGACCTTCGCGACCGCTTCGGCCTCGCCCGAGACCACCACCGCCCGCGGCCCGTTGACGGCCGCGATGTCCACGCCCGGCACCAGCGCGGCGCGGACCTCGTCCTCCGCCGCCGCGATGGCGGTCATGGCGCCGCCGGTGGGCAGGGCCTGCATCAGGCGGGCGCGGGCGCCGACCAGGGTGCAGGCGTCCTCCAGCGACCACACCCCGGCTGCGTACGCCGCCGCGTACTCGCCGATGGAGTGCCCGGCCACCGCGTCGGGGCGCACGCCCCAGGAGGCGTAGAGCCGGTGCAGGGCGACCTCGACGGCGAACAGCGCGCACTGCGCGTAGCCGGTGAGGTTGAGCGCCTGCGCGTCGGACCACATGACGTCCTTGAGCGGACGCTCCAGGCCCTTGTCCAGCAGCGCGCACACCTCGTCCAACGCCGCCGCGAACACCGGGTACGCCCGGTACAGCTCCTGGCCCATGCCGAGGCGCTGCGAGCCCTGTCCGGTGAACAGGAACGCGGTGCGCCCGGGGGTGCTGACCTGTCCGGGCTCGTCGCCCTCGGCGATCGCCCGCAGGCCCGCCAGCAGCTCTCCGCGCTCGGTGCCGACGGCCACCGCCCGGTGCTCGAAGTGCGTGCGCGCCGTCGCCAACGCCCGCCCCACCGCAGCGGGTTCGCAGCCCTCGACCGCCTCCAGCAGCCGCTGCGCCTGCGCCCGCAACGCCTGCGCACTGCGCGCCGACACCGGCCAGGCGAGGACGCCGGACGGGGGCGGGGTGGTGTCGTCGGCGGCCAGGGGGGCGGCCTCCTCGACGATGACGTGCGCGTTGGTGCCGCTGAGGCCGAACGCGGAGACGGCGGCCCGCCGGACGCGTTCGCCCGCGGGCCACGGCACCTCCTCGGTGAGCAACTGCACACCACCACCGCTCCAGTCCACGTGCGTGGAGGGCGCGTCGACGTGCAGGGTGCGCGGCAGGACGCCGTGCTGCAGGGCCATCACCATCTTGATGACGCCCGCGACACCCGCCGCGGCCTGGGTGTGGCCGAAGTTGGACTTCACGGAGCCGAGCCACAGCGGCCGACCGTCCCCCGGCCGCTCGCGCCCGTAGGTGGCCAGCAGCGCCTGGGCCTCGATCGGGTCGCCCAGCGTGGTGCCGGTGCCGTGCGCCTCGACCGCGTCCACGTCCGCCGCGGACAGGCCCGCGTCCGCCAACGCGGCCCGGATGACCCGCTGTTGGGCAGGACCGTTGGGCACGGTGAAGCCGCTGGAGGCGCCGTCCTGGTTGACGGCGGAGCCGCGCAGCACCGCGAGCACGCGGTGGCCGTTGCGGCGGGCGTCGGAGAGGCGTTCCAGCAGCAGGACGCCGACGCCCTCCGAGCAGCCGACGCCGTCCGCGGTGTCCGCGAAGGCCTTGCAGCGGCCGTCGGGGGCCAGGCCGCGCTGCTCGCTGAAGTAGACGAACATGTCGGGCTCGGTCATCACCGTCACGCCGCCCGCGAGGGCGAGGGTGCACTCGCCGCGGCGCAGGGCCTGGGCGGCGAGGTGCAGGCCGACCAGCGAGGAGGAGCAGGCGGTGTCGACCGAGACCGCCGGGCCCTCCAGCCCCAGGGTGTAGGAGATCCGGCCGGAGATCAGGCTGCCGTCGCTGCTGCCGGGGCCGTAGTCGTGGTACATGACGCCCGCGTAGACGCCGGTGGCGCTGCCGCGCAGCGCGCCGGGGCGGATGCCGGCGCGCTCCAGGGCCTCCCAGGCGGCCTCGAGCAGGAGCCGCTGCTGCGGGTCCATGCCGAGGGCCTCGCGGGGGGAGATGCCGAAGAACTCGGCGTCGAACCCGTCCGCGCGGTCGACGAAGCCGCCGTCCAGTGAGTAGGTGGTGCCGGGGGTGTAGGGCGCGCCGGGGGCAGCGGAGCCGGGATCGTAGAGCCGCCCCAGGTCCCAGCCGCGGTCGGTGGGGAAGCCGCCGACGGCGTCGCCGCCGTCGGCGACCAGCCGCCACAGCTCCTCGGGGGAGGTGACGCCGCCGGGGAAGCGGCAGCCCATGCCGATGATCGCCACGGGTTCGCCCTGGGCGGCTGCGAGCCGGTCGTTCTCCCGGCGCAGCACCGCGTTGTCCGAGACCGCCTGGCGCAGGGCCGCGACGATCCGCTCGGTGGATTGGGACTCGCTCACGACTGCTCTTCCTGTCCGCCGTAGACCGACTTCATCAGTTCCTCGACGCTCATCTCGGCGATCTCCTGCCGGATCGACGCGTCCTCGGCGGCGGTGCCGCCGTCCGCCCGGTCGGCCGGGGCCGCGGGGGCGTCCGGGACCAGTTCGTCGAGCAGGTAGTCCGCGAGCGGCTGCGCCGTCGGGTAGTCGAAGACCAGCGTCGCGGGCAGGCGCAGCCCGGTCTCGGCGCCGATCCGGTTGCGCAGCTCGACGGCTGCCAGGGAGTCCAGGCCCAGGTCGGTGAAGCCCTTGTCGGGGTCGATCTGGGAGGCGTCCTCGTAGCCGAGGACGCCCGCCGTGTGGCGCAGGACCACCTCCAGGACGGCCGCCGTCCGCTGCTCGGGGGTCATCGCCGCCAGCCGCGCGTCCAGGGCCGCCACCGGGGCGGCGCCGGCCGCCGCGGCGGCCAGGGTGCGCCGGGCCGGGCCGCGCTGCAGGCCGCGCAGCAGGGCCGGGGGTTCGGGCAGCGCCTGCCCGGCCGGGGCCTGCGGGCGCGGGGTCAGCTTGATCGGGGCCAGGGCCGGGTCGGCGGTGCCGAGCGCGGCGTCGAACAGGGCCAGGCCCTCCTCGGCGGTCAGCTCGGCGACGCCGGAGCGGGCGAGCCGCTCCAGGTCGACCTGGTCCTCGCTGCCCTGCCACGGGCCCCAGGCCAGGGCCTTGGCGGGCAGGCCCTGGGCGGCGCGGTGCTCGGCGAGGGCGTCGAGGAACACGTTGGCCGCCGCGTAGTTGGCCTGTCCGGCGGTGAGGACGAGGCCGCCCGCCGAGGAGTAGAGCACGAAGGCTGCGAGGTCCAGCCCCTTGGTCAGCTCGTGCAGGTGCCAGGCGGCGTCGACCTTGGGCCGCAGGACGGCGTCGACCTGTTCGGCGGTCAGCGAGCCGAACACGGCGCTGTCCATCAGGCCCGCGGCGTGCACGACCGCGGTGAGCGGGTGCTCGGCCGGGACGGCGCCGAGCAGGGCGGCCAGCGCGTCCGGGTCGGCCGCGTCGCAGGCCGCGACCGTCGCCTCGGCGCCCGCCTCGGCGAGTTCGGCGACCAGCTCGGCGGCGCCGGGGGCGTCCGGGCCGCGGCGGCCGGTCAGCAGCAGGTGCCGCACCCCGTACCGCTCGGCCAGGTGCCGGGCCAGGTGGCCGCCGAGCAGACCGGTGCCGCCGGTGATCAGCACGGTGCCGTCCGGGTCCCACCCGGCCGGGTCGGCGGGGAGCGCCTCGGCCCGTTCCAGGCGCGGCAGCCAGACCGCGCCCGCGCGGACCGCGGCCTCCGGCTCGCCCGCGGCGAGGACCGCGGGCAGCGCCCGCAGCGACTCGGGCGTCCCGTCGGTGTCGACCAGGACGATCCGGCCGGGGTTCTCGGTCTGCGCGGAGCGGACCAGGCCCCACAGCGGCGCCTGCACCAGGTCGGGGCCCCCGCCGTCGGCCGGGGCGGTGACGGCGCGGGTGGTCAGCACGACCAGGCGGGCGTCCGCGTACCGCGGATCGGCCAGCCAGTCGGCGACCTGCGCCAGCGTCCGCCGGACCAGTGTCCGGGCCGCGTCCGGGACGGAACCGGAGTCGGTGCCCGCTTCGGCGCCGGGGGCGCAGGCCAGGACGGCGACCTCGGGGCGCTGCGCCCCGTCGGCGGGGAGCAGCGGGAACGGCAGGGCGGCTGCGCCGCCGAGCAGCGCCCAGCCCGCGGGGGCGGCCGCCGGGTCGGCGACGGGGCCGCGCTGCCAGCCGATCCGCAGCAGCGCGTCCCGGGCCGGGTCGGTGCCGCCGAGGCGGTCGGCGGTGACCGGGCGGACCACCAGCGAGTCGATCCGGCCCACCGGGGAGCCGGTCGGGTCGGCCAGCTCCAGGGCGGTGCCGCGGGCGCCGGGCCGGACCGTGACCCGCAGCGCGTTCGCGCCCGCCGCGTACAGCCGCACGCCCGTCCAGGCGAACGGGATGGTGGCCTCGCCGACGGCCTTCGGGCCGCCCTCGGTGAGGAAGTCCGTCGCGCCCAGGGCGGAGTCCAGCAGCGCCGGGTGGATGCCGAAGCCCGCGGTGTCGGTGCCCTCCGGGAGGGCGATCTCGGCGAAGACCTCGGCGGGGGCGCCGTCCGCGTCGCGGCGGCACCAGACCGCGCGCATCCCCTGGAACACCGGGCCGTAGCCGAAGCCGAGTTCGGCCAGGTCCGGGTAGACGCCGCCGATGTCCACCGGCTCCGCGCCGACGGGCGGCCACGGGTCGGTGCCGGGGGCGGGCGGTGCGGCCAGGTCGCCGCGGGCGAGGGTGCCCGCCGCGTGCTGGGTCCACGGCGCGCCGACGGCCGCCGCGTCCCGCGAGTACACGGCCAGCGTGCGCCGACCGCCCTGTTCGCCGCCGAGCACCACGCGGACGCTGGTGGCGGCGCCGTCCCGCAGGACCAGCGGGGCCTGCTGGGTCAGCTCCTCCAGCAGGTCGAAGCCGACCTCGTCCCCGGCCCGGACGGCGAGCTCCACGAACGCGGCGCCGGGCAGCAGCACGGTGTCCATCACCCGGTGGTCGCGCAGCCAGGGCTGCCGGGCGGTGGAGAGGGTGCCGGTGAGCACCACGCCGCCGGTGTCCGGGAGTTCGACCACGGCGCCCAGCAGCGGGTGCCCGGCGCGGTCGACGCCGACCGAGGTCGCGTCCCCCGCGGGGGCGGTGGCGTTGAGCCAGTACTCCTTGCGCTGGAAGGCGTAGGTCGGCAGCGCGACCTTGCGGGCGCCGCGGCCCGCGAACACGCCCTGCCAGTCCACCGGGACGCCGCGCACGTGCAGCCCGGCCAGGGCCTGCAGGACCGTCCGGGCCTCCTCGCCGGTGCGGCGCAGGGCGGGCAGCAGCACCTGGCCGTCGCCGGTGGCGTGCCCGGCCATGCCGGTCAGCACGGCGTCCGGGCCGAGCTCGAGGAACCGGGCGGTGCCGCTGGCGGTGAGGGTGGTGACGGCGTCGGCGAAGCGGACGCTCTCGCGGACGTGGCGCACCCAGTACTCCGGGGAGCCGAGCTCCTCGGCGGTGGCGAGCCGGCCGGTGAGGGTGGAGACCACCGCGGTGGTCGGCGCGCTGTAGGTGAGCCGGGCGGCGACCGCGCGGAACTCGTCCAGCATCGGCTCCATCAGGGCCGAGTGGAAGGCGTGCGAGACGGTCAGCGCCTTGGTGCGCCGGAAGCCCGCGGCGACCTTGGCAACCGCTTCGGCCTCGCCCGAGACCACCACCGCCTGCGGCCCGTTGACCGCCGCGACGTCGACGCCGGGGACGAGGGCCGCGCGGACCTCCTCCTCGGTGGCGGCGATCGCGGTCATGGCGCCGCCGGCGGGCAGGGCCTGCATCAGGCGGGCGCGGGCGCCGACCAGGGTGCAGGCGTCCTCCAGGGACCAGACCCCGGCGGTGTGGGCGGCGGCGAACTCGCCGATCGAGTGCCCGGCGACGTAGTCGGGCCGCACGCCCCAGGACTCGTAGAGCCGGTACAGGGCGACTTCCAGGGCGAACAGCGCGCACTGGGCGTAGCCGGTGAGGTTGAGCGCCTCGGCGTCCGACCACATCACGTCCTTGAGCGGACGCTCCAGGCCCTTGTCGAGGAAGGCGCACGCCTCGTCGAGCGCGGCGGCGAACACCGGGAAGGTCCGGTACAGCTCCTGGCCCATGCCCAGGCGCTGCGAGCCCTGGCCGGTGAACAGGAACGCCAGCCGCCCGGTCGAGCGGGCGGTCGCCTTGACCAGGCCCGCGGCCGCGCCGCCCGCGGCCAGGTCGGTCAGGGCGCGCACCGCCGCCGCGCGGTCCGCGGCCAGCACCACCGCGCGGTGGTCCAGGGCGGAGCGGGTGGTGGCCGCGGAGTAGGCCGCGTCCAGCAGCGAGGTCGAGTCGTCCAGCCGTGCGGCCAGCCGGGCGGCCTGCTCGCGCAGGGCGTCCGCGGTGCTGCCGGACACCGCCAGCGGGACCAGCGGCAGCTGCGGGGCGGACGCGGCGGCCCGCTCCGGCTGCGGGTGGCGCACCGGCGGGGCCTCCTCCACGATCACGTGGGCGTTGGTGCCGCTGATGCCGAACGAGGAGATGCCGGCCCGGCGCGGGCGGCCCTGCGCGGTCCACGGCCGGGCCTCGGTCAGCAGCTGCACGTTGCCGGTGCTCCAGTCCACGTGCGGGGACGGGGCGTCGACGTGGATGGTGCGCGGCAGCAGCTCGTGGCGCAGCGCCTGCACCACCTTGATCACGGCGGCGGCGCCGCCCGCGGCCTGCGCGTGGCCGATGTTGGACTTCACCGAACCCAGCCACAGCGGCCGGTCCCCGGGCCGGTCCTGGCCGTAGGTGGCCAGCAGCGCCTGGGCCTCGATCGGGTCGCCGAGCCGGGTGCCCGAGCCGTGCGCCTCGACCGCGTCCACGTCCGCCGGGGTGAGGGCCGCCGCGGCCAGCGCCGCCCGGATCACCCGCTCCTGGGACGGGCCGTTCGGGGCGGTCAGGCCGTTGGAGGCGCCGTCCTGGTTGACCGCGGAGGCGCGGACCACGGCCAGCACCTCGTGCCCGTTGCGGCGGGCGTCGGAGAGCCGCTCCAGCAGCAGCAGGCCCGCCCCCTCGGCCCAGCCGACGCCGTCGGCCGCCGCCGCGAAGGACTTCGAGCGGCCGTCGGGCGACAGCACGCCCTGGCGGCTGGAGTCGACGAACAGGTCGGTCGCGGACAGCACCGTGACACCGCCGGCCAGCGCCAGCGAGCACTCGCCGTTGCGCAGCGACTGGGTCGCCAGGTGCAGGCTGACCAGCGAGGAGGAGCAGGCCGTGTCGACCGTCAGGGACGGGCCCTCCAGACCGAACAGGTAGGAGATCCGGCCGGAGACCACCGCGCCGGAGCTGCCGTTGGCGAGGTAGCCCTCGACGTCTGCGGGCGCGTCCTTCAGGCGGCTGCCGTAGTCGTCGTACATGGCGCCCGCGAAGACGCCGGTCAGGGTGCCCTTGAGCGACCTCGGGTCGATCCCGGCGTGCTCGATGGTCTCCCAGGCGGTCTCCAGCAGCAGCCGCTGCTGCGGGTCCATGGCCATCGCCTCGCGCGGGCCGATGCCGAAGAACGCCGGGTCGAACATGGCGGCCTCGTGCAGGAACCCGCCCTCGTGGGCGTAGGTCTTGCCGCGCTTGCCCGGCACCGGGTCGTAGACGCCGTCGACGTCCCAGCCGCGGTTGGTCGGGAACGCGGTGACCGCGTCGACCTCGTCGACCAGCAGGCGCCACAGGTCCGCGGGGGAGGCGACGCCGCCCGCGTAGCGGCAGCCCATGCCGATGATCGCGATCGGCTCGTCGGAGCGGCCGCGGGCGGTGGTCGCGGACTTCGCCGCGGCGACCGGCTCGGCGCTCTCCAGCAGCCGGCCCATGATGAAGTCGGACACCGCCCGGGCGGTCGGGTAGTCGAAGACCATGGTCGCGGGCAGCGCCAGGCCGGTGGCGGCGTTCAGCGCGTTGCGCAGCTCCACCGCGGCCAGCGAGTCGAAGCCCAGCTCCTTGAACGCCCGGTCCCCGTCGATCGCCGAGGCGTCGGCGTGGCCGAGCACCGCGGCGATCTGCCCGGACACCAGCTCCAGCAGCACCCGCTCGCGCTCCGCCCCGGCCAGGCCGGCCAGACGCCGGGCCAGCGCCAGCCCGCCGCGGGCCGGGCCCGCGGTGCGCGCCGCGCGTCGCGCCGGGGCCGGGGCGAACGCGCGCAGCAGGGCGGGCAGTTCGTCGGCGCGGGTGCGCAGCACGGCCTGGTCCAGCCGCAGCGCGGCCAGCACCGCCGCCTCCGTGCCCAGCGCCCGGTCGAACAGGGCCAGGCCCTGGTCGGTCTCCAGCGCGGGCATGCCCTGGGCGGCCATCCGGCGCAGGTCCCCCTCGCCGAGCTCGCCGCCCAGGCCGGTGTTCAGGTTCCACAGCCCCCAGGCCAGCGCCGTGGCGGGCAGCCCGGCGGCGCGGCGGTGCTCGGCCAGCGCGTCCAGGAAGGTGTTCGCGGCCGCGTAGTTGGCCTGGCCGGAGGCCAGCACCAGGCCGCCCGCGGAGGAGAACAGCACGAACGCGGACAGCTCCAGACCCGCGGTCAGCTCGTGCAGGTGCCAGGCCGCGTCGACCTTCGGCGCCAGCACGGAGTGCAGCTGCTCGTCGGTCAGCGAGCCGACCAGGGCGCCGTCGGCGGTGCCCGCGGCGTGCACGACCGCGCTCAGCGGCCGGTCGGCGGGGACGGCGGCCAGCAGCGCCGCGACGGCGGCCCGGTCCGCGGTGTCGCAGGCCGCGACCGTCACCTCGGCGCCCAACGCGCCCAGCCGGTCCGCCAGTTCGGCGGCGCCGGGCGCGGCCGGGCCGCGGCGGCTGGTCAGCAGCAGGTGCCGCACGCCGTGCGCGGTGACCAGGTGCTCGGCGAGCAGGGCGCCGAGGCCGCCGGTGCCGCCGGTGACCAGGACGGTGCCGTCGCCCAGCGGCCGCTCGGCGGCCGCGGCGGGCGCCGCCTCCTCGACCAGGCGCGGCAGCAGGACGGCGCCGCCCCGGACGACCGCCTCCGGCTCCCCGGCGGCGAGCACCGCGGGCAGCAGGTCGAGCGCGCCGCCGTCCTGCGGGTCGGCGTCGGAGTCGACCAGGACGAACCGGCCCGGGCTCTCCGCCTCGGCGGCCCGGACCAGGCCGGGCACCGGGGCGTGGCCCAGGTCGCCGGTGCGGGTCAGCACCAGCAGGCGGGAGCCGCGCAGCCGCGGCTCGGCCAGCCAGCCCTGCAGCTCGGCCAGCACCAGGGCGGCCACCAGGTGGGCCCGCTCCGGCAGGTCGGCGCCGGTGGCGGCGGACTCGGCCGGGCAGCGCAGTACGGCGACGGCCGGGGCCGCGGCGCCCGCGTCCAGGGCGGCGACCAGGGCGGCGACGTCCCGGTGCGGGTCCGCGCCCGGGGCGTCCCCGGCACCGATCAACGCCCAGTCGGCGGGCAGCGGCGCCGCGGTGGCGGCGGGCAGCGGGGTCAGGTCGATCCGCAGCAGCGAGCCCTGCCCGGCCTGCGGCCCGGCGCCCAACGGCTGGGTGCCGGCCGGCCGGGAGACCAGCGAGGCGACCGAGGCGACCGGGTTGCCCTCGGCGTCGGCGACCTCGATGGCGGACAGCTCGTCGCCGTCCAGCCGGGTGATCAGCACCCGCAGCTCCCGGGCCCCGGCCGCGTGCAGGGTCACGCCGTTCCAGATGAACGGCAGCAGGGTCGCGCCCTGGCCGTCGTCCAGCAGGTCGGCGTGCATCGCGGCGTCGAGCAGCGCCGGGTGCAGGCCGAACGCGGCGCCGGTGGCGCCGATCTCCTCGGGCAGCGCGACCTCGGCGAACACCTCGTCGCCGCGCCGCCAGGCCGCCCGCAGGCCCTGGAAGGCCGGGCCGTAGCCGTAGCCGCGGGCGTTCAGCCGGGCGTAGGCGTCGGTGACGTCGAGCTCCTCGGCGCCCGGCGGCGGCCACTCGGCCAGGCCCGCGGGCTCGACGGCCCCGGCCCGGGTCAGCAGGCCGGAGGCGTGCTTGGTCCACGGGTGGTCGGGCAGGTCGTCGGGCCGCGAGTGCACCTCGAACCGGCGCCGCCCGTCCTGCTCGCCCTCCACCAGCACCTGCAGCGCGACGCCGCGGTGCGCCTGGTCGCCGCCGGGCAGGACCAGCGGCGCCTCCAGGGTCAGTTCCTCCAGCGTCCGGTGGCCGACCTGGTCGCCCGCCCGGATCGCCAGCTCCACGAAACCGGTGCCGGGCACCAGGATCGCGCCGTTGACCACGTGGTCGGCCAGCCAGGGCTGGCGGCGGGCGCTGATCCGGCCGGTCAGCACCACCGAGTCGGTGCCGGGCAGCGGCACCACCGCGCCCAGCATCGGGTGGTCGGCGGCCAGCTGGCCCACCGCGGAGACGTCCCCGGCCGGGACCGGGTCCAGCCAGAACCGGCGGTGCTGGAAGGCGTACGTCGGCAGGTCCAGGCCGCTCGGCGCGTCGCCCAGCAGCGCCGGCCAGCGCACCTCGGCGCCGCGGGCGTGCAGCAGGGCCAGCGCGGCCAGCAGCGCCGGGGCCTCCGGCCGGTCGCGGCGGCAGGACGGCACGAACACCGGCGCGGCCGCGCCCCCGGACGCCTCCGTGCAGCGGGCGCCCAGCGCGCTCAGCACCGCGTCGGGGCCGAGCTCGACGAAGGTGCGCACGCCGTCGGCGGCCATCGCCCGCACCGCGTCGGCGAACCGGACCGCCCCGCGGGCGTGGCGCACCCAGTAGTCGGCGGAGCACAGGTCGGCCCCGTCGGCGGGCGCACCGGTCACGGTGGAGACCACCGGGATCCGCGGCGCCCGGTACGCCACCGACTCGGCGACGGCGCGGAACTCCGCCAGCGCCGGGTCCATCAGCGGCGAGTGGAAGGCGTGGCTGACGTTCAGCCGGTGGGTCTCCGCGCCGCGCCCGCCGACCAGGCGCACCAGCGCCTCGACGGCCTCCGCGGCCCCGGAGACCACCACCGAGCGCGGTCCGTTCACCGCGGCCACGTCCACCGGCCCGACGCCCTCGGCGAGGCCCGCGAGCAGTTCGGCGGCCTCCTCCTCGGTGACGCCCAGCGCGGCCATCGCGCCGCCCGCGGGCAGCGCCTGCATCAGCGCGCCGCGGGCCGCGACCAGCCGGGCCGCGTCCGCCAGCGAGAGCACGCCCGCGGCCTGGGCCGCGGCCAGCTCGCCGATCGAGTGCCCGGCCAGCACGTCCGGGGTCACGCCCCAGGACTCCAGCAGCCGGAACAGCGCCAACTCGACCGCGAACAGCGCGGCCTGGGTGTACTCGGTGCGGTCGAGCAGGCCGTCGCCGTCGCCGTCGCCGAGGACCACCTCGCGCAGCGGCCGCCACCGCTCGGGCGCCCACGCCTCGCCGCCCGCCCGGGCCGCGTGCACGGCCCCGTCGACGGCCGCGGCCACCGCGTCGAACGCCGCCGCGTACGCCGGGAAGGCCGCGTGCAGCTCGCGCCCCATCCCGACCCGCTGCGCGCCCTGTCCGGAGAACAGGAAGCCGACCCGGCCCTCGCCCGCGGTGTCCAGCACCAGCTGGGTGCCCGTCCCGCCCGCGGCCAGCAGCTCCAGGCCGGCCAGCAGCTCCTGCCGGTCGCCCGCGAGCACCGCGCCGCGCTGCTCGAACGCCGAGCGGGACGCGGCCAGTGCGGCGGCCAGCGCGGGCAGCGGCAGCTCCGGGCGCTCCGCCAGGAAGCCCCGCAGCCGCTCGGCCTGCCCGCGCAGCGCCCCGGCGGTGCGGCCGGACAGCAGGAACGGCAGCACCTGCGGGTCGGCGGCGGGCGCCGGCTCGACCGGCTCGACCGGCTCGGCCGGTCCGGCCTGGTACTCGCCGACGATCACGTGCGCATTGGTGCCGCTGATGCCGAACGAGGAGACGCCCGCCCGGCGCGGACGGCCGTCCGCCGCCCAGTCGCGGGCCTCGGTCAGCAGCCGCACGTTCCCGGCGCTCCAGTCCACGTGCGGGGACGGCGCGTCCACGTGCAGGGTGCGCGGGAGGACGCCGTGGCGCAGCGCCATCACCATCTTGATGACGCCCGCGACGCCCGCCGCGGCCTGGGTGTGCCCCAGGTTGGACTTGACCGAGCCCAGCCACAGCGGCTGCTCGCGCTCCTGCCCGTACACCTCCAGCAGCGCCTGCGCCTCGATCGGGTCGCCCAGCGTGGTGCCGGTGCCGTGCGCCTCGACCGCGTCCACGTCCGCCGCGGACAGCCCGCCCGCGGCCAGCGCCTGCCGGATCACCCGCTGCTGGGCCAGCCCGTTCGGGGCGGTCAGGCCGTTGGAGGCGCCGTCGTGGTTGACGGCGCTGCCGTCGACCACGGCCAGCACCCGGTGCCCGAGCCGCTCGGCGTCGGACAGCCGCTCCAGCAGCAGCACGCCCGCGCCCTCGCCCCAGCCGGTGCCGTCCGCCGCCGCCGCGAAGGACTTGCAGCGCCCGTCCGCGGCCAGGCCGCGCTGGCGGCTGAAGTCGATGAAGGTGTCCGGGGTCGACATCACGGTGACGCCGCCCGCCAGGGCCAGCGCGCACTCGCCGCGGCGCAGCGCCTGGATCGCCCAGTGCATCGCCACCAGCGAGGAGGAGCAGGCGGTGTCGACCGTCACGGTCGGGCCCTCCAGGCCCAGCGCGTACGAGACCCGGCCGGACACCACGCTGGCCAGGCTGCCGTTGCCCAGGTAGCCCGCGGTCTCCTCGGAGACCGCGCCCCGGCCGGTGCCCCAGTCGTGGTACATCACGCCCGCGAACACACCGGTGTCGCTGCCGCGCAGCGACAGCGGGTCGATCCCGGCCCGCTCGATCGCCTCCCAGGAGACCTCCAGCAGCAGCCGCTGCTGCGGGTCCATGGCCTGCGCCTCGCGCGGGCTGATCTCGAAGAACTCGGCGTCGAACTCGGCCGCGTCGTGCAGGAACGCGCCCTCGCGGGTGTAGCTGCGGCCCGGACGGCCCGGCTCCGGGTCGTAGATGGACGCCTCGTCCCAGCCGCGGTCGGTCGGGAAGCCGCTGACCGCGTCCACCCCGTCGTGCACCAGCCGCCACAGCTCCTCGGGGGTGGCGACGCCGCCGGGGAAGCGGCAGCTCATCGCGACGATCGCGATCGGCTCGTCCTCGCGGACCGCCACCTGCGGGCGCACCGCGGCCGCGGTGGCGGCCGGGCCCGCCAGCTTCGCCAGGATGTGGTCGGCCAGCGCCCGCGGGTTCGGGTGGTCGAAGACCAGGGTCGCGGGCAGCCGCAGGCCGGTCGCCGCGTCCAGGCCGTTGCGCAGCTCCACCGCGGACAGCGAGTCGAAGCCCAGGTCGCTGAAGGCCCGGCGGACGCCGATCGCCTCCGGACCGGAGTGGCCCAGCACGGCCGCGGCCCGCGAGCGCACCAGCTCCAGCACCGCCCGCTCGCGCTCCGCCTCGGGCAGCGCGGCCAGGCCGCTGACCGCCCCGGCGGGCCGGGCCGCGGACGCGGCCGGGCCCCGGCGGCGGGCGTGCGGGCCCGCGACGTCCAGCAGCAGGGCGGGCAGCGCCTCGCCGCGGGCCGCCAGCGCGGCCCGGTCCACCCGGACCGGCACCAGCGACGGCCGGCCGGCGCCCAGCGCCCGGTCCAGCGCGGCCAGGCTCTCGGCGGCGGTCAGCGGGGCCAGGCCCAGCCGGGAGATCCGCCGCCGGTCGGCGTCGGACAGCGCCGCGCCCATGCCGTCCACGTCCGCCCACAGGCCCCAGGACAGCGCCAGGGCGGGCAGCTCCAGCGAGCGCCGGTACTCCGCCAGCGCGTCCAGGAAGGCGTTGGCGGCCGCGTAGTTGCCCTGGCCGCCGCCGTCGGCCAGCGCGGCGGACGAGGAGAACAGCAGGAACGCGGACAGCTCCAGGCCGCGGGTCAGCTCGTGCAGGTGCCAGGCCGCGTCCAGCTTGGGCCGCAGCACCGCCTCGACCTGCTCGGCGGTCAGCGCCCCGACCAGGCCGTCGGCGACGGTGCCCGCGGCGTGCGCCACGCCCGTCAGCGGGTGCGCCGGGTCGATCCCGGCCAGCAGCGCGGCCAGCGCCCGCGGGTCGGCCACGTCGCAGGCCGCCGCCTCGGCGTGCGCGCCCGACGCCGCCAGCTCGGCCAGCAGCTCGTCGGCGCCGGGGGTCGCCGGGCCGCGGCGGCCGACCAGCAGCAGGCGGCGCACGCCGTGCTCGGCCACCAGGTGCCGGGCCAGGGCCGCGCCCACGCCGCCGAGGCCGCCGGTGACCAGGAAGGTGCCGTCCGGGTCGATCGCGGAGGCCGTCCAGGCAGGGTCCGCGGCGGTCGCGGTCTCGGGCAGCCGGGTCAGCCGGGGTACCAGCAACGCCCCGTCCACCAGCCGCAGTTCGGGCTCCCCGGCGGCCGCCGCGGCGGCCAGCTCGGCGGCGCCCACCGGACGGTCGGCGCCGTCCAGGTCGAGCAGCACGAACCGGCCCGGGTGCTCGGCCTGCGCCGAGCGCACCAGACCGCGCACCGGCGCCGCGGCCAGGCCCGCCGCGGTGGACGGGACGGCGGCGCCGCGGGTCACCACGACCAGCTTCGAGGCGGCGAACCGCTCCTCGGCCAGCCAGTCGCGCAGCACGCCCAGCACCCGGTGCACGTCCTCGTGCGCGGCGCCGGGCAGCGCCCCCGCCGGGTCGGCGGGCAGCACCGGCAGCAGCACCACCGCGGGCGCGGCGCCCGCGCCGTCCGGCAGCGGGGAGGCCGGCAGCGGGGAGGCCAGCACCGGCAGGCTCAGGCCCCACGGGTCCGCGCCGCCCAGCACCGCGAGCCCGGCGCCGCCGGTCGCGGCCGCGGGCGGGGCGGGCTTCCAGACCACCTCGTACAGCGGCTCGCTGCGGGCGGCCCGCAGCGCGTCGGCCGCCACCGGCAGCGACCGGAACGCGGCGACCTCGGCGACCGGCGCGCCGGTGCCGTCGGCCAGCGCCAGCGCGACGCCGCCGCCGGGCAGCGAGTCGATCCGCACCCGGAGGGCGGCGGCCCCGGCCGCGGCCAGGCGCACGCCGCTCCAGGCGAAGGGCAGCCGGATCTCCTCCGGCTCCCGGGCCTCGCCCGGGGCGAAGTCGGTGGCGTGCAGGACGGCGTCCAGCAGCGCCGGGTGCAGGGCGAACCCGCCGCCGTCACCGGCGAGTTCGACCTCCGCGAAGACCACGCCGTCCGCGCCGCCGGCGCCCTCGGTGCGCCAGACCCGGCGCAGGCCGCGGAACAGCGGGCCGTAGCCGTAGCCCTGGTCGGCCAGCTCCTCGTACAGGCCGTCGACCGGCACCGGGCGGGCCCCGGCCGGGGGCCACGGGGCGAGGCCGGCGGGCGCGGCGTCCCCGGCGGCGACGGCCAGGGTGCCCGTGGCGTGCCGGGTCCAGTCCGCCTCCCCGTCCCACTCGCCGCGCGAGTACACCTCGACCGTGCGGCGCCCGTCCTGCTCGGCGCCGACCACGACCTGCAGCGCCAGCGCGCCGTCCTCCGGCACCGCCAGCGGCGCCTGCAGGGTCAGCTCCTCGACCAGCTCGCAGCCGACCCGGCCCGCCGCGTGCAGGGCCATCTCGACGAAGGCGGTGCCGGGCAGCAGCACCACCCCGGAGATCACGTGCTCGGCCAGCCACGGGTGCTCGTCCGGCGCGAGCCGCCCGGTCAGCACCAGCCCGGCCGACCCGGCCAGGCCCACCTCCGCCGACAGCAGCGGGTGCGCGGAGGCGGTCAGGCCGAAGCCCGCCGCGTCCCCGGCGCCGCGCGGTGCGGCCAGCCAGTAGTGCTCGCGCTGGAAGGCGTACGTGGGCAGCGCCACCGTGCGGGCGCCGCGGCCCGCGAACACGCCCGCCCAGTCGACCGCGACGCCGTGGGCGTGCAGCTCGGCCAGCGCGGACAGCACCGCCTCGACCTCCGCCCCGGTGCGGCGCAGCGCGGGCACGAAGGGCAGCTCGGTCTCGCCCGCGGCGGCCGCGCACTCCTCGGCCAGCGCGCTCAGCACCCGGTCCGGGCCCAGCTCCAGGCAGGCGCCGACGCCCAGCCCGAGCACGGTGGTGACGCCGTCGGCGAAGCGGACCGCGTGGCGGACCTGGTCCACCCAGTACCGCGGGTCGTTCAACTGCTCGGCGGTGGCGAGCTTCCCGGTCAGGTCGGAGACCACCGGGATCCGCGGCGGCGCGTACTCCACCACCTGCAGGACCTGCTCGAACTCCGCCAGCATCGGCTCCATCAGCGCCGAGTGGAAGGCGTGCGAGACCCGCAGCGCGGTGGTGCGCCGCCCCTCGGCGGCGAAGGCCGCGACGAGCTGCCCGACCTGCTCGGCCGGGCCGGAGACCACCACCGCGCCGGGGGCGTTCACCGCGGCGACGTCGACGCCCGGCAGCAGCGCGGCCCGCACCTCCGCCTCGGTCGCGGCCACCGCGGCCATCGCGCCGCCCTCCGGCAGCGCCTCCATCAGCGCGCCGCGGGAGGCCACCACCAGGCAGGCGTCGTCCAGCGACCAGACGCCCGCCACGTGCGCGGCGGCCAGCTCGCCGATCGAGTGGCCCAGCAGCACCGACGGCGTCACGCCCCAGGACTCGTACAGCCGGTAGAGCGCCACCTCCAGCGCGAACAGCGCGCACTGGGCGTACTGGGTCCGGTTCAGCGCCTCGGCGTCGGTGCCGAACCACACCTCGCGCAGCGGGCGCTCCAGTTGCAGGTCGAGCCGGTCGATCACCTCGTCCAGGGCCCGCGCGAACACCGGGAAGGCCCGGTACAGCTCGCGGCCCGCGCCCAGGCGCTGCGCGCCCTGGCCGGTGAACAGCACCGCCAGGCCGCCGGGCCGGGCGGAGCCGGTGCGCACCGCCACCCCGTCCGGGGCGGTGTCGGCGGCCAGCGCGGCCAGGCCGCGCAGGGCCTCCTCGCGGCTGCCCGCCAGCACCACCGCGCGGTGCTCCAGCGCGGCCCGGGTGGTGGCGAGCGAGAACGCGGTGTCGGTCAGGGCGGCGTCGGAGGCGGCCAGGAAGTCGGCCAGCCGCCCGGCCTGGGCGCGCAGCGCCCGCGGGGAGCGGGCGGAGACCGGCAGCAGCACCGGGGCGGCGTCGGCGGGCTCCGCGGCGGGCCCCCCGGCGGGCTCCTCGGCGGCGACGGCCGCCGGGGGCTGCTCGACGATCAGGTGCGCGTTGGTGCCGCTGACGCCGAAGGAGGAGACGCCGGCCCGCCGGGGCCGCTCGCCCGCGGGCCAGGGCCGCTCCTCGGTCAGCAGCCGGACGTTGCCCAGGCTCCAGTCCACGTGCGGGGTCGGCGCGTCCACGTGCAGGGTGCGCGGCAGCACGCCGTGCTCCATCGCCATCAGCACCTTGATCAGGCCCGCGGCGCCCGCCGCGGCCTGGGTGTGCCCGATGTTCGACTTGACCGAGCCGAGCCACAGCGGCTCCTCGCGGTCCCTGCCGTACGCGGCCAGCAGCGCGCCCGCCTCGATCGGGTCGCCGAGCCGGGTGCCGGTGCCGTGCGCCTCGACGGCGTCCACCTCGTCGGGGGCGAGCCGGGCGTCGGCCAGCGCCGCCCGGATCACCCGCTGCTGGGCGAGGCCGCTGGGCGCGGTCAGGCCGTTGGAGGCGCCGTCGGAGTTGATCGCCGAGCCGCGCACCACGCCGAGCACCCGGTGGCCGTTGCGCAGCGCGTCGGACAGCCGCTCCAGCACGAACACGCCGACGCCCTCGCCGAAGCCGGTGCCGTCGGCCGCGGCCGCGAACGGCTTGCACAGGCCGTCCTCGGCCAGGCCGCGCTGGCGGGCGAAGGAGGTGAACACGCCGGGGCCGCCCATCACGGCGACGCCGCCGGCCAGCGCCAGCGGGCAGTCGCCGCGGCGCAGCGCCTGCACCGCCAGGTGCAGGGCGACCAGCGAGCCGGAGCAGGCGGTGTCCACGGTCAGGGTGGGGCCCTGCAGGCCGAGGGCGTAGGCGACCCGGCCGGAGACCACGCTCGGCGCGTTGCCGGTCAGCAGGTAGCCGTCCATCCCGTCCGGGGCCTCGTGCAGGCGCGGCCCGTACTCCTGGGCCTCGGCGCCGATGAACACGCCGGTGCGGGTGGCGCGCAGCGAGGCCGGGTCGATCGCGGCCCGCTCCAGGGCCTCCCAGGCGGTCTCCAGCACCAGCCGCTGCTGCGGGTCCATCGCGGACGCCTCGCGCGGGGAGATGCCGAAGAACTCGGCGTCGAACTCGCCCGCGTCCGGCAGGAACCCGCCGACCCGGACGTAGCTGGTGCCGGGCGTGCCCGGGTCCGGGTCGTAGAGCGCCGCCAGGTCCCAGCCGCGGTCGGTGGGGAAGGGGGATACGGTGTGCCGACCGTCGGCGACCAGCTGCCACAGCTGCTCGGGGGAGCTGACCCCGCCGGGGTAGCGGCAGCCCACGCCGACGATCGCGACCGGCTCGTCGGCGTCCGCGGCGGCGGGCCGCCCGGGCTCCGGCTCGGGCTCCGGCTCGGCGTCGCCGACCAGGCCGGAGCGGATCAGCCGGGCCAGCGCGCCGACCGTCGGGTGGTCGAAGACCACCGTGACCGGCAGGTCGAGGCCGGTGTCCGCGACGAGCCGCGTCTGCAGCTCGACCGCGGCCAGCGAGTCGAAACCGAGCTCGCTGAGGGGAGTTCCGGGATCCACCGTCCCGGGCGCGTCGGGCACGAAGGCGCCCAGTACCGCCACCACCCGCTCCCGCACGAAGCCGAGCAGGAAGCCGTAGGACGTGTCGTCGAACAAGATGGGCATTGCCGAAACTCCCCTAATCAGGAACAGGAACCGATCACCAACCGACCGGCATGGAAACCGGTCCCCGCACGATCACGCCGAACTGCCACTGCACGGACTCCCGGCCACCGGGCAGGTGCAGGTCCGGGAAACGCTCCAGGAGGGCGGCCATCGACTCCTGCAGCTCCAGGCGGGCCAGCGCCGCCCCGATGCAGTGGTGCGGGCCGTGCCCGAACGCCATGTGCGGGTTCACCTGGCGGGTGATGTCGAGCTGTTCGGGGTCCTCGAACACCTCGGGGTCGCGGTTGGCCGCGGCCAGGGCGGGCATCACCGGGTCGCCGGCCCGCACCACCACGTCGCCGAAGCGGACGTCCTCGGTGGCGTACCGGGCGAACATCGCCGCCGTGTTGACCGGCACGTAGCGCAGCAGCTCCTCGACCGCGGAGGGCAGCAGCTCCGGCCGGGAGCGCAGCAGCGCCAACTGGTCGGGGAAGTCGGCGAGCAGGGTGAAGAAGAAGCTGGGCAGGCCGGAGGAGACGGTCTCCACGCCGCCGGTCAGCAGCCCGGGTCCGGCGATCGCGATCAGCTCGTCTTCGGTCAGCTTGTCGCCGTCGTCGCGGGCGTAGACCAGGGCGCCGAGCAGGTCGTCGGTCGGCTCCTCGCGGCGCTTGGCGATCAGCGCGGACATGTACTCGCCGAGCTCGCCGCCGATCTCCTCCAGCACGTAGCCGTTCATGGTGGAGTCGTTGGTCAGGCCCTCGGTCCACTTGCGGAAGGTCTGGTGGTCGGAGAACGGCACCCCGAGCAGGTCGCAGATCACCGACACCGGCAGCGGCCGCGCCATGTCCTCGACCAGGTCGGCCGGTTGGCCCTTCTCCACCATCGCGTCGATCAGGCGGGCGCAGCGGAACCTGATGTCGGCGCGCATCTGCTCGACCCGGCGGGCGGTGAACGCCTTGTTGACGAGCTTGCGCAGCCGGGTGTGGTCCGGCGGGTCCATGCCCATGATGCCGTCGCCGGTCAGCTCCTTGCGCAGCCGCGGCTGGTCCAGGCCCTGCGCCATCTCGCGGCTGAACCGCGGGTCGGCCATCACCAGCTTGACGTCGGCGTAGCGGGTGGCCAGCCAGGCCGGCTCGCCGTAGGGCAGCCGCACCCAGCTCATCGGCTCCTCGGCGCGCAGCTTGGCGTACATCGGGGAGACGTCGACTTCCGTCATGTCGAACGGGTAGTCGCGGATCTGGCGGTCGGACGTCATGCCGGTTTCCCTTCCAGGATCTCGTGCTCTGCCGCGCCGACCGGCCGGTCGGCGCCACGGTCGAGGGCGACCGCGTCGAACCTGTCCTGCACGTGGCACAGGGCCTTCGTCAGGTCGCCGGAGGTGATCCGGCGCCCGGGGCGCACCGGGGCGATGCCCTGCAGCGGCACGCCGCCCAGCTCCGCCCAGCACAGCCGGCCGGCCTCGTCCAGGTAGCTGCGGCTGCGCCCGGCGTTGTCCGGGTGCAGGCAGTACGGGACGTCCAGCAGGCCGCGCTTGAAGGCGCCGACCAGGGCGCCGCCGACGCCCCCGCTGCCGACGCCGTCGAGGACCGCCGCGACCAGCGCCGCCGCCTCCCGGTACACCTGGCTGTCGGTGCCGTCGGCGGGCGCCGCGGGCGGCGCGTCCGGCCCGGCCAGCTGCCGCCGGCGGTCCCGGGCGACCGCGGCCGCGTACTCCAGGGCGTCCACGTTGTGCTGCACGGTGGGGATCCGGCTGGACTCCACCGAGGTCTTGACGATCAGCCGCTCCGAGCCGGTGTCCACGGCCAGCCGGGCCGCCGCCGCCAGCAGGGCGTTCGCGCCCGCGACCGTCCGCGGGTACACGCCCATGTACGCGTAGACCACCACGTGCCAGTCGGCGTCCGGCAGCAGCTGCCCGGCCAGCGCCCGCAGCGCCCGGATCGCCTCGGCGTCCTGCTCGGCGTCGGTCTGCTGGGCGTAGCTCAGCGACAGTGAGCGGATGCCCAGGCCGTGGAAGAACACCGCCTCCAGCACGCTGATCGCCACCAGCTGGCTGGGCGGGCACAGTTGGCCCAGCATGCAGCCGCCGAAGGTCTCCAGGTGCGGCCGGACGCCGCGCTCGGCGGCGTACTCGGCGGCCAGCTCGCAGGACGCCTCCCAGTTGCGGACCGACTCGTCCAGCGGGGTGCGCCCGTAGGGCAGGCAGTAGGAGACCGGGCCGCCCTCGGTGGCGTGCAGCCCGGCGTCCAGCAGCGCGCCGAAGATGTGCAGCGGACGGGCCGAGCCGTGCCGCACCTGCACCGGGAAGCCCCGCTCGGCCAGGCCCGCGACCACGCCGCGGGTCACCGCCGCCGGGTAGGTGACGATCGGGTAGCCGTTGAGGCCGACGCCGTCGCGCAGCGCCGCCCGGACCGACTCCAGGTCGCCGGTCCGGGTGTAGCTGTCCAGGGTGATGGTGCCGACGGTGTCGGCGTCGGCCCGCTCGACGGCCTCCAGCCCGGCCCGCATCAGCGCCGGGTCGGCCATGCCCATCCGCGGCTGCACCACCAGGGCGCCGCGCGCGTGGACCTCGCGCACGTGGTCACCGAAGTTCATGGGCCTGCCGCTCGGAGAGGCGGCCGAGCAGGCCGGTGAACGCCGCGATGCCCTCCGGCCGGTCGTCGAACACGGCGTCGAACCCGGCGCCGAGCAGCTCCTCGATGTGCTCGGCGCTCTCGCCGCCGGTGATGCCGAGCTTGCCGCCGATCAGCACCGGCAGCCCGGCCAGGTCGGCGTCCGCGCGCAGCCGCCGGATCACCCGCAGGCCCTCGTGGTAGCCGTGCCCGTTGACGCTGGAGAGCACCAGCAGCGCCGGGCCGCGCTCGCGGCACTCCGCCAGCAGCATCTCGTCGGGCACCGTCGCGCCGAGGTTGACCACCTCGAAGCCGAGCTCCTCGATCAGCAGCTGCAGGAAGACCAGGTTCCAGGTGTGCGCGTCGGAGGCCATGCTGCTGACCACCACCGTGCCGCGCGGCGGCACCGGCCCGGCGGAGCGCTGCGCGGGCAGCGGCGCGGCCGGCCGGGCCACCGTCCCCGCGCCGCCGGCCGTCCCGTTCGTCGGGCCGCTCACCGGTCCGCCTCCGCCGCTTCGGGAGCCTCGGTGCGGACCAGCTCCAGCCGGGTCGCCGAGACCACCTCGCCGCCGCGCACCAGCACCTCCACCGGGGCCGGGCGGCTGAGGAATCCCAGCAGGCTCGCACTGACCCCGTACGCGCCGACGTTCGGCACCACCACCACGTCGCCGGGCGCCAGCTCCGGCAGGTGCACGTCCCGGCCCAGCGAGTCGCCCGGGGTGCACAGCGGCCCGACCAGGCTGGCCCGCTGCTCCGGCTCCGCGCCGTCGAGCTGCACCGCGGCCGGCAGCAGCCGGCCCAGGCCGGACAGCCCGCCCAGGGTGTTGATCCCGGCGTCCAGGATCACGAAGCGGTTGCCGCGGCTGTCCTTGACGTTGACCACGCCGCTGACCAGGAAGCCGCTGCCGCCGACCAGGTAGCGGCCCGACTCCACCGCCAACTGCGGCGCGCCCGCCCGCCACCCGGGCAGGTGCAGGTCGAGGATCCGCTCCAGCTCGGCCGCCAGCTTCGGGTACGCGGCGCGCTCGCCCGGCACCGCGTACGGGGAGGAGAAGCCGCCGCCGATGTCCAGCAGCTCCAGCGGCAGGCCCACCTCCTCGGCCAGCTGCACCGCGGAGAGCACCGTCCGCTCGAACTCGCCGATCAGCCCGGCCTCGTCGACCGCGTTGCTCATCGTGAAGAAGTGCGCGCCGACCACCTCGGTGCCCGGCACCGAGGTCAGCAGCGGCATCAGCTCCGGCAGGGTCTCGCTGTCGATGCCGAACTGCGAGGGCTTGCCCATCATCCGGATGCCGGTGTTCGCGGCCTTCGTCCCGGCGCTGTTGACCCGCAGCAGGCAGCGGGCCACCGCGCCCAGGCGCAGCGCGGCCCGGCCGACGTGCTGCAGGTCGGTGTACGACTCCACCGAGAAGATCCGCACCCCGCGGCCGATCGCGTACTCCAGTTCGGACGCGGTCTTGCCGGGCCCGGTGTACAGGCACTCGGCGGCGGTGTACCCGGCCGCCAGCGCGGAGTCCAGCTCGCCCGGCGAGCTGATCTCGGCCCGGCACGGGCGGGTGCCGCCCACGGCGCCCTCGCGCAGGGCGCGGGCCAGTGCGGGGTGCGGGTTGGCCTTGAACGCGTAGTACAGCTCGATGCCCTCGGGCACCGCGTCGGCCAGTGCCCGGTGGCCCTCGTCGAGCAGGTCCAGGTCGTAGACGTACAGCGGGGTGCCGTAGCGGGCGGCCAGCTCCCGGTAGCGGTCGGTCGGGCGGTTCACCGGGCGTCTCCCGCGGTCGTGGCGGCCGTGCGGGTCGGGGCGGTGGGGGCGGTCGCGGGGGTGGCCGGGGCGGCGGCCGGGGCGGTCTCGGCGTCGAGCAGCCGGGCCAGTTCGGCGGTGGCGTTCTTGCCGTGCGCGGTCAGCGGGAGGCGCTCCAGCACCCGGCACTGCGAGGGGACCTTCTGCGGCTCCAGGCGGCGGGCCAGCTCGCGCAGCACGGTGTGCGGCGGCAGGTCGGCCTCGACGAACAGGCACAGGTCGCGGGCGTCGGTGGGCGGCACCACGGCGGCGGCGTGCACCCCGGGGACGTCCAGCGCGGCGGCCTCGATCTCCAGGGTGCTCATCCGGATGCCCTTGCGCTTGAACATGTCGTCCCGGCGGCCCTCGAAGTACAGGTAGCCGTCCTCGTCGAGGCTGCCGTAGTCGCCGGTGTGCAGGCGCAGCGCGCCGGTGACCGGGTCGGGCCGGAAGGCGCGGGCGGTCAGCTCGGGCGCCCGCCAGTAGCCGGGCATCACGTGCGGGCCGGCCGCGACGATCTCGCCGACCTGCCCGGGGCCGAGCTCGGTGCCGTCCTCGTCCAGGATCAGCACCCGGGTGCCGGGCAGCGGCAGGCCGACCGAGTCGGGACGGTGCTCGTCCAGCTCCGGCGGCATCACGGTGATCCGCTTGCACTCGGTCTGGCCGAACTGGCGCACCACCCGGGCCCCGTCGAAGTGCTTGCGGAGCTTCTCGATGGTGGCCTGCGGCAGCGCCGCCCCGGTGTTGGTGAACATCCGCACCCGGTTCGGCTCCTCGGTCAGCGTCTCCCGCTCGGCCAGGGTCGCGATCATCGAGGCCAGCGAGGGCACGATCGGCACCACGGTGGCGCCGGTGCTGCGGATCAGGCCCAGCAGCCGCAGGTCCGACTCGGCGCCCGCCAGCACGATCTCGGAGCGGCCGTGGCAGGACAGCAGCACCTTGTACAGGCCGTAGTCCCAGGAGACCGGGAAGCGGCAGAACACCACGTCGTCGTCCCGGTAGCCGAGCACCTGGCCGATCGACATGGTGGCGAAGGCGATCTGCGCGTGCGGCTCGACCACACCCTTGGGGGCGGCGGTGCTGCCGGAGGTGTAGACCAGCACGGCGACGTCCTGCGGGGAGACCGCGGTCGGCTCGGCGAGCGCGCCCCCGGCGGCGGAGCGCTCGATCCCGGCCCAGGTGTCGGCGGCGTCGGCGCCGGTCAGCACCAGCACCGGCTCGGCGTTCGCGACGACGCCGTTCAGGTGGTACTGCTTCATGCCCGGGTTGAGCGGCACGAAGACCGCGCCGCGCCGCGAGACGCCGAACATCAGGGCGACCAGCTCGCGGGTGGTCTCCCACTGCACGACGACCCGGTCGCCGTGCCGCACGCCGCGCTGCTGCAGCCAGTGCTCGGCGGCGCGGCTGTAGCGGGCCAGCTCCCGGTAGGTCCACCGGCCGGTCGCGTCCCGGACGGCGGGCGCGTCGGGGGCGAGGGCTTCGGCCTCGTCCAGGAAGGAATGGACAAGCATGGTGCGGGTCAGATGACCGAGGGTGTCCACAGGCTTGCTCCAAGCCACGAGAAGGAGACGCGACGAGGCAGTGTCGCGAGGGAATTCGCAGGGGTCGCGCTGGTCCGCTCCGAGAAACTAACGGCCGCTCAGGCGGGAATCACACCCCTTAAGGTCCCCTAGCCCGGGGCCGGAGACCGCCCCGACGTGCTGCTGAGGGGTCGGGCGGGGGCGGGGTGGGGCCCGCCGTGCGAGGGCCGTGCGGGTCGTGCGGGGGCGGGTCGGGATCTGCCGTGCGGGACCGTGCGGGACCGTGCGGGTCGTGCGGGGCGGGTCGGCCGGGGTTCAGGCCACCGCGCCGCGGCGGCGCGGCTGCAGGGCGAGCCGCGGCGTGGCGGCCAGCACCTCGAAGTTGGCGGTGGTGCGGGCGACCCGGCCGAACAGGCTGTCCGGGCCCGCCATGCACACCGTGCCCACGCCCCGCTCCAGCAGGGTGTCGACCACGTCGGTCCACCGCATCGGCCGCACGAAGCTGTCCAGCAGCATGGTGCGCACCTGCTCGCCGGTGTGCAGGACCGCGCCGTCCTGGTCGGCGACCACCGGCAGCCGCGGGTCGGCGAACTCCAGCTTGCCGATCACCTCGTCCTCGGCCCGGCGGCGCAGCGCCCCGAACGCGGCCGAGTGCATGGGCGGTCGCATCGTGTACAGCGAGAAGCCGCCCAGCGCACGCAGCCGCTCCAGCAGCCAGTCCAGGTTGCGCTCACGCAGCGACACCATGAAGAAGTTGTCGTCGATGTAGCAGGAGATCTCGTGCCACTCGCCGCGGGCGGTGAGCTCGGCCAGCACCTCGTCCAGCTGCTCGCGCGGGGTGCGGGTGAAGGAGTGCGTCACCACGTCCTGGAACTCGGTGGCGAAGAACTCGTCCTGCAGGGCGGCCAGTTCGGCCGTCATCCAGACCGCGTCCTCGACCTCCAGGGCGCCGCAGTACGCGGCGAGCGTCTTCTCGCCGAAGCTCGGCCCCGCGCACAGGTCGGCCCGCACGCCGAGCTCCTGCTCCGCCCACTGCGCCAGCGCCAGGCAGTTCACCAGGAAGCCGACCTGCGCGGCGGTGCTGTAGTCGGAGTCGTCCCGGCGCATGCTCTCCAGCAGCGGGTGGCCGAGCCGCCTGCCCGCCGCGGCCGCCAGGCGGCGGGCGAACGGGTTGACGGCCATGAACCGGCCGACGTCGGCGAACTTGCTGGGGGCCATGCCGGGGAAGACCATCGCCTGCCCCGTCCGCGCCCCGCCCGTGGTCCCGGTGGTGCTCATCGTTTCCCCCTGTTCGTGCCGGTCGGTCGTTCGGCCGGCGGCCGGTCGTGCCGGGTCATGCGAGGCCCTTGAGGAACTCGAGCAGGACCGCCAGGAAGCGCTCGGGCTCCTCCAGGTTCGGCACGTGGCTCGACTCCTCGAAGACCTCCCAGCGCACGTCGGGGATCAGCTCGGAGTACGGCTGCACGGTCACCGGCGTGGCCTCGTCGTACCGGCCGGTGACCAGGAGCGTCGGGACGTCGACGTCGGGCAGGCAGTCCACCACCGACCAGTCCCTGAGCGTCCCGGTGACGTGGAACTCGCTCGGGCCGTTCATCACCGAGTAGACCGTGGTGTCCTCGGACATCTCCAGGAACGAGGCCCGGTAGTCGCGCGGCCACGGCACCACCCGGCACACGTGCCGGTCGTAGAAGACCCGCACCGCCTTGTAGTACTCGTGGGAGGCGGTGGTGCCGGCCTCCTCGTGGCGGCGCAGCGTCTCGTCCACCCCCGGCGGCAGCGCGGCCCGCAGCACCGCCATCTCCTGCCGCCACAGCGGGTAGGACGCCGGGGAGTCGGCGATCACCAGGCCGCGCAGGCCCGGCGGCTGCCGCGACGCGTGCCGGGCGCCCAGCAGGCCGCCCCAGGAGTGGCCGAACAGCACGTAGTCCTCGTCCGCGCCCAGCGAGCGCAGCAGGTTGTCCAGCTCCGCCTCGAACAGCTCGGGCACCCAGAAGTCCGCGCCCTTCTCCGGCAGGTGGGTGGAGCCGCCGTTGCCGAGCTGGTCGTAGTGCAGCACCGGCCAGCCGGAGCGGGCCAGTTCGGCCAGGTTCGCCAGGTAGTGGTGGGTGCTGCCGGGGCCGCCGTGCGCCACCACGACGACCGGACGCCCGGCGCCGGGCGTGCCCGTCATCCGGTACCAGGTCCGGTGCTCCCCGAAGGGGACCGTGCCCTCGGCGACGTCCATCCCGAATCACCTCACTGCCAGTCAGCGGCCCGTCCGCCCCCCATGTCTAGCCCCGCCCCCCGCCCCGGAACCAGCCCCTTAGGGGGCCCCACCGGCCCTCCGGGACCCGCACCCGCCCCGCGGCCGAACCCCCCTACGGGGGCCGGGGCGGGGCGCCCGGACGCGCGAAGGCCCCTCCGGCGCGGGGGCGGAGGGGCCTTCGGGGGAGGGGCTCAGGAGGAGGACGGGTCGGTGTCGTTGAGGTAGGCCAGGACGGCCAGGACGCGGCGGTTGTCGTCGTCGTGGGGGAGGAGGTCGAGCTTGTTGAAGATGTTGTTGATGTGCTTGCAGACGGCCTTCTCGGTGATGGTCAGGCGGCCGCCGATGCCCGCGTTGGTCCGTCCTTCGGCCATCAGGCCGAGGACCTCCTGTTCGCGCGGGGTGAGGTTCTGCAGCGCCTTGTTCTGGGAGTGGCGGGACAGCAGCTGGTTGACCACCACCGGGTCCAGCACGGTGCCGCCCGCGGCGACGGTGCGCACCGCGTCGACGAACCGGGTCACGTCCGAGACCCGGTCCTTGAGCAGGTAGCCGAGGCCGCCGCCGCTGGCCGCCAGCAGTTCCTTCGCGTACAGCTGCTCGACGTGCTGGGAGAGCACCAGCACCGGCAGGTCCGGGGTGTGGCGGCGGGCGTCGAGGGCCGCGCGCAGGCCCTCGTCGGTGTGGGTCGGGGGGAGCCGGACGTCGACCACCGCGACGTCCGGCTTGTGCACGGCCAGCGCCTGCACCAGGGACGGGCCGTTGTCGACCGCCTCGACCACCTCCAGGCCGTAGGCGGTCAGGAGCCGGATCAACCCGTCCCGCAGCAGGGTCAGGTCCTCGGCGATGACAACGCGCATGGCAGCTCCATGGTGATGATGGTCGGTCCCCCGGCGGGGCTCGTGACGACGAGCACTCCGTCGAAGGCTGCCAGGCGACGCTCCACCCCCGCCAGTCCGCCGCCGGGCGAGGCCGAGGCGCCGCCCATGCCGTCGTCGCCGACGATGGCGACCAGCCGGCCGTCCTCGTGGCCCAGCTGCACCCAGGCGCGGCCCGCGCCGCTGTGCTTGGCGGCGTTGGTGAGCGCCTCGGCGACCGCGAAGTACATCGCGGACTCCACCGGCGCCTCGGGGCGGCCCGGCAGTTCGATCCGCACGTCGACCGGGAACGGCATGGTCAGCGCCAGCGCCCGCACCGCCCCGTCCAGGCCGCGTTCGGCCAGCACCGGCGGGTGGATGCCGCGCACCAGGTCGCGCAGGTCGGACAGGGCCTGGCCGCTGTGCTCGCGGGCCTCCATCATCAGCTGGGTGGCGGCCTCCGGGTCGTGTTTGATCAGCTGTTCGGCCAGGCCGATGTTCATGCCCAGGGCGACCAGCCGGGCCTGCGCGCCGTCGTGCAGGTCGCGCTCGATCCGGCGCAGCTCGGCCGCCGAGGCGTCCACCACCTGGGTCCGGGAGTCGGTCAACGAGTCGACGCGGGCGGTCAGTTGGCCGCGGCCGGGGGAGAGCAGCGCCGCGCAGAACAGCGCGTGCGCCTTGACGAACAGCGGGGCCCCGAACACCGCGACGGCCAGGCACAGCGCGCCCAGCGGGATGTTCAGGGTCCAGTACAGGTGGTGGGCGCTGGTGAGGGCCACCAGGAACGGCGCCACCAGCAGGCCGCCCAGCCCGTTGACCAGCAGCGCCGCGGGCAGCACCCCGAGCAGCGCGCCGACCGGCACGTTGACCAGCAGCCACAGTAGGTCGCGCCAGGTCGCCGGGTCCTTCAGCAGCTCCCGGCAGAGCTCGACCCGGCCGATCAGACCCGGCGCGGTGCGCGGCAGCGGCCGGTACGGGGAGGCGATCGGCACCCCGGACCACTCGCGGGCCCAGCGCCGCTCGGTGTCGGCGAACGCCCGCGCGCCCTTCAGCAGCGTCGGCGCGGCCAGCACGCCCAGGCCCAGCGGGAGGAGGACGATCGACAGCAGCGAGCCGACCAGCAGCGGCACCCCCGCGAACTGCGAGGCCAGCGCCTGCACCAGCCCGCGGCCGCAGGCCGTCAGCATCCGGGCGACCCGGCGCCCGGCCCGGGAGCCGCTCATGACTGCCCCGCCGGGGCCTGGACGGCGGGTCGTCCGCCGGCCGTGCGTACTCGGGTCACCGTGGTCTCCTCGTGCTCGTGCCTGTCCACGGAGCCCAGTCTTCCGGCCCCGGCGGCCGCTTGTCAGGGGAGTAAACACCCCAGTCGGGCACCGGCCCCCCACCCCCCGCGGGCCGCCGTCCGCCGGGCCGCCCCGTGCTCTGGGGTGCCCCTAAGGGGCTGGCCCGGCCACCGGCGAGTCGCTAGACATGGGGGCGGAGGGTCGGTGCGGGGCGGGGGCTAGGCCTCCGCCCGGATCCGGGACAGGGTCTTCCAGAGCGTCTCGGGCGTCTCGAACGTCGCCAGTGACAGGGCCTCGTCCTGGAACCTGACCTCGTAGGCGTCCTCCAGCACGGAAAGCAGGTCGACCGTCGCCAGCGAGTCGAGGCCGAAATCCCGCAACGGGGCGTCGGCGACGAGTTCCTCGTCGGCGGGCAGGTACGGCAGAAAACGGCGCACGGATTCTTCGAATCTCTCATCCCACATGCCGGCGACCTTACCGACGGCGCCAGTTCGGGTCGATGAGTACGAACCCCTATTTCATTCCCGGCCACCGGAGGCGACATGGAATTCCCCACCGAGAACACCCTCCCGCTGCGGTTCCTGCGCGGCCTGGCCGCCTCCCCGGACGGCGTGGCGGTGCGCCACGGCGACACCGTGCTGACCTACCGGCAGCTGCACGAGCGGGCCCTGCTGTGGGCCGGCGCCCTGGTCGCCGAACGGGCCCGCACCGTCGGCGTGCTGGCCCGCAAGGGCCCCGAGGCGTACACCGCGATCCTGGCCGCGCTGTTCGCCGGGGCCGCCGTGGTGCCGCTGCGCCCGGACTTCCCGGCCGCCCGGCTGGCGCAGATGGCGGACGCGGCGGGCGTGCAGGTGCTGGTCGCCGACCGGGAGGCGGTGCCCGCGCTGGCGGAGGTCCGCGGCGGCCGGGCGGTGCTGCTGGTCGGCCCGGAGGGCGCCGTGCAGGCCGACGAACTGCCGTACGCCACGCTGAAGACCGACCCGGCGGCGGCGCTGGCCGCGCCCCGGCCGACCGCCCCGGACGACCTGGCGTACGTGCTGTTCACCTCGGGTTCGACCGGCCGCCCCAAAGGCGTCCGGCTCACCCACGGCGCATTCGCGCATTACTTCTCGCTGCTGGACGCGCGCTACGACTTCGGCCCCGCCGACGTGTTCTCCCAGGTATTCGACCTGAACTTCGACTGCTCGGTGTTCGACCTGTTCTGCGCCTGGGGCGCGGGCGCCGAATTCCTCACCCTGCCGCCGCAGGCGTTCCGGGCGCTGCCGGAGTTCCTGGCCGAGCACGGCGTGACCGTCTGGTTCTCCACCCCGAGCGCGATCGCCCTGGTGCGCCGCACCGGCGGCCTGGCCCCGGGCGCGCTGCCCGGGCTGCGCTGGAGCTTCTTCGCCGGGGAGGCGCTGACCTGCCGGGACGTCGAGGACTGGCGGGCGGCCGCGCCCGCGGCCACCGTCGAGAACCTGTACGGCCCGACCGAGCTGACCGTCACCATCGCCGCCTACCGCTGGTCCGACACCGGGACGCCCGCGGTCGCGGTCAACGGCGTGGTGCCGATCGGCGCCGTCCACGCCGGGCACCAGGTGCTGCTGCTCGACCCGGACGGGCAGCCCGCCGAGGAGGTCGGCGAACTCTGCATCGCCGGACCGCAGTTGACCCCCGGCTACCTGGACCCGGGCGACGGTGCGGGCCGCTTCCTGGAGCGCGACGGGCTGACCTACTACCGCACCGGCGACCGGGCCCGCCGGATCGGCCCGGACGGCACCGACCTGGCGTACCTGGGGCGGCTGGACTCGCAGATCCAGGTGCAGGGCTGGCGGATCGAGCCCGCCGAGGTCGAGCACGCGCTGCGCGCCCTCGGGGTGCGCGACGCGGTGGTGGTCGGCGCCCCGACCCCGGCCGGGACGGTGCTGGTGGCGTACTACACCGGGGAGGCGGTGCCCGCGGTCGACCTGGTGCGCGGGCTGCGCGAACTCGTCCCGGCCGGGGCGATCCCGCGGCGCTTCCTGCCGGTCGAGGAGTTCCCGCTGTCGCCCAACCGGAAGGTCGACCGGGGCGCGCTCACCGCCCGGGCCGCCGAGCTCCAGGGCCTGTGACGCGGTGCCCGCGGCACGACGGGGAGGGGCCCCGGGAAGCGTGTGGCTTCCCGGGGCCCCTCCCCGTCCCGCGTCCGCCGCGCCCGCGGGCTGCTGCTCGGCCCACGGACGCCGGGGGTCAGATCGCGGCGGCCAGCGCCTCCAGCGGGCGCTCGCGCAGCGTCTTGCGGGTGGCGCCGATGTTCGCCGCGAAGGTCAGCACCACCACGATCGCGACCACCACCAGGTAGATCTGCGGGCCCGCGTCCGGGATCGCCTCGTCCGACAGGGCCAGGCTGAACGGGATGATCGAGGCCAGCGCCGCGACGGTGCCCGCGACCAGGCCGGTGACCACCGTGATCACGCTCTCGAAGGTGACCGTGCGGACGACCTGCCCGGGGGTGGAGCCGATCAGCCGCTGCTGGCCGAACTCGCGGCGGCGGTAGACCGTCGCGGTGACCGCCAGGTTGATCAGCACGATCGCCGCGAAGACCGCGATGGTGGAGACGATCACGAAGTTCAGGGTCTCGACGTTCTTGTCGTCCTGGGAGCGCACCAGCCGGCCCGAGGAGACCGCGTCGTTCTGGATGACCTGCATGTACAGCGACCCGGCGGCCATCCCGACGAACAGGATGATCGGCATCAGGACGCCCGCCATCCGGCCCGAGCGCTGCCGGATGTTGGCCTGGGCCAGGTAGGCGGGGGTGCCGCCGAAGCCGCGGACCACGCCGCCGACCAGCGCGCTGGCGATCCGCAGCAGGATCGGCGAGAGCAGCGCCAGGCCGATCGAGACGTGGATGCAGGCCTCGCCCGCGATCGACATGGTCAGGTAGCCGCGGTCCTTGAGCACGGTCGGGACCAGCACGCCCGCGTCGGTGCCCAGCAGCAGGAAGAAGATGCCGAAGCCGATCCGCTTCTTGGTCATCTTGGTGGTGCCCGCCGCGCTGGTGACCAGCGCCTCGCGGGTGCTGACGGTGGAGGCCCGGCGGCCGGTGACGTACGCGGCGATCGCCGCGGCCAGGAAGGTCACGCCCAGGCCCATGCTCAGCGCCATCAGGCCGAACTCGTAGTCGGTGCCCTTGGCGACCTGGTGGTTGGAGACCAGGGTCTCCACCACCGCGTTGCCCGCCAGGTAGCCGACCGGCACCGCCAGGACGGCGGCCAGCAGGGTGACCACCGCGGTCTCGCCGATGATCATGCGGGTGATCTGGCCCGGGACCGCGCCCGCCGACTTCAGCAGCGCGATCTCGTTGCTGCGCTGGCGCACCGTCAGGTTGAGGGTGGCCGCGATGCCGAAGGCCACGATCAGCACGCCCCAGCCGTCCACCACGTAGCACATGGTGGTCAGGGTCTTCTTGTCCTGGGCGGAGACGCCGTCGGCCGTGCCGGTGTCGAACAGCGAGGAGAAGGCCATCAGGATGGTGGCGCCGAGGAACACGTTCAGGAAGGTCGCGGCGAAGCTGCCCTTGCGCAGTCGCAGCGAGCTGAGGGCGAGGCGGAACATGGATCAGGACTCCGATCGGGCGTGGCGGCGGGCGACTTCCTCACCCAGGCGGGCCATCTCCTCGGCGACGGTGGCCGGGTTGGGGCGGGCCATCTCGTCGACGATCTGACCGTCGACCAGGAAGAGCACCAGGTCGGCGTGCGAGGCGGCGATCGGGTCGTGGGTCACCATGATCACGGTCTGCCCGAACTCGCGCACCGCCTGGTCGAACAGGTCGAGCACCTCGGCGGCCCGGTGGGTGTCGAGCGCACCGGTCGGCTCGTCCGCGAAGATGATCTTCGGGTTGGAGACCAGCGCCCGGGCGATCGCCACCCGCTGCTGCTCGCCGCCGGACAGCTGCGCCGGGTGGTGGTCCAGCCGGTGCAGCAGGTCCACCCGCTCCACCACGGCCTCCAGCCGCTGCCGGTCCACCCGCTTGCCCTCCAACCGGGACGGCAGGGTGATGTTCTGCCGGACCGTCAGCGAGGGCAGCAGGTTGAACTGCTGGAAGACGAAACCGATCCGGCCGCGGCGGAACCTGGTCAGCTCGGTCTCGTTGCCGAAGGTCATCTGCTGCCCGGCGATGTACACCTCGCCGCTGCTCGGCTGGTCGAGCCCCGACGCGCAGTGCAGCAGGGTGCTCTTGCCCGAGCCCGACGGGCCCATGATCGCGGTGAAGGTACCGGGAGCCAGTGAGAGGTTCACGCTCTTCAGTGCGGTGACCGGAACGCCGGTCGTGCCGTAGACCTTGCTGACCGAGGCCAGTCGGAGTACGTCCCCCGCCACCGGACGGCCGTGGGCGCCTGCTCGGTTCATCATTCCTCATCTCGTCGGGCGCAGTTCCTGCTGCTCACGAGCATTCCGCGCGGCGCCCGCCGCGTCAGGGGTGGAAACTCCCCGACCCGGGTAGGGAAAACACCCCCCTGCCCCGCCCGCCCCGCCCCGACCCGCCCCAGCAGGGCCGACGCCCCCGCACCCCGGCCCCCGCACCCGCCGATAGGGGTTGAAGCCCCCGGATGAGACTGCCACATTCGAGGCACTATGACGACGACCGTACCGACCCAGAACGGGGCCCGAGAACTGGGCGCCTGGATCCGCCGCTTCCGGCCGGCCGAGGACGCCGCCGTCCGGCTCGTCTGCCTCCCGCACGCCGGCGGGGCCGCGACCTACTACTTCCCGGTGGCCAAGGCCCTGGCCCCCGAACTCGACGTGCTCGCCGTGCAGTACCCCGGCCGCCAGGACCGGCGCACCGAACCCGTCATCGAGGACGTGCGCGTCCTCGCCGACCGGATCACCGCCGAGCTGCTCCCCTGGACCGACCGGCCGCTGGCGCTGTTCGGCCACAGCATGGGCGCCCTGGTCGGCTACGAGGTCGCCCGCCGCCTGGAGGCCGCGGGCACCGCCCCGCTCGGCCTGTTCGCCTCCGGCCGGCGCGCCCCGTCCACCGTCCGCGAGGAGGGCGTCCACCGGCGCGACGACCAGGGCATCGTCAGCGCCCTGCGGGAGCTCAGCGGCACCGGCGACGAGGTGCTCGACGACGCCGACCTGCTCGGCATGGTCCTCACCGCGGTGCGCGGCGACTACAAGGCCGTCGAGACCTACCGGGACGACGCCGGACCGGTGCTGAACTGCCCCGTCGAGGTGCTCACCGGCGACAGCGACGCCATGACCAGCCCCGAGGAGAACCGGGCCTGGGAGCGTCACACCACCGGCGAGTGCCGGGTCACCGAGTTCCCCGGCGGGCACTTCTACCTGGTCGACCAGGCGCCCGCCGTGCTCGCCACGGTCCGGGAGCGGACCCGCGCCTGGGCCGCGGCCGCACCGCAGCGCCCCTGATGGGCCGTCAGCACCCGGCGGTCCGCGGGGGAGCGCGGTGACCGGCCACCTCGCGGACGGCCACCCGCGGATCTGGGCGGTCAGCGACCTGCACGTCGCCCACCCCGCCAACCGCGCCGTCGTCGACCGGCTGCGGCCCGCCCACCCCGGCGACTGGCTGCTCGTCGCCGGTGACGTCGGCGAACTGTACGCCGACGTCACCGCCGCCCTCGACCTGCTGGCCGCCCGCTTCGCCAAGGTGGTCTGGACCCCGGGCAACCACGAACTGTGGACCCACCCGCACGACCCGGTCACCCTGCGCGGCGAGCACCGCTACCACCGCCTCGTCGAGCACTGCCGCAGCCGCGGCATCGCCACCCCGGAGGACCCGTACCCGGTCTGGACCGGGCCCGGCGGACCCGTCGTGGTCGCCCCGCTGTTCGTGCTCTACGACTACACCTTCCGGCCCCCCGGCACCCGCACCGCCGCCGAGGCGCTGGCCGTCGCCGAGGCCGCCGGGATCGTCTGCACCGACCAGTTCCTGCTGCACCCCGACCCGTACCCCAGCCGCGAGGACTGGTGCCGGGCCCGGGTCGCCCGCACCGAGGAACGGCTCGCCGCGCTGCCCGCGGACCTGCCGACCGTGCTGGTCAACCACTACCCGCTGGTGCGCGAGCCCACCGAGGTGCTGCGGCACCCCGAGTTCGCCCAGTGGTGCGGCACCGAGGCCACCGCCGACTGGCACCGGCGCCACCGGGCCGTCGACGCCGTCTACGGCCACCTGCACATCCCGCGCCGCACCGTGTACGACGGCGTGCGCTTCACCGAGGTCTCGCTCGGCTACCCGCGCGAGCGCAGCCACCGCCCGCCCGCCGAACCGCTGCAGCAGATCGTGCCCGCACCGGTGCCCACCTGGGGAGGACGACTGTGATCGAGCGCATCCTGCCGGCCGCCGCGGTCGCCGTGCACACCGGCGACGACGCCGACGACGGCTACCCGCAGGAGGCCGCCCTGGTCGCCCGGGCCGTCCCCAAGCGGCAGCGCGAGTTCGCCGCCGCCCGCTGGTGCGCCCGCCGCGCGCTGGCCGGGATCGGCCACCCCGCCGGGCCGATCCTGACCGGCCCGCACAACGAACCGCTCTGGCCGGACGGCGTCGTCGGCAGCCTCACCCACTGCGAGGGCTACCGCGCCGCCGCGGTCGCCCGGGCCGGGGAGATCGCCTCGCTCGGGATCGACGCCGAACCCCACCTCGCCCTCCCCGAGGGCGTGCTGGAGGCCGTCACCCGGCCCGAGGAGCTGCCCGCCCTCGCCGAACTGCGGGCCGCGCACCCCGCCGTGCACTGGGGCAAGGTGCTGTTCAGCGCCAAGGAGTCCGTCTACAAGGCCTGGTTCCCGCTCCAGCGGCGGAAGTTGGGCTTCCAGGACGCGGCCCTGCGGTTCGACCCGCAGGAGCGCGCCTTCCGCGTCGCCCCGTCCCCGGTCCGGCCGGTGGACGGCGGCGAGCTGCTGACCAGGATGCGCGGCCGCTTCCTGGTCGACGGCCCACTGGTCGTCACCTCCGTCGTCGTCGAGGACTGAGGACCCCGGCCCCTGCCCGGTCCCCCGCGCGGCGGGGGAGCGGAGCAGGGGTGCGCAGGGGTGGCCGGGACAGGGGTGGCCCGAGGGCCCGGCGGGACGACCGCCGGGGGCCGGGGCGCACCCCCGTGAGGACGCGAATCGTCGCAGGCGGGGCCGGATGCCGCCGCCGCGCGACACCCCCGCACGGCACCGCGAGGGCGCCCGCTCAGGGGCCCGGCCCGGGGTCGGCTAGGGGTAGGGAGACGCCTTTCGGCGCTCCTACTGTGAGCCACGTGCTGTGAGCCACGTGCACCAGGTCCGCCGATACGTGATTGAAGGGTGAGGGCACCATGGAAAAGCCCGAAGAGAAGCTGCTCCACGCCCTCCGGGTCTCCCTCAAGGAGACCGAGCGTCTGCGCGAGCAGAACCGCAAGCTGGCGGACGGCCCGCGCGAACCGATCGCGATCATCGGCATGGCCTGCCGCTTCCCCGGCGAGGCGGCCACGCCCGAGCAGTTCTGGCAGCTGCTCGCCGACGGCACCGACGCGGTCGGCCCGTTCCCCACCGACCGCGGCTGGGACCTGGAGCGCTTCTACGACCCGACCGGGGAGCGGCCCGGCAGCAGCTACGTCAACGAGGGCGGCTTCCTGCACGACGCCCCCGAGTTCGACGCCGACTTCTTCGGCGTCTCCCCGCGCGACGCCCTGCTGATCGACCCCCAGCAGCGGATCCTGCTGGAGACCTCCTGGGAGGCGTTCGAGCGGGCCGGGATCGTCCCGCAGTCGGTCAAGGGCAGCCAGGTCGGCGTGTTCAACGGCGTGATGTACCACGACTACCCGGGCGGCTTCGGCTCCTCCGGCGTCGTCTCCGGCCGGGTGTCCTACCACTTCGGCCTGGAGGGCCCGGCCGTCACCGTCGACACCGCCTGCTCCTCCTCCCTGGTCACCCTGCACATGGCCGTCCAGTCGCTGCGCCAGGGCGAGTGCTCGCTCGCCCTGGCCGGCGGCGTCAGCGTCATGTCCACCCCCCGGATCTTCGCCGAGTTCAGCGCCGGGCGCGGCATGGCCTCCGACGGCCGCTGCCACTCCTTCGCCCAGGCCGCCGACGGCACCGGCTGGTCCGAGGGCGCGGGCGTGCTCCTGCTGGAACGCCTCTCCGACGCCCGCCGCAACGGCCACCCCGTCTGGGCGGTCGTCCGCGGCACCGCCGTCAACCAGGACGGCGCCTCCAACGGCATGACCGCCCCCAACGGCCCCGCCCAGCAGCGCGTGATCCGCGCCGCCCTCGCCAACGCCCGCCTCTCCGCCGACCAGGTCGACGCCCTGGAGGCGCACGGCACCGCCACCACCCTCGGCGACCCGATCGAGGCCCAGGCCCTGATGGCCACCTACGGCCAGGGCCGCCCCGAGGACCGCCCGCTGTGGCTGGGCTCGGTCAAGTCCAACCTCAGCCACACCCAGGCCGCGGCCGGGGTCGCGGGCGTCATCAAGATGGTGATGGCGCTGCGCCACGGCGTGCTCCCGCAGACCCTGCACGTGGACGAGCCCACCCGGCACGTCGACTGGACCGCGGGCAACGTCCGGCTGCTCACCGAACGCCGCGACTGGCCGGAGACCGGCCGGCCCCGCCGCGCCGCCGTCTCCGCCTTCGGCCTCAGCGGCACCAACGCGCACGTGATCCTGGAGCAGTACGAGGAGCCCGCCGCCGAGCCCGCCGCCGAGTCCGCCGCCGAGTCCGTCGCCGAACCCGCCGAGGCTGCCGGCGGGGCGGTCGCCTGGCCGCTCTCCGGCCGCACCCCGCAGGCGCTGCGGGCGCAGGCGCAGCGGCTGCTGGAGGCCGTCGAGGGGTGCGAACCCGCTGCGGTGGGGCGGGCGTTGGCGACGGCGCGCACGCACTTCGAGCACCGGGCGGTGGTCGTCGGCACCGAGCGCGGAGAACTGCTGGCGGGCCTGCGGGCGATCGCCGGGGGCGAGGAGGCCGGGCAGCTCGTCACCGGCCGCGGCGTGCCCGGGCGCACCGCGTTCCTGTTCACCGGACAGGGCTCGCAGCGCCTCGGGATGGGGCAGGAGCTGTACCGGGCGTACCCGGTGTTCGCGGCGGCGTTGGACGAGGTGTGCGCGCTGCTGGACAAGGGGTTGGAGCGTCCGCTCAAGGACGTCATGTGGTCGGACGCGGAGGCGCTCAACCTCACCGGCTACGCGCAGTGCGCGCTGTTCGCCCTCGAGGTCGCCCTGCACCGGCTGTACGAGTCCTGGGGCGTGCTGCCGGACGCGGTGGCCGGGCACTCGATCGGCGAGTTCGCGGCGGCGTACGCGGCGGGGGTGTGGTCGCTGGAGGACGCTTGCACCCTGGTCGGTGCGCGGGCGCGGCTGATGCAGGCGCTGCCCACGGGTGGCGCCATGGTCGCCGTCGCGGCGGCGGAGGACGAGGTCCGCGCCGCGCTGGTGCCGGGCGTGGACATCGCGGCGGTCAACGGGCCGCGGGCGGTGGTGGTCTCGGGCGAGGCCGAGGCGGTCGCCAAGGTCGCGGCGGGCTTCGAGCGCACCAAGGCGCTGACCGTCTCGCACGCCTTCCACTCCGCGCTGATGGAGCCGATGCTCGCCGAGTTCCGCGCCGTGGCCGCCCGACTGACCTACCGCGCACCGCACTCGACGGTCGTCTCGACCCTGACGGGCAAGGCCGTCGAGGAGGAGCTGACCTCCCCCGACTACTGGGTGCGCCAGGTCCGCGAGAGCGTCCGCTTCGCCGACGCGGTCGCCACCCTGACCGCGAGCGGCATCTCCCGGTTCGTGGAGCTCGGTCCCGACGCGGTGCTGACCGCGACGGCCGCCCAGAGCACCGAGGACCACCTGCTGGTGGCGACCCTGCGCCGCGACCGCCCCGAGCAGCACTCCGCCGTCACCGCGCTGGCCGCCCTGCACGCCCACGGCACCCCGGTCGACTGGCAGGCCGTCCACCCGGGCACCGGCCCCCTCGCCGACCTGCCCACCTACGCCTTCCAGCGGCAGCGCTACTGGCTGGAGCCGTCCGCCAACGACGGCGACCCGTCCGCGCTGGGCCTGGAGGCCGTCGGCCACCCGCTGCTGGGCGCGGCCACCGTGCTGGCCGACTCGGAGGGCGTGGTGCTGCTGGGCCGCCTGTCGGCCGGGACCCACACCTGGCTGGCCGACCACCGGGTCGGCGGCCGGACGCTGCTGCCCGGCACGGCCTTCGTCGAGCTGGCGCTGCGGGCCGGTGAGCGGGTCGGCTGCACGGCCGTGCGCGAACTGACGCTGCGGACCCCGCTGGTGCTGAACGGGCAGGAGGGCGTCCGGATCCAGGTCGGCCTCGGCAATCCGGACGAGGACGGGGCCCGCCCGGTCACCGTCCACTCGCAGCCCGACGCCGAGTTCGCCGAGGAGCCCTGGACCCTGCACGCCGAGGGCCTGCTCGCGCCGACCGCCACCGCCGCCCCCTTCGACCTCGCCGCCTGGCCGCCGAAGGGCGCGCAGCCCGTCGACCTGGACGGCATGTACGAGGAGCTGGCCGCCGCGGGCGGCCTGGCCTACGGGCCGGTGTTCCGGGGGCTGCGGGCCGCCTGGCGCCTGGACGGGGAGGTGTACGCCGAGGCCGCGCTGCCCGAGCGGGCCCGGCACCAGGCGGTCGACTTCGGTCTGCACCCGGCGGTGTTCGACGCCGTGCTGCACGCGATCGGCCTGCTCGACGGCGACGGCGACGGCGACGGCGACGGTGGTGACGGCTCCGCCGCGCTCCCGTACGCCTGGTCCGACGTCGAGCTGTTCGCCGCGGGCGCGGACGCCGTCCGGGTGCGGATCGCCCGGGTCGGCGCGCCGGGCGCCGACGGCGCCCGGACGGTCGCGCTGCAGCTCGCCGACCCGACCGGGCAGCCGGTCGGCTCGGTCGGCGCGCTGACCCTGCGGACCCTCGCCCCGGGCGCCGCCGACGGCGCCGCCCGCCCCGAACTGCTCCACCGGGTCGAGTGGACCCGGCGCACCGCCCCCGGGCCGGCGCCGGACGCCGCCGCGCAGGTCGCCCCGCTCGACGGCCTCGCCGCGGACGGGCCGGTGCCGCCCGTCCTGGTGCTGCCGGTCGACGGCGGCCCGGACGCGGACGCCGCGAGGGCGACGCTGCACGGGGTGCTCGCCCGGGTGCAGTCCTGGCTCGCCGAGGAGCGCTTCGACGCCGCCCGCCTGGTGCTGCTCACCCGCGGCGCGGTCGCCCTGCCCGGCGAGGAGCCCGCCGACCTGGCGGGCGCCGCCGTGCACGGCATGGTCCGCTCCGCGCAGGCCGAGTACCCGGGCCGCCTGTTCCTGGTCGACGCCGCCGCCGGGCAGGACGTCACCGCCCTGCTGCCCGGCATCGTGGCCGCCGAGCTGGCCGAGAGCGCCGTCCGCGGCACCGAGCTGTGGACCCCGCGCCTGGTGCGCGCCGCGGCCGCCCCCGAGGCCGGGCACCGGCCCTGGGCCGTCGCCGCGGCGCACCCCGGACAGGTGCTGGTCTCCGGTGGCACCGGCGCCCTCGGCGCCCTGCTGGCCCGCCACCTCGTCCAGCGGCACGGCATCCGCCGCCTGCTGCTGGTCAGCCGCAGCGGCGCCGACGCGCCGGGCGCCGAGCAGCTGGTCGCCGAGCTGGGCGCGCTGGGCGCCGACGCCGAGGTCGCCGCCTGCGACCTGGCCGACCGCGGGGCCGTCCGGGCGCTGCTCGCCGAGCGGGAGATCGCCGCCGTCGTGCACACCGCGGGCGTCCTGCGCGACGGCACCTTCGCCGGGCAGAGCGCCGAGCGCTTCGACGCCGTGCTGGCCGCCAAGGCCGACGCCGCCTGGCACCTGCACGAGTTGACCAAGTGCCACGAACCGGCCGCGTTCGTGCTGTTCTCCTCCGCGGCCGGTGTGCTCGGCGCCCCCGGGCAGGCCAACTACGCCGCCGCCAACAGCTTCCTGGACGCGCTCGCCGCGCAGCGCGCCGCCGACGGCCTGCCCGCCCAGTCGCTGGCCTGGGGCCAGTGGGCGCTGGCCGACAGCATGGGCGGCACCGGCCGGGGCGCCGCCGACGCGCTCTCCGCCGAGGAGGGCCTGGCCCTGTTCGACGAGGCCGCGGCCCGCGACGAGGCCGTCCTGGTCCCGATCCGGCTCGACCTCGCCGCGCTGCGCGCCGACCCGGACGCCTTCCCCGACCGGCTGCGCGGCCTGGTGCCCGCCGCCGTCCGCCGCCCCGCGGCCGCCGACCGGCAGGCCGGGGCCGAGCCGCTGCGCGCCCGGCTGGCCGGCCTGCCGCGGGCCGGGCAGCTGGCCGCCCTGACCGACCTGGTGCGGGTGCACGTCGCCGCGGTGCTCGGCCACGCCGGGGCCGAACTCGTCGACGCCGACCGGGTGTTCAAGGACCTCGGCTTCGACTCGCTGACCTCCGTCGAGGTCCGCAACCGGCTGACCGCCGCCACCGGCGTCCGGCTGCGGGTCACCGTGGTCTTCGACCACCCCACCGCCCGCGACCTCGCCGAGCACCTGCACGGCGAGATCTTCGGCGCCGACACCGACGCCGACGGGCCCGCGGAGGTGCTCCCCGGCACCGCGCAGGACGAGCCGATCGCGATCGTCGGCATGGCCTGCCGCTACCCCGGCGGCGTCGAATCGCCCGCCGACCTCTGGCAGTTGGTCACCTCCGGCGCCGACGCGGTCGGCCCCTTCCCGACCGACCGCGCCTGGGACATGGACTACTGGACCGAGCTGGTCGCCGCCACCGGCAAGCAGCCCGAGGGCGGGTTCCTGCGCGACGCCACCGACTTCGACGCGCCGTTCTTCGGGATCAGCCCCAACGAGGCGCTGATGATGGACCCGCAGCAGCGCAAGTTCCTGGAGGTCTGCTGGGAGGCGCTGGAGAGCGCCGGACTCGACCCGGCCGCCCTGCGCTCCACCCCCACCGGCGTCTTCGCCGGGGCCATGCAGAGCGACTACGACGCGGGCCCCGCCGGGCTGCTGCCCGACAACCTGTTCCACCGCGGCACCGGCACCCTCGGCAGCGTCGTCTCCGGCCGGGTCTCCTACCTGCTCGGCCTGGAGGGGCCCGCCGTCTCCGTCGACACCGCCTGCTCCTCCTCGCTGGTCGCCCTGCACGTCGCCGCCCAGGCGCTGCGCAACGGCGACTGCACGGTTGCGCTGGCGGGCGGCGTCACCCTGCTCGCCTCACCGGAGGCGTTCGCGCTCTCCGACATCCAGGGCGGCTCCTCGCCCGACGGGCGCTGCAAGGCGTACTCCGCGCAGGCCGACGGCGTCGGCTGGGCCGAGGGCGTGGGCGTCCTCGTCCTGGAACGGCTCTCCGAGGCGCAGCGGCGCGGCCACCAGGTGCTCGCCGTGGTCCGGGCCAGCGCCGTCAACCAGGACGGCACCTCCAACGGCCTCACCGCGCCCAACGGCCTCGCCCAGGAGCGGATGATCCGCCGGGCGCTCGCCGTCGCGGGGTTGGAGCCCGCCGACGTGGACGCGGTCGAGGGCCACGGCACCGGCACCACCCTCGGCGACCCGATCGAACTCGGCGCCCTGCTGGCCACCTACGGCCGGGACCGGCCCGCCGACCGGCCGCTGTGGCTCGGCTCGGTCAAGTCCAACATCGGGCACAGCCAGGCCGCGGCGGGCGTCGCGGGCGTCATCAAGATGGTGCAGGCGCTGCGCCACGGCGTGCTGCCCCGCTCCCGCTACGCCCAGGAGCCCACCGGCGGCGTCGACTGGTCCACCGGGCAGGTCCGGCTGCTGGCCGAGAACCTCCCGTGGGAGGAGAACGGCCGCCCGCGCCGGGCCGGGGTCTCCGCGTTCGGCTACAGCGGCACCAACGCGCACGTCATCCTCGAACAGGCCCCCGCGGCCGTCGAGCCCGCACCCGCCGCCACGCCCGCCGGGCCCGTGCCCGCCGCCGCGGTGCCGCTGCTGCTGTCCGCCCGCACCGACGAGGCGCTGCCCGCCCAGGCGGCCCGGCTGCACGCCCACCTGCTCGCCCACCCCGAACTCGAACTCGCCGACGTCGGAGCCCAGTTGGCCGCCACCCGGGCCGCGATGCCGTACCGGGCGGCCGTGGTCGGCGCCGACCGCGCCGAGGCGCTGGCCGCGCTGGCCGCCCTCGCCGAGGGCCGGACCGGGCCCGCCGCCTTCCGCGGCGCCGTGCGCACCGGCCGCCGCACCGCCTTCCTCTTCCCCGGCCAGGGCACTCAGCGCACCGGCACGGGCCGCGAGCTGTACGCCGCGCTGCCCGCCTTCGCCCGCGCCTACGACGAGGTCGCCGACGCCTTCCGCCCCCACCTGGAGCACGACCTGCGCGCGGTGGCGTTCGCCGAGCCCGGCAGCGCCGACGCCGCCCTGATCGACGGGACGCCGTACGTGCTGGCCTCGGTCTTCGCCCTGGGGACCGCGCTCTTCCGGCTGCTCGAGTCCTGGGGCCGGCGCCCCGACTTCGTCCTCGGCCACTCGGTCGGCGAACTCGCCGCCGCGCACGCCGCGGGCGTCCTGCCGCTGCCCGACGCCGCCCGGCTCACCGCGCACCGCGGCCGCCTGATGGCCGCCCTCACCGGCGGCGCCGCCGTCGCCGTCGAGGCCACCCCCGAGGAGCTGGAGCCGCTGCTCGGCGACCGGGTCGCCCTCGCCGTGGTCAACGGTCCGCGCTCGGTCGTCGTCTCCGGCGACGAGCAGCCGGTGCTGGAACTCGCCGCCCACTGGAGCGCCCTCGGCCGCCGCACCCGCCGCCTGAACGTCAACCAGGCCGTCCACTCCCCGCAGATGGACCCGATCCTCGACGAACTGCACGCCGTCGCCGCCGACCTCCGCTACGGCGAGGCCCGCATCCCGATGGCCTCCACCGTCACCGGCCGCCTCCTCGAGCCCGGCGAGAGCGCCACCCCCGCGTACTGGGTCGCCAACTGCCGGCGGACCGTCCGCTTCCTGGACGCCGTCCGGGCCCTGGAGCAGGCCGGCGTCACCCACTACGTCGAACTCGGCTCCGACGGCACCCTCAGCGCCCTCGCCCAGGGCTGCCTGAGCGACCGGGACGGCGGCGCCGCGATGCTCCCGCTGCTCGACAAGGAGCGGCCCGAGACGCTCACCGTGCACCGGGCCGCGGCCCGCCTGCACGTCGAAGGGCCCGGCCTCGACGCCGGCGCGCTGTTCGCCGGACGCCCCGCCCGCCCCGTCCCGCTGCCCGGCTACGCCTTCCAGCGCCGCCGCTACTGGCCCGAGGTCGACCCCAAGGCGCTGCGCGGCGGCGGCGACCTCGCCGCCACCGGCCTGGAGGCCGTCGCCCACCCGGTGCTCGGCGCCGCCGTCGCCTTCGCCGACTCCGACGGGACCGCCCTGGTCGGCCGCCTCTCGCTCGGCACCCACCCCTGGCTGGCCGACCACCGGGTCGGCGGGGCCGTGCTGCTCCCCGGCGCCGCGCTCGTCGAACTCGCCGTCCGGGCCGGGGACGAGGTCGGCTGCTGCCGCCTGGAGGACCTCACCCTGGAACAGCCGCTGATCCTCGCCGAACGCGGCCGGGCCCAGCTCCAGGTGCAGGTCGCGGTCGGCGCCCCCGACCCGGCCGGGCGCCGCGCCGTCGCCGTCCACTCCCGGCCCGGCCCGCAGGACCCGTGGACCCGGCACGCCGCGGGCACCCTCGCCGTCGACACCGCGGCCGACCCCGCCCCGCTCGCCGAGTGGCCCCCCGCCGGGGCCGAGGCCCTCGACCTCACCGAGCTCTACCCCGGCCTGGCCGAGGCCGGGCTCAGCTACGGCCCGCTGTTCCGCGGCCTGCGCGCCGCCTGGACGCTGGACGGCGAGGTGTACGCCGACGTCGCCCTCGACCGGTCCCCGGGCTCCCAGGTGCTCGGCTTCGGCCTGCACCCCGCCGTCCTGGACGCCGCCCTGCACGCCATCGCGCTGGTCGAGGGCGAGGTCACCCGCGGCCTGCCGTTCGCCTGGTCCGGCGTCGAGCTGTACGCCACCGGCGCCACCAGGGTCCGGGTCCGGGTCCGCCCGCTCGGCGGCGGCGCCGTCTCGCTCACCCTCGCCGACCCGAGCGGCGCCCCCGTCGCCACCGTCGAATCGCTGCTGCTGCGCGGCGGCACCGAGCTCGGCACCCCCGTCGCCGCCGGCCGCCACGAGTCGCTGTACGCCGTCGACTGGCTGCCCGCCGCCCTGCCCGCCGCCCCGGACGGCGCCGCCTCCGGCGGGGCCGTCCGCACCGTCGAGCAGCCGCACCCCGGCAACGACGCCGCCACCGTCCACCGCGCCACCCGCGCCGTCCTCGACCTGCTGCAGCGCGAACTCGCCGACCGCGACGAGGTCGGACCCGACGGCCCGCTGGTGATCGTCACCCGCGGCGCCGCCGCCCTCCCCGGCGAGGACACCACCGACCTGGCCGGAGCCGCCGTCACCGGCCTGGTCCGCTCCGCCCAGTCCGAGCACCCCGGCCGCTTCGTCCTGGCCGACCTCGACGAGGACCCCGCCTCGGCCGCCCTGCTCCCCGCCCTGGCCGCCTCCGGCGAACCCCGGGCCGTGGTCCGCCGCGGCGAGGCGTCCGTCCCGCGCCTGGTCCGCCCCCGCCCGCTGCCCACCGACGGCGCCGCCGCCGCCGGCAGCACCTTCGGCGGCGAGGGCACCACCCTGCTCACCGGCGCCACCGGCACCATCGGCGCCCTGCTCGCCCGCCACCTGGTCACCGCCCACGGAGTGCGCCGCCTGCTGCTGGTCAGCCGCAGCGGCACCCTCCCCGAGGCCGCCGCCGAACTCACCGCCCTCGGCGCCCACGTCGAAGCCGCCGCCTGCGACCTCGCCGACGCCGACGCCGTCACCGCCCTGCTCGCCGGCATTCCCGCCGAGCACCCGCTCACCGCCGTCGTCCACCTGGCCGGCGCGCTCGACGACGGCGCCCTCACCGCCCTCACCGGCGACCGGCTCGCCACCGTGCTGCGCCCCAAGGTCGACGCCGCACTCAACCTCCACCGGGCAACCCTGGACACCGAGTTGAGCGCCTTCGTGCTCTTCTCCTCCGCCTCCGGCCTGTTCGGCAACCCCGGCCAGGGCAACTACGCCGCCGCCAACTCCTTCCTCGACGCCCTGGCCGCGCACCGCCGCGCCCACGGCCTGCCCGCCCAGTCCCTCGCCTGGGGCCTGTGGGCGGACACCCTCACCGGCGCCCAGCAGGCCCGGATGGCCCGCGCCGGAATGGGCGCGCTCTCCGCCGAGGAGGGCACCGACCTGCTCGACACCGCGGCCGTCCGCCCCGAGCACCTCCTCGTCCCCGCCAAACTGCTGCTCACCACCGGCAGCACCCCCGCCACCGGCGCCCCCCACCTGCTGCGCGCCCTCACCGCACCCGCCCGGCGTACCGCCGCCGCCTCCGCCGCGCCCGCCGACCCGGCCGAACTGCGCCGCCGCCTCGCGGCCCTGCCCGCCCCGCGGCGCGCCGAAGCCGTCCGCGACCTCGTCCTGGAGGGCGTCGCCCACCTCCTGGGCCACACCGACGCCGGAGCCGTCGACGCCCACCGGCCGTTCCTCGAACTCGGCTTCGACTCGCTCACCGCCGTCGACCTGCGCAACCGGCTCGCCGCCGGCACCGGACTGCGGCTGCCCGCCACCGTCGTCTTCGACCACCAGGACCCCGAGGCGCTCGCCGCCCACCTGCTCACCGAACTCGCCGACGCCACCGCGGCCCCGGCCGCCGACAGCGCCGCTGACAGCACCGCCTCCTCCACCGCCGACACCGCCTCCGACGGACTGCGCCAGCTCTTCGTCGAAGCCGTCCGGGCCGGGAAGACCCGCGAGGGCCTCGCCGTCCTCGCCTCCGCCGCCCACCTGCGCCCCTCCTTCGGCTCGCTCGCCGACCTCGGCACCGCCCCCGCCGCCCTCAGGCTCAGCGAGGGCGACGGCCTGCCCCGGCTGCTCTGCCTCTCCACGCCCGTCGCCATGGGCGGCGCCTACCAGTACGCCCGGATCGCCGCCCAACTGCGCGACAGCGCCCAGGTCTCCGTCCTGCCGATGCCCGGCTTCCTGCCCGACGAGGCCCTCCCCGCCAGCGCCGACGCCGCGGTCGAGGTCCTCGCCGCGAGCGTCCTGGACGCCGCGGACGCCGACACCCCCTACGCGCTGCTCGGCTACTCCTCCGCGGGCGTCTTCGCCCACGCGGTCGCCGCCCGGCTCGAAGCGCTCGGCCGCGGGCCGGCCACCGTGCTGCTCCTCGACACCTACCCGGTGGGCGGCGCGGCCGCCGGGAACGGCGAAGGCACCGGCTCGGCCGAGGCCGGGAAGTCCCGGGCCGAGACGGTCGTCGACATGGCCGCCGGAATGCTCCGGCAGGAGTCCGGCCAGGAAGCGCTCGACCGCACCAAGCTCACCGCGATGGCCCGCTACATGGAACTGCTCCCCACCGTCCCCGTCGCGCCACTGGCCGTCCCGACCGTCCTGCTGCGCCCCGAGCGCCGCTTCACGCTCGGCGACGACACCCCTGCCGGCGCCCCCGCGACCACCGCGACCACCGCGACCACCGGGGCCGCCGGGCCCGAGGCGGACGCCTGGCGCACCGACTGGAGCCTCGCCGACCAGGTGCGGACCGTCCCCGGCGACCACTTCAGCATCGTCGCCGACGACGCGCCGTCCACCGCGGCGGCGGTGTCCGCGTGGCTCGCCGCAGAACTGGGGCCGGGACGATCCGAATAGGGGTGGGTCGGGCCAACTACGCGTCTATAGCGTTCGAAACGGGAGACGGACAGTGACGGACAACGCCGAGGGAATGGTGGCCGGTACGCCCATGGCCAGCGAGGAAAAACTGCTCAGCTACCTCAAGCGGGCCACCACCGACCTGCGGGAGGCCCGGCGGCAGCTGCGCGACCACGAGCAGCGCGCCACCGAACCGATCGCGATCATCGGCATGGCCTGCCACTACCCCGGCGGCATCGCCACCCCCGAGGACCTGTGGCGCCTGGTCGCCGACGGCACCGACGCCGTCGGCGCCTTCCCCGCCGACCGCGGCTGGGACCAGGAACGCTGCTACGACCCCACCGGGGAACGCCCCCGCACCAGCTACGTCAACCAGGGCGGCTTCCTCACCGACGCGGGCGACTTCGACGCCGAGTTCTTCGGCGTCTCCCCCCGCGAGGCCCTCACCACCGACCCGCAGCAGCGGCTCCTGCTCGAAGCCGCCTGGGAGGCCCTGGAGCGCGCCGGCATCCGCCCCGGCGCGCTGCGCGGCAGCGCCACCGGCGTCTACGCGGGCGTCATGTACCACGACTACCCGAACAGCAACTGCATCGGCAGCCTGATCTCCGGCCGGATCTCCTACACCCTCGGCTTGGAGGGCCCGGCGGTCTCGGTCGACACCGCCTGCTCCTCCTCGCTGGTCGGCCTGCACCTCGCCGCCCAGGCCCTGCGCCGCGGCGAGTGCACCCTCGCCCTCGCGGGCGGCGTCGCCGTCATGGCCACCCCCGGCACCTTCGTCGACTTCAGCGAGCAGCGCGGCCTGGCCCCCGACGGCCGCTGCAAGCCCTTCGCCGACGCCGCCGACGGCACCGGCTGGGCCGAAGGCGCCGGCGTCCTCGTCCTCGAACGCCTCTCCGACGCCCGCCGCAACGGCCGCCGCGTGCTCGCGGTGCTGCGCGGCTCCGCCGTCAACCAGGACGGCGCCTCCAGCGGCTTCAGCGCCCCCAACGGTCCTGCCCAACAGCGGGTCATCCGGGCCGCATTGGCGGACGCGGGCCTGTCCGCGGCGGACGTGGACGCGGTCGAGGCGCACGGCACCGGCACCACGCTGGGCGACCCGATCGAGGCCCAGGCGCTGCTCGCCACCTACGGGCGCGAGCGGCCGGGGGACGGTCGGCCGCTGTGGCTCGGCTCGATCAAGTCGAACATCGGGCACGCGCAGGCCGCGGCGGGTGTCGCGGGCGTCATCAAGATGGTGATGGCCCTGCAGCACGGCGTGCTGCCGCGCACCCTGCACGTCGACGCGCCCTCCACGCACGTGGACTGGAGCGGTGGCGGTGTGCAGTTGCTCACCGAGGAGGTGCCGTGGCCCGCGGGCGAACGCGTCCGGCGGGCCGCCGTCTCCGCGTTCGGCTTCAGCGGCACCAACGCGCACGTGATCCTGGAGCAGTACGAGGAGCCCGCCGCCGAACCTGTGGAGCAGCCCGGTGGTGTGGTGGCGTGGCCGGTGTCGGCGCGCAGTGCGCAGGCGTTGCGGGCGCAGGCGCAGCGGCTGCTGGAGGCGGTCGAGGGCTGCGAACCCGCTGCGGTGGGGCGGGCGTTGGCGACGGCGCGCACGCACTTCGAGCACCGGGCGGTGGCCGTCGGCGCCGAGCGCGGTGAGCTGCTGGCGGGCCTGCGGGCGATCGCCGAGGGCGAGGAGCCCGGACAGGTCAGCACCCCCGGGCGCACCGCGTTCCTGTTCACCGGACAGGGCTCCCAACGCCTCGGCATGGGGCAGGAGCTGTACCGGGCGTACCCGGTGTTCGCCACCGCGCTCGACGAGGTGTGCGCGCTGCTGGACAAGGGCCTGGAGCGTCCGCTCAAGGACGTCATGTGGTCGGACGCGCAGGCGCTCAACCTCACCGGCTACGCGCAGTGCGCGCTGTTCGCCCTCGAGGTCGCCCTGTACCGGCTCTACGCCTCCTGGGGCGTGCGCCCCGACGCGGTGGCCGGGCACTCCATCGGCGAGTACGCCGCCGCCCACGCAGCCGGGGTGTGGTCGCTGGAGGACGCCTGCACCCTGGTCGGCGCCCGCGCCCGCCTGATGCAGGCCCTGCCCACCGGCGGCGCCATGACCGCCATCGCGGCGGCGGAGGACGAGGTCCGTGCCGCGCTGGTGCCGGGTGTGGACATCGCCGCCGTCAACGGCCCCCGCGCGGTGGTGGTCTCGGGCGAGGCCGAGGCGGTCGCCAAGGTCGCGGCGGGCTTCGAGCGCACCAAGGCGCTGACCGTCTCGCACGCCTTCCACTCCGCGCTGATGGAACCGATGCTCGACGAGTTCCACACCATCGCCGCCCAACTCACCTACCACCAGCCGACCTTGACGGTCGTCTCGACCCTCACCGGCAAGGTCGCCGAGGAACTCACCTCCCCCGACTACTGGGTGCGCCAGGTCCGCGAGAGCGTCCGCTTCGCCGACGCGATCACCACCCTCACCGCCCTCAACACCACCCGCTTCCTCGAACTCGGCCCCGACGCCGTCCTGACCGCGGCGGCCGCCCACAGCACCGAGGACCACCTGCTGGTGGCGACCCTGCGCCGCGACCGCCCCGAGACGCACACCGCCGTCACCGCCCTCGCCACCCTCCACACCCACGGCGCGCCCGTCGACTGGCACGCCTTCTACCCGGGCACCGGCCCCCACCCCGACCTGCCCACCTACCCCTTCCAGCGGCAGCGCTACTGGATCGAGGTGCCGTCCACCGACGGCGACCCGTCCGCGCTGGGCCTGGAGGCCGTCGACCACCCGCTGCTGGGCGCGGCCACCGTGCCGGCCGACTCGGCGGGCGTGGTGCTGTCCGGGCTGCTGTCCACGGCGGCGCAGCCCTGGCTGGGGGATCACGTGGTGCTGGACACCGTGCTGTTCCCGGGGACGGGATTCGTCGAACTCGCTCTGCGGGCCGGGGCGGAGACCGGCTGCCCGGTGGTGCGGGACCTGACGCTGGAGGCGCCGTTGGCGGTGCCCGAGCAGGGGGCCGCCGTCCAGGTGAGCGTGCAGGAACCGGACGGGGACGGGTGCCGCCCGTTCGCCGTGCACGCCCGGGCCCGGGGTGGTGCCGGTGCGTGGGTGCGGCACGCGGCGGGGGTGTTGGCGCCGGAGGGCGCGGAGGGGCCGGGGCCCGACCTGGTGCGGTGGCCGCCCGCGGGGGCGGTGCCGATCGCGTGGGAGGGCGGGTACGAGCGGCTGGCCGAGGAGGGGTACCGGTACGGTCCGGTGTTCCGGGGGCTGCGGGCCGCGTGGCGGGACGGCGAGGACCTGTACGCGGAGGTGTCGCTGCCGGAGACCGAGGCGGCCCGCGCCGACGCGGCCCGCTACGGCCTGCACCCGGCGCTGCTGGACGCGGCCCTGCACGTGCAGTTGCTCGCGGACCTGCCCGCGGACGGTGGTGGTGCGGGCGCTGCGGCGCCGATGGTCCCGTTCGCGTGGAACGGGGTGACGCTCGCCGCGGCCGGTGCGGCCGCGCTGCGGGTGCGGATCAGCCCGGACGGCCCGGACACGGTGGTGGTGACGGTCGCGGACGCGTCCGGCCTGCCGGTGGCGGCGGTGCGGGGCCTGGTGGCACGGCCACTGACGCTGCAACAGGTGTCGGGCGGGGCAGGGGAGTTGCTGCACCGGCTGCACTGGGAGGCGGCCCCGCTCGGGGGCGCGTCCGAGGCGGCGGCCCGGGTGCTGCGGGTGCCCGCGCCGGCCGGGGAGGGCGAGCTGCCGACGGTGGTGCGCACCGTCCTGGACGGGGTGCTGGCGGAGGTCCGCTCGCACCTGGCCGACCCGGCGGGCGGTGTGCTGGCGGTGGTGACCGAGGGCGCGCTGCCGGTGAGTGCGGGGGAGTCCGGCGATCCGGGCACGGCGCCGGTGTGGGGCCTGCTGCGGGCCGCGGCCGCCGAGAACCCGGGGCGCTTCGTCCTGGTCGACGCCGAACCCGGCGCCGGGGAGGGGGAGTTGGCGCAGGCGCTGCGCAGCGGGGAGCCCGAGTCGGCGGTCCGCTCCGGTGCGCTGCTCGTGCCGCGGCTGCGGCGGGCGCCCGCCCCGGCGGCGGACCCGCTGGGCGGCTGGGACCGGGACGGGACCGTCCTGGTCACCGGCGGCACCGGCGGCCTGGGCGCGCTGCTGGCCCGCCACCTGGTGGTCGAGCACGGGGTGCGCCGCCTGCTGCTGACCAGCCGCCGCGGCCCGGCGGCCGAGGGCGCCCGCGAGCTGTGCGCGGAACTGGCCGCGCTCGGCGCGCACGCGCAGGCCGTGGCCTGCGACGTCGCCGACCGGGGCGCCGTCGCCGCGCTGCTCGCCGACGTCCCGGCCGCGCACCCGCTGACCGCGGTGGTGCACGCCGCAGGCGTGGTCGACAACGGCCTGGTGGAGACGCTGACCCCGGAGCGCCTGGACGCGGTGCTGCGGCCCAAGGCCGACGGCGCCTGGCACCTGCACGAGTTGACGAAGGACCTGGACCTCGCGGCGTTCGTGTTGTTCTCCTCGGCGGCGGGCCTGGTGCTCGGCGCCGGGCAGGCCAACTACGCGGCCGCCAACGCCTTCCTGGACGCGCTGGCCGCGCACCGCCGCGCCGCCGGTCTGCCCGGTCTCTCGCTGGCCTGGGGCGCCTGGGCGGCGGACGGCGGCGGCCTGGCCGCCGAACTGGACGAGGCCGACCTGCGCCGCCTGCACCGCCTGGGCCTGCCGCCGATCACCGCGGCCGAGGGCCTGGCGCTGTTCGACGCCGCGCTGGGCGTCGCGTCCGGCTCGGCGTCCGGCCCCGCGCTCGGCGCCGCGTCCGGCGCGGACGGGGCGCTGCTGGTCCCGCTGCGGGTGGACGCGGCGGCGCTGCGGGCCCGCACCGACGCGTTGCCCGCGGTGCTGCGCCTCCCGGCCGCGGCGGCGAAGCGCAGCGGCGGGAGCGGCGGCGGACCGGCGGCGGGGACGCTGCCGCGCGTGCTGGCGGGGCTGCCCGCCGGGGAGCGCGAGGAGTACCTGCTGGGCGTGGTCACCGGGCGGGTCGCCGCGGTCCTGGGCCACGGCTCGGAGTCCGCGGTGCGGCCCGACCGGGCGCTGTCCGAACTCGGCTTCGACTCGCTCACCGCGGTCGAACTGCGCAACCAGCTGGGCGCGTTGGCCGGGCGCAGCCTCCCGGCGACGCTGGTCTTCGACCACCCGACGCCCGCCGCGCTGGCCCGCCACCTGCGGGAGCTGATCGACCCGGCGGCCGCCGACCCGGCCGCGCACGTGCACGCCGAACTCGACCGGCTGGAGGCGCTGCTGACCGCGGCCGACCCGGCCGCCCCGGGCCGTCCGGCGGTCGCCGCCCGGCTCGAGGCGCTGCTGCGCCGCTGGCAGGCGCAGGGCGCGACCACCGGCCTCCCCGCCGACGGGGAGCCGGAGCAGGACTTGGAACAGGCCAGTGACGACGAGCTCTTCCTCGTCCTCGACCAGGAGTGGGGCACGCAGTGAACGGGCCGGGTGCGAAGGGGCGGGGGATGGAAGACCGGACCACGGACAGGCAGGACGCGGGCACCGCGGACAAGCTGCGCGACTACCTCAAACGCGCGACCGCCGACCTGCAGCAGACCAAGCGGCGGCTGCGCGAGATCGAGGAGGCCGCGGCCGAACCGATCGCGATCGTCGGCATGGCCTGCCGCTACCCGGGCGGCGTCGCCGGGCCGCAGGACCTGTGGGAGCTGGTCTCCCGGGGGCGGGACGCGATCGGCGACTTCCCCACCGACCGCGGCTGGGACGTCGAGGCGATCTACGACCCGGAGCCCGGGAAGCCGGGCCGGACGTACGTGCGCCAGGGCGGGTTCCTGCCCGGCGCCGGGGGCTTCGACGCCGAGTTCTTCGGGATCAGCCCCAACGAGGCCCGGCGCGCCGACCCGCAGCAGCGCGTCCTGCTGGAGGTCTGCTGGGAGGCGTTCGAGCGGGCCGGGCTGGACCCGCTGGCGCTGCACGGCAGCGACACCGGCGTCTACACCGGCCTGATGTACCACGACTACATCCAGGGCAGTCCGGGCGGCAGCCTGGTCTCCGGCCAGGTCGCGTACAGCCTCGGCCTGCACGGCCCGGCGATCTCGCTGGACACCGCCTGCTCCTCCTCGCTGGTCGCCGTCCACCTGGCCTGCCAGGCGCTGCGCCGCGGCGAGGTGGAACTGGCGCTGGCGGGCGGGGTCACCGTGATGGGCACCCCGGAGATGTTCGTCGACTTCAGCCGCCAGCGCGGCCTGGCGCCGGACGGGCGCAGCAAGGCGTTCTCCGCGGACGCCGACGGCACCTCCTGGTCCGAGGGCGCGGGCGTCCTGCTGCTGGAGCGGCTCTCGGACGCGCGCCGCCACGGCCACCGGGTGCACGCGGTGGTGCGCGGCTCGGCGACGAACCAGGACGGCGCCTCCAACGGCATCACCGCGCCCAACGGCCCCGCCCAGGTGCGGGTGCTGCGCGCGGCGCTGGCCGCGGCCGGGCTGACCCCCGCCGAGGTGGACGCGGTCGACGCGCACGGCACCGGCACCACGCTGGGCGACCCGATCGAGGCGCAGGCGCTGATCGAGGTGTACGGGCGGCGCGGCGGGGCCGAGCCGCTGCGGCTGGGCTCGGTCAAGTCCAACCTGGGGCACCCGCAGGCCGCGGCCGGGGTCGCCGGGATCATCAAGATGGTGCTGGCGATGGAGCACGGCGTGCTGCCGCGCACCCTGCACCTGGCCGAGCCGACCCCGCACGTGGACTGGTCGGCGGGCACGGTGCGGCTGCTCGCCGAGAACGAGGACTGGCCCGCCGTCGACCGGCCGCGCCGCTGCGCGGTCTCCTCCTTCGGGATCAGCGGCACCAACGCGCACGTCATCCTGGAGCAGGCCCCGGACGAGGAGCCGGCCGAGCCCGCCGCCGACCCCGCGGTCGTCCCGTTCGCGCTCGCCGCCAAGACGCCCGCCGCGCTGGCCGCGGCCGCCGAGCGGCTGGCCGCGCACCTGCGCCGCCGCCCCGAGCTGGCGCTCGCCGACCTCGGCCGCTCGCTGGCCACCGGCCGCTCCGCGTTCGAGCACCGGGCGGTGCTGGTCGGCCGGGAGCGGGACGGGCTGCTGGCCGGGCTCGACGCGCTGGCCGCCGGGCGGCCGCAGGCCGGGACGGTCACCGGCAGCGCCGGGGCGCCCGGCCGCACCGCGTTCGTGTTCACCGGCGGCGACCCGCTGCCGGCCGGTGCCGCCGCCGGGCTGCTGGCCGCCTCCGAGCCGTTCGCCCGGCAGGTCGCCGCCTGCGAGCGGGAACTCGCCCCGCTGCTGGGCGGATCGGTGGCCGAGGTGCTGCGCGGCGCCCCGGGCGCCCCCGCGGCGGACCGTCCGGAGGTCGCCGCCGCGGTCCGCTGGACGGTGCAGGTCGCGCTGGCCGCGCTGTGGCGGGCGCACGGCGTCGCACCGGACGCCGTGCTGGGCCACGGCCCCGGCGAGGTCGCCGCGGCCACCGTCGCCGGAGCGCTGACCACGGCCGACGGCGCCCGGGCCGCGGTCGCCCTGGGCCGCGCGGGTGCGGCCGCCCTGCCCGACACCGTCACCCCGGCGGAGTCGTCCGGGCCCCGCCCGGCCCTGTACTCGGCCGCCACCGGCGGCCGGGCCGAGCCGGAGGCCGTCGGCACCGGGCGGTGGCTCGCCGGGCTGGAGCGCGCCGCGGACCTCGCGCCACTGCTCAAGGAGCTCGCCGGGAACGGCCACCGCGCCTTCGTCGGCATCGGACCGGACCCGCAGCTCGCCGCCCTGCTGGCGGAGTCGTCCGGCGACGGGGCGGTGGCCGTCGACACCCCGCTCGCCGCGGGACCGGACGCCCTGGAGCGGTTCGCGCACGCCGCCGCCGCCCTGCACGTGCACGGCACCACCGTGCGCTGGGAGGCGTTCTTCCCGGCCGGGCGCACCGTCGACCTGCCCACCTACCCGTTCCGGCACACCCACTACTGGACGCGGCCCGAGCCGTTCGCCGCCCTGGCCGCCCCGGCCCGGGAGGGCGCGGCGGACCGGCTGCGCCACCGGGTGCAGTGGTCCCCCGTCGAACCGCCCGCCGCCGCGCCGTCCGGGCCCTGGCTGTCCGGGCCCTGGCTGGTCGCGGCCGAGGACCACGCTCCCGGGGCCGACGCGGTGCTGGCGGCGCTGGCCGAGCACGGCGCCGAGGTGGTCCGCCTCCCCGTGGACGCCGCCGCCGCGGACCGGGCCGAACTGGCCGCCCGGATCACCGCCCTGCTCGGCGCGGAGCAGCCCGCGGGCGTGCTCTCGCTGCTGGCCCTGGACGCCCCCGCGGCCCCGGAGGTGCCCGCGCCGGGCGTCACCGCGACCGTCCCGCTGCTGCAGGCCGTCCTGGACGCCGGGATCACCGCGCCGTTCTGGTGCGCCACCCGCGCCGCGGTGGCCGTCGACCCGGGCGAGGACGTCGACCCGTCGGCGGCCGCGCTGTGGGGCGCGGGCACCGTGCTCTCGCTCGACCTGCCCGCCGTCTGGGGCGGCCTGGTCGACCTGCCCGCCGAGCTCGGCCCGGAGGCGGCCGCGCTGCTGGCCGCGGTGCTGTCCGGCCGCTCCGGCGAGGACCAGGTCGCCGTCCGCGGCGACCGGGTGCACGCCCGCCGCCTGGTCCCGGCCCCGGTCGACGCCCCGGTCCCGGCCGGGCTGCCCTGGCGGCCGGACGGCACGGTGCTGGTCACCGGCGGCACCGGCGCGATCGGCGCGGCCGTCGCCCGGCGGCTGGCCCGCTCCGGCGCCCGGCACCTGGTGCTGGCCGGCCGCCGCGGCCCGGACGCCCCCGGCGCGGCCGCCCTGACCGCCGAGCTCACCGCCGCGGGCGCCGAGGTGACGGTCGTCGCCTGCGACGTCACCGACGGCGCGGCCGTCGCCGAACTCGTCGCCGGACTACCGGAGTTGACCGCGGTGGTGCACGCCGCCGGGCAGCTGCCCGAGCAGACCGCGTTCGACGGGCTGACCGCGCAGGAGTTCGCCCGCGCCACCCGCGCCAAGATCGCCGGAGCGCACCACCTGGACCGGGTCCTCGGCGACCGCCCGCTGGACGCCTTCGTGCTGTTCGCCTCCGGCGCGGCCGTCTGGGGCACCGCGGGCCGCGCCCCGTACGCGGCGGGCAACGCCTACCTCGACGGCCTGGCCCAGCACCGCCGGGCCCGCGGCGCCACCGCCACCTCGGTGGCCTGGGGCACCTGGGCGGGCGGCGGCATGGTCGACGCCGAGGCCGACGAGCACCTGCGGCACATCGGCCTGGCCTCGCTGGAGCCCGGCGCGGCGCTCGACGAACTGTGGCGCGCCCTGGCGCTGGACGAGAGCCACCTGGTGGTCGCCGACATCGACTGGGCCAGGTTCGCCCCGGTCTACGCCGCGGCCCGGCCCCGCCCGCTGCTGCACGAACTGCCCGCCGCCGTCCGCGCCCTGGACGGCGACGCCCCGGCCGCGGAGGCGGCCGCCGACGGCCCGTCGCTGGCCGAACGGCTCACCGGCCGCTCCGGCCCGGAGCGCGCCCGGATCGTGCTGGGCCTGGTCCGCGAGCAGGCGGCGGCCGTCCTCGGCCACGACGGGGCGGGCGCGGTCGAACCCGGACGCACCTTCAAGGACCTCGGCTTCGACTCCGTCTCGGCGGTCGACTTCCGCAACCGGCTCAGCGCCGCGTCCGGCGTCAGACTGCCCGCCACCGTCGTGTTCGACCACGCCAACCCGCGGGCCCTGGCCGAGTTCCTGGAGGCCGAACTGGCCGACCTGGCGCCGGGCGGGGCCGCCGCGGTGGCCGCCGAACTCGACCGGCTGGAGGCCCTGGTCGACGGCCTCGCCCCGGAGGAGGCCGACCGGGCCAGGATCGGCCCCCGGCTGCAGGCCCTGGCGGCCCGGCTGAGCGGCGCCCGCGGCGCCGCACCCGGGCCGGACCTGGCCCACGCACTCGAATCCGCAAGCGCGGAAGACCTGTTCAACCTGCTGGACCAAGAGCTCGGATCGAGCGGAAACGGCGAGGGTTTCTGATGGCTGAGGAAGCAAAGCTGCTCGACTACCTCAAGCGGGCGACCGCCGAGTTGCACGAGACCCGCAACCGGCTGCGCGAGGTGGAGGCGGCCGACCGGGAGCCGATCGCGATCGTCGCGATGAGCTGCCGCTACCCCGGGGACGTCCGCTCCCCGGAGGACCTGTGGCGCCTGGTCGACGAGGGCACCGACGCGATCGGCCCGTTCCCCACCGACCGCGGCTGGAACACCGCCGCCCTCTACGACGCCGACCCGGACCGCCCCGGCACCAGCTACGTCGACCAGGGCGGCTTCTTCCACGGCGCGCCCGAGTTCGACGCGGGCCTGTTCGGGATCTCCCCGCGCGAGGCCCTCACCATGGACCCGCAGCAGCGCCTGGCCCTCGAACTGGCCTGGGAGGTCTTCGAGCGGGCCGGCCTGGCCCCGGACGGGCTGCGCGGCGAACGCGTCGGCGTGTTCCTCGGCAGCGGCAGCCAGGACTACTACGAGGACCTGGCGCCCGGCGCCGTCGCCGCCGTCATCGACGACTACCTGAGCACCGGCAACGCCGCCTCGGTGATCTCCGGCCGGGTCGCGTACTCCTTCGGCCTGGAGGGCCCCGCCCTCACCGTCGACACCGCCTGCTCCTCCTCGCTGGTCGCCCTGCACCTGGCCGTGCAGGCGCTGCGCCGCCGCGAGTGCACGATGGCGCTGGCGGGCGGCGTGATGGTGATGTCCGCCCCCGGCCCGTTCGTCGCGTTCAGCAAGCAGCGCGGCCTCGCCCCCGACGGCCGCTGCAAGGCGTTCGCCGAGGGCGCCGACGGCACCGGCTGGGCCGAGGGCGCGGGCACCCTGCTGCTGGAGCGGCTCTCCGACGCCCGCCGCAACGGCCACCAGGTGCTCGCCGTGGTCCGCGGCTCCGCGGTCAACTCCGACGGCGCCTCCAACGGCCTCACCGCCCCCAACGGCCCGTCCCAGCAGCGGGTGATCCGGCAGGCGCTGGCCGACGCGGGCCTGACCGCCGCCGACGTCGACGCGGTCGAGGGCCACGGCACCGGCACCGTCCTCGGCGACCCGATCGAGGTGCAGGCGCTGCTGGCCACCTACGGCAAGGAGCGCACCGGCGGCCGCCCGCTGTGGCTCGGCTCGATCAAGTCCAACATCGGGCACGCGCAGGCCGCGGCCGGAGTCGGCGGCGTCATCAAGATGGTCGAGGCGATGCGCCACGGCGTCCTGCCGCAGACCCTGCACGCCGCCAAGCCCTCCGAACGGGTCGACTGGTCCGCCGGGAACGTCCGGCTGCTCGGCGCCCGCCGCGAGTGGCCGCAGACCGGCGCGCCCCGCCGCTCCGCCGTCTCCTCCTTCGGCGTCAGCGGCACCAACGCGCACGTCGTCCTGGAACTGCCCGACCCCGAACCGGCCGCCGAGACCGCCGCCCCCACCGCCCGGCCCGCCGCCGCGCCCGTCCCGTGGCTGCTCGGCGGCCACGGCGAGGACGCCCTGCGCGCCCAGGCCGCCCGGCTGCTCGCCCACCTCGACGCGCACCCCGGCACCGACCCGGTCGACCTCGGCTACTCGCTGGCCACCGGCCGCGCCGCGCTCGACCGCCGGGCCGTCGTCCTGGCCTCCGGCGGGGCCGCCGACCGCGCCGCGCTGGCCGCCCTCGCCGCGGGCACCCCCGGCCCCGAGGTGGTGCACGGCGCCGCCGACCCCGGCCTGACCGCCCTCCTGTTCTCCGGCCAGGGCGCCCAGCACGTCGGCATGGGCAAGGAGCTGTACGGGGCGTACCCGGTGTTCGCGGCCGCCCTCGACGAGGTCTGCGCCGCCTTCGACCTCGAACAGCCGCTGCTGCCCGTGGTGTTCGGCAAGCCCCGGCTGCTGGACCAGACCCGGTGGACCCAGCCCGCGCTGTTCGCCGTCGAGGTCGCGCTGTACCGCCTGGTCGAGTCCCTGGGCCTGACCCCGGACCTGCTGCTGGGCCACTCGATCGGCGAACTCGCCGCGGCGCACGTCGCCGGGGTGCTCCCGCTCGCCGACGCCTGCACCCTGGTCGCCGCCCGCGGCCGCCTGATGCAGGCGCTCCCGTCCGGCGGCGCGATGGTCGCCGTCCAGGCCACCGAGGAGGAGGTCGCCGAGCTGCTCGGCGCGGGCGTCGCGCTGGCCGCCGTCAACGGCCCCCGCTCGGTGGTGCTCTCCGGCGACGAGGAGCCCGTCCTCAAGGTCGCCGCGCACTTCGCCGACCAGGGCCGCAAGACCCACCGGCTGAAGGTCTCGCACGCCTTCCACTCGGCCCGGATGGACCCGATGCTGGAGGAGTTCCACGCGGTCGCCGCCGGTCTCACCTACCACGCCCCGGCGCTCACCCTGGTCTCCTCGCTGACCGGCGAGGTCGCCACCGCCGAGGAGCTCGCCGACCCCGAGTACTGGGTCCGCCAGGTCCGCGGCACCGTGCGCTTCCACGAGGGCGTGCAGCGCCTGGCCGCCGAGGGCGCCACCCGCTTCGCCGAGATCGGCCCCGACAGCGTCCTGCTCGCCCCCGCGCAGGAGACCCTCGCCGAGACGGCCGGCCCGGCCGCCCTCGTCCCCGTCCTGCGCAAGGGCCGCCCCGAGCCGACCACCCTGGTCACCGCGCTGGCCCGGCTGCACGTCAGCGGCGCCGCCGTCGACCGGGCCGCGCTGTTCGCCGGGACCGGCGCCCGCCGCACCGACCTGCCCACGTACGCCTTCCAGCGCCGCCGCTACTGGCTGGACGCCCGCGGCGGCGGCGACGCCGGCGCGACCGTCGCCGCGGCCGGCCTGGCCGCCGCGGGCTACGGCGGCGGCGAGCACCCGCTGCTGGGCGCCGCCGTCACCCTCGCCGACACCGACGGCGCCGTGATGACCGGCCGCCTCTCCGTCGAGACCCAGCCCTGGCTCGCCGACCACGTCCTGGGCACCACCGTCACCGTCCCCGGCACCGCGTTCGTCGAACTCGCCGTCCGGGCGGGCGACCTGGTCGGCTGCGGCCGGGTCGAGGAGCTCACCCTCAGCAGCCCGCTGGTGCTGCCCGCCGCCGCGGCCGTCCGGATCCAGGTCGCCGTGCACGCCCCCGACACCGCCGGGCGCCGCACCCTGACCGTGCACTCCCGCCCCGACGAGGACGGCCCCGGCGCCGACTGGACGGTGCACGCCACCGGCACCGTCGCCCCCGCCGCCGACCTCCCCGCCGCCCCGGCCGGGCCGTGGCCGCCCGCCGCCGCCCGGCCCGTCCCGCTGGACGGCCTCTACGACTCCTTCGCCGCCACCGGCATCGACTACGGGCCCGCGTTCCGCGCCCTGGAGGCGGTCTGGCAGCATGGCGAGGAGATCCTCGCCGAGGTCCGGCTGCCCGAGGGCGAGACCCGGCGGGCCGCCGCGTTCGGCCTGCACCCCGCCGCGCTGGACGCCGCCACCCACGCGCTGCGCGCCACCGGCGGCGAGGACGACGGCGCCGAGCAGGGCCGGATGCCGTTCGCCTGGTCCGGCGTGCAACTGGCCGCCACCGGCGCGAGCGCGCTGCGGGTCCGCTTCACCCCGGTCGGCCCCGACGCCTTCGCCGTCGAGGCCACCGACCCGGCCGGCGGCCTCGTCGCCCGGATCGACTCGGTCGCCTTCCGCCCGCTGGTGCTGCCCGCCGCCACCGCCGCCCCGCTGTACCGCCTGGAGTGGCGCACCGTCCCGGCCGCCCCCGCCCCCGCCGCCACCCCGTACGCGCTGCTGGCCAGTGCCCCGGGCAGTGACGCCGGGGCCGTGCACGCCGCCACCGCCGCCGCCCTGGCGGCCGTCCAGGAGCAGCTGTCCGAGGAGCGCGCCGACGCCCCCGTCCTGGTCGTGGTCACCCGCGGCGCGCAGTCCGTCGACGGCGAGGACGTCACCGACCCGGCCGGCGCCGCCGTCTGGGGCCTGGTCCGCTCCGCCCAGTCCGAGCACCCCGGCCGCTTCGTCCTGCTCGACACCGACCGGGACACCGACGACGAGGCCCTCGCCGCCCTGCTGCCCGGGCTGCTCGCCACCGGCGAACCGCAGCTCGCCCTGCGCGGCACCACCGCCCGCGCGCCCCGGCTGGCCCGGCTGGTCCGGCAGCCCGAGCCCACCGCCCCGGCGCTCGACCCCGAGGGCACCGTCCTGGTCACCGGCGCCTCCGGTGCGATCGGCACCCTGCTGGCCCGCCACCTGGTCGCCGCGCACGGCGTGCGCCGCCTGCTGCTGCTCAGCCGCACCGGCCCCGCCGCGCTGGCCGCCCTGGCCACCGAACTGGCCGCCGCCGGGGCCGAGGTGCGCACCGCGGCCTGCGACGTCGCCGACCGGGCCGCCCTCGCCGCCGTCCTGGCCGACCTGCCCGCCGCCCACCCGCTGACCGCCGTCGTGCACGTCGCGGGCGTCCTCGACGACGGCGTGGTCACCGCGCTGACCGCCGAGCGCACCGCCGCCGTGCTGCGCCCCAAGGTCGACGGCACGCTCCACCTGCACGAGCTGACCGCGGACGCCCCCCTGGCCGCGTTCGTGCTGTTCTCCTCGGTCTCCGGCGTGCTCGGCACCCCCGGCCAGGCCAACTACGCCGCCGCCAACAGCTTCCTGGACTCCTTCGCCGCCCACCGCCGCGCCCACGGCCTGCCCGCGCTCGCCCTCGCCTGGGGCCAGTGGGAGCAGCCCGGCGGCATGGCCGGCACCGGCCGCACCGTCGGCACCGCGGCCCTCGCCCCGCTGACCGCCGAGGAGGGCCTGGCCCTGTTCGACGCCGCGCTCGGCACCGGCCTGGCCGCCCTCGCCCCGGTCAAGCCGAACCTCCCGGTGCTGCGCGAGCGCCCCGCCGACACCCTGCCCCGGCCGCTGCGCGACCTGGCCGGACCGCCGCGGCTGCGCACCGCCGCCACCGCCGGGGCGGACGGGGACGGCACCGCCCTCGACCGGACGCTGGCCGCGCTGCCCGCCGCCGAACGCCCCGCGGCCGTCCTCGAACTGGTCCGCACCCACGCCGCCGCGGTGCTCGGCCACGCCTCCGCCGCCGACGTCGAACCCACCGGCCAGTTCCAGCAGTTGGGCTTCGACTCGCTGACCGCCGTGGAACTGCGCAACACCCTCAACGCGGCCACCGGGCTGCGGCTGCCCGCGACCCTGGTCTTCGACTACCCGACGCCCGCCGCGCTCGCCGAGCACCTGCTCAGCGAGACCTCCGGCACGGTCGCGGCCGTCACCGCCCAGCAGGACCACCACGACGAGCCGATCGCGATCGTCGGCATGGCCTGCCGCCTGCCCGGCGGCGTCGGCTCCCCGGCCGACCTGTGGCGGCTGGTCTCCGAGGGCGAGGACGGCATCGGCCCGTTCCCCGCCGACCGCGGCTGGGACCTCGCCGCGCTGCACGACCCGACCGGGGAGCGCCCCGGCACCACCGGCGTCAACGAGGGCGGGTTCCTCTACGACGCGGGCGACTTCGACCCGGCCTTCTTCGGCGTCGCGCCCAAGGAGGCGGCCCTGGTCGACCCGCAGCAGCGCCTGCTGCTGGAGGCGTCCTGGGAGGCGCTGGAGCGCTCCGGCATCGACCCGCAGCAGCTCAAGGGCAGCGCCACCGGCGTCTACGCGGGCGTCCAGTTCCACGACTACGTCGGCAGCAACAGCACCGGCTCCATCGTCACCGGCCGGATCGCCTACACCCTCGGCCTGGAGGGCCCCGCGGTCTCCGTCGACACCGCCTGCTCCTCCTCGCTGGTCGCCCTGCACTGGGCCGCCCAGGCGCTGCGCGGCGGCGAGTGCACCCTCGCCCTGGCGGGCGGCGTCACCGTGATGGCGACCCCGGAGACCTTCGTCGAGTTCTCCCGCCAGGGCGGCCTGGCCGCCGACGGCCGCTGCAAGGCGTTCTCCGCGGACGCCGACGGCACCGCCTGGGCCGAGGGCGTCGGCGTCCTCGTCCTGGAGCGGCTCTCCGACGCCCGCCGCAACGGCCACCCCGTGCTCGCCCTGGTCCGCGGCTCCGCGGTCAACCAGGACGGCATGTCCAACGGCCTCACCGCACCCAACGGCCCCGCCCAGCAGCGCGTCATCCGGCAGGCCCTGGCCAACGCCGGGCTGACCGCCGCCGACGTCGACGCCGTCGAGGCGCACGGCACCGGCACCCGGCTCGGCGACCCGATCGAGGCCCAGGCACTGCTCGCCACGTACGGCGCGGAGCTGCCCGCCGACCGGCCGCTGCGGGTCGGCTCGGTCAAGTCCAACATCGGGCACGCCCAGGCCGCGGCGGGCGCCGCCTCGGTGATCAAGATGGTGCTGGCGCTCGGCCACCAGGAACTCCCGCGGACCCTGCACGTCTCCGCACCCTCGCCCGAGGTCGACTGGTCCTCCGGCAACGTCAGCCTGCTCACCGAGCCGGTCGCCTGGCCGCGCGGCGCCCGGGTCCGCCGGGCCGGCGTCTCCTCCTTCGGCATCAGCGGCACCAACGCCCACGTCATCCTCGAGGAACCGCCCGCCGCCCCCGTCCGGGAGCCGCAGGAGCCGCAGGCCGACCGGCCGCCCGCGCCGATCGCCTGGCCGGTCTCCGCCCGCACCCCCGGCGCGCTGCGCGCCCAGGCCGAACGGCTGCTCGCCCACCTCGACGAGGCGTACGACCAGGACCCGGTCGCCACCGGCCACGCGCTGGCCACCACCCGCTCCGCCTTCGCCCACCGGGCCGTCCTGGTCGGCGCCAAGCGCGGCGACTTCCTGCGCGGCCTGATGGCGCTCGCCGACGGCGAGCAGACCCCCGGCCTGCTCACCGGCACCGCCACCGCCACCGGCCGCAGCGCCGTGCTGTTCTCCGGCCAGGGCTCCCAGCGGATCGGCATGGGCGCCGAACTGCACCGCGCCTCACCGGTGTTCGCCGCCGCCTTCGACGAGGTCTGCGCCGCGCTCGACCCGCACCTGGACCGGCCGCTGCGCGAGGTGATCGACGGCGACCAGCGCACCCTGAACCGCACCGGCTACGCCCAGGCCGCGCTGTTCGCGATCGAGGTCGCGCTCTACCGCCTGGTCGAGTCCTTCGGCCTGCGCCCCGACTACCTCGCCGGGCACTCGGTCGGCGAACTCGCCGCCGCCCACGTGGCCGGGGTCTGGTCGCTGCCCGACGCGGCCGCCCTGGTCGCCGCCCGCGGCCGCCTGATGCAGGCGCTGCCCGAGGGCGGCGCGATGATGGCGATCGCCGCCCCCGAGGCCGAGGTGCGCGCCGCCCTGGTCGACGGCGTCGACGTCGCCGCCGTCAACGGCCCCGCCTCCACCGTGGTCTCCGGCCCCGAGGACGCCGTCCTCGCCGTCGGCGCGGCCTTCAGCCGCTCCAAGCTGCTGGCCGTCTCGCACGCCTTCCACTCCGCCCTGATGGACCCGATGCTGGACGAGTTCCGCCGCGTCGCGCAGCGCGTCTCCTACGCGCCGCCGCGCATCCCGGTGGTCTCCAACCTCACCGGCGCCCTCGCCGCGCCCGAGGAGCTCACCGACCCCGAGTACTGGGTCCGGCACGTCCGGCACGCCGTCCGCTTCGCCGACGGCGTCACCACCCTGCACGGGCAGGGCGTCACCCGGTACCTGGAGCTCGGCCCGGACGCCACCCTGACCGCGCTCGCCGCCGAGACCCTCGGCGCCGAGGCCGCCGAACAGGCCGTCCTCACCCCGCTGCTGCGCAAGGACCAGGACGAACTGCGGGCGCTGTGGAGCGGCCTGGCCGCCCTGCACGTCCACGGCCTGTCCCCGGACTGGGCCGCCGTCTACCGCGGCACCGGCCACGCGCCCGCCCCGGTCGACCTGCCCACCTACCCGTTCCAGCGCAAGCGCTACTGGTACCAGGGCACCGCGGGCGGCGCCGCCGACCAGGGCGGCGCCCGGCACCCGCTGGCCGGCACCACCACCGAACTCGCCGGGGACGGCGGCCTGCTGCTCACCGGCCGGATCTCGCTCGGCACCCACGCCTGGCTCGCCGACCACCGGGTCTCCGGCGCCGTGGTCCTCCCCGGCACCGGCCTGGTCGAACTGGCCCTGCACGCCGGGGAGCAGCTCGGCCTCGACCGCGTGGACGAACTCGTCCTGGAGGCTCCGCTGATCCTGCCCGACACCGACGGCGTGCGCGTCCAGTGCACCGTCGGCGCGCCCGGCCGGGGCGGCGAGCGCACCTTCACCGTCCACTCCCGCCCCGAGTCCGGCCCGGCCGGCCGCCCCTGGACCCGGCACGCCACCGGCCGGCTGGCCCGCGCCGCCGCCCCCGACTTCGACCTGGCCGACTGGCCGCCCGCCGGAGCCGCGCCGATCGCCCTGGACGGCCGCTACGAGGAACTCGCCGAGGCCGGGCTCGCCTACGGACCGGCCTTCCGCGGCCTGCGCGCCGCCTGGAAGCGCGGCGAGGAGGTCTACGCCGAGGTCGGCGCCGACCCGTCCGCGGCCCCCGACCCGGAGGGCTACGGCCTGCACCCGGCCGTCTTCGACGCGGCCCTGCACGCCATCGGCCTCAGCCGGGCGGGCAGCGGCGAACCCGTGCTGCCGTTCTCCTGGGAGCAGGTCGACCTGCACGCGGTCGGCGCCACCGAGCTGCGGGTCCGGGTCCGTCCGACCGGCACCGGCACCGCCGCCCTCGACCTCGCCGACACCACCGGGCAGCCGGTCGCCTCGGTCGGGGCGCTGGTGCTGCGGCCCGCCGCCGTACTGGCCCGCCCCGCCGACCCGGCCCCCGGCGCCGACGCGCTGTACCGCCTCGGCTGGCAGCGCACCGAGGGCGGCCGGAAGGCCGCGGGCACCGCCGACTGGACCCTGGTCGGCGCCGACCCGTGGGGCCTGGCCACCGCCCTCGGCACCCCCGCCCGTCCCGACCTGGAGGAGGCGTACGGCGCCCGCACCCTCGTCCTCGCCGCCGGTGCCGCCACCGGTGCCGACGTCGCCGAGGCCGCCCGGGAGGCCCTGCACCGCACCCTCGGGTTCCTCCAGGAGTGGCTCGCCGACGAGCGCTTCGCCGCCACCCGGCTGCTCGTCGTCACCCGGGGCGCCCAGGACACCGGGCAGCAGCAGCCCCGCGACCTGGTCGGCGCCGCGGTGGCCGGACTGGTCCGCTCCGCCCAGGCGGAGCACCCCGACCGGATCGTCCTGGTCGACCTGGACGACGCGGCACCGGTCGCCGGGAAGCTCGCGGCCGCCGTCGCCAGCGGCGAACCGCAGCTCGCGATCCGCGGCGGAGCCCTGCTGGCGCCGCGGATCGAACCCGCCACCGACGGCGCGCCCGCCGACACCCCGGCCTGGGACCGGGACGGCACCGTGCTGATCACCGGCGGCACCGGCGCCCTCGGCGCCGCGGTCGCCACCCACCTCGCCGCCCGGCACGGCGTCCGGCACCTGCTGCTGGTCGGCCGCCGCGGCGCCGACGCCCCCGGCGCGGCCGAACTCACCGCCCGGCTCGCGGAGTCGGGCGCCACCGCGACCCTCGCCGCCTGCGACGTCGCCGACCGGGCCGCCCTCGCCGACCTGCTCGCCACCATCCCGGCCGACCGGCCGCTGCGCGGCGTGGTGCACGCCGCGGGCGTCCTCGACGACGCCGCGATCGCCTCGCTCACCCCCGAGCGGGTCGACACCGTGCTGCGGCCCAAGACCGCCGCCGCGGCCAACCTGCACGCCCTCACCGCGGGCCTCGACCTGACCTCCTTCGTCCTGTTCTCCTCCGCCTCCGGCGTCCTCGGCGCCCCCGGCCAGGGCAGCTACGCCGCCGCCAACGCGTTCCTCGACGCACTGGCCGCGGACCGGCGCGCCGCCGGACTGCCCGGCACCTCGCTGGCCTGGGGCGTGTGGGAGCAGAGCGGCGGCACCGGCATGGCCTCCGGCCTGAGCGAGGCCGACCTGCGCCGGATCGCCGAGTCCGGGGTCGGCGCGCTCACCACCGACCAGGGCCTGGCCCTGTTCGACCGGGCGGGCACCCTCACCGACGCCGTGCTGCTGCCGGTCAACCTGGACCGCGAGGTCCTCGACCGGGCGGGCGAGGAGCTGCCCTTCCTGCTGCGCGGCCTGGTCCGCGGGCAGGGCACCGCGGCCAAGCGCGTCGCGGGCAGCGCCGAACCCGAGGCCGAGAGCGGCGGCGGCTCGCTGCGCGAGCGCCTCGCGGCGATGCCCGCCCCCAAGCGCGTCCCGGCCCTGCTCGACCTGGTCCGCGGCCAGGCCGCCGGCATCCTCGGCTTCGCCGACGCCCAGGAGGTGGCCGTCGACCGGGCGTTCAGCGAACTCGGCTTCGACTCGCTGTCCGCGATGGGCCTGCGCAACAAGCTCATGATCGTCACCGGGCTGAAGCTCCCCACCAGCCTGATCTTCGACTACCCCACCACCCAACTGCTGGCCGACCACCTGGCCACCGAACTGCTCCCGCAGGAGGAGGAGACCGGCCAGGAGGCCCTCACCGACGAACGGATCGCCGAAATCCTCGCCACCATCCCGCCCACCCGGCTGCGCGACGCCGGCCTGCTCGACGGCCTGCTCGCACTCGCGGGCGTCCGCGCCCCGCACGACGCGGACCCCGAACCGGAGGACCGCGAGCCCGTCCCGCTCAGCTCGATCGACGAGATGGACAGCGAGGCCCTGATCAACCTGGTCATCGGCGGAGCCGCCACCGACCTGGACTGACCCACCACCCCGAGGGGGCGCCCGCCGACCGACCGTCGACGGGCGCCCCGCGGCCTCCCGCTGCCCGCACGGTTTCCGCCACCCCCCTCGTCCGGCTGACGGTGCGTCATGGCAGGCTTGTCGGCCGGAGACCACCGCCGTCCGCCCGTCCGGGGCTTGCCGGGCGGGCGCGGCGGGAAGGACACGGCAGGGGCCTGCGGGGGCGGGCCGGGGACGGGGGAGCGCGATGGCACGCACACGGTTCCGCGTAGCGCTGCGGGACGCCCTGCTGGGGCTGGCCGCCTGGTGGCTGTGGCTGCCGCTGCTGGCCTTCCTGGTGTGGGTGGTCAAGCACGTCGTGTTCGGCGGCTTCGGCCAGCAGGACCAGAGCTACCGACTGCTGATCGAGCGCCAGTTCTTCCCGCACGGCGGCCCGCTGGACGCCGCGCCGCTGTTCTGGTTCCTGCTGGCGGTCGGCTTCGCGGGCAGTCTCCTCGCGGTCCGGTACGTCGTGGAGGAGTCCGGGGCGGGCCGTCGCAGCCGGTGGGCGCGGCTGGCGACGGCCGTCGTGGTGCTGGCCCTGCTCGGTTCGCTGGTGCGGGCGGGCACCGGCCTGTGGGACGACGACAAGGACGCCGGCCGGTTCTACGCCCGCTCCACCGTGCTGGACATCCCGGCGGGCGGCGCGGCCACCCCGCGCTCGGTGCTGCCCGTCACCGAGCACAGCCGCCCCGGCGACGGCGACCGCTGCGACCTGGTCGGCACCTCGGACGTCCCGGCCTGCGTGAAGACCGCCCCGATGCCGGACTTCGCCTTCGAGGCCCGCACCGCCTCCTACGCGGCCGCCACCAAGGCGCTCACCGACAGCGCGGGCCTCACCTCCGGCGTCCACCTGCTCGGCCACAGCCTGCACTACCTGCCCGGCTCCGCGGACGGCGCCGGGGCGTGGACGGCGGTGCTGGACGGCTCCGGCGAGCAGCCGATGGAGGGCGTCGCGGTCTGGGACGGCAGCTCCAACTCGGTCGCCAGCTGCGGCTTCCGCGGCGACCACGCCTTCGACCGGGCGTTCGGCGGCACCGGCGCGGTCAGCCTGCGCAACCTGCTCGCCGAGCGCTTCCCCGACCTGGTCTACAGCGACCAGGACGTCTGGGGCTACTGCGACGGCCCCGACGTCCGCACCGCCCGGCCCGTCGTCGTCATCTCGGTGGCCCGGCAGACCGCCTGGAAGCAGCGCACCGTCCTGGCCCCCCGCGGGCGTCCTGGTGCTCAAGGGCTCCGCCGACGGCCGCCCCGACGTCACCTACCGGCCCACCGCCGCCCCCGGCGACCTGCCCGGCGCGGTCTACCCGGCCTCGGTGGTGCGCTCCCAGATCCACGAGGTGCAGTGGCTCGGCGGGCGCGGCGCCAAGGACGACCGGAACTTCGGCTACGAGCACACCTCGGCCGCCGCCAACGCCACCAACCCCGGCGAGTTCCTGCTCCGCTCCAAGGCCGACGGCCACCTGTACTACGTGACGCCGCTGGTGCCCCGGGAGAGCTCCTCCCAACTGGTGGTCGCCTTCGCCGTCCTGCAGGCCGACCGGGTCGACGGCGGCCTCAACGACCTGCACGTGTACGTCCGGGCCGACGACGCGCCGTCCGTCAACCTGGACGTGCTGACCAGCCGGATGGTCTCCTACATGGCCCAGCAGACCTCGATCACCATCAGCGCGGGCCCCGGCGGCGCGCTCCAGGAGATCATCCCGTTCGGGCACGACATGTGGCGCGGCTTCGTGGACTTCAACGGCCAGACCCAGGACTACATCGACCTCTCGGGGGACGCCACCGTCACCCCCAACCTGGTCTCCCTGCGCGGCCCGATCACCCCGCCGGGCGGCCAGCCGCAACCCGAACCCACCGCGACGCCCGCGCCCGCGACGCCCGCCCCGCAGCCCACCGCCCCCGCGACCGGCTGCGGCGACGACCCGGCCCGGCTCTCCGACCGCCAACTCGCGGACTGCATCGCCGAGTTGTCCCGCACCCTGCAGGGCCGGCTGCCGGCCGGGGGCTGAGCGCCGGGCGCCCTCCCGGGCCGGTGCCGCTCAGGCCCCGGTGCCGCTCAGGCCCCGGCGTCGGCGGCGGCCCGTTCGGCGGCCGGGCGGCGGCGGGCGGCCGGGGCCAGGTGCGGGGAGCGCCAGGCGCCGTCCGCCCGGTAGAGGTCGGTGCCGGGCGGGACGATCTCGTCGATCCGGTCCAGGACGGCGTCGTCCAGGGTCAGCGCCGCGCCCTTGAGCAGCCCGTCCAGCTGCTCGACCGTCCGGGGCCCGAGGATCACCGAGGTGACGGCCGGGTGGGCGAGCGGGAAGGCGACGGCGAGTTCGGGCAGCGTGCAGCCGATGCCCTCGGCCAGTTCGACGAACTGCTCGACCGCCTCCAGCTTGCGGACGTTCTCCGGCAGCGCCGGGTCGAAGCGGTGCGGGGTCAGCGCGGCCCGCCCGCTGCCCAGGTCGACCGCGCCGCCCCGGCGGTAACGGCCGGTCAGGAAGCCCGAGGCGAGCGGCGCCCAGGTCAGCACGCCCATGCCGTGGCGGCGGGCCACCGGCAGCACCGAGGACTCCACGCCGCGGGCCAGCAGCGAGTACGGCGGCTGCTCGGTGCGGAACCGGGGCAGTGCCCGGCGCTCGGCCGCCCAGTGCGCCTCGACGATCTCCTCGGCCGGGAAGGTCGAGCAGCCGAACGCCCGGATCTTGCCCTGCCGGACGAGGTCGTCCAGCACCGACAGGGTCTCCTCCACGTCGGTGCGGTGGTCGGGCCGGTGCACCTGGTAGAGGTCGATCCAGTCGGTGCGCAGCCGCCGCAGGCTGTCCTCCACCGCCCGCAGGATCCAGCGCCGCGAGTTGCCGCCCCGGTTGGGCCCCTCGCCCATCGGGAAGTGCACCTTGGTGGCCAGCACCACGTCGTCCCGCCGCCCCTGCAGGGCCTCGCCGACGATCTCCTCGGACTCGCCCGCCGAGTACATGTCGGCGGTGTCGACGAAGTTGATCCCGGCGTCCAGCGCGGTGTGCACGAGCCGCACGCCCTCGCGGTGGTCCGGGTTGCCCACCGCGCCGAGCATCATCGTGCCCAGGCAGTAGGCGCTGACCTCGATGCCGGTGCCGCCGAGAATCCGGTAACGCATGGTTCCTCCCCTTCCGTCCGCACCCGGTGGGGCGCGCCGCGGGCCACTCTAGGAGCTCGAGTCGGCTCTAGATCAACTCCTGCGCCGCTCCCTCCTATGCTGGTCCGGTGAGCACACCGGACGGACCCGCTGCCCCCGCGACCCTGAGCATCGGCCAGGTCGCCGCCCGCACCGGCCTGAGCGTGCACGCCCTGCGCTTCTACGAGCGCGAGGGCATCCTCGCCGACCCCGTCCGGCGCGAGGGCGGCGGACGGCGCCGCTACACCGAGGGCGACGTGGAGTGGCTCAACCTCTGCATCGTGCTGCGCAGTTCCGGCATGCCCATCCCCGAGATCCGCCGCTACACCGAACTCGCCCGCGCCGGCGCCGGCACCGAACCCGCCCGCCTCGCCCTGCTGCGCGCCCACGAACAGCGTGTCCTCGACCAACTCGCCGACCTGCAGCGCTCGTTGGACATCGTCCGGTACAAGGTCGCGGTGTACGAGGACTACCTCGACGGCCTGCCGGACTGAACCGGCCGCCCCCGGCCGCCGCCCCGGCCGCCGTCCGGTCAGTACCAGGCGGAGCAGAGTCCGTCGTTCGGGCAGAACACCACGTACGTCGCGTTGTACCCGGCCCGGACGGTCAGACTGGCCGGGTCCGGACCGTAGTTGAGGTTCGACCCGGGATCCGGCGTGGCGGTGAAGGTCACCACGGTGCCCACCGGGAAGACGGCGTCGCACGTGCCGGACGTGTCGGGCTGCGGGGCCGCGTTCTCGTCGTACGTGTACGGGTCCCACGCGCTCTGGTGGCAGTTGATGCCGGCCGGGTGGCTGACCACGGTGCCGCCGCCCCAGCCGTCGCTGGTCCAGGCCGTCACGTGACTCGTCGCCGTCGTCGCCGTCGTCGACGTCGCGGCCTGGGCGTAGACGGGGGCGGCGGTGCTGACCGCGGTGGCGGTGGCCAGCGCGGCGGCGGCCACCACGACGGAGCGCCAGACGGGTTGGATGGGCATGGGAATCGCCTCCCGGGGCTCGGCCTGCCCCATGACTCCCAGTCTCCGCCCCTGCGCCGACCATTTGAACCCCCGTCGGGGGGTAACTTCCCGTTACCTCCCGCCCGCGCCCGGCAACCGAAACGCTCGGCGGTGCGCCGTCCCCGTCCCGGGCAGGTACCCTCCTACCGGTTCCTCCGGCGTTCGACTCGTCCGTCATCGTCGTCGATCGGGCGCCAGGTGACCAGATCCGTCGGGGAGAAGTGGTGGAGCAGACGAACGGCGCCGGGAACGAAGGCCTTTCGGGGCGTGAGAGCTTCGAGTACTGGCGGGAGGTGATGGGGAGGACCCGGGCCGCCGAGATGACCAGCGAGTACGCGGACAGCTTCAGCGCGCAGATGAGACAGTTCACGCTGGGGCCGGTCTCGCTGCTGGGGACGTCCTTCCCCTCGATCCGGGTCAAGCGGACCGAGCGGATGATCCGGCGCTCCGACGAGGAACTGTTCCACGTGACGGTCCTGACCGCGGGCCGCGGCGTGGCGGTGGCCCCCCGCTCGGGGCGGACCGAGGCGTTCAAGGTCGGCGACATCCACCTGGCGCACAGCTCCTACCCGTACGACACCCGGTGCTTCGGCGTGCGGGGTCCGGCTTCGGAGCAGCCCCGGGTGGAGGGACTGGCCCTCGACCTGCCGGCGTCGCTGCTGCCGATCCCCGGGCACAGACTGCTCGACCTGCTGGGGCGGAAGCTGTCGGGACGGGCGGGCACCGGTGCATTGCTGACGGACTTCGTCCTCGGTGCGGGCCGGCAGGCCGCGGTGCTGGACCCCGCCGAGGCGTCCCGGCTGGGCATGGTCGTGGTCGACCTGATAGCGGCCTGGCTCGCCCGTGAACTCGACGCGGAGAACACGGTGTCGCCGGAGGGGCGGCAGCGGGCCCTGCTGGAGAGCGTCCGGCTGTTCGTCCGGCACAACCTGCACGACCCCGAGCTGGCGCCGCCGGTGATCGCCGCGGCCCACCACATCTCGCTCAGCTACCTGCACCGCCTGTTCGCCGAGCACGCCCACGGCGAGACGGTCGCGGCGTTCATCCGCCGCCAGCGCCTGGCGAGGGCCCATCGCGACCTCGCGGACCCCGCCCTGATGCACGTGCCGATCTACGCGATCGCGGCCCGCTGCGGCATGCTCGGCGCGTCGGAGTTCACCCGCGCGTTCAAGACCGCCTACGGCCTCCCGCCCCGCGAGCACCGCAACCACGCGCTCGCCTCGCGCGCGGGCTCCCAGTAGCCCCTGGACCGGGACGACGGCATCCCGCGTCGTCGGGTGCGTGAGTCGGCGATCGTCCCGTACCTGACGGTCGGGCTCGGGCGACGGCGCCCTTTCCGCCCCGGCGTAGGCGGCCGGTCCCGCGGGCGGACCGGCCGCAAAGGTTGTGGACGCTGTGTCGATACCCGTGGAGGCTGTGCACATCCGCAAGGAGCGAAGGGATCGTTACGGTGAACCGCCGACCGGGGGGTCGATGTTCGTCGTCACGCGAAAAGCGTTGCCGCGCAATGGCGGGAGCCCCGTGTCGCACGCGAAGAATGTCGATTCCTTGGGGGGTGTGGCGTGCGGAAGAGATCCGTGCGCGGGGGGTGGGGGCGGGCTCTGACCGCCGTCCTGCTCTCCGTCGGTGTGGTGACGGGGGCGGCCGGGATACCTGCGGTGGCCCCGGCGGTGGCGGCCGAACCGGTCGGCGCCTCGGACAAGCCGGCGAAGCCGACGAGGCCGGTGTCCGAGCAGGACCGGGCGGAGGGGCTGGCCGTCGCCGAGGCCAAGCGGACCGGCAAGCCGGTGGAGGTCGAGGCCCTCAAGAGCGAGACCTCGGACGTGGTCGCGCAGCCGGACGGCCGGCTGCTGTCGACGACCTACCTGCAGACCAAGCGGGTGCGCAAGGCGGGCCGCGGTTGGGTGGACGTCGATCCGACGCTGGCGGTGCTGCCGAGCGGGGCGGTGGCGCCGAAGGCGACGACCGCCGACGTCGAGTTCTCCGGCGGTGGCAGCGGACAGCCGCTGGTGCGGATGTCGCAGGCGGGCAAGGAGCTGAAGCTCAGCTGGCCCAAGGCGCTGCCGAAGCCGGTGCTGGACGGGCAGACGGCGGAGTACCGCTCGATCCTGCCGGACGTGGACCTGAAGCTCACCGCCTCGGCGACCGGCTTCAGCCAGGTCCTGGTGGTGCACACGCCCGAGGCCGCGAAGAACCCCGAGCTGGACGCGCTGCGGCTGGGCCTGCAGGGCGACGGCCTGACGGTGAAGCAGGAGAGCGACGGCTCACTGAAGGCCGTCGACCGGGCCGGGGGAGGCACGGTCTTCGAGGCGGCGCCACCGGTGATGTGGGACTCCTCGACGCCGGCCGGCCCGTCCGCGCCCCCGTCCGCCGCGGCCAAGGCGAAGAGCGACGCGGTCCCGGGTGAGGGCGCCAAGATGACCCGGTTGAAGGTGGACCTGCCGAAGGGCGGCATGGTCCTGACCCCTGACCAGGGCATGCTGGACGATCCCGCCACGGTCTACCCGGTGATGATCGACCCGCAGTGGAACACCCCGTTGGCCAACGAGTGGGCGGGCGTGTCGCGCACGTACCCGAACCAGACGTACTGGCACTTCACCTACACCGCCGACTACGTGCACGACTGGGGCGTGGGCTACTGCGGCGACACCTCCCGGTGCGCGCCGCTGGACGTGAAGCGGGCGTTCTACCAGGTGCCGAGCGGTGCGTTCGCCGGCAAGGAGATCCTGAAGGCCACCTTCGGGACGTACGAGAGCCACGCGTACTCGTGCAACGCCCGCCCGGTGGAGCTGTGGTGGAGCGGCGCGATCTCCAGGGGCCTGACCTGGAACTCGCAGAACAACTCCGCCTTCTGGATCCGCAACATCCAGACCATCAACGACGCGAAGGGATACACGGGCTGCGCGGACGACTGGCTGGAGTGGGGCGGTGACAAGGACTCCGGGGTGAAGAACCTGGTGCAGGACGCCGCCAACGGCGGCTGGCAGACCATCACCTTCGGTCTGAAGGCGCAGAACGAGGGCGACGCCTACGGCTGGAAGCGGTTCACCGACGGTGCCTACCTCCAGGTGTACTACAACCTGCGCCCGAACCAGATCGCGATGCCGGACATGACGATGTCACCGGGCTCGGCCTGCCAGTTCGACCCGGTCAACGTCAACCGGGTGCCGCAGGTCACCGTCAACCGGGCGACCGACCCGGACGGCGACCCGATCGCCGTGCAGTTCGCGGTGGCGTGGGACACCGGCGACGGTCTGCGCCGCCGCTGGTGGTCCACCGGCGCGGAGAACAACACACCGGGCGACTTCAAGGCTTCCGGCTCGCAGTTCACCTACCAACTGCCGGACGTGTTCCCGCACAACACCCGGGTGAGCTGGGAGGCGCGGGCCTGGGACGGCAGGTCCTGGGGGCCGTGGTCCTCGGACGGCGACCCGACCGCCTGCTACTTCAACGTCGACACCTCCGTCCCCGCCGGTCCGACGGTAACCTCGGCCAACTACCCGGGCTCGACGGACGCCACCGCCTCCCTGCCGTGGACCGACGGCGTCGGCAGGTACGCCTCCTTCACCCTGAAGGCCGCGGGCACCACCGTCACCAAGTACCAGTGGGCGCTGGACAACTCGCCGTTCACCGACCTGGCCACCACCGGCGGTGCTGCGCAGACCGTCAAGGTCCTCCCGCAGACCCCGGGCCTGCACGTCCTGTCGGCGCGTGCCGTCAACGCGGCCGGTACCGTCTCGCAGCCCGAGGCGTACTACTTCAACGTCCTGGGCGGGCAGGGCCAGCGCACCGGCTGGGGCATGGACGGCAACCTGAACGGTTCCGGCGCACAGGTGCCGCTCGCCCTCGGCACCGGCGCCACGCCCGGCGCAGCCGGCCATCTCGGCAGTGCGCTGACCTTCAACGGCGACGCGCAGAACGGCTACGCGCAGACCGACGCGGCGGTGCTCGACACCTCCAAGAGCTACACCGTCTCGGCCTGGGTGAAGTTCGACGGCACCCCGAACACGCGGGTCGCGGTCAGCCAGAACGGCCCGGACTACTTCTCGTACACCCTCGGCGTGGGCATGGCCGGCGGCACCGACCCCCACTGGTCCTTCAAGATCCAGACCAACGAGGCGGGCGCGGACGCCACCAGCTACAGCATCAACTCTCCCACCGTCGCACCGACCGGGCGGTGGACCCACCTGACCGGCGTCTACGACAAGGCCGCCAACTCCATCCGGCTCTACGTCGACGGGGTCTCCGTCGGCTCCGCCCTGGTGCCGTCGTCGGTCTGGGACGGCCACGGCAGCGTGCAGATCGGCCGCGACCGCTGGAGCAAGCTGTGGTCCGCCCCCTGGGCCGGCTCCGTGGACGAGGTCAAGATGTGGGACCGCGCCCTGACCCCCGCCGAGATCACCCAGGTCGCCGCCGACCAGCAGCTCACCACCGGCACCCCCGCCAAGGCCGTCTGGCACCTCGACGAGAGCGCCGCCCCCGTCGTCGGCGCTCCCGAGGCCGACGCCCTGACGCCCTTCAACGGCCCGCAGACCAACACCACCGGCATCACGGGGCAGGCCCTGCACCTGGACGGCACGGACGACTACCTGCGCACCTCGCGGCCGCAGGTCGACGGCACCCGGGACTTCTCCGTCTCGGCCTGGGTGAAGCTGCCCAAGCTCGCCGACAGCGACAACGTCGCACGAATCGCGATCACCCAGATCGGCCAGCACAACAGCGAGTTCGCGCTGTACTACTCGGCTGGCTGGAAGCGCTGGTCCTTCGGCCGCTACAAGGAGGACACCACCGCCGACACCCTGGTGCGCACCTGGCAGCAGGACTGCACCCCCGGCACCATGGTCGGCACCGTGCCGTGCTTCGCCGGCAACACCGGCGAGTGGACGCACCTGATCGGCGTCAACGACACCACCGCCAAGAAGACCCGCCTGTACATCAACGGCTACCTGGTCGGCGAGTCCGACTACACGCAGAACTCGCCCTGGGCCAACCCCGGCCCGCTGCAGATCGGCGCCGTCAACCGCGAGGGCGCCAACAGCGAGTACTTCGGCGGAGACATCGACGACGTCCGGATCTACGACCGCGTCGTCACCACCCCCGAGGCCACCGCGATGGTGCAGCAGCGCCCGCTGCTGGCCGGCCGCTGGAAGCTCAACGCCGCGACCTCCGGCGCCACCCCCGACGAGGGCCCGTCGCACCTGGCCGCGACCCTGGGTACCGGGGCGTCGATCAACACCGGCGGCGGCCTGCTCCCGACGCCGGGCAGCCTGGCCCTGAACGGCAGCACCGGCTACGCGGCCACCTCCGCCGCCCCGCTGCACACCAACCAGAGCTTCACGCTCGCAGGTTGGGCCAACACCGCGGGCATCCCGACCCGGGACATGACGGTGCTCTCCCTGCCCGGGACCGACAACAGCGCTGTCACGATGCGTTGGCACTCGTTGGGCCTCGACGCCAACGGCAACCCCCGCGGCGAGTGGCAGGCCGAGGTCCGCACTGCCGACGCCAACGGCGCACCCCGCACTCTGATCGCCCACACCCCGCAGTACTCGGTGTGGGAGAACTGGACGCACCTGGCCCTGAGTTACGACTCCTTCAGCCGACGCCTGGTGCTGTACGTCAACGGCCAGGAGGAGAACCAGACCTGCGAAGCCGGCAGCGCCGACTGCGTCCCGCACGTCTCCTCGGCCGGCGCCCCGCAGCCCTACGAGGCCAGCGGCAGCCTGCAGTTGGGCCGCAACCGGGCCGGCGGCGCCTGGACCGAGTACTTCTCCGGCGAACTCGATGACATCTGGCTGTACCAAGGCGTCCTGAGTCCCGCCCAGCTCCTCAAACTCGCCGACTACAACAACGAACTGAACACCGCCACCGGCGTGTGACACCCCTCTCGCTTCGGGCCGGGCAGCCGCCGGCTGCCCGGCCCGACCTCTCGCCATGCCCGGAAACGGGCCCGCTCCAAGGGAAGTGGCCCATGAAAGCAGGAAGATCCGCCGTCCGGCGGACCCGAGGGAAAGTGGCCGCCGGTATAGCGGCCACCCTGGTGGGGTCGCTGCTGCCGACCCTGCCCATGGCCGCCGTCGCGGCCGCGGAGCCGTACAAGAAGCCCCCCGTGGTCTCCTCCGAGAAGCCGGTGAAGGGGCACGACACCAAGCCAAGGGCGCCCAAGGCCGACACCACCGTCAGCAAGGTCGACGGCAAGCACGGCACCCTGCCCGGCAAGGGCAGCGCCACCGTGGACGTGCCGGGCGAGCGCGGCAAGGCCGTGAAGGCCGGGAAGCTGCCCGTCTCGATCACCTCCTCCGGTGCGGTCGGCCAGGCTCAGGTCGAGGTGCTCGGGCAGGAAGCGGCCGCGAAGGCCGGTGTCAGCGGCGTGCTGTTCACCGTCACCGGGGTGAGCGACAGCTCCGGTGTCAGCGTGGACTACTCCTCGTTCGCGCAGGCCGCGGGCTCCGGCTTCGGCTCCCGCCTGAAGCTGGTGCGGCTGCCCGACTGCGCACTCACCACGCCCGAGCTGGCCGAGTGCCGGAGCCAGACCCCGCTGCCCGGCGGCAACGACACCGAGGCACAGACCCTGAAGGCGGACGCGCTGACCGCCGCCCCGGTCGGCTCCACCCGGATCGAGGCCGCCGAGGGCGTCGTCGTCCTCGCCGCCACCGCCGGGACCGCCGGTCCGAGCGGCGACTACAAGGCGACCCCGCTGGCCAGCGCCTCGTCCTGGTCGACCTCGCTGAACAGCGGCTCGTTCGACTGGTCCTACAGCATGCCGCTCACTCCGATGCCCGGCGGCCTCACCCCGGGCATCGGCCTGTCGTACGACTCGGGTGCGGTCGACGGCCGCACCGCGAACAGCAACAACCAGGCGTCCTGGGCCGGTGACGGCTTCGACCTGTCCCCCGGTTTCGTCGAGCGCTCCTACAAGCCGTGCGCGGACGACGGCGCCCCCAAGACCGGCACCGTCAGCCCCGGCGACCAGTGCTGGGGCACCGACAACGCCACGATCTCCTTCGCGGGGCACTCGGGTGAGCTGATCCCGGTGTCCGCCGACGAGTGGCGGCTGAAGGGCGACGACAACACCAAGGTCGTCCGGATCCGCGACGGCGCACGCGGCAACGGCGACAACAACGGCGAGTACTTCAAGGCCACCACCACCGACGGCACCAGCTACTACTTCGGCTACAACCGCCTGCCCAACTGGACCAGCGGCCAGCCGGAGACCAAGTCCGTCTACACCGTCCCCGTCTTCGGCAACAATGCGGGCGAGCCCTGCAACGGCGCCACCTTCGACACCTCCTGGTGCCAGCAGGGCTGGCGGTGGAACCTCGACCTGGTCGTCGACACCCACGGCAACGACATCACCTACTGGTACACCCCCGAGACCAACAACTACAGCCGCAACCTGAAGACCGCCAACCGCACCCCCTACGTCCGCGGCGGGCACCTCGACCACATCGAGTACGGCCAGCAGAAGAACGACATCTACTCGTCGACCGTGAAGCCGATGGCCCGGGTCGACTTCGGCACCGCCGAGCGCTGCCTGGAGACCACCGCCTCGCTGTGCGACGCGGCGTCGATCGACACCAACCGGCAGTACTGGTACGACACCCCGTGGGACCAGAACTGCAAGGACGGCACCGACTGCACCACGCAGTTCTCGCCGACCTTCTTCACCCGCACCCGCCTGGTCCAGGTCGTCGCCAAGACCCTCCAGGCCAACGGCACCTACCAGGCCGTGGACACCTGGGACCTGACCCACAAGTGGGGCACCGCCGACTACGACTACCAGCTCCTGCTGGACAGCATCAAGCACACCGGCAACGCCGCCACCCCCGCCGTCTCCCTCCCGGCGACCACCCTGTCCTACCGGCAGATGGCCAACCGCCTCGACAGGACCGGCGACGGCCGCGCCCCCTTCATCAAGCAGCGCCTGGGCACGGTCACCGACGAGCTCGGCGGCCAGATCGACGTCAACTACTCGGCCGCGCCCTGCGACTGGGCCGCACTGCCCACCCCGCAGAGCAACACCACCCGCTGCTTCCCGCAGATGTACCAGGCCTCCGACACCTCCCCCGTCACCACCGAGTGGTTCAACAAGTACGTCGTCGACTCCATCACCGCCGGCGACAAGAGCGGCCACGCACCCGACATGGTCACCCGCTACACCTACCTCGGTGATGCCGCCTGGCACTTCGACGACGAGGACGGCCTGACCAAGGACAAGCTCAAGACCTGGTCCCAGTGGCGCGGCTACGCCCACGTCCGGGTGCAGACCGGCAGCAACGCCGCCATGTCGACCCAGACCGACCACTTCTTCCTGCGCGGCATGGACGGCGACCGCAACAACCCCGCCGACAAGAACAGCAAGCGCACCGTCACCGTCAACGACGGCCAGGGCACCACCCTGACCGACGACAACGCCTGGGCCGGCTTCGCCTACCGCACCGAGCAGTACGACAAGCCCGGCGGTCTCGTCCTGTCCAAGACGGTCAGCGCCCCGTGGAAGAAGCAGACCGCCCAGCGCGTCCGTGACTGGGGCACCACCACCGCGAACATGACCGGCGTCAGCAGCACCCGCACCTTCACCTCGCTCGACAAGGGTGCCGGCGCCTCCTGGCGCGAGACCCGCACCAACACCACCTTCGACGACTACGGTCGGGCCACCACGGTGGACAGTCTCGGAGACGTCTCCCTCCCCGACGACGACAAGTGCACCCGCACCACCTACCTCGACAACACGGCGGCCTGGTTCTTGACCGGAACGTCCCGAGTCGAAACCGTCGCCGCGAACTGCTCCACCAGCGTCGACCGCACCACCAAGGCCGACGGAACCTCCGCCGTGCTCTCCGACACCCGCTTCCGGTTCGACGGCCAGGCCTACGGCGTCGCGCCCACCAAGGGAGACCTCACCCTCTCCCACGTCCTGAAGTCGACCACCGGCAGCAACGCCACCTACCTCGACAGCGCCACCTCCTACGACGCCTACGGTCGCGTCCTGGCAGCGACCACGCTGGTCTCCTCGACCGTGTTCGACCTCACGGGCGCCAACAGCCCGGCCACCACCGCGCTGTCCAACCCCCGGACCACCACCACCGCCTACACCCCGGCCACCGGCCGACCCACCAGAGCAGTGGTGACCTCCCCGCCGGTCACAGCCGGCGACGCCGCCACCAAGCAGACCGTCACCACCGACTACGACCTGCTGCGCGGTCAGGTAACCGACACCCTCGACGCCGACAACCGCCGCACCGACGTCATCTACGACGCACTGGGCCGCACCCAGAAGGTCTGGCTGCCCGACCGTTCCAAGGCCAACAGCCAGAGCCCCGACCAGGAGTACGCGTACACCGTCTCCAACGGCCAGATCGCTTCGGTCGCGAGCAAGACCCTCAACGAGGACGGCTCCCAGCAGACCTCCTACACCCTGTACGACAGCTTCGGCCGCACCCGCCAGACCCAGACACCCGGCCCCGGCGGCGGCCGGATCCTCTCCGACACCTTCTACGACGAGCGCGGCCAGGCCTACCTCGCCTACGCGCCGTACTACGCCGCCGGCGCCCCGTCCGCGACGCTGCGCAACGTCGACGACACCACCGGCGTCGAGACCCAGATCCAGCAGGAGTTCGACGGCCTCGGACGGGTCGTCAAGTCCACCACCCTGGCGGGCAACGGCGCCGGCACCCCGTTGAGCACCACCCTCACCGAGTACAACGGCGACCGCGTCACGGTCACCCCGCCCACCGGCGGCACCCCCACCACCACCGTCACCGACGCGGCCGGGCACATCACCGAACTGCGCCAGTACAGGTCCGCGACGCCTACCGGCGCCTACGACTCCACCACCTACGCCTACGATCCGGCCGGCAACCGCACCAAGCTCACCGACCCGTCCGGAACGGTCTGGACCTGGGTCTACGACCAGCACAACCTGCTCAGGAAGGCGGTGGACCCCGACTCCGGAACGTCCACGAGGACCTACGACGACCTGAGCCGACTCGTCAGCACCACTGACGGGCGCGGGAAGACCGTCGCCCGCGTCTACGACAACGCCGACCGCCTGCTGGAGACCCGGGACGGCTCGGCCACCGGCCCGCTGCTGACCTCCCAGTCCTGGGATCCGGTGGGCAACAAGGGCCAGCTGTCCAGCAGTTCGAGCTACTACACCATCGGCGCCACCACCTACGAGTACAAGACCGCGTACTCGCTCTTCGACACGATGGGCCGGCCCACCCGCAGCACCGTCACCATCCCGTCCGTCCCCGGTCAGGAAGCCCTGGCCGGCAGCTACATCAGCGGCACCACGTACCGCCTGGACGGCCAGGCCAAGACCGTCTCCTACCCGGCAGCGGGCAACCTCGCCGCCGAGACGGTCTCCTACACCTACAACGACCTCCACCAGCTGCTCACCGTCAGCGGCTACCAGACCGAGCAGCTCTACAGCCTCACCGGCAAGCCGACGCAGTCGACGTTCTCCAACGGCACCGCCGGCAAGCAGGTCATCGTCACCAACGCCTACGAGTTCGGCACCCAGCGGCTGGCCTCCAGCCGCACCGACCAGGCAGGCATCGCCGACCCGGTCCGGGCCGCCGCCTACACCTACGACCAGGTCGGCAACGTCACCTCCGTCACCGACACCTCGCGCTCCGGCACCGACCGGCAGTGCTTCAGCTACGACTACCTGGCCCGCCTGACCGAGGCCTACACCCCCAACACCGGCAGCTGCACGGCGCCCAGCGGCACCCAGCTCGGCGGCCCCGCCCCCTACTGGACCAGCTGGACGTACAACACCAACGGCACCCGGGCCACCGAGACCCGCCACGACACCACCGGCAACACCGGCCAAGACGCCACCACCACCTACACCTACCCCACCCCCACCACCGCCCACCCGCACGCCCTCACCTCCACCAGCACCGTCACCGGCGCCCTCGGCGCCCCCGTGGTGGAGAGCTACGACTACAACGCGAACGGAGCCACCACCGGCCGGCACCTCAAGCCCGCGGGCAACAAGACCACCGACCAGACCCTGACCTGGAACAGCGAAGGCGACCTCAGCCAGATCTCCGCCACGGTCAAGAGCGTCAACGGCTCCACCACCACGACCACCAACCAGACCACCGACTACCTCTACGACGCCGACGGCAACCGCCTGATCACCCACACCCTCGACACCGCAGACCCGGCGGCCGAGAACTGGACGCTCCACCTCGGCAGCACAGAGCTCAACCTGGTCAAGGGAGCCGCCAAGGCCACCGCCACCCGCTACTACGCGCTCAGCGGCGCCACCGCCGTCCGCACCGACGACAACAGCCTCACCTTCCAGACCGCCGACCACCACGGCACCGCCGAAACCAACATCGACGCCACCACCGGCGCCGTCCAGCAACGCCGCACCCTCCCCTTCGGCACCCCCCGCGGCACCAAGCCCACCACCTGGGCCGGCACTCGCGGCTTCCTCGGCGGCACCAACGAACCCACCGGACTCACCCACCTCGGAGCCCGCGACTACGACACCACCACCGGACGCTTCATCAGCGTCGACCCGTTCTTCATCGCCACCAACACCCAACCGCTCGCCTCCTACACCTACAGCGGCAACAACCCCCTCACCCTCAGTGACCCCAGCGGCTTGATGTATCCCGCCTGTGGCGCCTCGTGCGACACCACCCCCTACATAGGGCCCGCACCAGCTGCCCACTGCGCGACCAACAGCTGCGCGACCGAGACGGGCACGCACGAATACGTCGAAGGGGAGAAGAACGCCAGAAATACCACCTCCCAGGACCTGCGCAATGCCAAGAGCTCGAAGAAGAGCAGGCCAGGTTTCCTGGACGGGGTGGGCCACGTATTCGGCGGAATGGTCGACTCCGTCAAACAGATGGGATCGGACATCAAGGGGTGCGTCTGGGACCACGTCGGCAGGTCCTGTGGTGAAACAATTGAAGCCTTTGACCCCGTCAGCAGGGTCGAAGGGATCGTCAGTCAGGGCGTCCAAATAGGCAAGGACGTTGCGAACGGCGACTACGCGTACGCCCTGGGAGAGCTCACCGCGCTCGGTGCCTCCAGTCTCGCGAAAAACGGGGCAGGGCGCATCAAGGACAAGGCACTCGACAAACTCGCGGAAAGCTCCGGACTGGGCGGAAAGATCTTCGGTAACTCGGATTTCGCCGAGCGTCTCCAGCTCCCGGGGTGCCTCACCGGAAAGAACAGCTTCCCGGCAGGGACCCGCGTCCTCCTCGCCGACGGCTCGACCAAGGAAATCGAGCACCTGGACAACGGCGACCTCGTCCTGGCGACTGATCCCACCACCGGAACGACGCAGGCCGAACCCGTAAGCGCAACCATCGTCACCGCAGACGACTCCGAATTCACCGATCTGACGGTGCTGAGCTCATCGGGCCCGCAGAAAATCACCTCTACGGCACACCACCCCTTCTGGGACGCCACCGACAGCCGCTGGGTCGACGCGCAGGACGTCCAGATCGGACACCAGTTCCTCGGTGGTGACGGGGAAAAGTACACCGTAGAAGCCGCGACCACCAGGCATACCGAACCCAGGGCCGCATACAACCTCACCATCCGCGGACTCCACACGTACTATGTACTCGCAGGGGCGACGCCGGTCCTGGTTCATAACTCCGGAGGAGACGGTCTCACTCCGGCCGAGCAGCAGATTTCGCAACAAGCCCAGAGTATCTATAGGTCACCTGAGTTTGCGACGCTCAGGGGCGCCCATGCCGCCGGTGAGTATGCGCAGATTTCCGTGAATGGAGTTACCGTGGTCTATGAGCCCGGACTTCCCAGCTCCGGCTTCACACTATTTGGCGAGCATGGATTCGCTATGGGCCCGGAGGCATTTTCTAGCGAGGCTGAGACAGGGAAGACCGTACTGCACGAGATGCACAGGCTCTCTACCTCGCAGGCGGCGTCTGGCGTGAGTGCTGAACTGGCCAGCGGCGAGACCCAGTCGGCGTTCGACTTTGCGAACAAGGCGTACTCGACGTGGGGATGTGGGTGATATGGAAATGCGTGAGTGGATCTCGGCGGTGTCGTCCATTTTGAAGGACCCGACATCGCGCGTAGAGTGCCCTAACTGCCGCCAAGGTGTCCTCGCCGTGGATTATCTCGGACAGACGGAATCAGTGAACGAGGCGCGAGTCCATTGCACTCATTGCGATGCCGAGTCATGGGCTAGGAATCCACCTGCCCCGCCGGCATCTCTCTAGGGTCGCTGGATAATCAAGAAGCCCTGCCAGAGAAATTCTGGCGGGGCTTCTTGGCGTCTTGACGGCAGTAGTTGACGGCAACGTCAGCGGACGGGTGCTGCACAAAGCGGCGGGACGTCGCCGTCGTCGGGGTCAGCGGCGGGCCCGGAGGCCCCGCCGAGGGTGCGGCCGAGGAGGTCGATGGCGTCCCGCTGGAGGCGGAGTCGGACGTGTGCGTAGACGGTGGCGGTGACGCCGATGTGGGCGTGGCCGAGGAGTTCCTTGATGACGACGAGTTCGACGCCTTGTTCCAGGAGGAGGGTCGCGGTCGAGTGCCTCAGGTCGTGGAAGCGGATCTGTCGGAGGCGGGCGCGGCGGAGGAGTGCGTTGAAGTGGCGGGTGAGGGTGGCGGGTTCGATGGGGTGGCCGTCGGGCCGGGTGAAGACGTGGCCGCTGTCCACCCAGCCCGCGCCGGCCTTCTCCTTCTCCAGGGCCTGCTGCTTCCGGTGGGTGCGGAGTGAGAGCAGGCAGGGGGCCGGGAGGGCGATGCGGCGTTCGGAGCTGACTGTCTTGGTGGGGAGGGTGGTCAGGCCGCCGGTGCGTGTGCGCTGGAGAGTACGGCGGATGCTGGCCGTGCTGGCGTCCAGGTCGAAGTCTTCCCAGCGCAGGCCGAGGAGTTCGCCCTTGCGCAGTCCGGTGCGGAGGGCGAGTTCGAACAGCGCGTGGAGGCGGTGGTCCTGGGCGGCGGCGAGGAAGGTGCGGGCCTCGTCGGCAGTGAGGGGTTCGAAGCGGCGGGGGCGGGGTGTGCCGGTGCGGACGTTGCGGGCGACGTTGCGCGGGATCTCTTCCTCCCGGACTGCGTGCTCCAAGGCGGACTTGAGCACGGAGTGGATGTAGGCGAGGGTCAGCGGTGAGAGCCGCTTGCCGCAGCACGTGCCGGTCGCGCAGCAGCGGGGCTGGTCGCGGGCGGCGTCGATGCCGCGTGCGCAGCACTGGCAGGTGGTGCGGAGCTGGTTGAGCCAGGTGCGCACGTCCTTGGCGGTGAGCTTGGCGAGCTTCTTCTTGCCGAGGCCGGGGATGAGGTACTGGTTGGCGCAGGCGGTGTAGCGCGCGTGGGTGGTCTCGCGGAGGTGGTGGACGGCGACGTTCTCCAGCCAGTACGTCAGGTACGCCGCCAAGCTGCCCTGCGCGGAGACGACCGGGACACCGCGGTTGCTGGTGGCGATCTTCTCGGTGAGTTTGGCGGAGGCCTCGGCGCGGGTGGTGCCGTAGACGCGGACGCGCTTACGGGTGTTGCCAGGCGCGAGGACGTATCCAGCGGCTTCCCAGCGCCCGTCCTTTCACTGGTAGACGGTGCCGTCGCCGTTGGCGCGGCTGCGGCGGGAGGCGGGGGTGTCGCGGGGTGTGGTCATCAGGCGGCGTCCTGTTCGAGTCGGGTGCGGATGAGGTCGGTGAGGGCGTGAGCGGGAATGCGCCGGGCGCGGCCGAGGGTGATCGAGGCGAGTTGGCTCGACCGCAGCAGGTCGTAGACGGTGGAGCGGCTGATCTTGAGCCGGGCCATGACCTCTGGGACGGTGAGGAGTTCGTCGTCACGCACCGAGAGCCACTCCCGTCCGCTTGCTCGGCGGTGCCACGGCAGCAGCGAGTCGCGCGAGTTCGGGGGTGAGGCCGATGCCGGAGAACGCCCAGTGCGAGAGGACGAGCGTCGAGGTCTCGTCGGGCCCGGTTGCCGGGGGCGTGGCCTGTGCGCGTTGCCAGTCGGCGCGGGCCTGGCGGAGCTCCGCGAGGGTGGTGGAGTAGGTGCGGGTCTTGGTGGAGAAGTGGCCTCGGAAGCCAAGCATGTGCGCCCAGGACCTGAGCTTGAGGTCGGCGAGTTCGGGTCGGGCTCCGAGGTCCCAGGCGGTGCGGATCATGGTCTCGGCGTGGACGGGGATGTCCCACTGGGCGAGTTCGCCGATCAGCCGGAGGCGGCGGTCGAGGGTTCCGGCGGCTCCCTCGGCACCCTTGGTGGCGTACTTGGCGATGTACGCGGCGACGGCCCGCTCGGTGACCTGGGTGCCACCGTCGAAGTCGGCGGTCCGGATGGGGCGTACGTCGAGCTGGGTACCGAACTCGAAGGTGGTTGTCTCGCCGCTGAGTTCCGGCCCGACGACGGAAGTTCGGGCAGCGGCAGCGCGTATTGCGTCGGTCAGCATGTCGACGGTGGCCCAGTTGGGTGGGAGGGACGTGTTGCCTTCCGGTCCGTCGAGGCGGATGACGGCGTGGAAGTGAACGAGGCCGCGTCGCTGGTACTCGGCGACCTTGGCGTACGACACCTTGACGACGGTGGACAGTTTGCGCTGGGCCACCCCGGCGAGGCGGGCGACCTCACGGCGGAGGTTGAGCATGAACCGGGAGCACAGGGCGGGTGCGTGGGCGTTCCAGAGCACCGCGCCCTGGTAGTCGTAGCGGTCCGGGGCGAGGGCCGAGCCGAGGGCAGGGTCGTCCTCCGCGTGGGCCTGGCCTCAGCGGCAACGGCGGGCTGCGTTCGAGCTGCCGGTGGGGCGGTTGTGGACGGGGCCGAAGGATGGCGCGGTGAAGGTGGCGAACACCCGAGGGTGGCGGCCGACAATGTCGGGGACGGTCTTGCCGCCGCGCAGGCCGGCGGTGATGAGCTGGAAGGTGTCCTGGCGGTAGACCTCGGCGCAGGACGGGCAGCGGGTGGCGCGGCGGTTGCCGCAGCGGACGAGCAGGCAGCCGGCGGGCATCTGGGCGGAGCCGAGGTGGCGCAGGACGAGGCCGGTCGCGGTGTCGACCTCGGTCCGGTGGCCGTCGAGGCGGACCGGGCGGGAGCACCCACCGAGGGTGCTCAGCTGGCGGACCAGGCTGGGGAGCTTGCCGAGGGAGCCGAGCGAGGCCAGGTCCTGCGGCGACAGCGGAGGGGCGGTCGGGGTGTCGGGGGTGGGGAACGTCATGAGGGCATGACCCTTCTGCGTCACGGCGCGGGCGTGCGGCGCCGGAGGTAGTGGAGGGGAGGGCCCCGGCAGGGGCGGAGGTAGGAGGTCACGCCCCTGCCGGGATGGGGTCTGCGGGCGGCGGAGGGCCGCCGGGATCTGGCACGGAAGCGGAGGTGAGCGCGCATCAGGCGGCCTTCACGAAGTCGGTGCCGGTCGGCAGGTCGCGGAGCTGGAGTCCGGAGCGGCACATGGCGTCGCTGATCTGCCAGCACGCTTCGGTGGGCAGGTAGACCGAGCGCATCCGCACGGGGGTGCGCATGTCGCCGATGGAGGCGATGGAGACGCCCTGGGGCATCTCGCGGTCGGCGGCGCTGACCTCCAGCTCCCGGCCGTCGGGGTAGAGGTGGAGGAAGTCCTCGACGGTGTCGACCCGGTGGCAGATGCGCGCGGACAGGTTGGTGCGCATCGCGGTGGAGAGGACGTCGGCGGAGGGCTTCTGGGTGATGAGCCAGAGGCGGATGTCGAACTTGGCGCCCTGGCTGGCGATGGCGAGTAGCTGGGCCTCGAACCGTTCGCGTGCCTTGCGGTCGGAGTGGCGGGTGTAGTTGGCGACCTCGTCGATCACCACCAGCAGGAGCGGCAGTTCCTTGCTGAACGCGGTGATGCGGTCGGTGCGGGCGGACCAGAAGAGCTTCTCGCGGCGGTCCATCTCTTCCCGGACCCAGGCGAGGACGTCGGACGCCTCGTCTGGATGCACGGAGGCGGAGACCTTGTGGGCGGTTCGCCACCAGGGCGCGGCTGCCGCGAGGTTGGGGTCGATCACCACGAGCTGCACGTCCCGCATGAGCGAGGCGTAGGCGAGGAGCGTGTTGACGGTGATCGACTTGCCGGACCTGGTGACCCCGGCGATGAGGCCGTGGGCGCTCTTGGCCAGGTTGAGGCGGATGCGCTGCCCGTCCTCGTCCCAGCCGAAGAGCACGTCATCGGTCGTACTGAGCGAGCCGGGCTGGACCGCGACAGTGCCGTCGGCCCGGAACAGCGGCGAGGGCATCAGGGTGTCGAGTGGTTCGCGGCGGAATCCGCGTGCGGTGATCTGGCCGGGCTTGGGCTGGGTGATCTTGACTCGGGTCATGCCCCAGCCGTTGCGCAGGTCGTCGGCGGCGTCCTGCCAGGCTTCCAGGCCGACGCGCGGCAGGGTGGTGGCGGTGACGGTGACGCCGAACTCGTCGGCCTTGGTGGTGATCCGGGGAATTCGGATCTTCGGCTTGATCGGCTTGCCGTCGGTGTTCAGGTGCTCCAGGCCGATCGGGGTGGCGTCCTTGGCGGCGAGGTCGGCCATGGGGGCGAGGCGCTTCCAGGTGCGTCGGATGCGGCGGGCCTGGCCGAGGCTGATCCGGGTCTCGGTGTCGGCGCGCAGCCAGCGCACGGAGACGAAGACCATCCGCCCCAGCAGCAGGGCCGTGGCCGGGACGAGCAGCCAGAGCAGGGTGTCGGGCGATATGTACGGAGTGGTCGTCAGCATGGTCAGGCCGCCTTCGCGGTGATGGCGGAGGCGCGGAAGGCGATGCCGTGTCGGGCCTGGCCGTTGAAGTTGTTCTCCCACGGGGTGGCGACGAGCCGGGTGAAGGCGACGAGCGCGCCGGGCGTGGTGCCCTTGGCGAGGCCGGTCTCGGGAATGGTGACGGAGATCATCTCGGCGCGGCCGTCGAGGACGAACATCACGTCCGCGACGAGCAGCTTGGCGCCGGTCTCCTTGTCGACGGCGATCTCGCCGGTCTGGAAGTCCTTCACCTTGTCGCGGACGACGCCGAGCATCGCGGTCGCGCCGGTGGTGTCGACGGGGATGTTGCGCATGTGTTCCTCCGGGAACGGGTGGGGTTCGTGTGGCCGCTGGTGCGATCACGTGCCGGAACGTTAGCACACTCCATCCGACCCCATCCAAGTCCATCCCTATCCGAATGGTTTCCACCCCATCCATGGCTGACTACCCTGGTGACCGGCGGATGCGGTTGGCACCGTTCCGCCTTCAACCCGCACACCCGACAGAGGGGGACTGGTGTCCCAGCCCGATGGCCTTCGCTTGACCTTCGAGCGCATCGCCGACGACCTGAAGCAGCAGATCAGGGACAACGCCCTGCGGCCAGGACAGCTGCTGCCCTCGCAGAGCCAGCTCATGAAGACCTACAAGGCGTCGAGCCTGACCGTGCAGAAGGCCATGGCCCTGTTGCGGGAGGAGGGTTGGGCGGTCTCGAAGCCCGGCAAGGGCACCTTCGTCAGCCAGACCGTCGACCTAGAGCGCGCCTACCAGACGATCAGCGCAGACCTGGAGCGCCAGATCCGCGCCGGCGACCTCACCCCCGGGATCAAGCTGCCCTCGCGCGAAAGCCTCGCCGAGCAATACGGCGCTCCCGTCACGGCGGTCGACGCGGCCATCCGCAAGCTCCTCGACGAGCGGTGGCTCACCCGCGACGTGTCCGGCAGCGCGCCGGAGGTCTTCGTGCGGAGTGCGGACGACCCGACGATGGCATCGCGCCTCGCCTACGAGCAGCTGGCAAAGAAGATCGCAGACGGGACACTCCAGGAGGGGACCGAGCTCACCGATCAGCAGGTCGCCGACATGTTCGGCATCGACGAGCAGGCCGCCCACCACGCGCTCGTCCTCCTGCTGGTCGAGGGCGAGGGCACGCGCATCCGTCGCGGCGTCCCCACCGAGACGGGCGGCATGAGGGTCGTGGAGGCTGTTGCCGTCGGCCAGCTCACGGCGGTCCCGGGCGCGCTGGAGACCTACAGCGGCCCGTCTCCGGAGGAGCTGATGACGCGCCAGCGCATCCAGCACCTGGCCGACGTCCTGGAGGACGCGCTGGAGCAGATCGAGGAGATGCGCGAGCGCATCGAAGCCCTGGAGGCCGGCGCCAAGCCGAAGAGGACGACAACACGGAAGCCCGGCTGACCCCAGCGGTCCTGACGAGCGGGATCACCCGGTCGGTTATGGTCGTCCGCTGTTCACGCCGGGTCTTGGCGGGCGGCGTACCGTTGGTGAGGAACGAAGTCGCAGGTTCAGGGGTGGCCATGGCGGAGAGCATCGGGGACCGGATCGGGCGGTTGCGCCGACGTCGGGGCATGACGCAGGAGCAGCTCGCGGAGGCGTCCGGGGTGTCGGTGGCGACCATCCGGAAGCTGGAGCGCAACGACCGCGAGAGCGCCCGCATGGGCACGTTGCGCCAGCTCGCCCAGGCGTTGGGCGTGAAGACGACGGACCTCATGCAGACCGGTCCGATCGAGGCACCGGTCGCCCCGGAGGTCGACCCGGCCGGGATTCTGGCGATCCGTCGGGTGATCACACCCGCCCGGGGCCTGGGCCGGGTGACCCACGCTGATGACGCTCAAGACGCCCCGACCATCACCGGGGTACGCGCGTCGGTGCGCGAAGGTAACCGCCTCTACCAAGGCGATGACTACGCCGCGACGCTGGGAGCTCTGCCGAGCGTGTTGACCGAGGCTGCCCAGGTCGCCGAACTGGCAGAGGGTGAGGCCAGGTTGGCGGCGCTGGAAGTGCAGGCGCAGGCGTACCAGCTGGCTGGGTCCACGCTGATCCACCTTCGGCATGACGATCTCGCCTACCAGGCGCTGAGCCGGGCCATCGACCTGGCCGAGCGCAGCGGCAACCAGGTCCTCGGTGCGTCCGCGGTGGTCTCGCTGTGCTGGCTGCTGCTTCGGCAGCGCCGCTTCGACGAAGCCGAAGACGTGGCCGTCGCCACGGCGGACGCGATCGAGCCGTCCTTCCGGCACTCCACTGCCAGCCATCTCGGCACGTGGGGCTGGCTGCTGCTGCGGGGATCGGCAGCGGCCGTGCGCAACAACCGCACTCCGGAGGCGGACGAGATGCTTCGGCAGGCCAAGGCCGCCGCCGTCCTGGTCGGCCGGGACGTGATCGACTACCACGAGTACTGGACGACCTTCGGCCCCAACACGGTGGCCATGAAGGAGGTCGAGAACGCCATGGTCCTGCGCGAGTACGGCAAGGCCCTCCAGCTCTCCGGACAGGTCACCGCCCCCGCACGGTCCACCTCCAACAACCGCAACCGCCACCTGCTCGACCTCGCCGCCGCCCACACCGAACAGCGCGACTACGCGCCGGCCACCGACATCCTGATGGGCATCAAGCAGGCCGCCCCGGAGTGGCTGCGTTACCAGCGATACGCCCGGGACATCGCCACCACCCTCGTCACCCGACGCAAGCGCGGCCTGTCCCCACAACTCGTCGAACTCGCCGACTTCCTCGCCGTCGAACTCTGACCAGCCCGGCAGAGACACCATGTATCAGATCCACAGCGGGCGGCAGGCGAACTGACCCCGCACGTTCCTGGGCCACCCGGTGCAGACGCCCGACGATCTCAGTAACCGCACGAACGGCACGGACCGACACTGCCTCGGTCCTGCGCCGAGCCGAACTGAGATGGGACGAAGAGATGACCAAGCCCGCGAAGCCCACCGCCGTCGTCTACCTGTGCACCGCCAAGGACGAGCCCGTCGTCACCCGGCAGGCGATGTGCGAGCGGATCGCCCGCGAGTCGGGCCTGCACCTCGCGGGCGTAATCCACGACGACGAGGGCGCCACCGAACCCGACCAGCGCCGAGGACTAACCTACGCCCTGCAGATGCTCCTCGACGGCGACGCCGACACCATCATCGTCCCCACCGGCGAGATGCTCTCCGTCCTGCCTGACGAGAAGGCCCGTGTCAGCCGGTCCGTCAGGAAAGCCGGCGGCCGAATCATCGTGGCCAGCGAGGTGAGCACCCGTAGCTGAGCCCGGCTTCTTCGCCCTCGCGCAAGGCTGTCGCTTAGGGATACAGGGAGTGGGCCTCTCGGCCATCGGCTGTGCCACAGTCCAGCGCGGACATGGCCGGTCCAGTGAACAGCGGTGGCGGGCAGGCAGGTTCAGCAGTTCAGCAAGACGCGGCTCGGTGGTGGAGTACGTCGAAACTTTCGTTACGGGTTCAAGGCGGCCCGCTTGCGCGGGCCGCGCGCGCCCGCAGGCCGAGCCGCCCCGCGCTTCCTGTCTACGCCCCACCGCGCGACGGCCCGGCCCCCTGCGCGCGCAAAAGCGGAGAAAGGGCCAGGCAGGGCCCGGTGATGGCCTGGCAGCAGGCCAACGACGGGGCAGGCCAGGGAAGGCGGGATCGGCCAGCATCCGAGCCGCGTCTCCGGGCTGGCGCTGACCGGGAGGGCCGAGGCGCTCGCCGTGGGCAGGGTGGCCCAACACTGACGCACCATGGCGGGACTCGGTGCTCGGGCGCGGGCCGGGCGGCGAAGCGAGCTCTACCCACCTACCCGGGCCGGGGCCCGCGTCGGGCAAGGCCAGGGGGCCACTCGGCCAAATTGCGGGCAGGCCAAAGCCTGCCCGAGATCGCGGGCAAGCTTACGGCCCCCCTGACCATGCCCGACCCCAACCCGGGCAGGACGCCGGCCAAAGCCCGCTCCACCGCCCTCACTGCCACCCGCCACAACCCCCAGTGGTGTAGACCTCTGACGGCAACGCTGACGGCAACAGGGGCGGACAACAACGCACTTCCACGCACGTTGACGGACCGGTAGATTGCCGCTCACCTGCGAAAACGCAGCCAGAAGGGGTCGCCTATCACACGTACTATGTACTCGCTGGAGTACGCCGATTTTGGTTCATAATGGCGGCGAGGCGGGTCCGGGTCAGGTTTACGTATGGCGCGCTGTCACGGATCCTGAACTCGCGGACATCTCAAAAAACCGAACTTGGAAGAGCCTAAATAATGCCAAGTGGTTCTCTTTTATCGAGCGAGGTGCCGCCGAATATGCCCGAAGGGCTAACGCGGGCTACCCTGATGATGGGGCTTACACCATGATTCGCACTACGGTCAATATGGCGGATCTGCCAGAAGGTGCTCGCATGGAGTATACTGCCGATGTTATTGATGGCGGATTTACTCTCAGTGATGATCAATTGAAGATCCTGGGGAGGCCGGCAATCATGACCAGCATGAGCACTGGCGTAGGCTGCAAATGAGATATGTAATTGCAGCATCCACGGAGCGGATGGTCGAGGCATGCAGGAATGCCCTGGGTGGCAGGTCAGGGGTCGAGTTCCGGGTTGGCTCGGTACCTGAAACTGGGGTAGACTGTGATGCTGCGATTTTGAGCTTCCCGCTTGCCCATGAACGCTATTACGGAATGCCGCGAGTTGGTGTGGCGCAGGCTCTGGTGAATACGCGAGGCGATGGTGCGCCAAGCATAATCCTGGCAACCCCTCCCGCTCCTCCGCAGACCTTAGTGGGTAGTGGTAGCGATTCCGAGATTGAGAGGCACGTATTCCATGTCCTCGACTCGTGCGTGACTGAGTTTGCGAATGCCTTTCCTGGGCGCGAGGAAAGCTCGAAGATTCTTATACATCTAGAGGCGGCTGGAATTGATCGAGGGGACCTTGCCGCACCCGTCAAGGGGGTTTCGAAATTCCTTTCGCAGGCGCGGCCCGTTGTAGGTGAATAAAGCACCAGAGGCCCCACCGGAACCCTTCCGGTGGGGCCTCTGGGCTGTCTTGACGGCAACGGTTGACGGCAACGTCAGCGGACAGGGGCTGCGCAGAGCGGTGGTTCGTCGCCGTCGTCGGGTCAGGTGGTGGTCTCGTCGGGGTTGCGGAGGGCGTTGCCGAGGAGGTCGATGGCGTCGCGCTGGAGACGGAGCCGGACGTGGGCGTACACGGTGGCGGTCACGTCGATGTGGGCATGACCCAACAGCTCCTTGATGACGACGAGTTCGGCGCCCTGTTCCAGGAGAAGGGTCGCCGCCGAGTGCCGTAGGTCGTGGAAGCGGATATGGCGGAGGCGAGCGCGACGGAGGAGTGCGTTGAAGTGGCGGGTGAGGGTGGCGGGTTCGATGGGTGGCCGTTGGGCCGGGTGAAGAGGTAGCCGCTGTCCTTCCAACCCGCGCCGACCTTGTCCCTCTCCTGGGCCTGCTGCTTACGGTGGGTGCGGAATGAGGGCAGGCAGGGATCGGGAGGACGATGCGGCGTTCGGAGCTGACTATCTTGGTGGAGAGGGTTGTCAGGCCTCTGATACGTGTGCGCTGGGGGGTGCGGCGGATGCTGGCCGCGCTGGTGTCCAGGTTGAGGTCTTCCCAGCGCAGGCCGAGGAGTTCGCCCTTGCGCAGGCCGGTGCGGAGAGCGAGTTCGAACAGCGTGTGGAGGCGGTGGCTCTGGGCGGCAGTCAGGGGGATGCGGGCCTCGTCAGCGGACAGTGGGTCTCCTCCTCTCCTCGATCGTGCCCAGACCATCGGATCGGGATGGCTCAACCGCAACAGCCCCGATGACTGTGCCGAACTCGTCACTCGCATCCTGCGTGCGTTCACCAACCCTTCCCTCAAAGGAGCCACACGGCTTACAGATGCCTGTGGCCACCGAAGCGGTGGCCACAGGCATCGTCGAACAGCGGATCCCTTCGCCGCACCCGCACCGGAGAACTTGGCCTGGCCCGAACCGGCGTTGAGGATCGACCGCCGCTGACCGCACACTCATGTGCTCGGCGGACGCGGACGTTGGCCGGGCACGCGTCAGCCGCGGTCGTCGTCGTAGCTGCTGGTGCCCTCGTCCAGGAGGGGGCCGTCCGTGGCCGGGTGCTTGAGGTGGGTGGGGGCGAGGGCGCGCAGGCCGTGGTAGCCGAGCAGGGTGATCAGGGTGCCCAGGGCGATGCCGCCGAGTTCGAAGTTGTCGGTGAACTTCAGCGTGACGTTGCCGATGCCGACGATCACGCCCGCCGCGACCGGGACCAGGTGGAGCGGGTTGGTGAGGTCGACCCTGTTGTGGATCCAGATCTGCGCGCCCAGCAGGCCGATCATGCCGTACAGCACGACGGTGATCCCGCCCAGCACCCCGCCCGGGATCGCCGCGACCACCGCGCCGAACTTCGGGCACAGGCCGAACAGGATCGCGAAGGCGGCCGCGCACCAGTACGCCGCCGTCGAGTACACCCGGGTCGCCGCCATCACGCCGATGTTCTCCGCGTACGTGGTCGTCGCCGGACCGCCCACCGCGGTGGACAGCACGGTGGCCGCGCCGTCCGCCATGATCGCGGTGCCCATCCGGTCGTCCAGCGGGTCACCCGTCATCTCGGAGACCGCCTTCACGTGCCCGGCGTTCTCCGCGATCAGCGCCACCACCACCGGCAGCGCCACCAGGACCGCCGAGGCCGAGAAGCTCGGCGCGTGCAGCGAGGGCAGGCCGATCCAGTCCGCCTTGCCGACGCCCGACAGGTCCAGGCGCCAGTGCTCCGTCGGGGCGCCGCCGCCCACCGGGGAGTCGATCTTCCCGAAGAGGCGGTCGAACAGCCAGGACACGGCGTACCCGAACACCAGCCCCAGGAAGATCGCGATCCGCGACCAGAACCCCCGCAGCACCACCAGCGCCAGCGCCGTGAACGTCATCACCAGCAGCGCCGTCCACTGGTCCTGGGGCCAGTACGTCCCCGCCGCCACCGGCGCCAGGTTGAAGCCGATCAGCATCACCACCGCGCCCGTGACCACCGGCGGCAGCACCGCGTGGATCACCTTCGCCCCGAACCCCTGCACCACCGCCCCGCACGCCGCCAGCACCGCACCCACCACCAGCAGCGCACCCGTCAGCGTCGCCGCGTCCCCGCCCTGGGTCCTGATCACCGCCGCCACGCCGACGAACGACAGGCTGGAGCCCAGGTACGAGGGGATCCGCCCCTGCGTCACCAGCAGGAAGAACACCGTCGCCACGCCCGACACCATCACCGCGAGGTTCGGGTCCAGCCCCATCAGCACCGGCGCCACGAAGGTGGCCCCGAACATCGCCACCACGTGCTGCGCCCCGAGCCCGACCGTCCGCCCCCAGGACAGCCGCTCGTCCGGCCGCACCACCGCCCCGGGCCGCGGCGAGCGCCCGTCCCCGTGCAGCTTCCACCCGAACCCGACCTTCATCCCGCTGCTCCCTCTCCGACCTGCCCGAACACGTGTCGCGCCATGATCCCCCACCACCCGGGCGGCACCCCACCAGGGCGGGCGTGTCACCGGTCGGTTCGACCGGCGACCCAGGCCAGGGCGCCGGAGAGGTGGTGGAGGAAGTCCTGGTCCCGGTAGGCGCGTTCCTCGTGCCCGAGCGCGGTGACGAAGCAGCGGCCCGCCGCCACCCGGTGGCACCACACCAGCGGGTGGTCGGCGCCCATGGCGCCGCCCCGGTAGCCGCGCTCGTCGACGCCCGCGAGGACCCGCACCGAGGCGCGCGGGTTGACCGTGAAGTCGTACCACTCGTCGGTCCACTCCCACCGCTCCGGCAGGTGCGCGGTGGCGGGGTGGCGGCGGTCCTCCACCGTGACGGTCGCGGTCTGCACGTCGGGGTGCCCGGCGAACCGGGCCCCGCCCAGCAGTTCGGCGTAGAAGGGCCAGTCGGGTTCGGTCGCGCGGCGGAGTGCAGGGCGAGGAACCCGCCGCCGGTGCGCACGTGCTGCTCCAGGGCCCGGCGCCCGGCGTCGTCCAGCACCTCGCCGCTGGTGGAGGCGAACACGACGGCCGCGCAGCCCGCCCGGACGGTCCGCCCCAGTACGGCCGGGTCCTCGGTGTGCGTGACGGCGAGACCCTGGGCGGCCCCCAGGTCGTGGAGGGCGGCGACGGCGGCCGGGATCGAGGCGTGGCGGTAGTCGGTGGTGCGGGTGAAGACCGCCACCAGGGGAGGGGTGGGCACGGGGCTCCTCGGGGGAAGCGCCTCCCGCGGCCTTGCGTTCCGGTCCGTCGGACGGCGCAGGGCGAGGGGACGGCGTAGGGGCGAAGGGTCGGTGCAGGGCGAGGGGCGGCGCGTACGGGGGCGGCGCGTACGGGGGGCGATGCGTACGGGGGCGGGGCAGGCGGGTGTCAGGAACGCCGCGGGGCGTCGTGGTGCGCGGCCAGGACGGCTCCGGCCCGGTGCAGCCAGCGGGCCGGGTCCCGGCGGGCGGCCAGGGGCGAGCCGGCCAGGGCAGAGAGGGTCAGGACGCCGGGGGCCTCCGACACCCCGGCCACCACCGCGGAGGGCACGCCGGCCCCGTCCGCGATCCGGACGACCTCGCCGACCGCCTTGCCCTGCAGGCTGGTCGCGTCGAAGCTGCCCTCGCCGGTGACCACCAGGTCGGCCGCGGCCACCGCCGCGGGCAGGCCCAGCAGCCCGGCCACCGCCGCCGCACCGGGTTCGACCAGTGCGCCCCAGGCCGCGGCGAGACCGTAGCCGGTGCCGCCCGCGGCCCCCGCGCCCGGAGCCGCCGGGTCGCCGCCCAGCAGTTCGCTCCACCGCGCCAACCTCCGTTCCAGCAGCGCCACTTCGCGCTCGCCCGCGCCCTTCTGCGGTCCGTACACGGCCGCGGCGCCGCGGGCGCCGAGCAGCGGGTTGGTGACGTCGGTCAGCAGCACCACGCCGCCGGGCGGCGCCGGACGCAGGGCGGACAGGTCGACGGTGCGGGCCGCCGCCAGGGCGCGGTCGAGGTCGAAGTCCGCGGGCGCCGGGGGGAGTTGTTCGCCCGCGCCGTCGCGCAGGCGGGCGCCGAGCGCGGACAGCAGGCCGTGGCCGCCGTCGGTCGACGCGGAGCCGCCGAGGCCGAGCAGCAGCCGCCGCGCGCCCGCGTCCAGGGCCGCGGCGACGGTCTCGCCGGTGCCCCGGGTGGTGGCCGACAGCGGGAGCAACTCGCCCTCCAGCAGCGGGAGTCCGCTGGCGGTTGCGAGCTCCACCACCGCGGTGCCGTCCGGCAGCAGGGCGAACCGCCCCGGCACCGGCCGCCCGTCCGGCCCGGTCACGCCCGGCACGTCGAACAGCCGGGCGCCCGGGCTCGCCGAGACGACCGCCGCGAGCGTGCCCTCGCCGCCGTCCGCCATCGGCAGGCACCGCACCTCGTCCGCCGCGCGCACCGACCGCCAGCCCGCGGCCAGCGCGTCGGCGGCCGCCGCGGCGTCGATCGTCCCCTTGAACGCATCGGGGGCCACCACTACCCGCATCAATCCGTCTCCCTCCGGCTCGCTCCCACCATGCCAGTGCCGTCCCCCCGCCCGGAGCCCCGCCCCGCCCGCTCCGCCCGCTCCGCCCGGAGCTGCGCAGGACCGCCGAGCGGGTGAGGGCGGTGTTGCGTGGCCCGGGGGCGTGCAACGGCGGGGCGGAGACCGGTCGGACGATCGGTTCCGGTGCGGGCGTGGGTGCTGCCGCAGCGGCGGCGGTCGGTAGCGGAGTTACGGGGGCTGGACCTGTCGGCGGGGGAGGTGCGACCAAGCGGTCAGCGGCCCGCCCGGCCTGTCCGGCCCGCCCGGCCCGCCCGGCGCGTTCGGCGCGCCCTCCGGGCGCCCCGCCGGGCCGCGGCGGTGAGCGCCGCCGCGGCGGCGCTCACCGCCAGGAACAGCAGCCAGTTGCGCAGGTAGGGCAGCGGCAGCAGGGTCGGGTTGCCGTGGTCGTCCCCCGCCCGTAGCACCGCCGGGACGGCCACCGCGCTCACGGCCGCCGCGACCACCAGCCAGCCGCGCAGCACCGGCCGCCCCGTCGCGGCCGCACCGAGCGCGCACACCAGCGGCAGCCACAGCCCGTCGTGCAGCGCCACCAGGCCGACCGCCCACAGCAGCACGCCGAGCGGGCCGGTCACGTACGGATCGGTCAGCAGGCCCACCAGGCCGCAGGCGAGCAGGGCGAGACCGCCGAGCAGCAGGGCGGCGCGCACGGCCCGCACCTCAGGCCACCTCGATCCGGGCGACCCACTTGGTCTGCAGCACCCCGGGCCGGTTCGGCGCCACGATCCGGGCCGGGAAGCCGTGGTCGGGCGTCAGCGGGCGGCCGTCCAGCGCGAGGGCGAGCAGGGTGAGCGGATCGTCGGCGTACGCGGCGGGCATCTCGGTGACCCGGTACGGGCCCGCGGCCTCCAGGGAGGTGATCCGGACCGTCGAACCGGCCGGGATCCCGGCCCGGCGCAGCAGGTCGGCCAGGCGCACGCCCGTCCAGCGGGCGTCCGCGCTCCAGCCCTCGACGCAGGCGATCGGCAGGTCGGCGGTGGTCTGCGGCAGGGCCCGCAGGTCGGTGAGGCCGATCCGGTAGCCGGCCGGGCCGTCGACGGCCAGCTGCCAGTCGGCGGGGACGGCGGTGGTCCCGGCCTGCGCGGCGGTGCGGTTGACCGGGAGCCCGCCGGTACCGGGGCGGCGCGGGGCGAACAGGTCGAGGCCGCGCAGCCAGGGCACCGACTGGCCCGCGGTGGTGAGGGTGACCGCGCCGACGGCGGCGGCCGTCGCCGTGAGCACGGCCCGCCGCGCGGCGAGCGGGGCGGTCGGCGGGGCGGGCAGTGATGCGGGCAGTGATGCGGCGGGCAGCGGGGCGGCAGCGGCGCGGCGCCAGTGCGCGGCGATCACCGGCGCCTTGACGGCGAGGTGGACCAGCAGCGCGCCGACGGCCGTCCAGGCGGTCCAGTAGTGGGTCTGCCGGAACGGGAACGGCCATGGGTACCACTGCAGGGTGTTCAGCAGCCCGGTGAACAGCTCCAGCAGCACCGCCGCGACCAGCAGCGCGATCGACAGCCGCTCCAGCAGGTGCAGCACGCTGCGCGCGGGCGGCCACGCGAACAGCCGCGGGTACACCGTCCACAGCTTCGCGCCCGCCAGCGGGACCGCGGCCAGGCCCGCCACCACGTGCAGGCCCTGGGTGACCCGGTAGCCGTCCACCGGACGGGACGGCAGCCGGTGCACCAGCCACCCGGGCGGGTCCTGCAGCAGGTGGCTGACCAGACCGGTGGCGAAGCACAGCAGGAGCGCCGCGCCCAGCCACCGGCCGAGCACCACCGCGGTGCGCGGCTCGTGCGCGGGGGAGCGGAACGCGCCCGGGCGCAGCGGGCCGCGCCGCAGTACGGCGGGCGGGGCGGACGGGGCGGGCAGCGGCGGGTCGAAGCGCCGCCGGGCGGGGGAGGGGTCGGAGTCCACGGAGCCATCGAAGCGCGCCCGGCGCCCGCGGCGGCGCTGCGACGTGCTTACGGAATCCGAACGGCGCCGGGCCGGGCCAGGGCCGCCCGTGCGGAATCCGAACGGCGCCGGGCCGGGGCCGCCCGCGGGAGCCGGGCCGGAGACAGTGCTCACGGGACCCGGACGGCGCCGGGCCCGAGGCAGTGCTTACGGAACCCGGACGGCACGGCCCGCCACCGCCGCACGGGCGCCCCGCGGTGCGAGGGTGGGCCGGTGACCGCACGCCCCGTCCTGTCCTGCGCCCTGGCCGTCACCGCCCTGGCCGGCTGCCTCGCGCTGACCCTCACCACCGGCGGCACCCTCGGCAACCGCCCGCCGCTGTACGGCTGGTACGCCGCCGACGCCGTCCTGTTCGCGCTGTCCCTGCTCGCGCTGCGCCGGGTGCCGCAGCGGCAGGTGGCGCGGCTGGTGCTGGCCGGGGGCGTGCTGGTGGCCGCGGTCGGGCTGCTGGCCCCGCCCCGGACCAGCGACGACGCCTACCGCTACGGCTGGGACGGGAAGGTGCAGGCGACGGGGGGCTCCCCGTACGCGCGCACCCCCGAGGACCCGGCGCTGGCCCGGCTGCGCGACCCGGGCCGGTTCCCGGTCGGCGACGGCTGCGCGGCGTGGGACGAACGGCGCACCGCCGACGGGGCCTGCACCCGGATCAACCGGCCCGCCGTGCACACGATCTACCCGCCGCTGGCGGAGGCCTGGTTCCTGGCCCAGCGCCCGTTCGGCGACGGCGTGCGGGTCGCCCAGGCGGCCGGGGCGGTGCTGGCGGTGGCGACCACCGGCGGGCTGCTGGCGGTGACGGGCGGACGGCGGCGGGCCGCGTTGTGGGCCTGGTGCCCGGGCGTCGCGGTGTGGGCGGTCAACGACGCGCACGTCGACGCCCTGGGCGCTCTGCTGACGGTGCTCGGCCTGGGGTGGGCGGCCCGCGGCCGCTGCGCGGCGGGCGGCGCCGCGCTGGGCGCGGCGACGGCGGTGAAGCTGCTGCCCGCGCTGGCCCTGCCGGGCGCGCTGTCGGGGGTGCTGTCCCGCCGCCCGCGCCGCGCCGACCTGGTGGTGCCCGCCACCGCCGCCGGGGTGTTCGTCCTGTCCTACCTGCCGTACCTGGCGGCGTCCGGGGCCGGTGTCCTGGGCTACCTGCCCGGCTACCTGCGCGAGGAGGGCTACCAGCAGGGGCACCTGGAGCGGTTCGGGCTGCTGCGCCTGCTGCTGCCCGACCGGTTCGCGCCGTGGGCCGGGGCCGCGGTGCTCGCCGCCCTGGTGTGGCGGGTGCTGCGGCACGGCGACCCGGCGCGGCCCTGGCGGGGCGCGCTGACGGTGACCGGCGGGGCGCTGCTGCTGGCGGCTCCCGCCTACCCCTGGTACGGGCTGCTGGTGGTGGCGCTGGCGGCGCTGGACGGCCGCTGGGAGTGGCTGGCGGTGCCCGCCGCCGGCCAGCTGCTGTACCTGGCGGGCGGCAGCAGGGTGCAGCAACTCGCCTACGGGACAGCCCTGTTGGTGGTCGTGGTGGTATCCGTCCGGCGGGCCGGGCGGTGGCCGCGGCCGGTCGGCGCACAGATGACGGAAGTCTGACGGCGCGCCCGCGCCCCTGGGCAACGCCGCCCCCCGCCTGGTCCAATCACCCCGTGGACGACGACAGGGACGAGAACGGTGCCGACGGCGACGAGGAAGGGACGCGCGGCGCCCCGGTGGGCCGCCGGGTGGTGCTCGGGCTGCTCGGCCTCGGCGCCGCCGGGGTCGCGGCGGGCCCGTGGCTGCAGCGGGCCCAGGACGCGGTGGTGCGCAACGACCCGACGGGGCTGAGCCAGGCGCTGCCCGGCGGGGGCGGGTTCCGGTACTACTCGGTGACCGCCTCGGTGCCCGAACGCGGTGAGGCGGACTACACCCTCACCGTCGACGGCCTGGTGGAGCGGCCCACCACCCTGCGGCTGGCCGACCTGCGGGCCCTGCCGCAGCGCCGCCTCGTCCACGACGTGCAGTGCGTCACCGGCTGGCGGGTGCCCGCCACCCCCTTCGAGGGCGTCCCGCTGTCCGCGCTGCTGGACGCCGCCGGGGTCCGGCCGCAGGGGCGGGCGGTGAGCTTCGGCTGCTTCGACGGCGCCTACACCGAGAGCCTGACGCTGGAACAGGCCCGCCGCGACGACGTCCTGGTGGCGCTGCGGATGCAGGACGCCCCGATCGGGCACGCCCACGGCGGCCCGGTGCGCCTGTACGTCGCCCCGATGTACTTCTACAAGTCCGCCAAGTGGCTCTCCACGATCACCGTCACCGACACCGTCCGCCCCGGTTACTGGGAACGGCTCGGCTACGACGTGGACGCCTGGGTCGGCCGGTCGAACGGACGCGACGATGACCCCACCGCCTGACCGCCGCCCCCGCTTCGCCCCCGCCCAGCGCCGGGCCCACCGCGCGACCGCCGCGCTGATGCTCATCTGCCTGGCCACCGCCGCCTGCCTCTACCTGCCGCCGCTGGCCCAACTCGTCGGCCGCCGACGCCTGGTGGCCACCGTGCACGAGTGGAGCGGCCTGCTGCTGCCCGTCCCGCTGCTGCTCGCCCTGGCCACCCGGGCGATGCGCCGCGACGCCGTCCGCCTCGGCCGGTTCACCGCCGCCGACCGCACCTGGCTGCGCACCGTGCGCCGCCGCCGGGCCGGGCCGCGCCCGGCCGGGAAGTTCAACGCCGGGCAGAAGCTGTACGCGCAGTGGACGCTCGGCACCATGCTGGTGATGCTCGGCACCGGCCTGCTGATGTGGTGCACCGGCCTGGCGCCCGCGGTGTGGCGCACCGGCGCGACCTTCGTGCACGACTGGTTCGCGTTCGCGGTCGCCGCGGTGGTGCTCGGCCACCTGCGGATGGCGTACCTGGACCCGGAGGCCCGGCGCGGCATGCGCACCGGCACCGTCGACCGCGCCTGGGCCGAACGCGAGCACCCGCAGTGGGCGGAGCAGGACCGGCCCGCCGTCCGGGACGGGGCCGACCTGACACCGGGGAGGTGACCGGCCCGCCACCAGGAAGCGGGCCGCCCCCCGTCAGGAACGGGACCGGCCCGCCGTCAGGTTCGTTCCAGCGCCAGGAACGAGCGGCCGTGCGAGACCCAGCGCTCGGCCTGCTCCAGGCCGACGGCCCGGGCGTGCCGCAGCGTCGCGGCGGGCCCGCAGCGCGCCCAGCGGAACGGCGGCCCGGCGCCGTCCGGGCCCTCCACCCGGACGTCCGCCACCTCGTCCACCTCCGGCACCGCGGTCTCCACCAGCAGCAGGCCGCCCGGGGCCAGCAGCGCACCCGCCCGGGCCAGCAGGGCGGCCGGGTCGCCGCCGATGCCGAGGTTGCCGTCGGCCAGCAGCACCCCGCCCCAGCGGCCCTCGGCGGGCAGCCGGTCGAACACCGAGCGGCGCAGCACGAGACCACCCAGGTGGGCGGTGTGCTCCACCGACGCCGCGCAGACGTCCACCCCGAGCGCGGGCACGCCCGCCCCCAGCAGCGCCGCCACCAGCCGCCCGGGGCCGCACCCCAGGTCCAGCACCGGTGCGGACAGGCCCAGGCAGCGCAGCACCAGCCCGTGGTCCGCCCCGGCGGCCGGGGCGCACCAGCGCTCCACCTCCAGCACCAGCCGCGAACCGTCCGGCCGCCGCAGCCACAGCGGCCCCCGCCCGGCCCGCACCGCCCGTCCGAACGGGTCGTCCACCCAGGGCTCGGTGGCCCGAGGGGCGGAGGGCTCCGTGCGGAGGGCGTTCACTCGGCCGCGGGCTGCGCGGTGCGCAGCCGTCCGTGCCGGGCGGCGAAGAGCGTGCCGGGCGCCAGCGCGGCGACCCGGGCGGCGTCGTCCGGGCCGTCCACGTCCAGCAGCGTCGGCAGTTCGCGGACCACCAGGCCGTGCGCGGCCAGCCGCTCCCGGACGCGGCGGCCGGTCTCGGCGGTCGACATCGGCACGTCGTGCAGCAGCCGGGCGGCGAGGCCCCCGTCCGGGCGGGCCAGGCCCAGGGCCCAGAAACCGCCGTCCTCGGCCGGGCCGAACCAGGCGTCGGCACCCGGGCGCCCGGCCGCGGACAGCGGCGCGGCGAGGGCGGCCGGGTCGAGCTGCGGGGTGTCCGAGCCGACCAGCAGCGCGGGGGCGTCCGGGGCGAGCCGGGCGGCGTGCGCGAACGCGGCGGCGATCCGGCGGTCCAGGCCGCCCCCGCACTGCGGCACCACCTCCCAGCCCGGCGGCAGCCAACGGCCCGGGGCGCCGTCCAGCACCAGCAGGCGCCGACCGGCCGGGACGAGGGCGAGCGCGGCCAGCGTGTCGGCCAGGGCGGCCTCGGCCAGGTCGGCGGCCTGCTCGGGGGTGAACGCCGGGGTCAGCCGGGTCTTCGACCGCCCGGGCGCCGGGGCCTTGGTGATCAGCAGCAGGGTCGGCGGCGGGGCCGCGAGCACCGCGCGCATGTCGCGCACCGCCTGCCGGGTGCCGCGCACCGTCCCGGTCACCTTCGAACGGCCCGCCCGCGGCCGGTAGTCGACCGGCACCTCGGCGATCCGCATCCCCGCCGCCGACGCCGAGAGCACCGCCTCCAGCGGGTAGCCCGAGCGCCGGTCGCCCAGCCCGAGGGCCAGCAGCCGCTCCCGGCGCGCCGCCCGCATCGGCCCCAGGTCGTGCAGGTCGGCGCCCGTCACCGCGCGCAGCCGCCGGGCCAGCACCAGGTTCGCCAGCCGGGCGTGCGGCGGCCAGGCCCCGAACGAGGTCGGCCGCCGCCGCCCCAGCACCAGGTCGGCCGTCCCCGCCGCCACCGGACCGACCACCCGCGGCAGTTGCGCCGGGTCCAGCGACCCGTCGCAGTCCAGGAAGCACACGAACTCGGCGTCGGCCGCCAGCAGCCCGGCGTGGCAGGCCGCGCCGAACCCGCGGCGCGGCTCCGCCACCACCGTCGCGCCCAGGTCGGCCGCGATCCGCGCCGAACCGTCCCGCGAACCGTTGTCGACCACGATCGCCCGCCAGCCGGCCGGCACCCGGCCCAGCACCCAGGGCAGCGCCCGCGCCTCGTCCAGGCAGGGCAGCACCACGTCCACCGAGGACGGGAGAAGAGGAGGAGTCACGACCGCCACGCTAACCACGCCCGCCCCCGCCGCGACCGAGCCGCGCCCTTACGGAAGTCGTACGGCGCAGCCGCCCGGACGGCGGACCTTACGGAACCCGAACGGAACCCGGACGCCGGTCCGGTGCGGCCCCGCGGGCGGCCCCGCGCTCGTATCCTCGGGCGGGTGAACCGCAGCCCCGCCCCCGCCGAGCCGCCGGAACCCGCGCGCATCCTGGTCGTCGACGACGACCCGACCGTCGGCGAGGTCGTGGCCGGCTACCTCACCCGGGCCGGCCACCTGGTCGAACGCGCCGAGGACGGGCCGCGCGGACTCGCCCTGGCCGAACGCCACCGTCCCGACCTGCTCGTCCTCGACCTGATGCTGCCCGGCCTCGACGGCCTCGAAGTGCTGCGCCGCCTGCGCGCCCGCCCCGACCGCGCGGACCTGCCGGTGGTGCTGCTCACCGCCAGGGGCGACGAGGCCGACCGCGTCCTCGGCCTCGAACTCGGCGCGGACGACTACGTCACCAAGCCGTTCAGCCCGCGCGAACTCGTGCTGCGCGTCCAGTCGATCCTGCGCCGCGCCCGCACCGCCGCCTCGGCCGCCACCTCCGCCGCCCCGGCGCAACCGCTGCGCTCCGGCGACCTGGCGCTCGACCCGCGGGCCCGCCGCGCCCACCGGGCCGGTCGCGAACTCCCGCTCACCAGCCGGGAGTTCGACCTGCTCGCGTTCCTGCTCCGGCACCCCGGGACGGTGTTCTCCCGGCAGGAGCTGATGCAGCGGGTGTGGGGCTGGGACTTCGGCGACCTGTCGACCGTCACCGTCCACGTCCGCCGCCTGCGCGAGAAGATCGAGGACGACCCCGGCGCGCCCGAACTGATCAGCACCGTCTGGGGCGTCGGCTACCGCTACGACCCGGCGGGCCCGGCGGGCCAGGCAGGCCAGGCAGGCCAGGCGTCGGGCGGTGCGGGACGGGACGACGCCGGACGGGACGGTGCGCGGTGAAGGACCTGCTGCTGATCGCCCTGTTCGCCGCACTCGGCGCCGCCGCCGCCGGACTGCTCGGCCTGGCCGCGCTGCGGCTGCTGCGCCGCCGCTCGCTGGCGCTCACCCTGTTCGCCGTCGCCGTGGTCAGCGTCCTCGCCGTCACCTCCGGGACGTTCGCGGTGGCCCGGGCGATGTTCCTCTCCCCGCACGACCTCGGCGTGGTCGTCACCGTCCTGGCGATGGCCTCGGTGGTCGCGCTGCTCACCGCCGCGCTGCTGGGCCGCCAGGTCACCGCGGGCGGCCGGGCCCTGGCGGTGGCCGCCCGCACCGTCGGCGGCGACGCCGGGTTCACCCCGCCGGACCGGCCGCTCGGCCGGGAACTGGCCGCGGTCAGCGCCGAACTCGCCGCCACCAGTGCCCGGTTGGCCGAGTCCCGGGACCGCGAGCGGGCACTGGACGCCTCTCGGCGCGAACTCATCGCCTGGATCTCGCACGACCTGCGCACCCCGCTGGCCGGACTGCGCGCGATGGCCGAGGCGCTGGAGGACGGCGTCGCCGAGCAGCCCGAGCGCTACCTCGCCCGGATCCGCACCGAGGTGGAACGGCTCACCGGCATGGTCGACGACCTGTTCGAACTCTCCCGGATCCAGGCGGGTGCGCTCTCGCTCAGCCTCTCCCGGGTCTCCCTGCACGACCTGGTCGACGACGCGCTCGCCGGGGCCCACCCGCTGGCGCGGCAGCGCGGCGTACGCCTGGAGGGCCGCCGCGTCGAGCCCGCGCCGGTCGAGGCCGACCCCCGGGAGATCACCCGGGTGATCGGCAACCTGCTGGTCAACGCGATCCGCGCCACCCCGCCGGACGGCGTGGTCGCCGTCTCCACCCACCGGGAGGACGGCGCCGTCGTGCTCGCCGTCACCGACGGCTGCGGCGGCATCCCCGAACCCGACCTCCCCCGGGTCTTCGAGACCGGCTGGCGCGGCACCCCCGCCCGCACCCCCCGTCCGACCGGCCCCACCGACCCCGGCCCCACCGATCCCGGCGCCCCCGCCACGGCCGACAGCGGCGCCGGCCTCGGCCTCGCCATCGTCCGCGGCATCGTCGAGGCCCACGCCGGCCGGGCCCGGGTCCGCAACGTCGACGGCGGCTGCTGCTTCGAGATCACCCTCCCGACGGCCCGCCGAGCCTGACGACGCGCACCACCGGGCGGCGGGGCGGAGAAGAACGGAACCGGCCGGGGCCACCGACCCGGGACGACGGCACCGCGACGCCCGGCCGACGGCCCTCCGGTGCGGTCGGCCTGCCGGGGCCGACGCGGCGCCGGGCACCGGGCGGCGGGGCGGATGGTGGGTGCCACCGGCCGGGGTCGGCGGTGCTGTCCGGGCGGCGGGGCGGGCGTCCGGTGCGGACGGTCCTCCCGGTGCCGTCGGGGCCGTGCCCGGTGTCCGCGGATCGGCCCGGTCGGTGCGTCGCCCCGTCGTCGGCAGCTCCGGTCGGGGCCGTCAGGTGCGTTGCGGGGCGAGGGCGAACTCGGCCGTTCCGGCGGCGAATTCGACCCGGGGGCGCCAGCCCAGTTCCGCGCGCAGCCGGCTCGAATCGGCGGTCACGTGGCGGACGTCGCCGAGCCGGTACTCGCCCGTCACGACCGGGGCCGGGCCGCCGTGCGCCGCCGCCAGCGCCCGGGCCAGGTCGCCCACCGTGCGGACCTCCCCGCTGCCCACGTTGTACGCCCGGGCGCTGCCCGCCGGGTGGTCGGGGAGGGCCGCCAGGGCCGCCGCGTTGGCGGTGGCCACGTCCGTGACGTGCACGAAGTCGCGGCGCTGGCCGCCGTCCTCGAAGACCCGCGGGGCCTCGCCGCGGGCCAGGGCCGAGCGGAACAGCGCGGCCACCCCGGCGTACGGGGTGTCCCGGGGCATGCCCGGGCCGTACACGTTGTGGTAACGGAGCGTCAGGACCCGGCCCCCGCAGGCCCGGGCCCAGGCGGAGGCGAGGTGTTCCTGGGCGAGCTTGGTGGCCGCGTACACGTTGCGCGGGTCGGCCGGGGCGTCCTCCGCGACCAGTCCGGGCAGCAGGGGTTCGCCGCACCGCGGGCAGGGCGGCTCGAAGCGGCCCGCGTCCAGGTCCGCGGCCCGGCGCGGGCCGGGGGACACCGGGCCGTGCGTCCCGCAGCGGTAGGCGCCCTCGCCGTAGACCACCATCGACCCGGCCAGCACCAGCTGCCGCACCCCGCGCCGGGCCATCGCCGACAGCAGCACCGCCGTGCCCAGGTCGTTGCACCCGGCGTACGCGGGGGCGTCGTCCAGGTCCACGCCCAGGCCGACCATCGCCGCCTGGTGGCAGACCGCCGTCACCCCGTCCAGGGCGTCCTCCACCGCGGTCGCGTCCCGCACGTCGGCGTGCCGGAACTCCGCGCCCGCCGGGACCGCCGACGGCAGCCCCGACGGGTGCACCGCCGGGAGCAGCGCGTCCAGCACCCGCACCTCGTGGCCGCCCGCGAGCAGCTCTCCCACCACCGCGGAGCCGATGAAACCGGCCCCGCCCGTCACCAGGATCCTCATGCCGGCCGACGCTACCCACGCCCGGCCCGGAAGCGGTGCAGCCGCTCGGCGGCGTCACCGACCGGTAAGGAACCGGCGGGCCTCGGCGGATCCCACCGGCCTTGCCCGCCGGGGGCGTTCAGGCCGTCAGGCCGTGCAGCGCGGTGATGACCTCGCGGCCGGTCGGGTCGGTGAAGTCGCGCACCATGTCGGTGGCGAAGCTCGCCACCGAGGTCACGGTGCCGCCCGCCGCCCGGATCTGTTCGAAGGCCGCGTCCTCCGTGCGCTGCGACAGGCCGCCGCCCGCGTCGACCAGGACGATCACCCGGTAGCCGTCGGCCAGGGCGTCCAGCGCGGTGTGCAGGACCACGATCTCCGAGGCCACGCCGCACAGGGCCAGGGTGGTGCGGCCGTGGGCGGCGACCTGGCGACGCCAGGCCGGGTCGTCCCAGCAGCACGGGCCGCTGCGCACGAACGGCGTCGCGTCGGGGAGTTCGGCGATGACGCCGGGTCCGCCGGGCCGGGGGGCGACCGACACGGTGAACGGGAGGTCCAGCGCCCGGGCGATCCGGCCGAGCACCCCGGCGGAGCGCCGGACGGTGTCCGGGGCGTTGGTGCGGCTCAGCGCCACGATGCTGTCCTGCAGGTCGGCGAAGACGAGTTGGACGGTGCGGGGATCGAGCACGGTTATCACTCCAAATCATTCATGGCCAGAACGGTTTGGCGAAGGTAGCATGCTCCTCGTGAACGACGTCAAGTGGGTCGAGACGCTCAGCTTCCGGTTCGGCGTCCTGGGTGCGCTGATCGCCGACCGGTACGCGCAGGCGCTGGCCGAGCACGGCCTCAAGCTCAAGCACGTCGGCCTGCTGGGCGCCCTCGACACGGCGCCGGGCGCCTCGCAGTTGGAGATCGCCAAGCTGATGCGGGTGGCGCCCAGCCTGGTGGTCTCCCTCGCCGACCACCTGGAGGCCGCGGGCGCGATCGAGCGGCTGCGCGACCCGGCCGACCGCCGCCGCCAGGTCCTGAGCCTCACCGACCGCGGCCGCGACCTCCTCGCCCGGTGCACCGCCCGGGCGCTCGCCCTCGACGCGGAGCTCACCGAGGGCCTCACCCCCGCCCAACGGGCCGCCCTCACCGCGGCGTTCGACCGCCTGGCCGCCGCCCACGGCCTCCCGGTCCGCGAGCGGCCGGTCCGCGAGCAGCCGGACGCGGACCCCCGGTAGCCACCCGGCAGTCGTCCGGCAGTCACCCGGTAGCCACCGGCCCAGGACGCGAAATCGCCGACCCGTCGGGCCGGTTGGGCCTGCGGAGGGTAGCTTGGGTGCGGACGGAACCGGCGAAGGGGTGGACGCATGTCCAGCGCGACCATGTTCAGCGTCTACGGGCGGATGACCGCCCTGCCCGGGCGGCGCGAGGAGCTGATCGCCCTGCTCCACGAAGGGTTCCGGGCCAGCAGTGACGGCGGGCTGCTGACCTACACGATCAACACCGCCCCCGAGGACCCGGACACCGTCTGGCTGACCCAGCTGTGGACCGACAAGGAGGCGCACGACGCCACCACCCGCTCCGAAGCGGTCGCCGCGGTGACGCGCCGCCTCCCGCCGCTCCTGGCCGCCCGGCCCGAGGGCTCCTACGGCCACGCCGTCCACGTGCACGGCCCGACGACCGCCTGACGGGCGACCGCCCCCGCATGCGGGGGCGGCGGCGTGGGGAGACTCCCACCCGGCGGCAGGTCGGGGCCGGGCGGGAGCCCGTACGGGACGGGAACGGCCGGATCGCCCCCTGACGGGGCGTCGGCCGTGCGGTCAGCGGGGCTCCTCCACGGCGTGGCCGGGGGAGACCAGGCCGGTCTCGTAGGCGAGGACGACGGCCTGGACGCGGTCGCGCAGGGAGAGCTTGGCGAGGATGCGGGCGACGTGGGTCTTCACGGTGGCCTCGGAGAGGGTGAGGTGGGCGGCGAGTTCGGCGTTGCTCATGCCGCGGGCCATCAGTTCGAGGACCTCCTGTTCGCGGGCGGTGAGGGTGCCGAGGGCGCCGTGCCGGGCGGCCCATTCGGGGGCGGTGGTGCGGGCGGGATCCTCGCGGCGGGCGAAGCGGGAGACCAGGCGGCGGGTGATCGTGGGGGCCAGGAGGGCGTCGCCGGACTGCACGGTGCGGACGGCGGAGACCAGGTGCTCGGGGGTGACGTCCTTGAGCAGGAAGCCGCTGGCCCCGGCGCCGAGGGCGGCGTAGACGTACTGGTCGAGGTCGAAGGTGGTGAGGATGATGATGCGGGGGAGGTGCTCGCCGCCCGCGGCGAGGATCCGGCGGGTGGCCTCCAGGCCGTCCATCTCGGGCATCCGGATGTCCATCAGGACGACGTCCGGCAGGGTGCGGCGGACGGCCTGGACGGCGGCGGTGCCGGTGTCGGCCTCGGCGGCGACCTCGATGCCGTCGGCGCTCAGGATCATCCGGAACCCGGCGCGCACGAGCGCCTGGTCATCGGCGATCACGACGCGCAGGGGGGTGTTCACGGGCTCTCCAGACTGTTCAGGGGGATCGTTGCCTTGACGCGGTAGCCGCCGGTGGGCCTGGGCCCGGCGCGGAAGGTGCCGCCGTGGACCGCGACCCGCTCGCGCAGGCCGACCAGGCCCCGGCCGCTGCCGGTGGACGCGGCCCGGCCGGGGCGGCCCTCGGTGTGGGCGACGTCGACCAGCAGCTCCTGCGGGCCGTAGTCGACGCGGATCTCGGCGCGGGCGCCGACGGCGTGCTTGAGCATGTTGGTCAGTGCCTCCTGGACCAGCCGGTACGCCGTCAACTCGACTCCGGGGGGCAGGGGTTGGCGTTCGCCGGTGACGTGCAGGTCGACCTCGACGCCGCCCAGCCGCATCCGGTCGACCAGGGCGGCCAGCCCGTCCAGGCCGGGCTGCGGGGCGAGCCCGGCCCGGCCGGCCGGGTCCTCGTCGGGGCTGTCCATGGTCAGCAGGCCCATCACGTTGCGCAGGTCGGTCATCGCGGCCCGGCCGCCCGCCTCGATGGCGACCAGCGCCTCCTTCGCGGCGGCCCGGTCCCGGTCCAGGACGACCCGGGCGGCACCGGCCTGGATCACCATCACGCTGACATTGTGCGTCACCACGTCGTGCAACTCGCGCGCGATCCGGGCGCGTTCGTGCTCCACGGCCTGCCGCAGCGCCTCGATCCGGTCGAGTTCCAGGGCCCGCAGCCGGGCCTCGCCCTGCTCGGTGCGGGCCGCCCACAGGCGGTGGCCCCAGGCCGCGGCCGCGACCGGGAAGAGCAGCAGGACGCCCATCAGCCAGTTCGGGAAGTGCGGCAGCTTCGCCCGGTCGAACAGGGCGACGAGGACCGCGCAGGCGACCGGCACGGCGGCCAGCACGCCCCGCGGGTACGGGCTGTACGCCAGGGCGCTGTACAGCGTGACCACGGTGACCAGGGAGGTCACGAACAGCACGTCCGGGAACGCCCCCAGTGCCAACAGGGCGACGCAGCACGCCAGGTGGGCGGCCAGCGCGCCCAGCGGGGCCCGCCGCCGCCAGATCAGCGGCAGGGCCGCGCAGACCGCCGCCACCGCCGTGGCGACCGGGGCGGACGGGGCGTTGGGCGGGTCGAGCGCGTAGCGGAGCTCGGCCAGGACGAACGCGGCCGCGAGCACGGCGTCCAGCAGCTGTCTGCGCCGGGGGAGCGGGCCGGGCCGGGGGCCGTCCGTGCTGCTCAACCTGTACATCTCCCGACTACGTCTTGAGGATGACGGCGGCGGCCGTCGTCCGTACGCCGTACCGCACCTGCCTCCCGCGGCCGACGTGGCCGACCGCCACCCGACCCTAGCGTGGTGGACGTCGGAAAGGACTGCGAGGAGAGACAGATGACGACCGAACCCGTGATCGAGATCAGCGGTGTGACGCGGAAATTCGTGGACGGTCCGGCCGCACTGCGCGACGTCTCCCTGAGCGTGGACAAGGGGGAGGCACTGGCGATCCTCGGGCCCTCGGGCAGTGGGAAGTCGACCATGCTGAACATGATCGCCGGGCTGGACCGGCCCGACTCGGGCACCGTCACGGTCGCCGGGGTCCGGGTGGACACCCTGAACGAGGCCGGGGCGGCGCGCTACCGGCGCACCAACATCGGCATGATCTTCCAGTTCTTCCACCTCCTGGACGACCTGACGGTGCTCGACAACGTCGTGCTGCCCGCCGAGATGACGGGCACCCGGCGCGGCGAGGCCCGGCGGCGGGCGCTCGAGCTGCTGGACACGCTGGGCATCGCCAAGCACGAGAAGGCCTACCCGGGCCGGCTGTCCGGCGGCGAGCGCCAGCGCGTCGCGGTGGCCCGGGCGCTGATGAACCGCCCCGCGCTGCTGCTGGCCGACGAGCCGACCGGCGCGCTGGACTCCGCCTCCGGCGAGGAGGTCAAGGCGCTGCTGCGGGAACTGCACGCGGACGGGCAGACCCTGGTCATCGTCACCCACGACCTGACGCTGGCCGAGACCTGCGCGACCCGGACGGTGCGGATCGTGGACGGCCGGATCGCCTCCGACACCCGCCGCGGCGACGCCCTCCCGACCACCTCCTCCCCGGCCGCCCCCACGACGGCGGTGACCCGGTGAGCGCTCTCGGCACCGTGATGCGCGCGGGGGTGCGCCGCCGCCGCGTGCAGACCGTCGTCACCGGCCTGGCCGCGATGATGGCGGTGACCGCCTCGGTGCTCGGCGGCTCGCTGCTGGTGGCCTCCGACGCGCCGTTCGACCACGCCTTCGCCCGGCAGCACGGCCCGCACCTGACCGCGCAGTTCGACGCCGCGAAGGCCGACGCCGCGCAGGTCGGGGCGACCGCCCACGCCGCGGGCGTGACCGCCGCGGCCGGGCCGTTCCGGACGGTCTCCACCAACCCGAGCGGCATCCCCGGGCTCGACCTGCCGGCCGGCATGTCGCTGCCGCCGATGGCGCTGGTCGGCCGGGACGCCCAGGGCGGCCAGGTCGACCAGGTCAGCCTGACCCAGGGCCACTGGGTCTCCGGCCCCGGCCAGATCGTCGTCTCGGCGGACTACTCGGGCCCGCAGCTGTCGGTCGGCGGGAAGATCGACTTCCCGTCGGCGACCGGCGGCAGCACCGAGCTGGAGATCGTCGGCATCGCCCGCTCGGTCAGCCGCACCGCGGACGGCTGGATCGCTCCCGGCCAGGTCGACGGCCTGGACGCGAAGGGCACCAGCGCGGGCTTCCAGATGCTCTACCGCTTCTCCGCGGCGGCCACCGACGCGCAGCTCGCCGCCGACCGCGCCGCCGTCGCCGGACAGGTGCCGGACGGGGCGCTGACCGGCGCCACCAGCTGGCTGAACGTCAAGAACGGCAACAGCAAGAGCACCGGCATCTTCATCCCCTTCCTGACCGCCTTCGGTCTGCTCGGCATCGCCATGTCGGTGCTGATCGTGGGCAACGTGGTGGCGGGCGCGGTCGGCTCCGGCACCCGCCGGATCGGCATCCTGAAGGCCGTCGGCTTCACCCCCGGCCAGGTGGTGCGCACCTACATGGGCCAGGCGCTGATCCCCGCCGCGGTCGGCACCGTGGTCGGCGCGGTGGCCGGGAACCTGGCGGCCGGGGCGGTGCTCTCCGCCACCGAGCAGGTCTACAGCACCGACTCGCTGACGGTGGCGCCCTGGGTCGACGTGGCGGTGATCCTCGGCACCCTCGCGCTGGTCGCGCTGACCGCCCTGGTCTCCGCGCTGCGCGCCGGCCGCCTGCGGACCGTCGACGCGCTCGCCGTCGGCCACACCCCGCGCTTCGGTCGCGGCCAGCGGGCCGCCCGGATCGCCCGGGCGCTGCCGCTGCCCCGGGCCGTGACGATGGGCCTGGCGCGGCCGTTCGCCCGCCCGTCCCGGGCCTTCGCCATGGTCGTCGCCATCCTGTTCGGCGCCACCGCCGTCACCTTCGCCTTCGGCCTGGCCACCTCGCTGCAGCGGATCCAGGACTCCAAGCAGAGCGTCGCCGACGTGACGGTGCTGGCCGTCCCGCCGCCGATGCCGGGCGCCCCCGCCAGCAGCAACCCGAACCCGGACACCGCCGCGATGGCCGAGGCGATCGAGCAGCAGTCCGGCACCCAGCAGTACTACGGCGCCGCGCAGACCGAGATCACCGCGGCCGGCTCGACCAGCACCGTCACGGTCACCGCCTACCTCGGCGACTCCTCCTGGGCCGCCCGCCAGCTGGTCGCGGGCAACTGGTTCCACGGCCCCGGCGAGGCCGTCGCCCCGACGCCCTTCCTGACCGCCACCGGCGCCAAGGTCGGCGACACCGTGATGATCACCGACCACGGCACCACCCTGCCGGTGAAGATCACCGGCGAGGCGTTCGTCGCCGACAGCCAGGACATGCAGCTGTTCACCGACGCCGGGACGCTCACCGCAGCCGAACCCGGCCTGCACGCCGCCTACTTCCACATCAAGCTCAAGCCCGGCACCGAGACCCACTCCTACACCGACGGCCTCAACGCCGCCCTGCAGTCCACCGGCGCGGTCGCCCACGCGGGCGACGACAGCAGCGCCAGCCAGCTGGTCATCCTGCTGGACGCGCTCACCGGCCTGCTCACCCTGATGCTGGTGGTGGTCGCGGGCCTGGGCGTCCTCAACACCGTCGTCCTGGACACCCGGGAGCGGATCCGCGACCTCGGCGTGGTCAAGGCGCTCGGCATGACGCCCCGCCAGACCGTCTCCATGGTGGTCTCCTCGGTGGTGGTGATCGGCCTGGTCGGCGGCGTGGTCGGCGTCCCGCTCGGCGTGCTGCTGCAGCGGATCGTCGTCCCCGCGATGGGCGACAGCGCGGGCATCCGGCTGCCGGACACGGTCGTGGACGTCTACCACGCGCTGCCGCTGGCCCTGCTGGGCCTGGGCGGCGTGGTGATCGCGGTGCTGGGCGCGATGGTCCCGGCGGGCTGGGCCGCCAGGACCCGCACCGCGGTCGCGCTGCGCACCGAGTAGCGCCCGACCGGCACGACGAGGGCCCGGCCCCCGCGACGACCGTCGCAGGAGCCGGGCCCGATGGTGGGGACGGGTCAGCTGAGCTGGAGGGGGGCGGCGGGTGCGCCGTTGGGCAGGAGCGCGACGGAGCCCGCGGACAGGGCGGTGCCGTAGGTGCGGACGTCGCTGATGCTGCCGTTGAAGAAGTTGGCGTTCGCTCCGTTGTTCTGCCAGCGTCCGACGGCCAGCTTGCCGTTGAAGGCCGGACCGGGCTGGTGGGTGCCGGTCCCGGCCAGTGCTCCGTTCACGTAGAGGCTGATCTGGTTGCTGTCGGCGTCGTACACGGCGGTCAGGTGGGTCCAGACGCCCATCTGCACGGCTGCTGTGCTGTTGGCGTTGCTGGTGGTGTCGTACGGCCAGCCGGTGGTGTCGCCGGCGGCCATGGCGAACCGCCAGGTGCCGTTTGCTGTTCGAGGCCGCCGGATCGGCCAGGCAGCGACCGGAGTTGGGGTTGAGCAGCGAGCCGGCGAACGGGCCGGGCACCCACTTCTGGGCGACGCTGTTGTTGCAGGTCCACAGTTGGACGAGGGTGCCGTTGCCGTTGCAGGTCCACATCTGGGCCTTGGTGCCGTCGGCGGTGCCGGCGTTGCTGATGTCCAGGCACATGTTCCTGCCGTCGGCGCCCAGGACGCCGGAGACCAGCGCGGCCCGGGTCGGGGCGACGAGGTTGGCGGTGGGGGTGCAGTTGGCGTCGAAGGTGAGCCGGAAGGAGCCGATCGCTCCGGTGATGTCGTTGCGCACCCACAGGGTCGGGGTGCCGCCGACGGAGGTCGCCCCGCTGCCGGTCCCGGCCGTGACGGCGTCCAAGGCCACGGGCGAGGCCAAGTCCAAGACCTGGGTGGGCGCCGTCAACAAGCTGACCGGAGAGGTCGCGGTCACCTGCTCGGGCAGGGGAACTGCGCCGAGCCGAATATCCTGGTCGGCACCGGCTGGACCCGGGACCAGGTCCTGTTCACCAGGGCCCTGAAACGGCAGAACTTCGATGACGCCGTCGGAGCGCAGTGGCAGGACATGGAGGTCTGCCTGGTGTGCCAGGGGATGTTCGAAGGGGAGATTTTGTTGAAGGAGCCCTACTTGCACTCGAATAGGAGTGATTCGCCTTGGCCGTGAGCAGGCTCGTCCGTGCGGAGCTGGACAGGCACGAGTGGGGTGCGCTGCGGTGCGGTTGCCGGGGAACTGCGCAACACGTGCCGGACATCTTCCGCACCGTCCTCGAAGCCGAGAAGGCCCAGGACGCCGTCGGCATCTTCCTGGAGGGTCACCTCGAGGTCGAGGGGAACCTCTTCGAGGCGTCCGTCCCCGCGGTCGGTGTGATCCTGGCGGCACTCTGCGGAGAACTGTCGGACTACGCGCGGTCGCAATTGCTGCAGACGCTCTGGGTGCTGTCCTGCGGTGAATCCCACCACTCCGAGGTTCTGCACGGGAGGAGCCGCTTGGGCGACGAGTGCCGACTGCGGGCGCGGGAGGGGATCTGGCTGGTGGCCGCAGAAGGGTTCGGCCGGAACCGTGAACTGGCGGCCGACATCCTGGAGGTCGTTGACCTCAATGAGGACAGGGCCAGTTACTACGCCCGCACGTTCCCCTCGAAGCGCCGAGCGAAGTGAACGAAGTGCACCGGTGATGCGCACGGTGCGGTGCCTCCGAAAGGCCTGGAGGCACCGCACCGTTCACTCTCGTCCCCTGCCGTCGCCACCGGGCTGCCATCCGCTGCACCGCTCAGCCCGGTCGTCCAACCGCTCCTGGGGGAGGACTACACGGTGCCCTGCCAGCAGTGCGGGCCGAGGAAGGTCTTGATGTCGGAGGCCAGGCCGTTGTCGGGGTTCACGGTGAAGCCGAGCTCGTAGAGGGTGTTCTTGTCCCAGCCGGTGGTGAGCAGGCGGATGGGGACGTCGCCGGGGTGGGCGAGCAGGGTGGTCCTGAGTTCGGCGACGACGTCGGGGGTGAGGCGGCCGACGGGGGCGGTGATCTGGACGGGGGGCTTGGTGCCGAGTTCGGCGGAGGACATGTCCAGGGTGGTGATCTCCTGGCCGAAGATGCTCAGCGAGCCGTCGCGCTCGTTGAGCCGGCCGCGGACGGAGATCACGTTGTCCTCGACCATCTGGGCGGACATCAGCTGGTAGGCCGCGGGGAAGAACAGCACCTCGATGGAGCCGTCGCGGTCGGACAGGGTGATGATCGCCCAGGCGTTGCCGGCCTTGTTGATGCGCCGGTCGACGCCGGTGATCAGGCCGGAGAGCCGGACCTCGCCCTCGGTGCGGCCGGAGTTCAGCAGGTCGACGAGGGAGACGTCGCGGTTCTTGGAGAGGATGTGCTCGGCGCCGTCCAGCGGGTGGCTGGAGACGTACAGGCCGAGCATCTCCCGTTCCAGGCCGAGGAGTTGCTTGCGCGGCCACTCGCGGTCGGTGAGCTGGAAGTCCAGGCCGATGGCGGGGGTGTCGTCGCCGCCGAGCATCGCGAACAGGTCGTCCTGCCCGATCGCCTGCTGCTTCTTGACGCCGGTGACGGCGTCGATCGCGCTCTCGTGGACGGTGCTGAGCGACAGCCGGGTGTGGCCGAGCGAGTCGAAGGCGCCGGCCTTGACCAGCGAGTCGACGGTGCGCTTGTTGCAGACCACCAGCTCGACCTTGTCCAGGAAGTCGGCGAAGGAGGTGTACTTGCCCTTCGCCTCCCGGGTGGCGACCAGCGACTCGATCACCGGGACGCCGACGTTGCGCACCGCCTTGAGGCCGAAGCGGACGTCGCTGCCGACGGCGGTGAAGTCGACCACGGACTCGTTGACGTCCGGCGAGAGGATCCGGATGCCCATCGCCCGGCACTCGGCCAGGTAGACGGCCATCTTGTCCTTGTCGTCGGCGACCGAGGTGAGCAGGGCGGCCATGTACTCGGCGGGGTAGTTCGCCTTCAGGTAGGCGGTCTGGTACGAGACCAGGCCGTACGCGGCCGAGTGCGACTTGTTGAAGGCGTACCCGGCGAACGGCACCAGCACGTCCCAGACGGCCTGGATCGCCTCGTCCGAGTAGCCGCGCTCCTTGCAGCCCGCGTGGAAGGGCACGAACTCCTTCTCCAGCACCTCCTTCTTCTTCTTGCCCATCGCGCGGCGCAGCAGGTCGGCCTGGCCGAGCGAGTACCCGGCCAGCACCTGGGCGGCGCGCTGCACCTGCTCCTGGTAGACGATCAGGCCGTAGGTGGGGCCGAGGACCTCCTTGAGGGGCTCCTCCAGCTCGGGGTGGATCGGGATGATCTCCTGCTGGCCGTTCTTGCGCAGCGCGTAGTTGGTGTGCGAGTTCATGCCCATCGGGCCGGGCCGGTACAGCGCGGAGACGGCGGAGATGTCGGCGAACTCGGTGGGCTTCATCAGGCGCAGCAGGGCGCGCATCGGGCCGCCGTCGAGCTGGAAGACGCCGAGGGTGTCGCCGCGGGCGAGCAGCTGGTAGGTGGTGGGGTCGTCGATCGGGATGCTGTCGATGTCGACGTCGACGCCCCGGTTGGCCTTCACGATCTTGATGCAGTGGTCGATGATGCCCAGGTTCCGCAGGCCCAGGAAGTCCATCTTGATCAGGCCCATGGCTTCGCACGACGGGTAGTCGAAGCCGGTGATGATGGTGCCGTCCTTGTCCCGCATGTGCAGCGGGATCAGGTCGAGCAGCGGCGTCGAGGAGAGGATCACCGCGGCCGCGTGCACGCCGGTGCCGCGGATCAGGCCCTCGATGCCCAGGCCGGTGTCGATGATCTTCTTGACGTCCGGCTCGTTCTCGTACAGCGAGCGGATCTCGGTGCCCTCGTTGTACCGCGGGTGCTTCTCGTTGAAGAGGTCCGCCAGCGGGACGCCCTTGCCCATCACGTCCGGCGGCATCGCCTTGGTGATCCGGTCGCCCATCGAGAACGGGTAGCCGAGGATCCGGTTGGCGTCCTTCACGGCCGCCTTGGCCTTGATGGTGCCGAAGGTGTTGACCTGCGCGGTGTACGCGGAGCCGTACTTCTCGGTGACGTAGCGCACCATCTGGTCGCGCTGGCGGTCGTCGAAGTCGATGTCGACGTCCGGCGGGTTGATGCGCTCCGGGTTGAGGAAGCGCTCGAACAGCAGGTCGTGCTCCAGCGGGTCGAGCTGGGTGATGCCGGTCAGGTAGGCGACCATCGAACCGGCCGCCGAGCCGCGGCCCGGGCCGACCGGGATGCCGTTGTCGCGCCCGTACTGGCAGATGTCGGCGACCACGAGGAAGTACGCGTCGAACCCCATCGGGGTGATCACGCCCATCTCCAGCTCGACCCGGTCCAGCACCTCCTGGCTCGGGTTGTCGCCGTAGCGGTGCTGCAGGCCCGCGGCGATCTTCTTGCGCAGGAAGGACGCCTGGGTCTCGCCCTCGGGCACGTCGAACTGCGGCATCCGGTCGACGTAGGTGAAGACCTCCTCGTACGACTCGATCCGCTCGGCGATCGCCAGCGTGTTGTCGCACGCCTCCGGGAGCTCGCGGAACAGTTCGCGCATCTCCTCCGCGGTCTTCACGTAGTAGCCCGAGCCGTTGAACTTGAACCGGTTCGGGTCGTCCTTGTTCTTGCCCACGCCGACGCACAGCAGGCTGTCGTGCGCGTCCGCCTGGTCGGCCGTCACGTAGTGCGAGTCGTTGGTGGCCAGCAGCGGGATGCCCAACTGCTTGGCCAGGCGCAGCAGGTCGGCCCGGACGTCCTGCTCGATGGACAGGCCGTGGTCCATCAGCTCCAGGAAGTAGTTCTCCTTCCCGAAGATGTCCTGGTACGCGGCGGCCGCCTTCACCGCCTCCTCGTACTGGCCCAGCCGCAGCCGGGTCTGCACCTCCCCGGACGGGCAGCCGGTGGTCGCGATGATGCCGCCCGCGTTGGCGGCGATCAGCTCCCGGTCCATCCGGGGCTTCATGTAGTAGCCCTCCATCGACGCGAGCGAGGAGAGCTTGAACAGGTTGCGCAGCCCGGTCGCGTTCTGCGCCCACATCGTCATGTGGGTGTAGCGGCCGCCGCCGGAGACGTCCTTGCCGCCCTCGCCGTCCGCGCCGGTCGGGCGCTGGCCGCCCGGCGACCAGAACACCTGCTTCTTCTCGAACCGCGAACCCGGCGCCACGTACGCCTCGATGCCGATGATCGGCTTCACCGCGGTCTTCGCGGCCGCGTGGAAGAACTCGTACGCGCCGAACATGTTGCCGTGGTCGCTCATCGCGATGGCGGGCATGCCCTGTCTCTCCGCCTCGGCGAACAGCTTCCCGTTCTTCGCGGCGCCGTCCAGCATCGAGTACTCGGTGTGGACGTGCAGGTGGGCGAAGCTGTCGGACACGGTGGGTGCGCTCCTCGCGGCGGGACGGACGGAAGACCCCACCCTAGTGCGGCGGCGGCGCGGCGGGGACGAGGACGGGGGAGGCCGCGGTCAACGGCGTCCGTGTCACGGGTCCGTCCCGGCGGGCGGCGCGGACGGCGGACGGGGCGCGGCGGGGTGCGGCGGGGCGCGCGGCGGCGTTCGCGCCGGTCGGCGGTGGGGTGCGGCCCGGGCGGGGGGAGGGGTGCGCGGCCCGGTCTGTCACAGCACTGTCCTGGGCCGGGGCGCGGTGCAACGGTTCGGCCGGGCGGACGGTCCTGCACTCCGTAGACCCGCTCGCACCGAGCGACCGGCACCGCCGTCCCACCCGGAGGAGAACCCCGTGCGCGCCCGCTCCCTCGCCCTCACCACCCTGGCCGTCGCGGCCGCCCTCACGCTCACCGCCTGCCAGGACGACGGCACGGACACCGCCCAGGGCGCCCCGAGCACCGCGGCCACCGCCCCGAAGAGCGCCGCCGCCGCCCCGAGTACGGCGGCCCCGGTCGCCGCGCCGCCCGGCACCGCCGCCCCGGCCGGGACCACCGGCGGGGCCCGGGCCGGGGCCGGGAAGGCCGCCAAGTGCCGCACCGCCGACCTGACCATCACCGCCGCGGACGCCACCGTCACCGGCGACGCCGAGCGCACCGTCGCGGTCCAGCTGAAGAACCACAGCGGCAAGGAGTGCACGATCGCCGGGTACGCGGGCGTCGACCTGCAGACCTCGGCGGGCGCGCTGTCCGCCCAGCGCTCCGGCGAGCCGGTCGTCGCGGCGGTCCTGCAGGCCGGCAAGTCCACCTACTTCGGCATCAGCTACCCGGCCAACACCTCGGGCGGCTCCGGCGTCCGGATCACCGGCCTGGTGGTGACCCCGCCGGACGAGACCCACTCCGTCACCCTGGCCTGGCCGGGCGCCGGTTCGCTGCCCGTCACGGACGGCAGCGGCTCCCAGGTGAGGATCGGCCCGATGGGGAGCGCCGGCCAGGGCGGGTGACGACCGGAGCGGGCGAGGGCCGGGGCGGGTGAGGGCCGGGGCGGGTGAGGGCCGGGCCTCCCGGCCCCGTCGGGAACGGCCGCCGCCGTCAGGACGCGCTCGCGGGGCCCGCCCGCCGTCGACGGGACCGCGGCGAGCTCCCGGCCCCGGTCGACCGCGGTGCGGAAGGGGAGCCCGTTCGACAGCGCGAGGCGCACCGTCGTCCGGGCCCGGACCGTGCTGCGCACGCGCCGGTGCCCCTCGTCCCGCCCGTCCGGCCCTCAGAAAGTGTGGGGTAATTGATCAACTGCGTGGCGTGATCGCTGGGGGTGGTCGTCGCGGTCGAGATGTCCGCGATGATCGCCGCCATGTGTGTCTGCGCGTGCAAGCCGTCCTACGAGTCGTCTCTGACGGATGGTCAGTGGGCTGTGATCGAGCCGCTGTTGCCGCGGCGTGATCCGCGCAAGGCGGGCCGACCGTTGAAGTTTTCGCGTCGGCTGGTCGTGGACACCGTGCTGTACGTGCTGGTCAGTGGTTGCG